>NZ_BBMZ01000007.1 GCF_000759795.1 Pseudescherichia vulneris NBRC 102420
AATGATTTCTCGTCTGGCAACAGCCTGCACGTAAAAGCAGTAAAGTACTTCTAAGCCCGCATAATTGCGGGCTTTTTTGCTTTTGTGTCTGGCATTTTGGCAGCTGTTTGCAACGGGAAGCACGGTTTTTTCAATGGAATTTTTGATGGTATTCTCTGGTTTAGAATTCAGGTGTGAAAAAGTACCATGTGATAAATTTCGGTTGAGTTATGGTATTTTTTATAACTCAATTAAAAACAGACAGTTAAATAACTTTTTTGGTTTTTTTTATTATCTTTTAATCAATGGCCCAGTCATATCGAAGTCCATAATTAACTTAATGAGACAACTTGCAGCAAACGCTTTAGGAATAGGTACTGGTATTTCACCCTCAAGCATAGTTGATATGGCGTTTTTGATATTAACCAAAGTCAGTTCAGGCGCATCAATTTGGTCGCCAATGATTTCCACCATTATGATAACAGTCGCGATAATCGTTTTGGTAGTGATGTCCCTGATCTTAATAGTCTTATTGTTTTGCTCCTGGCGTTAATTATCCTATTAGTATTGACGAATAAGTTGCCTTTGCTGTTATCTGGTATTGTTGGAGGGGCGTCTTTACAAGGGGGGGTGGGTTTAGGACGCGTATGATTACGGGTGCTGCTAATGCGATTAGTGGCGCTGGAACGATGGCAATGAGCGCTACAGCTCAATTCAGTGGTGGGGCCTCAGCATTAAAAGCCGCGTTCGAATCTGCACAAACGGCAATGGCCGAAGAATCCAGATCTGCCGGTGATGGTTCAGGCGGCGGATTTGGCGGTGGTGAAGATACCGGTTCTGTAGACATATCGGGAGAGCAACCATCCGGTAAAGATAATTCCAGTGGGGAAGGGAAGGTTTTGCTGCGTCGTTCTCGCGTGCTGGCCGCATGGCAAACTATATGGGAAGCAGCATGGCTAACGGAGCTGCTGAATACCAGACAATGAAACGAAGTAGCAATTCTTCTCGTGTCCAACAGACTATTGGAGGGGAGTTGGCGACTCAGATACGTAAACAAACAGCTACTCGTTAGGATAACCGCAAACATGATGATTTTGTCGGTGATAGCTTATCCGGTAATAATAAATCTTGAATCAAGCGCGTTAGTTTACGGGGGAGCGCGAGGTGACGCTCACTGAGCGAACTTTACTTCTGCAACTCAAAGGAAAAACTATGTCTAGGACTCCCGATTCACGGTTACGCATTGAGGGCTTTCGGAAAGCTGAGGCTTCCCTGAGACTTGAAGGAATGGACCCCAGTGGTACGTCACTGTATGAGTCCATTAAGGCACGTATTATTTCAGGTGAGCTGACGTATGAGCAGGGGCGTTCAGAGATTTTTGCTTACTACACAAAAGCAGATACCGCCGGCCCTGTGACAGTGGGAGAAATACTGGCAGAGGAATTTTTAAAACCGCTGAACATGTCTCATGATGCTTTAGGGGAAGCTATGGGGATTTCCCGGCAGGATGTTGAAGATTTCATCTGCGGTATGCGTCGTCTTAGCGATGATGAAGCCCGCGTTCTGGCTGACATCTTTGGGACAGATGAGGACTTGTGGAGTAATCTGCAGGAATTGCAAGATAACCAAGGGAAATGAAGTAGGGTATCAATCCGTAGCTATCTTAAAGCTTAACTTTTTAAAGCAGATTATGCTTTTCCTAGAGCTTTGTCTGTAGTGGTTTACTGAATTTGGTCACCTAAACAGAGGTGATATTATAGTGTACTCAGGCCTCGTGAATATAACGGTGGATTACCACCGAACGAATCGGAAAAGAGATACCGTAAAAAATCTAAAGCCGTGGCCAGGTTTTGTTGACCACTACACCTTCATGTAAAACACTGATATCCTGAACCGAACCTATGGATTCAGGAGTCTTTCAGATGTCTGACTACACACTCCAGGACTGTAATATCACGGTGCCCGATGCGTTCCGCGATCGCACCATGAATCTTTTCACCCTCAGTCATTCCGGGGCAAATGAGTTTACCTTTGTCATTTCCCGTGCAACCGCTGGCGCTGACGATACGCTCCAGTCGGTGTCTGAAAGGCTGTCAAAAGAACTCGATATTACGCTGGAAGCCTTGTCGCTTTTTCATACTCGTCTGACGGAACTGGCGGGAAAGCCGGCGCTGGAACTGTTCTACCGTTTCAAATCGGGCCAGCGGGTCATTTTTCAGAAACAGCGAGTAGTGCTGACCGGCGACAACGGGCAGGGAAAAAAGCTGATTTGTTTTATCGGCACCTCGCCTGATGCGTTCGACGACTACCACGGACGAATTTATGACGCCATTACTGACAGCATCACATTCCCCGGCGAGCCGCCCGTGACAAAGGCACCCCGCAGTCAGATCCCCGCAGAAAGTCAGTCCCTGTTCTTTACCTTTGACCGTGACAGTCGGGAACTAGCGCTGTTTCAGGGCATATCTGACCTGTACGCCAGTATCGATCTGAAACGTGCCAGAAATAGCGATTATCTGTTTTTTGACGCAGACGGCGCACCGCTGACACTGGCACCTGTCATCTGCGGTAACGGGACGGGACAGTATGCGTTATGGGATATCATTGGCAGCAGAAAAGGGGCCGTGATATCCAGCCTGCTGTTAGCAAGGAACGTCCGGGGCATCAGAGGCATGGAAACCATGGAAGCCGTTGAGGCTTACATCAGCCAGCGGATCAATATCGAATGAGCAGCACAGATCCTTTTTCAGCGGCCCGTGTCGGTGACGGAATTGAGCACACCGCCTCAAAAGGCTGGCTGGTTGTCGGTCTGATTGGGGGAGCCATTGCAGGAGCAGCATTTACGCTGGTCACGGGGGGAGTGGGAACTGCCGTACTGGCCGCGACCATTGCCGGTGCCGCTGGAGGAGGTGGCTTGGGGGAGGTGCTGGGCAGTATGTCATGGGCGCCAAAACATGAAACCGGCAGACTGATAACGGGATCGCCCAACGTCTTTATCAACGGCAGGCCAGCCATTATCGCGCACATCTCAGTCGGTGAGTGTGACGAACATGGCCCCGCGCCACAGCGGGTGGCAGAAGGATCTTCCCGCGTTTATATCAACGGGTTTCCGGCGGCACGTATCGGCGATCTACTCTCCTGTAGCGCTGCCATCAGCGAAGGTTCATCAAACGTGCGGATTGGTGGTGAGAAAGTACAAACCGATCCCATCTCCCCGGAGATCCCTGACTGGGTGAATAAGGTGTTACTAGGAGTTGGACTGGCCGCAACGGCTGTGCTGGCCGGGCCGGTTGTCGCTCTGCTGGGGTTTGCCGGTGGGATGGGCGGCGGCTATGCCGGGGCGTTCATCGGCGGCCGGTTATACGGAGAAGGAAGTGATGAGCAGAAATGGTTCGCACTCGGCGGATCATTTGCAGGTGGTCTGGCGGGTGCCAGAGGCGGAATTGCATTGAAAAATGCAGGCAAGGAAATCCCTGTAATCTCAGAAAGACGCGCCTACTTAAATGAAAAATTTGGACGAACTGGCGATATAAATCGTGATATCAACATTAGGGGCAATACCGAAACAGTAAATAACTTCATGAGAGAGCAGGGAATACCAGAGAATAAAATTCCAGAATATATGGAAGGCATAAATCTTAATGAGAGAGTATCTGTTGAATCCATCAACAGAGGAAAACTGGCCTACCAAAATCAGGCTCCAGGGAACTGGCAGGGGAACTGGTATTCACTGAACGAAAGTACACCACCAACCAAACTTGGTATCAATCCTGAAGGTAATTTACACGGTACAGAAATCAAAGTTCCAAAAGTAACGACAGTATATCAATCACAGCAGCCAGTGCAGATGCTGCGTAGTACTGCAAACCCCGCTCTGGATACCTGGTCTGTGCCTAAAGAACCTTTCCAGACCGAGGGTGGCGGTATACAATGGTTCGGTACGAACAAAGATGCATGGATTCCCAAAAAATGAAAAATGACACTGCGTTAGATTACGTTGACAGAGCACTTCGCCTCGCGAAGAAACGTCACCACCATATTAAATACAATGTAATCGGAGGTGATACGCTTGAACCCATGTATAACTCCATCGTTCAACAACTTATTTTCCTACACAACATCATCACAGGACAGGAGACTGACAAGGCAAAGCTCTGGAAACTCACATTCGGCATGTATGCGACAAAAGAATTTGAAGTAACTGACCCTATATTTGAGGATCGCTTAGGTGATGCGTTTTACATTGCATCACAAATAAGAAGAGGCTTAAAAGTAAAGCTGCCACATCAGGTAGACCCTAATTTCGACTCAAAACAGAAAGAACTTGAATCGTTATACCCTGATGACTTTTATGTCTAATTGACTGGACTAAGGTGAACAATAAGGCCAGCGCAGCTGCATTGAGTGTTAAGGCTACTAACGTCATTGGCGTCGTGGTTGAAGTTAGTGCCGATGGTACTTATGTCCAGGCGTGATCTTTAGAAGTTTACATACCGACGGAGCAAACGGCAGAAAACGTCCATATTTATGAAGACGCGGCGAGGATGGCCAACCCTGCACATATGGTCAATCTCGAATGGGAAAAACAAGTTTCCCTCGATCGCAAGAGCAAAACTAATTGTTATTTTGATTAATTTTACTTCTATTGATAATTGAGCGGAAATAAACACAATTTAATAGTGTTTATTAGGTGAGTCGATGAGTATTTCAAGCCCGCTTTAATGCGGGCTTTGTTTTACTATCCTACCGCTTTTATCCTCAATGAAAACGTCATCATCAACGGCAAGCTTTATCTCTCCGTTCCTGAGTTGAGAAATAACCATAGCGATGTTTTTATCAATGCAGTTATTGGGAGGCAATACGCTGTCAAAGCATAGTCTGTCTTTCATCTCTTCTTTTTTAAAACCATCGCCAAAGTCATAGATGTAGACGCTGGGTTGCTCATGAGGCTCGGTGAAATCAAGTTTATACTGTGATATCAACAGATTTTTATTTTCAAGCCACCAGCTCAGTTTGCTTTTAGCAGAGTAGGGGAGTCCCTTCACCGCAATCAATACCGTGTTAGGCGTTGCGTCTACTGCCATCACTTCAGCAGTGACAGGTCTTTTAACAAAGAAAAACCCTAAAGCTAAAGCCACTATGACGAGCGCTAAGATGCTGATTTTTTTCACTGTATAAATCCTTTTATAACCTTCTCTTGTATTATTGCCGTGAATAAGTTTACTTGATTTATTTATTCTTAGAGGGTGTTAAAACACTATTTTACTTGTAAGGTACGTTATCGTCTGGCTGCTGATTAAACACCCATGGAACTAATGTTCGTTTATAGGATATAATAAATCGGGCAGAATTTATCTGGAATTCTAAAAATGGTTAAGTTCATCGGTTGGTTTCTTGCTCATGCATTACAAGGAACCATAACAGTAGCGATGAGTTTTGTGGCTCTTTATTCACTATTTGTTTTTGATAATATTGCCATGAAGGTTGCTGGTTTTATCGGGTCATTTGCCATTGCTTACGTTGCAAGTTATATATTAGGGAAGGCCAGAGGTGAACACAGGCGATAGGTTGTTAACATCTATTCGTGATGTGAGTAGCTTAAAAGCAGATTAGCGAGCAATCTAAGCTTAGAATAGCCCACCTCAACGGATCAAGCCCTCTGCTCTTACAGAGGGTTTCCCTATCGCCTTACCGATCTTTGCTTCTGTAACGGCTGCGCTTCAACGTATAGAGCAGGCTCGGCGGCGCGTCTTTTACGTCGTGGACCTCTCTAACAAACTCCAATCCGCACTTGGATAACACCTTTTGTGACGCGGTATGATTTTTCCGCACCATCGCCGAAACCTCATCAAGCTTTAACGCATCGAAGCCGTAGTGCAGCGCTGTACTGGCGAACTCGGTGGCATAACCCTGGCCCCATGCTGCTACCGCCAGGCGATAGCCCAGATTGTTAATCGTTAACGTATCGTATTGCACGATACGTATTCCGCCAAAACCGACGATCTCGTCAGGTCTGTCAGCTCGCGAGACGGCCCAGTTGCCGAACCCTTGGGTCTGCCAATGCTCAAGCCAGCCGTCCAACACCGTGCGGGAATGGATGATATCCGGATGCGGCCCGGCCGGGTTAAATCTATTGGTCGCAGGATCGCCATAGATACGAAACAGATCGTTGAGATCGGAACGCTTTACCTTGCGCAGAATGAGTCGTTCAGAGTGCAGCTCCATTTTATCTCCTGTTATTTTAATCATTATTGTTTCAGTGACCTACTGATAATGCCCGAAGCGCGCAGCGTTTGATACGTGACAATAGCAATTGCCAGGGCGGCGATGACCACCGTGAGCGCCAGTGAGAAAGCCAGCGCGCCGTAGATCCCCAGCGCCCGATCGAGCCATGCATAGGCAAAGGGCGATGCGGCAGCCATCAGCTGCGCCGGAATCAACAGGACGCCCGTCCGTCGAGCATAATCCTCTGCGGCAAACAGCTGAAGCGGTAGCGTCGCTTTGACAATCGTCATTAGGCCATTGATTGCGCCGTACCCCAGCACAAACCCCGCGGCCGAACTGGCAAACAGCGATCCACTGAGGCCGAGCAGGAAGCAGAGCGGCATTGCCAGGGCGGTAACCAGCGTTAACCTGAGTGGTGTAAGACGTGCACCAGCGACGACCTCCATAAACCGCGCTCCCGTTTGCCCGATTCCCCACAGCATCCCCGCAGCAACCGGTAGCCCAGCGCTGGCAATAAACTCCGGCAGGTGCGTCGATGTACCGTTAGAGACAAAGGTGATAAGGGCAATAAAAGCAGCAAACAGCCAGCCGGTGCGGCGGTCTTGGACGTTGTCCGCTGACGGCATGGGGGCAGCGGTAATGGTCAGCGGTTGGTTGGGCAGGGGGCGGATCAGCGTGGCGCTGAGCAGGCCGAACAGTGCATAGACCAGCAGCGCCCCGCGCCAGCTCATTATGGTCAATAGCGACTCACCGAGCGGCCAGAAAACAGCGGATGCGAGGCCTCCCGCCAGCGTCACCTGGGAAATCGTGCGTCGGGCGTGCTGCCCATAAAGCGTAATGAGCGCGGCGAACAGCGCGTCATAAAGCGACAGGCGCATACCGATGCCCATTATAAGCCAGGCGCTATACCAGCCCGTAAGCGAGTGCGTGCAGGCCATGGCGGCGCAGCTCAGCGCTGTCAGCAGCGTGCCGATAGTTACAACATTCTTCCCGCCCAGTCTGGCCTGTAGCCTGGCGACAAAGGGCGATACCAGCGCCATGACCAGCATCGCCAGGGTCAGGCCAAGATAGATCTGCGGCTGCGTCCAGTGGGTATCGCGGGCAATGGCATGGGCAAACGTGCCGGGCATATAGAACGAGATACCCCAGTTAATCAGCTGATTGCAGCCAGCGAAGAGAGGCAGGAGGCGAGGTATGGCGCGCGAAGTCATTATTTTTCATTCCGTTAGGCAGTTGTCCTGAGCATACCGTGCGCGGTATGGTTCAGGCAGGGCTCAACGTTTATCACCGCTATAAGAGAAACTTTGCATGACGACGCTAAATCTAGGAAATCTGGCGACCTTTCGGCTGGTGGTACAGCGGGGCAGTTTCTCTGCCGCGGCAAACGTGCTTGGCCTCTCCCAGCCGGCGGTAAGCCTGCAAATTCGCCAGCTTGAACAGTTTCTTCAGGCACGGTTGATCGAGCGCACCGGGCGAGGCGTTAAGGCGACCGCCGCTGGCGTAGCGTTGCTGGCTCACGGCGAGCGGATTGGTCAGGCCGTGGACGAAGCGATACGTTCGGTTAGCGCGTTTAGCCATGAAGTCAGTGGCACGATCAGGCTCGGCACGGGGGCGACGGCGTGCATCCATCTTTTGCCACCGCTATTGCAGCGGCTGCGGCTGGATTATCCCCTGCTGCAGGTAGGCGTCACGACCGGAAATACGCCTGGCATTGTCCAGGCGGTGGAGGAAAATCGTCTCGATCTGGGGCTGGTTACGCTTCCCGCCAGCGGACGCACACTGGATATCACGCCGTTTCTGAACGAAGAGTTTGTTTTTATCGAAGCGCTGGCGCACTCGCACCCGGCGGCATCGTTAACGCCCGAGGCGCTACATGCGCTGCCGCTCATCGCCTTTGAGGACGGAAGCAGTACGCGCACGCTTATTGATGGCTGGTTTGCCGCAGCGGGACTGCCGACGATATCTGTGATGCAGCTTGGCAGTATCGAAGCCATCAAGCGCATGGTTAGCGCCGGGCTGGGATATAGCATAGTCCCGCAAATGTCGGTGGCGCATCCAAACGATCGTAAGGGGCTCAACGTGCGTTCACTGGATCCGCTTTTGCAGCGTCAGCTGGCAATAGTCATCCGTCAGGATAAGATCCTGAGCCGAGGCATAGGGGCGATCATTCAACTGCTACAAAAGAAAAGCGAGTTAATTTAGCGTTTTATTTACCGGCGTCTCAACGGAGAGAGAGGATTGCTGTGATTGGGCTTTATCCTGATGATGGTACCAGGCGCCGATAGAGGAGTAGACGAAGCGTCCAAAGAAGAAGAAAAAGCTGATAAGCAATACGATACGGGTCATGCGACTGTCAAATCGCTGTCGTTTTCGCATACTGTGTGACTGGCTCACAAGAGGTTCCTAAGGGTTAACCCGACAAGCGGGCGATTGCTGTATTAATGCACAGAGCGAAGCGTAGATCAATCGGTCGTTATGTAAAATTTCGTCAAAGAAAGCATTTACTAAAACCATAATAATGAAATAATGATAAAGCGCATGAATTATTAAGAAAAATTGCGCGAAGAAGAGAAGGCGATGTTTTAAAAGGCGCGCGGTTGCTTGATCCTGGTCAATTGCAGCTGCTTTTGCAGCACTAAACTCTTCACAAATGGCACAGTCTGACCGACTCTATAATCTTCATGGTTAGCCTGGAACCCCGCCTGAATCGATTTCAGTACGCTGGGTTTTACACTGAACATCGATGAGCTACGCGAAAATTTATACTCTCTATAAAGCTAAATGGTGGGCGCTGCCGCTCGTCTTGCCTTTCCTGCTGCTGCCCCTTGCCCACATGGTCGATACCTTTACCTGGGTCTCGGATGGCAGCATGATACTCTATTATCTGCCGCTCTCGCTCTTATTGAGCCTGATGCTCTTCTACGGCTGGGCGGCATTGCCCGGTATTATTCTCTCCCTGGCCTGGCACTACTATCCGCACACCAGCGCCCCAGAGACGTTGCTTAAAATCGTCCATTTTATTGTGCCCATCATCGTAAGCTGGGGTGGCTATCGGATCTTCGTTACCCGGCGGCATAACGTCTCCTACGGCAATGCGCAACTCACCGCGCAGCGTATGTTCTGGCAGGCCGTCTGCCCGGCCACGCTGTTCCTGCTGATCTTCCATACCATCACCTGGCTAGGCCTGTATGACAATTATCAGGCCCTGACCGGCGTGACCCCGTTTAGCCTGCGCACGCTGATTAACTATCAGGCGCTGCTGGTCAGCGGGCTGACCGGAACGCCGTTCTGCTATCTGCTGATCAGGGTGCTCCACCATCCACGCCACATAAAAGGTTACCTCTCTCGCCTGCGTCGGGATTTTGATCCCAAGGTGACCCGGCTGGAGGTGATCGTGTGGTTTGCCGTTATTGCGCTACTGATGCTGCTGATGCTCTCCCCGTGGGATGAAAATACCGGCATCTTCACCACTAACTACACGCTGTCGCTGCTGCTCCCGGTGATGCTGTGGGGGTCGATGCGCTATGGCTATCGTCTGATGTCTATCGTCTGGACGCCGTTTATGATGGTAAGCATTCACTACTTCTACCGCTATACGCCGGTCTCGCCGCGCTACGAAATCCAGCTGACGATCCTCTCCTCCAGCTACCTGGTGTTCTCGTTTATCATCGCCTGGATGTCGATGTTGGCAACGCGCCAGCGGCGGATGCACGAGCGGGTTAGCCGGCTGGCGTGGCTCGATCCGGTTCTCAATATGCCAAACCTGCGGGCGCTCAATCGTGCGCTGGCGGATACCCCGTGGTCGGTGCTCTGCTTTTTACGCATCCCCGATCTGGAGCTGCTGGGAAGGCACTACGGTATTATGCTGCGCATCCAGTACAAGCAGATGCTGTCCGAGTGGCTAACGCAGTGGCTACAAAGCAATGAGTGCGTATACCATCTGTCGGGATATGACATCGTTATCCGGCTCAATACCGAATCCTACGTGCAGCGCATCGCCGAACTGGATAAGCGGATCAAGCAGTTCCGCTTCGCCTGGGATGACATGCCGTTGCAGCCAAAGGTAGGCATAAGCTATTGCTACGTGCGTTCGCCGGTGTCGCATCTCTATCTGCTGCTGGGCGAGCTGAGCACCACGGCGGATCTCTCCCTGGAAACCCAGAGTCCAGAAAGCCTTCAGCACCGCGGGTCGGTCAATCTACAGCGCAGCCTGAAAGGTAAGGTGGAGATGATGAACCGCCTGCAACGGGCGCTGGAGGAGGATCGGTTCCGCCTGATGGCCCAGCCGATCGCCGGCATACGCGGCGACGACTACCATGAGATATTGCTGCGGATGCTCGGCGATGACGACGAGCTTATCGGCCCGGATGCGTTCCTGCCGGTAGCCCATGAGTTTGGCCTTTCGTCACGCATCGACCTGTGGGTGATTGAACACACGCTGCGCTTTATGGCGCACTATCGTGAAACGGAGCCGGGGGCGCGCTTCTCAGTTAACCTGTCGCCAGCCTCCGTCTGCCGGAGCAACTTTGCCCGTGAGGTCGCCAGGCTGCTTGAGTGCTACAACGTTGAGGCCTGGCAGCTTATTTTTGAGGTCACGGAGAGTAACTCGTTGACCAATATTAACCAGGCAAACCAGACCCTCGGCCAGCTTCAGCAATTGGGCTGCCGGGTGGCCATAGATGACTTTGGGACCGGCTATGCCAGCTATGCGCGGTTGAAAAACATCAACGCCGATATGTTGAAGATTGACGGCAGCTTTATTCGCAATCTGACGTCAAACAGCCTCGACTACCAGATTGTGGCCTCTATCTGCCATCTGGCACGGATGAAAAAGATGCGGGTGGTGGCGGAGTACGTCGAAAGTGAGGAGGTGCGCAGCGCTGCCCTTTCGCTGGGGATCGACTATCTGCAAGGGTTCTTGATTGGTAAACCCATACCGCTTGAGACGCTGGCGGGAGACGCTCAGGCACTGTCACAGCGTGCCTGAGCATAGGAGGGGCTAGGGCGGTGCGGATCAGGCCGCGACGCCGGAGGAGTGCTCCTCTTCGATCTTCAGCAGCCAGCCGGTGACCGCGCCCCAGTAATCCTGCTCTTTCTCCAGATCCAGCAGCACCAGCGCGTTCTGAGAGAACCAGTCACGAGGGAAGCTAAGCGTCCAGTGGTTATCGTCGGTGGTGAGACGGAGGGTCGGCGGGGTAGTGGTCGCCTGGCGCTGGTTGTTCAGCAGTACGCCGAGGCGCAGGAGCTGGATCAGCGGTAAAAAGTGCTTCTTCTTGAACAGGGTAAAGCGCGGCAGATCGTCGAGCTTGATACCTTTGCGGTGGAAGCGCACCAGGGTCGCCATCATCAGCTGCTGCTCTTGGTTAAAGCCAGGCAGATCGCTGTTCTGCAGGATATAGGCCGAGTGGCGATGCATCCCGCTGTGGTTGATGTTCAGCCCAACCTCGTGCAGCATCGCGGCCCACTTCAGCAGGGCCGCCAGCTGCGGATTCGCCAGCTTTGGATTCTGCGCTTCCCACTGCTCGTACATGTGGGTTGTGGTCTCCAGCACGCGACGGGCTTGCTCCCGGTCAATGTTATACTGGTTGGCAAGGCTCTGTGCGGTGCGGCTGCGGATATCCTGATGGCGGAAACGGCCCTCCATCTCATACAGCACCCCTTCACGCAGCGCGCCGTCGGAGAGACGCAGCTCGCGAATGGCCAGTGCGTCAAACACGCCGCACAAAATCGCCAGGCCAGGCACGAAGACCGCCTTGCGCTCGTCGGAGAGCCCCGGCAGATTCAGCGCGTCAAAGCTGTCATGCTTCAGCACCTCGGTCACTAGCTTATCCAGCCGTTCAGGGGTGATGAACCCATCTTTCTCGCCCATCGCCAGCAGCACTTCATGAGCGGCTTTAATGCTGCCCGATGCGCCCAGGGCCACGTTCCAGCCCTGAATACGGTACTGCCAGGTTAGGCTCTCCAGCTTCTGCACCGCCGCCATGCGCGCGCGATGGAAGTTCTCCCGGTTAATGATGCGGCCGCGGAAATAGGTTTGCGCGAAGCTGACGCAGCCCATACGGCGGCTCTCAACCAGGATAGGTTGAAAATCTTCGCCGATCACCAGTTCCGTAGAGCCACCGCCAATATCGATCACTAGCTTGCGGCCTTTTTCCGGCTGCGTATGCTCAACGCCCATAAAGATCAGTCGGGCTTCTTCGTTGCCAGAGATGATCTCAATCGGGTAGGGGATGACCTGCTCCGCACGCTTGAGGAAATCAGCGGCGTTGGCGGCCTGGCGCAAAGTGTGGGTGCCAACAATGCAGACGTTAGCCGGGTCGAAGCCCTGCAGGCGTTCGGCAAACAGCGACAGGCAGCTCAGGCCGCGCTCAATCGCCTCTTCGCTCAGAACGCTGTTCTCATCCAGGCCGTCGGCCAGATGCACGCGCTGCTTCAGGCGGCCAATGATCTGCATGGCGCCATCCACCACACGGGCAATGACCATGTGGAAACTGTTCGAACCGAGATCGACCGCAGCAAACTCCTGCGGCCGTGGGGTATTGTCATTTATCGGCATAGATTAGTCTGGTTGTTCGAGTGATTTGATATAGTCGTAAATCGCTAGCTGCGCGCGAACCTTGCGGCGGTTGCCCCGTTGCACATAGCGATTACTCAATTCCTTGTCGATATACCGCGCCTTCACGGTATCGCTGAACAGAAGCTCAATGATGTCCAGCACGCGTTGCTTAAGGCGCGGATCGAGCAGCGGGGCCGCAACCTCAATGCGATAGTCAATATTACGCGTCATCCAGTCGGCAGACGAGAGGTAAACCTGCTTATCGCCGCCATTTTCGAAAATATAGATGCGATCGTGTTCGAGATAGCGGTCCACGATGCTGATCACCCGGATATTATCGCTCAGCCCTTCCAGCTCGGGGATCAGCGAGCACATACCGCGCACCAGCAGATTAACCGGCACGCCGGAGCCGGATGCAGCATACAGTCGGTCCACGAGGCCTTTATCCACCAGGTTGTTGAGCTTGAGGGTGATCCCTGACGGCTGACCGTTTTGCGCATTGGCGATCTCGCGGTCGATCATATCGTACAGCAGGCGGCGCGAGTTTTGCGGCGACACCAGCAGGTACTCAAAGTGTACCGGCCGGTAAGGGTTCTCGATAAAGTTAAACACCCGGCGTACTTCGTTAGTGATGCGCGCATCGGCGGTAAGCAGCGAGTAGTCGGTGTAGAGCCGGGCGGTCTTCTCGTTAAAGTTACCGGTGCCGATGTGAGCGTAGCGCACCACCTCTTCACCCTCTTTACGCGAGATGAGGAACAGCTTGGCGTGAATTTTCAGTCCCGGCGCGGAGAAGATCACGTGCGCCCCGGCCTCGGTCAGACGCTTAGCCCAGTGGATGTTGGCCTCTTCATCGAAGCGCGCCTGCAGTTCCACCACCACGGTCACTTTCTTGCCGTTGTGCGCGGCGTGGATCATCGCATCAATGATGCGTGAATCTTTCGCTACGCGGTAGATGTTGATCTTGATGGCCAGCACGTTAGGGTCGAACGAGGCCTGACGCAGCAGCTCAAGCACGTGCTCAAAGGTGTGGTACGGATAGTAGAGCAGCACGTCCCGCTCGCGAATGGCGTCGAAGCCGTTGCGGAAGTTATCGAACCAGACATGGCGCAGGCGCGGCAGCGGCTTGTTCACCAGGTTGGCTTTGCCGACGTTCGGGAAGCTGATGAAGTCTTTAAAGTTGTGGTAACGGCCGCCTGGTACAGTGGAGTCATAGCGGGAGATGGTGAGCTTGTCGCGCAGCATCTCTACCATGGCGTCCGGCATATCGCGCTGGTAGACAAAACGTACCGGCTCGGCAGTAAGGCGCTGCTTGAGGCTGGAGGACATCAGCTCCATCAGGCTCGACTCCATCTCGTGCACCAGGTCGTACTCGGCGTCACGGGTCATCTTCATCGAGTAGGCGTTCAGCGCATCGTAGTCAAAGAAGCCGTAGAAGATATCGTCCAGGCAGTAGCGCAGGATGTTATCCAGCAGGATCATCGGCTTGCGGCGGCGCGGCGTCTCTGGCGGCAGGTTAACAAAGCGCGGCACCTTATCCGACGGGATCTCCAGCAGCGCGTAGCGAATGCTCTCCCCGCGAATAATCTCTACTGCCAGATAGGTGTAGTCATCCTTCAGGAACTGCACCAGGTCGGTTTCGCGGTTGATCAGGATCGGCGTGATGTGCTGGCGCAGATAGTGTTTGAAGTAGTGGCGCAGCCAGGTTTGCTGGTTCTCGGAGAGCTGGCGTTCGTTAATCAAGAAGATCTGATTACGGGCCATCTCCAGCAGCAGGTCGTTATACAGACCGTTGAACTCCTGATCCGCTTTCAGTACGCGGGTCTGGATCTTACCGAGCAGATGTCGGGAGTGGGCGTTGGAGCCTTGCTCTTCGCTGATGATAATCCGGCGCTTAAGCTCAGCAAAGCGCACCTTGTAGAACTCATCAAGGTTATTGGAGTAGATGCCGAGGAAACGCATTCGCTCAATAAGAGGGTTGCTCTTGTCGGCGGCTTCCTGCAGCACGCGTTCATTGAACGCTAACCAGCTTAATTCTTTTTCGATGTATAGCTTTTCCTGACCCATTACAACTCACACTCCGGTTCAATCTCGGGACGTGGCAAATCCATCTCAGCCTTTATTATGGTGAGAATTACCACAGCTTGTCCAATTGTGACAGATAAGTATGACAGTAATCTGATAATGCGGAGGTTATTGCCGGACGGCACAGGCTGCCCGGCAAGAGAGGATCTACTCGGCGGCGTGTCCCTGCGGGGGGAGCTGAACGCCGTCGAGCCATGCAGCACCCTCGCGCATCGCCAGACGGCCATCGATAAACCAGCTCACCACCAGAGGGTAGATCGCGTGCTCCTGGGTCTGGACGCGATCGGTCACATCCTCTTCACCGTCGCCAGGAAATACCGGCACTTTGGCTTGCAGGATCACCGGTCCGCCGTCCAGTTCGTCGGTGACAAAATGCACGGAGGTGCCGTGCTCTTCGTCACCGTTCGCCAGCGCCTGACGGTGGGTATGCAGGCCGGGATATTTCGGCAGCAGGGAGGGGTGGATGTTCAGCAGGCGGCCCTGATAGTGGGCGACAAACTCGGGGCTGAGAATGCGCATATAGCCTGCCAGCACCACCAGATCCGGTGCGTAGGCATCGATCTCCATCATCAGCTCACGGTCAAACGCTTCACGGCTGGCAAACTGATCGGCCGTGATGGCGTGGGCCGCGATATCGGCCTCACGCGCACGTTGTAGGCCGAACGCGTCGGCCTTGTTACTGAATACCGCACGAACAGTGGCGTTAATTCTCTTCTGCGCGCAGGCGTCGATAATTGCCTGCAAGTTGCTTCCATTACCGGAAATTAGCACCACTATGTTTTTCATTCGATGACCACGCGCTCGCTGGAATCAGAAGCTTTAATCATACCGATTTTCCAGGCCTTTTCACCTTTCGCGTTCATCAGCTCAATCGCCTTATCGGCATCCTGAGCAGAGAGGGCGATGACCATGCCGACGCCGCAGTTAAAGGTGCGGTACATCTCGTGCTGGCTGACGTTGCCCGCCTGCTGCAGCCAGTTGAATACGGAAGGCCACTGCCAGCTGGATTCGTCAATCACCGCCTGGGTGTTGTCCGGCAGCACGCGCGGAATGTTCTCCCAGAAGCCGCCTCCGGTGAGGTGGGCGATAGCGTGAACGTCCACGCTGGCAATCAGCTCAAGAATGTTTTTCACGTAGATGCGGGTCGGGGCCAGGAGGTGATCCGCCAGCGATTTACCATCGAGCTGGGTCGTTTCTGGATCGCAGCCGCTCACCTCAACGATTTTGCGCACCAGCGAGTAGCCGTTAGAGTGCGGGCCGCTGGAGCCAAGGGCAATCAGCACGTCGCCGTCGGTGACTTTAGAGCCGTCGATGATTTCCGATTTCTCAACCACGCCCACGCAGAAGCCCGCGACGTCATAGTCTTCGCCATGGTACATGCCTGGCATCTCAGCGGTTTCGCCGCCGACCAGCGCACAGCCGGACTGCAGGCAGCCTTCCGCAATGCCGTTGATCACGCTGGCCGCGGTGTCGACGTCCAGCTTGCCGGTGGCGTAGTAGTCGAGGAAGAAGAGCGGCTCAGCGCCCTGAACCACCAGGTCGTTAACGCACATGGCCACCAGATCGATGCCGATCGTGTCATGACGCTTGAGATCCATCGCCAGGCGCAGCTTGGTGCCCACGCCGTCAGTACCGGAAACCAGCACCGGCTCACGATATTTTTGCGGCAGCGCGCACAGCGCACCGAAGCCACCCAGTCCACCCATCACTTCCGGGCGGCGGGTTTTCTTCACTACGCCTTTGATTCGGTCAACCAGTGCATTACCTGCGTCAATATCAACACCGGCATCTTTGTAGCTGAGAGAGGTTTTATCGGTCACTGCTTGGATCCCCACATGGCGATAGAAATAAAATTCGGCGCAATTCTAACAGTCAAGGCAAACGTTTGCGAGTCCATTATTCATGGCTCTCAGAGATCGTTGCGATATACTGATTTTCAATCTGATTGATCGGGATCAACCCTCTACCTATAGCGCAACGGAGAAAAAGCGGTATAATCCGGCGATTTTTTTTGTGGCTGCCAACTGTCTGGGGAAGGAGAAGAGTATGAAGATCGTGGAAGTAAAACACCCACTCGTCAAACACAAGCTGGGACTGATGCGTGAGCATGACATCAGCACCAAACGCTTTCGTGAACTCGCCTCTGAAGTAGGCAGCCTGCTGACCTATGAAGCGACCGCCGATCTGGAAACCGAGAAGGTGACCATCGAAGGCTGGAACGGCCCGGTGGAAATCGAGCAGATCAAAGGTAAAAAAATTACCGTGGTGCCGATCCTGCGTGCCGGTCTTGGCATGATGGAAGGCGTGCTGGAGCACGTCCCGAGCGCGCGCATCAGCGTGGTCGGTATCTACCGCGACGAAGAGACCCTGGAGCCGGTACCTTACTTCCAGAAACTGGTATCGAACATCGACGAGCGTATGGCGCTGGTGGTTGACCCGATGCTGGCGACCGGCGGCTCAATGATCGCCACCATCGACCTGCTGAAAAAAGCGGGCTGCAGCAGCATCAAGGTGCTGGTGCTGGTTGCCGCGCCGGAAGGCGTGGCCGCACTGGAGAAGGCGCATCCGGATATCGAACTCTATACCGCATCGGTCGATCAGGGGCTTAACGAGCACGGGTACATTATTCCTGGTCTCGGCGATGCCGGCGACAAGATTTTTGGTACCAAGTAATTGAATAAATGAAAAAGAGCCGACTTTGATAGTCGGCTTTTTTTTGAATAAAAGACGCAGTTCGCCTTATACAAAACACAACTCAGAGGAAAACACTATGACGCGCCGTGCTATCGGGGTGAGTGAAAGACCGCCGCTTTTACAGACAATTCCGCTTAGTTTGCAGCACCTGTTCGCCATGTTCGGCGCAACCGTGCTGGTGCCAATCCTGTTTCACATTAACCCGGCTACCGTGCTGCTGTTTAACGGCGTCGGTACGCTGCTCTATCTCTTTATCTGTAAGGGTAAAATTCCTGCCTATCTGGGTTCCAGCTTTGCGTTTATCTCCCCGGTGCTGCTTCTGCTGCCGCTCGGGTACGAGGTGGCGCTCGGCGGTTTTATTATGTGCGGCGTGCTGTTCTGCCTGGTGTCGTTTATCGTCAAGAAAGCGGGCACCGGCTGGCTGGACGTGATGTTCCCTCCGGCGGCGATGGGCGCAATCGTAGCCGTAATCGGCCTTGAGCTGGCAGGCGTGGCGGCTAACATGGCTGGCCTGCTGCCAGCAGATGGGCAGTCTGCGGACAGCAAAACGGTGATCATCTCGCTGGTTACCCTGGGCGTGACCGTGTTTGGCTCGGTGCTGTTCCGCGGCTTCCTGGCGATTATCCCGATCCTGATCGGCGTGCTGGCGGGCTATGCGCTGTCGTTTGCGATGGGCGTGGTGGATACCACCCCGATTGCCCAGGCGCACTGGTTTGCTCTGCCGACCTTCTACACCCCGCGCTTTGAGTGGTTCGCTATCTTCACCATTCTGCCTGCCGCGCTGGTGGTCATCGCCGAGCACGTTGGTCACCTGGTCGTCACGGCCAACATCGTTAAGCGCGACCTGATCCGTGATCCGGGCCTGCACCGCTCAATGTTTGCCAACGGCTTCTCCACTATCATCTCCGGCTTCTTCGGCTCCACGCCGAATACCACCTACGGCGAGAACATCGGCGTGATGGCGATTACCCGCGTCTACAGCACCTGGGTTATCGGCGGGGCGGCGATCATTGCCATTCTGCTCTCCTGTGTCGGCAAGCTGGCGGCGGCTATCCAGATCATTCCGGTTCCAGTGATGGGCGGCGTGTCGCTGCTGCTGTATGGGGTAATCGGCGCATCTGGTATTCGCGTGCTGATTGAATCCAAGGTGGACTACAGCAAAGCGCAGAACCTGATCCTGACCTCGGTGATCCTGATCATCGGCGTCAGCGGCGCGAAGGTGCACATCGGCGCAGCAGAGCTGAAGGGCATGGCGCTGGCGACCATCGTTGGCATCGGCCTGGCGCTGATCTTCAAACTTATTAGCGTCCTGCGTCCGGAAGAAGAGGTGATTGACGCCCAGGAGAACGACGTCACTCCGCGCTAATCTGGAAATTGAACCTGTCTGGAAATTGAACCAGTCTGGAAATTGAACCGGGCGTCGTGCCCGGTTCAAACCGCGCATCGTTTTGTGGTAAACTCGCTGCGTTTTCCGTAAGCCCTGTTGAGGTATCTCTGAACGCACCGGCGCAGCTCTCTCTGCCACTCTATCTTCCCGACGATGAAACCTTTGCCAGTTTCTGGCCGGGTGATAACCCCTCTCTGTTGGCGGCTGTGCAAAACGTGCTGCGTCAGGATCATAGCGGATACATCTACTTCTGGTCGCGGGAAGGTGCAGGTCGCAGCCATCTGCTGCATGCCGCCTGCGCCGAGCTCTCCGCACGCGGCGACGCCGTGGGCTATGTTCCACTCGATAAGCGTACCTGGTTTGTGCCGGAAGTGCTGGACGGCATGGAGCAGCTTTCGCTGGTCTGTATCGACAATATTGAGTGCATCGCCGGGGACGATCCCTGGGAGATGGCCATCTTCAATCTCTACAACCGCATTCTGGAATCAGGCCGCACGCGCCTGCTGATCACCGGCGATCGCCCGCCGCGCCAGCTCAATCTGCACCTGGCGGATCTGGCCTCGCGCCTCGACTGGGGGCAGATCTACCGGCTTCAGCCGCTGTCGGATGAGGATAAACTGCTGGCATTGCAACTGCGCGCCCGCCAGCGTGGCTTCGAGCTGCCGGAGGACGTGTGCCGTTTTCTGCTGAAGAGGTTGGATCGCGAGATGCGCACGCTGTTTGAGACGCTGGATCAGCTTGATCGCGCCTCTATTACCGCCCAGCGCAAGCTGACGATCCCGTTTGTGAAAGAGATCCTGAAGCTGTGAAAATGCCGGATGGCGCTACGCTTATCCGGCCTACGCTGTTTACTACAGGATCTCCAGCACCTGCTCCGGCGGTCGGCCAATGCGCGCCTGGCCGTGCTTCACCACGATAGGGCGCTCGATAAGCTTCGGGTTCTCGACCATCGCCTGAATTAACGCCTCTTCCGTCAGACCGTTGTCCGCCAGGTTAAGCGTGCGGTAGAGATCTTCCTTCTGCCGCATCAGATCCCGGGCGCTGCTTAAATTAAGCATCTTTAGCAGGTTACGCAGCGTGGCCGCATCCGGCGGTGTCTCCAGGTAGAGCACCACCTGCGGCTCAACGCTGTGGGATTGCAGCAGGCTCAGGGTCTCGCGGCTCTTTGAGCAGCGGGGGTTATGGTAGATCGTGACCGCGTCGGACATACATTCTCCTGATTACATCTTGGTATAAGGCTTAAAGCGTTCCTGCATCTGCCGCAGCTGGTCAATGCGGGCGTCGTAGCGCGCCTGCTGCATGCTGCCCAGCTTCACCTGCGCGCTGGCGCTGCCCAGCAGCGAGATCGCCTGATCCAGCTGACCGTGCAGCGCCAGGCCTTCGGCACGGGCGGCCAGCTCCTGATCGCGATTGCCGAGCGTGCCCTCGGTCTGCGCCAGCAGCTCCCAGCCGTTGGTGTCATCTTTATAGGTAAAGGTGTAGCGGTTGAGGATCTTCTCCGCCTCGCTTGCCTGGCCGCTTTGCAAATAGGCGTTGGCCAGGTTGAGCTGCAACACCGGGTCGGTTTTCAGCCGCGGGGCATTTTTCAGCCGGTTGATGGCCTGATCAAACTTTCTCTGGCCGAGATCGATATCAGTGGCTAAATCGAGATACCAGCTGTTGCCCGGCTCTGCGCTCAGCAGGGGCTGCAACGCCTGGCTGGCGGTGGGGTAGTTAGCGCCCTCCATCGCCTGGAGTGCCCGGCCATACTGGGCGGCACGCTGTTCGCGCACGTTGCCCTTAGCCCAGGCATCCAGCAGATCGTTGGTAAGCTGGTTACGCCCGCTGTTATACATCCCCAGCGTACGCGCCTTCGCCAGGTAAAAATCTTCTGAAGACTGGACCACCACGGGCCGCATCTGGTTGGCACGGTTGCGGGTATCCGAGAGACGGCTCTCCGGCAGGGGGTGAGTCAGCAGGATCTCCGGCGGTCGTGAAGAGTAGCGGGCCTGATCCAGCAGCTTTTCAAGGAAGGTCGGCATTGCCTGCGGATCGAACCCCGAGCGCTGTAGCACCTGAATGCCGATGCGGTCTGCCTCCTGCTCGTTCTGCTGGGTAAAAGTGATCATTCCCTGACGGGTGCCGGCCAGAGTACCGGTTAGCGCCGCCATCCCCGCCTGCGGGCTGGCCATCGCCAGCAGAATAGATCCTAATGCGCCCGCCCAGGTCAGCGGCGCGCTGTTTTTCTGATCTTCCATCGCTCGCGCCAGGTGGCGCTGGGTAACGTGGGAGATTTCGTGCGCCATTACCGAGGCCAGCTGGCTCTCGTTATCGGCATAGCGGAAGAGGGCCGAGTGCAGCACCACGTTGCCGCCAAAGAAGGCGAAGGCGTTGATTTCGTCGTTATTGATTAAGTAGAAGTGGAACGGGGTGCGTACCGAATTGGCATGGGCAACAAGGCGCATCCCTAAGCCATTAATGTACTGCACCAACAGGGGATCGTTAATCAGCGGCGCACTGCCGCGCAGTTGACGAACGTAGTAGTCGCCCATCTGCAGCTCCTGGGCAATCGACAGCGTGCTGCCCGCCGAGGTACCCATATCCGGCAGGGTATCCGCTGAATCCGCAAAGACCGGCGCGGCCTGGCCCAGCGTCAGGGTAGCAATCAGGGTAGCAACCAGCGTTTTTCTCAACGTCCTGAACATAACCTCAATCCTGTATGGCGAGCATGATGAACATCTTAATCAATTGATGCGTTAGTTTCCTGTGGCAGCGTCGAAAAGCGAAGTCTTTTTTGTTTCACTTCGATACAATTCCTCCGGAAAACCCACCAGGGACCTATAGGTAAGGTAAGTTATGCTCGAAATGTTAATGCAGTGGTATCGCCGTCGCTTTAGCGATCCGGAGGCGATTGCGCTGCTGGTCATTCTGCTGGCAGGGTTTAGCATCCTGTTCTTTTTTAGCGGGTTATTAGCCCCGCTGCTGGTGGCCATCGTGCTGGCCTACCTGCTGGAGTGGCCTACCGCCCGGCTGGAAAACGTCGGCTGCTCACGTACCGTCGCCTCCAGCATCGTGCTGGTGCTGTTCGTCGGCATTCTGCTGCTGATGGCCTTCGTGGTGATGCCTATCGCCTGGCAGCAGGGCATCAATCTGATCCGCGATATGCCCGGCATGCTCAACAAGCTCTCTGATTTTGCGGCCACGCTGCCGCGACGCTATCCGGCGCTGATGGACGCGGGCATTATCGATGCCATGGCAGAGAACATGCGCACCCGCATGCTCAGCCTGGGGGATTCGGTGGTCAAATACTCCGTCGCCTCGCTGGTAGGGCTGCTGACGCTGGCGGTCTATCTGGTGCTGGTGCCGCTGATGGTCTTCTTCCTGGTGAAGGATAAAGAGCAGATGCTCAATGCCGTACGCCGCATTCTGCCGCGCAACCGTGGCCTGGCAGGGCAGGTGTGGGTGGAGATGAACCAGCAGATCACCAACTATATTCGCGGCAAGGTGCTAGAGATGATCGTCGTCGGCGTGGCGACGTGGATTGGTTTTATTCTCTTCGGTCTTAACTACTCGCTGCTGCTGGCGGTGCTGGTGGGCTTCTCGGTGCTTATCCCTTACATTGGCGCCTTTGTGGTCACGCTGCCGGTGATCGGCGTGGCGCTGTTCCAGTTTGGGCTGGGAACCGAGTTCTGGAGTTGCTTTGCGGTTTACCTGATCATTCAGGGGCTGGACGGCAACCTGCTGGTGCCGGTGCTCTTCTCGGAGGCGGTGAACCTGCATCCGCTGGTGATTATTCTGTCGGTGGTGATCTTCGGCGGACTGTGGGGCTTCTGGGGCGTGTTCTTTGCGATCCCGCTCGCCACGCTAATCAAGGCGGTGGTGCATGCCTGGCCGGATGTCCCGGCGGTGGAAGAGTAGCGTGTAGGCCCGGCAGGCGTAGCGCCGCCGGGCCTTAATACTTTACGCGTTCTCCTGCAGCCAGTTCAGCACGATATCGTGGTGGTTGCTGGTTTTGAAATCGTTGAACACGTGCTCAACGACCCCGTCCGCGCCAATCAAAAAGCTGATGCGGTGAATGCCGTCGTAGGTTTTCCCCATAAACGACTTCTCACCCCAGATGCCAAACTGCTCGCAGACCTGATGGTCTTCATCGGACAGCAGGGTAAAGTTCAGCAGCTCTTTTTCAGCAAAGCGGGAGAGCTTTTCCGGCTTGTCGGTGCTGATGCCCAGCACTTCCACACCTTTTTTCTTTAAATCGTCCATGTTATCGCGTAGGCCACAGGCCTGAACGGTACAGCCTGGGGTCATGGCTTTCGGGTAGAAATAGACCAATACACGCTGTCCCTGGAAGTCGGCCAAATTAACTTGTTCTCCGTCTTGATCCGGCAAGCTAAATTTCGGTGCGGTATCACCGGCTTTCAGTGGATTCATCACTTCACTCCATCCTGTTCATCGTTCTGGGAATAGTTGACGACATTTATACTGCCCTGCGCATTTAATTCTGTACATAGTACTTTGAAAGCTTGTTCAATTTTTGCCGCATCTTCCAGCGCCGGGCTATGGGCCGTGATCTGAATAAAGAGCTGGGCGGCTGCACCGGCTTGGGCAGGCTGGGTGCGAGAGACCAGCTCGGCAATATTCATCTGGTGGGCATCAAACAGGGCGGTGAAGCGCTCGATCAGGTGCGGGGAGTCCGCTACCTCAACCTGCACCCACACCGTGGCGGGCAGCGCCGCGCCGGGCCGCGCGGTGGTGCGTTTCATCACGATCAGCAGATCCAGCTCTGCGCCCTTCAGCGGCAGCGTGGATTCAATCAGGGTAATGGCGTTCCATGACCCGGAAAGCAGCATGATAAAGGTGAACTCTTCCCCGAGCATCGCCAGCCGGCTATCTTCAATATTACAGCCGCAGCTGCTCACGTGACGGGTGATCGTGTTGACGATACCAGGCCTGTCGACACCTAGCGCGGTGATAACCAGATAATGTTGTGATGAAGGGGTCAAACCTGTTCTTCCTATAGATGCTTCGCTAACGGTTTCGGTAATCCTAAGGAAAGCATAAAAAAAACCGGCATACAACCGCCGGAACGCCTCGCGTCGCTTGCTTTTATTACAGCACCAAACGTACCATTGAGAATCTTGTTTGCACAGAGGATGGCCCATGTTCACGGGAAGTATTGTCGCGCTTGTTACACCGATGGATGAGAAAGGTAATGTCTGCCGGTCAAGCCTGAAGAAACTGATTGATTATCATGTCGCCAGCGGAACCTCGGCGATTGTATCGGTAGGCACCACCGGTGAGTCCGCCACGCTGAGCCATGAGGAACATGGTGACGTCGTGATGCTGACGCTTGAACTGGCCGACGGGCGCATCCCGATTATTGCAGGCACCGGTGCAAATGCTACCGCCGAGGCGATCGGCCTTACCGAGCGCTTCAACGGCAGCGGTGTGGTAGGCTGCCTGACGGTAACGCCTTACTACAACCGTCCGACGCAGGAAGGGCTGTTCCAGCATTTTAAAGCCATCGCGGAACACACTGATCTGCCGCAAATTCTGTATAATGTACCTTCGCGTACCGGTTGCGATATGCTGCCTGAAACCGTGGGTCGCCTGGCGAAAGTGAACAATATTGTCGCAATCAAAGAGGCTACCGGGAACTTAAGTCGTGTTCATCAGATCAAAGAGCTGGTTTCAGATGACTTTGGTCTTCTGAGCGGTGATGATGCCACCGGGCTGGACTTTATGCAGCTTGGCGGTCACGGTGTGATCTCCGTGACCTCTAACGTGGCCGCACGCGACATGGCAGAGATGTGCCGTCTGGCTGCCGAAGGGCAGTTTAGCGAAGCGCGGGTGATTAACCAGCGTCTGATGCCGTTACACAACAAACTATTTGTCGAACCCAATCCTATCCCAGTGAAATGGGCATGTAAGGAGTTGGGGCTTGTGGCGACCGACACGCTGCGTCTGCCGATGACGCCGATTACCGACCACGGTCGTGAGGCTGTTACCGCTGCGCTTAAGCACGCCGGTTTGCTGTAAAGTTTAGGGAGATTTGATGGCTTACTCAGTACAGAAGTCGCGCCTGGTGAAGGTAGCGAGTGTTTCGCTTGTTATGCTGCTCGCTGCCTGTAATTCGGACTCGCGCTACAAGCGCCAGGTTAGCGGTGATGAATCCTATCTGGATGCCGCGCCGCTTGGTGAACTTCATGCGCCTGCTGGCATGATCCTGCCAGTGCAGAACGGTGACTACAACATTCCAGTGGCTAACGGCAGCGGTGCCGTTGGTAAAGCGCTGGATATCCGCCCACCGGCCCAGCCGCTGGCGCTGGTAACGGGTGCCCGCACCCAGTTTACCGGTGATACCGCAACGCTGCTGGTGGAGAACGGCAACCGTAGCACGCTGTGGCCACAGGTGGTAAGCACGGTTCAGGGCAACAACTACGCGATTGATAAACGTGACGATGCCGCGCAGACCCTGACCACCGGTTGGGTTGACTGGAACCGCCTCGACGAAGATCAGCAGTACCGTGGCCGTTATCAAATCTCGGTTAAGCCGCAGGGCTATCAGCAGGCGGTTGTCGTCAAGCTGATGAACCTGGAGCAGGCTGGCAAGCCGGTGGCCGATACCGCCTCGCTGCAGCGCTACAGCACCGAAATGCTGAACGCGATCTCCGCCGGGCTGGATAAAACCGCCACTGCGTCACAGAACGCCGCGCAGAACCGCTCTGCCGCCACCCTCGACGTACAGAGCGGTGCCGACGATACCGGTCTGCCGATGCTCGTAGTCCGTGGGCCGTTTAACGTAGTCTGGCAGCGCCTGCCTGCGACCCTTGAGAAAGTGGGCATGAAGGTAACCGACTCCACGCGCTCAACCGGCAGCATGGCGGTCACCTACAAGCCGCTCTCAGACAGCGACTGGCTGGCACTTGGCGCGCGCGATCCGGGCCTGACCTCCGGTGACTACAAGCTACAGGTAGGCGATCTCGATAACCGCAGCAGCCTGCAGTTTATCGATCCGAAAGGGCACACCCTGACCCAGGCGCAAAACGACGCGCTGGTGGCCGTTTTCGAAGCTGCATTTAAGTAAAAAAATCAGGCCGGATTGCTCCGGCCTTTTTTATCAGGGTAGACGCAAACGTGTGCGTAGCGGATAATGGCCGCAGTTAGACTTCAAATCATCACACCTGGAACCTGGAGTAACAAAGATGCAAAAGCAAGCTGAGTTGTATCGTGGCAAAGCGAAGACCGTATACAGCACGGAAAACCCCGACCTGTTGGTGCTCGAATTCCGCAATGATACGTCAGCAGGGGATGGCGCACGCATTGAACAGTTCGATCGTAAGGGCATGGTGAACAACAAGTTCAACCACTTCATTATGAGCAAGCTGGAAGAGGCGGGCATCCCGACACAGATGGAGCAGCTGCTCTCCGATACCGAGTGCCTGGTTAAGAAGCTGGAGATGGTGCCGGTGGAGTGCGTTATCCGTAACCGTGCAGCGGGCTCGCTGGTGAAGCGTCTGGGCGTTGAGGAGGGGATGATCCTCAATCCGCCTCTGTTCGATCTGTTCCTGAAAAACGATGAAATGCACGATCCAATGGTTAACGACTCCTACTGCGAAACCTTCGGCTGGGTGAATCAGAAAAACCTGGCGCGCATGAAAGAGCTGACCTACAAGGCCAACGATGTGCTGACCAAACTGTTTGACGATGCCGGTCTGATCCTGGTGGACTTCAAGCTGGAGTTTGGTTTGTTCAACGGCGAAGTGGTGCTGGGCGACGAGTTCTCCCCGGACGGCAGCCGCCTGTGGGACAAAGAGACCATGGATAAAATGGATAAAGACCGCTTCCGTCAGAGCCTTGGCGGCGTGATCGAAGCCTATGAAGCCGTGGCCCACCGTCTCGGCGTGAAACTGGACTAGTTTCACTCTTTGGCTCTTAGCCGGAGGCGTTCCCCACTCCTCCGGCCTGTTACAGCACCTTTCTTATGGTAATCCTGCCCTTAACCGCCTACGATCAATCATATTTATTAAAAATATCTCTGAGGTGATTATGCGTTGGCAAGGGCGTCGCGAAAGTAATAACGTTGAAGACAGGCGTAGCGAATCAGGTAGCCCGCTGGGTGGCCGTGGGCTGCGTCTGCCCCGGGGCAAGGGTGGGATTATCTTGCTGGTGATTGTGGTGATCGGCGGCTACTACGGCGTGGATTTAACCGGGCTGCTCACCGGGCAGCCGATGTCCCAGCCGGGTACCCAGCAGGTGGCCACACCTCAGGAGAATGAAGCGGCGAAGTTTACCCGTGTCATTTTTGCCACCACCGAAGAGACGTGGACCCAGCTGTTTGAGAAAATGGGCCGCACCTATCAGCAACCGACTCTGGTGATGTACCGCAACTATACCCAGACCGGCTGCGGTACTGGTCAGTCGGTCATGGGGCCGTTCTACTGCCCGGCGGACAGCAAAGTCTATATCGATCTCTCTTTCTACGATGAGATGAAGAGCAAGCTCGGCGCGGCGGGCGACTTCGCTCAGGGCTATGTCATTGCCCACGAAGTGGGTCACCACGTGCAGAAGCTGCTGGGTATTGAGCCAAAGGTGCGCCAGCTGCAGCAAAACGCCTCCCAGGCAGAAGTTAACCGCCTGTCGGTGAAGATGGAGTTGCAGGCGGACTGCTTTGCTGGGGTCTGGGGCCGCAGCATGCAGCAGCAGGGCGTGATGGAGGAGGGCGATCTGCAGGAGGGGCTGAACGCCGCCGAAGCGATTGGTGACGACCGTCTTCAGCAGCAGAGTCAGGGCCGGGTCGTGCCGGATAGCTTTACCCACGGCACCTCCGAGCAGCGTTACACCTGGTTTAAGCGCGGCTTCGACACGGGTGATGTCGCCCAGTGCAATACCTTTGGCAAAACGCTGTAAGGCTCTATTTTCGGGAACGGTGACATGGAGCGTTTAATTGCCCTGAGCGCGCAGATGGCGCGCGAGGGCATCCGTCGCCTGCTGGTGATTAGCGGGGAAGAGACGTGGTGCCAGCAGCAGGCCGCTGACCTGATAGCGCATCAGTCGGCGCTATGGGTGGGTGACGAGCAGGATGCCGCGCTGGCGGCAGACTACTGCCATCCTCGGGCGCTCACTACGCTGCTGGGCCGCGAGTTCAGCCATGCCGTCTTTGATGCTCGCCGCGGCTTTGACGTTGCCGCCTTTGCGGCGCTCGGCGGTACGCTGCGGGCGGGAGGCTGGCTGATCCTGCTGACGCCCGCACTTTCCCGCTGGGCAGAGACGCCCGACGCCGACGCCTGTCGCTGGAGTGATACCACTCTGCCCATCGCTACCCCGCGGTTTATCAATCACTTCTGCCGTACGCTACAGACCCACAGTGAGGTGATCCTCTGGCAGCAGGGGCAGCCGCTTACGCTGCCTGAGTTTGCCCCGCGTCAGGCGTGGCATCCGGCCAACGGTGCACCGGAGCGGGAGCAGGCCGCAATTCTCGCTGAACTACAGGCTATGTCGCCCGGCGTTATGGTAGTGACCGCCCCACGCGGGCGCGGCAAATCGGCGCTGGCGGGCATGCATCTGCGTCATTTACACGGCAATGCTATCGTGACCGCGCCCACCCGCGCCGCTACCGACGTGCTGGCACAGTTTGCCGGAGACGAGGTGAACTTTGTGCCACCGGATGCGCTGCGCCAGCGGCTGGCTGACGGAGATACGCCTCTTCCTGACTGGCTGATCGTGGATGAGGCGGCGGCAATACCAGGCCCGCAGCTGCGCCAGCTGATCGCCGGATTCAGCCGGGTTCTGCTTACGACGACCGTGCAGGGCTACGAGGGAACAGGGCAGGGCTTTTTGCTGAAGCTCTGCGCCGGGCTGGATCGCTTGCAACACCGTAGCCTCAGCACGCCGCTACGCTGGGCCAGCGGCTGCCCGCTTGAGGCCTTCATCAGTGACCTGCTGCTGTTTGATGATGCTCTTCCCGGTTCGGCTCCGGGCGCTGAATACCGTATTTCTCCTTTGACGCAGGATGCCTGGCTAACCTCGCCAGCGCAGCCCGCTGCGCTCTATCGTCTGCTGACCAGCGCCCACTACCGGACATCGCCTCTCGACCTGCGGCGGATGATGGATGCGCCGGGCCAGCGCTTCTGGCAGGCGCTGGTCGGAGAGCAGCCCATCGCCGCACTGTGGCTGGTGGAGGAGGGGGGATTGTCTTCCGCGCTTAGCCAGGCGGTGTGGGCGGGCTTTCGACGGCCGCGCGGCAATCTTGTCGCTCAGTCGCTGGCGGCGCACGGTGCCAGCCCGTTGGCGGCGACACTGTTCGGGTGTCGTATCAGCCGTATTGCTGTTCACCCTTCACGCCAGCGGGAGGGCATTGGTCAGCGGCTGATCGCCGAAGCGCACGCCCACAGCGCAGGCTACGACTATCTGTCGGTGAGCTTCGGCTACACCCGCGAGCTGTGGCGCTTCTGGCAGCGCTGCGGTTTTCAGCTGGTGCGTCTCGGCAGCCATCGTGAAGCCAGCAGCGGCTGCTACACGGCGATGGCTCTCCTGCCGCTCACCCCTGCGGCAGAGTCGCTGGTGGCGACGGAGCAGCGCAGGCTGGCGAGGGATCTGCCCTGGCTAACTCCCTGGCGTGACGAAAAGTTACCTCTGCCGCCGGGGGAGCCGACTACCCTTAATAGTGATGACTGGCACGAGCTGGCTGGCTTTGCTTTTGCCCATCGCCCGCTTTCGGCGGCGATGGGGGCGCTCAGCCGTCTGCTGATGCACAGCAACCTGCCGCTGGCGGCGCTGCGCAGCCAGCTGGAGCAGAGTTTGAATGAGGCCCAGGCCTGCCAGCGTCTCCGGCTGGCCGGACGCAAGGCGCTGCTGGCTGCCCAACGACACGAGACGGCAGCGGCGCTGGTGTCTCTGGATGCGGACCGGGCAGCGCAGAGCCAGCAGCAGATAGCACAGCTGCAATTTTTTTAACTAACTCATTCAGTTAAATGGCATGGTCATCGCCGCCGTGCGGCGTAAACTTACCTCAACGCTATAAGGAGACCGCCATGGAACACAACTACCATGTAGTACAACGTCCGGATAAACCAGCCAGCCAGCTGCTGCTGCTGTTTCACGGCGTCGGCGATAATCCGGTCGCCATGGGGCAGGTCGGCACCGGTTTCACCGCTCGCTTTCCGGATGCGCTGATCGTCAGCGTTGGTGGGGCTGAACCCTGCGGTCCGGCTCCCGCGCGGCAGTGGTTCTCCGTGCAGGGCGTCACCGAGGAGAATCGTCAGGAACGCGTGGACGCCATCATGCCCGCCTTTATTGAAGCGGTACGTTACTGGCAAAAAGAAAGTGGACTGGGGCCACAGGCCACGGCGCTGATCGGCTTCTCGCAGGGGGCGATCATGGCCCTGGAGGGGGTGAAAGCCCAGCCCACGCTGGCGTCGCGGGTGATTGCCTTTAGCGGTCGCTTTGCCACCCTGCCAGCGACCATCAGCGCGGCGGTAACGATCCACCTGATCCACGGCGGGGAGGATCGCGTGATTGAGCTAACGCATGCCGTTGCCGCCCAGGAGGCGCTGTTACAGGCCGGGGGCGATGTGACGCTGGATATCATTGATGATGTGGGACACGGCATCAGCCATGAGGGTATGCAGCTGGCGCTGGACCGTCTGAGCTATACCGTGCCGAAGCACTATTTTGATGAGGCGCAGAGCGGCGGCAGGTTCAACGACGACGATATTGTAGAGTTTATGTAGATTTGTAGGCCGGGCAAGCGGTGGCGCCGCCCGGCGTAATCAAAGCCGACTACTTTTTCTTCGGCCAGTCGTCTTCGTCATCCCACTTATCGTTAAAGTCGCGATGCGGGGGCAGATCGGGCTTGTTGGCGAGAAATTTCTTATGGTCGACGCGCTTGAGGTCTTTAATGACGTTCAGCAGCACGCCCACCAGGAAAACCAGTAACAGAATCCACCAGTATTTAGCCAGCCATTCCATGCTCATATCCTCATTCAGAAACGCCTATTATGCAACGAGCCGTTCCATAATGCGTTGATACATACGGGCCAGCAGCTGCAGATCGGCGGCGTTTACGCATTCGTTGATTTTATGAATGGTCGCATTCACCGGCCCCAGTTCCACCACCTGAGCCCCCATCCGCGCAATAAACCGCCCGTCCGAGGTCCCGCCCGTGGTTAACAGCTGCGGTTCAATTTCATTATAGTGCGCAATCGACTTCACCACCGCATCCACCAGCTTGCCGCGTGAGGTGAGGAACGGCTGGCCGGAGATCCACCAGTCCAGGGTGTAGCGCAGCTGATATTTATCCAGCAGCGCAGCGACGCGCGCTTTGATCATCTCGTCGGTGAGCTCGGTGCTGAAGCGGAAGTTAAACTGCACCTTCAGGTCGCCAGGGATCACGTTGTTACTCCCAGTACCGGCCTGGATATTGGCGATCTGCATGCTGGTCGGCGGGAAAAATTCGTTACCGCGATCCCACTCGATAGCCACCAGCTCGTTAAGCATCGGCGCAGCGCGGTGGACCGGGTTATCCGCCAGGTGCGGATAGGCCACGTGACCCTGCACGCCGTGAATGGTCAGGTTGCAGGTCATCGACCCACGACGTCCGTTCTTCACCACGTCGCCCACCACTTCGGTACTGGAGGGTTCGCCCACCAGGCAGTAGTCGAGGCGTTCGTTGCGCGCCATCAGCGCCTCTACGACCTTGACCGTACCGTGCGTGGCGCTGGCCTCTTCGTCGGAGGTGATCAGAAAGGCCAGACGACCTTTGTGGTTCGGATTCCGAGCCACAAAGCGCTCGGCAGCCACCACCATCGCCGCAAGAGAACCTTTCATGTCGGCCGCGCCGCGGCCAAACAGCATCCCGTCGCGAATGGTGGGTTCAAAAGGCGGATTGATCCAGCGGTCAGCGTCGCCAGCGGGCACTACGTCGGTATGACCCGCAAACGCCAGCGTCTCGCCCTGGCCGCGCCATGCCCAGAAGTTTTGCGTGTCGCCAAAATCCATCCTTTCAACGGTAAAGCCGATAGCACGCAGGCGTTCAATCATTAACGCCTGGCATCCTGCGTCGTCGGGACTAAGAGAAGGGCGGCGAATAAGCTGTTGGGTCAGCTCAATAACCGGGCATGACATAGACTACACCTCGTTAAAATAGCGCACGTAGCTGGTTTCTGTGAAACCAAGCAGCATAGGCTTACCGGGCGCGCAGAGCAATGGGCGTTTGATAATTGCAGGCATTTCAAGCATCAGCTCCGCCGCCGAAGGCGCAGTTTGAATGCTTTCCCGCCGCGCGTCGTCCAGCTTGCGCCAGGTGGTGCCTCGGGTATTCAGCAGCGCTTCCCATCCCAGCTCAGCAATAAAGGTATCGAGCAGGGCCGCATCCAGCCCGTCGGCCCGGTAGTCGTGGAAGCGGTAGGCTATCTGCTGTGCGTCAAGCCAGCGGCGCGCCTTTTTAACTGTGTCGCAGTTTTTGATGCCGTACATCACCGGTAGCGCGTCTGATGAAATGTTATTCATAAAATTTCACTTTGTAAGCAGGTAAAGAGAGAGTATTACCCGATCCACCGCGAGGGTGAAGCAATTTGTTTTAGTTTCGGTTTAGTACTCATCTAATTTGAATAATGACAATCTATTAGAGAAAATAGTCGGCGGACAGGCCTCAATATATTTGTCTGCTAATTAAATTGTGTGTTGCGCAATATATGCCTGGACTCTCGCCCTGCAATTATTCTGCAACCTTGAGCTAGCAAAAGCGTAAACTTGCGAAGTGCGTCACGCTCGCGAAACGTTTCGCTGCCCGTTTTTAGGAATGTTGCTATATGTCACATTTTCTTACATGTCGTTGCGTCATAGTCTATTCAAGCCAAACAAATACCGCGGAGGTGGCCAATCATAGCAATTGATTTAGCGTCTCTTCACAGCAATGGCGATTTTTTGTAGAATACCCATAATAATTAGATGAGGTTGTTATGATTGAACATGAACTGGGGAACTGGAAAGATTTTATCGAAGGCATGCTTCGTAAATAATTCCGGATACGCACTAAGAAAGAAGCACTAATATAACAAAGCGTGAACCATATCACGCAACAGCGAGGCGGCCACTGTAGGCCGCCTTTTTTGTTGTTCAATCTTCCTGACGCTCTTTTAACGGGAAGCGCTGACGCACCAGCACAAAGAACAGCGGTACAAAGAAGATGGCCAGCACGGTGGCCGAGATCATCCCGCCCATCACCCCGGTCCCTACCGCATGCTGGCTGCCGGAGCCTGCGCCGCTGCTGGTGGCCATCGGCAGGACGCCAAAGATAAATGCCAGCGAGGTCATCAGGATCGGTCGCAGACGCTGGTGGCAGGCGTGCAGCGTCGCCGAAAGTAGATCCTGGCCTTTGGCATTCATCTCATTAGCAAACTCGACGATCAGAATGGCATTTTTCGCCGATAGCCCAATCACGGTGAGCAGCCCCACCTGGAAGTAGACGTCGTTCTCAAGGCCGCGCATCCAGGTGGCCAGCAGGGCACCGATCACCCCCAGCGGCACCACCAGCATCACCGAGAAGGGCACCGACCAGCTCTCATACAGCGCCGCCAGGCAGAGGAAGACCACCAGCAGGGAGATGGCGTACAGCGCCGGAGCCTGCGCGCCGGAGAGCCGCTCCTGGTAGGACATAGCGGTCCACTCAAGGCCAAAACTGCCGGGCAGCTGGCTAACCAGCTTTTCCATAATGTCCATAGCGGTACCGGTGCTGACCCCGGTGGCGGCTTCGCCGACGATCTCCACGGCGGAGTAGCCGTTGTAACGCTCCAGGCGCGGAGAGCCGGTCTCCCAGCGGGAGGTGGCGAAGGCAGAGAAGGGCACCATGCCCCCGGCGCTGTTGCGCACGTACCACAGGTTAATATCGTCCGGCAGCATGCGGTACTTCGCCGCCGCCTGAACGTAGACCTTCTTCACGCGGCCGCGATCCATAAAGTCATTAACGTAGCTGGAGCCCCAGGCCGTTTGCAGCGTGTCGTTGATGTCGTCGATAGAGACGCCGAGCGCCTGCGCCTTGTGCTGATCGATATCGATCTGTAGCTGCGGACTGTCGTCCAGACCGTTGTGGCGTACGCGGGCCAGAGATGGATCGCGCCCGGCCAGCTCCAGCAGCTTGTCGCGGGCGGCCATCAGGGCGTCATGCCCGGCGCCAGCGTGATCCTGTAGTTCCATATCAAACCCGGCCGAGCTGCCGAGGCCGCTGATGGCCGGTGGGCTGCTGGCGAAGACCCGCGCCTCGTTGATATCGCGAAACGCCTTGGTGGCACGGTCGATAATGGCGAATGAGCTGCCGGTAGTCGGATCGCGATCGTCCCAATCCTTCAGTCGAACAAACATGCGGGCCACGTTCTGGCCGTTGCCGCCGGGCCCGGAGCCGATGGTGGCGAAGACCGACGTCACGTTATCTTTTTCGTGGGTGGCGAAATAGTTCTCGACCTTCTCCACCACCTTCAGCGTCTGCTGCTGGGTAGCGCCGCTGGGCAGCTGCACCGAAGTGGTGAACATGCCGCGATCCTCCTGCGGCAGAAACGAGGTGGGTAGACGCAGGAAGAGAAATACCATCCCGCCGAGCAGCAGGGCATAGATCAGCATCCAGCGCAGGCTGCGATGGAGGATCTTCGCGACGCCGGACTCATAGCGCGCCGCGCTGCGGTTAAACATGCGGTTAAACCAGCCGAAAAAGCCCGTCTGCCCGTGCTGCTCCCCTTTTTGCACCGGCTTGAGCAGGGTCGCGCACAGCGCCGGGGTGAGGATCATCGCTACCAGCACCGACAGCACCATCGCCGCGACGATGGTGATCGAGAACTGGCGGTAGATTGCCCCGGTGGTGCCGCCGAAGAAGGCCATCGGCACAAACACCGCTGAGAGCACCATCGCGATGCCCACCAGCGCACCCTGGATCTGGCCCATGGACTTGCGCGTGGCCTGGCGCGGAGAGAGACCCTCCTCGCTCATGATGCGCTCAACGTTCTCTACCACCACGATAGCGTCATCCACCAGCAGGCCGATGGCGAGCACCATAGCAAACATGGTCAGGGTATTGATGCTGTAGCCGAAGGCGTAGAGCACGGCGAAGGTGCCGAGCAGCACCACCGGCACGGCAATGGTTGGAATGAGGGTGGCACGGAAGTTCTGTAGAAAGAGGTACATCACCAGGAAGACCAGGGCGATAGCCTCCAGCAGCGTCTTCACCACGTCGATAATCGAGGCCTTAACGAAGGAGGTGGTCTCGTAGGCCACCTTGTACTCCAGGCCGTGCGGGAAGAAGTGCGCCAGCTCGTCAAGCCGGTTGAGCACCAGGTTCGCCGTCTCCATCTCGTTGGCCCCGGAGGCCAGCTTGACCCCAAGCCCTGAAGCCGCCTTGCCGTTGAAGCGGCTCAGGTAGTCATACTTCTCCGCGCCCATCTCGACCTGAGCGACGTCACCAAGGCGCACCTCGGATCCGTCCTGGTTGACCCGCAGGGTGATGTTACGAAACTGCTCTGGGGTCTCTAACAGCGACTGGGCATTGATGGTGGCGTTCAGCGCCTGCTTGTCTACCGACGGGGTACCGCCCATCTGGCCGACGGCGATCTGCGCGTTCTGCGCCTCAATGGCATCGGTTACGTCCTTCGCCGTTAGTTGGACGCTGTTCAGGCGGGCCGGATCGAGCCAGATGCGCATCGAATACTGCGAGCCGTAGGCGTCGATGTCGCCCACGCCATTCACCCGGCTGAGGGGATCCTGAATGTTACTCGCGACATAATCGGCAATATCCTGCTTATCCATTGAGCCGTCCGTTGAGACGAAGGCGATGGTTAAGATATTGGTATCACCGGTTTTGCGTACCGTTACACCCTGGTTCTGTACCGCCTGCGGCAGCTTGCGCATTGCCGACTGAAGCTGATTTTGCACCTGCTGCACCGCCTCGTCGGGATCGGTACCCGCTGCAAAGCTCAGGGTCACCGTTGCCTGCCCGGTGGCGCTGCTTTGTGAGGACATGTACATCAGGTTATCGAGCCCGGTCATGTTCTGCTCAATAACCTGGGTAACGGTATTCTCTAGCGTCTGCGCGGAGGCGCCAGGATAGTTGGCCGCGATCCGCACGTTAGGCGGGGCCAGATCGGGATACTGCTCAACGGGCAGCGAAAGAATTGCCAACGTGCCGGTGAGGCACAAAATGATAGCTAACACCCAGGCGAAAATTGGGCGATCGATAAAGAAATTCGCCATCAGAAGGGAGACCTCTTTTATTGTGCTTTATAACTCTACATTGCTTTATGTCACTTTAACGGCAATCGCCTGACTAAACGTGGAGAAAAAAAGGAGAAAGTGTAAATTATCACGTTGTTTGCGCAGGTGGTGAAGATTAGCTGGCGCGACAAGGCCGGCCCTAAAGCGTAAAATAGAGGCTCACACTTACCGTATAGGGCCTGTATGTCGCTGAAAATAGACGTTATCAAAGATAAGATCCTCTCTGAAAACTACTTCGTGTTACGCAATATCACCTACGATCTGACCCGCCGCAACGGGGAGGTGATCCGTCACCGCCGCGAGGTGTACGATCGCGGCAACGGGGCAACCATTCTGCTCTATAACCGGGAGAAACGCAGCGTGGTGCTGGTTCGTCAGTTCCGCATTGCCACCTGGGTGAACGGCAACGAAGATGGTCGGCTGATTGAGCCCTGCGCCGGACTGCTGGACAACGACGCGCCGGAGGTGTGCGCGCGTAAAGAGGCGATGGAGGAGACGGGTTACGAGGTCGGCGAGGTGCGCAAGGTATTTGAACTGTATATGTCACCCGGCGGCGTAACTGAAATTGTTCACTTCTTTATTGCCGAATATAGCGACAACCTGAAGGCTAACGCGGGCGGCGGCGTAGAAGATGAGGATATTGAAGTCCTTGAGATGCCTTTCACCCAGGCGCTGGAAGCAGTAGCCAGCGGCGAGATACGTGACGCTAAGGCAGTGATATTACTGCAATATTTACAGGCCTCCGGTCTAATGTCTTGATATTAATCGGGTTAATAACATGTATTTAGAATAAATCTATCCGATAAATCCGATTGAGTCGGCTACCCCATGACGACGAAGATACCCTGTTTATTTGCTACGCTTCTACTTCTGGGGTTGTACCGTTCATGCGTTATCGCGTTTTGCTGCTGCTACTGCTTAATCTATTTGTCGCCTCGTTTGCGTGGGCGGCACCCGCCCAGCAGAATTTTTCCGACTGGCAGGTCACCTGTAATAATCAAAATTTCTGCGTAGCACGCAATACCGGCGAGCACCATGGACTCGTCATGACCCTGACGCGCAGCGCGGGAGCACGAACCGATGCGCAGCTGCGTATCGAGCTTGGCGGGAGCCAGACGCCATCGGCAAAAGAGCCGCCCGTTGCGCCACGCCTGCTGCTCGACGGTATACCGCTGCGGCTGGAGGCTCAGCACTGGGCGATTTCGCCGTGGCGGTTGATCACCGAGCATGCGCCGACCATCAACGTTTTTTTACAGACCATTCAGAATGCACAGGCGATAACCCTTAAGGACGGGCAGGGCACGATCTCCCTGGTCGGGCTCAAGGCGGCGCTGCTGTTTATTGATGCCCAGCAAAAACGCGTCGGCAGCGAAACCGCGTGGATCAAAAAGGGCGGCAATCCTTCGCTGAGCGTGCCGCCTGCCCCGGCATTGAAAGGGGTGGCAGTAGTGAACCCGACGCCGACGCCGCTGACCCGTGAAGAGATGGATTCGCTGCTGGATTACGGCAGCATGCGGATGAACAGCAGCCAGTGTTCGCTGGATCCGATGCGTCGAGAGGTGCGCGTGACGGCCCTCACCGACGATAAAGCGCTGCTGATCGTGAGCTGCGAAGCGGGAGCCTACAATACGGTGGATCTCGCCTGGCTGGTATCGCGTCATAAACCCTACGCGACCAAAGCGGTGCGCCTGCGCCTGCCCTTTACCCCCGGCAGCGGCAACGATGAGATGGAGCTAATGAATGCTGAATTCGATCAGAAAGCCCGCGAATTGACAACGCTTGCCAAGGGTCGCGGGCTTGCAGATTGTGGGATTCAGACGCGCTGGCGTTTTGACGGCCAGCGCTTTCGTCTGGTGCGCTATGCAGAAGAGCCAAGCTGTGACAACTGGCATGGGCCAGACGCCTGGCCCACGCTGTGGATCACACGTTAAGCACTTTTTTCGCTTTAGCGACCACGTTCTCAACGGTAAAGCCAAAGAACGGGAACAGCTTATCGGCCGGTGCGGACTCGCCGTAGCCGGTCATCCCGACAATGGCCCCTTTCAGGCCGACATATTTGTACCAGTAGTCGGCAATCCCGGCCTCAACGGCCACGCGGGCGCTGACGTCTGACGGCAGCACCGATTCACGGTACTCATCATCCTGGGCATCGAAGATGTCCGTCGAGGGCAGAGAGACCACCCGCACCTTGTGACCCTCGGCGCTCAGTTGCTCCGCTGCCTTCATGGTGATCTCAATCTCCGAGCCGGTGGCGATCAGGATCAGATCCGGCTGGCCATCGCTGTCCTTCAGAATATAGCCGCCGCGGGAGATGGCTTTCACCTGCTCCGGGGTACGCTCCATCTGGGTAAGGTTCTGGCGAGAGAGGATCAGCGCGGTTGGGCCGTTGTGGCGCTCAATAGCCAGCTTCCAGCCGACGGCGGCTTCGACCTGGTCACAGGGACGCCAGGTGCTGAAGTTCGGCGTCAGGCGCAGGCTGGCGAGCTGCTCAACCGCCTGGTGGGTCGGGCCATCTTCCCCCAGACCAATGGAGTCATGGGTATACACCATGATCTGACGGGCCTTCATCAGCGCTGCCATACGCGCAGCGTTACGCGCATACTCGACGAACATCAGGAAGGTTGCGGTATAGGGCACGAAGCCGCCGTGGTGGGCGATACCGTTGGCGATGGCGGTCATACCGAACTCACGCACGCCGTAGTGAATGTAGTTCCCGGCCGGGTCCTCTTTCAGCGACGTTGACCCAGACCAGATGGTCAGGTTACTTGGCGCAAGGTCCGCGGAGCCGCCCAGCAACTCTGGCAGCGCCGGGCCGTACTGGTTAAGCGCGTTTTGGGATGCCTTACGGGTAGCGACTTTCGCGGGCTCAGCCTGAAGTTTAGTGATGTACTCCTGGGTCAGCTGCTCCCAGTTTTCCGGCAGGCCACCGCTCATGCGACGGGAAAATTCTGCTGCCAGCTCCGGGTGCGCCTTCTCATAGGCGGCAAACTTCTCTTTCCACGACTGCTGGGCTTTCTCACCGCGCTCGCGGCCATCCCACGCCTGGTAGATCTCTTTCGGGATCTCAAAGGCCGGATGCTTCCAGCCCAGCTTCTGGCGGGTCAGGGCAACTTCTTCTTCCCCCAGCGCCGCGCCGTGGGAATCCTCTTTACCCGCTTTGTTCGGCGAGCCAAAGCCAATCACCGTCCGGCAGATGATCAGCGACGGTTTATCCTTCACGCTCTGTGCTTCAAGAATGGCTGCTTTAATCGCCTCTGGATCGTGACCGTCAATCTCATGTACGACGTGCCAGTGGTAGGCTTCAAAGCGTTTGGCGGTATCGTCGGTAAACCAGCCTTCGGTTTCACCGTCGATGGAGATGCCGTTATGGTCATAGAAACCAATCAGCTTGCCCAGCCCCAGCGTGCCCGCTAGAGAGCAAACCTCGTGGGAGATCCCCTCCATCAGGCAGCCGTCACCCATAAAGGTGTACGTGAAGTGATCGACGATCTCATGTCCCGGCTGGTTAAACTGCGCTGCCAGGGTGCGTTCGGCTATCGCCAGCCCCACCGCGTTAGCCAGCCCCTGGCCCAGCGGGCCGGTGGTGGTCTCAACGCCCGGCGTATAGCCGATCTCCGGGTGGCCCGGCGTTTTGGAGTGCAGCTGGCGGAAGTTTTTCAGCTCCTCAATCGGCAGATCGTAGCCGGAGAGGTGCAGCAGGCTGTAGAGCAGCATAGAGGCGTGACCGTTGGAGAGAATAAAACGGTCGCGGTCGTACCATGTCGGATCTGTCGGGTTATGCTTGAGGAAATCGTTCCACAGCACTTCAGCGATATCGGCCATGCCCATTGGCGCGCCGGGATGGCCGGAGTTGGCTTTTTGTACCGCGTCCATGCTCAGGGCGCGGATGGCGTTGGCAAGCTCTTTACGAGACATATTTCACTCCATGACAAAAATTAAAGTTTAGCGGCAAGCAGATCTTCGAGTTTGCGCTGATCAACGGCGAACTGGCGGATACCGTCAGAGAGTTTTTCTACCGCCATCGGATCCTGGTTATGTTCCCAGCGGAATTCAGCCTCGGTCAGCGGCTCCTGACGTGGGAAGCTCTGTGAGGTGGGAACCAGCTTGCGCTCAATGGTGCCCTCTTTGTCCTGTAACTCCTGAAGCAGAGACGGAGAGATGGTCAGGCGGTCGCAGCCAGCCAGAGCGACGATCTGTTCGATACGGCGGAAGCTTGCTCCCATCACGATGGTTTCATAGCGGTTGCGCTTGTAGTAATCGTAGATATTACGTACCGATTTCACGCCCGGATCCTCTTCAACCACGTAGGGATCCTGCGGCTTGCGCTGCTGGTACCAGTCGTAGATACGCCCTACGAACGGAGAGATCAGGTAGACGCCCGCTTCGGCGCAGGCCCGCGCCTGGGCAAAGGAGAAGAGCAGGGTCAGGTTACACTTGATGCCCTCTCTCTCCAGCTCTTCTGCGGCGCGGATCCCTTCCCAGGTAGAGGCCAGCTTGATCAAAATGCGTGACTTGTCGATGCCCAGCTCCTCATAGAGCTGCACGATACGGCGCGCCTTGGCGATGCTCTTCTCTTTATCAAAGGAGAGGCGAGCATCAACTTCGGTAGAGACGCGGCCAGGAATGCTTTTCAGAATTTCCGCACCAATATTCACCGCCAGCTTGTCGCTGGCTTCGGCAACCTGCTGCTCCTGCGTCTTGCCGCGCGCTTTACCGTACTCCAGCGCATCGTCGACCAGGTGCGAGAAGTGCTCCAGCGCCGCGGCTTTCAGCAGCAGGGAGGGGTTAGTGGTGGCGTCTTCCGGTTGGTAGTGGCGAATGGATTCGATATCACCGCTGTCGGCGACGACGGTGGTGAACTGTTTGATGCCGTCTAAGTAGTTCATACACAATACTCCTTGAAAAGCAAAAGCTTACGTGAGTGCGTTGGTTCACACCTTCGTGGAAAATAGAACATGCATAACAAAAAAGCATAGCAGACGGACACCGGTTTGCTGGCGTAAGGGCATAACACCGTTGATATAAATTGATAACAAATTTTGCGGCGGGGTGGTCAGAGTTTGGCAGCGTTCAAAGTTTATGCCGCGCTCAACGGCGATACTAGGGGGCGCGTCAGGAGCGCTATCACGCTTCACACCTACAAACGATACGTGAAAGGAACATCATAATGGACGACCAGTTAAAACAGAGTGCCCTCGATTTTCACGAGTTCCCCATCCCCGGAAAAATTCAGGTCTCCCCGACCAAGCCGCTCGCGACGCAACGCGATTTAGCGCTAGCCTACTCGCCGGGCGTCGCCGCCCCCTGTCTGGAGATTGAAAAAGATCCGCTGGCAGCCTTTAAGTACACCGCACGCGGCAACCTGGTGGGGGTGGTCTCCAACGGAACGGCGGTGCTGGGGCTGGGCAATATCGGTGCGCTGGCAGGCAAACCGGTGATGGAGGGCAAAGGCGTCCTGTTTAAGAAATTTGCCGGCATCGACGTCTTTGATATCGAGGTGGATGAGCTGGATCCGGACAAGTTTATCGACGTGGTGGCGGCGCTTGAGCCCACATTTGGCGGCATTAACCTTGAGGATATCAAAGCGCCGGAGTGCTTCTATATTGAGGCGAAGCTGCGCGAGCGGATGAATATTCCGGTTTTCCACGACGACCAGCACGGCACGGCGATCATCAGCACCGCCGCCATTCTCAACGGTCTGCGGGTGGTAGAGAAGAACCTCTCCGACGTGCGGATGGTGGTCTCCGGCGCGGGGGCTGCGGCCATCGCCTGTATGAACCTGCTGGTGGCGCTGGGAATGCAGAAGCACAACATCGTGGTGTGCGACTCCAAAGGGGTGATCTACCAGGGCCGCGAGACGCCGATGGCTGAAACCAAGGCCGCCTACGCCATTGAGGATAACGGCAAGCGCACGCTGGCAGAGGTGATGCAGGACGCGGACATCTTCCTCGGCTGCTCTGGGCCGAACGTCCTGACCCAGGAGATGGTAAAGCAGATGGCGCGCCAGCCGCTGATCCTCGCCCTGGCGAACCCGGAGCCGGAGATCCTCCCCCCGGTGGCAAAAGCGGTGCGTGCGGATGCGATTATCTGTACCGGGCGCTCTGACTACCCTAACCAGGTCAACAACGTGCTCTGCTTCCCATTCATCTTCCGTGGCGCGCTCGACGTGGGCGCTACTGCGATCAACGAAGAGATGAAGCTGGCGGCGGTGCACGCCATTGCCGAACTGGCCCACGCCGAGCAGAGCGAAGTGGTGGCCTCGGCCTATGGCGATCAGGATCTGAGCTTCGGCCCTGAGTACCTGATCCCCAAACCTTTCGATCCACGCCTGATCGTCAAGATCGCCCCGGCGGTAGCGAAAGCGGCGATGGACTCCGGCGTCGCGACGCGGCCCATCGGCGACTTTACTGCCTATGTCGATAAGCTCACCGAATTTGTCTACAAAACCAACCTGTTTATGAAGCCGGTCTTCTCTCAGGCGCGCAACGATCCGAAGCGGGTGGTGCTGTCGGAAGGGGAGGAGGCGCGGGTTCTGCACGCGACCCAGGAGCTGGTCACCCTCGGGCTGGCGAAGCCGATTCTGGTGGGCCGCCCCGGCGTCATCGAGATGCGTATCCAGAAGCTGGGATTGCAGATCCGTCCCGGCGTCGACTTTGAGATCGTCAATAACGAATCCGACCCGCGCTTTAAAGAGTACTGGAGCGAGTACTACAGCATCATGAAGCGCAGCGGCATCACCCAGGAGCAGGCCCAGCGGGCGGTGATTAGCAACACCACGGTGATTGGGGCGATCATGGTTCAGCGCGGCGAGGCGGATGCTATGATCTGCGGCACCATCGGCGACTATCACGAGCACTTTAGCGTGGTGCAACAGCTGTTTGGCTACCGTGACGGAGTGCAGACGGCAGGGGCGATGAATGCGCTGCTGCTGCCGAGCGGCAACACCTTTATTGCTGACACCTACGTCAACGACGATCCGACGCCGGAGCAGCTGGCAGACATTACTCTGATGGCGGCCCAGACCGTGCGCCGGTTCGGTATTGAGCCGCGAGTGGCTCTGCTGTCGCACTCGAACTTCGGTTCGTCGAACTCACCGGCAGCGTGCAAGATGCGCGAGACGCTGGCGAAAGTACGCGAGCGCGATCCGCACCTGATGATTGACGGGGAGATGCACGGCGACGCCGCGCTGCTAGAGAGCATTCGTCAGGATAGAATGCCGGACAGCCCGCTGAAAGGCTCGGCCAATATTTTGATTATGCCTAACGTCGAGGCGGCGCGGATTAGTTACAACTTACTTCGCGTCTCCAGTTCGGAGGGCGTCACCGTCGGGCCGGTGCTAATGGGCGTGGCAAAACCGGTGCACGTGCTGACGCCTATCGCCTCCGTCCGCCGCATCGTCAATATGGTGGCGCTGGCGGTGGTAGAGGCGCAGACGCAGCCGCTATAAGCGCGTTAGATCCACTCTTTGACTTTGATAAACTCGCTGAGGGCGGCTTCCGGGCTGCCCTCCTGCGGCTGGTAGTTATACTCCCACGCCACCTTCGGCGGCATCGACATCAGAATCGACTCCGTACGCCCGCCGGTCTGTAAGCCAAACAGCGTTCCACGATCCCACACCAGATTAAATTCAACGTAGCGACCCCGGCGATAGAGCTGGAAGTTGCGCTCGCGATCGCCGTATGCCATCGCTTTCCGTCGCTGAACAATCGGCAGGTAGGCCTGGGTATACCCATCGCCCACCGCCTGGGCAAAGGCGAAGCACTGGTCAAAGTCTGGCGTATTGAGATCGTCAAAGAAGAGGCCGCCGATGCCGCGCTGCTCGTGACGGTGCTTCAGATAGAAGTAGTCGTCGCACCACTTCTTGTAGCGCGGATAGACCTCTTCGCCGAACGGCTGGCAGAGATCCCGTGCGGTGCGATGCCAGTGTACGGCGTCCTCGCTAAAGCCATAGTAGGGCGTGAGGTCAAAGCCGCCGCCAAACCACCAGACCGGATCCTCACCCGGCTTCTCGGCAATAAAGAAGCGCACGTTGGCGTGGCTGGTTGGCACGTAGGGATTGTGGGGATGCACCACCAGCGAAACGCCCATGGCTTCAAAGCTGCGTCCGGCCAGCTCGGGGCGGTGCGCGGTTGCCGAGGCGGGCAGGGCGTCGCCGTGCACGTGGGAGAAGTTGACTCCCGCCTGCTCGAAGACGCCGCCGTCGCGCAGAACGCGGGTGCGCCCGCCACCGCCGGCCTCACGCTGCCAGTTATCTTCAAAGAAGTCGCTGCCGTCGACGGCGGAGAGCTGCTGGCAGATCCTGTCCTGCAGCTGAAGGAAAAAGGCTTTAACGGTGTTTGCGTCAGGTTTGCTCATCAACGTTTCTTCGAGTGCGCTTTGTGATTGTCGAACCAGCTGAAGTAGCTCAGCACGCCGGAGGCAATGGCCGAGGCGATCTTCTGGCGAAACGCCTTGGTGCCCAGCAGCTGCTCTTCAGCAGGGTTAGTAATGAAGGAGGTCTCGACCAGTACCGAGGGAACGGAGGGAGACTTCAGCACCACAAACGCCGCCTGCTCGGTGTGCTTGCTATGCAGGCGGTGCACCGGCTTGATCTGCTTCAGGATATGCGAGCCAAGGGTCAGGCTGTTCTTGATGGTGTCGGTCTGCACCAGGTCAAACAGCACCTGCTGCAAATAATGATCTTTATCGCGGGCTTTTTTACCGGCCAGGTCGTCGGCGGCGTTCTCACGATCGGAGAGGTATTTTGCCATGGCGCTACTCGCTCCCCGATTGGAGAGGGCAAATACCGACGCGCCTGCTGCATCGGGATTGGTAAAGCCGTCGGCATGGATCGACATAAAGAGATCCGCTCCGTGCTGGTGGGCAATCTCCACACGGTCGTAAAGCGGGATAAAGGTATCCCCGGTACGCGTCAGCCGCGCGTCGATGCCTTTACTGCGCAGGATCGCCCGCACGTTCTTGGCGATCGCCAGCACCACGTGCTTCTCTTTCGAGCCGTTATGACCGATGGCGCCGGTGTCGATCCCGCCGTGGCCAGGGTCGAGCATGACCACGCGCCTGGCCCCGGCCTTTTTGGCCTTCGGCTTAGTGTGCCCGTTACCGGTTTTCAGCGATGAGTCATCTTTGGCGATGGCCCGCGACGTGCCTGTCAGTGTCAATGCCGCCAGACCTGCTTTCAGAACCTGACGACGCGATGTAAGTACTTTTAATGGTTTAAATGTGCTCATACGACCCGAAATGTATTCCTGCGTCCCTGGTGTTTTAGCGTATCGCCTACAAGCTTACGACACGGCACGGTTTGAATTGCTTTATTTTTCATTTCAATACGTGACAGTCCACTATTATGCCATTTTTTCGTTGTCATTTCGCCGCATATTGGCTTCACGGGCACTTCACGCCATAATCAACCTTTTGATCCTGAAGGCAGGTACATACCATGGAGATACGCGTTTTTCGCCAGGCCGACTTCGAAGAGGTGATCACCCTGTGGGAGCGCTGCGACCTGCTGCGGCCATGGAACGATCCGGAGATGGACATCGAACGCAAGCTGAATCATGACGTTAGCCTGTTTCTGGTGGCCGAGGTCGGGGGGGAAGTGGTCGGCACGGTAATGGGCGGCTACGACGGCCATCGCGGCTCGGCCTACTACCTTGGGGTACACCCGGAGTTCCGGGGCCGGGGGATCGCCAACGCGCTGCTTAACCGTCTGGAGAAGAAGCTGATCGCCCGTGGCTGCCCGAAGATCAACATTCAGGTGCGGGAAGAGAACGACCTCGTGCTGGGGATGTACGAGCGCCTCGGCTATGAGCATGCCGACGTCATCAACCTCGGCAAGCGCCTGATTGAAGATGAAGAGTATTGAGTTTTAGTCAACCAAGACGAAAGGATTTAAGCCATGAAATCGCTGCGTATGCTTCTCTGCGTCCTGCCGCTGGCCCTGACCGGCTGTTCGACCCTCGGGTCGGTGAACTGGTCGGCAGCCAACCCCTGGAACTGGTTTGGTTCCTCATCAGAGGTGACCGATGAAGGCGTCGGGGCGCTGACGGCGGATACCGCGCTGGATGAGGCCTCTATCGCCGATGCGCTGGACGGTGACTATCGCCTGCGCAGCGGGATGCGCTCAGATCGGGGCGGCAATGTGATCCGCTTTTACGAGGCGCTGGACGGGGATAAGGTCGCCCTGATCGTCAACGGCGAGAACGGTAAAGTGAGCCGTATCGACGTCCTCGACAGCAATATTGAGAGCGACACCGGGGCCAAGGTCGGCATGCCCTTCAGCGAACTGTATGACAAAGCCTACGGCAACTGCACCAAAGCCACCGGCGACGACAGCGGCGGCGTGGAGTGTAAGGCTCAGGGTAGCCAGCACGTCAGCTATGTCTTTACCGGCAGCTGGAACGGCCCGGAGGGCTTAATGCCGCCGGACGACGAGCTTAAAAAATGGACCCTGAGTAAGATTATTTGGCGTCGTTAATTGATCGGAACAATCCTGGTTCTCTGAAAAAGCGCGTACAATAGCGCGATTAATGCCGCGGCTGCGCGGCATGTTTTTTTAGAGGAGTAGCGATGTCTCAGGTTCAAAGCGGCATTTTGCCAGAACACTGCCGGGCGGCGATTTGGATCGAAGCGAACGTAAAGGGCGACGTTAACGCCCTGCGCGAAGGCAGTAAAATTTTTGCCGATAAGCTGGCTAACTTCCAGCTCGCCTTTGCTGAGGCGAATCTCGGGGCGGTGGTGGCCTTTGGTCATCGCGTCTGGCCCGAACTGAGCGGTGGGGAAGGGGCCAAAGAGCTGAAGGAATTTGTTCCCTACGGCAAAGGGCTGGCCCCGGCCACCCAGTACGATGTGATGATCCACATTCTCTCTCTGCGTCACGACGTCAACTTCTCTGTCGCCCAGGCGGCGCTGGCGGCGTTTGGCGATGCGCTGGAGGTCAAAGAGGAGACCCACGGCTTCCGTTGGGTAGAGGATCGCGACCTGAGCGGCTTTGTTGACGGCACGGAAAACCCAGCGGGCAGCGACAAGCGCACCGAGGTGGCCGTGATTCAGGAGGGCATCGACGCAGGCGGCAGCTACGTCTTCGTCCAGCGTTGGGAGCATAACCTCAAGCAGCTTAACCGGATGAGCGTGCCGGATCAGGAGATGATGATTGGCCGCACCAAAGAGGCCAATGAAGAGATCGACGGCGACGCCCGGCCGATTACCTCGCACCTGAGCCGCGTCGATCTGAAAGAGAACGGCAAGGGGCTGAAAATCGTCCGCCAGAGCCTGCCTTACGGTACGGCAAGCGGCAAGCACGGGCTCTATTTCTGCGCCTACTGCGCCCGCCTCTACAATATTGAACAGCAGCTGCTGAGCATGTTTGGTGATACCGACGGCAAGCGCGACGCTATGCTGCGCTTCACCCGCCCGGTTACCGGCGGCTACTATTTTGCCCCGTCGTTAGACCGCCTGCTCGCGCTGTGACGCTCGCTCCTCCTCTGCCTCTTTCCGCAGGCAGAGGAGGGTGTGATGTGTGGTAAACGCTTTCCGACCATTCAAATGTGACTGCTCTCCCTTTTTAACTGCGTAAATTAGATTATTTTCCCTGCCCGCATTATTAGCGTTTATTTCTTAATAATTTCTAAAAGCATTATTTATTACAAAAATATGTTTAAAAGGATTTATGATGACAATCAAAAAGCTATTATTAATAGCCTGTTCGCCATGCTGTTTTTTTGCAGCAGATGCCAATGCGAGCGACTGGGAAAAGAGCCTTGCCGACGATCCGTTTTTTGCCGATTCCACCTTTGATATTTCTGCCAGGAATATGTGGAAGTATTTAAAGACGGAAAACCGTTACGATAATGAGGAAGAGCGATATGCAACCTCTGTTCAGCAGGCCTGGGCGCAGGGGCTGACCGTTGACTATACCTCCGGGTATTTCGCGGACATAATCGGCTTTGACGCCTCTTATTACACCGCCGCAAAATTAGGAGCCAGTGATAACTTCGCCTCCCGTGCCATTCTCTATGATGATGACGGTGAAGCCAAAGGCTATACCAAAATTGGTCAGCGCTACGCGAAGCTGAAAATGGATATTCTCCGTGCTAAAGTGAACGTCAAAGGCGGCTGGTTTACTATCAAGAATACCGGCATCTTCTCTAACTCACAGCGCATGTCCCTCAACACCCACTCAGGCTGGTATGCCAATACGGCCATCGATAATGTCAGCGTTGATACGCTATTTCTCGATGGGAAGGTGATGCGGCGTGATAGCCCTAATATCGACAGGATGTATATCCGTGACGGCAACGGAGAGAGCCGCGATGTCGATCACGTGATCACCGGGGGCATCAACTATAAGAGTAAGCCCCTGAAAGCCTACTACTTCTATGGCGTAGCCGATGACCTGCTTTTTAAGCAGGGGTTTGAGGGCTGGTGGGATGCGTTTCCCGACATTACCCTCGGGACGCAAATTTATGAGCAGGAGTATGGTAGCGATGCGAAAAGAACCACCTCCAGCACCGCGAGGGGAAAACAGGATTTTGATAAGCGGGCCTGGCACTACTCGGCCACTGTCGAATGGCGCATTCCGCAAACGCCCTGGAAAATAGTGGGTGGGTTAACCTATACCGAGGCCAAGAAAACAAACGGCGTGGGGCAATTTACCCGTAACGTCATCGGTAATGCCCGCGGGCGTTTTAATTCCCCAGCCTATGCGGATATCGATTACGTCCGCGACGGTGAAACCATGCTGGCGTTAGCCGCTGAGTATAAATTTACCCCCGATCTCTCGGTGGGCGTGCGGACGAACTACAGTGAATTCGATTATGAAGGCGAAACATTACGTCAGGGGCAGCTGGGGATCTACAGCAACTGGGATCCGGCTAAAAACTGGTCTGTCTATTTAAATGGCGGCTACGGTTGGCATCATGAGCAAGAGTCGGATTACACTACGCCAAAACTCTATAATGGGCATTCGCAACGCGCTAATTCTCTTTGCGGAGAGATGAGCGTGACTTATCGGTTCAGGCTTTAACTATAAATAATAAATTTATTCATACTGAATATAGTGCATATGGATATTAAAAATTATTTTTCAAAAACGGTACATCTGGACCTGATAAAAAAAGTCTATTTTCTGTTTCACGAGAATCCGCGGCTTCTCTATTCGGTGACCGACGTGTGTGAGTTCTCCGATCTTAACAGAAAGCAGGTTGGGTTTATCTTAACCATTCTGGTCAGGCTGCGCATGGTCTACCGGGAGATCAAAAAGCGCGGCGCGAGTAACCGCTATCTCTATCGCGCCAGATGATACAGCCCCGTAAGCGATGCCCGGACAGGAGTCAGTTAACCCGAGCATCGCTTATGCTCTTTTCTGCTTGCAAATCACCAAACGGTATATAAAACCGTTACTCCTTTCGTACTGCTTATAAATAAACTGTGTTTTTGATAGTCATCACAGATATAAGGGTGCGCAATGGCCGTTAACTTACTGAAAAAAGGATATCTGACGCTTGCCGCTTCAGTGTTGCTGGTAGCGCAGGCGCAGGCAACGGAGCTGCTCAATAGCTCCTATGACGTCTCTCGCGAGCTGTTTGCCGCCCTTAATCCGCCGTTCGAGCAGCAGTGGGCGAAAGAGAACGGCGGCGATAAGCTGACGATCAAGCAGTCTCACGCGGGCTCCTCCAAGCAGGCGCTGGCTATCTTGCAGGGGCTAAAGGCAGACGTGGTGACCTATAACCAGATCACCGACGTGCAGATCCTCCATGACAAAGGCAAGCTGATCCCTGCGGACTGGCAGAGCCGCCTGCCCAACAACAGCTCGCCGTTCTACTCCACGATGGCGTTCCTGGTGCGCAAGGGCAACCCGAAAAATATCCACGACTGGAGCGACCTGGTGCGCTCTGACGTCAAGCTGATCTTCCCGAATCCGAAAACCTCCGGCAACGCCCGCTATACCTATCTGGCAGCATGGGGGGCGGCGGATAAAGCCGACGGCGGCGATAAGGCAAAAACCGAACAGTTCATGACCCAGTTCCTGAAAAACGTTGAGGTGTTTGATACCGGCGGCCGTGGGGCCACCACCACCTTCGTTGAGCGAGGTCTCGGTGACGTGCTGATCACCTTTGAATCGGAAGTGAACACCATTCGTAAACAGTACGAAGATCAGGGCCTTGAGGTTGTGGTCCCGAAGGTCAACATCCTGGCGGAGTTCCCGGTGGCATGGGTTGATAAAAACGTGAAGGCCAACGGCACGGAGAAGGCGGCGAAAGCCTACCTGAACTATCTCTATAGCCCGCAGGCGCAGACCATTATTACTGACTACTACTACCGGGTGAATAACCCTGACGTGATGAACAAGCTGAAGGGCAAATTCCCGCAGACCGAGCTGTTTAAGGTGGAAGATCGCTTTGGCTCATGGCCAGAGGTGATGAAGACCCACTTTACGAGCGGCGGTGAGCTGGACAAGCTGCTGGCGGCGGGGCGTAGCTAATGTTTGCAGTGGCTTCAAAACGCGTGCTGCCCGGCTTTACCCTTAGCCTCGGGACCAGCCTGCTGTTCGTCTGCCTGATCCTGCTCCTGCCGCTCAGCGCGCTGGTTATGCAACTCTCGGAGATGAGCTGGGCGCAGTACTGGGAGGTGGTGACCAACCCGCAGGTTGTCGCCGCCTATAAGGTCACGCTGCTGTCGGCCTTTGTCGCCTCGATTTTCAACGGCGTCTTTGGCCTGCTGATGGCGTGGATCCTGACGCGCTACCGTTTTCCTGGGCGCACCCTGCTGGATGCGCTGATGGACCTGCCGTTTGCCCTGCCGACGGCGGTAGCGGGTCTGACCCTCGCCTCGCTCTTTTCCGTCAACGGCTTCTACGGCCAGTGGCTGGCGCAGTTTGATATTAAAGTGACTTATACCTGGCTCGGCATTGCCGTGGCGATGGCCTTTACCAGCATCCCCTTTGTAGTGCGGACGGTGCAGCCGGTGCTGGAGGAGTTGGGGCCGGAATATGAGGAAGCGGCCCAGACGCTGGGTGCAACGCGGCTGCAAAGCTTCCGTAAGGTCGTAATGCCCGAGCTCTCCCCTGCGCTGCTGGCGGGCGTGGCGCTGTCGTTTACCCGCAGCCTTGGCGAGTTCGGCGCGGTGATCTTTATCGCCGGCAACATTGCCTGGAAAACTGAAGTGACCTCGCTGATGATCTTTGTCCGCCTGCAGGAGTTTGACTACCCGGCGGCGAGCGCCATTGCCTCGGTGATCCTTGCTGCCTCACTGCTGCTGCTGTTCTCAATTAATACTCTGCAAAGTCGCTTTGGTCGACGGGTGGTAGGTCACTAATGGCGGAAGTCTCCCAATTGAAACACGATCGTTCCCGGATTAACTGGGGTAAATGGTTCCTGATCGGTTCCGGAATGCTGATCTCGACATTTATTCTGGTGGTGCCGACGGTCTACATTTTCGTACAGGCCTTCAGTAAAGGGCTAATGCCGGTGCTGGAGAACCTCGCCAACCCGGATATGCTCCACGCGATCTGGCTGACGGTGCTGATTGCTCTGATCACCGTCCCGGTTAACCTGGTATTCGGGACGCTGCTCGCCTGGCTGGTGACCCGCTTTAATTTCCCCGGTCGTCAGCTGCTGCTGACCCTGCTCGATATTCCGTTTGCCGTTTCGCCGGTCGTAGCAGGCCTCGTCTATCTGCTGTTTTATGGCTCCAACGGCCCGCTTGGCGGCTGGCTCGACGAGCATGATTTACAGATTATGTTCGCCTGGCCCGGCATGGTGCTGGTGACCATTTTCGTTACCTGTCCGTTTGTGGTGCGCGAGCTGGTGCCGGTAATGCTCAGCCAGGGCAGCCACGAGGACGAGGCGGCGATTTTGCTGGGCGCCTCCGGCTGGCAGATGTTCCGTCGCGTAACGCTGCCGAACATTCGCTGGGCGCTGCTCTACGGCGTGGTGCTGACCAACGCCCGCGCCATTGGCGAATTCGGTGCGGTATCGGTGGTGTCCGGTTCTATTCGCGGCGAAACCCTATCGCTGCCGCTACAGATTGAGTTACTTCAGCAGGACTACAACACGGTGGGATCCTTTACCGCCGCGGCCCTGCTGACGTTAATGGCTATTTTGACCCTGTTCTTAAAGAGTGGGTTGCAGTGGCGTTTACATAATCAAGAGAAACGCGCGCAACAGGAGGGAAATCATGAGCATTGAGATTGCCAATATTAAGAAGTCTTTTGGTCGCACCCAGGTGCTGAATGATATCTCTCTGGATATCCCTTCCGGGCAGATGGTGGCGCTGCTGGGGCCGTCCGGCTCGGGCAAAACCACGCTGCTGCGTATTATTGCCGGGCTTGAGCACCAGACCAGCGGACATATTCGTTTTCACGGCACCGACGTGGGCCGTCTGCACGCCCGTGACCGTAAGGTCGGCTTCGTGTTCCAGCACTACGCGCTGTTCCGCCATATGACGGTATTCGACAACATCGCCTTTGGCCTGACGGTGCTACCGCGACGCGAACGGCCGAACGCGGCGGCGATCAAAGCCAAGGTGACTAAGCTGCTGGAGATGGTGCAGCTGGCGCACCTGGCCGATCGCTATCCGGCCCAGCTCTCCGGCGGGCAGAAGCAGCGCGTTGCTCTGGCACGCGCCCTGGCCCCGGATCCGCAGATCCTGCTGCTGGATGAGCCTTTTGGCGCGCTGGATGCCCAGGTGCGTAAAGAGCTTCGTCGCTGGCTGCGTGAGCTGCACGAAGAGCTGAAATTCACCAGCGTCTTCGTGACCCACGATCAGGAAGAGGCGATGGAAGTGGCCGACCGCGTGGTGGTCATGAGCCAGGGGAATATTGAGCAGGTTGACGTCCCGGAGCAGGTCTGGCGTGAGCCCGCGACCCGCTTCGTGCTGGAGTTTATGGGTGAGGTAAACCGTCTGCACGGCGTGGTGCGCGGCAGCCAGTTTCACGTCGGCGCACACCGCTGGCCGCTGGGTTACACCCCGGCGCACCAGGGCGAGGTCGATCTCTTCCTGCGTCCGTGGGAAGTGGATATCAGCCGCCGTACCAGCCTGGACGCACCGCTGCCGGTGGTGGTGGTTGAGGCCAGCCCGAAAGGGCACTATACCCAGCTGGTGGTGCAGCCTCAGGGCTGGTATGACGAACCGCTGTCGGTGGTGCTGCGTGGCGAAGATGCGCCGCAGCGCGGTGAGCGTCTGTTCATCGGCCTGCAAAATGCTCGCCTCTACCACGGCACAGAGCGTCTTGCCGAGCGTGGGGATCTTGCTCTGGCGCACTCTGCCTGATAGTTTAACGAGTATGTTTATCGCCCGGTGGCGCTGCGCTTACCGGGCCTACAATTATCACAGCGTCTTGTAGGCCGGGTAAGCGATAGCGCCACCCGGCTTTTTTATTGAGTAAAAACCGTGAACACACTCGAACACACCATCGGCAATACCCCCCTGGTAAAACTTCAGCGTATGACGCCCGACAACGGCAGTGAAATCTGGGCCAAGCTGGAGGGAAATAATCCTGCCGGCTCGGTGAAAGACCGGGCCGCGCTCTCGATGATCGTGCAGGCAGAGAAGCGAGGCGAGATAAAGCCCGGCGACGTCCTGATTGAGGCCACCAGCGGCAACACCGGTATCGCTCTGGCGATGATCGCCGCACTCAAAGGCTACCGCATGAAGCTACTCATGCCGGACAATATGAGCCAGGAGCGACGTGCAGCGATGCACGCCTACGGCGCGGAGCTGATTCTGGTGAGCCGTGAGCAGGGGATGGAGGGTGCGCGGGACCTGGCTGCGGCGATGGCCCAGCGCGGGGAGGGTAAGCTTCTCGACCAGTTCAATAATCCTGACAACCCTTATGCCCACTACACCACCACCGGGCCGGAGATCTGGCAGCAGACCGGCGGCCGCATCAGCCATTTTGTCTCCAGCATGGGCACGACCGGCACCATTACCGGCGTATCGCGTTTTCTGCGCGAACAGGCGAAACCTGTCTCCATCGTTGGCCTGCAGCCGGAAGAGGGGAGCAGCATTCCCGGGATCCGTCGCTGGCCAGCGGAGTACATGCCGGGCATTTTCAACGCCTCGCTGGTCGATGTGGTGCTGGATATCCACCAGCGCGACGCTGAGAACACCATGCGGGCGCTGGCGGTGCGGGAGGGGATCTTCTGTGGCGTGAGCTCCGGCGGCGCGGTTGCAGGTGCAATTCGCGTGGCCAATGAAAATCCGGGGGCGGTAGTGGTGGCGATAATCTGCGACCGTGGCGATCGCTACCTTTCAACCGGCGTGTTTGGTGAGGAGAGCTATGCCCAGGGGGCGGGAATTTAACTATTATGGACATGATCTTATTTCGGGATAAGACCCGAGCGCAGCAGACGGATATCGTGGCGGTGCAGTCTCAGGTGGTCTACGGCAGCGTGGGCAACAGCATCGCCGTGCCCAATATTCGTCAGCATCAGCTGACCGTCACGGCAGTACCGACGGTGCTGTTTAGCAATACGCCGCACTACGACACCTTCTACGGCGGCGTCATTCCCGATGAGTGGTTCAGCGGCTACCTGAAAGCGCTGGAGGAGCGGGAGATCCTGCGTGAGCTGAAGGCGGTGACCACCGGCTATATGGGCAGCGCCAGCCAGATTACGCTGCTGGCGCAGTGGCTCCGTACGGTAAAAGAGACGCATCCGGATCTGCTGATCCTGGTGGACCCGGTGATCGGTGATATCGATAGCGGCACCTACGTGCATCCTGACATTCCTGAGGCCTATCGTCAGCATCTGCTGCCGCTGGCCCAGGGCATCACCCCCAACGTCTATGAACTGGAGATATTGAGCGGTCAGCCGTGCCGGGATCCTGAAAGCGCAGTTGCAGCGGCGAAAGGGCTGCTGTCAGATACGCTCAAATGGGTGGCTATTACCAGCGCGCCCGTGGCCGGTGACCCGGATGCGATCCACGTTGTGCTGGTTACCGACGATGCGGTAACCATCAGCGCTCACCCACGGGTAGCCACCGATCTGAAAGGCACGGGCGATCTCTTCTGTTCTGAGCTAGTGAGCCATATCGTGCAGGGGACGAGCGTGGCAGAGGCGATTGGTCGTGCAGGCGACCGGGTAACAGCGGTAATGCGCTATACCCAGCAGGCAGGTTACGATGAATTGCTATTACCGGCCTGATTTAATCAAGACCTGATTTAATCAAGATAGGAAACAAAAATGGCACCCGCATGGGTGCCATTTTGCATTCCGGCAACAATTACTTCTTGATGCGGATCACCGGAGTCTCGCCCACGGTTACGCTACCGGACAGCTTGTTCAGCTCTTTGATCTCATCCATGTTGGAGATAACAACCGGCGTCAGGGTAGACTTGGCTTTCTCTTCCAGCAGCGGCAGATCGAACTCGATCACCGGATCACCAACCTTAACGCGCTGGCCTTCTTCGGCGATACGTTTGAAACCTTCGCCTTTCAGTTCAACGGTATCGATACCGAAGTGAACGAACAGCTCGATGCCGCTATCGGATTCGATAGAGAAGGCATGGTTGGTTTCAAAAATCTTGCCAATGGTGCCATCAACAGGCGCAACCATTTTGTTGCCGGTTGGTTTGATAGCAATGCCATCACCAACGATTTTTTCAGCAAACACCACATCCGGCACATCTTCGATGTTGACGATCTCGCCAGACAGCGGAGCAATAATCTCAATGGTTCCGGTATCTTTCTTATCGTCAGAAACCAGAGATTTCAGTTTATCGAACAAACCCATGATCTTCTCCTAAGCAGTAATTTGGGCCGCATCTCGTGGATTAGCAGATTGTTTTTTCTTCAATGAACTTGTTAACCAGCGTCATTAACTCGTCCGTTGTCGGTTGAGCAAGAGCCTGCTCTGCTAAAACCTTCGCATCTTCGAAGTTCGTGTTACGAATAATCTTCTTAATGCGCGGGATAGAAATGGCACTCATACTGAATTCATCCAGACCCATCCCCAGCAACAGAAGTGTAGCACGTTCGTCGCCTGCAAGCTCTCCACACATGCCGGTCCATTTACCTTCAGCATGAGAAGCATCAATAACTTGCTTAATTAAGGTCAATACAGACGGCGACATCGGCTGATACAGATGGGAGATCATATCATTACCGCGGTCAACGGCCAGGGTGTACTGGGTTAAGTCGTTGGTGCCGATACTGAAGAAATCGACCTCTTTCGCCAGGTGACGGGCGATAGTGGCAGCGGCAGGGGTTTCCACCATGACGCCCACTTCAATGCTCTCGTCAAAGGCTTTACCTTCGTCACGCAGCTCCTGCTTGAAGGTTTCGATCGCTTTCTTCAGCACGCGCACTTCTTCAACAGAGATGATCATCGGGAACATGATGCGCAGCTTGCCGAACGCGGAAGCACGCAGGATAGCGCGGACCTGGTCACGCAGGATCTCTTTACGATCCATGGCGATACGCACGGCGCGCCAGCCGAGGAACGGGTTCTCTTCTTTCGGGAAGTTCATGTACGGCAGCTCTTTATCGCCGCCGATGTCCATAGTACGGACGATAACCGCCTGAGAGCCGCAGGCTTCTGCTACCGCTTTATAGGCAGCAAACTGCTCTTCTTCAGTCGGCAGCGCGTCACGGTCCATGAACAGGAATTCGGTACGGTAGAGGCCTACGCCTTCTGCGCCGTTGCGCTCGGCACCGTCTACGTCACGCACGGTACCAATGTTGGCGCACACTTCGACCTGATGGCCGTCAAGGGTGATCGCCGGCAGATCTTTCAGCTTCGCCAGTTCGGCTTTCTCGGAAGCAACCTGCTCCTGCACGTTACGCAGGTTTTCGATCTCATCGCTGGTCGGATTAACGTAAACTTTGTTATTCACCGCATCGAGGATCAGATAGTCGTCGTTTTTCACCTGGGCGGTGACGCTACCGGTACCCACAATGGCAGGCAGCTCAAGGGAGCGCGCCATGATGGAGGTATGGGAGGTGCGTCCGCCAGCGTCGGTGATAAAGCCCAGCACCTTGTTCAGGTTCAGCTGTGCGGTTTCCGACGGGGTCAAATCCGCTGCAACCAGGATCACTTCGTCCTGAATAGCGCTCAGATCGATGATCGCCAGGCCGAGGATGTTGCGCAGCAGGCGTTTACCGATGTCGCGTACGTCAGCCGCACGCTCTTTCAGGTACTCGTCGTCCAGCTCTTCCAGGGCAGTTGCCTGACCTTCGATAACTTCATGCGCAGCTGCATCAGCCGTCATGTTTTTATCTTTAATCAGGGCTATGATTTCCTGCTCCAGCTCCTCATCTTCCAGCAACATGATGTGGCCTTCGAAGATGGCTTCTTTTTCTTCACCGAAGGTTTCACCAGCTTTGGTTTTGATCGTTTCGAGCTGCGAGGATGCCTTGGCACGACCGCTCAGAAAACGTTCAACTTCCTGATCAACCTTATCGGCAGAAATTTTTTTCCGGTCGATGACGATCTCGTCTTCTTTCAGCAGCAGTGCTTTGCCGAAAGCGATACCCGGGGATGCTAAAATGCCTGAAATCATAACCCTACCTTACTTGTGACTGATTTTTTAAAAGAACCCGGAACTTACTCGAGTTCAGCCATCAGTTTTACCAGATGCTCTACGGCTTTCTGCTCGTCTTCGCCTTCAGCGGACAGCGTTACAACGGTACCCTGGGTCAGGCCCAGAGTCTGGAGTTTGAACAGGCTTTTTGCGCTAGCGCTTTTGCCGTTGGAGGTCACAGTGATCTCTGAAGTGAAGCCTTTCGCTTCTTTCACAAACTGAGCAGCAGGGCGGGTATGCAGACCGTTCGGAGCGGTAATGGTAACTTCTTGCTGGAACATTATATTTCCCCAACTTATAGGTTTAGTGTTGTGGATCTAAAGTCTAGCCTGGCGGCACAACTTTAGCCTGTATTGTTAGCGCCGGCATAACGGGACGCGGGGCAAAAGTTCGCCTGCGCAATCCGCTGCGGGCACTTTTGACCGTGGCAAGTACTCGTCAATAACATTATGCCGCGAAAGCGAGACTTCAACCAAATCCTAAAATCGATTCAGCTAGCTTAAAGTCACAATTCGATTAATTTCGCGCTTCAAAATAAATGTGCTGGTTAAATACCAGACCCAACGGGGCGAATCAATGCCAGGTGAGTTGAAAGTTTGACGTGGGCCACAAAAAAGCACCCCGAAAGGTGCTTTTTTATGCGATTCTCGCTGTCCGCGATTACTGCTGCAGCTCTTTTTCAGTGAAGAGATCGGCAAACAGGGCGGTACTCAAATAGCGCTCACCTGAAGAAGGCAGAATAACGACAATGTTCTTGTTGGTAAAGGCCTCATCTTCCTGCAGCTTCAGCGCAGCGGCAACGGCGGCACCGGAAGAGATTCCTGCCAGAATGCCTTCCTCTTCCATCAGACGACGCGCAACGCTAATCGCCTCATCGTTGGTGATCGCTACCACTTTGTCGATCAGCTTCAGATCGAGGTTGCCAGGGATAAAGCCAGCCCCGATACCCTGAATCTTGTGCGGGCCAGGCTTCAGCTCTTCGCCTGCCAGCGCCTGGGCAATAACCGGGGAGTCCGTCGGCTCTACCGCCACGGTGATCAGATCGGTTTTACCCTTGGTGTTTTTAATGTAGCGCGACACGCCGGTCAGCGTACCGCCAGTGCCTACGCCGGAGATGAACACATCAACCTGACCATCGGTATCTTCCCAGATCTCCGGGCCGGTGGTTTTTTCATGGATTTCCGGGTTAGCCGGGTTGCTGAACTGCTGCAGCAGCAGATACTTAGCCGGATCGCTGGCGACGATCTCTTCCGCTTTCTGGATCGCGCCCTTCATGCCTTTCGCGCCTTCGGTCAGCACCAGGTTCGCGCCCAGCGCTTTCAGCAGCTTACGACGTTCAATGCTCATGGTTTCCGGCATGGTCAGGGTCAGCTTGTAGCCACGAGCTGCCGCCACATAGGCCAGGGCGATCCCGGTGTTGCCGCTGGTCGGTTCAACCAGCTCAACGCCTGCTTTCAGCACGCCACGTTTTTCGGCATCCCAAATCATATTGGCACCAATACGGCATTTCACGCTGAAGCTTGGGTTACGGGACTCGACCTTAGCGAGGATGCGTCCATTACCGATGCGGTTCAGTCGGACCAGCGGCGTGTGGCCGATAGTCAACGAGTTGTCTTCAAAAATCTTACTCATAGCCCGTCCTTAACTGTATGAATTTGGGAACGACATCAGCATACGCGGTTAAGGAATATGCGGAAGTAAGGATTTCGCATATCTATATGCTGATGAGAAATAATAGCAACAACTATGGAATAAGAACGGAATAGCGCATTCATTTCCACAGTGCATGCTTCGACCGATAGCAGTCCACCCACATGGCGGTAGCACCGCAGACGGCAACGGGCATGATCACCAGGTTAAGTACCGGGATAAGCGTAAACAGACTGGTCAGCGCGCCAAACTGCATGTTGGTCACCTTTCGCGCCCGCAGCGCGCCGCGCATGGTTTTAAAGGCCACTTTGTGGTTATCAAACGGATAGTCACAGTACTGGATCGCCAGCATCCATGCGCTAAACAGGAACCACAGCACCGGGGCGACCGTCTGCCCAATGCCGGGAATAAAGTAGAGCAGCAGCAGAACGGCGGCCCGTGGCAGATACCACGCCAGCTTCTGCCACTCGCGCTTCATGATCCGCGGCAGATCCTTAACGATGCCGGTAATACCGGTATCCGGCGGCGTCGCGCCGGTCAGCTGCGCCTCAAGCTGCTCGGCCAGCAGGCCGTTAAACGGGGCGGCAATCCAGTTGGCAATGGTTGAGAAGAAGTAGCCAAAGACCAGCACCACAGAGATCACGGCGATGGGCCAGAGCAGATAGCTCAGCCACTGCAGCCAGTCCGGTACGTGGTTCATCAGCGCCGGGATCCAGCTATCAAGCTGGGTAAAGAGCCAGGCAAAAGCACAGCCAATCAAGACGATATTGACCAGCAGCGGCATAATCACAAAGCGCCGGATGCCGGGCAGGGTGATAAGCTTCCAGCCCTGGGAAAAGTAATAAACGCCGCTGCGAGGTGGGGTGACCGATGTTGAAACCATAGTCAGGCTATACTCCTTTAATGACCCCCGAATGGGGTCCGTGGCTATATTATCCGTATCGCGCCGTCTGCACAGCTCGGAAATGTTCGAAAAAACAGCAAAAAGTACGATTTTACACATCTTTATGCGGTGAAAGCTGCGTGCGCACTTGCACTTGCGGTGAACGGCAAATACTCTTAGTGAGTAAATGTTTGCCGTGGTGGCAAGGTGTTAGAACAACAGAGAATATAATGATGCAGGATTTGCGTCTGATATTAATCATTGTTGGCGCGATCGCCATAATCGCTTTACTGGTTCATGGTTTTTGGACCAGCCGGAAAGAGCGTTCGACGATGTTCCGCGATCGCCCAATGAAACGCATGAAGTCGCGTCGTGACGATGATGAGTCGTACGATGACGACACCGAAAATAACGTCGATGAAGGCGTGGGTGAAGTGCGTGTTCATAAAACGGGCCACGCCCCGAGTGCGGGTCAGGAGCATGACGTTCCGCGAACGCCGCAGCACCAGTATCAGCCGCCTTACGCGTCTGCTCAGCCTCGCCAGCACGCCCCCGTGCAGCCGGAAGAGCCGCTGCGCCAGGCTCCGCCTCAGCAGCCTGCCGCACCGCACGTTGAACCCCAGCCGGTGAGAAGTACAGCGACGCAGCCTGTTCAACACCAGCCTGTGCAACAGCAACCGATTCAACAGCAGCCGGTACAGCATCAACCTGTTCAGCAACAGCCTGTACAGCAGCCCCTGGCTCAGCAACCGGTAGCTCAGCAGCCGGTCGCCCAGCAGCCAGCGCCGGAACCTGCGCCGCAGGAAGCACCTGCCGTGGCAGAGAAGCCGCAGCGCAAAGAGACCGTTATTATCATGAACGTTGCCGCGCATCCCGGCAGCGAATTGAGCGGTGAAGTGCTGCTGGCCAGCATTCAGCAGGCCGGTTTCGCCTTTGGCGACATGAATATTTTCCATCGCCACCTTAGCCCTGACGGCAGTGGCCCGGCACTGTTTAGCCTGGCGAATATGGTGAATCCGGGGACTTTCGATCCTGAGATGACCGGCAACTTTACGACGCCGGGCGTTACCATGTTTATGCAGGTGCCGTCCTATGGCGATGAGATGCAGAACTTCAAGCTGATGCTCCAGTCTGCGCAGTACATTGCCGATGAAGTTGGCGGCGTCGTGCTGGACGATCAGCGCCGAATGATGACTCCGCAAAAGCTGCGTGAGTACCAGGACCGCATTCGTGAAGTGAAGGAAGCGAACGCGTAACGCCTGCGGTAGTGTTATCTCTCTTATAAGCCCCCGCCTGTCGGGGGTTTTTTCTATTGATGGTGCGATATGGACTCAATCGAACAACAGCTAACTGAACTGCGAACCACGCTTCGCCATCATGAATATCTCTATCACGTGATGGATGCCCCTCAAGTCCCGGATGCCGAGTATGACCGCCTGCTGCGCGAGCTACGCGCCCTGGAGGCCGAGCATCCCGATCTGATTACGCCGGACTCCCCCACCCAGCGAGTGGGTGCTGCCCCGCTGACCGCCTTCACCCAAGTGCGCCATGAAGTCCCGATGCTGTCGCTGGATAACGTCTTCGATGAAGAGAGCTTTCTGGCGTTCAACAAGCGCGTGCAGGATCGCCTGAAGAGCACCGATGCCCTGAGCTACTGCTGCGAGCTCAAGCTCGATGGGCTGGCGGTGAGTATCATCTACGAGAACGGCGTGCTAATTCAGGCCGCCACGCGCGGGGACGGCACCACCGGTGAGGATATCACCACCAACGTGCGCACCATCCGGGCGATCCCGCTCAAGCTGCACGGGGAGAATATCCCGACACGGCTGGAGGTGCGCGGCGAAGTCTTTCTGCCCCAGGCGGGCTTTGAGAAGATCAACGACGAAGCCCGGCGTACCGGCGGCAAAGTATTCGCTAATCCGCGCAACGCGGCGGCAGGTTCGCTGCGCCAGCTCGACCCGCGTGTGACCGCCAAGCGGCCGCTGACCTTCTTCTGCTACGGCGTCGGGATCCTCCAGGGAGGCGATCTGCCCCGCAGCCACCTGGGCCGCCTGCAGCAGTTTAAGGCCTGGGGCCTGCCGGTAAGCGACCGCATTCGCATCTGTGATACGCCGGAAGCCGTACTGGACTTTTATCATCAGGTAGAAGCGGATCGCCCGACGCTGGGGTTTGATATCGACGGCGTAGTCATCAAGGTCGATTCGCTCGAGTTGCAGGAGCAGCTGGGGTTTGTTGCCCGCGCCCCGCGCTGGGCGGTGGCGTTTAAATTCCCGGCGCAGGAGCAGCTGACCTTTGTGCGTGACGTGGAGTTCCAGGTGGGACGCACCGGGGCGATCACGCCTGTGGCGCGCCTTGAGCCAGTGCACGTTGCAGGTGTCCTGGTGAGTAACGCCACGCTGCACAATGCGGACGAAATCGCCCGACTGGGCCTTAAGATTGGCGATCGGGTGGTGATCCGCCGGGCAGGGGATGTGATCCCGCAGGTGGTTAACGTTGTCGAATCCGAGCGTCCGGCCGATGCCCGTGACGTTGCGTTCCCCACCCACTGTCCGGTTTGCGGCTCCGACGTCGAGCGCGTTGAGGGCGAGGCGGTAGCCCGCTGTACCGGGGGGCTGATCTGCGGTGCGCAGCGTAAAGAGTCGCTGAAACACTTCGTCTCCCGCCGGGCGATGGACGTTGACGGCATGGGCGATAAGATTATCGACCAGCTGGTGGAGAAGGAGTACGTACACACGCCCGCCGACCTGTTCCGCCTGACGGCAGGTAAGCTGACCGGGCTGGATCGCATGGGGCCGAAGTCGGCGCAGAACGTGGTCAACGCGCTGGAGAAGGCGAAAGAGACCACCTTTGCCCGCTTCCTCTACGCGTTGGGCATTCGCGAGGTCGGCGAAGCCACGGCGGCAGGCCTGGCCGCGCACTTTGGTACTCTGGAGGCGCTGGAAGCGGCATCGATTGAGGATCTGCAGAAGGTGCCGGACGTCGGCATCGTGGTGGCTACCCACGTGTTTAACTTCCTGGCGGAAGAGAGCAACCGCGAGGTGATCCGCGATCTGGTCGAAGGGGTTGGCATTCACTGGCCGAAGCCGCTGGTGGTCAACGCCGAAGAGATCGACAGCCCGTTTGCCGGTAAAACGGTGGTGCTAACCGGCAGCCTGAGCCAAATGTCCCGGGATGACGCGAAGGCGCGGCTGGTGGAGCTGGGGGCGAAGGTCGCGGGCAGCGTATCGAAAAAAACCGATTTGGTGATTGCTGGCGAGGCGGCGGGCTCTAAGCTGGCTAAAGCGCAGGAGCTGGGAATTGCGGTGATCGACGAAGACGAGATGCTGCGCCTGATGGGAGCCTAAGATGGATAAGGCCCAGCTGGTAGAGATTGCTAACACCGAGATGCCCTTTGGTAAATATAAGGGGCGGAGGCTGATCGATCTTCCGGAGGAGTACCTGCTCTGGTTTGCCCGCAAGGAGACGTTTCCGCCCGGACATCTTGGGCAACTGATGGCCTTTACGTTGCTGATTAAAACCGAGGGGCTGACGCATCTGGTGCAGCCCCTACGGCGTCCTTAGGGGTTGTCAGCAGCCTGATGGGGCTGCTGTGCCTCCGCCTGACGCTTATAGCGGCGTGCCAGCACGGCACAGACCATCAGCTGGATCTGGTGGAAGATCATCAGCGGCAGCACCATCATCCCAATCACTGAGGTTGGGAAAAGGATATTGGCCATCGGGATGCCGTTGGCTAGGCTCTTTTTCGAACCGCAGAAGACGATGGTAATTTCATCGGCTTTATTAAAGCCGCAGAGGCGTGCCACGAGGATATTTACCCCCATCACAATCGCCAGCAGGACCAGGCTGACAATCACGATAAACAGCAGCGATCCCATCCCCACCTTATGCCAGATGCCGTTCACCACCGCCTCGCTAAAGGCAGAGTAGACCACCAGCAGAATGGAGGTCTGGTCGGTTTTCGCGATCCACTTTTTATTACGCGCCACAAAGGCGGCGGTCCACGGACGTGAGAGGTGGCCGAGCACAAACGGCAGCAGCAGCTGCAGCATAATTTTCCCTACCTGCTCAAGGCTGCCCTGTGCGCCGTGCATATCCATCACCAGGCCGACCAGCAGCGGCGAGAGGAAGATGCCCAGCAGGCTGGAGGCAGAGGCGGAGCACACCGCAGCCGCTACGTTACCACCGGCCAGCGAGGTAAAGGCGATTGCGGACTGCACGGTGGCAGGCAGGATGCAGAGGTAGAGAAAACCGGTATAGAGCTCAGGGCTGACGTTGACCGGGGCCCACCAGGCAAACAGCACGCCCAGCACCGGGAACAGAATAAAGGTGCTGCACATCACCCACAGATGCAGCCGCCAGTGGCTGCCGCCAGCAATAATGGCCTCGCGGGAGAGTTTGGCCCCGTGCATAAAGAAGAGCAGGGCGATAGCAGCGGTGGTGAGTCCTTCAAAGAAGGGGACGAAGCCGCCGCGGGCTGGGAAAAAAGAGGCCAGTAAAACAACGGCAATCAGCGTGAGCGTAAAAGGATCGAGGACGCGTAAAAATTTCATAATGACTCCTGAAAGACAGTGCCACCATTTTGCTTTTATCTGGATGTTAATGAAAAGTGATTTATCGCGTTTGTTGAGAAAGAAGAGAGGCATAACGCCTCTCTGGGCGATTAGATGTAGATATCAATCTGATGCTCGGCGGAAGGGGAGTTTACGCCTTCTGCTTTCGTCTGTTTCTGCTCCTGCTTTTTCTGCGCCTCTTCTGCCTGGCGTTGCTGGAGCTGGGCGATCTGCGCCTGCAGCAGTTTGATCTGGTTCTGGATCTGCTCCTGCTGCTTTTGCTTCTCTTCCGTGGTGCCGCTGCCGTTCGCGATCTCTTTCAGCTGTTTGGTGAGTTTAGTGACCTGCTGGGTCAGGCTCTGGATCTGGGAGGCGATATCGCTGCTGGCGCTGCTGGAGGAGCGTCCGGAACTGCCGGACTGGACTGACGGTGTAGTGGTTGAAATTGTTGTCATTATAAAACCTCTCTTGCCATAAACCTGTTATATCGGCATTTTTTTAGAGAGCTTGAGAGGGAAATGTGGAACCGTCATGTCGGGTGGCGCTTCGCTGACCCGACCTACAAACCGCACCGAGCTCACCGTAGGCCGGGAAAACACAGTGCCGCCCGGCGTTAAATCACAGACAGCAGATAGCAAAAAAGCGCCTTTAGGGCGCTTTTTTACATTGGTGGGTCGTGCAGGATTCGAACCTGCGACCAATTGATTAAAAGTCAACTGCTCTACCAACTGAGCTAACGACCCGAAATGGTGGGCGATGACGGGCTCGAACCGCCGACCCCCTCCGTGTAAAGGAGATGCTCTACCAACTGAGCTAATCGCCCATTTCGGAACTGCTGCTGATAAGTTGAGATTGGTGGGCGATGACGGGCTCGAACCGCCGACCCCCTCCGTGTAAAGGAGATGCTCTACCAACTGAGCTAATCGCCCAATCTCACTGCTTATCTACACTGCGGTCATCATCATAATGATGGTGGGTGATGACGGGCTCGAACCGCCGACCCCCTCCGTGTAAAGGAGATGCTCTACCAACTGAGCTAATCACCCCCGCTGTGTGGAGTCGCATTATAGGGAGAGTTGAAAATGAGTCAACGCCTTTTCTCAAGATTTTGTTTGTTCGTCGTAAATTTAGACAAAGCGGCGCATAAATGGCTGCGTACGCATGATTTCTAAACAAAAAACGGCTTTGACTCGCCCACAGTAGTAACAACATTGAGGAATCAGCGCAGGGTGATAGAATATTGCCCATTCTGTTTTCCAGGACTTGCCGGCTGTCGGCATCGTTATCAACGTAAGGCCATTTCATGAAAATCAAAACTCGCTTCGCGCCAAGCCCGACCGGCTATCTGCACGTCGGTGGGGCGCGTACCGCTCTCTATTCCTGGCTTTTCGCACGTCACCAGAACGGTGAATTTGTGCTGCGTATTGAAGACACCGATCTCGAACGCTCTACGCCAGAGGCTATCGAAGCCATTATGGATGGCATGAACTGGCTGAATCTGGAGTGGGATGAAGGCCCCTATTTCCAGACCAAACGTTTCGACCGCTACAATGCGGTGATCGACGACATGCTGAAAGTGGGCACCGCCTACCGTTGCTACTGCTCTAAAGAGCGTCTGGAGGCGCTACGTGAAGAGCAGATGGCCAACGGCGAGAAGCCACGCTATGACGGCCGCTGCCGCCATGACCACAGCGAACATGCTGCCGATGAGCCTTGCGTCGTACGCTTTGCGAACCCGCAGGATGGCTCCGTGATCTTTGATGACCAGATCCGTGGCCCGATCGAATTCAGCAACCAGGAGCTGGACGATCTGATCATCCGCCGTACCGACGGTTCCCCAACCTATAACTTCTGTGTTGTCGTCGACGACTGGGATATGCAGATCACCCACGTGATCCGCGGTGAAGACCACATCAACAACACCCCGCGCCAGATCAATATCCTGAAAGCGCTGAACGCCCCTGTGCCGGTGTATGCCCACGTCTCGATGATCAACGGCGACGACGGCAAGAAGCTCTCCAAGCGCCACGGCGCGGTGAGCGTGATGCAGTATCGTGATGACGGCTATCTGCCGGAAGCGCTGCTCAACTACCTGGTGCGTCTGGGCTGGTCTAGCGGCGACCAGGAGATCTTTAGCCGTGAAGAGATGATCAACCTCTTCTCGCTGGGTGCGGTAAGCAAATCGGCCAGCGCCTTTAACACCGACAAGCTGCTGTGGCTGAACCACCACTATATCAACACCCTGGCTCCGGAGTACGTTGCGACCCATCTGCAATGGCATATCGAGCAGGCAAACATCGACACCCGCACCGGCCCGCAGCTGTCAGAGCTGATCGGCCTGCTGGGCGAGCGCTGCAAGACGCTGAAAGAGATTGCCGAGAGCTGCCGCTACTTCTACGAGGAGTTTGCCGAGTTCGACGCCGACGCCGCCAAGAAGCACCTGCGTCCGGTTGCGCGTCAGCCGCTGGAAGTAGTGCGCGACAAGCTGGCCGCGCTCACTGACTGGACGGCGGAAAACATCCACCATGCGATTCAGGCCACCGCCGATGAGCTGGAAGTCGGAATGGGTAAAGTCGGGATGCCGCTGCGCGTGGCGGTGACCGGGGCAGGGCAGTCGCCTGCGCTGGACGTTACCGTGCATGCCATTGGTAAAACCCGCAGCGTTGAGCGTATCAATCGCGCGCTGGGCTTTATTGCAGAGCGTGAAAGCCAGCGATAACCGCACTAAACAGAAACGGCAGGGTTAACCTGCCGTTTTTTTATGCCTCAGCGTCGGCAATGCCCAGCCGGGTTAAAAACCCGCGCAGACCTTCTCGAGCCAAAAAGCGCTCCAGTCGTTCCTGCTCGGCGGGCGTCATATTCTGCAGAACACTATTTATCTGGCGTAGCGAAGCGGTTTGAAACAGCGTGCCGTAGCCTGCCGCGGGTTCTGCCATTGACGAGGCTGATTGGCGATGACGAACCACCGGCGTTTTACGCATATAGGCCAGCACGCGTTCATCAATATGGATCAGTCGCGCCCGGCCACCTTTAACACCGGTTAGCGTCTCGGTTGTCCAACCCTGTTCGCGGATCCAACGGTTAACCGTTTGTCTGGCCACGCCAAGATAGTCCGCCATCTCTTCAGGCGTCATTTTATCAGGTAGCTTCATCTTATTTTTCCCTACCGCGAATACCCAGCCGTTGGAGCAGGCCGCTAATCCCCTCGCGCATCAACAGAGAGGTCAGCTGCTTCTGTTCTGAAGGCGTCATCTCTTTCGCCAGCGTCACCAGCAGCACGTCGAGTGAGGTATCCAGGCTGGCGTCAGCGTAGAGCGTCGCATCGGCAGCCCGGCGAGCGTTGCGGATAAACTCACGCACCTGTTCATTGATATGCACCACGCGCGCCTTGCCGCCCTGCACGCCAGGCTTGGGTGACGTTACCCAGCCCTCTTTGCGTACCCACTTGTTAATTGTTTGGCGGCTATAGCCTGTCAGTTTGGCTAACTCTTCCGGCGTCATTCGTTCCTTGATCATACGATTTCCTGACGAGCAGTAGGGGTAATTAGGGGTTCATTTTATAGCACCATTTTACGCGAAAATGTGACAGGTTTAACTCCTGACTGCGAGCAGGCACGCAATGTGGTTCATTTGTTTGCTTTTTCAGCGGTTGAGAGAGGGAGAGAGATTTTGCCGTTGACACCTGCCAAAGGAATTCATATTATGCCGCCCGTCAACACGACAGCTTTACGCAACGGGGCTATAGCTCAGCTGGGAGAGCGCTTGCATGGCATGCAAGAGGTCAGCGGTTCGATCCCGCTTAGCTCCACCAAACTCTGAACCCAACAGATTTGGTGCGTAAAGAAGACTGTGGGCTATAGCTCAGCTGGGAGCTATAGCTCAGCTGGGAGAGCGCTTGCATGGCATGCAAGAGGTCAGCGGTTCGATCCCGCTTAGCTCCACCAAAATTCAGACCCTCGCTTTTGCGAGGGTTTTTTTATGCCTGTCATTCCGCTTTCATGAACATTCAGTAAAATTTTTATAGCGATCCCAGGAAATTCTCTCATTACTTAACTATTGTTAAGCACCAATTCACTATCAGCTCGCTAACTTGATTCACCTTGTGAATAAACCTATTATTTCTGCCCAGCGAAATTGCGCGCCAAGAGCACATTTATTAACTCAAATGAAAATGAAAATATACAGTCATGTGAAAGTGTTTTTAATTGCGTTAATAATGTGTATAGCAATTGTCCCTTTTTCACGTTTTATTTCCCCACGCGCCCAGGTAGATGCAAGTGAAATCTTTTTGGCGTGGCTACCGTTCAGCGTCTCGCTGGCAATGATCCTTCTTTTTGGCCGCCGGGCCATTTTTCCGCTGGTAGTGGGATTTGCCCTGGTTTATGAGCGGCTGCTGGATTTAACCCTGTTGCAAACCGGCGTTTTCCTTTTTTGCTTCTTCTTTCCTCTCCTGCTGTCATGCACCATTGTACGCTGGCAGCTGGGCACACGCTGGCGACACGGCTTGCCAAACCGGGATATGGGGGTGCGTACCGTCTGGCTGGCGTTTGTTGCGCCTGCCGCTATTAAGGCAACCATGTACGTTGCGGGTGCCAAAGTGGCATTTCCGACGCCGATGGCCCGGTTCTTTGATACCGGCTCGGTTATTTACAGCATCATTGATATACAGAGTTTGATTTGCGCGGCGCTGATTTTCACCATGATGTTTTATTATCCGTTGCGCATGATGGTAAATCCGCGCTATGGCCGGACCCTATGGCGGAAAAGCATCAGACCTTTCTTATCGCCGAGAAGAAGAAATTTTACTTTAGGTTGGCTGCTCACATTAGCGCTGTTTCTTATTGTCGTCTGTTCACCCTATCAGTCTGACTATATAGCCGGGTACCTGGTCCCGATCATCTTTATTTTATTTACCTTAGGGATCGGTAAGCTAAGCCCGCCGTTAATCGGTATGAGCTGGGCATGTACTGCGTTGATGCTTCTCGCCAACAATCAAAATTTCTTGCAGGGGGTTTACACTGAGTATTCAATGGCCTTCGTGCTGTCGGTACTGATCTCCTTTACCATCTGCATTCTCTACATGGCCTCTATTTACCGGCGCAGCGAGTGGCTTAAGCGGGCATGGAAGGCGCAGGCGCTAACCGATCCTCTTACCGGTCTGCCGAATTTGCGCGCCCTTGAACAGCAGTTAGAGAAGCATACGCATCGGGTCGTCTGCTGCCTGCACATCAGCAACCTGGAGTTTCTCAGTCGTCACTACGGCATGATGATGCGCGTGCAGTGTAAGCGCAGCATCACCCGTGAGCTACAGCCGCTGCTGATGCGCAATGAAAAGGTCTATCAGCTACCGGGAAGCGAGCTGCTGCTGCTGCTCAACGGTGCCGATCCGACGGCGCGACTTCAGCATATGGTGGACTACCTCAGCGGGCGGAAAATTTTCTGGCACCACACCGCAATGGATATCGAGTTTGGGGCCTCGTGGGGCATTATTGAGGGCGCTGGGGAGGTGTTTCACCAAATGCTGGGCCAGCTGAGCTGGCTTTCCGAGCAGGCCTGTGCCAACTCACATGTGCTCGCCCTCACCCAGAGTCTTGAGACCGTATGCGGCCATACTACCGATCGCGTGCTGCTGCTTAACCGCGTAAAGCGTGCCCTGGAGGAGGATGGACTGTTACTCTATGCCCAGCCAATCCAGAACGCGGACGGGGTGGGGTATCATGAGGTACTGACCCGCCTTGCCGTTGAAGGCGAAATTCTGACGCCTGACCGCTTTCTACCGGTTATCGCCCAGTTTAACCTGAGCATTCGCTTCGACATGCAGGTCCTGGAGACCCTGCTGCGCTGGCTGCGTGCGCATCCGGTTCCCGGTAGCCAGGCGCGTTTCTCCGTCAACCTGATGCCGCTGACCCTGATGCAGGAAGAGTCGGCCACGCAGATTATGACCCTGTTTAAACGTTATGACGTTGCCCCCCAGTGCGTGATCATTGAGATAACCGAAGAGCAGGCTTTCTCTAATTCCGAAACCAGCATGCATAACATTCAGCGTCTGCAAAACTACGGCTTTAAGATTGCGATCGACGATTTCGGTACCGGCTATGCTAACTTCGAGCGTCTGAAGCGTCTGCATGCTGATATCGTGAAGATCGACGGCTCCTTCGTGAAGGATATTCTCACCGACTCCCTGGACGCGATGATTGTGAAATCGATCTGCTTTATGGCGAAAGCTAAATCGCTGACCGTGGTGGCGGAGTATGTGGAGACCGAGGAGCAGCGTGACCTGCTGCTCTCGCTGGGCGTGGACTATCTACAGGGTTATCTGCTGGGTAAACCCGAGAAGCTGGCGGATTAGAAATAAAAAACCGGGGCAGGGCCCCGGTTTTATCTATATGCGACGTGATTTACAGCACGAGCGCAGCGATAGATGCAGACAGCACGCTGACCAGCGTAGAGCCGTAAACCAGCTTCAGACCAAAGCGTGATACCACGTTGCCTTGCTCTTCGTTCAGGCCTTTGATGGCGCCGGCAATGATGCCGATAGAGGAGAAGTTAGCAAAGGAGACGAGGAACACGGAGAGGATCCCTTCTGCACGCGGCGACAGGGTGCTGGCGATCTTTTGCAGGTCCATCATGGCAACGAATTCATTAGAGACCAGTTTGGTCGCCATAATACTGCCTACCTGCAGCGCTTCGCCGGCCGGTACACCCATTACCCATGCAACCGGATAGAAGATGTAGCCCAGAATACCCTGGAAGGAGATGCCCAGTACGGCGGCGAACAGGGCGTTCAGACCGGAGATCAGGGCGATAAAGCCGATCAGCATGGCGGCAACGATAATCGCCACTTTGAAGCCTGCCAGGATATACTCACCCAGCATCTCAAAGAAGCTCTGGCCTTCATGCAGATTCGCCATCTGCAGGTTCTCTTCGCTCTCATCCACGCGGTAAGGGTTGATCAGCGACAGAACGATAAAGGTGCTGAACATGTTGAGAACCAGCGCCGCAACGACGTACTTTGGATCCAGCATGGTCATGTACGCGCCAACAATTGACATGGAGACGGTAGACATCGCCGTGGCTGCCATGGTGTACATGCGGTTGCGCGACATTTTTCCGAGGATATCTTTATAGGCGATAAAGTTTTCTGACTGCCCCAGAATCAGTGAGCTTACCGCGTTAAAGGATTCCAGTTTGCCCATGCCGTTAACTTTTGACAGCACGGTACCGATAGCGCGAATAACAATCGGCAGGACGCGAATGTGCTGCAGGATACCGATCAGCGCAGAGATAAAGACGATAGGGCAGAGTACCTTCAGGAAGAAGAATGCCAGACCTTCATCGTTCATTTTGCCAAAGACGAAGTTGGTCCCTTCGTTGGCAAAGCCGAGCAGCTTTTCAAACATCTCCGAGAAGCCACGTACGAAGCCCTGACCGATGTCGGAGTTCAGGAAGAACCAGGCGAGTAACACTTCAATAACCAAAAGCTGAACAACGAAACGAATACGAATTTTCTTGCGATCGCTGCTGACCAGTAAGGCAAGCAGCGCCACAACGGCAAGCGCCAAAACAAAGTGAAGAACGCGGGACATACTTTTTGCTCCAAACATGAGGCAGGTTTAGTTTTCGTGCACATTCTATGAAACAAGAGTAAATAAAACGAGATCAAATACACACTATCGTTATGTCCTGTGACGAGACTCAAAAATAGTGATCAAAGATACAATTTTGTTATGTTAATAAAAGAAGTGTAAAAGCCGTTTACGCTGCTAGACTGTAACAAATGGGACAACCTCCCCATGCATTTTCGCTCTTTTCCTGACGCTCACTCCGTTAATCGGTTTTATCTATCAAAGAAATCCACCCAAACCAACTTGATAATCATTCGCATTTTGCTAGCATGAAACATAGCAAAGGCTATATTAGAGGCAAAAATGAACGATAGCAGCGTTGAGAGCAGCAGCGGACGTACAGCGCGGAAGCTTCGGTTCGCATTGATGGGACCCGCCTTTGTGGCGGCAATTGGCTATATCGATCCCGGCAATTTTGCTACCAATATTCAGGCCGGGGCCAGCTTCGGCTACAAACTGCTATGGGTGGTGGTGTGGGCTAACCTGATGGCGATGCTGATCCAGGTGCTCTCGGCCAAGCTAGGGATTGCCACGGGCAAAAACCTTGCCGAGCATATTCGCGATCGCTATCCGCGTCCGGTGGTGTGGTTCTACTGGGTGCAGGCGGAGATCATCGCCATGGCCACCGACCTTGCGGAGTTTATCGGGGCGGCGATTGGCTTTAAGCTCATTCTCGGCGTCTCGCTGCTGCAGGGGGCGGTGCTGACCGGCATTGCCACCTTCCTGATCCTGATGCTGCAGCGGCGCGGCGATAAACCGCTGGAGAAGGTGATCGGCGGCCTGCTGCTCTTTGTCGCAGTAGCCTACGTGGTGGAGCTGATCTTCTCCCAGCCTAAGCTGGTGGATCTGGGTAAAGGGATGCTGATCCCGAGCCTGCCGACTACCGAAGCGGTGTTTTTGGCTGCGGGCGTACTGGGGGCAACCATTATGCCGCACGTCATCTATCTGCACTCCTCTCTGACCCAGAACCTGCATGACGGATCGCGTAAAGAGCGCTACTCGGCAACGAAGTGGGACGTAGCGATTGCCATGACCATCGCGGGCTTCGTTAACCTGGCGATGATGGCCACCGCCGCCGCCGCGTTTCACTTTAGCGGCCATACCGGCGTTGCCGACCTGGATCAGGCCTATCTTACCCTTGAACCGCTGCTAAGCCATGCGGCAGCCACCATCTTTGGCCTGAGCCTGGTGGCGGCAGGACTCTCTTCCACGGTAGTCGGTACCCTGGCAGGCCAGGTGGTGATGCAGGGGTTTGTCCGCTTCAGTATTCCGCTGTGGCTGCGTCGGTCTATCACCATGCTGCCCTCGTTTATCGTCATTCTGATGGGGCTGGATCCAACGCGTATTCTGGTAATGAGTCAGGTTCTGCTTAGCTTTGGTATCGCGCTGGCGCTGGTGCCTCTGCTGATTTTTACCAGCGACGGCAAACTGATGGGCGAGCTGGTCAATACCCGGCTGGTAAAACGTCTTGGATGGGTGATTGTGGCTCTGGTGGTAGGGCTTAACCTGTGGCTGCTGATAGGGATGGCGCTGGGGCTGTAATGTGGGAGTAACGCCGGGTGGCGGCTGCGCCTGACCCGGCCTACGAAATAAATTACGCGTTTATCAATGGTGGTGGCCGTGACCATGGCCGTGACCGCGACCACGACGATCGTCACGATCGCTCCAGCCTTCGCGATAGCCTCGCTCATAGGCCTTACGGTTGTCCCAGCCGCGATGGTAGCCGCGATCGTGTGGACGCCAGCGGTTATCACGCCACTGATAGTGACGGTTCCAGTAGTCCCGGTCGCGCCAGTCTCGGCCATCCCAGTAGTGGCCCCGATCGTCCCGGTCGCCAATCTGTAATTTTATAGACGGCAACAGCGTGATCTCACCGGCGTGGGCGACCAGCGGGGCTGTAGTAGCCATTAACAGTGCTGCCAGAATAAGTGACCTGAACATAAAAAAATCCTCCACGAGCGGGCCACAATGGCCTGTAAGAAAATATTACGAGACGTAAAGTCCCGTAGCATCTCCTTAAATCCTAATTCGTGGGGGGGCAGCACTTTTTGTTAAAAAAGAGTTAACCTGCGTCGTTGAGGATTGCATCAATGGCAGCACACTCCTGCTCGGTAAAGTGGCGGTTAGCCAGCATGCCGACAGCGTCGTCCAGCTGGGCAATTTTACTTGCGCCAATCAGCACTGAAGTCACTCTGTCCCCGCGCAGCACCCACGCCAGCGCCATCTGCGAGAGCTTCTGCCCGCGCGCCTGGGCTAAGGCATTAAGCTTACGCACCTTCTCCAGCTTCTCCTCGGTAAGCTGATCCGGGCTGAGGAAGCGACTTCCGCTGGCGGCCCGTGAATCTTCCGGAATGCCGTTGAGGTAACGGTCCGTTAGCTGACCACCCGCCAGCGGCGAGAAGGCGATGCTGCCGACGCCTTTTTCCGCCAGCAGATCCAGGAGTTCATCCTCTACCCAGCGCTCAAACATCGAATACTTCGGCTGATGGATCAGGCAGGGCGTGCCCAAATCGTCGAGGATGGCGATGGCCTCGCGGGCCAGATCGGCCGGGTAGTTCGACAGCCCAACGTAGAGCGCTTTCCCCTGGCGCACAATATGGTCCAGAGCGCGCATGGTCTCCTTCAGCGGGGTATGCGGATCCGGGCGGTGATGATAGAAGATATCCACATATTCAAGCCCCATCCGCCGCAGGCTCTGATCGAGGCTGGCAATAAGGTACTTGCGTGAGCCCCAGTCGCCATAAGGGCCGTCCCACATGGTGTAACCGGCCTTGGAAGAGATAATCAGCTCGTCGCGATAAGGCAAAAAGTCTTCTCGCAGGATGCGGCCAAAGTTGCTTTCGGCAGAGCCCGGCGGCGGCCCGTAGTTATTGGCGAGGTCAAAATGGGTGATGCCGAGATCGAAGGCGTGGCGTAGCAGCTGGCGGCTGGTATCAACCCGCGTCGCGTCACCAAAGTTATGCCACAGCCCCAGCGATATTGCTGGCAGCCTGATGCCGCTATCGCCGCAGCGGCGATACTCCATTCCCTGATAGCGCTCAGGATTGGCCTGATAAACCATGCAGTTACCCTCTCTGTTCTGTAAAAAACGCAACATTACACCGGACGAGCCGATGAAACCCGCGCGGGCGTTAATCTTTGCGACGTGGCGCAATCATCAGCGGTTTTCCCGCCAGCAGCAGCCACGCGGGAAGCATCACAATGCACAGCAGCGGCAGCAGGGTCGTATCCGGCACTACCGCTGCCGCCATAAACAGGCTCAGCCAGCCGTCGCGGGTTACCACCAGCACCAGGCCAAGAATGGCGCATGACACGGTAATGGCTGCCGGGACGGCCTCGACGTGCTCGTGCAGCATCAGCCCTAACGCCACTGCCACAAACACCGCCGGGAAGATGCGCCCACCGCGAAAACCGCAGGCGGCGGCAATCACCAGCGCAGCAAGCTTCACCACCGCAAACAGCAGGTAGTCGCTGACGGTAAAGGTCTGGCTAAACGCCAGCTGCTGCATCTCACTCAGCCCCTTGAACAGCGTGATATGCCCACCGATAATGCCGAGAATACCCAGCAGAAAGCCGCCGATGCCGAGGATCAGCACCGGATGGCCCAGCCGGTGCATCAGCTGGTGCAGGCGTGGCAGGCACCACACCGCAATCATCCCTAACGCAATCGCGATGGCGGCCACTACCGCACCGCTAAAGATATCCACCAGCTGCATCTGCCCGTAGTGGGCAATTGGCAGCGAGAAGTGCGGGTGGAAAAAGAGACTGGTGGTGAGCGCGCCCGCGGCGGCGGACATCAGCGGAGCGAAGAGGCGATCCCACAGCGGAACGTCGCTGTTACCGCCCAGGGTCTGGGAGAAGATCAGCGCGGCGGCAACCGGTGTGCCAAACAGCGCGCCAATCGTGCCGGCAGAGGCCAGCACCGTCCAGTCAAGCGCCGTCACCCGGGGAAAGAGCCGTGCACCAACGGCCACCGCGAGGGCAATATTGATGACCATAATTGGGTGCTCAGGGCCAAGGCTGACCCCGCCCGCCAGGCCAATAATCAACGCGCAGAGCAGGCCGGGGAGGGTAGAGGTGGCTACCGGCGCACCAATCAGCGGCTCGGTGGCCGGATCCGGTCCACCGTGACCCGGGCTGTAGCGCAGCACCAGCCCGACGGCCACGCCGGTGAGCGTCAGCATCAGCAGCGTCCAGAAGGGAGAGTCCAGAGGGACGCCCAGCGTTGTCGGCAGGCTGGACCAGAGCAGAGATTGCAGCACGGAGGCGACTTTCATCACCGCCACCAGTACAACACTCGACGCTATGCCAATAATCAACGCGGGAAGCGACAGCAACAGCATGGTTCTGGCTCGCGGATGGAGCATGATGATTTCCTTCTACTTTCACTTATGGGCACCATTGCACGGCTCGCCTGGCGGCGTCGACACAAATGATGCGGAAAGAGTAAAGTTATTCTGTGATGAAGCTCTATAATCCCTCAGCACTCGTGCTATGGTCGTTGTTGTTACAGCGCCTTGAATTTACAGTGTGCCAAAGATTTATTCTGACTTTAGCGGAGCCGTAAAAGAATGACAAAGTATGCTTTAGTAGGAGACGTAGGCGGCACCAATGCGCGTTTAGCGCTATGCGATGTCGCCAACGGCGAAATTTCCCAGGCTAAGACCTATTCCGGGCTGGATTATCCAAGCCTTGAAGCCGTGGTTCGCGTCTACCTTGCTGAACACAACGTCAGTGTTGAAGATGGCTCCATTGCCATCGCCTGTCCGATTACCGGCGACTGGGTCGCCATGACGAACCACACCTGGGCCTTCTCCATCGCCGAGATGAAGCAGAACCTGGGTTTTGCTCACCTGGAGATCATCAACGACTTTACCGCCGTATCGATGGCGATCCCCATGCTGGACAGAGAGCATCTGACCCAGTTTGGCGGCGGGGAGCCGGTCGAAGGTAAGCCGATTGCCGTCTACGGCGCCGGTACCGGCCTTGGGGTTGCGCATCTGGTGCATGTTGATAAGCGCTGGGTGAGCCTGCCGGGTGAGGGCGGCCACGTTGACTTCGCGCCAAACAGCGAAGAAGAGGCCATTATCCTGGAGGAGCTGCGTGCTGAAGTGGGGCATGTCTCCGCCGAGCGCGTGCTGTCAGGGCCAGGGCTGGTCAATCTCTATCGGGCGATCGTGAAATCGGATGGTCGCCTGCCGGAAAACCTCCAGCCGAAAGATGTGACCGAGCGGGCGTTAGCGGACAGCTGTACCGACTGCCGCCGGGCGCTGTCGCTGTTCTGCGTGGTGATGGGCCGCTTTGGCGGCAACCTGGCGCTGACGCTGGGCACCTTCGGCGGGGTCTATATTGCGGGCGGTATCGTGCCGCGCTTCCTCGACTTCTTTAAGGCATCCGGCTTCCGCGGCGGCTTTGAGGATAAAGGGCGCTTTAAGGCCTACGTGCAGGACATTCCAGTCTACCTGATCGTGCATGACAACCCAGGCCTGCTGGGCGCAGGTGCGCATATGCGCCAGACCCTGGGCTACATCCTCTGATCACAGGTGCATTAGCTGCCTGAACTCTTTTACCTTGCTGCGGCTGACGGGAACCTGGAAATCAAGATCCCTCAGCCGCAGAATATAGGTGTTGTTAAACCAGGGTTCGATCTCGCGGATCTTGTTTAAGTTAACGCAGTAGGAGCGATGGCAGCGGAAGAAGTGTGCTGCGGGTAGCTTGCTGCAAAATTCAGTGATGTTCATCGGCATCACGTAGGATTCCCGCCGGGTGTAGACAAACGTCATCTTCTCATGGGCTTCGGCATAGTAGATATCGTGAATGCTGGTCACGATAATGCGCTCGTCCTTAACGAGATTGATGGTGTCGTTCTCGCGGGTTGCTACCGGGCTGCCGCCGGTGCCGGATTGCTGCTGCCAGGCCGCCTCCAGCTTTTGCAGCATGGTAATGATCCGCGACTCCTGATAGGGCTTCAGAATGTAGTCAAATGCTTCCAGCTCAAACGCCTCGACCGCATGCTCTTTCCACGCGGTAATAAACACAATAAAAGGCTTATGCGCGAACTGGCTGATGTTTTGCGCCAGCAGCACGCCGTCCAGGGACGGAATATTGATATCGAGAAACAGGGCATCTACCTTGTTGTGCTGAAGGTACTTCAGCACGTCCAGACCGTCATCAAAGGTGGCGACAATCTCCATCTGGCTGTGCGCTTTGATAAGCCAGCTCAGCTCCTGCTGGGCAAGGATCTCATCTTCAACGATGATAACTTTCACTGTCACTCTCCTGTTTAACGCAGCAGCGTTACTGGCCCTGGAGCCGGGGTACGCTGATGCGGCACGTAAAAGGCAATCTCCGTTCCCGGCTCAAGGCGGCGAATGTGCAGACCTTCACCGTAGAGCAGCTTCACGCGATGATGAACGTTCAGCAGGCCGATTTTATTTCCGGGCATCTCATTGGCTTCAACGCGCTCAATCACTTTAGGATCGATACCGTGGCCGGTGTCGCGCACGGCAATGCGCACCCGGTTGCCACACTCCTCCACGCTGATGTTCACTACTCCCTTGCCTTTACACGGCTGGATCCCGTGGACGATGGCGTTCTCTACCAGCGGCTGGATCAGCAGGCTGGGGATCACGCAGGTGACCTCTTCATCAATATCATAAATGACCGTCAGCTTGTCACCGAAACGCGCCTGCTCAATGGCGATGTAATCTTTAATTTGGTACAGCTCTTTTTTAATGTCGATCTGCTCGTCGTCATTGAGCTCAATGTTATAGCGCAGGTAGCGCGACAGGTTGATGATCAGCTGCCGGGCGGTATCTGGATTCATGCGAATCGACGAGGAGATGGCGTTCAGCGCGTTAAACAGAAAGTGTGGGTTAATCTTGCTCTGGAGCGCCCGCAGCTCTGCTTTATTGGCCATCTCCCGCAGCTGTTCGGCGCGGGAGACCTCCAGCTGGGTCGAGATAATCTGCGACAGGCCCACCGCCATCTCCTGCAGCGACGAGGTGATCTGGTGGGCATGGCAGTAGTAGATCTTCAGCGTGCCGGTGACCACACCTTTCTCCCACAGGGGGATCACCAGCATAGAGTGGATCTCTGGCGTACGGTGCGCTTCGTCGTTGTTTTTAATGACGATTTCACCGTTGTCGATCGCCCGGCGGGTGGTGGGGCTGATAATATCATCGCTGTCGCGGTAGTTGTTCTCGCCGACGCCAACGTAGGCCAGGACGTGATCGATATTGGTGATGGCAACCGCGTCGGCGTGAATATCGGTGCGAATAATATTGCACACCTGGCGCAGGGACTCGCTGTTTACGTGGCGAAACAGGGGCAGCGTTTTATTGGCGATATCAAGAGCCAGCTTGGCCTGACGCGCCGCGCTGGCCTCCTTCTCACCCTCAACGCTCTGCACCAGCAGCACGATAAAACCGATGCACACCGTGCCTAAAATCATCGGCACGCCGATTTTCGACACGATATCCAAGCCCAGCGTGGTAGTGGGGGCCCAGAGAACAACCAAAATCATCGTCAGGGTTTCACACAGCATGCCCGCGATAATGCCTACCCGCCAGCGCTGCGCCTTCGGCGTTTTGACGTTAATCCAACCGGAGAGAATGCCCGCCACGATGCTGGTAATAAAGCAGGGGACGGCAGTAACGCCGCCGATGTCGATCAGGTAGCGATGGGTGCCGGCAATCATGCCGGTAATAATGCCGACCCAGGGCCCAAACAGGATCCCACCCGACATCACCGCAATAATCCGCACGTTAACCAGCGAGCCCTCTACCTGCACACCTGACCAGGTGCTAAACAGGGCAAACATCGAGAAGATTGCGGTCACGGCCAGCAGCTCTTTCGGGGAGTGGGCCGTTTTATGCAGCAGCTCGCGGAACAGGCGGATGCGAATAAGAAAGAAGAGACAAATAAGCATTAACGCCGCACGATCGAAAACCGCCAGCAGCATAGTGAAAATTTCGTGCACGGATAGCTCTTGTGAATGACATGAAAAGGCGATGATAAAAAAATTAGCGACAGAAGACCAGTTAACTTCCCTAAAGGGTAAACAGGGAAAAACCCTTAACAGAAAAGGGGATTGGTGAATGCAGGCGGCTGGCAAGCAAACTCACGCGTGTAGAGTAATATTACGGTAACTTTATTGATATCATGATGTTAAATCATCCTATGTTTAATGTTTATATTATCCGCAACGCCACGTTTTGTTCAGCCGACGGTTCCGCTTTTTCTTCACAAAACATTTTTTGCTTTTTTTCTCGACAGCGGGAAATTTTTCAGGCTATTTTCAATGCTATGCCACTACGACAGGTGGCAACGTCGCTCGGACGGTCCGGGCGCTCACGTTATCCGAGGAATCTATGGCTGAATTCAGTCCTAAACGCCGCTTTTCGCGTATCGATCGTCTCCCCCCTTACGTTTTTAACATCACTGCTGAACTGAAGATGGCTGCGCGTCGGCGCGGCGAAGACATTATTGACTTCAGCATGGGTAACCCTGACGGTGCCACTCCGCCGCACATCGTTGAAAAGCTTTGCACCGTGGCCCAGCGCCCTGACACCCACGGCTACTCAACGTCGCGCGGTATTCCACGCCTGCGGCGAGCTATCTCCCGCTGGTATCAGGAGCGCTACCAGGTTGAGATCGATCCAGAAAGCGAAGCTATCGTGACCATTGGTTCAAAAGAGGGGCTGGCGCACCTGATGCTGGCCACGCTGGATCACGGCGACACCGTGCTGGTGCCGAATCCCAGCTATCCGATCCACATCTATGGTGCGGTGATTGCCGGGGCGCAGGTCCGATCCGTGCCGCTGGTCGAGGGCGTTGACTTCTTTAACGAGCTGGAGCGCGCCATTCGCGAGAGCTATCCCAAGCCAAAAATGATGATCCTCGGCTTCCCGTCTAACCCAACGGCGCAGTGCGTAGAGCTGGAGTTCTTTGAGAAGGTGGTTGCGCTGGCGAAACGCTATGACGTGCTGGTGGTCCACGATCTCGCCTATGCCGATATCGTTTACGACGGCTGGAAAGCGCCGTCGATCATGCAGGTTCCCGGTGCGCGCGACGTAGCGGTAGAGTTCTTTACCCTGTCAAAAAGTTACAACATGGCAGGCTGGCGGATCGGCTTTATGGTCGGCAACGCCGAGCTGGTGAATGCCCTGGCACGAATTAAAAGCTACCACGACTACGGAACCTTTACGCCGCTACAGGTGGCGGCCATTGCTGCCCTTGAAGGCGATCAGCAGTGCGTGCGCGATATTGCCGACCAGTACAAACGCCGTCGCGACGTGCTGGTTAAAGGCCTGCACGAGGCGGGGTGGATGGTAGAGATGCCCAAAGCGTCTATGTACGTATGGGCAAAGATCCCGGATGCCTACGCAGAGATGGGCTCGCTGGAGTTCGCTAAGAAACTGCTCAACGACGCTAAAGTGTGCGTATCGCCAGGGGTTGGTTTTGGTGAATATGGCGATACCCACGTGCGTTTCGCACTGATTGAGAACCGGGACCGCATTCGCCAGGCGGTGCGCGGGATCAAAGCGATGTTCCGCGCCGATGGCCTGCTTCCCGTTACGTCAAAAGCCTCTGCGGAAGAGAGCGAGTAGCGTCGTATCAGAGTGGGGCAATAGAAGAGAAACAGGAGCCATTTGGCTCCTGTTTTTTTATGCGTGACAGCTGCTCAGATCATCAGGGCGAAGGTGCCGGCCCAAACAATGACCATCACTGAAATGCCCATAAAAAAATATTTCACGTTTCATCACTCCGCATACGTCAGGGTACGCATTAATGAACATCAGGACTGATTATAGAGAGCTGAAACTGTACCAAAGCCAAATTGAGAATTTTCTCGCTAAGGAGGACAGCATCACCCCAGAATTTCGGGCGTACCTCACGCCAGACGGCGCTAATGTACGCTTAATTATTACGGGGTGCAAGAGGGTTTTTTCTACCTATTTTTAGACACTTAGGTGTGTCGTGGAACGGCGACACTTTTATTTACTGGTGCAATTATTTGCCGTTCAGCGACGCAAATAATACGCAGGCGAATGGCTTTTTTACGCTTGATTCATAAGGGATATTTGGCGAAAAAGTGTGCGCGAGATCGCTTTTTAAGCCATTGTCGACAGGGTAAAAAGCCCGCCGGGGGGACGGCGGGCAAAGACATTATTCCATTGCCGCTTTAGCCAGATCGTCCTGCACCTGCTGACGCTGGGCTGGGGTCAGGATCTGGTTAAGATCGAAGTAGTACTTCACCTTGTAGTAACGCGCCTGCTGTTCAGCATTGCCAAACGCGGTCAGCTGCGTTTTTACCGTATCGTCACTCCATTTCCCGGAACGGATCATATCGATAATCGCGCCATCTTTCGCGCCGGTGATTTTAATTTGCTGAATATTGGTTTTGAGCTGCTGATGTAGCTGCTGAATTTTCGTTACCTGATCCTGACTCAGTTTCAGGTGCTGCACAATCGGATCCTGAGACGGGGCCGGTGCCGTAGAGACATTTGCAGCAAAAGCCGCGCCTGAAGAGAGCGCCAGAGCGGACACCAGTAAAGCAGAACGCAAAATTTTGTTCATATTTTTAATCCAACAAGCAAGATGAAAGCAGGCGGGCGAGCACATCCTGTCGCCACGCTCTGCTGTAATAATAAAGTATCGGAACATAAGAGCATAATATGCCTCTCCCGATGAAACAGAGCATACGCATTTAACGTGGTATAGCCACGCAGATTTGTTTTACGAACGGTAACTGAATGAAAATAATAGTGGGTTCGGTAACTTATATTAATTAATGAATAAATCGGCATTTTAAATTCACTTGGTGAATACATTTCATAAGTAATTAATTTTATTTGAGATAAATATATTTTTTCAAAAATAGCCAAGGCCAGTCGCTACGGGATGTGGAGGGGAGTGGCGCTATTATGTTGGGGTGTAATGGCATTTTTTCAGATTGCTAAGTTTTTATCAGGGGAATATTCTTTGCCGGAAATTATGTTTCCGCTCAGAGTTTTTAATTTTTTTGATGATGGAATGTATCTCCTTGATATAGAGCAGCAGCGGTCGGGTTGCTCCCCTACTAGTTTGTTATTAATGGTAACGCTATTAACGCCTGCCTTTGCAGGAATGTATTTAACTTTTTTTGATGGGTTTGTTTATGTTTAAGATGCTATCTGCTGAGTTTTTTGGCACATTTTGGCTGGTATTTGGTGGTTGCGGCAGCGCTGTATTAGCGGCAGCGTTTCCAGGTTTGGGAATTGGGTTTGTCGGCGTTGCGCTCGCTTTTGGCCTGACCGTGTTGACCATGGCCTATGCGGTAGGCCACATCTCTGGCGGGCACTTTAACCCGGCGGTGACGATAGGGTTATGGGCTGGCGGCAGATTTTCTGCACGTCATGTCATTCCCTATATCGTGGCACAGGTGATTGGCGGTATCGCTGGGGCAGCGGTGCTCTATCTCATTGCCAGCGGAAAAAGCGGCTTTGACGCGACGCTTAGCGGCTTTGCCTCCAACGGCTTTGGCGAACATTCACCGGGCGGCTTCAGTTTCGCCGCCTGCGCGTTAGCTGAAATTGTTCTGACCGCCTTCTTCCTGTTTGTCATTCACGGCGCGACGGATAAACGTGCGCCAGCTGGGTTTGCCCCGCTGGCGATTGGTTTAGCGCTGACGCTTATCCACCTTATCAGCATTCCGGTGACTAACACCTCCGTTAACCCTGCGCGCAGCACCGCCGTCGCGATCTTCCAGGGGACATGGGCCCTGCAACAGCTATGGGTGTTCTGGATCATGCCAATCGTGGGTGGCCTGCTGGGTGGGCTGATCTACCGCGCGCTGCTTGGCGAGACGGCAGCGCTGCGGGTAGAGCAGGTAGAGCACGTAGAGCAGGTAAAAAAGTAATTTTGAGCGCTGGCCGTACCGCTGCTGTTGGCGGTGCGGCTCGGTAATGACCGAATTTTATAAAATAGTGCGAGCAACGCCGTAACGCTCATTTTCAGTGGCGGTAGCTGCCGTCTATCGTTCTTTGAATCATGGTATACTCCCGCCCCTCTTTTTCTATTCCGCTTTGGGGCGTTTTTATATGCAACAGCCCGTTGTGTATGTAGGTGAATGGCTGGTTACACCTTCCGTTAACCAGATCAGCCGTCAGGGACGTCAGCTTACCCTTGAGCCGCGCTTAATCGATCTTCTGGTCTTCTTTGCTCGTCATCCGGGGCAGGTTCTGACTCGGGATGAATTGATTGATAACGTCTGGACACGCAGTGTCGTCACCGGCCACGTGGTGACCCAGAGTATTTCCGAGCTGCGTAAATCGCTAAAGGATGGCGATGCTAACGCCCCTGAGTATATCGTTACGGTTCCTAAACGCGGTTATAAGCTAACGGTACCGGTTATCTGGCGTAATGAAGGGGAAGACGAGACAGAGGTAGCTGTTCCATCAGCACCCGATGTACAGCCTACGGTCCTCGCCGAGCCCGTCGTTGAAAAACCTACGATCCGCAGCAGGCTAAATACGTTTATTGTTTGGGGACTGTTCCTGCTGGCGCTGGGCTCATGCGTAGCGCTGGTTGCGCTGGCAACGATTGATTCCCATCCACCGGTAACCAAAGCGCGCCTGCTGCTGAACCCCCGCGATATCGATATCCATTTAGTCGATAGCAGCGGCTGTACCAACCGCAGCTCACAGCACGCTTACGCGGTAGGACTGGGCAGCTTGATCACCACCACGTTGAACACCTTCTCAACCTTTATGGTTCATGACAAAACGAACTACAACATCAATGAACCCAGCAGCTCCGGTAAAACGCTGACCATTGAGTTTGTCAATCAGCGGCACTACCGCGCCCAGCAGTGTTTTATGTCAATTAAACTGGTGGATAACGCGGACGGTTCAACCATGTTGGATAAGCGCTATTTCGTGACCAGCGACAACCAGCTCTCGATTCAAAACGATCTCATGAACAGCCTGTCGGAAGCGCTGACCCAGCCGTGGCCGGAACGTTTGCAGACAATGCTTGCCCAGTATATGCCTGCACAGAGCACCTCTTTAGTCACCTTTTACCAAGCTCATCAGCTATTAATGAGAGGCGACGTTGACTCATTAGGTAAAGCCAGCGATCTTTTAGATGAGATATTGAAACAGTCTCCAGAGTTTATCTATGCGAAAGCGGAGAAAGCACTCGTCGATGTCTTACGCCACTCCCAGCAGCCGCTGAATGAAAAGCAGCTTGCCGTACTCAATAGTGAAATAACGCAGGTAAGCGATGCGCCGGGTATGCAAGAGATGGCTATTGTTTATCAAATTAAAACCGTCGATCTGCTTGGCAAAGGTAACGTTGATGAAGCCTATAAAGCCATCAATAAGTCTATCGATCTGGAAATGACATGGATGAGCTATGTGCTGTTGGGTAAGGTTTATGAAATGAAGGGACAGAATCGCCTGGCTGCAGACGCCTATATTACTGCCTTCAATTTACGTCCGGGTGATAACACGCTCTACTGGATTGAGAACAGCGTATTTCAAACGTCGGTGACTCGCGTGGTTCCCTATCTCGATAATTTTCTCTCACAAGAATAAATAACTTATTATAAGGTTAAATAAATGTTTAAATAATGGTTGGTTTTGTTATTTAAATGTCTGCTTATATCTTGGGTGAGAATTTACTTAATGCAATTTTACCTGTGTAACTTGCTGTAATTTAAAGATGTTTACCTTTCCCTGACCTTTGGATGTTATCCTGACATTTAACTCAGAAAGGTCAGGGTGTCAATTTTTTGCAGTTTGTTTTTATTTCACTTTATCCTTAGGACTTTGTTCGTTCAGATCCGTAACCTCGTTGGCAGTTGGTCGGATCAATAACGCGCTTCAACTCATGATCCGTACCTCCAAATAACTCTCAGGAGACAACGAAACATGAGTACTGCAAAAAAGATCGGGCTGTTTGCCTGTACCGGTGTAGTTGCCGGCAATATGATGGGTAGCGGTATTGCACTCTTACCTGCAAACCTTGCGAGCATCGGTGCTATTTCAATCTGGGGTTGGGTCATCTCTATTATTGGTGCCATGTCCCTGGCCTATGTTTATGCACGACTGGCCACCAAAAACCCACAGCAGGGTGGCCCTATTGCCTATGCAGGAGAGATATCGCCAGCCTTTGGTTTCCAGACCGGCGTCCTTTATTATCATGCAAACTGGATTGGTAACCTGGCTATCGGGATCACCGCCGTCTCTTATCTTTCTACGTTTTTCCCGGTATTAAATAACCCGGTTCCTGCCGGTATCGCCTGTATTGCCATTGTGTGGCTCTTTACCTTCGTCAATATGCTTGGCGGTACCTGGGTGAGCCGCCTGACGACTATCGGCCTGGTGCTGGTGCTTATTCCGGTCGTCATCACCGCAGTAGTAGGTTGGCACTGGTTTGATATGACTATTTATCAGGCCAACTGGAATACCTCCACCACCACAGACAGCCATGCGGTAATCAAAAGTATCCTGCTCTGCCTGTGGGCCTTTGTGGGCGTTGAATCCGCCGCGGTCAGTACCGGTATGGTGAAAAACCCGAAACGTACCGTTCCGCTGGCAACCATGCTGGGTACAGCGCTGGCCGGTATTGTCTATATCGCCGCGACGCAGGTTATCGCCGGTATGTATCCCGCAGCCGAGATGGCTTCCTCCGGTGCGCCATTTGCCGTCAGTGCTTCCACCATCCTTGGCGGCTGGGCAGCACCGATTGTCTCCGCATTTACCGCGTTTGCCTGCCTGACCTCGCTGGGCTCCTGGATGATGCTGGTCGGCCAGGCCGGTGTCCGTGCTGCTAACGATAACAACTTCCCGAAAGTGTATGGCGAAGTCGATAGCAACGGCATTCCGAAAAAAGGCCTGCTGCTGGCCGCAGTTAAAATGACCGTTCTGATGGTGTTGATCACCATGATGAACTCCGCCGGGGGTAAAGCATCCGACCTGTTTGGTGAGCTGACCGGTATCGCAGTACTGCTGACCATGCTGCCTTACTTCTACTCCTGTGTAGATCTGATCCGCTTCGAGGGCATCAACGTCCGTAACTTCGTGAGCCTGATCTGCTCCGTGCTGGGCTGTGGATTCTGCTTTATCGCCCTGATGGGGGCCAGCTCCTTTGAACTGGCCGGTACCTTCATCGTCAGCCTGATCATCCTGATGTTCTACGGTCGCAAAATGCACCAGCGCCAGCTTAACAACGACGCTGCCGAAAGAGAGACCGCTAGCGCGCTATAAACCTTAACCCTTTCCTGTAGCCCTTCCTTCACCTGTCACCTACGGCGGGAGGGGCTTGCTCTACCCGGAGATTAGATTATGAACGTTATTGCTATCATGAATCACATGGGCGTTTACTTCAAAGAAGAGCCTATCCGTGAACTCCATCGTGCACTTGAACGCCTCGATTTTCGCGTTGTTTACCCTAACGATCGCGACGATCTGCTGAAGCTGATTGAAAACAATGCCCGCCTGTGTGGTGTTATCTTCGACTGGGATAAATACAATCTCGAACTGTGCGAAGAGATCAGCAAAATGAACGAGTACATGCCGCTGTACGCGTTCGCTAATACCTATTCCACCCTGGATGTCAGCCTCAACGATCTGCGCATGCAGGTACGTTTCTTTGAGTATGCGCTGGGTGCCGCTGAAGACATCGCTCATAAAATTAAGCAGAACACCGATGAGTACATCGATGCTATCCTGCCGCCGTTAACCAAAGCGCTGTTCAAATATGTTCGTGAAGGCAAATACACCTTCTGTACCCCAGGCCACATGGGTGGCACGGCTTTCCAGAAAAGCCCGGTCGGCAGCCTCTTTTATGACTTCTTTGGCCCGAATACCATGAAATCGGACGTCTCGATTTCGGTTTCCGAGCTGGGTTCCCTGCTGGATCACAGCGGTCCGCATAAAGAAGCGGAAGAGTATATCGCGCGCGTATTTAATGCCGAGCGCAGCTATATGGTGACCAACGGGACCTCCACCGCCAATAAAATCGTCGGCATGTACTCCGCGCCAGCGGGCAGCACCGTACTGATTGACCGTAACTGCCACAAATCGCTGACGCATCTGATGATGATGAGCGACATTACGCCGATCTATTTCCGCCCGACCCGTAACGCCTACGGCATTCTCGGTGGGATCCCGCAGAGTGAATTCCAGCATGCCACTATCGCTAAGCGTGTCAAAGAGACCCGCAATGCCACCTGGCCGGTACACGCGGTAATTACCAACTCTACCTACGATGGTCTGCTCTATAACACGGACTACATCAAGAAAACCCTCGACGTGAAGTCAATCCACTTTGACTCTGCCTGGGTGCCTTATACCAACTTCTCACCTATCTATGCCGGTAAGTGTGGTATGAGCGGTGGCCGCGTGGAAGGGAAGGTGATCTATGAAACCCAGTCCACGCACAAGCTGTTGGCCGCTTTCTCCCAGGCATCAATGATCCACGTGAAGGGTGACGTTAACGAAGAGACCTTCAACGAAGCCTTTATGATGCACACCACCACCTCGCCGCACTACGGCATCGTGGCCTCCACCGAAACTGCGGCAGCGATGATGAAAGGCAATGCTGGTAAGCGCCTGATCGACGGCTCTATCCAGCGCGCCATCAAGTTCCGTAAAGAGATCAAACGCCTGAAAGGGGAGTCTGAAGGGTGGTTCTTTGATGTCTGGCAGCCGGAGCATATCGATGAACCCGAATGCTGGCCGCTGCGCTCTGACAGCAGCTGGCACGGTTTCAAAAACATCGATAACGAGCACATGTACCTTGATCCGATCAAGGTCACCATTCTGACGCCGGGGATGACCAAAGACGGCGCGATGGATGAGTTCGGGATCCCGGCCAGCATCGTGGCGAAGTACCTGGACGAGCGCGGCATCGTGGTTGAGAAAACCGGGCCTTACAACCTGCTGTTCCTGTTCAGCATCGGTATCGATAAAACCAAGGCGCTGAGCCTGCTGCGTGCTCTGACCGATTTCAAACGCGGCTTCGACCTGAACCTGCGGGTGAAAAATCTGCTGCCATCGCTGTACCGCGAGGATCCAGAGTTCTATGAAAACATGCGTGTTCAGGAGCTGGCGCAGAATATTCACAAGCTGGTTGAGAAGCACAACCTGCCGGATCTGATGTTCCGTGCATTTGAAGTCCTGCCGTCGATGGTAATGACTCCGTTTGCCGCATTCCAGAAAGAGCTGCACGGCCAGACTGAGGAAGTTTACCTCGAAGAGATGGTGGGCCGTGTCAATGCCAACATGATCCTCCCGTACCCGCCGGGTGTGCCGCTGGTGATGCCAGGTGAGATGATCACCGAAGAGAGCCGTCCGGTGCTGGAGTTTCTGCAAATGCTATGCGAAATCGGCGCGCACTATCCGGGCTTTGAAACCGATATTCACGGTGCCTATCGCCAGAAGGATGGTCGCTACACCGTTAAAGTGCTGAAAAACGATAAATAAACCATAAAGACGTCTACCCGGCCTGCGGGATCGTAGGCCGGGTAAGCGTAGCGCCACCCGGCAAATCTAGCTAGCCCAGGGAGACCCTATGAAAACACCCTCACAGCCGCGTGCGATTTACTACATCGTCGCGATCCAGATCTGGGAATACTTCAGCTTTTACGGCATGCGTGCCTTACTCATCCTCTACCTTACCCATCAGCTTGGCTTCGATGACAGGCATGCTATCAGCCTGTTCAGCGCCTACGCCTCTTTAGTTTACGTTACTCCTATTCTCGGTGGCTGGCTTGCCGACCGCCTGCTTGGCAACCGCACTGCGGTCATTGCTGGCGCGCTGTTAATGACCCTTGGACATGTCGTGCTGGGCCTGGGCTCTGACTCGACAAAAAGTCTCTATCTTGCGCTGGCCATTATTATCTGCGGCTACGGCCTGTTTAAATCCAACGTTAGCTGCCTGCTTGGCGAAATGTATACGCCAGAGGATACGCGCCGGGACGGTGGCTTTGCGTTGCTCTATGCAGCCGGCAACGTCGGCTCAATAGCCTCGCCGATAGCCTGTGGGCTGGTCGCACACTGGTACGGCTGGCATGCTGGTTTCGCGCTAGCGGGAATCGGCATGTTTATCGGTCTGGCGATCTTTTTAAGCGGCCACCGCTACTTTCGTCATGCTCGTCGGGTGAACAAACCTGCTCTCAGCGCGACGACGTTTATGCTTCCCGCCTGGGCATGGATGGTGCTGCTCCTGTGCGTGGCTCCGTTCTTCTTCTCTCTGCTGCTGAAAAATAACTGGGCTGGCTACCTGCTAGCGATCGTCTGCGTCATCGCCGCCCGCATTGTGGCGCGCATCATGGTGAAGTTTCCAGAGCACCGCCGTGCGCTGTGGCAGATTATCCTGTTGATGCTGACCGGCACGCTGTTCTGGGTATTGGCGCAGCAGGGCGGCAGCTCTATCAGCCTGTTCATCGATCGCTTTGTTAATCGTCACATTTTGCATGCAGAGGTTCCGACCGCGCTGTTCCAGTCGGTTAATGCCGTAGCCGTGATGGCTGCGGGTGTGGTGCTGGCATGGCTAGCGAGCCCCGGAGGCAGCGTCCATTCTGCGCTGCGTATGTGGCTGAAGTTTGCGTTTGGCCTCGGGCTGATGGCCGGTGGTTTTATGCTGCTGGCAATCAACGCTCACGGTGGACAGCAGGATGGGCAAGCCTCTATGGGCCTGATGATCACCGGTCTGGCAATGATGGGTTTTGCCGAGCTGTTTATCGACCCGGTAGCGATGGCGCAAATTACGCGTTTCAACATGCCCGGCGTGGCCGGGGTTCTGACCGGCATCTATATGCTGGCAACCGGCGCTGTTGCTAACTGGTTAGCGGGGGTGGTTGCACAGCAGACCGCCGAGCCGCAGACCGGTACCGCCGCGCTCGCAGCTTACCAACACTTTTTTTCGCAGATGGGACTGTGGACCTTCGGCTGCGTGGCGTTGATTGTCGCGCTGCTTGCCGGTGCAAGGTTGGTTTTCATGTCTCCGGCCCCCTGCGTACAGCATCCCAGTCGTGATTAACGCTATAAGGAGACAACATGTCCGAACAACTGGTGCAAGAAGCCGATGAGGCAATCGATCTTAACAGTGAACTAAAAACCCGCCGCGAGAAGCTGGCGCAGCTGCGTGAGCAGGGCGTTGCGTTCCCGAACGACTTCCGTCGTGACAGCACCTCCGATGCGCTGCACGCCGAGTTTGATGCGAAAGAGAACGAAGAGCTGGAAGCGCTGAACGTCGAAGTAAGCGTGGCCGGTCGTATGATGACCCGCCGTATCATGGGCAAGGCATCCTTCATCACCCTGCAGGACGTCGGGGGCCGCATTCAGCTCTACGTCTCCCGTGACGATCTGCCAGAAGGCATCTACAACGAGCAGTTCAAGAAGTGGGACCTCGGGGATATCCTCGGCGCGAAAGGTAAGCTGTTTAAAACCAAGACTGGCGAGCTCTCCATTCACTGCACCGAGCTGCGTCTGCTGACCAAAGCTCTGCGCCCGCTGCCGGACAAGTTCCACGGCCTGCAGGATCAGGAAGCCCGCTACCGTCAGCGTTATCTGGATCTCATCTCCAACGATGAGTCCCGCAAGACCTTTAAGGTGCGTTCACAGATTTTAGCGGGCATTCGCCAGTTCATGGTTAACCGCGACTTTATGGAAGTGGAAACCCCGATGATGCAGGCGATCCCGGGCGGTGCCTCCGCGCGTCCGTTCATTACCCATCATAACGCGCTGGACATGGACATGTACCTGCGTATCGCGCCAGAGCTGTACCTCAAGCGTCTGGTGGTGGGCGGCTTCGAACGTGTGTTCGAGATCAACCGTAACTTCCGTAACGAAGGCGTCTCCGTTCGCCATAACCCAGAGTTCACCATGCTAGAACTCTACATGGCGTACGCGGACTATAAAGATCTGATCGAGCTGACCGAGTCCCTGTTCCGCACCCTGGCGCAGGACATTCTGGGCACCACCGAGGTGCCTTACGGTGAGGAGACCTTCGATTTCGGCAAGCCGTTTGAGAAGCTGACCATGCGCGAGGCGATCAAGAAGTACCGTCCGGAAACCAATATGGCGGATCTGGACAACTTCGACGCGGCGAAGGCACTGGCTGAGTCGATCGGTATTCACGTTGAGAAGAGCTGGGGACTGGGCCGTATCGTCACTGAAATCTTTGATGAAGTGGCCGAAGCGCACCTGATCCAGCCAACCTTCATCACCGAGTACCCGGCAGAAGTGTCGCCGCTGGCGCGTCGTAATGATGAAAACCCGGAGATCACCGACCGCTTTGAGTTCTTTATCGGCGGACGTGAGATTGGCAACGGCTTCAGCGAGCTGAACGATGCGGAAGACCAGGCCCAGCGTTTCCAGGACCAGGTGGATGCGAAAGCTGCCGGTGACGATGAAGCGATGTTCTTTGACGAGGACTACGTGACCGCGCTGGAGCACGGCCTGCCGCCCACGGCGGGGCTGGGCATTGGCATCGACCGTATGGTGATGCTGTTCACCAACAGCCACACCATCCGCGATGTGATCCTCTTCCCGGCGATGCGTCCGGTTAAGTAATCTTTGTAAGAAAGCCGGATAGCGCTACGCTTATCCGGCTTTCTTTTGCTTACCACATCAAATCGTCAGGCACGACAAAATCGGCATACGGATCGTCTTCGTCCTTAGCCTGCTCGCTAAGCTCGCTACGCAATACAATGTAGCTCGCATCACGCTGGGCGATCTTGTCAGCAACGCTTGCGGGTATGATGGCATATTCGCTCTCAGCGCTGTTATCCGTAGCCAGACGGGCAATGGCGAGACGACCGCTGATAAGCTGCGCCTGTGTGGTTTTGTCCACGTAGATTTTTTTGATCAGGCTGCCGTCGGTGAAGTTATAGCCGATATCGCCTCGTGAAAGGGTGATGCGGTTCATTTCAATCAGCTGTTTAATCTGCGCCTTATACTCTTTGACCATGGCAGCTTGCTTCTGCTGCTCGCTGAGCTGCTTGTCACGCTCGATCTGGGCCTTTTTATTCTCTTCTACCGCCTCTCTGGCTTCACGTGCCTGAACCCGCGATTTCTTGGCGGTTCGCTGTACTTTCGCCACTTTTTTGCTGGTCACTAAGCCAGCTTTCAGCATCTGCTCTTGTAGGGTTAACTTTGTCATGTTTGTCGCTAAATCCAGTAAAGTCGTGCCGGGATTATAACCCTAACAGCAGAGGCGGAGCCAGATTGCAGGGAAGATCCTCTTACCCTATGGGTCGCAGGTATGCTTTTCAGACCATACAATACGCATGGTTAGCTGAATCGAGTCAATTTTATTTCTTTTATTTATAATCACTTATGTTATTAATTCCGCATGCTCAGTGTGGCTGTTAACAATTTGTTTAATAACAGCTTTAAATTGTTAGCCAATCCGTTAAAATAATCGCCTATTTGTTCAAATTAAGTTGATTGCAATAACACATGTCACATTTCAGAAAAGTAGTTCCCGCTTTTTCGCTTATCGCGATGCTTGTTGCCTCTAACGTTCATGCTGAAGACACTGCTGAGAAAACAGACGTACTGTTGATTGGCGGCGGTATCATGAGCGCCTCTCTGGGTACGCTGTTACAGGAACTGCAGCCTGACTGGAAACAGGTCATGGTTGAGAAGCTGGATGGCGTTGCGCTGGAATCCTCTAACGGCTGGAACAACGCCGGTACCGGTCACTCCGCCAACATGGAGCTGAACTACACGCCTGAGCGTGCAGACGGTTCGATTGACGTGACCAAAGCGCTGGAGATCAACGAAGCGTTCATGATCTCGCGCCAGTTCTGGTCATCTCAGGTGAAGCGCGGCGTGCTAAACGATCCGCACTCCTTCATCAACTCCACCCCGCACATGAGCTTTGTCTGGGGCGACAACGTTGACTATCTGACCAAGCGTTACGCGGCATTGCAGCAGACGACCCTGTTCCAGGGCATGCAGTTCTCTACCGACCAGCAGCAGATCAAAAAATGGGCGCCGCTGATCGTTGAGGGGCGCGATCCGAAACAGCGCGTTGCCGCTACCTGGACGCCGGTTGGTACCGACGTTAACTATGGCGAGATAACCCGTCAGCTGGTAGGCAGCCTGAAAAAGACCAGCAACTTCACGCTGGAAACCGGCTCAGAAGTGACTGATTTTGAACGTAACGGTGACAACTCCTGGCACGTAACTATTACCGACGTGAAGAGCGGTAAAGAGCGTGCGGTTGACGCGAAGTATGTCTTTATCGGTGCTGGCGGCGGCGCGCTGAAGCTGCTGCAAAAAACCGGTATCCCGGAAGCGGATAACTACGCAGGCTTCCCGGTGGGCGGTTCGTTCCTTGTGACCGAGAACCCGGAAATCACCCGTCAGCACACCGAGAAAGTCTACGGTCAGGCTTCGGTGGGTGCGCCACCGATGTCGGTTCCGCACCTGGATGCCCGTTTCCTTGATGGCAAACGCGTGGTGTTGTTTGGGCCGTTCGCGACCTTCTCTACCAAGTTCCTGAAACAGGGTTCGTTCTTTGACCTGCTGAGCACCACGACCACCAAGAACGTGATCCCGATGACCGATGTCGGTCTGGATAACTTCGATCTGGTGAAATACCTGATTGGTCAGGTGATGCTGAGTGAAGATGACCGCTTCGAAGCGCTGAAAGAGTACTATCCGTCGGCGCGTAAAGAAGACTGGAAACTGATCCAGGCAGGCCAGCGCGTGCAGATCATCAAGAAAGATGCAGATAAAGGCGGCGTGCTGAAACTCGGTACCGAAATCGTTACCGATCAGCAGAAAACCCTGGCGGCGCTGCTCGGCGCATCGCCTGGCGCATCCACCGCAGCGCCTATCTCTATCAACGTGATCAAGCAGCTCTTCCCGGCACAGTTTGCTTCGGCGCAGTGGCAGGAAAAACTGCACGCCATCGTACCGACCTACGGCCAGAAGCTGAACGGCAACGTCGCGCTTACCCAGCAGGTTTGGGATGAAACCGCCTCTACGCTGAATCTGACCAAACCGCCGGTCATTCAGATGAAAGACGCGGCACAGTCCATGCCGCAGGCAAAACCGGCTGAAGCCGCATCTGCTCAGCACGACATGGCACTGTAAGCGTTAAGCGCTTATGTAAGCCCCCGCCGCTATGCGCCGGGGGCTTTTTTGTGGATTTTTCTGCTGCGACATGTAGCGTCAGGGATTATGATAGGGCCAGTGACAGTGGGTGGCATTCTCTATGGTGTCTGGTATAGGGTTCAGCAGTGATTACACAAGAGAAAGCAATACAGATAGCCAAGGATTATGCCGAACAAAACGGGCGCGTTTGGGATGAGCGATATTCTAAAACTAGCGCTAGGACCATTGATGGCGAGCCTGTCTGGATGATTTCTACCTCTGATAGTGAATACTCTGACGAACTCCCTTGGATGATGAAGCATATGCCCAATCCTGCGTATTATTACATTAGTATGGTAGAGGCAAGGTGTATTGCAGTTGGGAGCCGTGAAGGAGAGTATCTGCATTTAAGAAATGATTAACAATGGCCTTTGTCAGCCTTCGTAATTTATTCAACCTCCCATAATACATTTGTTTCGATTAATGTTTCAGGCTGAAGGAAAGCAAGGACGATACAGAGGCGATGATAAGTTCGCTGATATCCCACATCTTTATCATAAAATTGTTACCGGAAGAGGATGAGCAATGAAAAAATTTCTGTTCATGTGTTCGCTCATCCTTCTTGCCGGGTGCGCAGGACCAGGGGATCGTTTGCCTGATGTCCAGAATGCAAATGTTGACCTCCATGGAACACAACCGTGTATAGCTTCTGTCTTTGCTCCTGGCGATCGCATATCCTCCATTCAGATTGGTAGCACATCTGGGGATAATGAGAGTTTTCATAAATATTTCACTGATGACCTATTGATTCCAGTCAGTGGTAAGTGTTTGCCTTTATTTGATTATCGGTTTTCACCAGGAAAACAATACGTTGTTTACTACAGTATAGATAATCCTAATAACAAACGAGAAAGGATAATCCAGGCCAGTTTCTCTATAAGTAACGAGCTGAAAAATAGGTCTTAAAAAAGGTGGATTTAAGGGCTTTGTGTATTATATACATTTAAGATTATTTGTTTATTTTGATGAATTTTATTCACTTTTATAAAGTATAGTCTTCTCATTACCCGACTGAAGGTAAGTTTTACCATCTACATTTATGAAAGTTTTCCCATTAAGGTTTCCTCTCACAATAATTGCTATGCTGTTATATACACAACTTTTATGCTCGCCATTCGTATCATCAAAGCAGGTATAGTCATCGATTGAGCCATCTCTCGTTCCTTTTGGCAATGCTTCATAACCATCGAAATTCATGACGATAACTGTGAAATTATCAGGGGTATTAAAAATGTGATATTTTTTCTGAAGCGACTCTTTGTTTTTCAACCACCAGTTTACTTTTCCTTCTGTAGTCATTGGTAAGTGTTTAACAAAAACAGCACCATTATCTACTCTGACTATTTTTGTTGGTCTTACAGCAATCCATATGCAGCACACAATTATAAAAAAAATTAAAATCGTCCCAATCTTTTTGTAATTAAACATTGCTTTCTCCTGTCAATGTTACAGTAGCTTCAAAATTCGTGAAAAACGGTTTTTGAGCAAAATGCTTTGCCCGTTGTAGGACAAACCAGATCCTGAAAAACGCGATAGAATTGAATTTAGTTTTCAATATATCCTCTTTGTCCAAGCCAAAATGATCTTGTGCTCTGTATTTGATAATTGCAGTATATTTATTGCCTTGAAAAGTTAGGCTTTCAATAGATATTTCTGTACTGTTTATGTCGTGAACGGCGATGCCCATACCATTGACCCAATCTTTCCATCTTGTGTATTTAGGTAAATGGCTTTTAGATAACACATTTGAAAACTGTTCTTTAGTTAATTTATTCTTGTTAAAATCAAATTGCTCGATAGTATTTTTAATAATGGATAGGGTGCTATCAACAGAGCGATCAGCTAAAATAAGGTTTTTATAAGCATTGTTCATTGTTGGATGTTGATAATCTCTTCCATTATTCCGTTGCATATGATTGAAAAGATCTATTATCAAGCCTTGGTATGGACCTCGAAAAGAAAAAACATACGATTGAGATCGTAATTCATCATATAACATCGCAATAGCTCTTTCTCTACTAACCGGAGGGATCGAGCTTGTAAAAGGATGCTTATAGGAGGGACCAAAAGTTGTCCAGTCAATGAAGGTTGATACTTGCCCGAGATGGTAATACGTTTTTAACGTATTAACATCAATGTCGCCACTTTGCATATCATCGACATTTCTGTCATTGAATCTTTTCTTCGTGGTGAAAATGATCAACTTCTTATCGATACCCTTCATTCAAAATCAATCCTTTTCAGTCAGATAAGTAACTACTATACATTTTTACTTAACATCAGAAATTAAGATTATTCTTAACATTTTGCTGGCTTAGAGTACCAGACAAGCCGGCCTCTTTCTGCTCTCGGCGTTCGTCTACAGGGCAAATACCTTGAGCCAGCTTTGCGCCAGCCTTAGCAGCCTTACTTGGTGCCTAAGACAAGATTATTAACGGATATGAGCCTAACGAGAGACGGTGCAATTTACTCTCGCGACGATAGCGGAAACGCCAGAGTTTTGACCCGTTAGGCTTGATTATTATGAATAAGCCAGCACCATAGGTAAGGATATACTCCGCCTCATCGGGTGTTGCGCTTTTAATAAGTCCATAAGTATCTCTCCCGAAGTTCTAACAGGATGAGAGTAATGAAAAGAGATACTTTTAATCGTGGCTTAGAGTGCTATTCGCTGGAAAACATTAGATATGAGAAACGCTACAAAGCCTTGTGTGGCAAGGGTTTGCTGGGATTTCTTAGAGGTAGGAAAAAGTGTTCAAAGTGTCCCCTGCAGGAATCGAACCTGCAACTAGCCCTTAGGAGGGGCTCGTTATATCCATTTAACTAAGGGGACGAGGCGGCACGAGTATAACGCTATTTGTTCATCGCGTTAAGCTCAGGGCCGCCCGACTGCTTAAAGTGTCACCATTTACGCCTTATTCATCTTCTTTTTGGCGTCTTCCGCCTCGGCTTTCATATCTGCCTTGCGCTTGTTGCTCATATCATTGCGGATCTGCGCATGGCTGAGCAGGGCGAAGATAAAGGTGCCGCCGCAGATGTTGCCCGCCAGGGTTGGTATGGCGAAAGGCCAGAGGAAGTCGGTCCAGGGGATGGTGCCGTTGAAGACCAGGTAGAAGATCTCCACCGCGCCCACCACGATATGGGTGGTGTCCGCCAGCGCAATGACCCAGGTCATCAGGATAATTACCACGATCTTCGCCGAACCGGCCGCCGGGAACATCCACACCATGGTGGCGACCAGCCAGCCGGAGATAATCGCATTGGCAAACATCTCGGCAGGGGTGTTTTTCATCACCTCCATACCGATTTCAACAAAGGCGTCCCGCGTGGCCTCGTCAAAGATCGGCATATACTCAAACGCCCAGGCGGCAATGGCCGTGCCGATCAGGTTGCCAAGCAGCACCAGGCTCCACAGGCGCAGCAGCAGGCCGCCGTTTTTCCGGGTCGGATTCTGCATCACCGGCAGCACGGCGGTCACGGTATTCTCCGTAAACAGCTGCTGGCGGGCCATAATGACGATAATAAAGCCGAAGGTGTAGCCGAAGCTCTCCAGAACATAGCTGCCGGGAATGCCGTCCAGCTTAACGTGAAAGATCCCCTTTACCAGCAGCGATGCGCCCATCGACAGCCCGGCGGCGATAGCAGACCACAGCAGGGCCATGGCATCGCGCTCCATCTCTTTCTCGCCATCCTGACGAATGTGTTCATGGATCGCCATCGCACGTGAGGGGAGCTCCTCTTCATCTACCTCTATCTCCTCGCCGCGCTTGTTCTCCTCGCTCTCTACCTCAATCTCTTCTTCCGAAAGCGCCTCAGATTCCTTGCTGATCTTATCTTCTTTTAATTCGTCCACGATGGGTCACCTTTCTGTTACTCACTTTAATGCTATAAGCGTAGCGGTATCCGCTAATTTTGCTGGGAAGCGCACCTATCGCAACGGCGCTTTTTACGGGCAAGTTTAAAATGGATAGCGAAACAGAGAATAAAGTTAAAGACAGGCTATGCTGAAATCATACCGACGCGCTATTCCATGCGCATGGACATCTTAAAACGTGCTGATACAATCGCTTGCGTATTCAACGGCGTTCGCCGGGGCGCGGTGCAGTTGTGCCGTCACGGGTGGCATTCAGTCATCGCCAAATTTTACAGGGAGACATCTATGAAATTTCGCCTGACGGCGCTCGCGCTGGGCACGACGCTACTGGTGGGCTGCGCCAGCTCTGATTCCGGTGAGCCTCAGGGACGTTCGGATCCGCTGGAAGGGTTCAACCGCACCATGTACAACTTCAACTTTAACGTGGTGGATCCCTATGTTCTGCGTCCGGTCGCGGTCGCCTGGCGCGATTACGTGCCGCAGCCCGCGCGAAACGGCCTGAGCAATTTCACCAGCAACCTTGAAGAGCCCGCCATCATGGTGAACTCCTTCCTGCAGGGCGATCCCTACCAGGGGATGAAGCACTTCACCCGCTTCTTCCTGAACACTATTTTAGGCATGGGTGGTTTTATCGACGTGGCGGGTATGGCGAACAAAGATCTGCAGCGCACCGTGCCACGCCGTTTCGGCAGTACGCTGGGCCACTATGGCGTCGGCTACGGCCCTTATGTGCAGCTGCCTTTCTACGGCAGCTTCACGCTGCGTGAAGACGGGGGCGATGCAGCAGATACGCTCTATCCGGTGCTCTCCTGGCTGACATGGCCGCTCTCGGTAGGCAAGTGGGCAGTAGAGGGCGTTGAGACACGTGCGCAGCTGCTGGATTCCGACGGCCTGCTGCGCCAGTCCTCTGACCCTTATATTCTGGTGCGCGAGGCGTACTTCCAGCAGCATGACTTTATTGCTAACGGCGGACAGCTGAAGCCGGAAGAGAACCCGAACGCGCAGGCGATTCAGGGCGATCTGCAGGATATCGACGCCGAATAACCCGGCGCGAGGCAATAAAAAAGGTGAACCGAAGTTCACCTTTTTTTATACGCGTTTCTGATTAGAACGCGTAGTTGAAGTTTGCGCCGTAGAGCCAGGCCTTGCCTTCAGACTCGAAGTTATACGGGCCTTCGGTGAACTTCACCTTCTGACCGTGCATATAGGAGACGCCGACGTCCACGGAGGCATCCTGATTGAAGGCGTAGGTGGTACCTGCGCTCAGCCAGAGACGATCCTGGTCCGGAATAGAGATAGAGCGTTTGTCAGCCGGGATCGGGCTGTCATCGTAGGCAATACCGCTGCGGAAGGTCCAGTTGTCGTCCATATAGTAGGTGGTACCCAGCGCCAGACGGTAGGAGTCGCGGAAGCCCTCATCTTTATAGAACAGCGTGCCGCCGTCGCTGTTCTTCGCTTTCAGCTCCTGGAACTGGCTCCAGCTGGTGTAGGCCAGGCTGTAGTGCACGGCCCATTTCGGTGCCACGCGGTTATAGCCTGAAATCTCCCACATCTCTGGCAGGTTCAGGTTGAGCGCGCCGTCGATGGTGTTGCCACCGGTGCCAGAAGGCAGGCCGCGCGGCCCCAGGAAGCTGTTGAATGCCGGGTTCAGGCTGCTGCGGTAGTCGCCGTCAAAGTCGATTTTGATCTCAGAGCGGTAGGTCAGGCCGTAGCGGTTATCTTTATCCAGTTCGTAAAGAATACCGGCGTTCCAGCCGAAGCCCCACTCATCACCCTTCAGGTAGGCAATCTGCGTATCGCTGGTCAGGCTGTTGGCATAGCCAGCAATCGAGCGCAGCGCTGCGCCCTGCGGGGTAGCGGAAGTAAAGCCAGGGGTGCGGCTCAGCTGGCCCGCGGTGAGCTGGCCGAGGTCACCCGCGTAGCGCTCCAGCTTCGCTTTAGCGTATACCGCGTCAAAACCTACGCCGAAGCTCCAGTGGTTATCCAGACGATAGGCACCGCTGAGGTTCAGGTTGATGGTCTCCAGCTCGGTTTTACCTCCCATCGATCCTGCGGCGTAGCTGTCGTTAAAGTCAGTCGCCAGACCGTAGTTAGAGGTCAGGGACGCGCCCCAGCCAAACTGGTCATTAATCGGTGCAACGAAGTGCAGGTTAGGCACCCACGCCGTCGGGGCGATGTTATCCGCGTCCAGGCTACGACCAGACGGAGAGACGCCGGAGACGTCCACGTCCGGATCAACAAAAATGGCACCGCCGGAGAAAGTAGGGCGGTCAAACATCGTAATCAGGGCGGGGTTACGGCTAACGTTGCCTGCGTCATCAGCGATAGCGCCTTCACCAGAGTAGGCACGGCCAAGGCCAGAGGAGGAGAACTCATTAAGTTGGAAGCCTGCTGACCAGGCTTGTGTTGAGACAATTGCCACTGCAACTGCGAGTGCAGACTTGGTAAACAGGGTTTTCTGGCTCATGACCATAACCTCATAATTTATTTTTATACAATAAATGTTACATGCCGTAACAGGAGCGCGGAGTGTAGGGTCTGAGTTACGACAGACAAATCAGACCAGTCGCGAGAGTATAGGTCTGACCAGCCCGAATGTTGCAAGTATGTTTATAAGTATTTTCAAATGTGATCACGGAAACGCGATCTGGCTGGCAAAAACGGGACGGTCATCAATGAGGGAAAAGGGTGATTATTGCGCCAGATCATTTTTAAGTGTGATATCGGTCACTTACCCACTTTTGGAGCGCTAACAACTGGAGACCGTTACCGTCAGCGCGTAAAATACCCTCACTATTTATCGGGCACGCTATGTGCGAATGAGAGAGGACTTTCAATATGAGTAAATGCAGTGCTGATGAAACCCCCGTTTGCTGCTGTATGGACGTTGGCACCATCATGGACAACAGCGACTGCACGGCCTCTTATAGCCGTGTGTTCACCGATCGCGCCCAGGCCGAAGAGACTCTGGCCGCGCTGACGGAAAAAGCGCGCGGCGTTGAGTCTGAGCCGTGTGAAATTACCCCAACCTTCACCGAGGTTGACGGTGGCGTTAAGCTCGATATCGACTTCGTTTTTGCCTGCGAAGCTGAAACGCTGATCTTCCAGCTGGGCCTGCGTTAATCTTCCTCTAACGCTCCCGCTGTCGGGAGCGTTATCTGTGCTTTTCTCTGTGTTTTACCTCGCATTTTTTCGCCTCTCCGCTTGGCTAAATGTAAAAAAATGGTTAAGACTATTAGCAGGTCAGACCACTTTGCGCAGTATGTCAACAGGGGAGAGTTATGAGTCAGGCATTACCGCTTGTCACCCGTCAGGGCGATCGTATAGCCATTGTTAGCGGGTTACGTACCCCGTTTGCCCGCCAGGCCACTGCGTTTCATGGTGTTACCGCCATTGAACTGGGCAAGATGGCCGTGGGTGAGATGCTGGCGCGCAGCGAAATTGCGCCAGAGATCATTGAGCAGGTGGTTTTTGGTCAGGTTGTTCAGATGCCGGAGGCGCCCAACATCGCACGCGAAATCGTGCTCGGAACCGGGATGAACGTGCATACCGATGCCTACAGCGTGAGCCGCGCCTGCGCCACCAGCTTTCAGGCGGTAGCTAACGTGGCCGAAAGCCTGCTGGCGGGAACTATCCGCGCCGGTATCGCCGGGGGAGCCGACTCTTCATCCGTCCTGCCGATTGGCGTCAGTAAAACCCTGGCGCGCACCCTGGTCGATCTCAGCAAGGCTCGCTCCGGCGGGCAAAAGCTCAAGCTTCTCTCCCGCCTGCGCCTGCGCGATCTGCTCCCGGTGCCGCCTGCGGTTGCCGAGTATTCTACCGGGCTGCGCATGGGGGATACCGCCGAGCAGATGGCGAAAACCTACGGCATTAGCCGCGAGGAGCAGGACGTATTCGCGCACCGTTCCCACCAGCGCGCCGCTCAGGCGTGGGCCGACGGCAGGCTGGCGGAAGAGGTGATGACCGCCTATGCGCCGCCTTATCGCGATCCTTTTGTTCAGGACAATACGGTGCGAGCCAATGCGTCGCTCGCCGACTACGCTAAGCTGCGTCCGGCCTTTGACCGTCAGCATGGCACGGTCACCGCCGCCAACAGTACGCCGCTCACCGACGGCGCAGCGGCGGTGATCCTGATGACCGAATCCCGCGCGCGTGAGCTGGGGCTAACCCCGCTCGGCTACCTGCGCAGCTATGCCTTTACCGCCATTGACGTGAAGCAGGACATGCTGCTTGGCCCGGCGTGGTCGACGCCGCTGGCGCTGGAGCGCGCCGGGCTCACGCTTGGCGATCTGACCCTGTTTGATATGCACGAAGCCTTTGCCGCCCAGACGCTGGCTAACCTGAAGCTGATGGCCAGCGACCGCTTCGCCCGCGAGGTGCTGGGGCGCGATCGCGCCATTGGTGAAGTCGACGAGAGCCGGTTCAACGTGCTGGGTGGCTCTATTGCCTACGGGCACCCCTTTGCCGCTACCGGGGCGCGGATGATCACCCAGACGCTGCACGAGCTGCGCCGTCGCGGGGGCGGCTTTGGCCTGGTGACCGCCTGTGCCGCCGGTGGGCTGGGTGCGGCAATGGTTCTGGAGGCCGAATAATGGACATGAAGATTGAAATGGCAACCCCCTCCGCATTTACCCTTAGCGTGCGGCCGGACAATATCGCCGTCGTCACGATCGACGTGCCCGGCGAGAAGATGAATACCCTTAAGGCAGAGTTTGGCAGCCAGGTCCGCGCCATCATAAAAGCGATCCGTGACAATAAGGATCTGCGAGGCGTGGTCTTTATCTCTGCCAAGCCGGACAACTTTATTGCCGGGGCCGATATCAACATGATTGACGGCTGCACCACTGCCCAGCAGGCCGAAGCGCTGGCGTATGAAGGGCGGAAAATTATGTCCGATATTCACGCGCTCACCATTCCGGTGATTGCCGCTATTCACGGGCCCTGCCTCGGCGGCGGTCTTGAGCTGGCGCTGGCCTGCCACGGGCGCGTCTGTACCGACGATGCGAAAACGGTGCTGGGATTACCCGAGGTTCAGCTGGGGCTGCTTCCCGGCTCCGGGGGAACCCAGCGTCTGCCGCGTCTGGTGGGCGTCAGCACGGCGCTGGAGATGATCCTCACCGGCAAGCAGCTGCGGGCCCGCCAGGCGCGGAAGGTCGGGCTGGTGGATGACGTCGTCCCTCATGCCATTTTACTGGATGCAGCGGCGGCGCTGGCGCTTAAGGGCCGACCTGCGAGCCGTCGGCTGCCGGTAAAAGAGCGTATTCTCGCCGGCCCCCTTGGGCGGGCGCTGCTCTTTCATTTTGTAGGCAAAAAGACCCAGCAGAAGACCCACGGCAACTACCCGGCGGCATCGCGCATTCTGGACGTTATTCATATCGGGCTGGCGCAGGGCAAAGGCAGCGGCTATACGGCCGAGGCGCGTGCCTTTGGCGAGCTGGCGATGACGCCCCAGTCCCAGGCGCTACGGCAGATCTTCTTTGCCACCACCGAGATCAAAAAGGATCCGGGCAGCAGCGTCGAATCCGGCCCGCTACGGTCAGTGGGCGTGCTGGGCGGTGGCCTGATGGGCGGCGGCATTGCGTTTGTCACCGCCAGCAAGGCCGGGCTACCGGTGCGCATCAAGGATATCAACCCGACGGGCATTAACCATGCGCTGAAATACAGCTGGCAGCAGCTTGATAAAAAAGTGCGTCGCCGCCATATCAGATCCAGCGAACGCGACAGCCAGATGGCGATGATTTCAGGTGCCACGGACTATCGCGGCTTCTCTCAGCGGGACGTGGTCATTGAGGCGGTATTTGAAGATTTGAGTCTGAAACAGCAGATGGTCGCTGACGTTGAGGCCCACTGCGCACCGCACACTATCTTCGCCTCCAACACCTCCTCCCTGCCGATTGGCGATATCGCCGCCCGCGCGGCGCGTCCGGAGAAGGTGATTGGCCTGCACTTCTTTAGTCCGGTGGAGAAGATGCCGCTGGTAGAGATTATTCCCCACGCTGGCACGGATGAGCAGACCATCGCCACCACGGTGAAGCTGGCGAAAAAGCAGGGGAAAACACCCATCGTGGTAGCGGACAAGGCCGGGTTCTACGTTAACCGTATCCTTGCCCCCTATATTAACGAAGCGATGCGGATGCTGACCGAAGGTGAGCGTGTCGAGCACATTGATAACGCGCTGGTAAAGTTTGGTTTCCCGGTTGGCCCGATCCAACTTTTAGATGAGGTAGGAATCGATACCGGCACTAAAATTATACCTGTGCTTGAAGCGGCATATGGAGAACGTTTTTCACCGCCAGCAAATGTCGTCAGCGCAATTTTGAACGACGATCGCAAAGGCAGAAAAAATGGCCGTGGTTTCTATCTTTATGACGCGAAAGGGCGTACAAGCAAGAAACAGGTGGATCCGGCTATTTATCCGCTGGTGGGCGCAGCAGGCAGCGCACGTTTAACCGAGGCGCAGGTGGCTGAACGCTGCGTCATGATGATGCTTAATGAAGCGGCACGCTGTATTGATGAGAAGGTCATCAGAAGCGTCCGCGATGGCGATATTGGCGCCGTGTTTGGCATCGGTTTTCCGCCGTTTTTGGGCGGGCCGTTCCGCTACATGGATCGCCTGGGGGCGGACAACGTGGTGGCGACCCTTCAGCGTTTAGCCGCTCAGTACGGCGATCGCTTTATGCCCTGTGAGATTTTGTTACACATGGCGCAGCACGGCATCACGTTCTGGCCGAACAGGGAGGCCGAGCGGGTAAGTTAAGGTCTGGTAAGGGTAAATCTGGCGTTGAATAGGTCAATGCTGTTCAATTTATAAACAGAGATTGACGAGAGTTACGCCGTTGAGGTAAAACACAGCGTTTCATTCGACGAATGGATAAGGCACAATGCCCGGCCACTGCTCTCTCCCGATGCGTTCATGCTCGGGCGATATCAGTGCTTCTGGTTAACAAAAGCGGTGCAATATGCAAGTTTTTATCATGCGTCACGGCGACGCTGCTCTCGAAGCAGCCAGTGACTCGGTACGTCCTTTAACGCTGTGTGGCTGTGATGAGTCCCGTCAAATGGCGACCTGGTTAAAGGGACAAAAAGTAAACGTTGAGCGTGTGCTGGTCAGTCCGTTCCTGCGCGCTGAACAGACGCTGGAGAAGGTAGGGGAGTGTATGAACCTGCCGGACAGCGTTGATGTGCTGCCTGAGTTAACACCCGGCGGCGACGTGGCTCTGGTTGGCGACTATCTTCATGCGCTCGCCAGTAAAGGCGTCTCCTCGGTGCTGGTGATCTCTCACCTGCCGCTGGTCGGCTACCTGGTTTCCGAGCTCTGCCCGGAAGAGACGCCGCCGATGTTCCTGACCTCAGCCATTGCCAGCGTGACGCTGGACGGCGAAGGGAAGGGGACCTTTAACTGGCAGGTTAGCCCCTGCAACCTGAAAATGGCTAAGGCGATCTAACGCTGCCTGGCCATCGCTAAAGAGCCGCTTATGCGGCTCTTGTCATTTCTGGCGTTCGGCTGCGCTATTAAGGCACTTCATTAGGGTAGTTCTGGCGGCTGCCACTCCTCAACCTCGATCAGCACCAGCAGCGCCGCGTCGCCGCCGTACTCTTTCGGTGCCTGGTGGAAGGCCATCACGTGTGGATGCTGAGCCAGCCACAGCGGCGTCTGCTGTTTCAGGATGTGCTTGCCATGACCGTGCATCACGCAGGCGCAGAAGACGTGCTCCCGACGGCAGGCGGCGATCAGCGCCCCCAGCTCCTGCTTGGCCTGCTGCTGGGTTAAGCCGTGCAGGTCAAGAAACAGCTCCGGCGAATAGTCTCCCCGCCGCATCTTCTTTACTTCAAAGTGGCTCACGTCCGGGCGGACATACTTTACCGGCCCATCGGTGTTGAGCAGCGGCTGGAATTCATCAGAAAAGTAGTGGCTGGCGTCGGCCTGCTCCTGAAGCAGTCGTTTTACCGGCACGTCGCTGACTTTCTTGCGCAGGGGGCGGTGCACAATGGTGTCCTGCTTGATCTGGCGCGTGCCGGTCATCAACTGGCGGAACAGGGTCTGGTCCGCCTCGCTAAGTGATGTTTTCTTCTTCATTCATTCATCTCATTTCTGATTTTTTTCAGTTTACCCGACTCGTCGCGCTCTGTGTTCAGGCAAAATGCTTTTTTCCGGCTGGCCGTGCGCGAGAATGCTGATTTATCGGCGTCTTCATGGCAAACTAGCCGCCGAATTTATAGCAAGACATGTTCCGGAGGATAGCGTGGATAAAATATTTGTCGATGAAGCAGTGAGTGAGCTGCACACCATTCAGGACATGTTACGTTGGTCGGTCAGCCGATTCAGCGCGGCAAACATCTGGTACGGGCACGGTACCGACAACCCGTGGGACGAAGCGGTGCAGCTGGTGCTGCCGACTCTCTACCTGCCGCTGGATATTCCAGAAGATATGCGCAGCGCGCGCCTGACGTCCAGCGAGCGCCACCGTATCGTTGAGCGTGTGATCCGCCGCGTTAACGAGCGTATCCCGGTCGCCTATCTGACCAACAAAGCCTGGTTCTGCGGTCACGAATTCTACGTCGATGAACGCGTGCTGGTGCCCCGTTCACCAATTGGCGAACTCATCACCAGCCGCTTTGCTGGCATTATCAACCACCAGCCACAGCATATTCTGGATATGTGCACCGGCAGCGGCTGCATCGCTATCGCCTGCGCCTACGAGTTCCCGGAAGCGGAAGTGGACGCGGTAGACATCTCTACCGAGGCGCTGGCCGTGGCCGAGCACAATATCGAAGAGCACGGTCTGATCCATAACGTGACGCCTATCCGCTCCGATCTGTTCCGCGACCTGATTAAGGTGCAGTACGATCTGATCGTCACCAATCCGCCCTACGTGGATGAAGAGGATATGTCGGATCTGCCTAACGAGTATCGCCACGAGCCTGAGCTGGGCCTGGCCTCCGGCAGCGACGGTCTGAAGCTGACGCGTCGCATCCTCGCCTGTGCGCCAGACTATCTCACCGACGACGGCGTGCTGATTTGTGAAGTCGGCAACAGCATGGTACATCTGATAGAGCAGTACCCTGAAGTGCCCTTTACCTGGCTTGAGTTCGATAACGGCGGCGACGGCGTCTTTATGCTGACTAAAGCGCAGCTGCTGGCGGCCCGGGAGCACTTCAGCATCTACAAAGATTAATAAAACGATAACGCCTATTTAAATAAAGACAGTGGAGCCGTGATGGCAGGAAACAGTATTGGACAACTCTTTCGCGTGACCACCTTCGGGGAGTCACATGGCCTGGCGCTCGGCTGCATTGTCGACGGCGTACCACCGGGGATCGCCCTGAGCGAAGCCGATTTGCAGCACGATCTGGATCGCCGCCGTCCGGGCACCTCACGCTATACCACCCAGCGCCGGGAGCCGGACCAGGTGAAGATCCTCTCCGGCGTTTTTGAGGGTGTCACCACCGGCACCAGCATCGGCCTGCTGATTGAGAATACCGACCAGCGCTCGCAGGACTACAGCGCCATCAAGGACGTTTTCCGTCCGGGTCACGCTGACTACACCTATGAGCAGAAATATGGCCTGCGCGACTACCGTGGCGGCGGCCGCTCATCGGCCCGTGAAACCGCCATGCGCGTGGCGGCAGGGGCGATTGCCAAAAAATTCCTCGCCGAGAAATTGGGCATTACCGTTCGCGGCTGCCTGACCCAGATGGGCGATATCCCGCTGGAGATCAAAGCCTGGGACCAGGTTGAGCAGAACCCGTTTTTCTGCCCGGATCCAGACAAGATTGAAGCTCTGGACGAACTGATGCGCACCCTGAAAAAAGAGGGCGACTCTATCGGGGCGAAGATCACCGTGATTGCCGACGGCGTACCGCCGGGGCTGGGCGAGCCGGTGTTTGACCGTCTGGATGCCGATATTGCCCACGCGCTGATGAGCATCAACGCGGTGAAGGGCGTGGAGATTGGCGAAGGCTTTGCGTCGGTGGCCCTGCGCGGTAGCCAAAACCGGGACGAGATCACCCACGCGGGCTTTACCAGCAACCATGCGGGCGGCATTCTCGGTGGCATCAGCAGTGGCCAGCAGATTGTCGCCAATATCGCCCTGAAGCCAACCTCCAGCATTACCGTGCCGGGGAAAACCATCAACCGCACTGGGGAAGAGGTGGAGATGATCACCAAAGGCCGTCACGATCCCTGCGTGGGTATTCGTGCCGTGCCCATCGCTGAAGCGATGCTGGCGATTGTCCTGATGGATCACTTCCTGCGCCAGCGGGCGCAGAATGCGGACGTGGCGACAACCATTCCACGCTGGTAAACGATGAAAAAGACGCTTATTGCGCTGCTGGCGGTGCTCGCCAGCCATACCACGCTTGCGGCGACGCCGTGGCAAAAAATCACCCATCCGATTGCCGGTAGCGCGCAGTCGGTGGGCGCGTTCTCTAACGGCTGTATCGTCGGTGCGAGCGCACTGCCGATCCAGTCCGACGCCTATCAGGTGATGCGCACCGATCAGCGCCGCTACTTTGGTCACCCTGACCTGGTGCAATTTATTCAGCGCCTTAGCGGACGGGTGCATAATCTTAACCTTGGCACGGTGCTGATAGGGGATATGGGCATGCCCGCCGGGGGGCGCTTTAACGGCGGCCACGCCAGCCATCAAACCGGGCTGGACGTCGATATCTTCTTACAGCTGCCGAAAACGCGCTGGACCGCGGCGCAGCTGCTGAAGCCCCAGGCGCTGGATCTGGTCTCCCAGGATGGCAAGCACGTCGTCTCCTCGCTGTGGCAGCCAGAAATTAATCATCTGATTAAGCTGGCCGCGGAAGATAACGACGTGACGCGCATCTTTGTTAACCCGGCCATTAAGCAGCGGCTGTGCGAAGACGCGGGAACCGATCGCGACTGGCTGCGCAAGGTGCGTCCGTGGTTCCAGCATCGGGCGCATATGCACGTTCGCCTACGCTGCCCGGCAGATAGCCTGGAGTGCGTCGATCAACCGCTGCCGCCGCCGGGCGACGGCTGTGGCGCGGAGCTGCAAAGCTGGTTTGAACCGCCTAAACCTGCCTCAACGAAGCCTGAGAAGAAGACACCGCCGCCGTTGCCGCCTTCCTGCCAGGCGCTACTGGACGAGCATGTACTTTAATGGAAAATTTTAGCGATCTCTTTTTGGTCTCTCCGCTGCTGCTGGCAGTCCTTTTTTTCGTCGCCCTGCTGGCCGGGTTTATTGATGCTCTGGCTGGCGGCGGCGGGTTGCTGACTGTCCCGGCGCTGCTGGCGGCGGGCATGACCCCGGCCCAGGCGCTGGCGACCAACAAGCTACAGGCCTGCGGTGGATCGCTCTCGTCATCGCTCTACTTTCTGCGCCGTGGCGTGGTGAAGCTCGGCGATCAGAAGCTCAATATTCTGATGACCTTTATTGGTTCGACGACGGGTGCGCTGCTGGTACAGCATGTACAGTCCGACATACTGCGTCAGATCCTGCCCGTGCTGGTCATCAGTATCGGCCTCTACTTTCTGCTGATGCCGAAGCTGGGTGAAGAGGATCGCCAGCGTCGTCTCTACGGTCTGCCGTTTGCGCTGGTGGCAGGCGGCTGCGTGGGCTTCTACGATGGCTTCTTCGGCCCCGGCGCGGGTTCATTTTATGCCCTGGCGTTTGTCACGCTCTGCGGCTTCAACCTGGCGAAATCCACCGCGCACGCCAAGGTGCTCAACGCCACCTCGAATCTCGGCGGCCTGCTGCTGTTTATCATCGGCGGCAAGGTGGTATGGGCCACCGGGTTTGTGATGCTTGCCGGACAGTTTATCGGCGCGCGCCTCGGCTCGCGGCTGGTGCTGAGTAAAGGGCAGAAGCTGATCCGCCCGATGATCGTTATCGTTTCGGCGGTGATGAGCGCCAAACTTCTTTTTGACAGTCACGGACAGGAGATCCTCCACTGGGTGGGGATACACGCATGAGCAGTACGACACACCGCTACGAGCAGCTGATTGAGATCTTCAATGGCTGCTTTGCCGACGATTTTAATACCCGCCTGGTGAAGGGCGACGACGAGCCTATCTACCTTCCGGCTGACGACGAGGTCGACTATCACCGGATCGTTTTTGCCCACGGCTTTTACGCCAGCGCGCTGCATGAGATTTCACACTGGTGCGTCGCCGGTAAGGCTCGTCGGGAACTGGTGGATTTTGGCTACTGGTACTGCCCGGACGGTCGCGATGCCGCAACCCAGGGGCAGTTTGAAGACGTCGAGGTGAAGCCTCAATCTTTTGAATGGCTCTTCTGCGTGGCGGCGGGCTTCCCGTTTAACGTCAGCTGCGACAACCTTGAAGGTGACGTCGAGCCGGATCGCATCGCCTTCCAGCGCCGGGTGCATGCCCAAGTGATGACCTGGCTGGAGCAGGGGATCCCCGAGCGTCCGGCGCGGTTTATCAAAGCGTTACAAGATTATTATCACACGCCGTCTTTAACGGCAGACCAGTTTCCGTGGCCGGACGATCTGAACTAGCGCCACGGTTTTTAAAGAGGAAAGAAGATGATCGCGGAATTTGAATCACGCATTCTGGCGTTAATTGATGACATGGTTGAGCACGCCAGTGACGATGAGCTTTTCGCCAGCGGTTACCTGAGCGGCCACCTGACGCTGGCCGTCGCCGTGCTGGAAAACGGTGACGATCACTCCCCGGAGGCGGTTTACGCCCAGGTGACCTCCAGCCTTGAGCAGGCGATTCAGGGCGGTGAACTCTCTCCGCGCGATCAGGTGCTGGTGCTGGAGATGTGGGAGAGACTCTACCAGCAGGCCAGGGGTTAAGTTCAGTCACGCCCGGTGGCGCTACGCTTACCGGGCCTACAGGCCTGTAGGCCGGGCAAACGCAGTGCCGCCCGGCGAACCATCTTTACACCTGAGCACGTTTCACCGCCTTCCCCTTCAGCAGTTTTCTCACCCACAGACGATTAGGATTCAGCGCCGCCAGGGTCTCAGCCTCCAGCGGGATCGGCTCGTCGCTCATCTGCGCCGCCAGGATCTCTGCCGCCAGCGGAGCGCTGCACAGCCCGCGTGAACCCAGCGCGCCGAGCATATACAGTCCCGCATGCACCGGGGCCGAGACGGCATACTCCTGATGCTCGGCCAGATCGGCATAGTTCTCCATGGTAACCGCATAATCGGCGACGTTACCCACCATAGGCAGATGATCCCGCGTGGCGCAGCGTACGCCGCAGCGGGCAGATTGGCCGCTGACGTCTACCTCTTTTGCCCACTCCGCCTCGGGGAAGCAGTCGATTAATCGCTGGCGATTGTGCTGCTGATCCTCTTCGCTGTAGCTCGCCTCCTGCTGACCGCGATGGTAGCTCGCGCCGATGCAGTGCTCGCCGTTAGTGGGATTCTGCGGCGTCAGGTAGCCGTCATAGCACAGCACCTGACGCAGCGCCGACAGCCCAGGGCGGGCAGGGATGTGGCTCACCTGGCCGCCAACGGCGTAGACCGGCAGGTTCTCCGTCTGGGTAAACTGATTGACGCGGTGACCGTTCGCCAGCACTACCGTCTGATGGCAGGCGCTTTCGCCTTGAGTAAACGTCAGCTGCCAGCCCGCCTCTGTAGCAGTGAGGGCGTTCACCTCGGATTGATAACGCACGCGCAGGCCCTGAGAGACCGCCAGCTCTAGCGCGGCGGCGGTAAGCTGGGCTGGGCAGAGCCAGCCGCCTGCCGGGTACTGAATGCCGCCGCAGCCGGTATCTACGCCGGTGGTCGCCTTCACCGCTTCGGCATCCACCGCCACGGCCACTTCAGGAGGGAGTGCCAGGCTAAGCATCTGGGCAATCTTCTGCTGGCTCTTTTCGTCCCAGCCAAGCTGGGTGACGCCGCACCAGTCGCGGTCGAACTCAACCGGCAGGGTATCGTACAGCCTGCGGGCGAAGGTAAAGGCGGCCGGGAAGAAGCGCGCCAGGGCCGGATCGTGGGCGCTCAGCAGAGGATAGAGCGCCCCCTGACGATTGCCGGATGCTCCCTGAGCGGGCGCATCGTCGGCACAATAAAGGGTCACCTGCCAGCCCCGGCGCAGCAGGGCCAGCGAGAGCAGGGCGCTGGCAATGCCGCCGCCAACAATCGCGGCCTCCTGACCTGCTGCCGGGGTGCGGGCAAACCATGGCGTGCGCGGGGCGGGGTTCAGCGTCTGCTGCATCTCGCCGGTCAGCATCTCGCGCTTGCGGCCAAACCCTTTTCTTTTTTGCATGCTGAAGCCCGCCTCCTGCAATCCTCGACGGACAAACCCGGCGGAGGTAAAGGTGGCGAGCGTGCCACCGGGGCGTGCCAGGCGGGCCATGGCATTAAACAGCGACGGCGTCCACATCTCTGGGTTTTTCGCTGGGGCAAAGCCGTCAAGAAACCAGGCGTCAACCTTCTGGTTGAGGGAATCATCCAGCGCATCGGTTAAGGTATTAATATCGCCAAACCAGAGATCGAGCGTAACGCGTCCGCCTGCCAGCAGCAGACGGTGGCAGCCCGGCAGGGCGGCAGGCCACTGCGCCTGGAGCTGCTCAGCCCAGGGCGCCAGCTCGGGCCAGTGCCGGTGCGCCTGGGCCAAATCCGCCGCCTTTAGCGGAAATTTTTCAAAACTGATGAAGTGTAATCTTTGCAGCGTAGCCTGCGGGTGTGCGAGCAGAAATGCATCAAACGCCTGCCACAGCGTAAGAAAGTTCAGCCCGGTGCCGAAGCCGCTCTCGGCAACGATAAACAGCGGGCGTGGATGCAGCGGAAAACGGGTGCCAAGCTGGTTACCGTCGAGGAAAACGTGGCGCGTCTCCTCAAGTCCATTATCATTAGAGAAATAGACGTCGTCGAAATCTCGGGAAACAGGTGTACCCTCAGCGTTGAATTCGAGGTTGGCAGATTGTATAGCGGTTTGTTTCACGTAAGTTACTCGCGTGGCAGGCAGTGGCACGATCTTAACGATGTCGGCCCGCTGGCGCAAATTTCTCCAGAAATTGGCTGATCGGACTTGTTCGGCGTACAACTGTACGCTATCTTGCGAATCGAATCTTATAATAGTGCGAATGACAGAGGTATTGAATGAAACGTGCAGTGATTACTGGCTTGGGCATCGTTTCCAGCATCGGTAATAACCAGCAGGAAGTCCTCGCATCTCTGCGTGAAGGGCGCTCAGGGATCACTTTCTCCCAGGAATTTCACGATTCCGGTATGCGCAGCCACGTATGGGGTAATGTAAAACTGGACACCACGGGCATGATTGACCGCAAAGTGGTCCGTTTCATGAACGATGCCGCCATCTACGCCTTCCTCTCTATGCAGGAGGCCATCGCTGATGCTGGCCTGAGCGAAGAGGTTTACCAGAATAACCCACGCGTGGGCCTGATTGCTGGCTCCGGCGGCTCTTCCAAAGCGCAGGTCTTCGGTGCGGACGCAATGCGTAGCCCGCGCGGCCTGAAAGCGGTTGGCCCGTATGTGGTCACCAAAGCGATGGGCTCGGCGGTCTCCGCCTGCCTCGCGACGCCGTTCAAAATCCACGGCGTAAACTACTCTATCAGCTCCGCCTGTGCGACCTCTGCACACTGTATCGGTAACGCGGTTGAGCAGATCCAGCTGGGCAAACAGGACATCGTTTTTGCTGGCGGCGGCGAAGAGCTGGGCTGGGAAATGGCCTGTGAGTTCGACGCGATGGGCGCGCTCTCTACCAAGTACAACGACGATCCGGCGAAAGCCTCCCGTACCTACGACGCTAGCCGTGACGGTTTCGTGATCGCAGGCGGCGGCGGTATGGTGGTGGTGGAAGAGCTGGAACACGCTCTGGCACGCGGCGCGAAAATCTATGCGGAGATCGTGGGCTACGGCGCCACCTCCGACGGCGCTGACATGGTGGCTCCGTCTGGCGAAGGCGCGGTGCGCTGCATGCAGATGGCGATGCACGGTCTGGACACCCCGATCGACTACCTGAACTCCCACGGCACCTCTACTCCGGTAGGCGACGTGAAAGAGCTGGGTGCGATCCGTGAAGTCTTCGGCAACAACAGCCCGGCTATCTCTGCTACCAAAGCCATGACCGGTCACTCGCTGGGTGCGGCGGGCGTGCAGGAAGCCATCTACTCCCTGCTGATGCTGGAACACGGCTTTATCGCCCCAAGCATCAACATCGAAGAGATGGACGAGAAAGCAGAAGGCCTGAACATCGTCACCGAGACGACCGAGCGTGAGCTGAACACCGTGATGTCCAACAGCTTCGGCTTTGGCGGCACCAACGCCACGCTGGTAATGCGCAAGCTGAACAAATAATTGCCCTCCGGCAAAGTAAAAAGGAGCCTTCTGGCTCCTTTTTTTATGGCTAAAGCCACGGGCAATTATGTGACACGCGTCCGGCAATCTGCCGCATCGGTTGCTATCCTCCCCTATATTCCAACGAAGAGGGGGTACAGATGGCTGGATTTAAAGCAGATTTTCTTTGGGGCGGGGCGGTGGCCGCGCATCAGCTGGAGGGCGGCTGGCAGGAGGGCGGCAAAGGCATTAGCGTTGCCGACGTGATGACCGCCGGGCGGCATGGCGTGCCGCGAGAAATTACCGAAGGCGTCATCGAGGGGAAATACTATCCCAACCATGAAGGCATCGACTTTTACCATCGCTATCCGCAGGACATTAAGCTGTTTGCGGAGATGGGCTTTAAATGCTTCCGTACCTCTATCGCCTGGACACGCATCTTTCCTCGCGGCGACGAGCTGGAGCCCAACGAAGCCGGGCTGCAGTTCTATGACGATCTCTTTGACGAGTGCCTGAAGTACAATATCGAGCCGGTGATCACCCTTTCACACTTTGAGATGCCCTATCACCTGGTCACCGAATACGGCGGCTGGCGCAACCGCCAGACGATTGAATTCTTTGTCCGCTTTGCCAAAGCCGTTTTCACTCGTTACCAGAAGAAAGTGAAGTACTGGATGACCTTTAACGAGATCAACAACCAGGCCAACTTCAACGAGGATTTCGCGCCGTTCACCAACTCGGGGCTGCACTATAAGCCGGGTGAGGATCGCGAGAAGATCATGTATCAGGCTGCGCACTATGAGCTGGTGGCCAGCGCACTGGCGGTGGAAGCCGGGCACGCGATTAACCCGGAGTTCCAGATTGGCTGCATGATCGCCATGTGTCCGGTCTATCCGCTCACCTGCGATCCCAACGACATGATGATGTCGGTCAACGCTATGCACCGCCGCTACTGGTTTGCCGACGTGCACGTTCGGGGCTACTACCCGAAACACACCCTGAACTACTTTGCGCGAAAAGCGTTCAACCTTGATATGACCGAAGAGGATCTGCGCATCCTGCAGCGCGGCTGCGTCGACTACATTGGCTTTAGCTACTACATGTCGTTTGCCACCAAAGCCACCGAGGATAATCCTCGCCTCGACTATGACGAAACCAAAAGCCTGGTGACTAACCCGTGGGTAAAAGCCTCTGACTGGGGCTGGCAGATCGATCCGGTGGGGTTACGCTACTCGCTGAACTACTTCTACGATCTCTACCAGCAGCCGCTGTTTATTGTCGAAAACGGCTTTGGCGCCATCGACAAGCTGGAGGCGGACGGCACGGTGGACGACAGCTACCGCATCGCCTACCTGGGCGACCATATTCGCGAAATGAAGAAGGCGGTAGAGGAAGATGGCGTCGACCTAATGGGCTACACCCCCTGGGGCTGCATCGATCTGGTCTCGGCGGGCACCGGCGAGATGAAAAAGCGCTACGGCTTTATCTATGTCGACAAGGACAATGAAGGGAAAGGTACGCTGGCGCGCAGCAAGAAAAAATCGTTCGACTGGTACAAAGAGGTGATCAGAAGCAACGGCGAGAACCTGTAGCGGGAAAAGCCAGTCAGCGGCTGCGCTGACTGGCTGGCACTGCATCAGGGGATAATCCGCTCGCTCTTGAGTCGATCAAACAGCCCGGTAAATGAATCCAGCGTGCTGCGATAGCCGATAAACCCGGCCTTGCGGCTTTTACTCATATCGGTAAAGGCCTCCATCGGGCGGCCCAGGTCGGCATCGGTATGCCACCAGGAGACCAGCTTGTTGATGTCCGCCTCACGCAGCTGATGGTGCGCAGCAATCGTCCGCCAGGCGGCCTCGGCCTCCAGCATCCGACCCTCCAGGGGCATCATCTTCTCAGGGTAGGGGGCGGCCTCAATACCAAAATAGGCGGCGAGGCGCGGCCACAGCCACTTCCAGCGGAATACGTCACCGTTAACGGCGTTGAAGTCCTCGTTAGCTGCCGTCGGGCTGGTGGCTGCCCATTCCAGCTGCTCGGCCAGCAGGCTAGCATCGGTCACGTCCGACACGCCGTTCCACTGCTCAGGGGAGCCTGGGAAGATAAAGGGCCAGCCTTTTTCCCGGCACAGGGTGGCGTAAACCGCCAGCGTCTGGCCCATGTTCATGGCATTACCCAACGCATAGCCGACAATGGTATGCGGACGGTGCACGCTCCAGCGGTAGCCATACTTCTCTGCCCCGGCGAAAAGCTCGTCCTCCTGGGCATAGTAGAAGTTCTCCACCGGCTGCCGACCCTGCTCTTCGCGGAAAGGGGTCACCGGTACAGCGCCTTTGCCGTAGGCTTCAAACGGACCAAGATAGTGCTTAAGTCCGGTGACCAGCGCCACGTGTGCCCCGTGTAGACGGTTACCCAGCGCCTCAATGACGTTTTTCACCATCGCGCCATTCACGCGGATATTCTCTTTCTCGCTCTCCTGGCGCGCCCAGACGCTAAAGAAGAGCGCATCCGGTTTGACCGATTTCAGCGCTTCGCTGACCGCCGCCGCGTCGGTCAGATCCGCCGTCAGGCTGGTACAGCCCGCGAGCACGTCGCCGCGTCCGCGTGACAGACCGGTAACTTCCCAGCCCTCTTCCAACAGCTTCTCTGCCAGGGCGCGTCCAATCACGCCGCTGATACCCACTATCAATGCTTTTTTGCGCATCGCGCTCTCCTCTTAACCAGGCCAGATAAAAAGCCTAATAGAGAATTGCGTTCTTATCCCGGTTATCTGCGTCAGGTACGCGTTAAATCACCAGCCAGATCAGCGCCAGCACCACCAGCAGCGCGATGGCAATCAGGCCCGGACGGGCAGAGAGCGACTTGAACGACTCCATCACCGGGGCGAACAGTGGGTTGTAGATCGGCTGGATATGACGCGGCTCCAGCAGGGCTTCGTTACGCTCGGCGCGGCGCAGGAAGATGTGGTTGAGCAGATCCTGCACCTGGGCGGTGGTCAGCACCGTCTGCGGCGTGACCTGATACGTCTGCTGAGCATAATCCTGAATGCCCTGCCATTCGTGCGCGTCCAGCGGCTGCTTCAGAGCCGACTGCACCGTATGCAGGGTCGGCGCCGTCTGGGTGCTCAACGTCTGGCGCGCCTGCAGCCAGGTCAGCAGGTGAGCAAACTGCTTGGCCGGGATCGGCTCGCCGGTCTTTGCGCCGGAAAGCTCAATCATCGACTGCCAGATCAGCTTGCTGGATTCACCCGTGGCGGCAGCCAGCTTGGTGACTGCCTGGTTCAGCGTATTGTGCTCGGCAGGCAGCATCGGGCGATCGGTGGCCGGGCGCTGCTGCGGCTGGGGGATCGCCAGCTCGCCTTTCTGCAGCATCACCAGCACGGTTTTAAGCTGCTCGGGAGAGAGCTGGCTGAGCGCCGTCTGGCCAAACTGATGGCGGATAAACGTGCTCACCGCCTGGCGATTGTTGCCCTGGCCCAGCAGCTCCGTCAGTTGCGAAAGCACCTGGCGGTTGGCGTTATTCTGGACGGCACTCTCCAGACGCTGGGACAGGCTCTGCTCGGCGGCAGGGAAGTGCCTGGAGAGCAGGGGAGCATCGTTTTTTAAACCCAGATCGTGCTTCACCCCGGCCCAGACTTCGGCGCTCTGCTGCTGCGTCAGGGCCACCAGACGGGTAATCAGCCTCTCCAGCACCGTGCGCTGCTGGGTGGAGAGGGGCTGGTCGCCTGCGGCTGTGGTGGGGGTGGTCGGCTCTTGCCCGGGAGGGCGCGCCGGCGCACCCTGAATGGGTTGCATCATCTCTGTCCTTCTCTCTTACCTATGCGGCTCGCGTAACGGTCTGCGGCATTGTCAGTATGCCTGGCGGCGAGATTATGGCACACTTGCGCCGTTATCTCCCGTTCTCATACAGGTACCGTAACGTGAAAATCCTCGTTGATGAAAATATGCCTTACGCCCGCGAACTCTTTAGCCGTCTGGGCGAGGTTAAACCCGTTCCTGGCCGCCCGATCCCTGAGGACGAGCTGGCTGACGCGCAGGCATTAATGGTGCGCTCCGTCACTAAGGTCAATGCGTCACTGCTCAGCGGGACCGCCGTTAAATTTGTCGGTACGGCTACCGCCGGAACCGATCATGTCGATCAGGCGTGGCTGGGCGAGGCGGGGATTGGCTTCTCTGCGGCACCGGGCTGCAACGCGATTGCGGTGGTGGAGTACGTCTTCTCCGCCCTGTTGATGCTGGCCGAGCGCGACGGTTTTACGCTGAAAGACCGCACCGTGGGCATTGTCGGCGTCGGCAACGTCGGGTCGCGTTTACAGGCGCGGCTAGAGGCGTGGGGCGTGCGCACCCTGCTGTGCGATCCGCCGCGTGCCGATCGCGGCGATGCGGGGGATTTCCGCCCGCTAGAAGCGTTGGTGCGCGAGGCTGATATTCTCACCTTCCACACGCCGCTGTTCAAAGAGGGGCCGTACAAAACGCTGCACCTTGTCGACGACGCGCTGATTAGCGCCCTGAAGCCGGGGGCGATCCTCATCAACGCCTGCCGGGGCAGGGTGGTGGACAACGCTGCGCTGCTCATGCGTCTGGAGGCCGGGCAGGATCTCAGCGTGGTGCTGGACGTGTGGGAGCCGGAGCCGGATCTCAACGTCGAGCTGCTCAAGCGGGTCGACATCGGTACGCCGCACATCGCGGGCTATACGCTGGAGGGCAAGGCGCGCGGCACCACCCAGGTCTTTGAAGCTTTCAGCGCGTTTATCGGCCATCGCCAGCAGGTTGCCCTCGATACCCTGCTGCCCGCGCCGGAATTTGGCCGCATCACCCTGCATGGCCCGCTCGATCAGCCAACGCTGAAAAGACTAGCCCATTTGGTGTATGATGTGCGCCGCGACGATGCACCCCTGCGTAAAGTGGCGGGCATCCCGGGTGAGTTTGATAAGCTGCGCAAAAACTATCTTGAGCGCCGCGAGTGGTCATCGCTCTATATTCAGTGTGATGACGCCGAGGCCGCAAGCCTGCTGCATAAGCTCGGTTTTACCGCCGTCTATCACCCGACGCACTAAACTTATTCTCTTTCGCTCTCCGCCCTGCTGCGGGGAGCGTACTGCTATTGTCTGGAGTAAACCACCATGTCAGAAGGCTGGAACATTGCCATCCTGGGCGCAACCGGCGCTGTCGGCGAAGCCCTGCTCGAAACGCTTGCTGAGCGTCAGTTCCCGGTGGGCGATCTGTATGCGCTGGCCCGTCACGAGAGCGCCGGTAAAGATCTGCGCTACGTAGGTAAAACAATCTATGTCCAGGACGCCGCCGAGTTTGACTGGACGCAGGCGCAGCTGGCCTTTTTCGTGGCCGGTGCGGAGGCTTCAGCTACCTATATTGAAGAGGCGACTAACGCGGGCTGCCTGGTGATCGACGCCAGCGGCCTGTTTGCGCTGGAGCCGGACGTGCCGCTGGTCGTGCCGGACGTTAACCCGTTTGTGCTGGCCGACTACCGCAACCGCAACGTGATTGCCGTTGCCGACAGCCTCACCAGCCAGCTGCTGACCGCGCTGAAGCCGCTGATTGAGGAGGGTGGCCTGTCGCGCATCGCCGTGACTAACCTGCTGTCGGTCTCAGGTCAGGGCAAGGCGGCGGTAGATGCGCTGGCCGGGCAGAGCGCCAAGCTGCTCAACGGCATTCCCGTCGATGAAGAGGATTACTTTGGCCGCCAGCTGGCGTTTAACATGCTGCCGCTACGGGTTGATGGCGAAGGCAGCGTCCCTGACGAGCGTCGCGTCGTCGACCAGGTGCGCAAGGTGCTCCAGGATGACGGTCTGATGATCTCCGTCAGCAGCGTCCAGGCACCGGTCTTCTACGGTCACGCACAGATGGTTAACTTTGAAGCCCTGCGTCCGCTAGCGGCGGAAGAGGCACGCGACGCCTTTGCCCGCGGCGAAGAGATCGTTCTCTCTGAAGCCGGGGAGTTCCCCACCCAGGTGGGGGATGCCTCCGGGAGTACGCATCTCTCCGTTGGCTGCGTGCGTAACGACTACGGCATGCCGGAGCAGATCCAGTTCTGGTCCGTTGCCGACAACGTGCGCTTCGGCGGCGCGCTGATGGCGGTGAAGATTGCCGAGAAGCTGGTCCAGGAGTATCTCTACTGATGTCAGAGGTGCAGGAGAAGCCGGTCTATCGGATCGCGCTGGGCATTGAGTACGACGGCAGCAAATATTACGGCTGGCAGCGGCAGAACGAAGTCCGCAGCGTGCAGGAGAAGCTGGAGAAGGCGCTCTCGCAGGTCGCGAACGAGCCGATCTCGGTCTTCTGCGCGGGCCGCACCGATGCGGGCGTGCACGGCACGGGGCAGGTGGTGCACTTCGAGACCACCGCCCTGCGTAAAGACGCCGCCTGGACGCTGGGTGTAAATGCGAATTTACCTGGTGACATTGCGGTGCGCTGGGTGAAAGATGTGCCCGATGATTTTCATGCCCGATTTAGCGCTACGGCTCGCCGTTACCGCTACGTCATCTACAACCAACGTCTGCGTCCGGCGGTGCTTGGCCAGGGCGTGACGCACTACCATCAGCCGCTGGACGCGGAGCGGATGCACCGCGCGGCCCAGTGTCTGATTGGCGAGAATGACTTTACCTCGTTCCGGGCGGTACAGTGCCAGTCGCGCACGCCGTGGCGTAACGTGATGCACATTAACGTAACCCGTTACGGTGCATATGTGGTGGTCGATATCAAAGCCAATGCCTTTGTACATCATATGGTCAGGAACATTGTCGGCAGCCTGATGGAAGTAGGCAGCCACAACCAGCCGGAGAGCTGGATAGCAGAGCTGCTGGCGGCAAAGGATCGTCGGCTTGCAGCGGCAACGGCAAAAGCGGAAGGGCTGTACCTGGTCGCGGTAGACTACCCCGCCAGGTTTGAACTGCCGGTATTGCCTATGGGTCCGCTGTTTTTAGCGGACTAAATGCAGACAGACAAAGGCTAATGACATGGATTTTATCTACTTTCTGATCGACTTTATCCTGCACATTGATGTGCATCTGGCGGAGCTGGTGGCCGAATACGGCATCTGGATCTACGCCATCCTGTTCCTGATTTTATTCTGTGAAACCGGGCTGGTGGTCACGCCGTTCCTGCCGGGCGACTCGCTGCTGTTCGTGGCCGGGGCGCTCTCTGCGCTGCCGAGCAACGATCTCAACGTGCATATGATGGTGATGCTGATGATTATCGCGGCGATCCTCGGCGATGCGGTGAACTACACTATTGGCCGCCTGTTTGGCGATCGGCTATTTAGTAATCCCAACTCCAAAATCTTCCGTCGCAGCTACCTCGATAAAACCCACGCGTTCTACGACAAGCACGGCGGCAAGACCATCATTCTGGCGCGATTTGTGCCGATCGTTAGAACCTTTGCGCCTTTTGTGGCGGGAATGGGGCATATGTCCTATCGTCATTTTGCGGCTTATAACGTCATCGGCGCGCTGCTGTGGGTATTGCTGTTTACCTATGCAGGCTATCTGTTTGGCGATCTGCCGGTGGTACAGGAGAATTTGAAGCTGATGATCGTCGCGATTATCGTGCTCTCTATCCTGCCAGGCATCGTCGAAATTATTCGTCATCGACGGGCGGCATCACGACAGGCAAAATAGGAAGCCGGCAACGGTTCGACCACTTTTTTGTCCCAAGTTGCCGACTGTTATGTTTTAATGTGCACCATTTATGGGCTACCAGGTTCATGCAGAAAGGTTATCAATGAGCTGGATTGAACGAATTAAGAGCAATATTACCCCCACCCGCAAGGCAAGCATCCCTGAGGGCGTGTGGACCAAATGTGACAGCTGCGGTCAGGTACTTTACCGTGCCGAACTGGAGCGTAACCTGGAGGTCTGCCCGAAATGTGACCACCACATGCGTATGTCAGCGCGTAGTCGCCTGCATAGCCTGCTGGACGAAGGGTCCATGGTGGAGCTGGGTAGCGAGCTTGAGCCGAAAGATGTGCTGAAGTTTCGCGACTCCAAAAAGTACAAAGATCGTCTGGCTACGGCTCAGAAAGAGACCGGTGAGACAGACGCGCTGGTGGTGATGAAAGGCACCCTGCACGAGATGCCGGTTGTGGCAGCGGCCTTTGAGTTTGCCTTTATGGGCGGCTCCATGGGCTCGGTCGTGGGCGCGCGTTTTGTGCGTGCCGTTGAGCAGGCGCTGGAAGACAACTGCCCGCTGATCTGCTTCTCCGCCTCCGGCGGGGCGCGTATGCAGGAAGCGCTGATGTCCCTGATGCAGATGGCGAAAACCTCTGCCGCGCTGGCAAAAATGCAGGAGCGCGGTCTGCCGTATATCTCCGTGCTGACCGACCCGACCATGGGCGGCGTCTCTGCAAGCTTTGCGATGCTGGGCGATCTCAACATCGCTGAGCCGAAGGCGCTTATCGGCTTTGCCGGTCCGCGCGTTATCGAGCAGACCGTGCGTGAGAAACTGCCGCCGGGCTTCCAGCGCAGCGAGTTTCTGATTGAGAAAGGCGCGATTGATATGATCGTGCGTCGCCCGGAGCTGCGCCTGAAGCTGGCGAGCATTCTGGCGAAGCTGATGAACCAGCCTGCGCCCAACCCGGATGCACCGCGTGAAAGCGTGGTCGTACCGCCGGTACCGGATCAGGAAGTCGGGATCTGATAAATCAGGAGGCAGGGCCAGCCGGCTCTGCCTTTTTTCTTTTCACACTGGCAGCAATCCCCGGGCACTATGGAAACGAAAAGCACTCCTCAAGCCACGTCGCCCCTGGCCACGTGGCTTTCTTATCTGGAAAACCTGCACGGTAAAACCATCGACATGGGTCTTGAGCGCGTCAGCCGGGTGGCCGCGGCGCTGAATGTCTTGAAGCCCGCACCTTTCGTCTTTACCGTGGCGGGCACCAACGGCAAAGGCACCACCTGCCGCACGCTGGAGTCGATTCTGCTGGCGGCAGGCTACCGGGTGGGTGTCTATAGCTCGCCCCATCTGGTGCGCTATACCGAGCGCGTGCGCGTGCAGGGCGGTGAGCTGCCCGAGCTGGAGCATACCCGCTCGTTTGCTGCCATTGAGGCCGCTCGGGGCGAAACCTCGCTCACCTACTTTGAGTACGGCACGCTCTCGGCGCTGTGGCTGTTTAAGCAGGCCGCGCTGGACGTGGTGATCCTCGAAGTCGGGCTGGGCGGACGCCTGGATGCCACCAACATGGTGGATGCCGACGTGGCGGTGGTCACCAGCATCGCCCTCGATCATACCGACTGGCTGGGGCCGGATCGCGAAAGCATTGGCCGGGAAAAAGCCGGGATCTTCCGCGGCGGCAAACCTGCGGTGGTCGGTGAACCCGATATGCCGCACACCATTGCCGAGGTGGCGAGTGAGAAGGGGGCTAACCTGCTGCGTCGTGGGGTCGACTGGCACTACGCGGTAGCGGATAATAGCTGGACATTTCAGGATGCCGCGGGCGAGCTACGCGCGCTGCCGTTGCCTCAGGTTCCGCAGCCGAACGCGGCAACCGCCCTGGCGGCGCTGCGGGCCAGCGGGCTGACGGTGAGCGAGCAGGCGATCCGCGACGGTATTGCTGGCGCGATCCTGCCGGGACGTTTTCAGACGGTGAGTGAATCACCGCGCCTGATCCTCGACGTGGCGCATAACCCGCACGCGGCGGTCTACCTGGCTGAGCGGCTGGCGGCGCTGCCGTCTCACGGGCGCGTGCTGGCGGTGGTCGGAATGCTGCATGATAAAGACATCGGCGGCACGCTGGCCTGTCTGGAGCGCTGCGTCGATAGCTGGTATTGTGCCCCTCTGGAAGGGCCACGCGGCGCGACGGCGGAGCAGCTGCTAGCCCATCTGAAAGGCGGGGCGGCATTTGCTGACGTCGAGCAGGCGTGGCGCGCGGCGATGGCGGATGCCAGACCTGAAGATACCGTGCTGGTGTGTGGTTCATTCCACACGGTGGCACATGTCATGGAAGCGATGGACGCGGGGAGAGCAGGTGGCAAGTAAGTTTCAGAACCGTTTAATGGGAACCATTGTGCTGGTGGCGCTGGGGGTGATTATCCTGCCAGGGCTGCTTGACGGGCAGAAAAAACACTATCAGGACGAGTTTGCGGCGATCCCGCTGGTGCCGAAGCCGGGCGACCGCGACGAGCCGGACATGATGCCAGCGGCAACGCAGGCGCTGCCGGCCCAGCCGCCGGAGGGTGCTGCGGAAGAGGTGCGGGCGGGCGATGCCGCCGCGCCGTCGCTGGACACGTCTCGTCAGGCGCTTGAAGGCAGCGCGCTGGAGGCGGAGCAGTACCCGGTAGAGACGCCGAAAGCGAAGCCGGTGGAAAAGGCGCAACCTAAGCCGCAGCCGCAGCGTGACCGGGCCAGCGAGCAGTTAGCCGCCGCGAACGACGCGCCGGTGGCCCCGCCTAAACCGGCGGCGGAGGAGAAGCCTGCGCCAACCGGCAAAGCCTGGGTCGTCCAGCTTGGGGCGCTGAAAAATGCCGATAAGGTCACCGAGATCGTCGGTAAGCTGCGCGGAGCAGGGTATCGCGTTTACACTATTCCAAATACGCCGGTACAGGGTAAAATAACCCGCATTCTGGTCGGCCCGGACGCCTCCAGAGACAAGCTAAAAGGGTCGCTTGGTGAGTTAAAACAGCTCTCAGGCTTAAGCGGCGTGGTGATGAACTACAGCGCAAACTGATCCTTTGGCAGGTTAAAAAAAGCGCGGCCGGCAGGCCGCAGAAGGCAAAAGGTCTGATGGCGTTGAATATTTTTTCAGCGCCATTTTTATTTTCGCGCGGCACGGAAATCGCTACGCAAACGTTTTCTTTTTCTGTTAGAATGCGCCCCGAACTGGACGACAGGGCGTAAAATCATGGGACACATATGGTCTGGATTGATTACGCCATCATCGCGGTAATAGGTTTTTCCTGTCTGGTTAGCCTGATCCGTGGCTTTGTACGTGAAGCGTTATCGCTGGTGACATGGGGTTGTGCTTTCTTTGTTGCCAGTCATTACTACACTTACCTGTCTGTTTGGTTCACGGGCTTTGAAGACGCACTGGTGCGGAACGGGATTGCTATCGCAGTACTGTTTATCGCAACGCTGATTGTCGGCGCTATCGTTAACTACATTTTCGGCACCCTGGTTGATAAAACCGGCCTGTCGGGAACCGACAGGGTGTTGGGGATTTGCTTCGGTGCGCTACGTGGGGCGCTGATTGTTGCCGCAATCCTGTTCTTTCTCGATACCTTTACCGGGTTCTCGAAAAGCGATGACTGGCAGCGTTCGCAGCTGATCCCCCAGTTCAGTGTCATCATCAGGTGGTTCTTTGACTATCTGCAAAGCTCGTCTAGTTTTTTGCCCAGGGCGTAAGCCCTGCGATGTGGCCTAGCGAGGAAAAGACGTATGTGCGGTATTGTCGGTATCGCCGGTGTTATGCCGGTAAACCAGTCGATTTATGACGCGTTAACGGTGCTTCAGCACCGTGGTCAAGATGCCGCAGGCATCATCACTATCGATGAAAACAACTGCTTCCGTTTACGTAAAGCGAACGGGATGGTTAGCGATGTATTTGAAGCCCGCCACATGCAGCGCCTCCAGGGGAATATGGGTATCGGCCATGTGCGCTACCCGACGGCCGGTAGCTCCAGCGCGTCTGAAGCCCAGCCCTTCTACGTCAACTCGCCGTATGGCATCACGCTTGCCCACAACGGCAACCTGACCAACGCCCACGAGCTGCGTAAGAAGCTGTTCCAGGAGAAGCGTCGCCACATCAACACCACCTCCGACTCTGAAATCCTGCTCAATATTTTCGCCAGCGAGCTGGATAACTTCCGCCACTACCCGTTAGAGGCGGATAACATTTTTGCCGCTATTGCCGCGACCAACCGCCAGATCCGCGGCGCGTACGCCTGCATCGCGATGATTATCGGCCACGGCATGGTCGGTTTCCGCGATCCCAACGGCATCCGTCCGCTGGTGCTGGGCAAGCGTGACATCGGCGACGGCCGCACCGAGTATATGATGGCCTCCGAGAGCGTGGCGCTGGATACGCTGGGCTTTGAATTCCTGCGTGACGTCGCGCCGGGCGAAGCGGTCTATATCACCGAAAAAGGCCAGCTCTCTACCCGCCAGTGTGCCGACAACCCGGTCAGCAACCCGTGCCTGTTTGAGTACGTCTACTTCGCCCGTCCGGACTCCTTTATCGACAAAATCTCCGTCTACAGCGCCCGCGTTAATATGGGTAAAAAGCTGGGCGCGAAGATTGCCCGCGAGTGGGAAGATCTCGACATTGACGTAGTGATCCCGATCCCTGAGACCTCCTGCGATATCGCGCTGGAGATCGCCCACATTCTGGATAAACCCTACCGTCAGGGCTTCGTGAAGAACCGCTACGTTGGCCGCACCTTTATCATGCCGGGCCAGCAGCTGCGCCGTAAATCCGTGCGCCGCAAGCTGAACGCTAACCGCGCCGAGTTCCGCGACAAGAACGTACTGCTGGTGGATGACTCTATCGTGCGCGGTACCACCTCGGAGCAGATCATTGAGATGGCACGCGAAGCCGGGGCGAAGAAGGTTTACCTCGCCTCTGCGGCACCGGAGATCCGCTTCCCGAACGTCTACGGCATCGATATGCCGACCGCAAACGAGCTGATCGCCCACGGGCGTGAAGTGGACGAGATCCGCCAGATCATCGGCGCTGACGGCCTGATCTTCCAGGACCTTAACGATCTCATCGACGCCGTGCGCGCCGAGAACCCGGATATCCAGCAGTTTGAGTGCTCGGTTTTCAACGGCATCTACGTGACCAAAGACGTTAACCAGCAGTATCTCGACTATCTCGACTCTCTGCGCAATGACGACGTCAAAGCCGTACAGATGCAAAACGATCTCGAAAGCTTAGAGATGCATAACGAGGGTTAACTCACTCGTGCGCCCTGCGTTCGCGGGGCGCTTCAACGTTGCAACGCCCGCCATAATCCGGCAAAGTCCTCTCACGTAAGTAAAAGGACGGGAATATGAAACGACTGATTATCGGCATCTCGGGTGCCAGCGGGGCCATCTACGGCGTGCGTCTGCTGCAGGTGCTGCGCGACGTGCCTGAGGTGGAAACCCATCTGGTGATGAGCAATGCCGCCCGCCAGACGCTGGCGCTGGAGACCGACCTCTCCCTGCGTGACGTCCAGGCGCTGGCCGACGTGGTACATGACTCGCGTGATATCGCCGCCAGCATCTCCTCCGGCTCGTTTAAGACCGCCGGCATGGTGATCCTTCCCTGTTCCATTAAAACGCTGTCCGGCATCGTTCACAGCTATACCGACAGCCTGCTGACCCGCGCGGCGGACGTGGTGCTGAAAGAGCGCCGCCCGCTGGTGCTCTGCGTACGTGAAACGCCGCTGCATCTTGGCCATCTGCGGCTGATGACCCAGGCTGCGGAGCTGGGCGCGGCAATCATGCCCCCGGTCCCGGCCTTCTATCACCGCCCGCAGACCCTCGATGACATCATCAACCAGACGGTCAATCGCGTGATCGACCAGTTCGACATTGACCTGCCGGAAGATCTCTTCACCCGCTGGCAGGGACCCGCAGCCTCAAATGCGTCAAAATAGTGCACCTCACCTGGATTGCCCTGTTACAGGGCAAATCTGCAAGCGCGATCATATCCTCGACATTTAACCGCTGTTTTCAGTTTGTAACGCTGCGGTTCATTTAGCAGACCTGCTATCTTTCACCCTAACGGTAATGCTGCAACCTTTTATTAACATTTCTGAGGGCGATTATTATTCGTCATGAGAAAGTGGCATAAGACGTGCAAGCATCAGCGGGTAACACAACACAACGTTATACAACAACACGCAATAGATAATAAAATCAGAAACTCGAGGGTAATGTATGAAGAAGACGGCTGTAGCTCTCTCTTTACTGCTGGGACTCTCCAGCGCCGCCAGCGTTTACGCTGCGCTTCCCCAGACCGTGCGCATTGGTACGGACGCAACCTATGCGCCATTCTCGTCTAAAGACGCGAAGGGTGAGTTTGTCGGCTTTGATATCGACCTCGGTAACGAGATGTGCAAGCGTATTCAGGTTAAGTGCACCTGGGTGGGCAGCGACTTTGACGCGCTGATCCCCTCCCTGAAAGCCAAGAAAATTGATGCCATCATCTCTTCTCTCTCCATTACTGAAAAGCGCCAGCAGGAGATCGCCTTCTCCGATAAGCTCTACGCGGCGGATTCACGCCTGATCGCGGCGAAAGGCTCGCCGATCCAGCCGACCATTGAGTCGCTGAAAGGCAAACACGTGGGCGTGTTACAGGGTTCAACCCAGGAAGCCTTTGGCAACGCTAACTGGCGCAGCAAAGGCATTGATGTGGTTGCCTACCAGAACCAGGATCTGATCTACTCTGACCTCGCTGCCGGTCGTCTGGACGCCGCCCTGCAGGATGAGGTTGCTGCCAGCGAAGGCTTCCTTAAACAGCCTGCCGGGAAAGAGTTTGCCTTCGCCGGTCCGTCGGTAAAAGATAAAAACTTCTTCGGGGAAGGCACCGGGGTTGGCCTGCGCAAAGACGATACCGAGCTTAAAGCCGCATTCGACAAAGCGCTGGGTGAAATCCGCAAAGACGGTACCTACGACAAGATGGCGAAAAAATACTTCGACTTTAACGTCTACGGTGATTAAGTGACGGAACGTCTTTGCACCAGGGTGGTGAGCCAGCGTGGTGCATTGATGTGGTTGATGCCTTACGGCGGTGCGGTAAACGTACCTCTGTCAGGCAACGGGACCTAAAACAGCATAGTTAAGCAGTGGCGCTGCAAAAAAAAGCGCCCGGCAGGGCAGAATATTTTGCCTTGCCGGGCCGAATAATGGCACGATAGCCATACCGTATTCTGTGCAAAATCCCGTTAAAAGACCGTCAGTTGAGGATGTTTATGAATAAGTTGGTATTATCGCTTTCTCTGGTACTTGCTCTTTCCAGCGCGACCAGCGCTTTCGCTGCTATTCCGCAAAAGGTGCGCATTGGCACCGATCCTACCTACGCACCGTTTGAATCGAAGAATGCGCAGGGTGAATTAGTGGGTTTTGATATCGATCTGGCTAAAGAGCTGTGTAAACGCATTAATACCCAGTGTACCTTCATTGAGAACCCGCTGGATGCGCTGATTCCCTCGCTGAAAGCGAAGAAAATCGATGCCATCATGTCGTCGCTCTCCATTACCGAGAAGCGTCAGCAAGAGATCGCGTTTACTGACAAGCTTTATGCAGCAGATTCACGTCTGGTAGTGGCGAAAGCCTCTAACATCCAGCCGGACCTGTCGACCCTGAAAGGCAAACGCGTCGGCGTTCTGCAGGGCACCACCCAGGAGACCTACGGCAACGAACACTGGGCGGCGAAAGGCGTTGAGATCGTCTCCTATCAGGGCCAGGACTCTATCTATGCTGACCTGACCGCGGGCCGTATCGACGCCGCGTTCCAGGACGAAGTAGCCGCCAGCGAAGGTTTCCTGAAAACCCAGGCGGGCAAAGAGTACAAATTTGGTGGCCCGTCCATCAAAGATGAGAAGCTGTTTGGCGTGGGTACCGGCATGGGCATTCGCAAAGAGGATAATGAGCTGCGCGAAGCGCTGAACAAAGCCTTTGCCGATATGCGTGCCGACGGCACCTACGAAAAGCTGGCGAAAAAGTATTTCGATTTTGATGTTTACGGTGGCTAATCCCCACCTGTGACAAACGTGCGCCCCCTCCCGTAACGGGAGGGGAAAAGACACGGCAGACACTACACACCACGGGGCAGGCTGCATGCTGTACGGGTTTTCTCAAGTTATATTCCAGGGCGCTGTCGTCACGCTGGAGCTGGCGCTCAGCTCCGTTGTGCTGGCCGTGCTGATAGGTCTGGCGGGGGCGGGGGCCAAGCTCTCTCACAGCCGCCTGCTGGCCGCTATTTTTGAAGGCTACACCACGCTGATCCGTGGCGTGCCCGATCTGGTGCTGATGCTGCTCATCTTCTACGGACTGCAAATTGCGCTGAACGGCATCACCGACGCCGTCGGCATGGCGCAGATCGATATCGACCCGATGATCGCCGGTATCATCACCCTCGGCTTTATCTACGGGGCCTACTTTACGGAAACCTTTCGCGGGGCGTTTATGGCCGTACCGAAAGGGCATATCGAGGCGGCGACCGCCTTTGGCTTTACCGGCGGACAGATCTTTCGCCGTATCCTCTTTCCGGCCATGATGCGCTACGCCCTACCGGGAATTGGTAACAACTGGCAGGTGATCCTCAAGGCCACCGCGCTGGTGTCGCTGCTGGGCCTCGAAGACGTGGTTAAAGCTACTCAGCTCGCCGGAAAAAGCACCTGGGAGCCGTTCTACTTCGCCGTGGTCTGCGGACTTATCTACCTGGTATTTACCACCGTCTCTAATGGTGTGCTGCTTCTGCTTGAACGCCGCTACTCCGTGGGCGTGAAGAGGGCTGACCTGTGATCGAGATTATTCAGGAGTACTGGCACGCCCTGCTGTGGACCGACGGCTACCGCTTTACCGGCGTGGCGATCACCCTCTGGCTGCTGATCCTGTCGGTGGTGATGGGCGGCATCCTCGCGCTGTTTCTCGCCATCGGGCGCGTCTCCAGCAACAAATTTATCCGCTTTCCTATCTGGCTCTTTACCTACGTTTTTCGCGGCACGCCGCTCTACGTCCAGCTGCTGGTCTTCTACTCCGGGATGTACACCCTGGAGATTGTGAAGGGCACGGAGCTGCTGAACGCCTTCTTCCGCAGCGGCCTGAACTGTACGGTGCTGGCGTTAACGCTGAACACCTGCGCCTACACCACCGAGATCTTTGCCGGAGCGATCCGTTCGGTGCCGCACGGCGAGATTGAGGCGGCGCGGGCCTACGGCTTCTCGTCGGTGAAGATGTACCGCTGCATTATTCTGCCGTCGGCGCTGCGCATTGCGCTGCCTGCCTACAGCAATGAAGTGATCCTTATGCTGCACTCGACGGCGCTGGCCTTTACCGCCACCGTCCCGGATCTGCTGAAAATTGCGCGTGATATTAACTCGGCCACCTACCAGCCCTTTACCGCGTTTGGTATTGCCGCCGTGTTGTACCTGATCATCTCCTATGCGCTGATCAGCCTGTTCCGCAAAGCGGAAAAGCGCTGGCTGAAGCATATGAAACCTTCTTCGACGCACTGAGAATACGATGTCCGAGAATAAATTAAACGTTACAGATCTGCACAAGCGCTACGGCGAACACGAGGTGCTGAAAGGGGTATCGCTGCAGGCTAACGCGGGCGATGTGATCACCATTATCGGCTCGTCGGGATCCGGCAAGAGTACCTTCCTGCGCTGCATTAACTTTCTTGAGAAGCCAAGCGAAGGCACGATTGTGGTGAGCGGGCAGAACATCACCCTGGTGCGGGATAAAGACGGCCAGCTGAAGGTGGCTGATAAGCATCAGCTGCGCCTACTGCGTACCCGCCTGACCATGGTGTTCCAGCACTTTAACCTCTGGAGCCACATGACGGTGCTGGAGAACGTGATGGAAGCACCGATTCAGGTGCTGGGGCTAAGCAAGCAGGAGTCGCGTGAGCGGGCGGTGAAGTATCTGGCGAAGGTCGGTATTGACGAGCGCGCTCAGGCGAAATACCCGGTGCACCTCTCCGGCGGCCAGCAGCAGCGCGTTTCCATTGCCCGCGCGCTGGCGATGGAGCCTGAGGTACTGCTGTTTGACGAGCCGACCTCGGCGCTGGATCCTGAGCTGGTGGGCGAAGTGCTGCGCATCATGCAGAAGCTGGCAGAAGAGGGGAAAACCATGGTGGTGGTGACCCATGAGATGGGCTTTGCTCGCCACGTCTCTTCCCACGTGATCTTCCTGCATCAGGGGAAAATTGAGGAGGAGGGCAAGCCGGAGGCGCTGTTTGACAATCCGCAGAGCCCACGCCTGCAGCAGTTCCTCAAAGGCTCGCTGAAGTAAGGTTCCGGCCCTCTCCTTAACCGGGGAGGGCTGAGCTGAACGTCTGGTCAGTCAGACGGTAGACCCAGTCATCGTGAAACACGCCATTCAGGCGATAGACCTTCTGCAAGATCTCTACTCGACAAAACCCTAGCTTCTCCAGCACGCGCTGGGAGCCGACGTTTCCCGCCAGCACCCACGCATTGAGCGCCGTGACGCCCGCTTCGTTAAACGCGTAATGACAGAGCGCGCGCAGGGCTTCGCTGGCGTAGCCCTGCCCCTGAGCGTAGGTGGCAATGCTGTAGCCGACATCTGCCTCCTGCGGGTTCTCTCCCGATCGGCTTAGACCAATATCCCCCAGCGGAGCCCCTGTTCCCTGCTGGCGAATCACAAACGCCCCGGCGTCGATCAAACGCGCATCAAACACCCGACGAATATCCTGCTGCGAGGCGATATCGGCCATAAAGCGCATAATCGCCGGATCGCGGCGCAGGCGCAGAAAAAACGGCCAGTCAGATTCCTGAAAGGGAGAGAGGGTTAAGCGGGGGGTGGTCAGCGTCAGCATGGTAATCATCATTCTGGTGAATCAGTCGATTACATTATCACCAGAATGATAGGTTGGTGCTATTTATTTTAACGATTCAGCGCAGCACGTCCGCCAGGGCCTCATCCAGATCGTACCAGCGAAAACCAAACCCGGACGCCTCCAGGCGCTTGGGCAGCGCGCGCTGGCCGCCGAGCACCAGCACCGAAGATTCACCCATCAGCAGACGCACGGCGCTGGCCGGCGCGCGCATGAAGGCCGGACGGTGCAGGGCGTGGCCGAGGGCATGGGCAAAGCGTTCGTTGTGCACCGGATAGGGGGAGACCATATTAAACGGGCCGCGCAGGTCGTTATCCAGCAGCCAGAGAATGCCGTTGACCATATCATCGATATGGATCCAGGCCAGATACTGTCGTCCGCTGCCGATCGGGCCGCCGAGGCCGAGGCGGAACACCGGCAGCATTTTTGCCAGCACGCCGCCTTTCGGGGCAAAGACCACGCCGGTGCGCAGCAGGCAGACGCGAGTCTGGTCGCTTAGCGCGCCGCAGGCAATCTGCTCCCAGCGGGCACAGAGTTTGTGGGTAAACTCATTGTGCGGCGGCTCCTCTTCGGTGACAACCACCTCGCCGAGATCGCCGTAGTAGCCCGTGGCCGATCCGGAGATCAACACCGAGGGTGGCGTAGCGCTGGCCTTGATCAGATCCACCAGCTTCTGGGTGATCTCCCAGCGGCTGTTGCACAGACGCGCTTTTTGCGCCTCGCTCCAGCGCTTGTCGGCGATCGGTTCGCCCGCGAGGTTAATTACCGCATCGATGTCGTTGAGATCGTGGCGATCGTCAACGCCTTTGCAGAAGGTCACGCCATCGCCCAGCGCGCGGCGCGCCCGCTCCGGACTACGGGTAACTACCGTCACCGCATGTCCCAGCGCCAGCAGACGTGGGACAAGATGGCTGCCAATCAGGCCGGTACCGCCGGTAATCAAAATCCTCATGCAACCTCCTGGGCTGCGCTTAACGTCGCCAGCTCATACTCATCGACACCGAGTCGGCATACCGTAGCGCGTAAAGTTTATCGATCTCCACTTCAGCATAGGTAACCCAGTGATGTTCGCGTGCGATATCGAGCACATCCTGGGTTAATTTTTCCAGCAAAAAGAAGCGATTATTTTCAATATGCTGAATTATATTTTTAGTAATTGTACGGTAGTTCAGCGCATCGTTGATATCTTCACTAGCCCGCGCTTTGTCCGCGGGGTAGTGGATAACCACGTTGACCACGATATCCTGGCGGTTAGCTATCTCCTCGTCTTTGATGCCGATAAAGGTCCGCAGGCGCAAATTTTTTATACGTATGACAGCGTCTGGTTGCGACATGGTAAATTCCCTCTGTGTAGTGATTGACGCTATCATACACGAGGTTAAACGGCCCGCCCACACGGGCGAGACGGCTAATTCTGCGCAATTTTTTGCATCGCGCGCAGGGTGGCGGGACGGGTGCGAATGCGTTCGAACCAGTTGTTTACCGCCGGGTAGCTGCTGAGGTTGATCCGCTGGCGTTCGTGAGCGTTGATCCACGGCCAGGCGGCGACGTCGGCGATGCTGTAGTGCTCGCCGCCCAACCAGGGCACGCGCTCCAGCCGCGTGTTCATCACGCCGTAGAGACGCTGGGTTTCAACCTGAAAACGCTCGATAGCGTAGGGCACCGGCTTGGGAGCAAAGTAGTTAAAGTGGTGATTTTGCCCGAGCATTGGACCCAGGCCACCCACCTGCCAAAAGAGCCACTGTAGCGTCAGGTGCCGTTCGCGCAGCTCGCCGCTGAGCAGCATGCCGCTCTTCTCTGCCAGATAGAGCAGGATCTCCCCTGATTCAAACAGGCTAAGCGGGGCACCACCGTCGACAGGGGCATGGTCTACGATGGCGGGAATTTTATTATTCGGCGAGATCTCCAGAAAGTCAGGACGAAACTGATCGCCTTTGCTGATATCGACGCGGATCAGACGATAATCCAGCTCTGCCTCTTCCAGAAATAGCGTGATTTTGTGACCGTTAGGGGTGGGGGCGTAATAGAGATCGATCATCTCAGCTCCTGTCAGGGAATAAAGTCGCAAACAGGAGTATAGGCGCTGGCGGGCGAGGCGGGATTTTCAGGCAGTGACAGCCCGCACAGGACGCTATATTTTAGATGAAATTCGATAATTCAATGAGGGTACCATGGGCGAGCCAGCAATAACGTTGTGGTCGGATGCAGACTTTTTCTCTCCTTACGTCATGTCGGTGTACGTCACCCTGCACGAAAAGGGGTTGCCGTTCACGCTAAAGACCGTCGACCTCAACGGCGGCGAACACCTGCGCCCGGAGTGGAGGGGCTACCACCTCAGCCGCCGCGTGCCGCTGCTGGAGGTTGATGGCTTTGAGCTGACGGAGTCCTCGGCGATTAGCGAATACCTTGAGGAGCGTTTTGCGCCGCCGGAGTGGGAGCGCGTCTACCCTCACGATATCCAGAAGCGGGCCAGAGCACGGCAGATTCAGGCCTGGCTGCGTAGCGATCTGATGCCCATCCGCGAGGAGCGCTCAACGGACGTGATCTTCGCTGGCGTGAAAAAGCCCCCGCTGAGCGAGGCGGGCCAGCGGAGCGCAGAAAAACTGTTCACCATCGCTGGCGCACTGCTGGCTCATGCCAACCCCAATCTGTTTGGCGAATGGTGCATTGCCGATGCCGACCTGGCGCTGATGCTGAACCGGCTGGTGCTTAACGGCGACGAGGTTCCCGAGCGCCTTGCAGACTATGCCGCCTTCCAGTGGCAACGCTCGTCGGTGCAGCGCTATATCGCCCTGTCGGCCGCGCGCTGAAGCTGTTTAGCATCGGCAAATCCGTTATCATGAAGCAAATTTTTCAACGATAAGGGTGTAAGCGATGAAGCTGATGTTTGCCTCCGATATTCACGGCTCGCTGCCAGCGACGGAGCGCGTGCTGGCGCGGTTTGCCGAGAGCGGCGCGCGGTGGCTGGTGATCCTGGGCGACCTGCTCAACCACGGGCCGCGCAATGCGCTGCCGGAGGGGTATGCGCCCGCGCAGGTAGCCGAGCTACTCAACGCTCAGGCCTCGCGGATCATCGCCGTGCGCGGCAACTGCGACAGCGAAGTGGATCAGATGCTGCTTACGTTTCCCATTACTGCCCCCTGGCAGCAGATAGTATTGGAGCCTTGTCGGCTGTTTTTGACTCATGGCCATCTCTATAATGCAGAAAATTTACCCCCGCTCGCCGCTGGCGATGTCTTCATCTCCGGTCATACTCATATTCCGGTGGCGGAAAAGCGCGGCGATATAATTCACTTTAACCCTGGCTCGGTAAGCATCCCAAAAGGGGGCTTCGCCGCCAGCTACGGTATGTTTGACGACGGTATTTTTCGCGTAATCGCACTGAACGATCAACGGATTATTGCAGAGGTCGCCATTAATCCGTAAGTTAGCTCTCAACCAGAAACGCGCCACCAGAGCGCTATGCAGAGAAGGTTTTTCCGATGGTGGAACAGAGTCATTTTACAGGCACGGAATGGGTAGATATCGTCAATGAAGACAACGAGGTGATCGCGCAGGCTAGCCGCGAACAGATGCGCGCGCAGTGTCTGCGTCATCGGGCCACCTTCATTGTTGTGCATGACGGCATGGGGAAAATTCTGGTGCAGCGCCGCACTGAGACAAAAGACTACCTGCCTGGTCTGCTAGACGCGACGGCGGGTGGCGTAGTACAGGCGGACGAAGGGATGCTGGAGTCCGCACGGCGTGAAGCGGAAGAGGAGCTGGGCATTGCTGGCGTACCCTTTGCCGAGCATGGTCAGTTCTACTACGAAGACGATCACTGCCGCGTCTGGGGTGGGCTTTTCAGCTGCGTCTCCCACGGGCCTTTTGCCCTGCAGGAGGATGAGGTCAGCGAAGCGATCTGGATGACACCGGAAGAGATCACCGCCCGCTGCGATGAGTTCACGCCGGACTCGCTCAAAGCGCTGGCGCTGTGGATGAGCCGCAACGCCAACAACGATACGCTTAAGCTGGCTGAAACCGAGTAGGCCTACCTAAACGTATCAAGCCGGCCACGGTACGCCATGGCCGGCTTTTTTATTGCCTTAATTTACTCCGGTACGTCGCCGCTGCCCTGCTGTGAGGGCCACTTCCAGTTGCGTACCTCGGGCAGATCCTCCCCGTGCTCGCGCACGTAGCGGTGGTGCTCAGCGATCTTCTCCTGCAAATCGTCAAGGATCGCATCGGCTTTGCCCGCCAGCTTCTCTACCCGCAGGATTGCCTCCTGCGCCAGATGGAAACGATCCAGCTCGTTCATCACCGTCATATCAAACGGCGTGGTGGTGGTGCCTTCCTCCATAAACCCGCGCACGTGGAAGTGACGATGGTTATTGCGATGGTAGGTCAGGCGATGGATCAGGCTCGGGTAGCCGTGGAAGGCGAAGATCACCGGCTTGTCTGCGGTGAAGATAGTCTCAAACGCCTCGTCGCTCAGCCCGTGCGGATGCTGATCCTCGGTCTGTAGTGCCATCAGATCCACCACGTTCACCACCCGCACGCTAAGGTCCGGTAGGTAGCCCCGGAGCAGATCGACCGCCGCCAACGCCTCCATGGTCGGGACGTCCCCGGCGCAGGCCATTACCACGTCCGGCGCTTTGCCTGGTATTTCGTTGCCTGCCCAGGGCCAGATGCCCATCCCGACTTCACAGTGCTTCGCCGCCTCTTCCATGGTCAGCCACTGCGGCTCCGGCTGCTTGCCCGCGACGATGACGTTGATGCGATCCCAGGTCTTCAGGCAGTGATCGGCCACCCACAATAGGGTGTTGGCATCCGGTGGCAGATAGATGCGCACGATATCGGCTTTCTTGTTGGCAACGTGATCGATAAAGCCCGGATCCTGATGGCTATAGCCGTTGTGATCCTGCCGCCAGACGTGGGAGGAGAGCAGATAGTTCAGGGAGGCGACGGGCTCGCGCCACGGCAGCTTGCGCGTCACCTTCAGCCATTTAGCGTGCTGGTTGAACATCGAGTCGATGATGTGAATAAAGGCCTCATAGCAGTTAAACAGCCCGTGACGTCCGGTGAGCAGATAACCCTCCAGCCAGCCCTGGCACTGGTGCTCGCTGAGGATCTCCATCACCCGGCCATCGGGGGCAAGCTGCTCATCGTAAGGCTCAATCTCCCCCTCCCAGGTGCGGTTGGTGACGTCGAACACGTCCCCCAGCCGGTTGGAGGCGGTTTCGTCCGGGCCAAAGAGGCGGAAGTTGTCCGGGTTACGGGTAAAGATGCTGCGCAGATAGCGCCCCAGCACCTCCGTGGATTGCGCCTGGGTTTCGCCAGGGGAAGCGATATCAAGGGCGAACTCGTGCAGCGCGGGCGTCACTAGCTCGCGGCGCAGTCGTCCGCCGTTGGCCCACGGGGTGGCCCCCATCCGCTTGTCACCTTCAGGTGCCAGCGCCCGCAGCTCGGGCTTAAGTCGCCCCTGCTCGTCGAAGAGATCCTCCGGCTGATAGCTGCGCATCCAGCGCTCAAGGATCTGTCGATGCTCGTCGTTTTCCCGACATGAAGAGACCGGTACCTGATGGGCGCGCCAGAAGCCTTCGACCTTTTTGCCGTCGACGGTCTGCGGGCCGGTCCACCCCTTCGGGCTGCGCAGAATAATCATCGGCCAGCGTGGGATAGACTCCGCAGTTTCACCCCGACGGGCGCGCTGCTGGAAATCGCGGATCTTATCGAGGGCGTTATCCAGCGCCTCGGCCATCTGCGGGTGCATTTTCTCCGGCTCGTGACCGCTGACAAAGAGCGGATCGTAGCCGTAGCCGCGGAACAGCTGGGTAAGATCCTCATCGCTGGTGCGCGCCAGCAGCGTCGGGTTCGCAATCTTGTAGCCGTTGAGGTGGAGGATTGGGAGCACGGCGCCGTCGCGGGCGGCGTTGAGAAACTTGATCCCGTGCCAGCTGGCGGCGAGCGGGCCGGTCTCGGCTTCACCGTCGCCAATCACGCAGGCGGCAATCAGATCCGGCGCATCAAACACGGCTCCGAAGGCGTGGGAGAGAGAGTAGCCCAGCTCGCCCCCTTCGTTGATCGAGCCGGGGGTTTCCGGCGCGGCGTGGCTGGGAATACCACCGGGAAACGAAAACTGCTTAAACAGCTTCTGCATCCCCGGCGCGTCTTGGCTAATGTCGGGATAGATCTCGCTATAGCTACCCTCAAGCCAGGTATTCGCTACCATGCCAGGCCCACCGTGGCCGGGGCCGCAGACGTAGAGCATGTCCAGATCGCGCTGACGGATGGCGCGGTTAAGGTGCGCGTAGATAAAGTTCAGCCCCGGCGTAGTGCCCCAGTGGCCCAGCAGGCGGGGTTTGATATGTTCCGGCTTAAGCGGCTCGCGCAGCAGCGGGTTATCCATCAGATAGATCTGGCCGACGGAGAGGTAGTTTGCGGCGCGCCAGTAGCGATCCAGTAACGTGAAGTCGTCGTCGTTAACGTGCCCGGTTGCAGATTGCGTCATGCTTTCTCCCGTTATCAGGTTAAATCGTACCTGTTAACCCTAATAGAAGAAGCCGAGGAGGGCGAATTTGGCCCACAAAAAAAGGGCCATGGCAGCGCCATGACCCTTTAAAACGTTATATTCGCTTACTGCTGCTGAGAAGACTGGATCGCCGTCAGCGCGATGGTGTAGACGATATCGTCAACCAGTGCGCCACGGGAGAGGTCGTTCACAGGCTTACGCATACCCTGCAGCATCGGCCCGATGGAGATCAGGTCGGCAGAGCGCTGTACCGCTTTGTAGGTGGTGTTACCGGTGTTCAGATCCGGGAAGATGAACACGGTAGCACGACCGGCAACCGGTGAGTTCGGCGCTTTAGATTTCGCGACGTCAGCCATTACCGCAGCATCGTACTGCAGCGGACCGTCGATCATCAGGTCAGGACGTTTCTCCTGCGCCAGACGGGTTGCTTCACGCACTTTCTCTACATCGCTACCCGCGCCGGAGTTACCGGTGGAGTAGGAGAGCATCGCCACGCGCGGCTCGATACCAAAGGCAATCGCGGAGTCCGCAGACTGAATAGCGATCTCAGCCAGCTGTTCAGCGGTTGGATCCGGGTTAATCGCGCAGTCGCCGTAAACGTACACCTGCTCCGGCAGGAGCATGAAGAATACGGAGGAGACCAGCGAGCTGCCCGGTGCCGTTTTGATCAGCTGCAGCGGCGGACGGATGGTGTTCGCGGTGGTGTGAACCGCACCGGAAACCAGACCGTCAACTTCGTCCTGCTCCAGCATCAGAGTGCCGAGCACCACGTTGTCTTCCAGCTGTTCGCGGGCAACGGCTTCGGTCATGCCTTTGCTCTTACGCAGCTCAACCAGGCGGGCAACGTAGCTTTCACGTACCACGTCTGGGTCAACGATTTCGATGCCCGCGCCCAGCTCAACGCCCTGAGAGGCCGCCACGCGGGTGATCTCTTCCGGGTTACCCAGCAGCACGCAGGTCGCAATGCCGCGCTCGGCGCAGATGGCCGCAGCTTTAACGGTACGCGGCTCGTCGCCTTCCGGCAGCACAACGCGTTTACCGGCCTGGCGCGCCAGCTCGGTGAGCTGATAGCGGAACGCAGGCGGAGAGAGACGGCGGCTACGCTCGGAGGTCGCGGTCAGGGATTCGATCCAGTCGGCGTTAACGTAGCCAGCCACGTACTCCTGCACTTTCTCGATACGCTGATGGTCGTCAGCCGGCACTTCCAGGTTGAAGCTCTGCAGGCTCAGGGAGGTCTGCCAGGTATTGGTGTTAACCATGAAGACCGGCAGGCCAGTGGCGAAGGCACGCTCGCACAGCTTGGCCACGCGGGCGTCCATCTCATAGGCACCGGTCAGCAGGATCGCACCGATCTCAACGCCGTTCATCGCGGCCAGGCAGGCGGCAACCAGCACGTCCGGACGGTCAGCGGAGGTCACCAGCAGAGAGCCAGGACGGAAGTGCTCCAGCATGTGCGGAATGCTACGCGCACAGAAGGTCACGGACTTCACGCGGCGGGTGTTGATGTCACCTTCGTTAACGATGGTGGCATTCAGGTGTTTCGCCATATCGATTGCGCGGGTGGCAATCAGATCGAAGCTCCACGGAATGGCACCCAGCACCGGCAGCGAGCTGGACGCGCTCAGCTGCGCCGGATCGATGCTGATCACTTTCGCTTTGGAGGAGTCATCGAAGATCTCGGAGAGATCCGGGCGGGTACGGCCCTGATCGTCAACCGGGGCGTTCAGCTTGTTCACGATCACGCCGGTGATGTTGGTGTTCTTCACGCCGCCGAAGCTGTTGCGGGTCAGCTCGATACGCTCTTTCAGCTGCTCCTGGGTATCGGTACCCTGAGACATCACGAAGACGATCTCGGCGTTCAGCGTTTTCGCGATTTCGAAGTTCAGCGACTGGGCAAACTGGTGTTTGCGGGTCGGCACCAGGCCTTCAACCAGCACCACTTCCGCGTCTTTCGCGCTTTCGTGGTAGCGGGCGATGATCTCTTCCATCAGCACGTCTTTCTGGTTGCTGGAGAGCAGAGACTCAACGTGGCTCATCTTCAGCGGTTCAGCGGCAGGCAGATTGGAGTTCGCACGCACGATAGTGGTGGTCTGGTCTGGCGCATCGCCACCGGCACGCGGCTGGGCGATAGGTTTAAAGACGCTCAGACGAACGCCTTTGCGTTCCATAGCACGGATCACGCCAAGGCTGACGCTGGTCAGGCCGACGCTGGTTCCGGTAGGGATCAGCATAATAATACGGGACACGGTATATCCTCTTTTTCGTTACCGCCAGAAAACTGGCGCGATACAAAACAGCACCGCCAGCGTGGGCTGGCGGTGTGGAATCAGGCAGTCAGACGGCAGGCGTCTTGGGCAATCACCAACTCTTCGTTGGTCGGGATGACCATCGCGAGGGTGGTACCCTCTTTGTTGATGTAGCCGGATTTGCCGAAGCGGGCCGCCAGGTTACGCTCGTGGTCAACCTCGAAGCCTAGCACGCCCAGTTTGCCCAGGGAGAGCTCGCGCACCATCGCCGCGTTCTCACCGATACCGCCGGTGAAGACAACCGCGTCCAGACGACCTTCCATCAGCGCGGTGTAGGAGCCGATGTACTTCGCCAGGCGGTGGCAGTAAACGTCCATTGCACGTTTAGCGTCTTCTTTGCTGGTGTAGTTGTCTTCAACGTAGCGGCAGTCGCTGGTGACTTCGGTCAGGCCCAGCAGGCCGGACTCTTTGGTCAGCATCTTGTTGATATCTTCTACGCTCATACCCAGGGTATCGTGCAGGTGGAAGATGATCGCCGGGTCGATATCACCCGAGCGCGTACCCATCACCAGGCCTTCCAGCGGGGTCAGACCCATCGAGGTATCAACGCATTTGCCGTTACGGATAGCAGAAACGGAGCCGCCGTTGCCCAGGTGGCAGGTGATGATGTTTACTTCTTCTACCGGCTTGTTCAGCATTTTTGCTGCTTCTTGCGTAACGTAGAAGTGGCTGGTGCCGTGCGCGCCGTAGCGGCGAACGCCGTGCTCTTTGTACAGTTTGTACGGCAGGGCGTAGAGGTAGGACTCTTCCGGCATGGTCTGATGGAACGCGGTGTCAAATACGGCCACGTTCTTGTCTTTCAGCTGCGGGAAGGATTTCAGTGCTTCAGCGATACCGATCAGGTGAGCCGGGTTATGCAGCGGTGCAAAAGAGGCAGAGTCTTTGATGCCCTGGATAACGGAGTCATCGATCACCACGGAGCTGGTGTATTTTTCGCCACCGTGCACGATGCGGTGACCAATTGCGGTCAGCTGTGCAGACAGTTCTGGTTTTTGTGCCAGAATAGTGTTAACGATAAAGTTCAGTGCTTCACTGTGAGCGGCACCTGCACCTAAAGCAGCTTCTTGTTTACCACCGTCCATTTTCCATTTGATACGCGCTTCAGGAAGATGGAAGCATTCGGCTAAACCAGAGAGGTACTCTTCACCGTTCAGTGCATCGATGATTGCAAATTTCAGTGAGGAGCTACCGCAGTTCAGAACCAGTACTAACTTACTCGACATGGAAGTACCTATTTTTGATACGTGGCTAAAAAAACGTCAGTGAGTCTTTCAGCGTAGCGCATGTTGACGCTGACATTTATGATTAACATCATGCCAGAACGATTTTTTTGGCACGATGAAAGAGAATACGGTTGAGTTTATGCCATTTTGGCCCCATAAGAGGAATTGGCATACTGGGCGTTACATTGACGACGTTGCGTTCATCGTCTAAGGCCCACTCAGGCGGGCACAGAATACCCGATACTGGGTAGCGATGACAAAATATTTTGAACGTTGTCATGAGCAGTTGTTGTTTTGCACAAATTTTTTAATTTTTATATGTGAAGTTGAGGTAACGCCATGAACACACCTGAGAATCGCCCCGTGAGCTTTTTCAGTTTGTTTCGCCTGGGACAGCACTATTCGAAGACCTGGCCTATGGAAAAAAGCCTCGCTCCTGTCTTTATCGATAACCGTGTCATTCGCGCCACCCGCTACGCGATCCGCATTATGCCTCCCGTTGCCGTCTTTACGCTCTGCTGGCAGATCGCCCTTGGCGGCCAGCTGGGTCCTGCGGTAGCCACCGCGCTCTTTGCGCTGAGCCTGCCGCTGCAGGGGCTGTGGTGGTTGGGCAAGCGCTCCGTGACGCCGCTGCCGCCGGGAGTTTTACACTGGTTCTATGAAGTGCGCGGTAAATTACAGGATGCTGGCCAGACGATGGCCCCGGTTACCGGCAAGCCGGACTACCAGGCACTGGCTGATACGCTTAAGCGCGCATTTGGTCAGCTCGACAAAACTTTCCTGGATGATTTGTAATTCACCCCTGATTGCGAATATAAAAGAAGGCACATAGTTTATGTGCCTCTTTTTTTTCCGACGTGATACGGAGTGTAAGATGGAAATGACCAATGCCCAACGGCTGATTTTATCGAATCAGTACAAAATGATGACGATGCTCGATCCCACCAACGCCGACCGCTACCGCCGCCTGCAAACCATCGTCGAGCGCGGCTTTGGCCTGCAAATGCGCGAGCTGGACCGCGAGTTTGGCGAGCTGCCGGAGGAGACCTGCCGCACCGTTATCGACATCATGGAGATGTATCACGCGCTGCATGTCTCCTGGACCAACCTGAAAGATGCCCAATCTATTGATGAGCGCCGGGTGACCTTCCTGGGCTTCGATGCCGCCACCGAGGCGCGCTACCTCAGCTATGTGCGCTTTATGGTGAACACCGAAGGGCGCTACACCGATTTTGACGCTGGCACGCACGGCTTTAATGCCCAGACCCCGATGTGGGAAAAGTACCAGCGCATGCTGGGGGCATGGCACGCCTGCCCGCGCCAGTACCATCTGAGCGCTAACGAAATTAACCAGATCGTCAATGCCTGATCGCCGCAGGCAAATACATAAAAATGGGTAACAACCGTTCATCCTATTGATTTAGCCCCGCCTGAGCGGGGCTTTTTTATGGCAAACTGCCTGTATCCCCGCAATGAACAAGGATACGTTGTGAACGGTGAACTGATTTGGGTGCTGTGTTTACTGGCGATCGCTGTCGTACTCTTTGCCACCGGCAAGGTTCGCATGGATGCCGTCGCGCTGCTGGTCATTATAGCTTTCAGCCTGAGCGGCACCCTGACCCTCAGCGAGGCCTTCTCTGGCTTTAGCGATCCCAACGTCATTCTTATTGCCGCCCTGTTTATTATCGGCGATGGCCTGGTGCGTACCGGGGTCGCTACCAGCATGGGGGCGTGGCTGGTGAACGTGGCGGGCAGCAGCGAAATCAAAATGCTGGTTCTGCTGATGCTTACCGTCGCCGGGCTGGGGGCTTTTATGAGCTCCACCGGGGTGGTTGCCATCTTTATTCCGGTAGTGCTCAGCGTCTCGATGCGGATGCAGATCTCTCCGTCGCGCCTGATGATGCCCCTCAGCTTTGCTGGCCTCATCAGCGGTATGATGACGCTGGTGGCTACGCCGCCTAACCTGGTGGTGAACAGCGAGCTGCTGCGCGAAGGGCTACCGGGCTTTGGCTTTTTTAGCGTGACCCCGCTGGGGATCGTTATTCTGCTGCTGGGCATCGTCTATATGCTGGTGATGCGTGTTGCCTTGAAGAGTGAGGGGCAGGCGGGACAGCATGACGGCTGGAAGCGGCGCACTTTTCGCGATCTGATCAAAGAGTACCGCCTGACCGGACGCGCCCGGCGGCTGGCTATCCGTCCCGGCTCGCCGATGGTGGGCCAGCGCCTCGACGATCTTAAACTGCGCGAGCGCTACGGGGCAAACGTCATTGGCGTAGAGCGCTGGCGGCGCTTTCGCCGGGTGATCGTTAACGTCAACGGCGTGTCGGAGTTTCGCGCCGGGGATGTATTGCTGATTGATATGTCCGCCGCCGACATCGATCTGCGCGATTTTTGCAGCGAACAGCTGCTGGAGCCGATGATCCTGCGCGGCGAATACTTCTCCGACCAGGCGCTGGACGTCGGCATGGCGGAGGTGTCGCTGATCCCTGACTCGGAGCTGATTGGCAAAACCGTACGCGAAATTGGCTTTCGTACCCGCTACGGCCTGAACATGGTTGGCATTAAGCGTGACGGGAGCGCGATTAGCGGGCCGGTGGTGGATGAACCTTTACAGCTGGGGGATATTTTTCTGGTGGTCGGCAACTGGAAGCTGATCGGCCAGATGGCACAGAAGGGGCGCGACTTTGTGGTGCTGAATATGCCCATCGAGGCCGGAGACGCCTCGCCCGCCCACAGCCAGGCGCCTCACGCCATCTTCTGCCTGCTGCTGATGGTTGCCCTGATGCTGACCGATGAGATCCCTAACCCCGTCGCGGCGATTATCGCCTGCCTGCTGATGGGTAAGTTTCGCTGCATTGATGCCGCCAGCGCCTATAAAGCGATCCACTGGCCGAGCATTATCCTGATTGTCGGCATGATGCCGTTCGCGCTGGCGCTGCAAAAAACCGGCGGCGTCGACCTGGTGGTGAAAGGGCTCATGGAGTTTGGCGGCGGCTACGGGCCGTACATGATGCTGCTCTGCCTGTTTATCATGTGCGCCACCATTGGGCTGTTTATCTCGAATACCGCCACGGCGGTGCTGATGGCACCAATTGCATTGGCAACGGCCAAGTCGATGGGCGTTTCGCCGTATCCTTTTGCCATGATGGTCGCCATGGCCGCCTCGGCCGCCTTTATGACCCCGGTCTCTTCTCCGGTTAACACCCTTGTGCTGGGACCCGGCAACTATACCTTCAGCGATTTCGTGAAGATCGGCGTGCCGTTCACGCTGATTGTGATGGTGGTATGCGTGGTGCTGATCCCGATGCTGTTCCCGTTTTAATTTTCCCCGGTGGCGCTGCGCTTACCGGGGTGACAAAATGATTACAACGGCGAATCCTGGCTTATCTCATCTAATGAGAGATGAAAACTGGGCACAAACACGGCCATAAAGTAGTCCATCTCCGGGCTACGGCGGGCGGCCAGCGTCTTTTCCAGGCGTGATTTTGCCAGCGAAAACTCGTTGTTGCCGGCGGAGAGCTCTTCGAGGCACTTCAGGTAGGCGCAGAGGGCATCGGCCTGTTTCACCAGCGACGTCTCCTCTTCGCTATAGCGATGCTCGTCGATCAGCCCGGCAAAAATATCCCGCAGCTCTTCCGGCACCATATCCACCAGCTTCTGCTGGGCGATCTTCTCGATAGCCTTATACTCCTGGGCAATCTGCGAGTTGAAGTACTTAACCGGGGTCGGCAGATCGCCGGTCAGCACTTCCGAGGCGTCGTGGTACATCGCCAGCAGGGCGATGCGTTCCGGGTTAACCTGACCGCCAAACTTGCGGTTTTTAATCGCCGCCAGGGCGTGGGCAACCATCGCAACCTGCAGGCTATGCTCGGAGACGTTTTCGGTACGCACGTTGCGCATTAGCGGCCAGCGGTTGATCAGTTTCAGGCGGGAGAGATGGGCGAAAAAGTGGCTTTGACTCGTACTCATGATGGATCCTGTCAGTAACGGCGCTAAGGATCCATTGTGCGCAGAGAGCAGGGGAAGATGCAAATCTTCCCCTTGATACGCTTATTGATGGTAGCCGGAGAGGAAGCGGCTAAAGCGGTTGATCGACATCTCGAGATCGTCCAGACGCGGCAGCGTTACAATGCGGACGTGATCCGGCCACGGCCAGTTAAAGGCCGTACCCTGCACCAGCAGCACCTTCTCCTGCAGCAGGAAATCCAACACCATCTTCTGGTCGTCATGAATGTTAAAACGCTTGATGTCGATTTTCGGGAACATATAGAGCGCGCCCTTCGGCTTGGTGCAGGTCACGCCGGGGATCTCGTTGATCAGCTCCCAGGCGCGGTTACGCTGCTCGTAGAGGCGTCCGCCGGGCACGATAAATTCGCTAATGCTCTGATAGCCGCCAAGCGCGGTCTGGATAGCGTGCTGGGCCGGCACGTTGGCGCAAAGACGCATTGAAGCGAGCATCTCCAGCCCTTCGATATAGCCTTTGGCGTGCTTCTTGGGCCCGTTAAGCACCATCCAACCCTGACGGAAACCCGCCACGCGATAGGTTTTAGAGAGGCCGTTAAAGGTAATCGTCAGCAGGTCGGGGGCCAGCGCGGCAATGGAGTGGTGCTCCGCCTCGTCGTAGAGGATCTTATCGTAGATCTCATCGGCGAAGATAATCAGGTTATGCTGGCGGGCAATTTCAACGATCTCCAGCAGCAGCTCTTTTGAGTAGACCGCGCCGGTCGGGTTGTTCGGGTTAATGATGACAATCCCCCGGGTGCGCGGGGTAATTTTGGCACAGATATCATCAAGATCCGGGAACCAGTCAGACGACTCATCACAAAGATAGTGTACCGCTTTACCCCCGGAGAGCGACACCGCCGCCGTCCACAGCGGGTAGTCCGGAGCCGGAACCAGCATCTCATCGCCGCTGTTCAGCAGCGCCTGCATCGACTGCACGATCAGCTCAGAGACGCCGTTACCAATATAGATATCTTCTACGGTCACGTCGCGCATGCCGCGCGCCTGATAGTGCTGCATGATCGCTTTGCGGGCGCTGTAGAGCCCTTTGGAGTCGCTATAGCCCTGCGCCGTGGGCAGGTGACGGATGACGTCTACCAGGATCTCGTCGGGGGCATCGAAGCCAAAGGGGGCCGGGTTACCGATATTAAGCTTCAGTACTTTGTTACCTTCTTCTTCAAGACGTTTCGCCTCTTTCAGAACCGGGCCACGGATGTCATAACAGACATTGTCTAATTTGCTGGATTTTTCGATGGGGGACATGAATCGTTGACCTTTTAGCTGTTGGTGCGACTTCCTGCCGTGGAAGTCAGCACGGAACAATGTACTCCCCCGAATGGCAGTTTAGAAGGGTGCACAGAAGAAGATTTTGCCTCTGGCAGTGCAGGGTAACCGGTTTTTTACGCTGGGGTTACAGGTTTGAAAGTGATAATAATTTCACCAAAAATATTAATTTTGGATGAATGTATGGGTAGATCGCAAAATCGCCGCTGTAATCTCTGTATTGTATGGCGGGCGCCATGCGTTTTTAGCAAATGTGCGGAATGGGGGGAGAGAGGGTAGGGCAAGGCATCCGGTAAAGCAGGGAGAGGTGTAAAGGTAATGTTAAGGACTATTTAGAAGAGTTTCTATTATCAATTAATAATTATTTAATACGATAGCTTGCGATTACTGAAAATTGTTAATATTAATAGCGCTCACCTCTCCTCTATAACATTATGGGGCTTAAGGACATTCGCAAAGGGTCTTATAACCGATGCGGGTATGAGGTAAGATGACCAGCAGAGACTACGGCTAAAAGCGATAATCGCATCCGCATATTTCTCTGGTTGAATATACAATTAATTGATATTAAGAATTTTTTTCCGTCAATCATCCTGAGATGGATGGGTAAATGATTTGCGATTGCATTCAGAGATGCAGTAATAGCATGCGACCTGGTAAAATAATTTACGTTTATACACTGTAATTATATATAGAGGATCGCGAGCGAACGCGAATTATTAACTACGATCGGTTTGGTACTGGCCACGCAGATCCCGTCTCAACGAGGATTGCTTAAATCTTTGAACACAGCAAAAGCCGGGGCGCTCGTCAGGAGTACCCTGTAAGTGAAAACATATGATTAATGCTAATCGTCCGATACTCAATCTCGATCTCGATCTACTGAGAACGTTCGTTGCCGTCGCCGATCTTAACACCTTTGCGGCTGCCGCTGTCGCGGTATGCCGAACGCAATCTGCGGTAAGCCAGCAGATGCAGCGCCTGGAGCAGCTGGTAGGCAAAGAGCTGTTTGTTCGCCATGGTCGTAATAAGCTATTAACTGAACACGGTATTCAGCTGCTGGGCTATGCGCGAAAAATCCTGCGCTTTAACGATGAGGCCTGTAGCTCATTAATGTTCAACAATCTTCAGGGGGTATTAACGGTCGGTGCTTCCGACGACTCTGCGGATACTATTTTGCCGTTTCTGTTGAACCGCATCAGTTCGATCTATCCCAAGCTGGCGCTGGACGTGCGTGTAAAGCGTAACCTCTCCATGGTCGACATGCTGGCGGCCCAGGAGGTCGATCTGCTGGTGACCACGCATCGGCCTCACCAGTTTGAGCATCTGACGCTGCGTACCTCCCCGACTCACTGGTACTGTGCGGCAGAGTATGTCTTGCAGAAGGGGGAAACGCTGCCGCTGGTCTTCCTTGACGATCCTAATCCATTCCGCGACAGCGTGCTCAATACCCTGGATGCCGCCGGGATCCCCTGGCGCATGGCCTACGTGGCCTCAACGCTTTCAGCGGTGAAGTCGGCGGTGAAGGCCGGGCTGGGGATCACCGCCAGGCCGGTGGAGATGATGAGTGCGGATCTGCGCGTGCTGGGGCCAAGCGACGGGCTGCCTGCGCTGGCAGAAACCGAGTATCTTCTATGCCACAATCCGCAGAGCCCGAATGAACTGGCCCAGGTCGTTTTCCAGGCCATGGCGGAGTACCAGACCCCCTGGCACTACGGTGCCGCTACGCCGCAGGGCGGCGACAGTTCGCTGATTGTTGAAGGGGACTTTGAGTAACGCGGGGAGTGGACGTAACGCAGGGAATTTACGTAACACAGTTGCCTGGCACAGGTAACATTCTGTCAGGAATCGGGCGAGCCGCTGGTAGCAGAAAATTTGCCAGCGGCGTGCTTCGTGCGCTTTTTCAGCACAAATTATCAAAAATCATTATTTATCGCTTTTGCCATCAAGCAGTTAAGCGCAACCGCCCTCAGTAAACCCTGCTTTGTATGCTACTATGCATAGCGAAAGTTCATGTTAAAAAACAAGTCTGATTGTTGCCGTTTTTTTGTGTGAATTAACAAAAGCGTGTCTCAGATCAAGAAAATACTCCCATAGAGGGGGAGGAATCCTGCCGAAATCCTGTCAAAATAAGAGGGTACTTTTTGTATCACCGCACAACGGACACGATTCAACACCGCTAAACACCCTATAAAAAATGGGTGTTGGTGGAAAAAAAGGCATTTTATGTTAATGAATTGATACCGCTGTAAACTAATGTGAAGGAACTTTTGGTCAAAGTTGACAAAAGGTTATAGAAAGGAGTAAAAAACCCCATCATTTAGCTGTCTAAGCCGTTTCTAACAGTGAGTGTAAGGTTTTTTTTGTTCCTCCCTGAAACTGTGTGGCGTCCATCTGCCGAGAAGAGCAGAGGTAACGGTGCCACTTTTTGAGTTAAGCAATGCGTATGTCAACATCCACTGAAGTTATTGCTCATCACTGGGCATTCGCGATCTTTCTTATTGTTGCCATTGGCTTATGCTGCCTGATGCTGGTCGGCGGCTGGTTACTGGGCGGGCGCGCCCGCGCGCGGCACAAGAACACGCCTTTTGAATCGGGTATCGATTCCGTTGGCACCGCTCGTCTGCGCCTCTCTGCCAAGTTTTATCTGGTCGCCATGTTCTTCGTCATCTTCGACGTCGAAGCGCTTTACCTGTTTGCATGGTCAACCTCCATTCGCGAGAGCGGCTGGGTTGGCTTTGTTGAGGCTGCAATTTTTATTTTAGTGCTGCTGGCTGGTCTGGTTTATCTGGTGCGTATTGGCGCGCTGGACTGGACGCCCGCGCGTTCACGCCGCGAGCGCTTCAACCCTGAGTCAGGCAATATCACTAACCGTCAACGCTAACAGCGAGGCAATAAGATGGATTACACGCTCACCCGCATCGATCCCAACGGTGAGAACGACCGTTACCCCCTGCAAAAACAGGAGATCGTAACCGACCCCCTCGAGCAAGAAGTTAACCGCAGCGTGTTCATGGGCAAGCTGGAAGACGTCATGCACGGCATGGTTAACTGGGGCCGTAAAAACTCTATTTGGCCGTACAACTTCGGTCTCTCCTGCTGCTACGTTGAGATGGTGACCTCCTTTACCGCGGTCCATGACGTGGCACGCTTTGGTGCGGAAGTGCTGCGCGCCTCGCCACGCCAGGCTGACCTGATGGTGATCGCCGGTACGCCGTTTACCAAAATGGCCCCGGTGATCCAGCGTCTGTACGATCAGATGCTGGAGCCGAAGTGGGTTATCTCCATGGGTGCCTGTGCCAACTCAGGCGGCATGTACGACATCTACTCCGTGGTGCAGGGCGTTGATAAATTCCTCCCGGTTGATGTTTACATCCCGGGCTGTCCGCCGCGTCCAGAAGCCTATATGCAGGCGCTGATGCTGCTTCAGGAGTCGATTGGCAAAGAGCGTCGTCCGCTCTCATGGGTTGTGGGCGACCAGGGCGTCTATCGCGCCAACATGCAGTCAGAGCGCGAGCGCAAACGCGGCGAACGCATTGCTGTCACTAACCTACGTACGCCGGACGAGATTTAATTTGCGCCTGCGGGCCGTGGACAACTCCTTCGCATAATAAACTTATAGCGCGAAGCCACGCCCGGCAGTCACCACGGACCCTTTGCAATGGTGAACATTATGACCGACTTAACCGCGCAAGACGCGTTCTGGCAAACCCGGGATCACCTGGATGACCCAGTTATTGGCGAACTGCGCAACCGTTTTGGGCCGGATGCCTTTACCGTTCAGGCGACCCGCACCGGCGTCCCTGTTGTTTGGGTAAAGCGTGAACAGTTACTGGAAGTGGGCGATTTCTTAAAGAAACTGCCGAAGCCTTACGTCATGCTGTACGATCTGCACGGCATGGACGAACGTCTCCGCACGCACCGCGACGGGCTTCCCGCCGCGGATTTTTCCGTTTTCTACCACCTGCTCTCCATCGAGCGTAACCGCGACATCATGCTCAAGGTGGCGCTGTCAGAAAACGATCTCAACGTGCCAACCTTTACCAAACTCTTCCCTAACGCCAACTGGTACGAGCGTGAAACCTGGGAGATGTTTGGCATCAATATCGAAGGCCACCCGCACCTGACGCGCATCATGATGCCGCCGACCTGGACCGGCCACCCGCTGCGTAAAGACTACCCGGCGCGCGCTACCGAGTTCGATCCGTTCGAGCTGACCAAAGCCAAGCAGGATCTGGAGATGGAGGCGCTGACCTTCAAGCCGGAAGACTGGGGCATGCAGCGCGGCACCGCCAACGAAGACTTTATGTTCCTCAACCTCGGGCCTAACCACCCGTCGGCGCACGGTGCGTTCCGTATTATCCTGCAGCTTGATGGCGAAGAGATCGTCGACTGCGTGCCGGATATCGGTTACCACCACCGTGGTGCAGAGAAGATGGGCGAGCGTCAATCCTGGCACAGCTACATTCCGTACACCGACCGTATCGAGTACCTCGGCGGCTGCGTGAACGAGATGCCGTACGTGCTGGCGGTTGAGAAGCTGGCAGGCATCAAGGTGCCTGAGCGCGTGGATGTGATCCGCGTGATGCTCTCCGAGCTGTTCCGTATCAATAGCCACCTGCTCTACATCTCGACCTTTATCCAGGACGTCGGGGCGATGACGCCGGTGTTCTTCGCCTTCACCGATCGGCAGAAAATCTACGATCTGGTTGAGGCCATCACCGGCTTCCGTATGCACCCGGCCTGGTTCCGCATTGGCGGCGTGGCGCACGATCTGCCGCGCGGCTGGGACCGCCTGCTGCGTGAGTTCCTGGAGTGGATGCCGAAGCGTCTGGACTCCTACGAGAAAGCCGCGCTGCGCAACACTATTCTGATTGGCCGTTCGAAGGGCGTTGCCGCCTACGGCGCGAAAGAGGCGCTGGAGTGGGGCACCACCGGAGCTGGCCTGCGCGCCACCGGTATCGACTTCGACGTGCGTAAGGCGCGTCCTTACTCTGGCTACGAAAACTTTGACTTTGAAGTTCCGGTCGGCGGCGGCATCAGCGATGCCTACACCCGCGTGATGCTGAAAGTTGAAGAGCTGCGCCAGAGCCTGCGCATTCTTGAGCAGTGCCTCAACAACATGCCGGAAGGCCCGTTCAAGGCGGATCACCCGCTGACAACACCGCCGCCGAAAGAGCGCACGCTTCAGCATATCGAAACCCTGATTACCCACTTCCTGCAGGTTTCCTGGGGCCCGGTCATGCCGGCCAACGAATCCTTCCAGATGATTGAGGCAACCAAGGGTATCAACAGCTACTACCTGACCAGCGATGGCAGCACCATGAGCTACCGCACCCGCGTGCGTACGCCGAGCTTCCCGCACCTGCAGCAGATCCCTTCGGCGATCCGTGGCAGCCTGGTGTCCGACCTGATTGTCTATCTGGGTAGTATCGATTTTGTTATGTCAGACGTGGACCGCTAATTATGCACGAAAATCAACAACCACAGACCGAGGCTTTTGAGCTGAGTGCGGCAGAGCGTGATGCTATCGAGCACGAGAAGCACCACTACGAAGACCCGCGTGCGGCGTCCATCGAAGCGCTGAAAATTGTTCAGAAGCAGCGTGGCTGGGTGCCGGACGGGGCGATCTATGCCATCGCCGAGGTGCTGGATATTCCGGCCAGCGACGTAGAGGGTGTCGCCACCTTCTACAGCCAGATCTTCCGCCAGCCGGTGGGCCGTCACGTTATCCGCTACTGCGATAGCGTGGTGTGCCACATCACCGGTTATCAGGGCATCCAGGCCGCGATCGAGAAAAAACTCGATATCAAGCCGGGACAGACCACCTTTGATGGCCGTTTCACCCTGCTGCCGACCTGCTGCCTGGGGAACTGCGACAAAGGGCCAACGATGATGATCGACGACGATACGCACAGCTATCTGACGCCGGAAGCCATCCCCGACCTGCTGGAGCAGTATAAATAATGAAAAACATTATCCTGACTCCTGAAACTCATCCCCTCACCTGGCGTCTGCGTGATGATAAGCAGCCGGTCTGGCTGGATGAGTACCAGAGCAAAAACGGCTACGCCGGGGCACGTAAGGCGCTCACCGGCATGGCGCCGGATGAGATCGTTAACGCGGTTAAAGACGCAGGCCTGAAAGGGCGCGGCGGTGCGGGCTTCTCCACCGGTTTGAAGTGGAGCCTGATGCCGAAAGACGAATCCATGAACATCCGTTACCTGCTGTGTAACGCCGATGAGATGGAGCCGGGCACCTATAAAGACCGCCTGCTGATGGAGCAGCTGCCGCACCTGCTGGTAGAGGGGATGCTGATCTCCGCCTTCGCGCTGAAAGCGTACCGGGGCTACATCTTCCTGCGCGGCGAATACATTGAGGCCGCCGAGCGCCTGCGCCGCGCCATCGCCGAAGCAACCGAAGCGGGACTGCTGGGTAAAAACATCCTTGGCACCGGCTTTGACTTCGAGCTGTTTGTCCACACCGGGGCAGGGCGCTACATCTGCGGTGAAGAGACGGCGCTGATCAACTCCCTGGAAGGCCGCCGCGCGAATCCGCGCTCTAAACCACCGTTCCCGGCAAGCTCCGGGGTCTGGGGCAAGCCGACCTGCGTAAACAACGTTGAAACCCTGTGTAACGTCCCGGCGATCCTCGCCAACGGCGTCGAGTGGTATCAGGGTATCTCGAAAAGCGAAGACAACGGCACCAAGCTGATGGGCTTCTCTGGCCGCGTGAAAAATCCCGGCGTCTGGGAGCTGCCGTTTGGCACCACCGCTCGTGAGATCCTGGAAGACTACGCGGGCGGCATGCGCGATGGCCTGAAGTTTAAGGCCTGGCAGCCGGGCGGCGCGGGAACCGACTTCCTCACCGACGCGCACCTTGACCTGCCGATGGAGTTTGCCAGCATTGGCAAAGCCGGCAGCCGTCTGGGTACCGCGCTGGCGATGGCGGTGGACCACGAGATCAACATGGTGTCGCTGGTGCGTAACCTGGAAGAGTTTTTTGCCCGCGAATCCTGCGGCTGGTGTACGCCTTGTCGCGACGGCCTGCCGTGGAGCGTGAAGATCCTGCGTGCCCTTGAGCGCGGCGAAGGTCAGCCTGGGGATATCGAGACGCTTGAGCAGCTGTGTCGATTCCTGGGTCCAGGTAAAACCTTCTGTGCCCATGCGCCAGGCGCGGTAGAGCCTCTGCAGAGTGCAATAAAATATTTCCGCGAAGAATTCGAAGCAGGCATCAAGCAGCAGTTTAGCAATACCCACCTGATTAACGGTATTCAGCCTAACCTGCTCAAGACGCGCTGGTGAGTTTACGATTTTCTAATTTGGAAGCATGCTAATGGCTACGATTCATGTAGACGGCAAGGATTACGAGGTCAACGGGGCGGACAACCTGCTACAGGCGTGTCTCTCGTTAGGTCTTGATATTCCGTATTTTTGCTGGCATCCGGCGCTGGGCAGCGTTGGCGCTTGCCGCCAGTGTGCGGTGAAGCAGTACCAGAACGCGGAAGATACGCGCGGTCGCCTGGTGATGTCCTGTATGACACCGGCGACGGACAACACCTTTATCTCTATCGATGACGAAGAGGCAAAACAGTTCCGTGAGAGCGTCGTGGAGTGGCTGATGACCAACCACCCGCACGACTGCCCGGTCTGTGAAGAGGGGGGCAACTGCCACCTGCAGGATATGACGGTGATGACCGGTCATAGCTTCCGCCGCTATCGCTTTACAAAACGTACCCACCGCAACCAGGATCTGGGGCCATTCATCTCCCATGAGATGAACCGCTGCATCGCCTGCTACCGCTGCGTGCGCTACTACAAAGACTACGCCGACGGCACCGATCTCGGCGTCTACGGTGCCCATGACAACGTCTACTTCGGTCGCCCGGAAGATGGCGTGCTGGAGAGCGAGTTCTCCGGCAACCTGGTAGAGATCTGCCCGACCGGCGTCTTTACCGACAAAACGCACTCCGAACGCTACAACCGTAAGTGGGATATGCAGTTTGCGCCGAGCATCTGCCAGCAGTGCTCTCTGGGCTGTAACACCAGCCCCGGCGAACGCTACGGCGAGCTGCGTCGTATCGAAAACCGCTACAACGGCACCGTTAACCACTACTTCCTCTGCGACCGCGGCCGCTTCGGCTACGGCTACGTGAACCTGAAGGATCGTCCGCGCCAGCCGGTTCAGCGTCGTGGCGACGATCTGATCGCCCTCAACGCCGAGCAGGCAATGCAGGGCGCGGCAGATATCCTGCGTCAGTCGAAGAAGGTGATCGGTATCGGCTCTCCGCGCGCCAGCGTTGAGAGCAACTTTGCCCTGCGTGAGCTGGTGGGTGCCGGGAACTTCTATACCGGCATCGCCAAAGGTGAGCAGGAGCGTCTTGAGCTGGCCCTGAAGGTGCTGCGCGAAGGGGGCATCCATACCCCGGCGCTGCGTGAAATCGAAAGCTACGACGCGGTACTGATCCTCGGTGAAGACCTCACCCAGACCGGTGCTCGTGCCGCGCTGGCGGTGCGTCAGGCGGTGAAAGGCAAAGCGCGCGAGATGGCTGCGGCCCAGAAAGTGGCCGACTGGCAGATTGCTGCGATCCAGAACATCGGCCAGCGTGCCAAGCATCCGCTGTTCGTGACCAACGTTGATAGCACCCGCCTCGACGATATCGCGGCGTGGACCTACCGTGCCCCGGTAGAGGATCAGGCGCGCTTAGGCTTTGCCATCGCCCACGCGCTGGACGGCTCTGCTCCAGTGGTAGACGGTATCGATCGCGATCTGCAAAACAAAATTGATGTGATCGTCCAGGCGCTGGCCGGGGCGAAAAAACCGCTGATTATTTCCGGCACCAACGCCGGCAGCGCCGAGGTGATCCAGGCGGCAGCGAACGTGGCGAAGGCCCTGAAGGGACGCGGCGCGGACGTGGGCGTGACCATGATTGCCCGGGCGGTGAACAGCGTCGGCCTGGGTCTGATCGGCGGCGGCTCTCTGGATGATGCGCTGAGCGAACTGGAGACCGGCGCAGCGGATGCCGTGGTGGTGCTGGAGAACGATCTGCATCGCCACGCCTCTGCGGCACGCGTTGACGCGGCCCTCTCTAAAGCGCCGCTGGTGCTGGTGATTGACCATCAGCGCACGGCGATCATGGAGAAAGCGCACCTCGTGCTGTCGGCGGCAAGCTTCGCCGAAAGCGACGGGACGGTGATCAACAACGAAGGCCGCGCCCAGCGCTTCTTCCAGGTTTACGATCCGGCCTACTACGACAGCAGCGCCGTGATGCTGGAGAGCTGGCGCTGGCTGCACTCCCTGCACAGCACCGTGCTGAACCGCGAAGTGGACTGGACCCAGCTCGATCACGTGATCGACGCCGCGATTGCCCAGCTGCCGCAGCTGACCGGTATCAAAGATGCCGCGCCGGATGCCAGCTTCCGTATTCGTGGTCAGAAGCTGGCCCGTGAACCGCACCGCTACAGCGGCCGGACGGCAATGCGCGCCAATATCAGCGTGCACGAGCCGCGTCAGCCGCAGGATAAAGACACCATGTTTGCCTTCTCAATGGAAGGGAACAACCAGCCGTCCGCGCCGCGCTCGCAAATTCCGTTTGCCTGGGCACCGGGCTGGAACTCACCGCAGGCATGGAACAAGTTCCAGGCCGAAGTGGGTGGCAAACTGCGTCATGGCGATCCGGGCGTGCGCCTGATCGAAGCCTCTGCCAACGGTCTGGAGTACTTTGACCGCGTACCGGCAGGCTTCCAGGCGGAAGAGGGGAAATGGCGCGTGGCGCCGTACTACCATCTCTTCGGCAGCGACGAGCTGTCCCAGCGCTCTCCGGTGTTCCAGACCCGGATGCCGCAGCCGTACATCAAGCTCAACCCGGCGGATGCCGCGAAGCTTGGCATCAACGCGGGTGCGCAGGTTGCATTCAGCTACGAGGGCCAGACGGTAACGCTGCCGCTGGTGATTGCAGACGGTTTGACAGCAGGGCAGGTGGGCTTGCCGATGGGTATGCCGGGCATTGCACCGGTGCTGGCGGGCGCGCGTCTTGAGAACTTGCAGGAGGCACAGCAATGAGTTGGTTAACACCGGAGCTGATTGATATCCTGATCGGGATTCTTAAGGCGTTGGCGATCCTGCTGGTGGTGGTCATCTGCGGCGCGTTTATGAGCTTTGCCGAGCGTCGTCTGCTCGGCCTGTTCCAGAACCGTTATGGACCGAACCGCGTAGGCTGGGGTGGCTCACTCCAGCTGGTGGCGGACATGATCAAGATGTTCTTCAAAGAGGACTGGATCCCGCGCTTCTCGGACCGCATGATCTATACCCTCGCACCGATGATCGCCTTTACCTCGCTGCTGCTGGCCTTTGCTATTGTGCCGGTCAGCCCGACGTGGGTGGTAGCGGATCTCAACATCGGCATCCTGTTCTTCCTGATGATGGCGGGGCTGACGGTTTACGCGGTGCTGTTTGCCGGCTGGTCGAGTAACAACAAATACTCGCTGCTGGGGGCGATGCGCGCCTCAGCCCAGACGCTGAGCTACGAGGTCTTCCTCGGGCTGTCGCTGATGGGCGTTGTGGCGCAGGCCGGTTCATTCAATATGACCGACATCGTTAACAACCAGGCGCACCTGTGGAACATCATTCCCCAGTTCTTTGGTTTCATCACCTTTGCGATTGCAGGCGTTGCGGTTTGTCACCGTCATCCGTTTGACCAGCCAGAGGCCGAGCAGGAGCTGGCGGACGGTTACCACATCGAATATTCCGGCATGAAGTTCGGTCTGTTCTTCGTGGGTGAGTACGTTGCTATCGTTACCGTGTCCGCGCTGATCGTCACCCTGTTCTTCGGTGGCTGGCACGGCCCGTTCTTACCTCCGTTCGTCTGGTTTGCCCTGAAAACAGCATTCTTCATGATGATGTTCATTTTGATTCGCGCAGCATTACCGCGTCCGCGTTATGACCAGGTGATGTCCTTCGGCTGGAAAGTGTGCCTGCCGCTTACGCTAATCAACCTGCTGGTAACGGCGGCTGTCATTCTCTGGCAGGCGCAATAAGGGATGAAAAGACCATGACCTTAAAAGAGTTAATCGTAGGTTTCGGCACCCAGGTACGCAGTATCTGGATGATCGGCCTGCACGCGTTTGCCAAACGCGAAACCCGTATGTATCCGGAAGAGCCGGTCTACCTGCCGCCGCGCTACCGTGGCCGCATTGTATTAACCCGCGATCCGGACGGCGCAGAGCGCTGCGTTGCCTGTAACCTGTGTGCGGTAGCCTGTCCCGTAGGCTGTATTTCGCTGCAAAAAGCGGAAACCGTCGACGGCCGCTGGTATCCAGAGTTTTTCCGTATCAACTTCTCACGCTGCATCTTCTGCGGTATGTGTGAAGAGGCCTGTCCAACCACGGCGATCCAGCTTACGCCAGACTTCGAGCTGGGCGAGTTCAAGCGTCAGGACCTGGTTTACGAAAAAGAGGATCTGCTGATCTCCGGTCCGGGTAAATATCCGGAATATAACTTCTACCGGATGGCAGGTATGGCAATCGACGGCAAGGATAAGGGCGAGGCAGAGAACGAAGCCAAACCTATCGACGTCAAGGGCCTGTTACCGTAAGGAGAGGGGCAATGGAGTTCGCTTTTTATATCTGTGGCCTTGTAGCCATCGTGACCACGCTACGCGTGATTACGCATACCAATCCGGTGCATGCGCTGCTGTACCTGATTGTCTCCCTGCTGGCGATTTCAGGGGTCTTCTTCTCCCTTGGCGCCTACTTTGCCGGTGCGCTGGAGATCATCGTCTACGCCGGGGCCATTATGGTGCTGTTCGTGTTTGTGGTGATGATGCTTAACCTTGGCGGAGCCGAAATCGAGCAGGAGCGCCAGTGGCTGAAGCCGCAGGTGTGGATCGGTCCAGGGCTGGTCTCTGCCGTACTGCTGGCGGTGATGGTGTATGCCATTCTCACCGTTAACGATCAGGGCATTGACGGCACCGCGATTAGCGCGAAAGCGGTCGGTATCACTCTGTTCGGGCCTTACGTTCTGGCGGTTGAGCTGGCGTCGATGCTGCTGCTGGCGGGTCTGGTGGTGGCCTTCCACGTTGGCCGTGAAGAGCGTCCGGGCGAGGTGCTGAGCAACCGTCCGGCGGATGCGAAAAGAAAAACGGAGGAGCACGTATGATCCCCTTACAACACGGACTGATCCTCGCCGCCGTTCTGTTTGTGCTCGGGCTGACGGGGCTTATCATCCGCCGCAACCTGTTGTTCATGCTGATTGGCCTCGAAATCATGATTAACGCCGCCGCGCTGGCTTTTGTCGTCGCGGGCAGCTACTGGGGCCAGAGTGACGGCCAGGTGATGTATATCCTCGCGATTAGCCTCGCGGCCGCGGAAGCCAGTATTGGCCTGGCGCTGCTGCTGCAGCTGCATCGCCGTCGCCAGAACCTGAATATCGATTCAGTAAGTGAGTTGCGTGGATGAACATGCTTGCCTTAACCATTATTTTGCCATTGATTGGCTTCTTGCTTCTGTCGTTCTCCCGTGGCCGCTGGTCGGAAAATCTCTCCGCGGCGGTGGGGATGGGCTCCGTCGGGCTGGCAGCGCTGGTAACGGCGATTGCTGGCGTTGACTTCTTTAACAACGGACGCGAGGCCTTCAGCCAGCCGCTGTGGACCTGGATGGCAGTAGGCGATTTCAACATCGGCTTCAACCTGGTGCTGGACGGCCTGTCGCTGACCATGCTCTCGGTGGTGACCGGCGTTGGCTTCCTGATCCACATGTTCGCCTCCTGGTACATGCGCGGGGAAGAGGGCTACTCCCGCTTCTTCGCCTACACCAACCTGTTCATCGCGAGCATGGTGGTGCTGGTGCTGGCGGACAACCTGCTGCTGATGTACCTCGGCTGGGAAGGCGTGGGCCTCTGCTCCTATCTGCTGATCGGCTTCTACTACACCGATCCGAAGAACGGCGCGGCGGCAATGAAAGCGTTTGTCGTGACCCGTGTGGGTGACGTCTTCCTCGCCTTTGCCCTGTTCATTCTCTACAACGAGCTGGGCACGCTGAACTTCCGTGAGATGGTCGAGCTGGCACCTGCGCACTTCGAAGCAGGCAACAACATGCTGACGTGGGCGACGCTGATGCTGCTGGGCGGTGCGGTCGGTAAATCCGCGCAGCTGCCGTTGCAGACCTGGCTTGCGGACGCGATGGCTGGCCCGACGCCGGTCTCTGCGCTGATCCACGCCGCCACGATGGTGACCGCCGGTGTCTACCTGATCGCCCGTACCCACGGCCTGTTCCTGATGACCCCGGAGATCCTGCATCTGGTGGGGATCGTCGGCGCGGTCACTCTGGTACTGGCCGGTTTTGCGGCGCTGGTGCAGACCGACATCAAACGCGTTCTCGCTTACTCCACCATGAGCCAGATCGGCTACATGTTCCTCGCGCTGGGCGTGCAGGCATGGGATGCGGCGATTTTCCACCTGATGACCCATGCGTTCTTCAAAGCGCTGCTGTTCCTCTCGTCTGGCTCGGTGATCCTTGCCTGCCACCACGAGCAGAACATCTTTAAAATGGGCGGGCTGCGTAAGTCGATTCCGCTGGTCTACGTCTGCTTCCTGGTGGGCGGCGCGGCGCTGGCGGCACTGCCGCTGATCACCGCTGGCTTCTTCAGTAAGGATGAGATCCTCGCAGGGGCGATGGCTAACGGCCATATCAACCTGATGGTGGCAGGCCTGGTCGGCGCGTTCATGACCTCGCTCTACACCTTCCGTATGATCTTTATCGTCTTCCACGGCAAAGAGCAGATCCATGCTCACGCAGGGAAGGGGATCACCCATCACCTGCCGCTGATTGTGCTGCTGGTGCTCTCAACCTTCGTTGGGGCGATGATCGTGCCACCGCTGCAGGGCGTGCTGCCGGATACTACCGAGCTTGAGCATGGTCGCGTGCTGACCCTGGAAATTACCTCGGGCGTCGTGGCTATTGCCGGGATCCTGATTGCCGCATGGCTGTGGCTGGGCAAGCGCACGCTGGTGACCTCCATTGCCAACAGCGCGCCGGGTCGCCTGCTGGGCACCTGGTGGTACAACGCCTGGGGCTTTGACTGGCTGTACGACAAAATCTTCGTTAAACCGTTCCTTGGCATTGCGTGGTTGATTAAGCGCGATCCGTTGAATGCGGTGATGAACACGCCGGCTATTCTCTCCCGCTTTGCCGGGAAGGGCCTGTTGTTCAGCGAAAACGGGCAGCTGCGCTGGTATGTGGCCTCCATGAGCGTTGGTGCGGTCGTGGTGCTCGCGCTCTTAGTGGTTTTGCGTTGATTTAATAATGCAGGTGATGCCCGGCGGCGCTCGCGCTTGCCGGGCCTACGGTCTAACCTGTAGGCTGGGTAAGCGCAGCGCCACCCGGCGATACAGAATTTAACAAGGAATAAGAACCGCCATGTTACTACCCTGGCTAATATTAATTCCCTTTATCGGCGGCTTCCTCTGCTGGCTGACTGAACGCTTTGGCGTAAAGTTACCGCGTTGGATCGCGCTGGTAACAATGGGGCTGACGCTGGCGCTCTCTCTGCAGCTTTGGATGCAGGGCGGCTATTCGCTTACCCAGGCTACCGGTCTGCCGCAGTGGCAGTCGGAGTTCACGCGGCAGTGGATCCCGCGCTTTGGTATCACTATTCACCTGGCGCTGGACGGCCTGTCGCTGCTGATGGTCGTTCTGACCGGTTTCCTCGGCGTGCTGGCGGTGCTCTGCTCATGGCGTGAAATCGAAAAGTACCAGGGCTTCTTCCACCTCAACCTGATGTGGATCCTGGGCGGCGTGATCGGCGTGTTCCTTGCCATCGACATGTTCCTGTTCTTCTTCTTCTGGGAGATGATGCTGGTGCCGATGTACTTCCTGATCGCGCTCTGGGGCCACAAGGCCTCCGATGGTAAAACGCGTATCACGGCGGCCACCAAGTTCTTCATCTACACCCAGGCGAGCGGGCTGGTGATGCTGATTGCGATCCTCGGGCTGGTGTTTGTCCACTACAACGCCACCGGCGTCTGGACCTTCAACTATGAGCAGCTGCTGAAAACCCCGATGTCCCACGGCGTGGAATACCTGCTGATGCTGGGCTTCTTCATCGCCTTTGCGGTGAAAATGCCGGTGGTGCCGCTGCACGGCTGGCTACCGGACGCCCACTCCCAGGCACCGACCGCCGGTTCCGTTGACCTCGCGGGGATCCTGCTGAAAACCGCCGCCTACGGTCTGCTGCGTTTTGCGCTGCCGCTGTTCCCGAACGCCTCTGCGGAGTTCGCGCCGATTGCCATGTGGCTGGGCGTGATCGGTATCTTCTACGGCGCGTGGATGGCCTTTGCCCAGACCGATATCAAACGTCTGATTGCCTACACCTCCGTGTCCCATATGGGCTTCGTGCTGATCGCCATTTATACCGGCAACCAGCTGGCCTACCAGGGCGCGGTGATCCAGATGATTGCCCACGGTCTCTCTGCGGCCGGTCTGTTCATCATCTGCGGCCAGCTCTACGAGCGCCTGCACACCCGTGATATGCGCATGATGGGCGGCCTGTGGAGCAAGATTAAGTGGCTGCCCGCACTGTCGATGTTCTTTGCTGTGGCCACCCTCGGGATGCCAGGTACCGGTAACTTCGTGGGTGAGTTCATGATCCTGTTCGGCAGCTACGGCGTTGTACCGCTCATCACCGTGATCTCGACCTTTGGTCTGGTGTTCGCCTCGGTCTACTCGCTGGCGATGCTGCACCGCGCCTACTTCGGTAAGGCGAAGAGTGAAATTGCCGCTAAAGAACTGCCAGGGATGTCGCTGCGTGAGCTGTTCATCATCCTGCTGCTGGTGGTACTCCTGGTACTGCTTGGCTTCTATCCGCAGCCGATTCTGGATACCTCGCACTCCGCGATGAGCAATATCCAGCAGTGGTTTGTTAATTCCGTTACTACTACAAGGCCGTAAAGCGCATATGACTCTTACTCCACAACACCTGATCGCGCTGCTACCGCTGCTGATCGTCGGATTGACGGTGGTGGTTGTGATGCTCTCCATTGCGTGGCGACGCAACCACTTCCTCAACGCCACCCTCGCCGTTGTTGGCCTGAACGCCGCGCTGGTCTCGCTCTGGCTGGTGGGCCAGGCGGGCGCAATGGACGTAACGCCGTTAATGCGCGTTGACGGCTTCTCCATGTTCTATACCGGCCTGGTACTGCTGGCGAGCCTTGCGACCTGCACCTTTGCCTATCCGTGGCTGGAAGGGTACAAAGACAACCAGGAAGAGTTCTACCTGCTGGTGCTGATTGCCGCGCTGGGTGGCATTCTGCTGGCTAACGCTAACCATCTGGCCGCGCTGTTCCTCGGCATCGAGCTGATCTCGCTGCCGCTGTTCGGCCTGATTGGCTACGCGTTCCGTCAGAAACGCTCGCTGGAAGCCAGCATCAAGTACACCATTCTCTCTGCCGCAGCCTCGTCGTTCCTGCTGTTTGGTATGGCGCTGGTGTATGCCAACTCCGGCAACCTGTCGTTCCTGGCTATCGGTAAGAGCCTCGGCGACGGCATGCTGCACCAGCCGCTGCTGCTGATCGGTCTCGGTCTGATGATCGTCGGTCTTGGCTTCAAGCTCTCTCTGGTGCCGTTCCACCTCTGGACGCCGGACGTCTACCAGGGCGCGCCTGCACCGGTCTCTACCTTCCTGGCGACCGCCAGCAAGATTGCGATCTTTGGCGTGGTAATGCGTCTGTTCCTCTACGCGCCGGTAGGCGATAGCGAAGCGGTACGCGTGGTGCTGGGCATTATTGCCTTCGCCTCGATCATCTTCGGTAACCTGATGGCGCTGAGCCAGACCAATATCAAACGTCTGCTCGGCTACTCCTCTATCTCTCACCTTGGCTATCTGCTGGTGGCGCTGATCGCCCTGCAGAACGGCGAGATGTCGATGGAGACCGTAGGCGTCTATCTGGCGGGCTACCTGTTTAGCAGCCTCGGCGCGTTCGGCGTAGTGAGCCTGATGTCCAGCCCGTACCGTGGCCCGGATGCCGACTCGCTCTACTCCTACCGCGGCCTGTTCTGGCACCGTCCGATCCTTTCGGCAGTAATGACGGTGATGATGCTGTCACTGGCGGGGATCCCGATGACCCTCGGCTTTATCGGTAAGTTTTACGTGCTGGCGGTGGGTGTGAATGCGCACCTGTGGTGGCTGACAGCAGCGGTCGTGATCGGCTCGGCAATTGGTCTCTACTACTACCTGCGCGTAGCGGTAAGCCTCTACCTCAGCGCACCGCAGCAGCTTAACCGCGATGCGCCGTCCGACTGGGCCTACAGCGCGGGCGGGATCGTGGTTCTGATCTCTGCCCTGCTGGTGCTGCTGCTGGGTGTCTACCCGCAGCCGCTGATTAGCCTGGTACAGATGGCCCAGCCGCTGATGTAAGGCTTAAGAGCAAAATAAAAACCGCCGAAGATTCGGCGGTTTTTTTTCGTCCGGGGTAGGCCTGATCAGCGCAGCGCCATCAGGCGTTAACCGATTACACTGCCTGCTTATGGCTAATCAGCGGGCCGTTAGCCTTGCTTGCCGCACGGTCCAGCACCTCTTTCAGTACCGCCGACAGCTCGGTCACTTCAAACTTGGCAACGTAGCCGTCGGCCTGCACCTTGCGAACGTGATCTTCGTTGGCGCTGCCGGAGAGCGAAGAGTGGATCACCACGGGAATATGCTTCAGGCGCGGGTCGGTTTTGATTTTACGCGTCAGGGTAAAGCCATCCATCTCCGGCATCTCCAGATCCGTCAGCACCATGGCGATTTTATCGCTCACCGGTACGCCCTCGCTCTCTGCCTGCTGGGCCAGCAGCTGGATCTTCTCCCACGCATCTTTGCCGGTTATGTGCATCTGGTTGGGGATCTGCATGGTCTCCAGCCCCTTCTCCAGCATCGCTCGCGCGACCCTTGAGTCCTCGGCAACAATGGCTACCGCACCCGGTTTAATATTGAATTTCTGTACGTCGTCATTGTTAGCATGGAGGTCATGATCCGACGGCACAATGTCATAGAGGATCTGCTCAACGTCCAGCACCAGCGCCAGGTTATTGGTGTCTTTATCATCGTCGAGGCAAGCGATGCTGGTAATGTAGCGGCCGTTGATCGCCTTTTCCGCCGTGTGCACCTGCTTCCAGTCCAGACGGGTAATGTTCTCCACCGACTCGACGGCAAAGGCCTGTACGCTGCGGGCATACTCGGTGATCAGCAGGATATTCAGACCGGTGCTGGGCTTGCAGCCCGCCACGGCAGGAAGATCGATAACCGGGATAACCTGGTCGCGAATATTGACCATCCCCAGCAGGGGCGATTTCATCCCGGCAGGGCGGGTAAACGCAGGCATGGGCACAATTTCACGCAGTTTAAATACGTTGATGCCATAGAGTTCTGATTTCTGTTCGTGTTGTGACGTACCAAGGCGAAACAGTAACAGCTCGAAGCGGTTGGACAGGGTGAGATTAGCCCTGTCATCAATATCTTTCTGGAAACTATCCATGATGCCCTCAGAGTGGAGTACCTGCGTTTACACAGTTATCGGCACGCGGAGGAAAAAGTGGAGGCGCGATTTACATCAAATCTCTACAACGGCAAAATCCTCTGCCAGCAGGGTGTCCGGAAAGATAGCCTGGCACTCAGCCAGCAGGCGTTGGCCGCCCTCATCATCGTAGCGTGAGCTGATGTGCGTCATCACCAGCCTGCCAACACCCGCCTCCTGTGCCAGCCGTGCTGCCTGGCGCGTTGAGCTGTGGCCCCGGCTGTTGGCTTTCTCCTCCATCTCCGCCTCCAGCGTTGTTTCATGCACCATGACGTCTGCGCCACGAGCCAGCGCCAGCGCGCCGGGGCAGGGGGCGGTGTCGCCAAACAGGGCTAGCTTTTTGCCGGGCACGGCGGGGGCGAGGAAATCGTTACCGTCAATGCGTCTGCCATCCTCCAGGGTGACGATCTCTCCGGCTTTCAGACGCTGAAAGAGCGGGCCGGGCTTAACGCCCTGTGCCATCAGCGCGGCAGCGTCAAGCGCGCCAGGCTTGTCGTGCTCCTCGATGCGGTAGCCGTAGCACTCCACCGGGTGGTTAAGCGCAACGGCGGTGACGCGACGCAGGCCGTCATCCATCACCGGGCCTTCCTCAATCTCCACCACCGTCAACGGATAGTCAGTCCAGGAGCCGCTCAGGCGCAGAGCGGTATCAATAAACTCCCGCAGCCCTTTGGGGCCGTAGATTGTCAGCGGGTGGACGTTGCCTGCCATCGAACGGCTGCAAAGCAGGCCCGGCAGGCCAAAGAGATGATCCCCATGCAGATGGGTAATAAAAATGCGATCCAGCTTGCCGGGATGCCAGGCGGTGCGCTGCATCTGCTGCTGGGTGCCTTCGCCACAGTCAATCAGCCACAGCGCGGGCCGCGTCGGGTGGCGTAGATTCAGCAGCGCCGCGCTGACGTTACGGGTGCACGTGGGGACGCCTGCTGAGGTCCCTAAAAATATCAGTTCCATATGCGCTCTGGGTCGATAAAAGCCTTATTATAGCGAGCAACGCATAAAAAGGAGCGCACCATGATCCGTTGGCAAGACCTGCACCACGCTGAATTAACCGTCTCTGAACTCTACGCTCTGCTGAAGCTGCGCTGCGAAGTTTTTGTGGTTGAGCAGAACTGTGTCTATCTCGACGTTGACGGTGATGACCTGATCGGTGAGAACCGACACCTGCTTGGCTGGCGGGATAACCAGCTGGTGGCGTATGCGAGGATTCTGAAAAGCGAGGATGATTTTGCGCCGGTAGTCATTGGCCGCGTCATTGTAAGCGCCGCAGTACGGGGTGAAAAACTGGGCTATCAGCTGATGGAAAGGGCCGTTGCCAGCTGTAGCAAAAACTGGCCGCAAAGCCCGATATATCTGGGCGCACAGGCACATCTCCAGGGCTTCTATCGTCACTTTGGCTTTGTCCCGGTGACCGAGGTTTATGACGAAGATGGGATTCCGCATATCGGTATGGCGCGTGAAATCATACCTCACGTTGACCAGGCGTAACCGCAAGTCATTGTCTATAGTTAGCTGACAGGTGCAAAACATGGAGAAACCTAATGTCTAACCAATTTACGAGTACCCGTATCGATGACGACCTGAACCTGCTAAGCGACACGCTGGAAGAAGTGCTACGCTCCTCCGGCGATCCGGCTGACCAGAAATACGTCGAGCTGAAAGCACGCGCCGAGCAGGCTCTGCATGATGTAAAAGACCGCGTTAGCCAGGCATCCGACACGTATTACGTGCGTGCCAAGCAGGTGGCATACCGTGCGGACGATTACGTGCGTGAAAAACCGTGGCAGGGCGTAGGCATCGGTGCCGCCGCTGGCCTGGTGTTAGGGCTGCTGTTGCGTCGCTAATGCTGTAACGCCACGCCTCCCTACGCGGGCGCTGTCTTAAGGACAGCGCCCGCTGTTTTTTCTCTCTTCTGTACGCCTTACCGATTTACATCAAAAATCCCGCCTCTGCATCTCCGTATACTTGTCCCTATTCTTGATACCGGACAAACTCATGTCAGCAAGCTCATTCAACCGGCGCTGGGCGGAGGTTATTCTCGAAACGCTGGCGCGCCACGGCATCAAACACGTTTGCATCGCGCCCGGCTCCCGCTCGACGCCGCTCACCCTGGCGGCTGCGCAAAATAACGCGTTTATTCACCATACCCATTTCGACGAGCGCGGGCTGGGGCATCTGGCGCTCGGGTTGGCGAAGGCCAGCCAGCAGCCGGTAGCGGTGATTGTCACCTCCGGTACGGCGGTGGCGAACCTCTACCCGGCACTGATTGAGGCTGGGCTGACCGGTGAGAAGCTGATCCTGCTCACCGCCGATCGTCCTCCGGAGCTCATCGACTGCGGCGCGAACCAGGCGATCCGCCAGCCGGGCATGTTTGCCTCGCATTCGGCACAGACTATCTCCCTGCCACGCCCTGCTCAGGAGATCCCGGCCCGCTGGCTGGTCTCTACGCTGGATAACGCCCTTGGGGCGCTGCACGGCGGGGCAATACACATCAACTGTCCCTTTGCCGAGCCGCTTTACGGCGAGCTGGATGAGTCTGGCCTTGAGTGGCAGCGCGCGCTGGGCAGCTGGTGGCAGAGCGATCGCCCCTGGCTGCGGGAGGATATTCGTCGTGAGAGCGAGAAGCAGCGCGACTGGTTCTTCTGGCGACAGAAGCGTGGCGTTGTGGTGGCCGGGCGGATGAGCGCCGCCGAGGGCAAACGGGTGGCAGAGTGGGCGCAGATGCTGGGCTGGCCCCTGATTAGCGACGTGCTCTCCCAGACCGGGCAGCCGCTGCCCTGCGCCGATCTGTGGCTGGGCAACGCCCGCGCGGTGAGCGAGCTGGCCCAGGCGCAGATTGTTATCCAGCTTGGCAGCAGCCTGACCGGAAAACGACTCTTGCAGTGGCAGGCAACCTGCACACCGGATGAGTATTGGCTGGTGGATAACATTGCAGGCCGCCTCGATCCTGCGCACCATCGCGGACGGCGGCTGCTATCCGGCGTCGGCGAGTGGCTGATGCTGCATCCGGCCGAGAAGCGTCATCCGTGGTATACGGCGATCCCCTCTCTGGCCGATCGGGCGTGGCAGGCCGCTGCAGCCCGGCGTGAAACCTTTGGCGAAGCGCAGCTGGCGCACCGTCTGGCGGAGTTTCTGCCGGAGCAGGGGCAGCTCTTTCTGGGCAATAGCCTGGTCGTGCGCCTGGTGGATGCCCTTGGGCAGTTGCCTGCGGGCTATCCGGTTTACAGCAATCGCGGTGCCAGCGGCATTGACGGCCTGCTCTCTACCGCCGCTGGCGTGCAGCGCGCCACCGCGAGGCCAACCCTGGCGCTGGTGGGCGATCTCTCCGCACTCTACGATCTCAACGCGCTGGCGCTGCTGCGCCAGGTCTCCGCGCCCTTTGTGCTGATCGTGGTGAACAACAACGGCGGGCAGATCTTCTCCCTGCTGCCGACTCCGCAGGCCGAGCGGGAACAGTTTTACCTCATGCCGCAGAACGTCCACTTTGACCATGCGGCGGCGATGTTTGACCTGGCCTACCATCGCCCTGAAAGCTGGGCCGAGCTGGAGGCGGCATTGGCTGGAGCCTGGCGCGCACCGCAGGCGACTCTGATCGAGCTGGTGGTCGATCCCCAGGAGGGGGCGCAAACCTTACAGCAGCTCCTGGCCCAGGTCAGCCAGCTATGATCCTGCATGCGGTGGCGAAAGCGGGCGAGGCCGGGCTACCCTGGCTGGTATTTCTGCACGGTTTCTCAGGCCGTGGCGAGGAGTGGACGGCGGTGGGGGAGCGTCTCTCCCGCCATCCCCGTCTCTATATCGATCTCCCCGGTCACGGCGGTTCATCGGCTATCTACGCCCGCGACTTTAATGAGGTGTGCTCACAGTTGCACGCTACGCTTGTTAGTTACAACATACTAAAGTACTGGCTGGTGGGGTACTCCCTCGGAGGCCGCATCGCCATGTACTATGCATGTATGAACTATGCGTGTATGAACTATGCCTGCCAGTATCCCGCTGGTTTACAGGGCGCGATTGTAGAAGGCAGCCATCCAGGACTCACCTCCGCCGCCGCCCGCGAGGCCCGCTGGCTCTCTGATGCCCGCTGGGCACAGCGCTTCCGCCATGAACCACTGACCGACGTTTTTAACGACTGGTATCGACAGCCGGTATTTGCCGAGCTGAGCGCTGAACAGCGGCGTGAGCTGGTGGCCATAAGACGCGACAACAGCGGCGCGGCGCTGGCCGCCATGCTCGAAGCCACCTCTCTGGCGGTACAACCCGATCTGCGTCCGGCGCTGCGCCAGGGCAACTTTCCCTTTTACTACCTGTGCGGCGAACACGACCACAAATTCCGCGCCCTCGGTGCAGAGCTTGCGGCGTCTTGCCTGTTGATTAACGACGCCGGGCACAACGCCCACCGGGAGAATCCCGGCGGGACGGCGGCCTGTCTGGCGCACATTTTGCGCTACTGATTAAGGAACTCTGATGATCTATCCCGATGAATCCATGCTTTACGCGCCGGTTGAGTGGCAGGACTGCTCCGAAGGCTACAGCGACATTCGCTACCATAAATCCACGGACGGCATCGCCAAAATCACCATCAACCGTCCGCAGGTACGCAATGCGTTTCGCCCCCTGACGGTGAAAGAGATGCTCCAGGCGCTGGCGGACGCCCGCTACGATGATGAGGTTGGCGTGATTATCCTCACCGGCGAAGGTGAAAAAGCCTTCTGCGCCGGGGGAGACCAGAAGGTGCGCGGGGACTACGGCGGCTATCAGGATGACTCCGGCGTACATCACCTTAACGTGCTCGACTTCCAGCGTCAGATCCGCACCTGCCCGAAACCGGTGGTGGCGATGGTGGCGGGGTACGCTATTGGCGGCGGCCACGTCCTGCATATGATGTGCGATCTGACCGTTGCGGCGGAAAATGCGGTATTCGGCCAGACCGGTCCCAAGGTCGGCTCTTTTGACGGCGGCTGGGGCGCGGCCTATATGGCCCGCATTGTTGGGCAGAAAAAAGCACGCGAAATCTGGTTTCTTTGCCGTCAGTACGACGCCCAGCAGGCGCTGGATATGGGGCTGGCCAACACCGTGGTGCCGGTTGCCGAGCTGGAAAAAGAGACCGTACGCTGGTGTCGGGAGATGCTGCAAAATAGCCCGATGGCCTTGCGCTGTCTGAAGGCGGCGCTCAACGCCGACTGTGACGGCCAGGCGGGTCTGCAGGAGCTGGCGGGCAATGCCACGATGCTCTTCTACATGACCGAAGAGGGGCAAGAGGGGCGCAACGCCTTCAACGAGAAGCGTCAGCCGGACTTTAGCAAATTTAAACGGAACCCGTAATGCGTCAGGCACAGGTTTACCGCTGGCAGATCCCGATGGACGCCGGGGTAGTGCTGCGCGAGCGGCGGCTGAAAACCCGCGAGGGACTCTATCTCTGCCTGCGTGACGGCAGCCGGGAAGGGTGGGGTGAGATTGCTCCGCTGCCGGGCTTCAGCCATGAAACACGCGATGAGGCGCAGGCAGTGCTAATGGCCTGGGTTGACCGCTGGCTACAGGGGGCAGAGACGCTTCCGGAGATGCCGTCGGTGGCCTTTGGCGTGAGCTGTGCGCAGGCCGAGCTGGCCGGAACCCTACCTGAGGCAGCAGACTATCGCGCCGCGCCGCTCTGCACCGGCGATCCTGACGAGCTGATGCTTCAGCTTGCTGCCATGCCCGGCGAGAAAGTCGCAAAGGTCAAAGTGGGCCTCTATGAAGCGGTACGTGACGGCATGGTAGTTAATCTCCTGCTGGAAGCGGTGCCCGACCTCCAGCTGCGGCTGGATGCCAATCGCGCCTGGACTCCGCAAAAGGCGCAGCAGTTTGCGAAGTATGTTCATCCGGACTATCGCTCGCGCATCGCCTTTCTTGAGGAGCCGTGCCGAACCCGCACCGACTCGCTGGCCTTTGCCCAGCAGACCGGGATCGCCATCGCCTGGGATGAGAGCCTGCGTGAGGCTGATTTTGCCTTTGCCGTCGAGGCCGGGGTGAAAGCCGTGGTGATCAAGCCTATGCTCACCGGCGCGCTGGAGAAAGTTTGCGAGCAGGTGCAGGCTGCCCATGCGCTGGGCATGACGGCGGTGATCAGCTCCTCTATCGAGTCAAGCCTCGGTCTGACCCAGCTGGCGCGGATTGCCGCCTGGCTGACGCCGCAGACCATACCGGGGCTCGACACGTTAGGACTGATGCAGGTTCAGCAGGTTCGCCGCTGGCCGGGCAGTACCTTGCCGTGCCTTGATAGTGCCGCCCTGGAGCCGTTGCGATGACCTTTGCCGACTGGCCGTGGCGTCACTGGCGCGAGCGGCGGGGTGACGCCGCCGCCGTGCGTTTGAACCAGGAAACCCTCAGCTGGCGCGTGCTCTGTACGCGCCTTGATGCCCTGGCGGCGGGCTTTGCCCGGCAACACGTCCGGCCGGGGGATAGCGTGCTGCTGCGCGCCGGTAACTCACCGCAAACGCTGCTGGCCTGGCTGGCGCTGCTCCAGTGCGGCGCACGGGTATTGCACATTAACCCCCAGCTGCCCGATGCGCTACTGGCGGTCCTGCTACCGTCACTTTCGTTACAACATACATTGGGTTTTGATAATAACTGGCACGGCATCGGGCTTCCGACGCTGGCGATGCGTGACGCAGAGGGCGAGGATGCAGCCTGCTGGCAGCCGCAGCGGCTGGTTTCCATGACGCTCACCTCCGGTTCAACCGGCCTGCCCAAGGCGGCGGTACACACCGCTGCCGCGCACCTGGCCAGCGCGCACGGCGTGCTGTCCCTGCTGCCTTACGGCCCGGAAGATGACTGGCTGCTCTCCCTGCCGTTGTTTCACGTCTCCGGGCAGGGCATTTTATGGCGCTGGCTGCTGGCGGGCGGGCGGCTGACGGTTCGCGATAAGCAGCCGCTGGCTCAGGCGCTGGCAGGCTGTACTCATGCCTCGCTAGTGCCGACCCAGCTCTGGCGGCTGCTGGAGGAGAACGCCAGCGTGAACCTGAAAGCGGTTTTGCTGGGTGGTGCGGCTATTCCGGTGGCGCTTACCCAGCGGGCCAGCGCGCAAGGGATCCGCACCTGGTGCGGCTACGGGCTAACTGAGTTCGCCTCTACGGTGTGCGCAAAAAACGCCGACGGCGAGCCGGATGTCGGTCAGCCGCTGCCGGGGCGTGAGGTGCGGATCGTCAACGGCGAAGTGTGGCTGCGCGGCGCGAGCATGGCCGCAGGCTACTGGCGTCACGGCGAGCTTATCCCGCTGGTCAATGATGAAGGCTGGTTTGCTACTCGCGATCGCGGCATGCTGAACAACGGACGGCTGAGCATACTCGGACGCATGGATAATCTCTTTTTCAGCGGCGGGGAGGGGATCCAGCCGGAGGAGGTGGAGCGGGTAATTGAGGCCCATCCTCGTGTACAGCAGGCTTTTGTAGTCCCGCTGGCCGACCGCGAATTTGGCCAACGTCCGGTTGCGGTAGTGGCATGCGACAGCGAGTTTGCTATCGACTCGCTGGGGGCGTGGGTCAATGGCAAGCTTGCCCGCTTCCAGCAGCCGGTGCACTGGCTGGCCCTGCCTGAGCGCCTAAACGCAGGGGGGATCAAGATCTCCCGCCGGTCGCTGATCGACTGGGTTCAGCAGACGCTGCGCGGCGGATAGCACTTCCCCTGTGCCGCTAAACCGTGTAAAACACTTTTCGCCCATCGGCCAGCGTGAAAGGCTTGTACACTGTGCCGGTTTTGGGCGTTTTATATTTTTTAGTATGGAAAAGGGCAATGGATAAAAGAATTTTGTGGGGAGTGGCCAGCCTGATGCTGGTATCGGCATCAGCCAGCGCGCTGAGCGTTAGCGGTCAGGCAGGGGAGCACTACACCAACCTGGCGGCCGGATTTGGCACCGAAACCAGCGGCCTGGCGCTGAGCGGCAACTGGACGCACAGCGATGACGACGGCGACGCCGCCGGTCTGGGGCTGGGTCTTAACCTTCCGCTCGGGCCGCTGCTGGCGACCGTTGGCGGTAAAGGCATTTATACCAATCCGAATGACGGCGACGAAGGCTATGCCGCAGCGGTAGGCGGCGGCCTGCAGTGGCCGATCGGCGACAGCTTCCGCCTGTTTGGTGAGTACTACTACTCTCCGGACTCGCTCTCCAGCGGTATCGACAGCTATCAAGAAGCTAACGCTGGCGCACGCTGGACCATCATGCGTCCGCTGAGCATTGAAGCCGGCTATCGTTATCTGAACCTGGCGGGTAAAGACGGCAACCGCGACAATGCGCTTGCTGATGGCCCCTACGTTGGGGTGAACGCCAGCTTCTAATCCTCCGGCGCGGCGGCCTGCCGCGCCTTTTCTCCTGCTGGATCCTGCCGCTATTTGCTTCCCCATGCGTTATAGTACTCCCACAACAGGTAAGGGAGAGTACGGAGATAACGATGATAAACGTGGAAATGCTGTCTACCGGGGATGAAGTCCTGCATGGTCAGATTGTGGATACGAACGCCGCCTGGCTTGCCGATCTGTTTTTCACCGAAGGGTTGCCACTGACGCGCCGTAACACCGTGGGCGACAGCCTTAACGATCTGGTTGCCATTCTGCGCGAGCGCAGCGAGCACGCCGATATCTTAATCGTTAACGGTGGCCTGGGGCCGACCAGCGACGATCTCAGCGCGCTGGCAGCCGCGACCGCAGCGGGCGAAGAACTGGTGCTGCATGAGGCGTGGCTGAGCCACATGGAGCGCTTCTTCACCGAGCGCGGGCGCGTAATGGCACCCAGCAACCGCAAGCAGGCGGAGATCCCGGCCAACGCGGAGCTGATTGATAACCCGGTGGGCACCGCCTGCGGCTTTGCCGTCAAGCTTAACCGCTGCCTGATGTTCTTTACGCCAGGCGTGCCGTCAGAATTCAAGGTGATGGTGCAGCAGGAGATCCTGCCGCGTCTGCGGGCGCGCTTTAGCCTGCCGTTGCCGCCAGTCTGCCTGCGACTGACCACCTTTGGCCGCTCCGAGAGCGATCTGGCCCAGAGCCTGGATCACCTTCAGCTGCCGGAAGGGGTGGTGATGGGCTACCGCTCATCCATGCCGATCATTGAGCTGAAGCTGACTGGCCCGGCGGAGCAGCGTGCAGCCATGGAGGCGCTGTGGCCAGAGGTGCAGCGCGTTGCGGGCGAGAGCCTGATCTTTGAAGGCACCCAGGGGCTACCGGCGCTGCTGGCAGAGAAGATGCGTGAGCAGCAGCTGAGCCTGACCGTTAGCGAGCAATTCACCAGCGGCCTGCTGGCGCTGCAACTCTCCCGTGCGTCCGCTCCGCTGCTGGCGAGCGAGGTACTGCCGTTCCAGGCCGATACGCTGGAGCAGACCGCGCGCTGGGCCACGGAGCAGCGCAACCGCCACCTGGCCGGGCTGGCCCTGAGCGTCGGCGGGCTGGACGAGGAGCACATTAACTTTGCCCTCGCTACGCCGCAGGGTACTCACGCGCTGCGAGTCAAGTTCAGCACCGGACGCCACGGCGTGGCCATCCGCCAGGAAGTGTGCGCCATGATGGCCCTGAACATACTGCGCCGCTGGCTGAGCGGTAAAAATGTCGCCAGCGATCACGGCTGGGTGAGCGTAGTGGATTCCCTGTTTGTAGCGTGATCCGCTTCCGCCTGTAGCATACCAGGATGTTCACCGCCTTTGCTGGTGGACATCTTAACACTCCCGTACTGCCCCCTCCTTTATGTTCGTTTTCTTATCATTTAATCCTTTCTAATCTATTTTTTGGTTGCTTGCGCGCACTGTCGAGCATGATTCGAAAAAAATATTGCGTGCCGATGCGCTTTTTTGCGCATTTTTTGTCATATTTCTGTAACAATCTGTGCGTGGATTCACAGTAACATTTGCCGATATTTCTTAACATCGTCAGCCTCGCTGAAGTGGTGAGGCACCTTTACTCTACAAATTTAATACTTGGCCACGGAGGCTACATGCTCAGTATCTTTAAACCAGCGCCACATCAGGCGCGCCTGGGAAAGGCAGAGATTGATCCGCTCTACCGTCGTTTGCGCTGGCAAATCTTTATCGGCATCTTCTTTGGCTACGCGGCGTACTATCTGGTGCGTAAAAACTTCGCCCTCGCGATGCCCTATCTGGTAGAGCAGGGTTTCTCCCGCGGCGATCTCGGATTCGCGCTGTCGGGAATCTCCATTGCCTACGGTTTCTCCAAGTTCATTATGGGCTCGGTATCGGATCGTTCTAATCCACGCGTTTTCCTGCCTGCGGGGCTGATCCTGGCGGCGGCGGTGATGCTGTTCATGGGCTTCGTGCCGTGGGCGACATCGAGCATTGCCGTCATGTTCGTACTGCTCTTCTTATGCGGCTGGTTCCAGGGGATGGGGTGGCCCCCGTGCGGTCGCACCATGGTGCACTGGTGGTCGCAGAAAGAGCGCGGCGGCATTGTTTCGGTGTGGAACTGTGCGCATAACGTGGGCGGCGGTATTCCGCCTCTGCTGTTCCTGCTAGGGATGGCCTGGTTTAACGACTGGAAAGCCGCGCTCTATATGCCAGCGTTCGGTGCGATTGTGGTGGCAATCATTGCCTTTGCGCTGATGCGTGATACGCCGCAGTCTCAGGGGCTGCCACCTATTGAAGAGTATAAGAATGACTATCCGGATGATTACAGCGAGCAGCACGAAGAGGAGCTGACCGCTAAACAGATCTTCATGAAGTATGTCCTGCCCAACAAGCTGCTGTGGTACATCGCGATAGCCAACGTCTTTGTCTATCTGCTGCGCTACGGCATCCTCGACTGGTCGCCGACCTACCTGCGTGAGGTGAAACACTTTGCGCTGGATAAATCCTCGTGGGCCTACTTCTTGTATGAATATGCGGGGATCCCTGGCACCCTGCTGTGCGGCTGGATGTCGGATAAGGTGTTCAAAGGCAACCGTGGTGCGACGGGCGTGTTCTTTATGACGCTGGTGACCATTGCTACCGTGGTGTACTGGCTTAACCCGCCGGGCAATCCGGGCGTGGATATGGCCTGCATGATCGTTATCGGCTTCCTGATCTATGGTCCGGTGATGCTGATTGGTCTGCATGCCCTGGAGCTGGCCCCGAAAAAAGCGGCAGGCACCGCGGCAGGCTTTACCGGCCTGTTTGGATACCTTGGCGGTTCCGTGGCGGCGAGCGCCATTGTAGGCTATACCGTTGACTTCTTCGGCTGGGACGGCGGATTTATGGTAATGATCGGCGGAAGCGTGCTGGCCGTACTGCTACTGATTGTGGTGATGTTTGGTGAAAAACGCCACCATGCGGAAGTGCTGGCGCGTCGTTAATAAGGACTAAAACAGAAAAGGGCCGTAAGGCCCTTTTCTGTTTGGAAGTACAGAAGGAATATGTGGATCTGCGATGATTCCCGTTCACTTCATACATTCTGCTTATCTGGAAACCCCGCACACGTGAACGTGCCAGGGTGGCTCGCCGCCACCACCCTGGCGACCCGGGCTCCCGGCAGGGAAAATCGCCGCTGCGCGGTTCCCTCGGCTTATCCCTTCCGGCTACCGGGTCGGGCGAGATGCAACGTCCCTGTAAGTCACGCCCTCAGCCCGCATCCATGCGGGCTGCCCCGGCCGCAAGTGAACGCCTCAGCGATTTTCAGCCGGACCCAATACCTCGCTTTAATACCGAGCCTACAGCGATTTCTTTGTTGCTGTGGAGTACAGTCTCACAGCGCGGGGGTTGAGTCCCCGCTGAAACCGGCGAACCGGAGACCGGATGACAAGGACTGGACGCCAGGGAGGGCGGCCAGAGGCGAAACGAGACACGACGTCGAGTCGAGCCGGCCGTCGGTCAGCCGGACGGGAGGTGAGCGCAGTGCGAAGCACCGGTTTCCCCGCGGGGCCGCGGGGATCGATAAGGGGGCCGCGGTGGCCCCCTTATCCCGTTCACGTGTGATACTCGTTATATGTTCTGTCTGATTTAGGGTGAACGGAACATATACACCAGAGTTACATAGTTCCTTTTTCTTGGGCTTAACTGATAAGTATTACCGTAAGGCCCTTTTTTTATGCCCAGGAAACAGGTAAGGTTCACGTAGCATTTACTTCTTATAAATCATGTAAAATCAATACATTATGTTGATGATCCGCGCGACGATCCTGGATGACCCAGTGCGACTCTCTGTTTACCTTTTTTCACTATTTAACGCTAAATATTGCTGTTAACGTCGAACAATAATTTATTTACATGCATCACGGCGTGTAAAAATAAGCGCCGGGCTGTATGTTGAAAGTATTCACTATCGCCATATAATCGTCCTTATTATCAGTGCGACTTATGAAATAAGGATCGAACGGCACCCTACGGACAGTTTTAAGAGATATGAGTAAAGATACGATGGGATATCGGCTATACGGTTACGTAATCGGCAAAGAAATTCACTTCGAGATTGAAAACCGAAGGCTTTATCGCCTGCCGCAGGGAAGTGCCGATAAATCATTTATCTTTGGCTCGGTATTATTTAACCATACGATGCTGCATCTGTTTGTCTATCTATTACAGCATGGCCGTCATACGACGGTGCCGCGCGAGGAGCTGCTGCGCGTGGTGTGGGAGGAGAACGATCTGGTGCCATCGAGCCAGCGCCTGTGGCAGGTATTAAAAAACCTGAATCGTCGGCTCAGCCTGCTGGGATTACCCGATGATTTCATCGCCAACGTCCGGGGAAGCGGCTATATCATTAACTACGTTGATATTACGCCAATCTATTACAGGGTCAGTGAACTCCAGCGCTGCCCTGAAATAATAACGGAGAGTTAGCTATTCCGGCGTGAGTGATGTCAACCCGGAAATTTATCCCTGAACATATGTGTGCTCAGGGATTTTTTATATTTGCCGATCGCCCACTACAGATCGAGTTCAATATCGCCCATGGCGCGACAGCAGCAGGGGAGGATCTCCCCGGCCTGGATAAAGGCCAGCGGCTCGGTGAGCCACTCAACCTGACCAGCAATCAGCCGGGTGCGGCAGGAGCCGCAGTAGCCCTCCCGGCACTGGTACTCTACATCAACCTTGTGGAACTCTAACGCCGCCAGCAGCGACGGATGTTCATCCTGGCACAGCAGCTGTGCGCCAGTGATGCGCAGCGTCACCGCACCCATTAGAGCTGGAAGTCGCTGAGATCGTCGGTGTTCACTTCCGAATCGATCTGTCCGACCAGGTAAGAGCTCACCTCAACTTCCTGCGGCGCTACCTGCACGTTGTCAGAGACCAGCCAGGTGTTGATCCACGGGATTGGGTTGGAGCGGGTTTGGAACGGCAGATCCAGACCCACCGCCTGCATACGGATATTGGTGATGTACTCTACGTACTGGCAGAGAATATCTTTGTTCAGGCCGATCATCGAGCCGCCCTGGAAGAGATACTCCGCCCACTCTTTCTCCTGCTGTGCCGCCTGTACGAAGAGATCGTAAGAGGCCTGCTTGCACTCTTCGGCAATCTCCGCCATCTCCGGATCGTCCACGCCGCTGCGCAGCAGGTTCAGCATATGCTGGGTGCCGGTCAGGTGCAGGGCCTCATCGCGGGCGATCAGGCGAATGATCTTGGCGTTGCCTTCCATCAGCTCGCGCTCGGCAAAGGCAAAGGAGCAGGCGAAGCTGACGTAGAAGCGGATCGCTTCCAGCGCGTTCACGCTCATCAGGCAGAGATAGAGTTTCTTCTTCAGCTCGCGCAGGTTCACGGTCACGGTCTGGCCGTTGACGGTATGCGTGCCTTCGCCCAGCAGGTGCCAGTAGCTGGTCAGCTGGATCAGATCGTCATAGAAGTGGGAGATACCTTCCGCTCGCTTGAGGATCTGCTCGTTGGTGACGATATCATCAAACACAATCGCCGGATCGTTGACGATGTTACGGATGATATGGGTGTAGGAGCGCGAGTGGATGGTCTCGGAGAACGCCCAGGTTTCGACCCACGTCTCCAGCTCAGGGATAGAGATCAGCGGCAGCAGCGCCACGTTAGGACTGCGGCCCTGAATGGAGTCCAGCAGCGTCTGATACTTTAGGTTGCTGAGGAAGATGTGCTTTTCATGCTCCGGCAGCGCCTGGAAGTCGATGCGGTCACGCGAGACGTCAACCTCTTCCGGACGCCAGAAGAAGGAGAGCTGTTTCTCAATCAGCTTTTCAAAGATGTCATATTTTTGCTGATCGTAGCGGGCGACGTTGACCGACTGGCCGAAAAACATCGGCTCTTTTAGCTGATCGTTCTTCGTCTGTGAAAAGGTGGTGTATGCCATGCGAGTGTTTCCTGTCCTGCTAGTATGCGCCCGGCGGCGCAGAGCTTGCCGGGCCTACAATATCCCGTAGGCCGGGTGAGCGAAGCGCCACCCGGCTAAACGATATTAAATCTTACATGCGCCGCTTTCGCAGCCGTCGTCCTGAATAGAAGGCACCATATCGTCCTGCGCATCTTCCGCACCGTCACGGGTGTTCTGATAGTACAGGGTCTTGACGCCAAACTTATAGGCGGTGAGCAGATCCTTCAGCAGCTGCTGCATCGGCACTTTGCCAGACGGGAAGCGGGACGGATCGTAGTTGGTGTTCGCAGAGATCGACTGGTCGATAAACTTCTGCATGATGCCCACCAGCTGGAGGTAACCGTCGTTGTTCGGCATCTCCCACAACAGCTCATAGTTGTTTTTCAGGTGCTCATAATCTGGCACCACCTGACGCAGGATCCCGTCTTTCGACGCTTTGATGCTCACGTGGCCGCGCGGCGGCTCAATGCCGTTGGTGGCGTTAGAGATCTGCGATGAGGTCTCAGACGGCATCAGCGCGGAGAGCGTGGAGTTACGCAGGCCGTGGGTTTTGATGGACTGACGCAGCGCTTCCCAGTTGTAGTGCAGCGCTTCGTCGGTAATGGCGTCGAGATCCTTTTTATAGGTGTCGATCGGCAGGATACCCTGGGCATAGGTGGTCTCGTTGAACCACGGGCACGCGCCTTGCTCTTGCGCCAGCTCGTTAGAGGCTTTCAGCAGGTAGTACTGAATGGCTTCAAAGGTCTGGTGGGTCAGGTTGTTGGCGCTGCCGTCGGAGTAGCGCTTGCCGTTTTTCGCCAGCCAGTAGGCGTAGTTGATCACGCCAATACCCAGCGTACGGCGGCCCATGGCCCCGCGTTTGGCGGCCGGGATCGGGTAGTCCTGATAGTCCAGCAGCGCATCCAGAGCACGTACCGCCAGCACGGCCAGCTCTTCCAGCTCGTCGAGATTGTTGATAGCGCCAAGGTTGAACGCCGACAGCGTACAGAGTGCGATTTCGCCGTTCTCGTCGTTGACGTCCATCAGCGGTTTGGTCGGCAGGGCGATCTCCAGGCACAGGTTGGACTGGCGCACTGGCGCAACCGCTGGATCGAACGGGCTGTGGGTGTTGCAGTGGTCAACGTTCTGAATGTAGATACGACCGGTGGAGGCACGCTCCTGCATCATCAGCGAGAAGAGCTCAACGGCCTTCACGCGCTGCTTACGGATGCTCTCATCCTGCTCATACTGCACGTACAGGCGCTCAAACTCGTCCTGATCGGCAAAGAAGGCGTCGTACAGGCCCGGCACGTCGGACGGGCTGAAGAGGGTGATATCCTGGCCTTTCAGCAGACGGGTGTACATCAGCTTGTTGATCTGTACGCCGTAGTCCATGTGACGAACGCGGTTGCCTTCAACGCCACGGTTGTTTTTCAGCACCAGCAGGCTCTCAACTTCCAGATGCCACATCGGGTAGAAGAGGGTCGCCGCACCGCCGCGCACGCCGCCCTGGGAGCAGGACTTCACCGCGGTCTGGAAGTGCTTGTAGAACGGAATACAGCCGGTGTGGAACGCTTCACCGCCGCGGATCGGGCTGCCGAGGGCGCGGATGCGGCCGGCGTTGATGCCGATACCGGCGCGCTGGGAGACATACTTCACAATCGCGCTGGAGGTGGCGTTGATGGAGTCCAGGCTGTCGCCGCACTCGATCAGCACGCAGGAGCTGAACTGGCGGGTCGGGGTACGCACGCCGGACATGATCGGCGTCGGCAGCGAGATCTTAAAGGTCGAGACCGCGTCATAGAAACGCTTCACGTAGTCCAGACGGGTGTCGCGCGGATAGTTAGAGAACAGGCACGCGGCAACCAGAATGTAGAGGAACTGGGCGCTCTCGTAGATTTCGCCGGTCACGCGGTTCTGAACCAGATATTTGCCTTCCAGCTGCTTTACGGCCGCATAGGAGAAGGTCAGGTCGCGGTCGTGCTGGATGAAACCGTCCATCTGCTGGAACTCTTCTTCCGTGTAGTCTTCCAGCAGATGATTATCGTACTTGCCCAGCTCAATCATCTTGCGTACGTGGTCGATCAGCACCGGCGGCTCAAACTGGCCGTAGGCTTTTTTACGCAGGTGGAAGATGGCAAGGCGGGCAGCCAGATATTGATAATCCGGCGCGTCGCGGGAGATGAGATCCGCAGCGGCTTTGATAATGGTTTCGTGGATGTCGGACGTTTTAATGCCGTCGTAGAACTGAATATGGGAACGCAGTTCAACCTGAGAGATCGATACGTTATTCAGCCCTTCTGCCGCCCAATCCAGCACCCGGTGGATTTTATCCAGATTGATGCGTTCAGTACGACCATCACGCTTCGTCACCAGCAGACTCTGATTCATGTACCTGTCCTTAAGAAAAAAAGTATCCCCCGCTTATCCACATTTTCACACTGTGGTTAAACCTGTGGATAAATACTATATGTAGGGGGTGTTTGATAAAAACGTCACAATATGGTGAGTATTCTAGTCTGGATTCTTTTCAGTACAAGAGTTGATTTTGAGGTTAAATTGCGGTTGCGGAAAGGTAATAAACGCTAAGTCCGCGAACGATAAGGGCTACAGGAAAGTCAACGCATGTGAAAAAAAAAAGTGAATGTGATCGAACGCTGAAATCTTCATCGCGGAACTGGCGGAAGTGAATTACGCAGCTTATGAGGCTGCGTAATTGTCATCACATTTTCGGATAACGTTAGCTGTTTTTTGCCTGGGTGTGCAGCATGTAGTTCACGTCAACGCCTGGGGCCAGCTTGAAGCGATCGCTAAGCGGATTGTAGTGCAGGCCAATCATATGCCGCTCCTGCAGCGGGGTAGGATCGATCCAGCTAATCAGCTCGGCGGGTTTGATAAACTTCTTCACGTCGTGCGTACCTTTCGGCACCATGCGCAACACATACTCCGCGCCGACAATCGCCAGCAGCCAGGCTTTACCGCTGCGGTTAAGCGTCGAGAAGAAGACGTGGCCCCCTGGCTTAACGAGGCGGGCGCAGGCGTGCACCACCGACTGCGGATCGGGAACGTGCTCCAGCATCTCCATGCAGGTGACGACGTCATACTGTCCAGCCTGCTTAGCCGCATGCTCCTCTACCGTCTCCTGAACGTATTCGACATGAACGCCGGACTCCAGGGCGTGCAGGCGAGCGACCTGCAGTGGCTCAAAGCCCATATCGAGGCCGCTGACGTTAGCGCCTTCCCGGGCCATGCTCTCGGCCAGGATGCCGCCGCCGCAGCCGACGTCCAGCACTTTTTTGCCGAACAGGCCGCCGACGCGCTCGGCGATATAGCCCAGGCGCAGGGGGTTGATACGATGCAGCGGTTTAAACTCGCCTTCGGTATCCCACCAGCGTGACGCCACGGCTTCAAATTTGGCGATCTCTTCATAGTCAACGTTTTGAGCCACCGGCGGTTTTTCAGCATTCATGGGCGCTTTTACTCCTTAATCAATCAGTGCATTGAGTATATCAGGAGAGAAGTATCAATAAAGCATTGGCGGGGGTGTTTCCTTTACCGGAATCACGTCGGCTGTGTTATAATTTGCGACCTTTGAATCCGGGATACAGTAGAGGGATAGCGGTTAGATGAGCGACCTTGCGAGAGAAATTACACCGGTTAACATCGAGGAAGAGCTGAAGAGCTCCTATCTGGACTATGCGATGTCGGTCATTGTTGGCCGTGCGCTGCCAGACGTCCGCGATGGCCTGAAACCGGTACACCGTCGCGTACTTTACGCCATGAACGTATTGGGCAATGACTGGAATAAAGCCTACAAAAAATCTGCCCGTGTCGTTGGTGACGTAATCGGTAAATACCATCCCCATGGTGATACGGCGGTGTATGACACCATCGTTCGTATGGCGCAGCCGTTTTCGCTGCGTTATATGCTGGTCGATGGCCAGGGTAACTTCGGCTCGGTAGACGGCGACTCCGCCGCAGCGATGCGTTATACGGAAATCCGTATGTCGAAAATCGCCCACGAGCTGATGGCCGATCTGGAAAAAGAGACGGTCGATTTCGTTGATAACTACGACGGAACCGAACGCATTCCAGACGTCATGCCGACCAAAATCCCGAACCTGCTGGTCAACGGCGCGTCCGGTATCGCGGTAGGGATGGCCACCAACATTCCGCCACACAACCTGACGGAAGTGATCAACGGCTGCCTGGCCTACATCGACGATGAGAACATCAGCGTTGAAGGGCTGATGGAGCACATTCCAGGGCCAGACTTCCCAACGGCGGCGATCATCAACGGTCGTCGCGGTATCGAAGAGGCCTATCGCACCGGGCGCGGCAAGATCTACATTCGCGCACGCGCGGAAGTGGAAGCCGACGCGAAAACCGGTCGTGAAACCATCATCGTGCACGAAATCCCGTACCAGGTGAACAAAGCGCGCCTGATCGAGAAGATTGCCGAGCTGGTAAAAGACAAGCGCGTTGAGGGCATCAGCGCCCTGCGCGACGAGTCCGATAAAGACGGCATGCGCATCGTGATCGAGATCAAACGCGACGCAGTGGGCGAGGTGGTGCTGAACAACCTCTACTCCCAGACGCAGCTGCAGGTCTCCTTCGGTATCAACATGGTTGCGCTGCACCACGGTCAGCCGAAGATCATGAACCTGAAAGATATTCTTTCTGCGTTTGTGCGCCACCGTCGTGAAGTCGTGACCCGTCGGACCATTTTTGAACTGCGTAAAGCCCGCGATCGTGCGCATATCCTTGAGGCGTTGGCGGTTGCGCTGGCGAACATCGACCCGATTATCGAGCTGATCCGCCGTGCTCCGACCCCGGCCGAAGCGAAAGCGGGGCTGGTGGCGCAGGCGTGGGATCTGGGCAACGTGGCGGCCATGCTGGCAGGCGCGGGCGATGACGCCGCGCGTCCAGAGTGGCTGGAGCCCGAGTTTGGCGTGCGTGACGGTAAGTACTACCTGACCGAACAGCAGGCCCAGGCGATCCTCGATCTGCGTCTGCAGAAGCTGACCGGCCTGGAGCACGAGAAGCTGCTCGACGAGTACAAAGAGCTGCTGGCGCAGATCGCCGAGCTGCTGCACATTCTCGGCAGCGCCGATCGTCTGATGGAGGTGATCCGCGAGGAGCTGGAGCTGGTTCGTGACCAGTTTGGCGACGCGCGCCGCACCGAGATCACCGCGAACAGCTCTGATATCAACATTGAAGATCTGATCAACCGTGAAGATGTGGTGGTCACGTTGTCGCATCAGGGCTACGTTAAGTACCAGCCGCTGACCGACTACGAGGCCCAGCGCCGCGGTGGTAAAGGCAAGTCCGCAGCCCGTATTAAAGAAGAGGACTTTATCGATCGTCTGCTGGTGGCCAACACCCACGACACGATCCTCTGCTTCTCCAGCCGGGGTCGTCTCTACTGGATGAAGGTCTACCAGCTGCCGGAAGCAAGCCGTGGTGCGCGCGGTCGTCCGATCGTCAACCTGCTGCCGCTGGAAGCCAACGAGCGTATCACCGCGATCCTGCCGGTGCGCGAGTACGAAGAGGGCGTCAACGTCTTTATGGCGACCGCCAGCGGCACGGTGAAGAAAACGGCGCTGACCGAGTTCAGCCGCCCACGTTCTGCCGGTATTATTGCGGTGAACCTCAACGAAGGCGACGAGCTGATTGGCGTGGATCTGACCTCCGGATCTGATGAAGCGATGCTGTTCTCTGCCGCCGGTAAAGTGGTGCGCTTTAAAGAAGATGCCGTTCGTGCCATGGGTCGTACTGCGACCGGCGTGCGTGGTATCAAGCTTGCGGGTGAAGACAAAGTCGTTTCTTTGATTATTCCTCGTGGTGAAGGCGCCATCCTGACCGTGACTAAGAACGGCTACGGTAAACGTACCGCAGAGACCGAGTACCCAACCAAATCGCGCGGTACTCAGGGCGTTATCTCCATCAAGGTCACCGAGCGCAACGGCTCCGTGGTGGGCGCGGTGCAGGTCACCGACACCGACCAGATCATGATGATCACCGATGCCGGTACGCTGGTGCGTACTCGCGTGTCGGAAGTGAGCGTGGTAGGCCGTAACACCCAGGGCGTGATCCTCATCCGTACCGCGGAAGATGAGAACGTAGTGGGTCTGCAGCGTGTGGCCGAGCCGGTAGATGACGAAGAGCTGGACGCAATCGACGGCACGGTGGCAGAGGGCGATGACGATATCGCCCCGGAAACCGACGCTGACGATGATGCAGCGGACGATAGCGAAGAGTAATTCTGCGCAGTCACTCTGAGCATTGATGAAAGGGCCGGCAATCCGGCCCTTTTTCTTTGCGGTCTGCCCGTTTTACCGCTACCTTATCGACATCCTTTTTTGACCCTGACGGCGGAGCATCGCCACGTTGAAATACCTCGTCTCTTTTCGTACTACACTCAAGGTTTCACGCTACCTGTTTCGGGCGCTGGCGCTGCTGCTTTGGCTGCTGATTGTTCTCTGCTCGGTGTTCTACATCGTCAACGCCCTGCACCAAAAAGAGTCTGAAATCCGCAAGGAGTTTAACCTCAGCTCCGATCAGGCCCAGCGCTATATTCAGCGCACCTCAGACGTGATGAAAGAGCTTAAGTACATCGCGGAAAATCGCCTGACGGCAGAGAACGGCATTCTGGCCTCTCGCGGCCCGAATACGCAGAACGACGTTCCCGATTTTCAACCGCTGTTTCCAGACTCTGACTGCGCGGCAATGGGCACGGCCTGGCGCGGCTCGCTGGAGTCGCTGGCGTGGTTTATGCGCTACTGGCGGGACAACTTCTCCGCTGCCTACGATCTCAACCGGGTATTTTTAATCGGCAGCGCAAATCTTTGCATGGCCGACTTTGGTCTGCGCGACGTGCCGCTGGAGCGGGAAAGCGCCCTGAAAAACCTGCACGAGCGCATCATGAAGTATCGCAATGCTCCGCAGGAAGAGCGTGGCAACAACATCTTCTGGATAAGCCAGGGCGCGCGTCCGGGCATCGGCTACTTCTACGCGTTGACGCCGGTTTATCTGGCTAACCGCCTGCAGGCGCTGCTGGGCGTTGAGCAGTCTATCCGCATGGATAACTTCTTTACCCCGGGTACGCTGCCGATAAGCGTGACCATTCTCGATGAGAACGGCCATGCGCTGATCTCTCTGACCGGGCCGGACAACCGCCCGGAGATCGATCCGCGTTGGATGCAGGAGCGCTCCTGGTTTGGCTACACCTCTGGATTCCGCGATCTGGTGCTGAAGAAGAGCCTGCAACCCTCATCTCTGAGCGTGGTTTACTCGGTGCCGGTGGATCTGGTGCTGGAGCATATCCGCATGCTGATCCTCAACGCGGTGCTGCTTAACGTGCTGGTGGGGATCGCGCTCTTTACCCTGGCGCGGATGTACGAGCGACGCATCTTTATTCCGGCGGAGGCGGATGCCCAGCGCCTTGAAGAGCATGAGCAGTTCAACCGCAAGATTGTGGCCTCCGCGCCGGTGGGGATCTGTATTTTACGTACCCAGGATGGGACAAACATTCTGAGTAACGAGCTGGCGCACAACTACCTTAATATGCTGACCCACGAAGATCGGCAGCGGCTGACGCAGATTATCTGCGGTCAGCAGGTCAATTTTGTTGATGTGCTCACCAGCAACAACACCAACCTCCAGATTAGCTTTGTTCACTCGCGCTACCGCAATGAGAACGTGGCGATCTGCGTGCTGGTGGATGTCTCCTCACGCGTAAAAATGGAGGAGTCGCTGCAGGATATGGCCCAGGCGGCAGAGCAGGCGAGCCAGTCGAAATCGATGTTCCTGGCAACGGTTAGCCATGAGCTGCGCACGCCGCTGTACGGCATTATCGGTAACCTCGATCTGCTGCAAACCAAGGCCCTGCCGAAAGGGGTCGATCGGCTGGTCACGGCGATGAACAACTCCTCCAGCCTGCTGCTGAAGATCATCAGCGATATCCTCGACTTCTCAAAAATTGAGTCGGAGCAGCTGAAGATCGAGCCGCGAGAGTTCTCCCCGCGCGAGGTGATGAACCACATTACCGCTAACTACCTGCCGCTGGTGGTGCGTAAGCAGCTCGGGCTGTACTGCTTTATCGAGCCGGACGTGCCGGTGATGATGGAGGGCGATCCGATGCGCCTGCAGCAGGTGATCTCCAACCTGCTGAGCAATGCCATCAAATTTACCGACGTGGGCTGCATCGTGCTGCACGTGCAGCGCTCAGGGGAGTATCTCTCTATTCAGGTACGCGATACCGGCGTCGGCATTCCGGCCAAAGAGGTGGTTCGCCTGTTCGATCCCTTCTTCCAGGTGGGAACCGGGGTGCAACGTAACTTCCAGGGCACCGGGCTGGGGCTGGCTATCTGTGAGAAGCTGATCAGCATGATGGACGGCGATATCTCTGTGGATACCGAGCCGGGAATGGGAAGCCAGTTTACCGTGCGTATCCCGCTCTACTCCGTTCAGTCTCCGCAGGCGATTGACGTTGACGGCCTGGCCAACACCCGCTGCTGGCTGGCGATCCGCAACGCTTCCCTGTGCAGCTTTGTAGAGTCGCTGCTGGCCCGCAACGGCATCCGCACCGAGCACTACGAAGGGCAGACCCCGGACGCGGACGATACGCTGTTGACCGATGACGCCCTCGACCAGCCCTGGCAGGGTAGGGCGGCGGTGATCTTCTGCCGTCGGCATATCGGCATTCCGCAGGAGCGCAAGCCCGGCGAGTGGACGCACAGCGTGGCGTCACCGCACGAGCTGCTGGCCCTGCTGGCGCGCATCTACAGCGTCAAGGTGGATACCAGCGAAACCGCGCCGGTACTCTCTGCCGAGACGCAGGATGCCCACAATGACGACATGATGATTCTGGTGGTGGACGATCATCCGATCAACCGACGTCTGCTGGCGGATCAGCTGGGTTCCCTGGGCTACCAGTGCAAAACCGCCAATGACGGCGTGGATGCCCTGAACGTGCTCAGTAAAAACCACATCGACATTATTCTCAGCGACGTCAACATGCCGAATATGGATGGCTACCGCCTGACGCAGCGCATTCGCCAGCTGGGGCTGACTCTGCCGGTGGTGGGCGTGACGGCTAACGCGCTGGCGGAAGAGAAGCAGCGCTGTCTCGAGTCAGGCATGGACAGCTGCCTGTCGAAACCGGTAACGCTGGACGTATTGCAGCAGACGCTGGCGATCTATGCGGAGCGGGTGAGAAAGACGCGGGGATAAGGCAGAGAGAGTAAGCCGGGCAAGCGCAATGCGCCGCCCGGCTTAACGGTCAGAAAAGATTAATCTTTGTCCGCCGGGCTCAGGGTCACGGAGGAGAGGTAGTTCAGCAGGGCGATATCGTTATCTACACCCAGCTTCATCATCGCGGATTTCTTCTGGCTGCTGATGGTTTTAATACTGCGGTTCAGCTTCTTGGCAATCTCGGTGACGAGGAAACCTTCGGCGAACAGACGCAGCACTTCGCTCTCTTTCGGTGACAGTCGCTTGTCGCCGTAGCCGCCAGCGCTGATCTTCTCCAGCAGGCGAGAGACGCTCTCCGGGGTAAACTTCTTCCCTTTCTGCAGCGAGGCCAGCGCTTTCGGCAGGTCGGCTGGCGCACCCTGTTTCAGGACAATCCCTTCGATATCCAGCTCCAGCACTGCGCTGAGGATGGCCGGGTTGTTGTTCATGGTCAGCACGATCACCGACAGGTTCGGGAAGTGGCGCTTGATGTATTTAATCAGGGTAATACCGTCGCCATATTTATCACCGGGCATGGAGAGGTCGGTGATCAGGACATGCGCATCCAGTTTGGGCAGGTTATTGATAAGCTGTGTTGAGTCTTCAAATTCACCGACTACATTCACCCACTCGATCTGTTCAAGTGACTTGCGAATACCGAACAGTACAATCGGATGGTCATCGGCAATAATTACGTTCATATTGTTCATGTATAAGGCTACCTTGCTACAGCAAGCTTTTGACGTAGGCGTCAATGTCGCTGATGTATTTTTCTATGCCTGAAACATCTTTCTCTCGAATTAAATGTTCCAGCGTTTCACATAATTGCTTGCCGGGAACCAAATTTAGCATGGCAAACACCCCTTTGAGGCGGTGCGCTGTCTGTGCCAGCGCCGCGAAATCGCTTACAGCCGCTTCAGTATACAACCTCTTAACATCGTCGGGTACTGTATCGACAAACAGGGCATAATAGCCGCTGGCATGCAGTTCGGCATTTTCATTTCCGCCCATTGGTGAGGGAGAGACCTCATCCTGCGCCAGCTGTTCTTCGATAAGCTGCAGTATCGCTTCCTGCATGGCAGTACTGATATTAAAGTTCACCCGCAGCTGGCCTGGGCCAATTTTCTGCACGGCGGCCTCATCATCGCTTAAAAGCAAGCCCGAGGCTGTAAGATTAGACGGATTATCCGTCAGGAACAGATCGTATTCTTGACTTATTAGCCTTTCATCAGGCGTGATGCAGCTTGCCCCCCAATTTTCCAGCTGGCGAACCACGATATGGCGAATTTCGTTGGAGGTAATGTCGATCATCGCCACTACGTCGTCCAGCAGCTTCTCTTCGGATTCAACATCCTGTGCCTGGGCCGCCATCTTCACATGCAGCGTATAGCGGGTGCCTAAGCTTTCGCGTGCTTTAATGTTCAGATGTCCGCCGAGCTTACGCGCCAGCTGATCGCACAGCCAGAAGGTGAGGGCGTTGGCTTTGCCGTAGCGATCGCTCTGGGTATCGTTAAGGAACGGGAAGTGCAGGTTGTCCACCTCGCTGGCCGTGACCCCCTCGCCGGTATCGAGAATACGGAAAGTCAGGCGATCGTCCGCCGACTCATCGGTATCGACCTCAAGAGTAATTTTGCCGATCTGCGTGGTGGTCACCGCGTACTGGATCAGCATCAGCAGGATGCGCCTCAGCGCCTCGCGATCGCCGTGCCGCTCTTCGTTAGCGGGCAGGTTATTATTGATCAGCAGCTGCAGGCCTTTACGCTTGATGGTCGGCAGCACCTGGGGCACCACTTCATCAATCAGATCCTGAATCGAGAACTGGGTCAGCGTTCCTTTCCAGCTGTCGGTCTCCAGCATGTTTGCCAGCTGAATATCCTCTACCAGCTGCACCAGCGTCTGGGCGTGCTGCGCCAGATGATGGCTCTCATCGCTGTCGATGGCTGCGGCTTCTCCGGCAAGAGCCTGCATCGGCAGGCGGAGCGCATCGCCGATATGATGCATAAACGCCGAGCGGCCCTGCTGGTTTTTCTCATACAGACGCTGGGCCTGCTTGAGCTTTTTATTCACCAGTACCTCACGGTCCTGATCGCGAATAATAAAGATCTGCGTTCTCGGCACCACCTGACTGCGGAACTGGCGGATCTCATACAGTTCGTTGTTGACCGTCGCCTGGATCACGCCCTGGTGCTGATCCGCCATGCTGGTGATGTTTTGCAGGTTCAGATGCGGCAGCAGGTGATCGGCAATCTTGTTGCTAATCACCGTCCGGTTGGCCTCCTGGTCGTGCACCAGCAGCCCCAGCGGCAGCACGGAGACAATCTCTTCGTTCAGGGCGCGCAGCAGGCGCAGCTCGTTATTGGCACCCGGCGAGGACTGACCGTCAAGCTGGCGGCCCGGCTGATGGCGGAAGGTGGTAAAGCCAAACAGCGCCAGCGCCAGCAGGCCAACGTTGAGCAGCAGCGGCAGAACGATATTCTGTAGCGTCTCCAGCAGCAGGGTACCGAAAGGCACCTGCCACACCAGGCGCATATCCGTCGAGTTCAGCGAGGAGGAGATCTCAATCTTCGCCCCGCTAAAGTTGATCGAAACGCTGTCCGCCGTCTCTTTGTCCGAGGTACGCAGGGGAGCAGGGCCGTTGTCCGCTTCGAGGCGGAAGCTGTCCATCGGCATACCGGGAGGAATGAGGTCGTTAATCGGCAGATCGAACGCCACCACCGTCGCCAGATGGCCTGGCTGGTTAAAGGTGGTGCGCAGGGTAAAGTAGTAGCCGTTTTGCCAGCTCAGGCTGCGCAGCGGAGAGAAGCTCTCCCGCTCGTCGAGGGCGTTAGCCTGCTGCAGCATCTCTGCCCGGCGAGAGTCGACGATATTATCGATGGTCGACTCCTTGAAGCCCGAAGAGAGATCCTTCAGCGGCAGGGTCGAGACCAGGATCATGCTGTTATCCTGGCCGTTAAGATAGTACATCGACCAGGGCACGGTCTCCGCGCCCCAAAGGGTATCGAGATAGGTCGAGATGCGCTGCGTCATCTCAAGAGTAGAGCTGTCGTGTGAGCCAAAGATCAGCGCTTCGGTTTTACGCCGCGGCTTCTCAAGGTAGTAGACGTCCTGCTTTAAACGCGTCTCCTGCAGACCGTCTGCGGGTGCGGCAGGCGCGGCGGCGATATTGTCGTAGATCTGCCACGTCGCATAGCGCCAGGTATCGACCCGCTTGTGCATCGCATGGGTGATGTCGACGATTTGATAGCTCTTATCCTTCAGCCATGCATTGACGGCGCTTTGCACCATGACGCCCAGGGTGACCAACAGAACGATAATCAGTAATAGAAAGAAACGGGTAATGTTGCCTGGTATCAGGGAAAACTTGCCAGGGATCATGCTGTCGGATCGACTCATCAGTGTGTCATCAGGCTGGTAAAAGTTAAGCTACTGGGTGGCGTACAGCAGGCAGTATAAAGGGTAATGCATGAATTTCCAGACTCTCTTCACCTCGGAAGCGGAACAAAACGCCAAAAACGCTATTTCAGCATAGCGAAACGGCAAACCTGTACAGGCTTTAAGCGATGGTATAAATATTCAACGAGAAGTGCGGGGAAATTGTACGAAATAACAAGATATTGTCGGAGCTTCACCTGGAGCACATTTTGTTTACTTTCCGTGATCATTAGTTAATAGTCGTTATGATTTCGGCACGGTAGCACATAATTGCGCAGTCAACGTAAAGAAAGGTAAAAAAAAGCCGAATGCAGAGCATTCGGCGAGAATTGGGGTAAACGGACATTCAGAGTCGAATGACGGTAATAAATAAAAGTTAATGATGATAGCGAGAGTTATTTTAGTAGCCCATCCACGATTTGTTTTGTCTTTCAGTGCTATGCTTTAAAAATCTTATAACTCATTGTTTTTTAACTGAGAAAATTATTTTTTGATTATTAGTGCGATATTTTTTAGCCATTGGTGCTGAAAAAAGTTCCCCAAAATTTACAAAATGAAACACCTATCACCCTCCCTGAAACATATTAAAAGTTTTAGTAGCATTTTCTTGTTGGATTATTCTGTATTTTTTAGGAGAATGGCTGAGCCGACTGATTTGACGCTCAATCAGTAAGCAGTGGCAACTATAAAAAGCATATAAATGAGGGTTAATAACATGAAAGTTAAAGTACTGTCCCTCCTGGTACCGGCTCTGCTGGTAGCAGGCGCAGCGAATGCGGCTGAAATTTACAACAAAGACGGCAACAAATTAGACCTCTACGGTAAAGTTGACGGCCTGCACTATTTCTCTGATGACGACGGTAGCGATGGCGACCAGACCTACATGCGTCTCGGCTTCAAAGGCGAAACCCAGGTTAACGACCAGATCACCGGCTACGGCCAGTGGGAATACCAGGTGCAGGGCAACACCGCTGAAAGCGAAAACCAGTCCTGGACCCGTCTGGCGTTTGCTGGTCTGAAATTCGGCGATGCGGGCTCTTTCGACTACGGTCGTAACTACGGCGTAACCTATGACGTTACTGCCTGGACCGACGTTCTGCCTGAGTTCGGCGGCGACACCTACGGTGCCGACAACTTCCTGCAGTCCCGCGCGAACGGCGTGGCGACCTACCGCAGCACCGACTTCTTCGGCCTGGTTGACGGCCTGAACTTTGCTCTGCAGTACCAGGGCAAAAACGGCAGCGTCAGCGGCGAAGACGAATCTGGCGGTCGTAGCCTCCTGCGCCAGAACGGCGACGGCTACGGCGGCTCTCTGACCTATGATATGGGCGAAGGCTTCAGCGTGGGTGGTGCGATCACTACCTCTAAGCGTACGGCTGACCAGAACGCAGATGGCGTCTATGGCGACGGCGACCGTGCTACCGTTTACACCGGCGGTCTGAAATACGACGCGAATAACCTGTACCTGGCAGCACAGTACTCCCAGACCTACAACGCAACCCGTTTCGGTTCTCGTGGTGATGATCAGCCTGCATACGGTTTCGCTAACAAAGCGCAGAACTTCGAAGTGGTTGCTCAGTATCAGTTCGACTTCGGCCTGCGTCCGTCCATTGCTTACCTGAAGTCTGAAGGTAAAGACATCAACGGCAACGGTGTCGGTGGCCCTGACTACGGCAACCAGGATCTGCTGGAGTACGTCGACGTTGGCGCGACTTACTACTTCAACAAAAACATGTCTACCTACGTTGACTACAAAATCAACCTGCTGGATGACAACGACTTCACCCGCCAGGCTGGTGTTAGCACCGATGATATCGTAGCTCTGGGTCTGGTTTACCAGTTCTAAGTCGTTACATACATACGTGCATGAAGGGGCCGCGCTGGCCCCTTTTTTTATCGATTCTTTTCTGGACAGACACACTTTTGGTGTACGCTTGCGCGCATTGCGTAAGGGAATCATTGCTATGGATACCACTTTTTTTCGCGCCGCCCTGCTGGCGCTTACCCTGATCCTCACCGGCTGCGATCCGACGCCGCCCGCGCCGCAGCCTGGCGCTGCCGTTACCGTGCTGGAAGGCAAAACCATGGGCACCTCCTGGCGCGTCAGCGTTGTAGATAGGGATAAAGCCGAGACCGATGCCCTACGGGAAAAAATCACCGCCCAGCTCGACGCTGATGACATGCTGCTCTCGACCTGGAAGAGCGACTCAGCCCTGAGCCGCTTTAACGCCTCCACCAGCACCACGCCGTGGCCGGTTGACGCCGCGATGGCAGACATTGTTACCCTCGCGCTGCGTATTGGCATCAAAACCGACAGCGCCATGGACATCACCATAGGCCCGCTGGTTAACCTGTGGGGGTTTGGCCCGGATAAACAGCCCAATACGACGCCGACGCCAGCGCAGATTGAGGCAGCAAAAATGCGCGTGGGCCTGCAACACCTGGCGGTCTCTTATCAGGCCGGGCAGCAGTTTTTGCAGAAGGATATTCCCGACCTCTATGTCGATCTCTCCACGGTGGGCGAGGGCTACGCAGCCGATCACCTGGCGCGGCTGATGGAGGAGGAGGGGATCCCGCGCTATCTGGTGTCGGTAGGCGGCGCGCTGGTGAGCAGGGGTATGAACGGTGAAGGCAAACCCTGGCGAGTGGCGATCCAGAAGCCGACCGACCGTGAGAACGCGGTGCAGGCGGTGGTGGACATTAATGGACACGGCATTAGCACCTCCGGCAGCTACCGCAACTACTATGAGCTGGACGGCAAACGCCTGTCACACGTTATCGATCCGCATACCGGGCATCCTATCGATCATAACCTGGTGTCAGTGACGGTGATCGCCCCGACGGCGCTGGAGGCCGATACGTGGGATACCGGCCTGATGGTGCTGGGCCCGCAGAAGGCTCGCGAGGTGGCGATGCGTGAGGGGCTGGCGATCTATATGATCACCAAAGAGGGGGATACCTTTACGCCCTGGATGTCGCCGCAGTTTGCCGCCTTTTTGCAGAGCAAATAAAATTAAAGCGCAAGATTTCAGGTGAAGGTAGCCTGGCCCCAGGGCATAGTCGGGCTAAGCTAAATAGAGGAGCCTGATATGAGCGTAACAACCTTTATTGAAGACGAGCACCGCTGGCAGGCGGTGCTCGAGCGGCGCGCGGACGTGGACGATCGCTTCGTCTTTGCCGTCATGACCACCGGCATCTTTTGCCGCCCCTCGTGTCGGGCGCGTCACGCCCTGCGCGAAAACGTGCGCTTCTTTCCCGATGCACAGGCGGCGCAGCAGGCAGGGTTTCGTCCCTGCAAGCGCTGCCAGCCTGACAGACCCGCAGACAAGCACAGCCTGGCGCAAAAAATTACCGCCGCCTGCCGTCTGCTGGAGCAGGAGACGCCGATAACCCTGGAGATGCTGGCGCAACATGTGGGCCTTAGCCCGTACCATCTTCACCGCCAGTTTAAAGCCGCTACCGGCATGACGCCCAAAGCCTGGCAGCAGGCCGCCCGGGCGAAGCGCCTGCGCAGCGCGCTGCCCCACAGCGCAACCATTACCGATGCGGTACTGGCCGCCGGTTTCCCGGACAGCGGCAGCTACTACCGCAAGGCGGATGCGTCGCTGGGTATGACGGCTCGCCAGTATCGTCAGGGCGGGGAGGGGACGGCGATTCGCTATGCGTTAACGCACTCTACGCTGGGCCGCTGCCTGGTAGCCGAGAGCGAGCGCGGCATCTGCGCGATCCTGCTGGCCGACTGCGACTCACTGCTCACCGCCGAGCTGCACACGATGTTCCCGCAGGCTCAGCTTATGCAGGACGACGCTGAATTTAGTACCCGCGTTGCCGAGGTGGTGACGACGATTGAAAATCCCGCCCGCCCGCTGGCCCTGCCGCTGGATCTGCGCGGCACCGCATTTCAGATGCAGGTCTGGCAGGCGCTGCAGGCGATCCCGGCAGGGGAGACCGTCAGCTATCGCACTGTTGCCAGCGCCATCGGCAAGCCGCAGGCGATCCGCGCCGTAGCCAGCGCCTGTGCGGCTAACCGCCTGGCGATCGTGATCCCCTGTCATCGCGTGGTGCGTGGGGATGGCATGCTCTCTGGCTACCGCTGGGGAGCTGCGCGCAAGGCACAGCTGCTGGCGCGCGAGTCGTTAAAAGAGGAGTCATAATGCTCGATCTGTTTGCCGATGCTGAACCCTGGCAGGAGCCACTCGCGCCGGGGGCCACCATCCTGCGTCGCTTTGCCTTTGCCGACGCCGATGCGCTGCTGGCCGACATCAACGCAGTCGCCAGCCAGTCGCCGTTTCGCCAGATGGTCACCCCCGGCGGCTATACCATGTCGGTGGCGATGACCAACTGTGGCCGCCTGGGCTGGACGACCGACGCGCGCGGCTACCGCTATGCACCCGGCGATCCGCTCACCGGCCAGCCGTGGCCTGCTATGCCCTCCACCTTTGCCTCGCTGTGTCAGCACGCGTCGGCGGCGGCAGGCTACAGCGATTTTCAGCCGGATGCCTGCCTCATCAACCGCTACCTGCCGGGAGCTAAGCTCTCTCTGCATCAGGATAAAGACGAGCCGGATCTGCAAGCGCCCATCGTTTCGGTCTCGCTGGGCCTGCCTGCTGTTTTCCAGTTCGGCGGCAGCCGACGCAGCGATCCGCTCAAGCGCCTGCTGCTGGAGCATGGCGACGTGGTGGTGTGGGGCGGCCCGTCCCGGCTCTTCTACCACGGCATACAACCGCTTAAGCCAGGTCAGCATCCCGCGACCGGGGAATGCCGCTATAACTTAACCTTCCGCCGGGCAGGTAATTAAGAATATAAATCAGAATTATTCTTGATTCGGAGCAACAGCAGTTTACACTGCGGGCTGATTTTTCTTGCCGGATCGCTCTCATGGAACTTCTTCTTCTTGTCTGGCGGCAGTACCGCTGGCCTTTTATTGCCGTCATCCTGTTGACCCTGCTCAGCGCGGCGCTTGGCATCGGCCTCATTGCCTTTATCAACGCGCGGCTCATCGAGAATGTGGATATCTCCCTGACGGTACTGCCGGAGTTTCTCGGCCTGCTGCTGCTGCTGATGGCGGTGACCCTCGGCTCGCAGCTGGCGCTGACCGCGCTCGGCCATCACTTTGTCTATCGCCTGCGGGGCGAGTTCATCAAGCGCATCCTCGACACCCAGGTAGAGCGCGTGGAGCAGTTAGGCAACGCCGCGCTGCTGGCCGCGTTGACCAGCGACGTGCGTAACATCACCATCGCCTTTGTGCGTCTGCCGGAGCTGGTGCAGGGGATCATCCTCACCGCCGGATCGGCCGCCTACCTGGGCTGGCTCTCTGGCAAAATGCTGCTGGTCACCGCCCTGTGGATGGCGATCACCATCTGGGGCGGCTTTGTGCTGGTGTCGCGGGTCTATAAGCATTTAGCGAGACTGCGTGAAACCGAAGACAAGCTGCACCATGACTATCAGACGGTGCTGGAGGGGCGTAAAGAGCTGACCCTCAACCGCGAGCGTGCCGAGGCGATCTTTAACAACGCCTACCTGCCGGATGCCCAAGAATATCGCCACCATATTATTCGCGCCGATACTTTCCACCTCAGCGCGGTTAACTGGTCAAACATCATGATGCTGGGGGCGATTGGCCTGGTGTTCTGGATGGCTAACGGCCTTGGCTGGGCGGATACCAACGTCGCGGCAACCTTCTCCCTGACCGTGCTGTTCCTGCGCACGCCGCTGCTGTCGGCGGTGGGGGCGCTGCCGACCCTGCTCAGCGCCCAGGTGGCGTTCAACAAGCTTAAGCAGTTCTCGCTTGCGCCCTATAACCCTGCGTTCCCACGCCCGACCGCCTTTAGCGGCTGGCAGACCCTGGAGCTGCGCGACGTTACCTTTACCTATCAGGAGGGCGCTTTCTCCGTTGGGCCGATTAATCTGACCCTGAAGCGCGGCGAGCTGGTGTTCCTGATCGGCGGCAACGGCAGCGGGAAATCAACCCTGGCGATGCTGCTGACCGGTCTCTATCAGCCGGTGTCGGGCACCATTCTGATCGACGGCCAGCCGCTGGCCGCCGGGCGTGAAGAGGACTACCGCAAGCTCTTCTCGGCAGTGTTTACCGACGTCTGGCTGTTTGATCAGCTGATTGGCCCGCAAGGGAAGCAGGCGGATCCGGCTATCGTCGACAGATGGCTGGCGCAGCTGAAGATGACCCACAAGCTGGAGCTGGATAACGGCAAGATCCTTAACCTCAAGCTGTCGAAAGGGCAGAAGAAGCGCGTGGCCCTGCTGCTGGCGCTGGCAGAGGAGCGCGATATCATCCTGCTGGATGAGTGGGCCGCCGATCAGGATCCGCACTTCCGCCGCGAGTTTTACCAGACGATCCTGCCGCTGATGCAGGCCGAAGGCAAAACCATTTTTGCTATTAGTCACGACGACCACTACTTTATACATGCCGATCGTCTGCTGGAGATGCGCAGTGGCGTACTCTCAGAGCTGACAGGAGAAGAACGAACGCTCGCGTCCCGCGACGCCGTTTCACGCACCGCATAAGGATAAAGGATAAGGAGTCGTTAATGTCCGCCACCCCTAAAAATAGCGCCCGCCTTCGCGACGAGGAGCGGGCGCGCCTCATCTGGCTGTTGAATACCAACAGCGCCATCACCTCGCAGATCCTCGGCAAGCTGACCCTGGTTGAGCAGTTCGACGGCAGCGCGCTAAATGATGATATTGCCGAAGTTGGCGTGCTGGTCTCCCATCTCCCGGCCCCGGACCTGGCGGATACGCTGGAGGCGCTGCCCACCGAGGAGCGCCGGGCGCTGTGGCGTCTGGTTGACGATCTCAAGCGCGGCGACATCCTGCTGGAGGCCTCGGACAGCGTGCGCGAGGATCTGATCGAGGAGATGAGCGACAAGGCGCTGCTGGAGGCGCTGCGCGGGCTGGATATCGACGAGCAGATCTATCTGGTTAAGCGCCTGCCGCGTAACCTGACCGGGCGGCTGGTGGCCTCGCTGCCGCCGGACGATCGTGCTCGCGTGCATCAGGTGATGAGCTACGAGCAGAACAGCGTGGGTGCGCTGATGGAGTTTGAGGTGATCACCGTCCGCCCGGACGTCACCCTGGAGACGGTGCAGCGCTATCTGCATCGCCTCGGCAGCATGCCGCAGAACACCGATAAGCTGTTTGTGACCGATCGCGATGCGCTGCTGCTGGGCGAGCTGCCGCTGCAAACCATCCTGCTCAATGATACCCAGACGCTGGTTAGCGAGGTGATGGAGGCCGATCCCGTCACCTTCTCGCCCCATGACGATGCCGAGAAGACCGCCCGCACCTTTGAGCGTGACAACCTGGTGAGTGCGCCGGTGGTCAACCCCGACGGCAAGCTGCTGGGACGCGTGACCATCGATGAGATCGTTAACGTGGTGTACGAGGAGAGCGATAACGACATGCGGCTGATGGGCGGTCTCAGCCCGGAGGAGGATGTTTTTGCCCCGGTCGGCAAAGCGGTCAAGAACCGCTGGGCGTGGCTGGCGATCAACCTTTGCACCGCCTTTATCGCCTCACGGGTAATCGATGGCTTCGAGCATACCATCTCCCAGCTGGTGGCCCTGGCCTCGCTGATGCCTATCGTCGCCGGAATCGGCGGCAATACCGGCAACCAGACCATCACCATGATCGTGCGCGCGCTGGCGCTACAGAATATTCAACCGGGGAACTACCGTTTTCTCATCTTCCGTGAGCTGGGCGTAGCGCTGATCAATGGCCTGGTGTGGGGCGGGATTATGGGCGGCGTGACCTGGTGGCTCTATGACGACATGGCCCTCGGCGGGGTGATGACCCTGGCGATGGTGCTAAACCTGCTGCTGGCCGCCACCATGGGGGTGCTGATCCCGATGATCATGGTACGGCTGGGGCGCGACCCGGCGGTCGGCTCCAGCGTGATGATCACCGCCCTGACGGACACGGGCGGCTTCTTTATTTTTCTGGGTCTGGCGACGATTTTTCTGCTGTAGCGCGTTTTTTACGGTTAAAGACCGGGGGCAGCAGGAACATCAGCGCTACGCCGGCTACGACGCCAATCGCCAGGTTCCCGGTGGTGACGGTGGCAATCACCGTTACCAGCATCACCAGCGTCTCGGCTACCGGGGCGCGTTTGAGCTGCGCAGGCTGAATGCTGTGCCAGTTGAAGGTCTTCACTGCCACAATCACCATGATCCCGGCCAGCACCGCCATTGGGATCTTCGCCATCACGTTGCTCAGCGCGGTGACCAGCAGCAGCAACACCAGCCCCGCCGCGACGGTCGAGACGCGGCTGCGCCCTTTACCCATCTCAACGTTGACAATGGTCTGGCCGATCATCGCGCAGCCCGCAATCCCACCGTAAAAGCCCGCCAGAATGTTAGCGATGCCAAGACCCGCGCTCTCGCGGCCCTTGTTTGACGGCGTTTCGGTGAGATCGTCCACCAGCTTCGCTGTCAGCAGCGACTCCATCAAGCCGACAAAGGCGATGCTCAGCGCGCAGGGCCAGATGATGCTCAGCGTGGACAGGTTGAGCGGCACCAGCCACTGGGTCAGGCCGGGTAGGCCACCCTGCATCGGACCTTCATCGCCCACCACCGGCAGGATCTGCCCGGAGAAGACGGTAAACAGGGTCAGCACCACGATGGCGACCAGCGGGGAGGGAATGCTCTTCAGCACCTTCGGCAGCCAGAGCACAATCAGGATCGTCAGGACAAACAGCCCCAGGATCAGCGGATCGCGGGTCCAGAAGTGGGGCACCTGCGCAAAGAAGATCAGGATCCCGAGGGCGTTAACAAAGCCGGTCATGACGGTGTGCGGAATAAAGCGCATCAGGCGCGCCATCCCCGTCAGGCCAAAGACAATCTGTATCACCCCGGCCAGTAAAACGGCGGGCAGGATGTACTCCACGCCGTGCTGGTGCACCATCGGGCCGATCACCAGCGCCACGGAGCCTGCGGCAGCCGTGACCATCGCCGGGCGGCCCCCAAGGAAGGACATGCCCAGGCAGAGCACCACGGAGGCGATCAGGCTCACGGTCGGGTCGACGCCTGCGATCACCGAGAAGGAGATCACTTCCGGGATCAGCGCCAGGGCGGTCATCACCCCCGCCAGAGTTTCACGCATTAGCAGGGACGGCGAGCGCAACACCGTGGCAACGCTTCCCGCTTGTACAGGAGTTAAAGCTTTTTGGGCATCAGGCATAGAATTTCACAGAGTCAAAGCGGACGGAAAGTGTGCAGTGTAGCAAAGCGAAGAATAGTAGCGGCGCGGCGCAGGAGATACCAGTTTTTTTGTCATAGCCGTTATAAAAATCTAACTTTTTGTTAACATCTATCAACTTGCTGTGTACTATCTCAACAATATTTAAATTCTCGGATGAGGGTGGTAGGTTAGTTGTCCGGGTAATTTCACTCCAATAAATTCCAATAAAGCAGTACTAATTGTAGGGCATTATCATTATGAAAAAAATGCGTGCCGTGCTCTCTTCTGTGGCTACGGGTAGTCGCGCTGCCTCACGGACAGGGAAGGCCACTGCGGCGAAGAAGCGAGAAACTGATGTACTCCTCCTGGGTGGCGGCATTATGAGCGCTACGCTGGGAACCTATCTGCAGGCGCTGGAACCAACGTGGTCGATGACCATGATTGAACGCCTGGATGAAGTCGCAAAGGAGAGCTCCGAGGGCTGGAACAACGCCGGCACCGGGCACGCTGCATTAATGGAACTGAACTACACGCCGCGGAAGGCTGACGGCAGCGTAAGCATTGAGAAAGCCGTTGAGATCAATGAGGCGTTTCACCTCTCCCGCCAGTTCTGGGCGCATCAGGTGAAAGTGGGCGTGCTGAACAATCCCCGCTCCTTTATTAACACCGTGCCGCACATGAGCTTTGTGTGGGGCGAAGAGAACGTGAACTTCCTGCGCGCCCGCTACGCTGCGCTTCAGCAGAGCAACCTCTTCAGCGGCATTCGCTACAGCGAAGACCACGCGCAGATCAAACGCTGGGCCCCGCTGGTGATGGAAGGGCGTGACGCCAGGCAGAAAATTGCCGCCACCCGCACCGAGCTGGGGACGGACGTTAACTTCGGTGAGATCGCCCGTCAGCTGGTGGCCTCCCTACAGAAAAGCGACAGCTTCTCCCTTAACCTCAGCACCGAAGTGCGTGCCATCAAGCGCAACGCCGACGGTCGCTGGGCGGTGACCGTTGCCGACGTTAATCATCCCCGCAGCACGCGCACCATTGTGGCGAAGTTTGTCTTTATCGGCGCAGGCGGCGCGGCGCTGAAACTGTTACAAGAGTCGGGGATCCCGGAAGCGCGTGATTTCGCTGGCTTCCCGGTAGGCGGCCAGTTCCTGGTATCGGACAATCCAGAGGTGGTGAATCGCCATCTGGCGAAGGTCTATGGCCAGGCATCGGTTGGCGCGCCGCCGATGTCGGTTCCGCATATTGATACCCGCATCCTTAACGGCAAGCGCGTGCTGCTATTCGGACCGTTCGCTACCTTCTCCACCAAGTTCCTCAAGAACGGCTCCCTATGGGATCTGCCGCGTTCAACCACGCCGTCTAACCTGATGCCGATGGTGAAGGTGGGGCTGACCAACTTTAGCCTGGTGAAGTATCTGGTAGGGCAGGTGCTTCAGAGCGACGACGCGCGCTTTGCCGCCTTGCGGGAGTACTATCCGCAGGCGAAGAAAGAGGAGTGGCGTCTGTGGCAGGCGGGGCAGCGAGTGCAGATCATCAAGCGCGATCCGCTCCTGGGCGGGGTGCTGCGCCTCGGTACCGAAGTGGTAAGCGACCAGCAGGGCACCATTGCCGCACTGCTTGGCGCATCGCCGGGGGCCTCTACCGCCGCACCGATCATGCTGGAGCTAATGAAGAAGGTCTTTACAGCGCAGTTCGCTTCGCCCACATGGCAGGCGAAGCTGAAGGAGATGATCCCAAGCTTCGGCACGCAGCTCAATGGCAACGTCGAAGCGACCCAGCGCGTATTGCAGCAGACCAGTGACGTATTGGGCCTAACCTATGAGCAGCCGTCGATAGGTGATGTCGTTGCTGTGCCGAAAGTGCAAAAGCAGAAGCAGTCGCAGGTTGAGATTGAGGCGGTGACAGATTTGGCTTGATTTATAGAAACTGCGCTGGCCGTTGGGCCAGCGCAGCTCTACATATCAATGGCTTTACTTCACGTAACGTTGTTAATTTGAAGTCCACTACCATTATTACTCACTTCAACAGTAAATTTATTGCCAAATTGATCGTAAGCTGACAGTGAGGCAGTATCCGTTTTGTTGTCAAAACCCGAGTCACTAGGCGGTTTGATAACAGCATAGAAGTTAATGAAAATTATCTCGTTTGCTTCTTGATGTACAGTGACAGTTATTTTGAAAAAATATTTTCCCGCATCGTCATAGATTATTTCAAGGGTAGAGTCATAAGCGAGGTGGCCTTGATTTACTTTATTTTCAGTAGGAACAAAAGTTTCTTTTGTTTCCCAATCTTCATCATAAGCGATACCTCCTGCCGCAACATTGTCCCCATGTCGATAGAAAGGCTCATTTGATTGAACGCCGCTTGCCGCCTGAAAATTAACAATTCTAAAATAGCTATCATCAATTCTCAAACTCCAGGCGCTGACGGTTAGATCATCAACGCTATGTGAATAGTCGTAATTATACGAAAGTTTATCATCTTTCAATTTTATAACGACAGGCGTTGATGCTGAACCAGACTTGCCATATTTCTTAGGCGGATAGACATTCACCGAAACATAGCTTGGTTTACCAGTGGATGTCGTATTAGTTGTTATTTCTGTGCCGCTGGCGTCTATAAAAGAGATAAACAGCGCAACTTTTTCAGCTGCGTAATTGGCATTTATTGTGCTGTCGCTTGAAACATACAGGTCAAATTCATAGCTGCCGCTTTTGGGACTGGTGGCCGTTGGATTATCCTCTTCAGGAAGAGGTTTCACCTCAGCAGGCCTGTTTTCCTGATAAACATGGGTATATGCACCTTTATCCCCAACCTTAAGAAAAGACAGGTCTGCACCGGTTTGATAATCGATGAGGCTTACTGCGGCTTTACACTCATCTTGCGTAGGACCAGGCTGATTTGCATCAATAATGTTAAAAACTAACCTGACGGTGAGTTTAACCTGATGGTTGCCGTTGGCAAACAGGTAAGCTTGCGTGGTATCCGGATTATCAGTCCAGATTTTTACAGAGTAAACGGATGTTACGTTATCCCATGACATAATATTACCTCTCAAAAATAGAATTAATATTCAGCTCACACTTTTAACAAGAGCATCATCAGCGTTGGAAAAAGCGACGACATAGGCATTGTTCCCGAACTGGTCATAAACTCGGAGATAAACGTAGGTGCTTTTATCGATAATGTCACAGCTTTTTACTGTTGTTCTCGCACCAAGAAAAGTAATCTGGTTTTGCTGCTGGTGAACGGTAATATTCTCAGTAACGGCAATCATGCCATCTTCATCGGGGCGGACCGCTATTTTAGTGTCAAAATCTAACGTCAGCTCAGAATTATTGCATCTTACATTTGGGAAAAAAGCATTATAAAGGTGGTCATATTGCGGGTTACCTTGAATATACTCCCGATATCGGTAGTAAGGATTATGTACCACGCTTGAATCTGGCTCAGTGCAGCCATCAAAATAGAAAAGTTTAAAATAGGGGTCGTCTATATAAAATCGGATGACATGAAACTGATCGTTATCATGCTTATAGTGACCATCATCTACATCCCAGCAATCATCCTCGGCCACTTCAGTACTGGAATAGGTAATGCATGTACGGTTTTCACCTTTATTACCATAAAGCTTAGCCGGGTAGCACACGACAGAAGCGTATGTTGCAAAACCACCTTTATCTGCTACTGCCGAGGTATCTACAAAGATATCTTTTGCGGTGCCATCACTGCTTGTACCATGGTATTCAAGGGTCAGGGCCACGTTTTCAGAAAAGGTTTCAGCATTCACTGAAGATGGGCTGGAAACATAATAAGTAAGCACATTATTATAGACGCCATCATCTACATCACTCGCATCATCCGTGTCAACAGCCTGAGCATGATAGGGGTCATAGACTGCGGTATAACGGTTCCCATCTACAATGGTCAGATATTTCAGTGGCCCGGCATCCATATTATTAACGAGTGTTATTGCGCTGCGTACTTCATCGTCGGTAGGGCCCTCTGTAGTTCCTTCAATTAGATCAAAAATGATCCCCACATATAATTTCAGCCGATGATTATCGTTGACAAACAGGTGACCCTGCGTGGAGTCAGAGTAGTCTGTCCAAATCCTAATTGTGTTAACTGAACGGATATTATCCCATGACATAATTTATGACCTCGCAATAGTAAGCATTCGACAGGGGTAACAACGATTTCTCAACTTCAGCATGAGTGATAGAAGACGATTAGAAAATGCACTATTAATAGGCGGCGTTGTGGGGGGACGTTACGGGGTGGATGACAGGCATAAAAAACCAACTTAAGCGGTTGGTTTTTTATAGGATCTCTGAAACGCGGGATTATGTTCGCTTATCGATGGTATCTGCCGCACTTGATCATGTGATACCGAAGGTGCTGGTAGGTCTGCCCTGGGCGTTGGGCCAGGACAGTTTTACTTTATATTCAGTTAAACAAATCAGGTAACGCTTGAAATGGTGAGAGCATAGTCATTGCCAGCACCTACTTCAACGTTGGCGTGATTGCCAAATTGATCGAAAACGGTAAGTTTGGCGCTATCACTAGATTTGACAAGATCACCAGCAGCACCAGAAACTTCCCATTTTATGTCTACTTCAACATTAGCAAAAATTATTACACCAGGCATCTGATATACATCAACATAATATTCAGCTACGTTAGCTGTACTATTAGAACTATAAGCTGATATACCTAATCTAGTGGTGTAAGAATTACCTTTCCTATTTACATTATTTTCAGTAGGTAGGTAACCTTGAACTAAATGATATACATACTTAGATGCTGAACTGTCATTGCTTATTATGATTTGACGGAATGCACTGGGTGATAAGGCCGTACCGGGTGTCTCAAAATGAGTAATTTTAAAATACGGGTCATCAATTCTTAAAGCATAAATTATTAGATATTTTACATCATCAGTAGTAACCATGTCATAATTGTCTATTGTATAATGTGGGTTACTATCGTGTTCATAAAGAATAATTGGTGTCACGTTCGATTGTGCCATACCATATTTTTTCGGTGGATATACTTTCACCGCAACATAGCTTGGTTTACCAGTGGATGTCGTGTTATATTTTATTTCGGTGCCGCTGGCGTCTATAAAAGAGATAAACAGCGCAACATTCTCAGATGCATAATTGGCATTTATTGTGCTGTCGCTTGAAACATACAGGTCAAATTCATAGCTGCCGCTTTTGGGACTGGTGGCCGTTGGATTATCCTCTTCAGGAAGAGGTTTCACCTCAGTAGGCCTGTTTTCCTGATAAACATAGGTATATGCACCTTTATCCCCAACCTTAAGAAAAGACAGGTCTGCACCGGTTTGATAATCGACAAGGCTTACTGCGGCTTTGCACTCATCTTGCGTAGGGCCAGGCTGATTTGCATCAATAATGTTAAAAACTAACCTGATGGTGAGTTTAACCTGATGGTTGCCGTTGGCAAACAGGTAAGCTTGCGTGGTATCCGGATTATCAGTCCAGATTTTTACAGAGTAAACGGATGTTACGTTATCCCATGACATAATATTACCTCTCAAAAATAGAATTAATATTCAGCTCACACTTTTAACAAGAGCATCATCAGCGTTGGAAAAAGCAACGACATAAGCACTGTTACCAAACTGGTCGTAAACATTTAAATAAATTTGTTTGTCTACGCTCGTGTAGTTTTTAAGCCTTTTTACCGTCATATAGGAAGTGAGGAATATAATCTGATTTGGTTTTTGGTTGACTGTGATTTTTTCTTCAAGGATATATTCATGGTTTAAATCAGACTGAACTTTAATAGTGGCATCATAAGTTTTTTCACCACACTGAACATTAGGGAAAAAGGCGTTATAGATCTTATCCCACTGGGTAGAAGCAATCTCTTTATAAATATAGTATGGGTTTAATGGGGTGTTATCAATTGATTCGTTGCCGCCATCAAAATAAAATATTTTAAAATAGGGGTCGTCAATGTTAAACCAGTATACCTTAAATTTATCTTCCGAGTGATCAAAGTTGTCATCTATTTCAGAGCCAGATATTTCTGTTGAACTATTGGTAATGCAGGTGCGGTTTTGCCCTTTATTGCCATAGAGTTTTTCCGGGTAGCACACGACAGAAGCGTATGTTGCAAAACCGCCTTTATCTGCTACTGCCGAGGTATCTACAAAGATATCTTTTGCGGTGCCATCACTGCTTGTACCATGGTATTCAAGGGTCAGGGCCACGTTTTCAGAAAAGGTTTCAGCATTCACTGAGGATGGGCTGGAAACATAATAAGTAATCACATTATCATAGACGCCATTATCTACAATGCTCGTGTCGTCCTGGTCAACGGCTTGAGTATGATAGGGGTCATAAACTGCGGTATAACGGTTCTCATCTACGATGGTGAGATACTTCAGTGGCCCGCCATCCATATTATTAATGAGTGTTATTGCGTTGCGTACTTCATCGTCCCCAGGACCCTCTGTCGTACCTGCATTTAGTGTAAAATCGATCCCAACATATAATTTCAGTTGATGATTATCGTTGACAAACAGATGTCCCTGCGTGGAGTCAGAGTAGTCTGTCCAAATCTTAATAGTATAAACTGAGGAGACATTATCCCATGACATAGTTTATTACCTCACAATAGTAAGCACTCGATAGGGGTAACAGCAATTTCTCAATGTCAGCATGAGGGATAGAAGGCAATTAGAAAATGCACTATTAATAGGCGGCGCTGTGGGGGCGTTACGTGGTGGATGACAGGCATAAAAAAACCAGCCGTAAGAGGCTGGTTCTTCTGGAGTTTTTTGGTCGGCACGAGAGGATTTGAACCTCCGACCCCCGACACCCCATGACGGTGCGCTACCAGGCTGCGCTACGTGCCGATCTGTGGCGCTAATAGTACCCTTTTCACCACCGATTGCAAGGGGCTATAGGCTGACTGATTTATAATTAATCAATCAGTTAGCGATAAAGCGTTTTTCATCCGTCAGCACCTGGAGCAGCAGGCTGAGCTGCGGCTTCTGGTCGCCTATCTTCTCGCCTTTCAGATTGTAGGTCTGATAGGTGCCGTTATGCTTCAGTACCAGCGTCATCTCCGGCGTGGTGACCGCCAGCGTGTTATTATCCGCGGCGGTCACCCAGTTATGGCGGCGCGCAGCGTTAAATAGATCCTGGCCCTGCGAGTATTCGTTTGCCGGGGTGCTGACGTGCAGCAGGCGCTGCATCAGGGTAGTCATGACATCTTTATGATCGGTCAACTTGCTGATGCGCTGAGCAGGCGTACCCGGCCAGTGGATCACCAGCGGCACGTGCAGATCGCCCCGTGACCAGCCCTCGTCCATTTCACTGTTCTCAGTGGTAACGCCGTGGCCTGCGGTGACGATCACCACCGTTTTATCCAGCTTGCCCGCATCGCGCAGGGCGGTCAGCACGCGCGCTATCTGCGCATCGACGTTACCTGCGGCCTGAGCATAGCGGCGGTCACCGTCCTGCCGCACAGTATCCAGCGACGTGCCGTTAAACGACACCCACGAGAACCAGCGGTTATCTTCCTGCGCGTAGCGATCCAGCCAGTTAATCCACTGATCGGCGGTTTGCTTATCGGACTGCGCCTTGGCGGCGGGCAGAGAGAAGTCAGAGAGCAGGGCCTGGCGATAGAGCGAACTGCTGAAGCCGTCCGAGGAGAAGAGGCCCAGCTGATAGCCCTGCTGATTAAGCGCGGTCACCAGCGCCGCCGGAATACGTGCCGACAGCACCCCGTCCATATAGGAAGGGGAGATACCGTAGAACAGGCCGAACAGGCCGTTATCGGTATCGTTACCGGCGCTCATATGCTGGGTAAAGGTGATGTTTTCAGCGGCAAAGCCTGCCAGCGACGGCATCTCTTTTTCGTAGCGCGAATAGTTCAACGCGTCGACGGTGATCAGCAGCACGTTCTGACCCGGCCCCATATCGCGGTAGCGCAGATCGCTCAGCGGATACTGCACCGAAACCGCCTCCGGGTTCCCCTGTTCAACCAGCCGACGCTGATACTCCTGCGCATCCAGCAGGCCGTGCTTCTCCAGGAACCGGCGTGCGGTCATCGGGTAGGAGAGCGGCAGGTTGGCGCGCTGCATAGTGATCGGCCGGTAGAAGTTCGCATCGGCCCAGATATAGGTCAGGTGCGACGCGATAAAGGCGGTAAAGAACAGGGCGGCTACCGGCTTGGCGTAGCGACGACGGCGCGTCAGGCTGCGCAGCTTCTGCCAGCTCCAATTGGCAAACAGCAGCTCCACCAGCAGGATCACCGGCACGCTGATAAACATCAGCTGCCAGTCGCGGGCCATCTCGTTCTGGTCCGGGTTGATCACCAGCTCCCAGACAATGGGGTTCAGGTGCAGGTGGAAACGGGTAAAGACTTCGCTGTCGATCAGCAGCAGCGTCATGCCGATGGTGGCCAGCACGGCGGAGAACGCACGCATCAGCCGCTGCGACATCACCACAAAGGTCAGCGGAAAGAGGATCAGCAGATAGGTGGCAAACACCACAAAGCTGAAGTGGCCGATGACGCTCAGCCAGGAGTAGATCCTGCCGCCAAGCGTGGTCGGCCAGTCGGCGACGAACAGGTAACGACTGCCAAGAACCATGGCCAACAGAATGTTGAACAGGGCAAACCAGTGCCCCCAGCTAACCATCTGGGAGACTTTTTCTCGGTAGCGTTGACGATGAGTCACCATAAAATGCCGTCGTTGTCCTTAATGCGCTTTATCGTCAGCCACGGAGGACTGCAACGCCTGAGCGAAGGATTTCGCAATAGCCTGCCGCTGTGCCGGGGCAACGCTGGTGTTGATCAGGTTGGTGACCATGTTTCCCAGCACCATCAGGGAGAGATCGGTCGGAACCTTGTGTTTTTCCAGCACGTTCGCCAGCTCGCTCAGGAGTTGTTCAACGTGTTCATCACTATAACGGGAAATCTGTGGCATAAAATCAGAATCAGTCTCTTTATGAAAGGGCAACATATTACCGTAGCAACAGCTTTTTTTCTGCTTTTTTATCTCTGGTTTGATCTCTGGTTGCGCTGTTACCTCTGCGGTGGTTGAATACCGCCGGTCTAACAGGAGAGTTTATCATGAGTCTGGATATCAACCAGATTGCCCTGCACCAGCTTATCAAGCGTGATGAGCAAACCCTTGAGCTGGTGCTGCGCGATTCATTACTGGAGCCGACGGCCACCGTTGTAGAGATGATGGCCGAGCTGCACCGGGTCTACAGTGCAAAAAATAAAGCCTACGGTCTGTTTAGCGAAGAGAGCGAGCTGGCCGAGACGCTGCGCCAGCAGCGCCAGGGCAACGACGATTTCCTCGCCTTTAGCCGGGCGGCAACCGGACGCCTGCGCGACGAGCTGGCAAAATACCCCTTCGCCGACGGCGGTATCGTGCTGTTCTGCCACTATCGCTACCTGGCGGTGGAGTATCTGCTGGTGGCGGTGCTGAACAACCTCAGCAGCATGCGCGTCAACGAGCAGCTTGATATTAGCTCGACCCACTATCTCGACATTAACCATGCCGATATCGTGGCGCGGATCGATCTCACCGAGTGGGAGACCAATCCAGAGTCGACCCGCTACCTGACCTTCCTGAAGGGCAGGGTAGGGCGCAAGGTCGCCGACTTCTTTATGGATTTCCTCGGGGCCAGCGAAGGATTAAACGCCAAGGCGCAGAACCGTGGCCTGTTACAGGCGGTGGATGACTTTACCGCCGAGGCGCAGCTCGATAAAGCCGAGCGCCAGAGCGTGCGTCAGCAGGTCTATAGCTACTGTAACGAGCAGCTACAGGCGGGAGAGGAGATCGAGCTGGCGTCGCTGTCGAAAGAGCTGGGGGGTGTCAGCGAGGTAAGCTTCCAGGAGTTTACCGCCGATAAAGGCTACGAGCTGGAGGAGAGCTTCCCGGCGGATCGCAGCACCCTGCGTCAGCTGACCAAGTATGCTGGTAGCGGCGGCGGGTTAACCATCAACTTTGATGCGATGCTGCTCGGCGAGCGTATTTTCTGGGATCCGGCCACCGATACCCTGACCATCAAAGGGACGCCGCCCAACCTGCGCGATCAGTTGCTGCGCAGAACGTCCGGAAAATAACGAGGATGGAGCCGCAATAACAAAAAACCCCGCCGAAGCGGGGTTTTTTTTCAACACGTTTGCGATTAAGCGCGAACGAAGTCGATGTGAGACAGTTTAGGTTTGTACGGGTGACGCTGTACAGCCTGAACTTTAACTTTTACTTCGGTACCGTCAACAACCAGAGTCAGAACTTCGCCGTAAAAACCTTCTTTAGCCTGCATGTTCATAACTTTGTCGTGATCCAGTTCGATAGCGATCGGGGCTTCAGTGCCACCGTAAACGATCGCCGGGAACTTGTTCGCGGTACGCAGGCGGCGGCTCGCACCCTTACCCTGCTCTTTACGTGCTTGTGCTTCGATAGTGAACATATCAATTTCTCTTCAATAATTCCTGCTACAGGCGACCCAGCAGCAGGCAGATTTCTGGCTTTACGGATGTAAAGCGGGCGATATAGTAGCCCTGAATCGCTTTTTCTTCAACGAAAAGTACGCTAACCGCGCAATTCGTTTGCCCGACGGAAGCGGCCTTCATAATCAAACACCTTCTCTCGCACCTGCCAGTATTGGCCCTTCAGCCGCGCTACGACAAAATCAGGGTGACGCAGCAGCGCCTGCTGGGCTTTGATATCGGCGGCCACGATCCAGCGCAGCGGCACGCCGGGGGTGCGGGTATGGGGGCGGATAAAGAGCTGTTCAAAGGCGGTGCGCTGGGCAGGGGTATGCAGGCGGAAGCGCTCGCTGACGTCGGCCCCGTCCTCATCGTAGTAGGTGATCTTCAGCCACTCGCCCTTATCGTCTGCGCCGTGCTGCAGATCCATGCCGCTGCAGCGCAGCACCAGGGCATCCTTCAGTTTCAGCGCGGCCTTCAGCATATCGTCCGGATCCACCAGCACCGTGTTGCACTCCCGGCAGCGGCGGGCGGCAATGTCGTTTTCGGCATTGCACTGGGGACAGTTTTTAAAGCGGAAGCGGTAGCTGCACTGCTCCCGATGGCCCTCGTCATCTTCAAAAAAGCCCTGGCAGCGGCGACCAAAGTGTTCAATCAAGGTGCCATCAGCGGCCATCTTGCCCCAGAAGGTATTAGCAAAGCCGCAGTCGGGGCAGAAAACCTGCACCGGCACGTTATCACTTTTCCCTTTTGGCTCCCCGACCTCCGGGGCATAGAGATCGTGCGGGTTACCAGCATAGTCGAGGATCAGACAGTCGGTTTTACCCGGCGCAAGACGCAGGCCGCGGCCGACAATCTGCTGATAGAGGCTGACGGACTCCGTCGGGCGCAGAATGGCGATCAGATCGACGTGCGGCGCATCAAAGCCGGTGGTCAACACGGAAACGTTCACCAGATAGCGAAAACGCTTACATTTGAACTCCTCGATCAGCGCATCGCGCTCGGGACCCGGCGTCTCGCCGGTGATCAGCGCAGCCTCGCCGGCGGGCAGCAGGCTGGTGACCTCCCGGGCATGCTCCACGGTGGCGGCAAAGATCATCACCCCCTGGCGCTCGGCGGCAAACTCGACGATCTGGCTGACGATGTGCGGGGTAATACGCTGCTGCTTTTTCAGCTCGCGGTTGAGATCCGCCTCGCTGAACAGGCCGCTGCTCTGGGGCTGCAAACGGCTAAAGTCATACTGCACGATAGGCATATCCAGCCGCTCGGGAGGCGTCAGGTAGCCGTGCTTGATCATATAGCGCAGCGGCAGCTCATAGATGCAGTCGCGAAACAGCGCCTTGTCATTGCCGCGCACCATCCCGTGGTAGTGAAACTGGTAGATCCATCCTTTGCCGAGGCGGAACGGCGTGGCGGTCAGGCCCAGCAGGCGCAGGCGGGGATTGACCTGGGCGAGGTGCGTGAGGATCTGCCGGTACTGGCTCTCGTCGTCATCGCTGATGCGGTGGCACTCATCGACGATCAGCAGGGAGAACTCGCCTTGGAAGTGGTCGAGGTTGCGGGCTACCGACTGCACGCTGCCAAACACCACCTTGCCGTGGCTCTCTTTGCGCTTCAGCCCGGCGGCGTAGATATCCGCCTCCAGCCCCAGCGCCAGATATTTGGCATGGTTCTGCGCCACCAGCTCTTTGACGTGGGCGAGCACCAGAACGCGACCACGGGCCACGCGGGCAAGCTCGGCGATCACCAGGCTTTTGCCCGCGCCGGTAGGCAGGACGATCACCGCTGGCTCATGGCGATGGCGAAAGTGGGTGAGGGTGGCGTTTACCGCATCACGTTGATAGGGGCGTAGCGTAAAGGTCATTGTCTCTCGGCGTTCATTAGTCTGGTAATAGTATGCCATGATTTTTTCGCTTGAGCGCTGCTGCCAGGCCGTTATACTGAGAGATTCACAATTGCTTCTTTTTTTCGGACTTTTGTCCGACTCCGGCACTCTTTACAGGCAAATAAGACTTCATGCGACTTGATAAGTTTATCGCTCAGCAACTCGGCGTCAGCCGGGCTATTGCCGGGCGTGAAATCCGCGGCAGCCGCGTTACCGTGGATGGCGATATTGTTAGAAACGCCGCCTTCAAACTTCTGCCCGAGCACGAGGTAGAGTACGACGGCAATACCCTCGTACAGCAGACCGGCCCGCGCTACTTTATGCTGCACAAGCCGCAGGGGTACGTCTGCTCCACCGACGATCCCGATCATCCGACGGTGCTCTACTTCCTTGACGAGCCGGTAGCCCATAAGCTGCACGCCGCCGGAAGGCTGGATATCGACACCACCGGGCTGGTGCTGATGACCGACGACGGCCAGTGGTCACATCGCATCACTTCTCCGCGCCACCACTGCGAGAAAACCTACCTGGTGACGCTGGAGTCCCCGGTTAGCGAGGACACCGCTGCGCAGTTCGCGAAAGGCGTTCAGCTGCATAACGAACCCGATCTGACCAAACCCGCCGTGCTGGAGGTGATCACCCCCACCGAGGTGCGTCTGACCATCAGCGAGGGGCGCTACCACCAGGTTAAGCGCATGTTTGCTGCGGTAGGTAACCATGTTGTTGGCCTGCACCGCGAGCGCATCGGAGAGATTATTCTCGACGCTGACCTGGCTCCGGGGGAGTATCGTCCGTTGACCGAAGAAGAGATCGCCAGCGTTAGCTTAACGTCCCGCTAAATCCCAGGAGCCCGTAGTGACCACCAGGCAGCACTCTTCCCTGCGCATTGTCTTTATTCTTGGCCTGCTGGCCATGCTGATGCCGCTCTCGATCGATATGTATCTGCCCGCGCTGCCGGTGATTGCCCAGCAGTTTGGCGTTCCGGCCGGTAGCGCCCAGATGACCCTGAGCACCTATATTCTTGGCTTTGCGCTGGGTCAGCTGCTCTACGGTCCGATGGCGGATAGCATTGGCCGTAAGCCGGTGATCCTCGGCGGCACCCTGATTTTTGCCGCGGCGGCGAGCGCCTGTGCGCTGGCCCAGAGTATCGATCAGCTCATTACTCTGCGTTTTTTCCACGGTCTGGCCGCGGCCGCAGCAAGCGTAGTGATCAACGCCCTGATGCGCGATATCTATCCGAAAGAGGAGTTCTCGCGGATGATGTCGTTTGTCATGCTGGTGACCACCGTTGCGCCGCTGCTGGCCCCGATGATCGGCGGTGCGGTGCTGGTCTGGTTAAGCTGGCACGCCATCTTCTGGATCCTGGCGATCGCCGCCCTGCTGGCCTCGCTGATGATCTTCTTCTTTATCAGCGAGACGCTGCCGGTGGAGCGACGTCAGCCGTTTCACATTCGTACCACCCTGGGTAACTTCGCCACGCTGTTTCGCCACAAGCGGGTGCTGAGCTATATGCTTGCAAGCGGTTTCAGCTTCGCGGGCATGTTCTCGTTCTTAAGCGCCGGGCCCTTTGTCTACATTGAGCTTAACCACGTTCTGCCGCAGAACTTTGGCTACTACTTCGCGCTGAATATCGTCTTCCTGTTTATCATGACCATCATCAATGGTCGATTTGTGCGGCGGGTGGGGGCGCTAAGGATGTTCCGCGCCGGGCTGTGGATCCAGTTCGTGATGGCACTGTGGATGGTGCTGAGTGCCGCGTTTGACGTGGGCTTCTGGGCGCTGGTAGTGGGCGTCGCCGCCTTTGTTGGCTGCGTCTCGCTGGTGGCGTCAAACGCGATGGCGGTGATTCTGGATGAGTTTCCACACATGGCGGGTACCGCTTCGTCGCTGGCGGGAACGTTCCGCTTTGGTATCGGTGCCATTGTAGGTGCGCTGCTCTCGCTGGCGACCTTTAACAGCGCCTGGCCGATGATCTGGTCTATCGCCTTCTGCGCAACCAGCTCCATTCTCTTCTATCTCTACGCCAGCCGCCCTAAGCGCGGCTAGCGTCTCTCTCTAAGGGGCAAAACTGCCCCTTCATTGATACACATCATCACAATCTATTGTGAGATTGCTATCATTTGTTTCTTTTATGTAAAATCCATTTGTGTAAATGTCACACTGTTGTAGTTAAAAAGGTTGAGTTAGATCGCAGAAACGGGTACATATACCCCCAAAAGGTGAGGTAAGGCATCATCCACCCACCCTAATAATGAGGCTGCTAACCTTGTAATTTCAAGGATGTAAGCGGTTACTGCGTCGTGACAGGCAGAAATGTCAATGATGTGTTAATATAGTTGTAAATGAATTGTGAAGTGATTGCTTCGGGGAAGAACATGAATAGCTTAAATCTCTCTATTGTGCATCGGTTACCCCAAAGTTACCGCTGGCTGGCAGGCGCTGCCGGCTCGCAAGTCGAACCGATCCCCTCTAACGGCCAGAGCGGTGACAACTGCCTGGTGGCGTTAAAACTGCTGAGCCCGGACGGCGATAAAGCCTGGCCGGTGATGCACAAGCTTAGTCAGGCGCTAAACGATATCGAAGTCGACTGCTCCGTGCTGGAGTGTGAAGGCGAGCCGTGCCTGTTTGTGAATCGTCAGGATGAATTTGCTGCCACCTGCCGCCTGAAAAACTTTGGCGTGGCGATTGCCGAGCCGTTTGCCAGCACTGCCACTGCGCCTTTCTAAATGCTAGCTCAGCGCTAGCAGCTGGCGCGTATAGTCGTTCTGCGGATCGGCAAACACGCGCTGGCACTCTCCCTGCTCAACCACTTCCCCCTGCCGTAAAATAATCACCTGGTGGCACAGCGACCGCACCACCTGCAGATCGTGACTGATAAACAGATAGGCCAGCCGATGCTTCTCCTGCAGCGACTTCAGCAGAGCGAGGATCTGTGCCTGCACGGTGCGATCCAGCGACGAGGTGGGCTCATCCAGCACGATCAGCTCCGGCTGTAAAATGAGCGCCCGGGCGATGGCGATCCGCTGGCGCTGGCCGCCGGAGAACTCTGCCGGATAGCGGTGGCGAGTGTCAGGATCGAGACCCACCTCCTGCATCACCGCAATCACCCGCTCCTCGCGCGCCTGCGGGGTCAGCGCAGGCTGATGCACGCGCAGCCCCTCCTCAATAATCTGCTGCACGTCGAGGCGGGGGTTAAGCGAGGAGTTGGGATCCTGAAAAACCACCTGCATCCGGTGACGCACCGGCAGCATCTGCTTCCGCGCCCACTGATGCAGCGGCTGACCGTCAAAGTTAATCGTCCCCTGCGAGGCGATCAGGCGCAGCAGCGCCAGCCCTGTGGTGCTCTTGCCCGAGCCAGACTCGCCCACCAGGCCTAAGGTTTCTCCTGCCCGCAGGGTAAAGCTCAGATCCTTGACTATCGGCTTCTGGCCGACGACGCGCTTAAAAAGTCCCTTACGCAGCGGGAAGGCGACGCCGAGGCGATCCACCTCCAACAGCGGGGGGGCATCGGACGGCAGCGGAACCGGCGCACCCGCTGGCTCGCTATTCAGCAGGCGCTGGGTATAGGCGTGCTGCGGGGCATTAAACAACGCTGCCGCCCGGTTCTGCTCCACGCAGCGGCCGTTATGCATCACCGCTACGCTGTCCGCCAGCCTGCGCACAATATTGAGGTTATGGGTAATAAACAGCAGGCCCATGTTTAGCTCATCACGCAGCTCGCGCAGCAGCTGTAAAATTTGCGCCTGCACCGCCACGTCCAGCGCGGTGGTAGGTTCATCGGCGATAAGCAGCTCTGGGCGGGTCAGCAGGGCCATGGCAATCATTACTCGTTGGCGCTCGCCGCCGGAGAGCTGATGGGGGAAATCGCCCAGCCGCGTGCGGGCGTTACGGATCCCTACGCGATCGAGACAGGTGAGGATCTCAGCGCGCGCCGCTTCCCGCCGCATGCCGCGATGCAGGGAGAGCACCTCATAGAGCTGCTTCTCCAGGGTATGCAGCGGGTTAAGCGATACCATCGGCTCCTGGAAAATCATGGCGATCTTATTCCCGCGTACGCCGCGCAGGATCTGCTCGCTGGCGTGGAGCAGCGATTCGCCATGAAAGCGGATATCGCCGCTGGGGTAGACCACGGGCGGGGAGGGGAGCAGGCGCAGGATCGACAGGGCGCTCACGCTTTTGCCGGAGCCGGACTCGCCGACCAGCGCCAGGGTCTCACCGGCCTCGACCTGGAGCGACAGATCGCTGACCACGGTGCGCAGCTGGTCCTGATGACGGAAGGCGACCGAAAGCGAATCAATGGTGAGGAGGGGAGTCATATCAGAGCGCCTTGTTGGGATCAAACGCGTCGCGCACGGCTTCGCCAATAAAGATCAGTAGCGAAAGCAGCACCGCCACCGACAGGAAGGCGGCAATACCTAGCCACGGAGCCTGCAAATTATTTTTACCCTGTAATAGCAGCTCTCCGAGCGAAGGCGAACCCAGCGGCAGGCCAAAGCCGAGAAAGTCGAGCGAGGTCAGGGTAGTGATAGAGCCGCAGAGGATAAAGGGCAGGAAGGTGAGGGTGGCCACCATGGCGTTCGGCAGCATATGGCGGAAGATAATCCCGCGATCGCTCACCCCTAGCGCCTGTGCCGCGCGGATATAGTCAAAGTTGCGGGTACGCAGGAATTCCGCCCGCACCACGCCCACCAGGCTCATCCAGCCGAAGATCACCGTGATCGCCAGCAGCCACCAGAAGTTTGGCTGGATCACGCTGGAGAGCAGGATGATCAGAAACAGCGTCGGCATCCCCGACCAGACCTCAATAAAACGCTGGCCCCAGAGGTCGATTTTACCTCCGTAGTAACCCTGTAACGCTCCGGCCAGCACGCCAACCACGCTGGAGCAGAGGGTCAGCATCAGGCCAAACAGCACCGAGATCCGCGTTCCGTAGAGGATGCGCGCCAGCACGTCGCTGCCGTTGGCATCGGTCCCTAGCCAGTTCTGCGCCGAAGGGGGAGAGGGGAAAGGCGTATCGGTCGCAAAGTTAATGCTGGTGGCCCCAAAGCGGATCGGGGCCCATAGCGCCCAGCCGTGAGTCGCAATCTGCTGTTGCAGCCACGGATCCTGATAATCGGCCGGGGTGGCAAACGCGCCGCCAAAGGCGGTCTCGCTGTAATCCTTGAGCACCGGGGCATACCAACGATCCTGATAGTGCACCAGCAGCGGCTTATCGTTAGCGATAAGCTCTGAGCCGAGGCTGAGGACGAAAATCACCGCAAAGATCCACAGCGACCAGTAGCCGCGGCGGTTATGGCGAAAGCGCGCCCAGCGGGCCTGGTTGACGTGGCTTAATCGACGCATCAGCGACCCTCAAAATCGATACGCGGATCGACCAGCGTATAGCTGATATCGCTCAGGATATTCAGCAGCAGACCAATCAGCGTGAAAATATAGAGCGTACCAAACATCACCGGATAGTCTCGCGACACGGTCGCCTCATAGCCCAGCAGGCCAAGGCCGTTGAGGGAGAACATCACCTCGATCAGCAGCGAGCCGGTAAAAAACATGCTGATAAAGGTGGCCGGGAAACCGGCGATCACCAGCAGCATGGCGTTACGGAAGACGTGGTTACGTAAGATCGCCCGCTCGCTCACCCCTTTCGCCCGGGCGGTCACCACATACTGCTTGCGGATCTCATCAAGAAACGAATTTTTTGTCAGCATGGTCAGCGCCGCGAAGCCGCCGATCACCGTCGCCAGCACCGGCAGGGTAATATGCCACAGGTAGTCGGTTATTTTTTGATACCAGGGCAGAGCGTCAAAGTTGGCGGACACCAGCCCGCGCAGCGGGAAGAGATCGTAGTAGCTGCCGCCTGCAAACAGCACAATCAGCAGGATAGCGAACAGAAAGGCGGGAATAGCGTAGCCGATGATGATAAACGCGCTGCTCCAGATATCGAAGCGGCTGCCGTTGTAGACCGCTTTGCGGATCCCCAATGGGATCGACACCAGATAGATAATCAGCGTTCCCCATAGCCCGAGGGTAATAGAGACCGGCATGCTGTCTCTGATCAGCTGTAGCACCGAGGCGCTGCGAAACAGGCTGTCGCCAAAGTCAAAGCGCACGTAGTTCCACAGCATGGTGAAGTAGCGTTCGTATAGCGGCTTATCAAAGCCGTAGCGTTTGGTGATCTCGGCGATCACCTCCGGATCCAGCCCGCGTGCGCCGCGATACTGGCCTTCACCCACGTTGCCGACCCCGGTGCGGGCGTGGGTAGCGCCCATGCCTTCACCGCCGCCGCCCGGCATGCCGCCCTGCTGTCCGAACTCAATGGCGGCAATCGCCTGGTCCACCGGCCCGCCGGGCGCGATCTGGACAATAAAAAAGTTGATGGTGATGATCGCCCACAGGGTGGGGATCACCAGCAGCAGGCGGCGGATCAGATAGGCACCCATCGTCTCGTATACTCCTTAGCGCCTGTCGGCAGGCAATTTTGCCGCTTTATTTACGTCATACCACCAGGTATCAAACCCGAGGGAGTAGATCGGGCGCACCTCGGGCATGGAGAATTTATCCCAGTACGCAAGGCGATCGGCCGCCATAAACCACATCGGCAGCATGTAGTAGTTCCAGGTCAGGACGCGATCCAGCGCGCGCCCGAGCGGCACAAGCTTCTCTTTATTCCCCTGGTTGGCAACGATCTGCCCCAGCAGGGCGTCGATCACCGGGCTGCTGACGCCAGGCGTATTATAGGTGGAATCAAGGTATTGCGACCCCCAGGAGATTTGCAGGTCGGTACCGGGCCACGGCGTCGCGCGCACGGTGCGCGGCATCATATCAAAGTCGCGGCTGCGCAGACGATTGGTCAGCTGGGAGTTATCTATCTGGCGAACGTTCATGACGATCCCAAGACGCTTTAAGCTGTGCTGAAACGGCATTACCCACAGATTGTTAGCCCCGGCGGGCAGCAGCAGTTCAAAGCTAAAGGGCTTGCCGGTTTTAACGTTCACCCGCTTCTGGTTTTTCAGCACCCAGCCCGCATCATCCAGCAGCGTGCTGGCCTTCAGCAGGTTAGCGCGGTCGAAGCCGTTGCCCTTTGACACCGGTGGCTGATAGATCTGAGTAAATACCTCCGGCGGCAGGTCGGCCTTCATCGGGGCGAGCAGGGTGAGCTCTGCCGCATCCGGATAACCGCGCGCGGCGTACTCGGTATTCTGGAAATAGCTGTTGGTGCGGCTGTAGGCGTTATAGAACAGCGCCTTGTTCATCCACTCAAAGTCAAAGGCGAGGGTAAGCGCCTCGCGTACGCGGCGGTCGCTAAACAGCGGGCGCTGGTTATTGAATGCCAGCCAGCGCGTATCCTGTGCCGATTCGTTCTTCAGCTCCTGTTTAACAATCTGGTGATTGCTGAAGTTTTTACCGCTGTAGCGGGTGGCCCAGTTCTTGGCATCGCCTTCGGTACGCATGTCGAATGCGCCCGCCTTAAAGGCTTCAAAGGCGACATTATCGTCGAGATAGTAGTCGTAGCGGATCGTATCGAAATTCCAGCGGCCGCTGTTAACCGGCAGATTAGCTCCCCAGTAGTCCTTCACCCGGCTGTAGACAATGTATTGGCCCATGCGCCATGTGGTAATGCGGTACGGCCCGCTGCCCAGTGGCGGAGTGGCGAGGGGATCGCTGAGCTTGTGATTTTTCCAGAACTTCTCCGGCATTACCGGGAGGGTGAGCAGGCTGAGCATATCCTCTTTGCCCGGCTTCGCCAGCTTGATGCGCACCGTGAGCGGGGCGATGGCTTCCATCGTTGTGCCTTTATAGATCAGGCGGAACTGCGGCACCCCTTCAGTCATAAATTTATGGAAGGTGAAGGCGACGTCGCGGGCGGTAATGGGCGAACCGTCGTGAAAGGTGGCGCGGGGATTGAGGGCGATCTCCATCCACGAATAGTCATCGGCATAGCGTGCGACCTCAGCAATTAGCGGATAGTAGCTGCCGGGTTCATCGTCGGAGGTGGTGTAGAGCGAGTCATAGAGCGACTCGGTGCGCACGCCGGCATTGCCGCGCAGGGCAAAACGGTTGAAGTTATCGAACGTGCCAATCACCGATAGCGTTACGTTGCCGCCTTTGGGGGCCGCCGGGTTCACATAGTCAAAGTGGGTAAAGTCGATAGCGTATTTCGGTTCGCCAATGACGGCGAAGGCATAGTTCTCTTTAATAGCCTGTGCCTGGCAGGTAAAGCAGATCAGGGCCAACAGCAGAGCAGAGAGGCGCGCAAACGTCATCAGGCAGTGTCCTTTTACCGAGCGCTAAGATTCAGTAAATGATAAGTGACCTTGAGGATATTGTGAATATCATTCGCGCGCTATTGCACTGGGTAGAATTTGCCTGGCAACAGGGCAAAAAAAAGCGCTGCCGGAGCAACGCTTTCATTTATTATTATGTTTTCGCGATACCGGCCAAGGGAAAACCGATCCCGAGAAGTTTGCCGGGTACGAATTAGCTGCGAGCTAAAACGCGGCGCGCTTCATTGTAGCGCTTCTTCCAGTATGGCTCATCCATGTTGGAGATCATCACACCGCTGCTGGTGGACGCATGAACAAACTGGTTATTGCCAATATAGATGCCAACGTGGCGGCCGGTAGAGCCCGCGCGGAAGAGAACCAGGTCGCCGGTACGCAGGCTAGTGCGCGAAACCGATTTACCCATCTCCTGCTGTTCGTAGGTCGAACGCGGCAGCTCTAAGCCAAACTGTTCACGGAAAGTGCGCTGTACGAAACCAGAGCAGTCGATGCCGCGCTTGGTATCACCGCCAAGACGGTAACGCACGCCTTTCCAGCTGGCGTATTGATCCATAATTCGCGATTTAACGTCGAGATTACGAACCATACTTTCAAATTCATCCTGAGAGGCTTGCAGTGAAGAGGCATCTTCCATGCCCACAACATGCGTCTCAGGGTGCATATTCTTTGCGGTATTTGTCGAACAAGCTGAAAGCAGTGCCGCTACTGCAATCGCGGGGATAGCCCGCCAGAGATATCTCAGGAACGGTTGAGATTTGACCATGTTGCTTATTTTCCCTTGAAGTCCTTAACGATAAATAATCGTTATAAAATGCCAAACGTGACGAGACTAATTACTTGCGCACTGAGAGACAATTCCTCTTGGTCAAATCTGTGGAGAAACGCACAAATTAATTCACAGCGGGAATATTTATCTCTGTGGGGCGAAACGTCATCGAGATTAACCGATCGTATCCCCCATTGCGAGTAGTTTTATAGGATTTTTTATAAGAAATTATGATAGACAAAGTGAAAAAAATGATTTGGGTGAAAAGTGTGCGATTTAGCTTAAAAACCATTCAACTTACTAATTTGTAAACAAAATTAAATGACAAAAAGATGACAAACTGCAGCGAGAGGTAAAAATTTGTGTCAGGGATCCTAATGAATCCCTGATGTCCAGTGTTAATATTGGTTTTTTAAATGTTATTAAATTGTATATTTTTATTAGGCAAGTAATGGCTAAAGCGTGAAATGACTTTGTCACTTAACGACGTAAGCAGGATCCACGGCAGGCCAATAAGTACCGCAGAAAGGGATCCTACGGCGATATCGCTAAACCAGTGCGCGCCAATCATTACCCGTGGGAAGGCAAAGACCACAAAAATAATCAGGGCAACCGCGAAGGTTTTGCCACCAAAATAGCGCCACATAAATGTGGAAAAAATAAGCAGCATCATGCCGTGATCGCCAGGGAAACTGTCTTTAGAGGCGTCCTTAGTGGATATGTCTAACAGTTCGCTCACGCGCCAGATATCGCTGAAATAGAGGGTAGGGCTGGCGCGTTTAACCGGATAGAGGTGCTGCGCCAGCTGGTTCACGATCAGCGCCGTGAGCAGCATCGTTAGGCCGATAGCCACAATGCGCTGGCGGCCCGCGCCGTCGGCTTTTAGCCAGAATGCGAGCATCACGCAGCCCATGGCCAGCAGCGAGCAGGCGTCAAATCCCCGGTTATTGGTGATGGCCACCAGCCACAGGAAGGCGCGGCTCTCCACCAGCAGATGATTGAAAAAATGAAAAATCGCGGAGTCCAGCGTAAACCACGCCCCATGATTAGCGGGCAGGTACCAGGATAAAAACAGGGCCAGCCCGGCAATGTTAAGCAGTAATATAAGCGGCAGTCGATTTTTCATTATTCCATCACGGCAGATTCTAAAGCCGCAACGTTAATCGCTATCCGCTAAACGAAGCTTCAACAGAGCGGACTGAAGCGCATTCCAGTCCACGTCACCCTCCGCAATCAGCTCAATGCGGCTGTCCGGCGGGGCAACGCTTTGCGTCTCAATATGGAAATCGTCGCCCTGGCGATTGATACGTACCAGCCCTTCGGCAATGCGCATCACGCCTTTGACCCGTCCAACCGGGGCCAGGCGCGCCCACTCCAGAATGCCCACGGTATCAAACTGCGTTTCGGCATCAAAAATCCAGCCGCAGGCCTGATGACCCTGACCGCTGTTCAGGCTGCGCCGCCAGCGCTGGTGGGCGGGCAGGTTCAGCGCCGCTAGCCCCTTTTTCTCCGCGTGGCCGTGGCTGTGCTCGGCGCTGACGGGCAGCGCGCGACGGTTGCGGCGAGGCAGATCCAGCAGCGCCGGGTCAATCTCACCTTGAGTGGCGGTAAGCAGCTGGCGATCGCCGCCGAACTGCTGCCACCACTGGGCCAGCGCCGCCTCGCTTTCCGAGGTGGCGCGATCGCTTTTATTCGCCACGATAATATCCGCCGCCGCCAGCTGATCGCGGAAGTTCTCGTTGCTGACTGCTTTTTCATTCAGCAGCTGGCGCGGATCAAGCAGGCAGAGGGTGGCGCGCAGGTCGATCCACGGCTCATACACTTCCGCCGTCAGGATATCGAGGATCTGCTTCGGATGGCCCAGACCGGTGGGCTCAATCAGCAGGCGATCGGGTTTACCCTGGCGCAGCAGGGTATTCAGCCCCACCTGCATTGGCAGGCCGTTGACGCAGCACATGCAGCCGCCGGGGATCTCTTTGAGCAGTGCGCCGCTCTCCGCCATCAGCGCGCCGTCGATGCCGACTTCACCAAATTCATTGACCAGCACGGCCCACTTCTCGCCCTCTGGCTTGTTTGCCAGCAGATGCAATATAGAGGTGGTTTTGCCGGTGCCCAGGAAGCCGGTAATTAAATTGGTCTTAGTCACATTCACTCCAGAAATAGTCCCGCCCGATAAAAGGCGTAAAAACGATCTCATCATCCTGGCGAAAAAAGAGTGAAAAGAGAAGGGTCAACGCGGACGGGAGCATTTTCCGTCCGCGGTAAAGGCAGGAAAAGTTAATTCTGTAGCGTAGCGATCGTTGCCTGATGCGCGCCCTGGGTGGCGATGCGCTGCCAGGCCGTTTCGATACCGGAGACAAAGGCCGGGTTTTGCGCCAGGTCGCTGGCAAAGATTTCGCTGAGCGAGAGCAGGGCGGTGACGCGCTCCTGCTCGCTGCTCTGGGCGACCTTCTCGCGGAAGGTGGCCGCCAGCGGATCGCGCACGTCTATAGCGTTGCCCGCGTCATCGACGCCGCTGACGTAGCGCATCCAGCCCGCGACGCCCAGCGCCAGCAGCGACCAGGGGGTTCCACGCTCCAGATGCAGGCGAATACTCTCCAGCATGCGCTGGGGGAGCTTCTGGCTGCCGTCCATCGCAATCTGCCAGGTGCGATGCTGTAGCGCCGGGTTGGCAAAGCGCGCCAGCAGGCTCTCGGCATAGTCAGTGAGATCGACGCCGGTAATGCGCAGCGTGGGTGCCTGCTCATCCAGCATTAGACGGCGGGCAGCGGCGCGGAAATGCGCGTCGGCCATACAGTCGTTGATGTGGGCAAAGCCTGACAGGTAGCCGAGATAGGCTAAAAAGGAGTGGCTGCCATTGAGCATCCGCAGCTTCATCTGCTCCCAGGGCAGGACGTCGTCGACCATCTGCACGCCTGCGGCTTCCCACTCAGGACGCCCGGCGACGAAGTTATCTTCAATCACCCACTGGATAAACGGCTCACAGCTGATAGCGCAGGGATCTTCTACCCCCAGCACCTCGGCAATCTCGGCCAGCGAGGCGTCGGTGGCCGCGGGCACAATGCGATCGACCATCGTGCCGGGAAAACTTACCTGCTCGCCGATCCACGACGCCAGCTCGGCAGAGCGCTGCTGGGCCATCCCCAGCACGGCGTTTTTAACCACGTGGCCGTTGTCGGGAATGTTGTCGCAGGAGAGAACGCTGAAGGGAGGCAGGCCCCGCTCGCGGCGGCGGGAGAGTGCCTCAACCAGAATGCCCGGCGCGGAGTGCGGCTCCTGCGGGTTTTGCAGATCGTGCATGATACGTTCGTTGCGGGTATCCAGTTTGCCAGTGGCGGGATCGATGCAGTAGCCTTTCTCGGTGATGGTCAGGGAGACAATGGCGACCTGCGGCTCGCAAAACTTCTCAATAATGGCCGCCAGCGAGTCGAGCTTGGCATTAAGACACTCCTTTACCGCACCAACGATAATGGCCTGGTTGCCCTCTGCGCCTTTCTCCAGCACGGTAAACAGATGATCCTGCTCCCGGAGCTGGGTCATTAAGGTGTCGCCGCTAAACAGGCTGATCTCGCAGATCCCCCAGTCGCCGCCCCGGGCGTTCAGCACCCGATCGGTTAACAGCGCCTGATGGGCGCGATGAAACGCGCCAAATCCGAAGTGGACAATGCGCGAGCGCAGCGCCTGACGATCGTACTCTGGCCGTTGAACGCTGTCCGCGAGGGCAACAGAGGCAATATTTTTCATGACCAATACACCTGATTAACTAATAATTAACAAAATGCAGTGTAAAGTTATATGACAGCAAATTAAATTGGTGTGCCTCAAAAATCTGCGGAACGTGAGCTGGATCAATCAAAGCTAGCGGACCAATTGACCCTAATCGGGAAACATGTATGGTAGTCGTCATCTGTATGAGCCATATTGGTATAACAACTTTATGTGAGGTTAGGCGATGGAACACACCTGGCGTTGGTACGGTCCGAACGATCCGGTTTCTCTTGATGATGTGCGTCAGGCAGGCGCAACGGGCGTGGTCACTGCGCTGCACCATATTCCTAACGGTCAGGTTTGGCCGGTGGAAGAGATCAAACAGCGCCAGGCGCTGCTGGCCGAAAAAGGGTTAACCTGGTCGGTGGTTGAGAGCATCCCGGTGCACGAAGAGATCAAAACCCACAGCGGTCAGGTTGATACCTGGATTGCCAACTATCAGCAGAGCATCCGTAATCTTGCCGCCTGCGGCATTGATACCGTCTGCTACAACTTTATGCCCATCCTCGACTGGACGCGTACCGATCTGGAGTATGCGCTGCCGGACGGCTCCAAAGCGCTGCGTTTCGATCAGATCGCCTTTGCCGCTTTTGAGCTGCACGTTCTGAAGCGCAACGGCGCAGAAGCGGACTACAGCGAAGAGGAGCAGCGCCAGGCCAAAGCCTGGTTCGACAACGCCAGCGAGGCTGAAATCGACAAGCTGACCCGCAATATCATTGCTGGCCTGCCAGGAGCGGAAGAGGGCTACACCCTGGATCAGTTCCGCGCTCGCCTGGCGGAGTATGATGGCATCAATAAAGCGCAGCTGCGGGAAAACATGGCCGTCTTTCTGCGGGCCATTGTTCCGGTGGCAGAAGAAGCTGGCGTGCGCCTGGCGGTACACCCGGACGATCCGCCGCGCCCGATCCTCGGTCTGCCGCGCATTGTCTCTACCATTGAAGATATGCAGTGGCTGAAAGAGACCGTGGACAGCATCAACAATGGCTTTACTATGTGCACCGGCTCCTACGGCGTGCGCGCCGATAACGATCTGGTGAAGATGGTGGAAACCTTTGGCGATCGCATTCACTTCACCCACCTGCGCTCGACCTGTCGGGAAGAGAATCCAAAAACCTTCCACGAGGCGGCGCATCTACAGGGCGACGTGGATATGGTGTCGGTAGTGAAAGCGATTTTGACCGAAGAGCAGCGCCGCAAACAGGCGGGCGACCTGCGTCCGATCCCGTTCCGTCCGGATCACGGTCATCAGATGCTTGACGATCTGCGTAAGAAAACCAACCCGGGCTATTCGGCGATTGGTCGCCTGAAGGGAATGGCGGAAGTGCGCGGCGTAGAGCTGGCGCTGAAGCAGGTGATGTTCCGCGATTTATTATAAGTCTGACGTAGGCCGGGTAAGGCGTTCGCCGCCACCCGGCATTTTTAATGCCGGGTGGCGTTTTAATCCGCGCGGCCCATGTAGCGGCTCTCTTCGATGTGAATGCGGATCTTCTCGCCGGTCGTCAGGTATTCAGGCACCTGGATCACCAGACCGGTGCTCAGGGTCGCCGGCTTGGTGCGTGAGCTGGCCGATGCGCCTTTAATGCCCGGTGCGGTTTCCACAATCTCCAGATCCACCGTTTGCGGCAGCTCCAACGCCAGCAGCTGGCCATCCCACGTCAGAACCTGCATATCCGGCATACCGCCTTCTGGAATAAACTGCAGCTCTTCTTCAATCTGCTCTTTGGTGAAGATATACGGGGTGTAGTCCTCTTTATCCATAAAGACGTACTCGTTGCCATCCACGTAGGAGAAGTCAACGAAGCGACGAGTCAGGGTCACGGTATCTACAATGTCATCGCCCTTGAAGCGCTCTTCCACTTTCATCCCGGTACGGACGTCGGCGAAACGCATTTTATAGAGGGTGGCTGCACCGCGGGCGCTAGGGGATTGAATATCGATATTTTTAACAATCAGCAGCTTGCCGTTGTAGTTCAATACCATACCTTTTTTAATTTCGTTCGCTCTTGCCATGATGGATCCTGTGCGGGAAAAGTGGAAAAAATATCGCGACAAAGTACTCGCGAGGGGCGCAGTTGGCAAGCCTCTTCGCCAGGTTTTGCATCTTGACTACAAAAAGTGTTAGCGTGCGGCAAAAGGTCGGCATTTGCTGCGCGATCGTTCGCTAAAAGAGAGTCGTTTATGGAGTGTCGCCCGGACTGCGGAGCCTGCTGTACCGCCCCGTCAATCAGTAGTCCTATTCCTGGGATGCCCAACGGCAAACCGGCCAACACGCGCTGCGTTCAGCTCTCGGCGGATAACCTCTGCAACATCTTCGGTTCGCCCCTGCGCCCGAAGGTCTGTTCCGGCCTACAGCCGTCGCGGGAGATGTGCCTTACCAGCCGCGACGCGGCGATGACCTGGCTGCTTGAGCTCGAAGCGGCAACCGCACCCTAAACGTCCTTAATCCGCGCCAGGCAGACGGCGGCGATCAGCACCATCACCAGTGCGAACCAGAATACGGCGTGGTAGTTCCAGAGCTCTGCCACAATCCCTGCCAGCGAACCGGCGATGATCCAGCCTACGCGCGTGGTGTTGGTATAGAGCGTGGTGGCGGCCCCGGCCTGGCCCGGCATCAGATCCTGGAAGTAGAGCATGCCAATCCCCGCCAGAATGCCGATATAGATGGCGTTCAGCAGCTGGAGGGCCAGCAGCAGGGCAGGAGTATGCACCGTCAGCATCCCGATATAGAACAGCAGGCCGCCCACGACCGCAATACGCATCAGGAAGCGTTTACCGAAGCGCTTTGCGTAGTAACCGGCAATCAGCATCGTCGGGATCTCCAGCCCGGCGGCGGTGCCCATCATCACGCCAGCCAGCTTCTCCGGCAGGTGCAGCTCATCAATGATAAACAGCGGCATATTGATAATGTAGAGGCTGTTGGTGCCCCACATCAGGGTGCAGATGGTGAACAGCAGCAAGGCATCGCGGCGGTTGGTGCGCGGGGCCTCTACTACGCCACTGGCGAGGCGCGGCTCTTTGCGCATGGCAGGCAGGAAAAGCCAGACCATCACGCCGCAGACGATAAAAGCGACCCCCGCGCTGAGGTACATAGCGGTAAAGCCAAACCCCATCGCCAGGGCGTAGGCTAGCGGCGGGCCAATGACCCATGCGAGTGACACCTGAGCGCGCAGTATCGAGCTGAACATCACCGCTTCCCGGCCGGTTTGGTCAGCGTGCTCGCGGGCGAGGGCAAACATCTGCGGGTTGGCGGTAGAGCCAAAGCTGCTCAGAAAGACGCCGATAAACAGCAAAATAAAGTAGTTGCGGTTCCAGGCAAACAGCACGCAGGCCAACATACCGAGCAGGCAGCAGAAAACGATCAGATTTTTGCGGCTCCCTTTGCGGTCGGATCGCCCGGCCAGAAACTGGCTCACCAGAATGCCAATCACCGCGCTGCCGGTGAAGAAGAAGCCCACCATCGCCGGACGAGCTTGGACCTCGTTGGTTAAAAACAGGCTCAGGGTTGGGGTCTGTAACGCCCCGGCGATACCGGTTAAAAAGGCAACGATCAGGAATGCGGCAGAGGTGAAATCAACGGGTCTGTGGGCGGCGTCAGCAGGGGAAGTTTGCATCTTTTACTAATGTTTAGGATAGAGAGACGCGGAGTTTACGCCGCTGGAGCAAAAATAGACAGCCATCACGCCGGATTTTGCCACAAAAAATCAAAACGCTATTTTGAAATAATTATCATTAAAGCTGACGTTGCTGAAACATGGCCTTAAAAGCGGGTTTTTGTTCAGCAGCGCGTCGGCAGGTGTTAAAGAAATGTGCATTAGCTCTAAGTTTTTGCAGCCCAATGACGAGTTTCCTTGATCCCTTAGGCGGTCTGAGCAAGACTTCGTGAAACGTTTCAGCGTCATCTGCGCGATCGTTCCCGCATCGATGACGCTCCATTTCACCAGCTAGCTGAAACGATTCAAGTTCAGCAGGAGTGGAGATTCATGTTCCAGTTATCCGTTCAGGACATCCATCCGGGCCAGCAGGCCGGTAATAAAGAAGAGGCGATTCGCCAGATCGCGGGCGCGCTGGTGCAGGCGGGCAACGTGGCTGACGGCTACGTGGCTGGCATGCTTGCCCGTGAGCAGCAGACCTCAACCTTCCTCGGCAACGGCATCGCTATTCCGCACGGCACCACCGATACCCGCGACCAGGTGCTGAAAACCGGGGTGCAGGTCTACCAGTTCCCGCAGGGCGTCCTGTGGGGGGAAGGGCAGGTGGCCTACGTTGCTATCGGCATCGCGGCCAGCTCTGACGAACATCTGGGCCTGCTGCGTCAGCTGACCCACGTTCTGAGCGACGACGACGTCGCAGCCCAGCTGCAATCCGCTACCACCGCGGAAGAGCTGCGCGCCCTGCTGATGGGTGAAAAGCAAAGCGCTGGCATGAAGCTGGACAATGAAACGCTGATCCTTGACGTCGCGGCCAGCGATCTGGTGACGCTCCAGGCGCTGAACGCCGGACGCCTGAAGGAGGCCGGGGCGGTTGACGTAAACTTCGTGACCCGCGCCATCAGCGAACAGCCGCTGAACCTCGGCCAGGGGATCTGGCTGAACGACAGCGCCGAAGGCAATCTGCAAAGCGCTATCGCCGTCAGCCGGGCGGCAAACGCCTTTGACGTGAACGGCGAGCGCGCAGCGTTGCTGGTGAGCGTTGCAATGACCGACAACGGCCCGGAAGCGGTGCTGAAGCGTCTGGCTGACATGCTGCTGGCGAATAAAGCCGATCGCCTGCTGTCCGCTGATTCCGCCACGCTGCTGGCGCTGCTGACCAGCGATGACGCGCTGAAGGCTGACGTGCTGAACGCCGAGTTTGTCGTACGCAATGAGCATGGCCTGCACGCCCGTCCGGGTACGATGCTGGTCAACACCATTAAACAGTTTAACAGCGACGTTACCGTTACCAATCTGGACGGCAGCGGCAAGCCTGCCAACGGTCGCAGCCTGATGAAGGTTGTGGCGTTGGGCGTGAAGAAGGGCCATCGCCTGCGCTTTACCGCCCAGGGCGAGGATGCTGAACAGGCGCTGAAGGCGATTGGCGACGCCATCGCAGCCGGTCTGGGGGAGGGCGCATAATGAGCAGACGTGTAGCTACCATCACCCTTAACCCTGCCTATGACCTGGTCGGATTCACCCCGGAAATTGAACGCGGTGAAGTCAACCTTGTGCGGACTACCGGCCTGCATGCTGCAGGGAAAGGGATCAACGTTGCCAAAGTGCTTAAAGACTTAGGCATTGACGTCACCGTCGGCGGGTTCCTCGGTAAAGATAACCAGGATGGCTTCCAGCAGCTGTTCAGCGAGCTGGGCATTGCCAACCGTTTCCAGGTGGTGCAGGGCCGTACCCGCATCAACGTTAAGCTGACCGAAAAAGACAGTGAAGTTACCGATTTCAACTTCTCCGGTTTTGAAGTGACGCCGGCGGACTGGGAACGCTTTGTCGCCGACTCCCTGAGCTGGCTGGGCCAGTTCGATATGGTCTGCGTCAGCGGCAGCCTGCCAGCTGGCGTGAGTCCAGAAGCCTTTACCGACTGGATGACGCGCCTGCGTAGCCAGTGTCCTTGCATCATCTTTGACAGCAGCCGGGAGGCGCTGGTCGCCGGGCTGAAGGCCGCGCCGTGGCTGGTGAAACCGAACCGTCGCGAGCTGGAGATCTGGGCCGGGCGTAAGCTGCCCGAGCTGAAAGATGTGATTGAAGCCGCTCATGCCCTTCGCGAGCAGGGAATTGCCCACGTGGTGATCTCGCTGGGCGCAGAAGGGGCGCTGTGGGTTAACGCTTCAGGCGAATGGATCGCCAAACCGCCGTCAATGGAGGTGGTAAGCACCGTTGGCGCCGGGGATTCGATGGTTGGGGGGCTGATCTACGGCCTGCTGATGCGTGAGTCCAGCGAGCATACGTTACGCCTTGCGACCGCAGTCGCGGCGCTGGCCGTGAGCCAGAGTAACGTTGGCATTACCGATCGTACCCAGTTAGCCGCGATGATGGCGCGTGTTGACTTAAAACCTTTTAACTAACAGCAGGAGAGCATAATGAAAACGCTGCTGATTATTGACTCCGCGCTTGGACAGGCTCGCGCTTACATGGCGAAAACCCTGCTGGGTGCGGCGGCACAAAAAGCAAATCTGCAATTCATCGACAACCCGAATGAAGCGGAGCTGGCGATCGTGCTCGGCTCCAGCGTGCCAAACGACAGCGCCCTGACCGGCAAGAAAGTGTGGCTCGGCGACGTGAACCGCGCCGTCGCGCATCCGGAGCTGTTCCTCAGCGAGGCGAAAAGCCATGCTGCGGTCTACAGCGCACCGGTTGCCACTGCGTCAGCAGCCGCTCCGGCGGCAAGCGGTGGCGTGAAGCGCATCGTGGCGGTGACCGCCTGCCCGACCGGTGTAGCACACACCTTTATGGCGGCGGAAGCGATCGAAACCGAAGCCAAAAAACGCGGCTGGTGGGTAAAAGTCGAAACCCGTGGCTCCGTGGGGGCTGGCAACGCCATCACCCCGGAAGAGGTGGCCGAGGCGGATCTGGTGATCGTGGCGGCAGATATCGAAGTGGACCTGGCGAAATTTGCCGGTAAGCCGATGTACCGCACCACCACCGGGCTGGCGCTGAAGAAAACCGCGCAGGAGCTGGATAAAGCCCAGGCGGAAGCCAAGCCTTACCAGCCTTCTGGCAAAGCCCAGGCGGCGACGGAAGGGAAGAAAGAGGGCGCGGGCGCGTACCGTCACCTGCTGACCGGCGTCTCCTATATGCTGCCGATGGTGGTCGCGGGCGGCCTCTGTATCGCTCTGTCGTTTGCTTTTGGTATCGAAGCGTTTAAAACCCCTGACACCCTGGCCGCTGCGCTAATGCAGATCGGCGGCGGCTCGGCGTTCGCGCTGATGGTGCCGGTGCTGGCCGGTTACATTGCGTTCTCTATTGCCGACCGTCCGGGTCTGACCCCAGGTCTGATTGGCGGTATGCTGGCCGTCAGCACCGGCTCCGGCTTTATCGGCGGTATCATTGCGGGCTTCCTCGCAGGCTACGTGGCGAAGGCGATCAGCCAGAAGCTGAAGCTGCCGCCGAGCATGGAAGCGCTGAAGCCTATCCTGATCATTCCGCTCTTCTCCAGCCTGGTGGTTGGCCTGGCGATGATCTACCTGATCGGTAAACCGGTTGCGGGCATCCTGACCGGCCTGACCCACTGGCTGCAAACCATGGGTACGGCGAATGCGGTCCTGCTGGGGGCGATCCTTGGTGGCATGATGTGTACCGACATGGGCGGTCCGGTTAACAAAGCGGCCTATGCCTTTGGCGTTGGCCTGCTGAGTACCCAGACCTACGCACCGATGGCCGCTATTATGGCCGCGGGCATGGTACCGCCGCTGGCAATGGGTATCGCAACGATGGTTGCCCGTAAGAAGTTCGACAAGGGGCAGCAGGAGGGTGGCAAAGCCGCGCTGGTGCTGGGCCTATGCTTCATCTCCGAAGGGGCGATTCCGTTTGCCGCGCGCGATCCGATGCGTGTGATCCCCTGCTGTATCGTGGGTGGTGCGGTGACCGGGGCGATCTCCATGGCGATTGGCGCGAAGCTGATGGCCCCGCACGGCGGTCTGTTTGTGCTGCTGATCCCGGGTGCTATCACACCGGTGCTGGGCTATCTGGTGGCCATCGTTGCCGGTACGCTGCTGGCGGGTCTGGCCTACGCCTTCCTGAAGCGTCCGGAAGCAGAGATGGCAGTGAAAACCGCGTAACACGTGCGGGATCAAAAAGGGCAGCCCACGGGCTGCCCTTTTTTACGTCTGGCGTTCGCGCATCAAACTGTGGCTGTCTGCACCTGCTGCGCCTTCAGCCACGCAATCTCTTCACCCCAGATATCTGAGTCAATGGTTTCCAGGATCAGCGGAATACCGTCGAAGCGGGCATCCTGCATGATCCAGCTGAAGGCCTCGTGGCCAATATTGCCTTGGCCCAGGCTGTGATGGCGGTCAACGCGGCTGGCGAAGGCGCTTTTGGCATCGTTGAGGTGCATACCGCGCAGATACTGGAAGCCGACGATCCGCTCGAATTCAGCAAAGGTTTTTTCACAGGCCTCGCTGCCGCGCAGATCGTAGCCTGCCGCAAAGGCGTGACAGGTATCGATGCAGACGCCGACGCGGGATTTATCCTCCACGCCGTCGATAATCGCCGCCAGATGCTCAAACTTAAAGCCGAGGTTGCTGCCTTGACCAGCGGTGTTTTCAATCACTGCCGTGACGCCCTCGGTTTTATCCAGCGCGATGTTGATCGACTCGGCGATGCGCGCCAGGCATGCTTCCTCCGGGATCTGCATCAGGTGGCTACCGGGGTGGAAGTTCAGCAGGGTCAGCCCGAGTTGCTCGCAGCGCTGCATCTCGTCAATAAAGGCTTCCCGCGACTTCTCCAGCGCCTCGGCTACCGGGTGCCCGAGGTTAATTAAATAGCTGTCGTGGGGCAGGATCTGGCCCGGACCAAAGCGGTGTTTTTCACAGGCGGCTTTAAACTCGTTGATGGTTGCGCCACTGAGCGCCGCTGCCCGCCACTGGCGCTGGTTTTTGGTAAACAGGGCAAACGCAGTGGCCCCGATCTCTGCCGCCCGCACGGCGGCGTTAGCCACGCCGCCCGCCGCGCTCACGTGCGCGCCAATAAATTTCATCTACTACTCCTGTAAAACCCGCAGGTAAAAGCAAAGGCGTATGATAGCGGGTTAGCCGCAGCAGAATGTAGTGATTTATGCCATGACGTAATGCACCGCCAGGTTGATGACGCCGCCGCCGACAATCAGCCAGATAAAGAGCAGCAGTGCCATCAGCAACGGCCGCGCGCCCGCTTTGCGAATTGCGCTAACATGGGTCGTGACGCCCAGCGCCGCCATGGCCATCGCCAGCAGCAGGGTGTCCAGCGTCACCAGCATATCGACAGCAGCTTTCGGCAGCAGGCCAAAGGAGTTAAACACCGCCACGGCAATAAACAGAAGCGCAAACCACGGAATGGTAATCTTGCTGCGTTGGCCGCCGTTAGCCGGGGCCAGCTGCTTCACGCGGGCAGCAAGCAGGATCAGAAACGGTGCCAGCATCATCACACGCAGCATTTTAGCGATGACCGCTGCGCTCTCGGTCTCCGGGTTAACGGCGTGGCCTGCCGCAACCACCTGAGCAACCTCGTGCATCGTCGAGCCTATGTAGATGCCGTAGCTTTCCGGGGTAAACCAGTGGGCCAGCAGCGGGTAGATGGCCGGGTAGAGGAAAATAGCCAGCGTGCCGAAAATCATTACCGTGGCAATGGCTACCGTGACCTTGCTGGACTCGGCTTTTAGAACCGGCTCGGTGGCCAGCACCGCTGCCGCGCCGCAGATGCTGCTGCCTGCGCCGATCAGCCAGCTGGTGTGCTTGTCGAGGCCGAACACTTTTTGGCCCAGCAGGCACGCCAGTAAAAAGGTGCTGGAGAGCGTCAGCACGTCTATCACGATACCGCTGACGCCGACGTCAGCAATCTGCGAGAACGTCAGGCGAAAGCCATACAGAATGATCCCCAGCCGCAGCAGGTGTTGTTTGGCAAACACAATCCCGCTCTCGCAGGGCCGCCCAATCTGCGGATAAAGAGTGTTACCGAGCACCATCCCGATTAAAATAGCCAGCGAAAGGGCGCTAAAACCGGCACCGGAAACGGCAGGGATGGTGCCGCTCCACAGCGCCACGCCCGCCACGGCAGCGCTTAGCGCCAGGCCCGGCACCAGATGTCCTACGCTACGATGATGTCTTAATGTCAGTTCAGCCATAACCTTCTCCTCTGTTGGGATAAAAGGTTACGTTGGGCTAGCTTAAAAATAAAATTGATTATATATTTATAATCAATCTATATAAGTGGTAAGCGCAACGCTTGCTCATTAGGATCCTGACCATGCATATCACCCTGCGCCAGCTGGCCGTCTTTGCTGAAGTGCTGAAAAGCGGCTCGACAACCCAGGCCTCCCAGATGCTCGCGCTCTCGCAGTCGGCGGTTAGTGCGGCCCTAACCGATCTGGAAGGGCAGCTTGGCGTGCAGCTCTTCGACCGGGTTGGCAAGCGGCTGGTGGTTAACGAGCACGGGCGACTACTCTATCCCCGTGCGCTGGCGCTGCTGGAGCAGGCCACGGAAATAGAGCAGCTGTTCCGGGAAGATAACGGCGCGATCCGCGTCTACGCCAGCAGCACCATCGGTAACTATATTCTGCCGGAGATCATTGCCCGCTACCGGCGCGACTTTCCGGGACTACCGCTGGAGATGAGCGTGGGCAACAGTCAGGATGTGATTAATGCGGTAGCGGATTTCCGCGTCGATATTGGCCTGATTGAGGGGCCATGCCATACCGCCGAGATCGTATCGGAGCCCTGGCTGGAGGATGAGCTGGTGGTGTTTGCCTCTCCGGCCTCGCCGCTGTTACAGGGGGAGGTTACGCTGGAGCGTCTCGCCAGCGCGCCGTGGATCCTGCGCGAGCGCGGTTCCGGTACTCGCGAGCTGGTTGACTACCTGCTGCTTTCCCACCTGCCGCAGTTTCATCTCGGTATGGAATTAGGTAACTCAGAGGCCATCAAACATGCGGTGCGGCACGGGCTGGGTATCAGCTGTCTGTCGCGTCGGGTGATTGCCGAGCAGCTGGAGACCGGCACGCTCAAGGAGATTACTATTCCGCTCCCGCGGCTGGTGCGCACCCTGTGGCGCATTCATCATCGGCAGAAGCATCTCTCTAACGCCCTAAAACGCTTTCTGCGCTACTGTGAAATATAAGGGTTTCTGTGCTTTACTTATAATCCATTAGCGATCATGAAGCTCTCTTATAACCGCATATTTGAGCCAGAAGGATGTGGTGACGTCTGCTACAATCCCGCCTCATTTTTTTGATGGATAGCATTTTCATATGGTTTCCGAAACTAAAACCACACAAGCGCCCACGCTTCGCCGTGAACTCAAGGCGCGTCACCTGACCATGATCGCCATTGGCGGATCGATTGGTACGGGTCTCTTTGTTGCCAGCGGCGCAACCATCTCCCAGGCAGGCCCCGGCGGCGCGCTGCTCTCTTATATTCTGATTGGCCTGATGGTTTACTTCCTGATGACCAGTCTTGGCGAGCTGGCGGCCTATATGCCGGTATCCGGCTCGTTTGCGACCTACGGCCAGAAGTATGTAGAAGAGGGCTTTGGCTTCGCGCTGGGCTGGAACTACTGGTACAACTGGGCGGTGACCATCGCCGTCGATCTCGTGGCCGCGCAGCTGGTAATGAGCTGGTGGTTCCCGGACACCCCCGGCTGGATCTGGAGCGCGCTGTTCTTAACCGTCATCGTGCTGCTGAACTGGATCTCCGTGAAAGGTTTTGGCGAGGCGGAGTACTGGTTCTCGTTAATTAAGGTTGCCACCGTCATTATCTTTATCATCGTCGGCGTGATGATGATCCTCGGTATCTTCCACGGTGCAAAACCGGCTGGCTGGAGCAACTGGGGGATCGGCGATGCGCCGTTTGCCGGTGGATTTGCCGCCATGATTGGCGTGGCGATGATCGTCGGCTTCTCTTTCCAGGGCACTGAGCTGATCGGTATTGCGGCGGGTGAGTCGGAAGAGCCAGAGAAGAATATTCCGCGCGCGGTGCGTCAGGTGTTCTGGCGTATCCTGCTGTTCTACGTTTTCGCTATTCTGATTATCAGCCTGATCATTCCCTATACCGATCCGAGCCTGCTGCGTAACGATGTAAAAGACATCAGCGTCAGCCCGTTCACTCTGGTATTCCAACACGCGGGCCTGCTCTCGGCGGCGGCGGTAATGAATGCGGTGATCCTGACGGCGGTGCTCTCGGCGGGTAACTCCGGTATGTACGCCTCTACGCGTATGCTCTACACCCTGGCCTGCGACGGCAAAGCGCCGCGCGTCTTCTCCCGTCTTTCAAAGGGCGGTGTACCGCGTAATGCCCTGTATGCGACGACGGTCATTGCCGGGCTCTGCTTCCTGACCTCGATGTTTGGCAACCAGACGGTTTACCTGTGGCTGCTGAACACCTCGGGCATGACCGGATTCATCGCCTGGTTGGGGATTGCCATCAGCCACTACCGTTTCCGTCGCGGCTATATTATGCAGGGCCATAGCCTGAACGACCTGCCGTACCGCTCCGGTTTCTTCCCGCTGGGGCCGATCTTTGCCTTTGTGCTGTGCCTAATTATCACCTTAGGGCAGAACTACCAGGCCTTCCTTGAGGACACCATTGACTGGGGTGGGGTAGCGGCGACCTATATTGGTATTCCGCTGTTTCTGATTATCTGGTTCGGCTACAAGCTGACCCGCGGGACCAAGTTTGTCAGCTACAAGGACATGGATTTCCCGCCCCGGGTAAATAAATAAACGCTTTTATTATCAAGCCCTCTCATTGTGAGAGGGCTTTTTTTTGCCCGCTATTTCTCCATAAACCGTCATCTTGACATAACTTTTAACAATTTAATTGATAATCATTATTATTTGCTTTATCGTTACGCTCGCTCCGCCAACGTAGCGGGGGCTGATAAAACATGTGAGCAAAACTTCTTAGATTTGTTGTAGTTATCTCATGGAGAAATGGAATGTTTAGGTTGAATCCCATCGTGCGGGGAGGGCTTTGTGCGTCCGCAATGGCGCTGGCGCTGCCAGCTTTTGCCGTCGACAGCGAGTCCGATACGCTGGTCGTGACCGCCGCCGCCACCGAGCAGAATCTGAAAGATGCCCCGGCCAGTATTAGCGTTGTGACCCAGCAGGATCTGCAGCGCCGACCGGTCAATAATCTCAAGGATGTGCTCCAGGACGTGCCGGGCGTACAGCTCACCAACGAAGGGGATAACCGTAAAGGCGTCAGCATCCGTGGCCTAAGCAGTAGCTACACCCTGATCCTGATTGACGGCAAGCGCGTTAACTCCCGCAACGCGGTGTTCCGCCATAACGACTTTGACCTTAACTGGATCCCGGTGGACGCCATCGAGCGTATTGAAGTGGTACGCGGCCCGATGTCCTCGCTGTATGGTTCCGATGCACTGGGCGGGGTGGTCAACATTATTACCAAAAAGGTTGGTCAGCAGTGGACCGGCACGCTCTCCGCTGACACTACCATCCAGGAGAAACGCGATCGCGGCGATACCTGGAATGGTCAGTTCTACACCAGCGGCCCGCTGGTGGATGGCGTGCTCGGCGTAAAAGCCTTTGGCAGCGTGGCGAAGCGCGAGAAAGATAAGCAGGAGCCGTCTGACACTACCGCGACCGGCGAGACGCCGCGCATCGAAGGGTTTACCAGCCGCGACGCCAACGTAGAGTTTGCCTGGACCCCGTCCGAAAACCATGACTTTACCGCCGGGTATGGCTTTGATCGCCAGGACCGGAATTCCGACTCCCTCGATCGCAACCGTCTTGAGCGCGAAAACTACTCCTTGAGCCACAACGGTCGCTGGGACGTCGGCACCAGCGAGCTGAAGTTCTACGGCGAGAAGGTAGATAATAAAGATCCGGGCAGCAAAGGCATCACCTCAGAAAACAACACCGTGGATGGCAAATACGTTCTGCCGCTGGAGATGATTAATCAGTTTGTGACCGTCGGCGGCGAGTGGCGTCACGACAAGCTCAAGGATCCGGTTAACCTGACCGGCGGGAGCAGCAGCAGCACTTCCGCCAGCCAGTATGCGCTGTTTATTGAAGACGAATGGCGTATCTTCGAGCCGCTGGCGCTGACCACCGGCATTCGTATGGACGATCACGAGACCTACGGGGATCACTACAGTCCGCGCGCCTACCTGGTCTATAACGCTACCGATACCGTCACCGTAAAAGGCGGCTGGGCCACGGCGTTCAAAGCACCTTCACTCTTACAGCTTAGCCCTGACTGGGCCACTAACTCCTGCCGCGGCAGCTGCCGGGTTGTGGGAAGTCCGGATCTGAAGCCAGAGACCAGCGAAAGCTTTGAGCTGGGGCTCTACTACAGCGGGGAAGAGGGCTGGCTGGAAGGGGTGGAAGGCAGTATTACCACCTTCCAGAATGACGTAGACGACATGATCAGCATCAACCGAACCGCTGATGCCGCTGCCGCGCCGTCCTATTCCAACTTTGTTGGCTTCTATACTAATGCCAACGGTCGCCGCGTACCCACGTTCCGCTATTTCAACGTTAACAAAGCGCGTATTCGTGGGGTGGAAACCGAGCTGAAGGTGCCGTTTGACGAGGCGTGGAAGCTGACGCTGAACTACACCTATAACGACGGACGCGATCTCAGCGACGGCGGTGATAAACCGCTGCAGGAACTGCCATTCCATACCGCCAACGGGACCCTGGACTGGCAGGCGATGCAGGACTGGTCGTTCTACGTCTCCGGTAACTATACCGGTGAGAAGCGTGACGTCAGCAACACTGGGAAAACGCCGGGCGGCTACGTGATCTGGAACGCGGGTGGCGCATTCCAGGCGACGAAGAACGTCAAGCTGCGTGCGGGGGTGCTCAATCTCACGGATAAAGATCTCAGCCGGGACGACTACAGTTATAACGAAGATGGCCGCCGCTATTTCATGGCGGTGGATTACCGTTTTTAACAGCCAATAAAAAGAGGGGGGTGCCAGCCCCCCTAAAAACTACAACTTATTTCTTATTGTCAGACATGAAGTAATGCTTAATAACGCCAATAATAAAGGCTCTTATCTTAAAGGGCCCAATAAAACCGGTAATAATCCCGATTAAAGGGAAAAGAAGATGATAGTGGCTGCCGCGAATTAACACGTCTAAAAAAGCCAGCGCGCTAACCACGCAAACTAAACTGCTTATGATAATATTCCCCGGTGAGGCTTTTTCCACGTACCCGGACCAGCATGAGACGATAAAAGCGCTAAGACCACAAAACGTGGCCAAAGGATGGTTTGCCAACAAAAAAAGTAGGTTAGCGAGATAGCTCATTGTTGGTATGGCCTGATTTCTTTAAATCGGCAAATACCCTGGACATAACGTGCGCCGTCTCTTTGTTATTTTTTTCTTTCCACTGTGAGTAGAACCATAGCGTTTTGTTGATGACGCTGCGTTTTAATACGCTCGTGCCGTCAACGTTGAGCAGGCTCAACAGCGGCACCGTCGAAATCATCACCGCATGATGATTAGTGACCTTCGCCATCATATCAATTAGATCGCTGTCGGAAATTTTTTTGATATTCCTGAACTTAATTTTATCCTGTACAAACAGATCGGTTACGCTGCTGTCGGCATCAAAATCATGGTACACATCCACTTCTCCTCCGCGGATCATTTTTTCACAGGCGGCCGGGGTAGAGTTGATATAGATATCGAAGGAGACCGGCTCAGAGCGGGCATACTGGCTGGGGTAGTTTTTATCTGTAATAACAATGTCATAAAAATGGAGCTCTGAAGAGAGATCGTCCTGCTTGATCTCATCAGCGAGCGTAAATTCATTATTGATATTATTATTAGCCAGGGCAACGCTTAGGTGGCTTATGATTGAGTTTGGTATGTTTTTACTGCACATTATGCGGGTAACCGGTAGCCCGTCTTCGCTATACATGCAGTGCTCAATTTTAAGCAGATCGTTATAATACGGAACGATTTTGTTATAAAGAATGGTGCCAAATTTACTGGGGGTCATGCCTTCCTTCGTTCTGATAAACAGTGGGATCCCCAGCGCTTGCTCAATATCCGAAATAGCCTTACTCATTGGCGTTCTCGATATGTGCATCCGCTGACAGGCCTTACTTACGCTGCCTTCCTCCATTACCGCTATAAAGTATTTGAGCTTAGTAGAGATAAAAAGGTTCATTACTCCCTCCGACAGTGTGAATACTGCATCATAGGTAAGTTAACACCGCACAACATAAACGGGCCGTGCATTTTCTATAGGCATATGCCTTAGAAAGGTGCGGCCATTCTATCCTTCTACATTTTTTTAACGTCAAAAAATAAAGATCGATACGATTCATATAGTTAATCAATACATTTCAACTATTCATTTGATTTATCAATGAATGAGCGTCCGGCAAGCATGGTGCTTGAGGTTTAAAGAAATGCGTGAGGTCAGGCGGGTGTGCAGACTGGAGAAATATTGTGGAATAGCGTTTCAATTTATGTAGGCGCGATCACGGATATATTCTGTTATTGGCGCTAAATGTATTTAGCAGTGCTGTCATACCAGTTAACCGCTATTAAACTACCCCGCGATCGTCGGGGTAGCCATATTAGTATGGTACTTAATTAGCCTGCAGGTATTGAGCATGAAAACGTAGGTGGTCTTCAATAAAGCTGGCGATAAAAAAGTAGCTGTGATCGTAGCCCGGCTGTACGCGTAGAGTCAGCGGCCAGTCGGTTTGACGCGCGGCCTCGGCGAGGCGGGCAGGCTGCAGCTGTTCGGCCAGGAACGCGTCGCCATCACCCTGATCGATCAGCGTCGGAATGGCCTCTTCCGGCTGGCTGGCTTGCATCAGCGCACAGCTGTCCCACGCCTGCCAGTCGCTGCGGTTATCGCCCAGGTAGGCGCTAAACGCTTTCTCTCCCCATGGAACCTGCGCCGGGTTAACGATAGGCGCAAAGGCCGATACGCTGGTGTATTTGCCCGGGTTTTTTAGCGCCATGATCAGCGCGCCGTGACCGCCCATCGAGTGGCCGCTGATAGCGCAGCGGTCGCTGACGTTAAAATGCGCTTTCACCAGGGCCGGCAGCTCGTCGCGCAGATAGTCATACATCCGGTAGTGGGCTGCCCAGGGCTGCTGGGTGGCATTGAGATAGAAACCTGCGCCTTTGCCCAGATCGTAACCGGCATCGTCAGCCACGTCGTCACCGCGCGGGCTGGTGTCCGGCATGACCAGCACGATCCCCAGCTCGGCCGCTACGCGCTGCGCCCCTGCCTTCGTTGTGAAGTTTTCATCGTTACAGGTCAGGCCGGAGAGCCAGTAGAGCACCGGCAGCGGCGCATCGTTGGCTGACGGCGGCACAAAGACGCTTAAGGTCATCGTACAGTTCAGTACGGCGGAGTGGTGCTGCCAGCGCTGTTGCCAGCCTTCATAACAGCGGTGTTGTTCGAGCATTTCCATGCTTGTCTCCTCGGATCGTCATACTTTCGTCTGTTTGATTAATCATACAGATAATTCCCCGCACCGGGAGTAACTTTCACTTTCGCCGCAAGACATTATCAAGCATCATAAACGCAACTTTTTATTAACATTTGAGGCGGTTATGGCGGTACGCATTGCGCTGGCTGGTTTTGTTATGCTGATTGTGGCGATGGGGATTGGACGCTTTGCGTTCACGCCTCAGGTGCCGCTGATGATCCGCGACGGCCAGCTTAGCTTGACCAGTACGGGTCTGGTGGCGGCGTTGAACTACCTTGGCTACCTCATCGGCGCATGGGATGCCATGCGCGCCCGCCATCGGGTTGAGCAGAGACTCTACGTCGGCATTGGCGGGGCAGTGCTGCTGACTCTTCTCTCTGCGTTGGCGGTGGATCCGCTGCTTCACGGCGTGCTGCGGCTGATTATCGGCGTAATGAGCGGCTGGGCGATGGTGCTGACCGCCGCATGGGTCGGCGATCGGCTGGCGCATACCGGCAGGCCGGGTCTCAACGCAGCGGTCTTTGCCGGTCCTGGGGCTGGCATTGCCCTCAGCGGCCTGCTGGCGGTGGCCATCCAGGCCCAGGGGCTGTCGGCGGCAGCGGGCTGGGTGGTGTATGGCCTGTTAGCGCTGGTGCTGGTTGCGTTAGTTGCCCGGGATCTGCCCCGTCCGGGCGCGCTGCACCGCAGCGGCGAACAGCCGCAGCCGCTGCACCTGACCGGGAATATCAAGCGTCTGGCGTGGAGCTACAGCCTGGCCGGGTTCGGCTACATCCTGCCCGCCACCTTTCTCTCGCAGATGGCGGCGCTGCGCTTTCCCGGCAGCCTGTTTGCCCAGTTCGTCTGGCCGGTGTTTGGCCTCGCCGCGGTGGTGGGGATCGCCCTCAGCGTGGCGCTACGGCATAAAGGGGAGAGCCACCAGCGACTCGCCGTGGTGCTCTGGCTGCAGGGCGTCGGGGTGATTGCCGCCTGGCTGCTGCCGGGCATGACGGGGCTGGTTTGCGGCGCGCTGCTGGTGGGCGGCGGTTTCCTCTGTGCGGTTCAGCTGTCGCTGCTCTATGGTCGCGAGTTGGCCGCTGGGCATGCGCGCTATATGGCCGGGCTGCTTACCACCGGTTATGCGGTGGGCCAGCTGATCGGGCCGATGACCTCGGCGCTGTCGACCTGGCTGACCCACCGCCTGGAGCCCGCGCTGGGCTTGGCTGGCGCGGCGCTTTTTATCGCCGGGGCGCTGGTCTGGCGACGTCATGATGAAAGGTAATAGCAATTTCACTAATTATCATGCTCGCAATACTAGATTCTATCCGCGTCCTCACGCACAATGATTGCGCACTTTGCCCCGTTAGCGGCAAAGGAGAGCATCACCTGCTGGAGAATAAATAATGCCATCACTCAGTAAAGAAGCAGCCCTTGTCCATGAGGCGCTGGTCGCGCACGGGCTGGAAACCCCGCTGCGTCCGCCTGTCGACCTCGACAACGAAACCCGCAAGCGTCTTATTGCCGGACACATGACCGAGATCATGCAACTGTTAAATCTCGATCTGAGCGATGACAGTCTGATGGAAACGCCGCACCGTATCGCCAAAATGTACGTTGACGAGATCTTTTCCGGCCTCGACTACGCTAACTTCCCGAAGATCACCGTCATCGAGAATAAAATGAAGGTGGATGAGATGGTCACGGTGCGCGATATCACGCTGACCAGCACCTGCGAGCACCACTTCGTCACTATCGACGGCAAGGCGACGGTAGCCTATATCCCGAAAGATGCGGTTATCGGTCTCTCGAAGATCAACCGTATCGTGCAGTTCTTTGCCCAGCGCCCGCAGGTACAGGAGCGTCTGACGCAGCAGATCCTCATCGCGCTGCAAACGCTGCTGGGAACCAACAACGTGGCCGTCTCCATTGATGCGGTGCACTACTGCGTGAAAGCGCGCGGCATTCGTGATGCCACCAGCGCTACCACCACGACATCGCTGGGTGGGCTGTTTAAATCCAGCCAGAATACGCGTCAAGAGTTTCTGCGCGCCGTGCGTCACCATAACTGATCCCGTCAATGACGCGCAGAGGCGACGCCATGGAACGAAATATTACGCTGGATTTCATTCGTGGCGTCGCTATCCTCGGTATTCTGCTGCTCAATATTAACGCCTTTGGCCTACCGAAGGCGGCCTACATCAACCCGGCCTGGTATGGTGACATTACGCTGCGCGATGCCTGGACCTGGGCCGTGCTTGACCTCTTCGCTCAGGTGAAATTCCTGACGCTGTTTGCGCTGCTGTTTGGTGCGGGACTTCAGCTGCTGCTCTCCCGGGGCAAGCGCTGGATCCAGTCGCGGCTTACCCTGCTGGTGCTGCTGGGCTTTATTCACGGCCTGCTATTCTGGGATGGCGATATTCTGCTGGCCTACGGCCTGATGGGATTAATCAGCTGGCGGCTGGTGCGCGACGCGCCGAGCATCAAAAGCCTGTTCAATACCGGCATTATGCTTTACCTCGTAGGCATCGCCGTGCTGCTGCTGCTGGGCTTTATCTCCGGTAACCAGACCAGCCGCTCATGGATACCTGACGCGGCCAACCTTCAGTATGAGCAGTGGTGGAAGACCAACGGTGGCTATGAAGCCATCAGCAACCGAGCGGATATGCTCTCTAACAGTCTGATTGCGCTGGGCGCGCAGTATGGCTGGCAGCTGGCGGGCATGATGCTGATGGGGGCATCGCTGATGCGCAGCGGCTGGTTAAAAGGGCAATTTAGCCTGCGTCACTACCGTAAAACCGGCGTGCTGCTGATCCTTGCCGGCATGGCGATCAACCTGCCGGCGATTGTTGCTCAGTGGCAGTTAGGGTGGTCGTATCGCTGGTGTGCCTTTTTCTTACAGGCACCGCGCGAGCTTAGCGCTCCGCTGCAAACCATCGGTTATGCAGCACTGGCCTATGGCTTCTGGTCGCAGATTTGCCGCTGGCGTATCGTGCTGGCGGTGGCCTGCGTCGGGCGGATGGCGCTGAGCAACTATCTGTTACAGACCCTGATCTGCACCACGCTCTTCTATCACCTCGGCCTGTTTATGCGTTTCGACCGCTTACAGCTGCTGGCCTTTGTTCCACCTATTTGGGCCGTGAATATACTCTTCTCCGTCATCTGGCTACGGCATTTCCGCCAGGGGCCGATGGAGTGGCTATGGCGTAAGCTAACCGCCCGTGCAGCAGGCGTTACACTCTCCCACACATCCAGATAACGATCTGGATCACAATCATTAACAAAACGGATGTAACCGTTTTCAGTGCTGTGACCTTCCTCACGTAGTGCTGCCGCTCCCCCTGCCAGAATAGCGCTCTTGCTAAATCCAGGGGGAAACTGTGAGCTGCTGCAATCTCAATCAGGAGGCCGGGCATGATTACCATTCGTGACGTGGCGCGTCGTGCGGGCGTCTCCGTGGCGACGGTATCCCGTGTGCTCAACAACAGCGCGATGGTCAGCCCTGACACCCGCGAAGCGGTGATGAAAGCCGTGGCGCAGCTGGGGTATCGGCCCAACGCCAACGCCCAGGCGCTGGCGACCCAGGTCAGCGATACCATTGGCGTGGTGGTGATGGACGTCTCCGACGCCTTCTTTGGCGCGCTGGTCAAGGCGGTAGACACCGTGGCCCAGCAGCATCAGAAATACCTCCTGATTGGCAATAGCTACCATGAGGCGGAAAAGGAGCGTCACGCCATTGAGATCCTGATCCGCCAACGCTGTAACGCCCTGATTGTTCACTCTAAAGCATTAAGCGACGAGGAGCTGGCCGGTTTTATGGAGCAGATCCCCGGCATGGTGCTGATCAATCGGGTGGTGCCTGGCTACGCCCACCGCTGCGTTGCGTTAGATAACGTCAGCGGGGCGGTGATGGCCACCCGAATGCTGCTCGCTCAAGGGCATCAGCGCGTGGGCTACCTTGGCTCCAGCCATCAGATAGAAGATAACGATCTGCGCCAGCAGGGCTGGCGGCAGGCGCTGGCGGAGCGGGACATCCACGCCCCGGAAGGCTGGGTAGGCGTCGGTGCACCGGATATGCAGGGCGGGGAGGCGGCCATGGTTGAGCTGCTGGGCCGTAATCTGCACCTCACTGCGGTCTTCGCCTATAACGACAGCATGGCCGCCGGAGCGCTGACGGCGCTGAAGGATAACGGCATTGCCGTACCGCAGCATCTGTCACTCATCGGTTTCGATGATATTCCCATTGCCCGCTATACCGATCCGCAGCTGACCACGGTGCGTTATCCCATTGCTTCAATGGCCCGGCTGGCGACGGAGCTGGCGTTACAGGGGGCAGCAGGGGCGCAGGATCTGGCCGCGACCCACTGCTTTATGCCGACCCTGGTACGCCGTCATTCGGTGGCGCAGCGGCAAACTGTGGCTCCGATCACTAACTTATAACATTGCTGCATGTAACCGTTTTCAATCTGTGAGTAAATTCACAGTATCTTAACAATGCGCTGACTATGATGTCAGCGTTCCAGAGCCTGAAACATTATGTAATACAGGCCGTTCGGTCAGGCATGATGCTTCGCACGGGACAATCAATAAAGCTTTTCTGGAGCGTTACCGTACACGGAAGACCCAATTTTTAGAGTGACCTTCGGCGACAGTAACGTTTCACTATTCTGCTGCCCGCCGATCTTTATTCACAAGAACTACCCTGCATAAACCGGAGATACCATGAATAAGAAGGTTTTAACTCTGTCTGCCGTAATGGCAAGCATGCTTTTTGGCGCGGCAGCACATGCGGCAGATACCCGTATTGGCGTGACCATTTATAAATATGACGACAACTTTATGTCGGTTGTGCGTAAAGCAATTGAGAAAGATGCGAAAGAGACGCCGGACGTTCAGCTGCTGATGAACGACTCGCAGAACGACCAGTCAAAACAGAATGACCAGATCGACGTTCTGCTGGCAAAAGGCGTTAAAGCGCTGGCGATTAACCTGGTTGACCCGGCAGCCGCAGGTACGGTTATCGAGAAAGCGCGCGGCCAGAACGTGCCGATTGTCTTCTTCAACAAAGAGCCTTCCCGCAAAGCGCTGGATAGCTACGATAAAGCCTATTATGTCGGTACCGACTCAAAAGAGTCCGGCATCATCCAGGGCGATCTGATCGCTAAGCACTGGGCGGCGAACCCGACATGGGATCTGAACAAAGATGGCCAGATTCAGTTCGTACTGCTGAAAGGCGAGCCGGGCCACCCGGATGCTGAAGCGCGTACCACCTACGTGATCAAAGAGCTGAATGACAAGGGTGTGAAAACCCAGCAGCTGCAGCTGGATACCGCCATGTGGGATACCGCTATGGCGAAAGATAAGATGGATGCATGGCTCTCTGGCCCGAACGCCAACAAAATCGAAGTGGTTATTGCCAACAACGATGCGATGGCAATGGGTGCGGTAGAAGCCCTGAAGGCACACAACAAATCCTCTATTCCGGTATTCGGCGTTGACGCCCTGCCAGAAGCGCTGGCGCTGGTTAAATCTGGTGCGCTGGCCGGTACCGTTCTGAACGATGCCAACAACCAGGCGAAAGCCACCTTTGATCTGGCGAAAAACCTTGCCGACGGCAAAGGCGCGGCTGACGGCACTAACTGGAAGCTGGAACAGAAAATCGTCCGTATCCCATACGTTGGCGTGGATAAAGAGAACCTCTCTGAGTTCAGCAATAAATAATTCATTGTTCTGCTTTCACTGGGCGCATCTTGATGCGCCCTTTTATAACGCGATGTGCGAGGCCAACAAGGTATAATTATGGTCAGCGATACTACTCAGTCGTCAGGTGAATTCTTGTTGGAAATGAGCGGCATCAACAAGTCATTTCCCGGCGTTAAGGCACTCGATAACGTTAATTTAAAAGTGCGTCCGCACTCTATTCACGCCCTGATGGGTGAAAACGGCGCAGGAAAATCAACGTTATTAAAATGCCTTTTTGGGATCTATCAAAAAGATTCCGGCAGCATTCTATTCCAGGGTAAAGAGATCGATTTTCATTCGACCAAAGAGGCGTTGGAAAACGGGATATCTATGGTGCATCAGGAGCTTAATCTGGTGCTGCAGCGGTCGGTGATGGACAACATGTGGCTGGGGCGTTACCCCACCAAAGGCGTGTTTGTCGATCAGGATAAAATGTACCGCGATACGAAAGCCATTTTCGACGAGCTGGATATCGATATCGATCCGCGCGCCCGCGTGGGAACCCTCTCCGTTTCGCAAATGCAGATGATCGAGATTGCGAAGGCGTTCTCCTACGATGCCAAAATCGTCATTATGGATGAGCCGACCTCGTCGCTGACCGAAAAAGAGGTTAATCATCTATTTAAAATTATCCGCAAGCTGAAAGAGCGCGGCTGCGGTATCGTCTATATCTCGCACAAGATGGAGGAGATCTTCCAGCTTTGCGACGAAATTACCATCCTGCGCGACGGCCAGTGGATCGCCACCCAGCCGCTGGAAGGGTTGGATATGGACAAAATCATCGCCATGATGGTAGGGCGCTCGCTGAACCAGCGCTTCCCGGACAAGCAGAACAAGCCGGGTGAGGTCATTATGGAGGTGCGTAATCTGACCTCTCTGCGCCAGCCCTCTATTCGTGACGTCTCCTTCGACCTGCACAAGGGTGAGATCCTCGGCATTGCCGGGCTGGTCGGGGCGAAGCGTACCGATATCGTGGAGACGCTGTTTGGCATCCGCGAAAAATCAGGCGGCACCATCACCCTGCACGGTAAAACCATTAATAACCACACCGCCCATGAAGCCATTAACAACGGCTTTGCGCTGGTGACCGAAGAGCGTCGCTCAACGGGGATCTACGCCTATCTGGATATCGGTTTTAACTCGCTTATCTCCAACATCCAGAACTACAAAAACAAAGTCGGCCTGCTGGATAACAGCCGGATGAAGAGCGACACCCAGTGGGTCATCGACTCGATGCGCGTGAAAACGCCGGGCCACCGCACGCAGATCGGCTCTCTCTCTGGCGGCAACCAGCAGAAGGTCATTATCGGCCGCTGGCTGCTCACCCAGCCGGAGATCCTGATGCTGGATGAGCCAACGCGCGGTATCGACGTAGGGGCAAAATTTGAGATCTACCAGCTGATCGCTGAGCTGGCGAAGAAAGAGAAGGGGATCATTATCATCTCCTCTGAAATGCCAGAGCTGCTGGGCATTACCGACCGTATTTTGGTTATGAGCAATGGCCTCGTTGCCGGAATTGTTGACACTAAAACGACAACGCAAAACGAAATTTTACGTCTTGCGTCTTTGCACCTTTAAGATCAGGGGCTTCACATGAGTGCGTTAGATAAAAAGAGTTTTCTCACTTACCTGAAAGAGGGCGGTCTGTACGTCGTTCTTTTGGTGTTGCTGGCCATTATTATTTTCCAGGATCCGACGTTCCTGAGCCTGCTTAACCTCAGTAACATTCTCACCCAGTCTTCGGTGCGTATTATTATCGCGCTGGGCGTAGCGGGGCTGATTGTCACCCAGGGGACCGACCTCTCTGCCGGACGTCAGGTTGGCCTGGCGGCGGTCGTCGCGGCAACGCTGCTCCAGTCAATGGAGAACGCCAACAAGGTGTTCCCGGAGATGGCGACCATGCCGATTATCGCGGTTATCGCTATCGTCTGTGTGATTGGCGCGGTCATTGGCCTGGTGAACGGGATTATCATTGCCTACCTGAACGTGACGCCGTTTATCACCACCCTGGGTACAATGATCATCGTCTACGGTATCAACTCCCTCTACTATGATTTCGTGGGCGCATCGCCAATCTCTGGCTTCGACAGCGGCTTCTCTACCTTTACCCAAGGGTTTGTGGCGCTGGGCAGTTTCCGCCTCTCGTATATCACCTTCTACGCACTGATCGCCGTGGCCTTTGTCTGGATCCTGTGGAACAAGACGCGCTTTGGTAAAAATATCTTCGCTATCGGCGGCAACCCGGAAGCGGCTAAGGTCTCTGGCGTAAACGTGGCGCTGAACCTGCTGATGATCTATGCCCTGTCCGGCGTCTTCTATGCCTTTGGCGGGATGCTGGAAGCGGGCCGTATCGGCTCTGCGACCAACAACCTCGGCTTTATGTACGAGCTGGACGCCATCGCTGCCTGCGTAGTAGGCGGGGTTTCCTTCAGCGGCGGCGTGGGTACGGTACTTGGAGTAGTGACCGGGGTCATCATCTTTACCGTAATCAACTACGGTCTGACCTATATCGGCGTTAACCCATACTGGCAGTACATCATCAAGGGCGGCATCATTATCTTCGCTGTGGCGCTGGACTCGCTGAAGTACGCACGCAAAAAATAACCATACTGTTTCAGTTAGTTATCAAGGCCCGCCGCTCCGGCGGGCTTTTTTATTACCGTTTATTTATGGAAAGACATATTTTGCAATATTTAGCGTCAACGATATATTTGCCGCTTCGCTTACGTAATATATTTCCTATCTACTTGATTTCACGTTATAAGGAAAAATTATTGCTCTCAGAATGCTCCTGGTATGCTTCGCTGTTGATATTTCCTTGAGTTTTTGACTTGAAGGCGGGGGAATTATGGCTAAAGTTAAACATGCCTGACGGGGGAATAACTTCCCTCTATTTTTAACCAAAACTGTATGTGGAAGGAGTATATTATGGCCCAACAACATCGTGGCGGTTCAGGAAACTTTGCAGAAGATAAACAGCGTGCATCTGAAGCAGGCCGTAAAGGCGGGCAGCAGAGCGGCGGGAACTTTAAAAACGACCCGCAGCGCGCATCTGAAGCAGGTAAGAAAGGCGGACAAAACAGTCACAGCGGCGGTCGTTCCTCCTGACCGTAGCGGAGATATATCTTATTTAATTAATTAATTCTGATTAAATAGATATATATTGACTGTCGGTGGCAATCCTGTAATTACCTTTACAGGATTGCCACGCTTAATTAAGGACCCATCCCGGCGATCTAAAGAGGAATTAATTATGCCAGCGGTAAAAACACTTGAAGATCTCTTTATTCATGAACTGTCAGACATATACAGCGCCGAGAAACAAATAGCGCGTGCACTGCCAAAAATGGCCCGTGCAGCGACCTCAGAACAATTGGTTACCGCGTTTGAAACCCATCTTGAAGAAACCCGCGGACAGATCGAACGAATCGACCAGATTGTTGAAGTCACCGAAGGCCTACGTATTCGCCGTATGAAGTGCCACGCCCTTGAGGGGCTGGTGGAAGAGGCTCAGGAGATCATCGATTCCGTTCAAGCAGGCGAACTGCGTGATGAGGGCCTAATTGGTGCGGCGCAAAAAGTCGAGCACTACGAGATTGCCTCTTACGGTACGCTGCGTACTCTGGCCCTGAAGCTAGGCTACAAAGAAGCGGCTAAGCTGCTGGAAGAGACGCTGAACGAAGAGAAACAGACCGACGTAAAACTCACCGGTATTGCCGAAGGCAAAAAATAAGGAGGCGCTATGCGTACTAACTACTCCCTGAACGTTGAAAAAGACGATCCTTCCGAGTCGCCGGAGTCGGGCGATAAAAAGCCTGAGAAAAAGTAGCTCAGGCTTGAAGAGAACCGGTCAGCTATGCTGGCCGGTTTTTATTTTGTCATTGCTACGCCTGCGGCTCTTCTTTAATACCCATCGCCATGACCTGTGCCGGATCGAATAGCGACAGACTCTCCACCTCATCGAGCAGGATCACCTTACGGAAATCCAGGGCCGACTGCGGCTCGGTATCGAGGTTAATATCGTGCTTGGCATACCAGGCGCTGTAGTTATTCTCAATATTTAGCTGGTGGGAGTGGCGATCCCGGTGGCCGCTGAGCATGGGGATCAGCTCAATATTTCTTACCTCGGTATCGTCAAGCGTAGCGCCGTGGATCATGCCGATATAGACCCGCTGCGACTTCAGGGTGATCCACGCCAGCTGGCCTGTCTCCATACACTGGTAGAGCAGCCCCTCCACGCCGTTGCCCCGCGTGAGAAACTTATACAGCTGGCGACGACCGTTGCCGTCGAGACGGGCGCTGCCTGCCCAGTTAGAGCGGTAGAGGCAGAACAGGGTTGCAAAGGCGAGCATGATCACCACCGGCGCCTGAATGCCAAGGAAGCTCCAGTTCATAAAGGTCACCTGGAGACGGTGCTCTTCTGGACCAAACCACTGCGGTAGCGCATCCATGCCCATCGATGAAAACAGCAGCAGCAGCCACACCAGGGCGGTAGCAATGATCCCCTGTAGCATAAAGATGCAGCCGTAAAGGGCGACCAAAAAGTAGACGTCCCAGCCAAAGGAGCGCCGCAGTTTAAAGCGGGTAGAGAGATCGCGGCTGGTGTACCAGTAGCCGGAAACCATCAACACCATAAATATTGCTGTCGCCATTTTATGCCCTCTTTAGTGCATCAACATGGCGGATAAAATCCTCCTTCACGGCCTGGCTGCGTACGTTAACCCGCGCTCTGCCGTCCTCATCAATAATGATCCGCTCCCCGTCGTCGATGGATTCCTGAACGTCGCGGTGATCGGTTACCTGAAGTAGCTTTTCCGGACTGGTAAATAGATAGCGTAGAATTCTCACAATGAACACCCTCCTGTGTCACTAACAGTATAGATGCACTATGGGAGAGGTTAAAAAGTAGCGATATGTAACGGCAGATGGCATATTTTACAAAATGATGCAAAGGAGGAGGGTTCATGCACGCTTATGTTCATCTGGGGATCGCGATTGTGGCTGAAGTGATCGGCACAACGCTAATGCGCTACTCCGAAGGTTTCACAAAACTGTGGCCGACGGTGGCCACGCTGGGCTGCTATGCCGTAGCGTTCTGGTTTCTCTCCCAAACCCTACAGTACATTCCTACCGGCATCGCCTATGCCATCTGGTCTGGGGTGGGTATCGTACTGATCAGCGCTGCGGGTTGGATCTTTAGCGGACAGAAGCTGGATCTGCCAGCCATCGGCGGAATGGCGCTGATTTGCGCTGGCGTACTGGTGATCAACCTCTTTTCTAAAAGCGTTGCGCACTAAAGTGTGAGCTAGCGCGGGCTGAGCGCTCGATCTCAGAGGGGATTTAGCTATAGTTAAATTTTGCCGCTAGCATATGCCATGGAGAGGAGTATGTACTCATTTGTTGCGAGACAACCCATTTTTGACAAAAACATGGCGACCGTTGGTTGGGAGCTGCTGTTCCGTGACGGGTTAACCAACCGGTTTCCAGACGTCTCGTCTGAGTATGCGACAAAACAAATTATCTCCGATCTCTTCTTCTCTACGCCGCTGCCCTCGCTGGTGGGCAAGCACGCCTGCTATATCAACTTTCCCGGCGAGATGATCGTCCAGGGCTTTGCCGATGCGCTTCCTCATGACAAGGTGGTTATTGAGATCCTTGAGACGGCAACGCCCAATAACGAACTACTGGCCGCCGTGCGTCGCCTCTACGCTGGTGGATTTCAAATCGCCCTCGATGACTTTGCCCTTAAAAGCGAGTGGGAGCGCTTTTTTCCCTATATCAGCATTATTAAATTCGATATTCAGGCCCAGACCTTTGATGAGATCTCAGGCTATGTTACGCAAAACCGTAACCGTCTAGGCAAGGTTACGCTGCTGGCTGAAAAGGTCGAAACGCAGGAGGAGTTCGATCGGTATCGCGCGTTCGGCTTCGATCTCTTTCAGGGCTATTTCTACAGCAAGCCCGAGGTGTTGCAAAACAAGCGGCTATCGCAAAATAAGGTGTTGCAGCTCCAGCTGATTGCCGAGGTCAACGCCCAGAACCCGGATCTGGCGAAAATCGAAAATTATCTCAAGAGCGACATCAGCCTCTCCTATACCCTTATGCGCTACACCCGCAACGTGGTCTATAACACGCGCGGCATTGAGATAGTGAAAAACAGCACCCTCAAGGACACGCTGCTCTATCTTGGCTTCAACGAGCTGCGCCGCTTTGTCTCGATCTCCTGCCTGACCAGCATCGCCAACGTGAAGACGACCGAGCTGTACCATATGAGTCTGGTGCGGGGAATGTTCTGCGAGCTGCTGGCCAAAGCGGCAGGGCGGGAATCGCTCGCTCATGACGCCTTCTTCTGCGGTCTGTTCTCGCTGCTGGACGTCATCCTTGGCATCGCGCTGGAGGATCTGGTTAAGCAGATCGCCCTGTCCGAGCGGGTTACGCAGGCCCTCACCGAGCGGGAAGGCGTGCTTTATCCGTTCCTGGAACTGGCCCGCCTCTATGAACAGCAGCGCTGGGATGAGGTTAACGCGGCGGCGAAGAGCCTCGGGCTGGCGCCTGAAGCGGTGATAGAGATCATGAAGCGCGCCACCACCTGGGCAGACAATATCGCCTTCTGAGCACTATTTTTTCGCTTTCGGCTGTAGATCCATCAGCTGCTCCGGCGTGACGGCGGGGTAGCCCTGCGCATCGTCCGGCACATCCTGGAGTGAAGAGATAGGCAGCAGCGGGCCGAGGAAGCGCGGCTCGCGTTTGAAGATATAGAGATCCGCCAGTGCGCCAAGACGCGCACCAAATTCTCGCACCCGCACGGTGAGCATATCTTTCGGCGAAGGTACGGCGTAGCACTGGGCCTGAATACCCCGGTGCAGGGCGATAAACAGCGCACGCTCGCAGTGGAAGCGCTGGGTGATGATAATAAAGTCGTTGGCGTCGAAGACCTTACGGGTGCGCACGATGGAGTCCAGGGTGCGGAAACCCGCGTAGTCGAGCACGATATCCTGCGGGTCCACCCCGGCGGCAATCAGATCCTTGCGCATGGTGACCGGCTCGTTATAGCTCTGCAGAGCATTGTCGCCGCTCAGCAGCAGATAGTTCACCTTGCCGCTGTTGTAGGCGTTTAGCGCCCCCTGAATGCGGTAGCGATAGTACTGATTAATCACCCCGGTGCGGTAATACTTGGCGGTACCCAGCACCACCCCAACCTGGCGGTAGGGCAGATCTTGCAAATCGTCGTAGATCCACGGGGAGGTTTTCCAGCTTATCCAGCGGTCAAGAACAAGCGCAGTTAACAGCAGCAAGCCGATGATGACTAACAGGCTGTATAACAAACGCTTTAACATGCAGATAGCTCGATGCGGAGATGAAATTTCATTCAGGCTACTTTACCCGCAGAGGAAGCGCAAGAATCAGCGATTCAACTGCGGGGATTTTCATCACAATCATTTCATTGTGTTATTGCCGTTGCTCAGGCAGGCAGCGCCACACGCTCAACATAGCGGCAGCCCAGCGCTCTCAGCGTGGCGGAGGTCGCGTCCCACTGGGTGAGCGGCGCGTCCGGGCGTTCAGCCAGTACGGCACGGCGCATATCCGGATAATCGTATCCGTTCAGGCTCAGCAGATTGAGCGCCCCCTGTAACGGCGGCAGGGAGGGGTTGAAAGCGGCATTTTCCGCATAGCGCCCGGCGAAAATCTGCCCGTTGCTCAGCTCAATGGCGACGCCGGAGGGGGCGTTGCTGTAAGGCGCATGGCTCTGATTGGCGGCGGTGATGGCCGCTTTGACCAGCGCCTCGCCCTCAACCGTGAAACCGTGATCTTCGTCATCCATCAGCAGAGTATTAATTTCCAGATCCTTGGGACCAAAGGCGTCGGGCAGGTAATCCGCCAGAGTATGTGGATCGCGGCCTGGGAGAGCAATACGCAGATCGAGGCCGCTGTTCAGCTCGTTCATAAACTGACGGCAGTGCCCGCAGGGGGTGTAGTTAACGGTGATAGCCACCAGGGATTTCTCACCGCGCAGCCAGGCGTGGCTGATGGCGCTCTGCTCGGCGTGGACGGTCTGCTGCATGCTGGAACCAATAAACTCCATATTGCCGCCGAAGTACCATGTGCCGCTCACTCCGCGGGCGATAGCACCCACGTTAAAATGCGACAGATCGGCCCGGGCGCAGGCAGCGGCCAGCGGCAGGAGCGCAAAGGCCAGCGCATCTTCATCCAGTCCGGTGGCGCTAACCAGCGCCTTCACCTGCTCCGCGCTCAGCATGGCGGGAAAATGGTCATCCGCAAGAAGGGGGGCTAAAGCGGATTGCAGATCCTTCGCAAGGTTAGCGAAAGCCGAGTGAAAACGTGAATGCATGGCGTTGCCTCATAGCAGTGTAATGGGAGCCTAGTGTAAAGAGCGTAAGGCGCTTTATATGTGATTCAAATCACACTGTATATGCAACTTATGAAATTCAAATGAAAAATGCGCGACGCATCGCAAATTTTAGCCCACCAGCGTCAGGATCAGCGGGAAGAGCAGGGGAGCCATCAGCGAGGTGATAATCCCGCAGAGAACCAGCGCCAACGAACTGAATGCGCCCTCCTGATAATCCAGCTCCGCACAGCGTGCTGTGCCCAGGGCGTGGGAGGCGGTACCCATTGCCAGACCCCGGGCCGCTTTAGTGCGAATACGCATCAGGTTTAGCAGGGTATGACCAAACACCGCCCCAAGAATGCCGACAAAAATTACGCAGACCGCGCTGATGGCCGGAATGCCGCCGATGCTGCCCCCTACCGCCATGGCAATCGGCGTGGTAACCGATTTTGGCAGTATCGAGGCGGCGATCTCCGGCGAGGCCCCCATTAACAGGGCAACGGTGGTGCCGGTGACCATCGCGACCACGCTGCCGATAAAGCAGATGGAGATAATTGATTTCCAGCGGGCGCGGATCTGATGCAGCTGCTCATACAGCGGGTAGGCCAGCGCCACTACGGCAGGCTGAAGCAGATCGTTAAGGATTTTGCTCCCGGCGAAATAGCGCTCATAGGGTATGCCGGTCAGCAGCAGGAAGGGGATCAGTACCACCATCGCCACCAGCAGCGGATTGAGCAGGGGCATCTTAAAACGCATCGCCAGCTTGCGGGCCGCAAAGAAGACCGCAAGCGTTAGCGGCAGCGACCACCAGATATTTTCCATCACGATTTCGCTCCTTTCTCACCCGTTACCTTGCGCTCGCCGTGCACCAGGTGCGAGCTCCAGCTCACCACCAGGAAGACAACAAGCGTACTGATCGCGCAGGAGACCACCACCGGCCCGAACTGCGCCCGCAGCACGTCGTAGTACTGCATCACGCCCACGCCGATGGGCACAAACAGCAGCGCCATATAGCGGATCAGCACGTAGCAGCCGGGGTTAACCCATTTTGCCGGCAGGATTTGCAGTGCCAGCAGAAAGAACATAATCAGCATGCCGATAATGCTGCCGGGAATAGTAATGGGCAGCAGGGAAGAGATAGCGATCCCGGCATACAGGCAGGCATAGATCAGCACAAATGCGCGAAGATACTGCCAGATAACGGTCAAGGATTTAGACATGGTTCAAGCCTCTGATGAAACGCATTCATCATACAATTGATTCGATAACTGTGCTATCGATCACATCATGAATTGTGAGCATACCAAATATTCCTAAATGGAACGTCAGGCATTCATACAAGATTAGGCGTAAACCGGGCGATAAAGCCCCTTTCACCCATGGACCAGAGGCGCTACCATACGCGCCTCTTTTCTGACGGGTAACGTTATGCGTGTATTACTGGCACCGATGGAAGGCGTGCTCGATTCGCTGGTGCGCGAGCTGCTGACCGGGGTAAATGATTACGATCTCTGCATCACCGAGTTTTTACGTGTGGTCGATCAGCTGCTGCCGGTAAAGTCGTTCTATAAGATCTGCCCCGAACTGCATCGCCAGAGCCGGACGCTGAACGGCACCCCGGTGCGGATCCAGCTGCTGGGTCAGTACCCGCAGTGGCTGGCGGAGAACGCCGCTCGCGCCGTGGAGCTGGGCTCCTACGGGGTCGATCTCAACTGCGGCTGCCCGTCGAAGCTGGTGAACGGCAGCGGCGGCGGGGCGACGCTGCTCAAAGACCCTGAGCTGATCTACCGGGGGGCGAAGGCGATGCGCGAAGCCGTGCCCGCCTCGCTGCCCGTTACCGTTAAGATACGCCTCGGCTGGGACAGCGGCGCGCGGCAGTTTGAGATCGCCGACGCGGTGCAGCAGGCGGGCGCCACCGAGCTGGTGGTTCACGGCCGCACGAAAGAGGATGGCTATAAAGCAGAGCGCATCAACTGGCAGGCGATTGGCGAGATCCGCCAGCGGCTGTCCATTCCGGTGATTGCTAACGGTGAGATCTGGGACTGGCAGAGCGCGCAGGATTGCCTGGCGGCGACCGGTTGCGATGCGGTGATGATTGGCCGCGGCGCGCTGAACGTGCCCAACCTTAGCCGGGTGATCAAATATAACGCCCCGCGCATGCCCTGGCCGGACGTGGTTGATCTGCTCCAGCACTACAGCCAGCTTGAGAAGCAGGGCGACACGGGAATGTACCACGTGGCGCGCATCAAGCAGTGGCTGGGCTATTTACGCAAGGAGTATGCCGAAGCCGACGGCCTGTTCAGCGAGATCCGTACCCTGAAGCAGTCGGCGGCGATTGCCACCGCCATCGAGGCGGCGGCTAAACATATTCGGAAAGAATAGTACTATTTATATTATTGATAAGGTGAATATTTTTCCGGCTGTGTCTTTTTGTGACCGGCTGTGTTTTGCCACGCTTACCTAAAAAACCGGATAAAAGTGTGTGTACTCTGCAACGCCCTGGTTTAGCAGAGCGTATCTATGAGTCGTCCTTTTATTCTCGCCGCTGCGGCGTGCTTCCCGCTGGTATCCCTTCTTAGCGGATGCGCGCCGATGCATGACAGCGTCGTCCCCCTGAAAGAGCAGGCCCCGGCAGCGGTGGCTACCACTCGTTTACCTCCGGCGCTGGCCGCTGGCTGGCCGCAGAGCCAGTGGTGGCAGGCGTATCACGATCCGCAGCTTAACGCCCTGATTGAGCGCGCCCTGGCGCATGCGCCGGATATGCAGGTCGCAGAGCAGCGCATTCACCTTGCCGAAGCGCAGGCGCAGCGCGTCGCCGCCAACGAGGGTCCGCAGGTCGATTTCTCTGCCGACGTAGAGCGGCAGCGCATGTCTGCCGAGGGGCTGATGGGACCCTTTGCCATAACCGATCCCGCTGCCGGAACCACCGGGCCCTGGTATACCAACGGCACCTTCGGCTTCACCGCCGGTTGGGATCTGGATCTGTGGGGGAAAAACCGTGACGAGGTCGCGGCCCGCATTGGCAACGTACGCGCCCATGAAGCGGAGCGTCAGCAGACGCGTCAACTGCTGGCAACCAGCGTGGCACGCCTCTACTGGCAGTGGCAGACCGAGGCCGCCATCAGTCAGGTGCTGAACGAGATAGATCATGATCAGCAGACGATTGTGGCCGCCGACCGCCAGCTTCATCAGGCGGGCATTACCTCCTCGGTGGCGGACGCGGAAAACAGCATCGACGAAGGTAAAACCCGCCAGCAGCAGAGCGAGGCCCGGGGTAAAATGCGGGTGATTGAAGCCCGCCTGATTGCCTTGACCGATAGCAACGCCGCCACGCTGCATCTGCAGCCGGTCGTGTTACCGAAGGTGGAAGGTAAAATGCCCACGCAGCTCGGTTACGATCTGCTGGCCCGCCGTCCGGATCTGCAGGCGGCGCACTGGTACATTGAGTCCTCTCTCAGCAGCGTAGAGGCAGCAAAAGCCGCTTTCTACCCAGATTTAAACCTGATGGCGTTTTTGCAGCAGGATGCCCTGCATCTGAGCGATCTCTTTCGCCACTCTGCCCAGCAGATGGGCGTCACCGGTGGCCTGACGCTGCCTATCTTTGACAGCGGGCGGCTTAACGCCAGCCTTAACATTGCTGAAGAGGAGCATAACCTCTCTATCGCCAACTATAACAAGGCGGTCGTGGACGCGGTCAACGAGGTAGAGAAGGCGGCGGTGCAGGTCGAGACTCTGGCGGACGAGAATCAACGCCAGCAGCAGATTGAGCAGGATGCGGGACGCATTGTCGCGTTAGCCGAAGCGCGCTTTAAGGTAGGGATTATTCCCGGCATGCGTGTCAGCCAGAGCCGCCTGCCGCTGCTTCAGGAGCAGATTAACGGCATCACCCTGCACGGCCAGTGGCTGGACGCCACGTTGCAGCTCACCTCCACATTGGGCGGGGGATATCATCAGGCTTAATTATTTAGGTCTGTATTAAGCAGGATAAACATCTAAGGAAGGTTAACTTAAATGAGCGAAATAACTATTCAAGAAATCCATGAGCAATGCCTGGTGATTACTCAACAGGTTATTGAATTGATATAGAATTGAGTTATGGCAGAAAGCCAAACAGGAGGCATTATGAGCAAGCAAACTAAAAAATTTGATGCTGACAAAGCGACGGCTGCCGCAAAACGCTCTCTTGATTTCTGGGGAACTGTTGATGGTACAAGGCTTGCCAGAGTAGGTCACAATGAGAAAGAGATGGATATCGTGGGGCCAGAAAAGAGAGAAAAGTCGGCGCGATTTGCCTGACTCTCTCAGATTATCTAAATCATAAGGCTCCAGACAGGAGCCTTTTTGCTGCCTGCGTTTTGCCCCCTTACGGGGGCATGTTCAGGCGAACATCTTAGAAAATCATCTTAAACACGCCGGTTACCACCAACAGCCCAATCAGAAAAATAATTAAAATAGCCCAAAGTAAAATTTTCATCGTCCTGTCCTTTTGTCGTGACGTTTTGCTGATACCTCTGAAAGCATAGGCAATTATCTGCCGTTTTGCCTGGCCGACGCAGAAAATGGCCCGCCTCCTTGCGATAGCCGGGAACTCTCTATACTTACTGTTCAGCTTTTTCACGTTCCCCCTATCACTTCTTTTTGCGGAGGCTCTTATGGGCACGACAAACAAGGTTGCTATCGTCACAGCATCAGATTCAGGTATCGGCAAGCAGTGCGCGCTGGTATTGGCAAAGCAGGGGTACGACATTGGCATCACCTGGCACTCGGACGACGAGGGGGCAAAAGAGGTGGCACAAGCCGTTACCTCGTTTGGCCGCCGGGCGGAAACCGTGCAGCTCGACCTGAGTAACCTGCCCGAGGGCGCACAGGCCATTCAGACCCTGATCGACAGGTTCGGACGCATCGACGTGCTGGTGAACAACGCCGGGGCGATGAGCAAGGCGCCGTTTTTGGAGATGGCGTTTGAGGACTGGCGCACCGTCTTTACCGTTGACGTTGACGGCGCGTTCCTGTGCGCGCAGATCGCGGCCAGAAAGATGGTGGAGCAGGGCGAGGGCGGACGCATTATCAATATCACCTCCGTGCATGAGCACACCCCGCTGCCGGAAGCCAGCGCCTACACCGCCGCCAAGCACGCCCTCGGCGGGCTGACCAAGTCGATGGCGATGGAGCTGGTGCAGCATAAGATCCTGGTGAACTCGGTAGCGCCGGGGGCTATCGCCACGCCGATGAACGACATGAAGGATGAAGATGTCGAGGAAGGCTCAATGCCAACCATTCCCCTGGCCCGCCCTGGCCATACCCAGGAGATTGCCAGCCTGGTGGGCTGGCTCAGCTCTGAGGATGCGACCTATACCACCGGCCAGTCGTTTATCGTGGACGGCGGCTTTATGCTGGCCAATCCACAGTACAAACCCCAGTAGGCCACAGGCGGGAGGGGCTACTCTCCCGTCTCTTTATCTTTTGCCAGCCAGCGTTTGATCGCTGCCCGCAGTACAAAGACGACAACGACCGCCACAATCAGCCATATCCAGTGCTTCAGGTGCTGGTCCAGGGTGTGCAGCCACGGGCCCACCACTTCGCCGCCCACGTAGCCGAGGGTTGTAAAGATCAGCGCCCAGACGATAGCGCCCACAATATTGAGCGGAATAAAAACCCGTGGTGACAGGCCGCTGGAGCCTATCAGCAGCGGGCCGATAATGCGAAAGCCATACATAAAGCGGGTGCCGATCACGAAGAGCCACGGCCGTTTTTTAATTAACCGCTGGGCGCGATCGATTTTCTTCTGATGGCGCGAAAAGTGGCCTAACACGCGATCCCCCAGCCGGCGGCCAAGCAGAAAGAGCAGCTGATCGCCGATCATTCCTCCCAGCGCCACCGCCGCGACCACCAGCCAGAAGCGCAGCAGGCCCTGATGCGCCGCCACGCCGCCGAGCAGGGTAATGGTTTCACCTTCTGCCACGCTGCCCACGACGAGCGCGGCGTAACCGTAGTGCGCAATCAGGCTATTGATATCCATGCGGGTTCTGCTTCCTCCAGACAAAAAAGATTGTATAAGCATAGCGTCAGAAGAGAGTGAGCAGCGGACCATCGCGGCAGAGACCGCCTATTTGTACAAAAAATGATCGGCATTTGCATTATACTAAAGGCGTTATCATCAGGGCTGACAGCGAGGGGGCGTTATGAACCATGTCTGGGGACTCCTGTCCCATCCCGATCGTGAAATGAAAGTGATCAGAGGCGAAAACGAAACGATTTCGCACCACTATACCCACCACGTTCTACTGATGGCGGCAATCCCGGTTGTCTCTGCATTTATTGGTACCACCCAGCTCGGCTGGCACTTTGGCGAAGGTGTCTTCTCACGGCTGTCGCTCTCTACCGCGCTGCTACTCGGTATTCTTTTCTACGGCCTGATGCTGGCTGGCGTGGCGGTCATGGGGCGGGTTATCTACTGGATGGCGCGCAATATCCCCCAGCGACCGTCGCTGGCCCGCTGCATGGTCTTTGCTGGCTACGTCGCCACGCCGCTGTTCTTAAGCGGCCTGGTGGCGCTCTATCCGCTGGTCTGGCTCTGTGCGCTGGTCGGCACGGTGGCGCTGTTCTATACCGGCTATCTGCTCTACGTCGGCATTCCGACCTTCCTGAACATTAATCAGGAGGAGGGGCTGAGCTTCTCCAGCTCGACGCTGGCGATTGGCGTGCTGGTGCTGGAGGTGCTGCTGGCGCTGACGGTGGTGCTGTGGGGTTACGGCTATCGCCTGTTCTGAACCGGACGCAAACGATGGGTTACGTTCAGCAAAGAATCTTCTCTGGCGACAACGCATGATGGCAGCTATCATGCGTTGGCCAGCTTTTGCCATTTTCTGCCTGCAAAAGCGGTGTGCGTCATCACGCGCGTGAATAATCACCAGAAGTCTCACCATGCTGAAATTTCGAGTTTCCCTGTTAAGCCTTGCCCTGCTGCTGGCCGTTCCCGTCGCCCCCCAGGCGCTGGCAAAAACCGCTGCTGCCTCCACCACCGCTGCGCAACCTGAGATCGCCTCCGGCAGCGCGATGATTGTCGACCTGCAAACCAATAAAGTGATCTACGCCAGCCATCCGGATCTGGTGCGGCCGATTGCCTCTATCACCAAGCTGATGACGGCGATGGTGGTGCTGGATGCGCACCTGCCGCTGGACGAGCGTTTGAAGGTGGATATCAGCCAGACGCCGGAGATGCGTGGCATCTACTCCCGCGTGCGTCTGAACAGTGAAATTAGCCGTAAGAATATGCTGCTGCTGGCGCTGATGTCCTCAGAGAACCGCGCCGCCGCGAGCTTAGCCCACCACTATCCGGGCGGCTACGGTGCTTTTATTCGGGCGATGAATGCGAAGGCAAAATCCCTGGGCATGGTAAATACCCGCTTTGTGGAGCCGACCGGGCTGTCGATCCATAACGTCTCCACCGCGCGTGATTTGACGAAGCTGCTGATTGCCAGCAAGCAGTATCCGCTGATCGGCCAGCTCAGCACCACCCGGGAGGAGATGGCAACCTTCTCCAGTCCGGCCTATACCCTGCCATTTCGCAATACCAACCACCTGGTCTATCGCGACAACTGGAATATTCAGCTGACCAAAACCGGCTTCACCAACGCCGCCGGGCACTGCCTGGTGATGCGGACGGTGATCAATAACAAACCGGTGGCGCTGGTGGTGATGGATGCCTTTGGCAAATATACCCACTTCGCCGACGCCAGCCGCCTGCGGACCTGGATTGAGACCGGTAAGGTGCAGCCTGTGCCAGCCTCGGCGCTGAGCTATAAGCGCCAGAAGGCAGCCCAGATGGCGATCAACGCCACCAGCAGCGCGGCGCAAACCGCGCAGAATGATTAATCAGCTAAATAAGTAATTACTCAGGCAGCGTCCAGTCTCCATCGTTGAGCGGGCGCTGCATGATTAGCGTATCCCGCCAGTCTCCCTTCTTGTAGCCGACGCTGCGCAGCTGTCCCACCACTTCAAAGCCGTGGCTTTTATGCAGGCGCAGAGAGCCTTCATTTTGATGGCCGTCGCCAATCACCGCCACCATCTGCCGCCACGGACCCTCTTCACAGCGGTCGAGCAAGGCCTGCATCAGCGTACTGCCGATCTGCCGTCCGGTCAGGGTGGACTCAATGTAGATAGAGCATTCAAGGGTATAGCGATAGGCGTGGCGCGGGCGGTAGGGTCCCGCGTAGCAGTAGCCGACGATGATGCCGCGATAGAGCGCCACCAGCCAGGGCAGACCCTCGCCGGTAATTTTCGCGATGCGCTGACGCATCTCGTCAATAGTGGGGGGCACCTCCTCAAAGGAGGCGCGGCCATGCAGAACATGCCAGGCGTAGATCGCTGAGATAGCGTGTACGTCGTCCGGCCTGGCATCGCGGACTTCAACGTCGGTTATGGCTAAAACATCAACAGCAGACATCGCGCTGTACTCCTTTACGACTGGGACGGGTCAGCGCCTTCGCCCCAGTACTTCCGCTTACTGGTTTTGCCAATGCCGGGATTCATGCTGTTAGTGGGATCGAGCTCGCGATAGTTGCGTTTCAGGCTCTCAGCCGCCTCATACAGATGCCCGACGTTATGTTCAGCCGGATACTGCGCGCCACGCTCGTGCAGCAGCGCCAGCATCTGCGCTTTAAGCTCATGGACATCAACGCCTCGCTTGACGATGTAGTCCTGATGGAAAACGTGACAGAAAAAGTGGCCGTAGTAAAGCTTATGCGTCAGTTTGCTGGCAATAGCTTCCGGCAGCGTTTCAAACCACTCGGTGTCGTTGCGCCGCAGGGCGATATCCAGGGCCAGGATCTCTTCGACCTCATCGGCATGCACGGCCTGATAACGGATGGCAGCCCCCGCCGCCGCGAAGCGGTGCAGGAAGGCTTTGTTACCCTCTTCGGTGGTGCAGGCGAAGAAGCCGCCTTCGGCCTCGGTAAAATACTCCTTCAGCCAGCTCTGCGCTTCGGCGATGCCGTCCCCGGCCATTTTCAACAGCAGGTGGTGCTCATACTTGTTGCGCCAGCTTTTCATCCGCGGCGGCAGGTGGCCTGGGAAGACGCTGCCGACCCGCTGCATCAGGCGATCGGTGAAGTGAGGTTTAAACAGCGTCACCTTCTCCAGCATGGCGTCGGCGCGCCCTTTCAGGGTGAAGAGCATCGGCATCTTGTCGGTGCCAAGCTTGTCGATCATCAGGAAGGTATCTTTGCCGTAGCGCTCGGCAATATCGTAGATATCCCGATGCATATACTCAGCCGCCACCGGTAGATTATCAAAGTTGGCCAGCATATGGCGGCGGATCTCCGTCAGTACCGCCGGCTGGTTGGTGCCGATATAGAACACCTGCTGACGCTTGGCGGCGGCAAAGGTATCGAGGCGCACGGCGAAGACCGCCAGCTTGCCCGCGCAGCCGGAGGATTCAAACAGACGATCCGGATCGGCATTGTAGCGCGCAGGGGTATCGGCCTCGATATCGCGCACCCGCTCCACGTAATCGCTGTCATGGGCGTGACGGCCATCATGACGTACGTCAGCATCGTTAACGCGCTGGTCGTCGAGCTTGCTGAGGATCTGCTCTGGCGTCTCGCCGAGATCAATCCCCAGATGGTTCACCAGCCGCAGCTGGCCCTGCTCGTCAATGCGGGCAAACAGCGACATCTCGGTGTAGGCCGGGCCGCGCTGCACCAGCGAACCGCCAGAGTTATTGCATACCCCGCCAATCACCGACGCGCCGATGCACGACGAGCCAATCACCGAGTGCGGCTCCCGGCCCAGCGGCTTCAGGGCTTTTTCCAGCGCATAAAGGGTGGTTCCAGGGTAGGCCAGCACCTGCTTGCCCTCATCAATCAGCTGGAGCCGATCGAGGCGCAGGGTGCTGATAATCACGATATCGCGATCGTAGTCGTTGCCGCTCGGCGTCGAGCCTTCGGTCAAGCCGGTATTCGCCGCCTGCATTAAAATGATCTTATCGTTACGCACGCAGAGATTGAGCACGTGCCAGAGCTGCAGCAGCGTCTCGGGGAACACCACCGCCAGCGCCTTGCCCTCGCCGGAGCGAAAGCCTTTGCGGTAGCGGGCGGTCTTGGCCGGATCGGTAAGCAGCTGCGCATGGCCTACTAGCCGGGCAAGTTCGCTGAGAAAGAGGGTGTTATTTTGTAGGGACACAGCAGACATTTTCCACTCCTTGTGGCAAGGCCAGAATCATCTGATAAAGCATAGCGCGGGAAAATCTATCCCGGCGAACTAATTGCCAGAAAAATAAGAGAATAACCCTGCAAGGCGCGCTACGATTATGGCACACTGCATTTTTCGCACGATCAGGCCGCTGAGTCGGCTGTTAATACAAGAGAGTGAACGACATGAAATGGCTATGTTCAGTAGGTGTCGCCGTAGGGCTGGCGCTGCAACCCGCGTTGGCAGAGGATACGTCCGCTAACCATCCCCTGACGCCGCAGGCGCGGGATGCATACGTCACGGATTTGCTCAAAAAGATGACGGTCGACGAAAAAATTGGCCAGCTACGTCTGATCAGCGTCGGACCGGATAACCCGAAAGAGGCGATCCGCGACATGATCAAAGCCAGCCAGGTAGGGGCGATTTTCAACACCGTGACCCGCCAGGATATCCGTGCGATGCAGGACCAGGCGATGCAGCTTAGCCGCCTGAAGATCCCTCTCTTCTTCGCCTTCGACGTGGTACACGGTCAGCGTACCGTTTTCCCTATCAGCCTCGGCCTGGCCTCCTCCTTCGATCTTGACGCAGTCAAAACCGTCGGTCGCATCTCCGCCTATGAAGCGGCGGACGACGGTCTGAACATGACCTGGGCTCCGATGGTCGACGTCACGCGCGACCCGCGCTGGGGCCGTGGCTCTGAGGGCTTCGGAGAAGATACCTACCTTACCGCGATGATGGGCAAAACCATGGTCGAAGCGATGCAGGGCAAAAGCCCGGCGGATCGCTACTCGGTGATGACCAGCGTGAAACACTTCGCCGCCTACGGTGCCGTGGAGGGCGGGAAAGAGTACAACACCGTCGACATGAGCCCGCAGCGCCTGTTTAACGACTACATGCCGCCCTATAAAGCGGCGCTGGACGCCGGCAGCGGCGGGGTGATGATTGCCCTTAACTCGCTCAACGGTACCCCGGCCTCCTCTGACTCGTGGCTGCTGAAGGATCTCCTGCGCGGCGACTGGAAATTTAAAGGCATCACTATCTCCGATCACGGGGCGATTAAAGAGCTGATCAAGCACGGCACGGCGGCGGATCCAGAGGATGCGGTGCGCGTGGCGATCAAATCCGGCGTCGACATGAGCATGGCCGATGAGTACTACAGCAAGTACCTGCCGGACCTGATCAAGAGCGGCAAGGTCACCATGGACGAGCTGGACGACGCCACTCGCCACGTGCTGAACGTCAAATATGATATGGGGCTGTTCAACGATCCCTATAGCCACCTTGGCCCGAAAGAGAGCGATCCGCAGGATACCAACGCCGAGAGCCGTCTGCACCGTAAAGAGGCGCGGGAAGTGGCACGCGAAAGCATGGTGCTGCTGAAAAACCGGCTGGAGACGCTGCCGCTGAAAAAATCGGCCACCGTTGCCGTGGTGGGGCCGCTGGCCGACAGCAAGCGTGACGTGATGGGCAGCTGGTCTGCCGCTGGGGTGAGTGACCAGTCCGTGACCGTGCTGACCGGGATCAAAAACGCCGTCGGCAGCGAAGGGAAGGTGATCTTTGCGAAAGGCGCAAACGTCACCAACGACAAAGATATTATTACGTTCCTTAACCAGTACGAGCCGGCTATTCAGGTTGACGAGCGCACGCCGCAGGCAATGATTGACGAAGCGGTCAAGGCAGCGAACGACGCTGACGTGGTGGTCGCCGTCGTGGGCGAGTCTCAGGGCATGGCGCACGAAGCCTCCAGCCGGACCGACATTACCATTCCTCAGAGCCAGCAGGATCTGATCACCGCCCTGAAAGCCACCGGCAAGCCGCTGGTGCTGGTGCTGATGAACGGCCGCCCGCTGGCGATGGTCAAGCAGGATCAGCAGGCGGACGCCATTCTGGAGACCTGGTTCGCCGGGACCGAGGGCGGCAACGCCGTGGCCGACGTGCTGTTTGGCGACTATAACCCATCCGGCAAGCTGCCGATCTCCTTCCCGCGTTCGGTAGGGCAGATCCCGGTCTACTACAGCCACCTGAACACCGGCCGTCCGTACAACGCCGAGCATCCGAACAAGTACACCTCGCGCTACTTTGACGAGGCTAACGGGCCGCTCTATCCGTTTGGCTACGGCCTGAGCTACACCACCTTCAGCGTCTCTGACGTTAAGCTCTCTGCGCCGACGCTCTCGCGTGACGGCACGGTCACCGCCAGCGTTGACGTGACCAACACCGGCAAGCGGGAAGGGGCCACGGTAATGCAGATGTACATTCAGGATGTCACCGCCTCCCAGAGCCGTCCGGTGAAGGAGCTGAAGGGCTTTGATAAGGTCAACCTTAAGCCGGGCGAGACCCAGACCGTCAGCTTCCCGATCGACATTAACGCCCTGAAGTTCTGGAATCAGAAGATGAAATACGATGCTGAGCCAGGCAAGTTTAACGTCTTTATCGGCACCGACTCCGCCCGGGTAAAACAGGCGCAGTTCGAATTGCAATAATCAGAATAGCAATAACCAAAAGGGTCAGTTTACTGGCCCTTCTTTTTGTGAGATGAGTAAGAGCGACCGCAATTTCAACAAGAATGAGGAAAGTGCAATGGCAATGATAAAAACAACGCTGGGCTCACTGGTATTGATGGCTGCCGTGAGCCTGCCTGCGCTGGCGGCTGAGCCAATCAAAGTCGGCTCGAAAATTGATACCGAAGGGGCGCTGCTCGGCAATATTATTCTGCAAGTGCTGGAGAGCCACGGCGTAAAAACCGTCAATAAAGTTCAGCTGGGAACCACGCCGGTAGTGCGCGGGGCGATTACCTCCGGCGAGCTGGATATCTACCCAGAGTACACCGGCAACGGGGCGTTCTTCTTTAAAGATGAGAACGATGCGGCGTGGAAAAACGCCCAGCAGGGCTACGAAAAGGTCAAAAAGCTCGATTTTGAGCAGAACAAGCTGGTGTGGCTGACCCCGGCTCCGGCCAACAACACCTGGACCATTGCCGTTCGCAAAGACCTGGCGGAGAAGAACAAGCTCACCTCGCTGACCGATCTCAGCGCCTACCTGAAGAAGGGCGGGGACGTTAAGCTGGCGGCGTCGGCAGAGTTTATCGAGCGCGCCGATGCCCTACCGGCGTTTGAAAAAGCCTACGACTTCAAGCTGGATCAGAAGCAGCTCCTCTCCCTGGCTGGGGGTGATACGGCGGTCACCATTAAAGCGGCGGCCCAGCAGACCTCTGGCGTGAACGCGGCGATGGCCTACGGTACCGACGGCCCGGTTGCGGCCCTTGGCCTGCAAACCCTGAGCGATCCGAAAGGCGTGCAGCCGATCTATGCCCCGACGCCGGTGGTGCGTGAGGCAGTGCTGAAGGCGTATCCGCAGCTGGAAGCGTGGCTGAAGCCGGTATTTGCCAGCCTGGATGAGAAAACGCTCCAGCAGCTTAATGCCAGCATCGCCGTTGAAGGGCTGGATGCCAAGAAAGTCGCCGCCGACTATCTGAAACAGAAAGGGCTGGTGAAGTAACCCGCCCGACAGGACAGGAACGTGTCTATACGCTGTCATAACCGCGTCTTGCTGCTGCTGGTGGCATTAGCCCTGGCGGCAGCGCTGCTGCCTTTTGTCAACTATGCGCCCAATCGGCTGGTGTCCGGCGAGAGCCGGGCGCTGTGGCAGATTTGGCCGCACTCGCCCGCGCTGTGGCTTGTCGTACCGCTGCTCTTTCTCGCGCTCTGCTTTCTGCCCTGGCGCTGGCCGCTGGTGGCGACGCTGGCGCTGGCTGAGCTGTGCTTTATTGTGCTGGTTTGGGGGGCGGGTAAAGCCGCCACCGATCTGGCGCAGACGGGCAGCACGCTGGCGCGCACCTCCATCGGCAGCGGCCTCTGGCTATGGCTGGCCCTGGCGCTGCTTGCCTGCAGCGATGCCATCCGTCGCCTTACCGTTAATCCCCTCTGGCGCTGGCTATTGCAGGCTCAGATCTGGCTGGTGCCGCTGCTGCTCCTGCACTTAGGGGCCCTGAATCATCTCTCGCTGATGAAAGAGTACGCCAACCGCCAGGACGTGTTTAACGACGCCCTGGCCCAGCACCTGGTTCTGCTGCTGGGGACGCTGCTTCCGGCGCTGCTGCTGGGCGGCGCCCTGGGGCTGTGGTGCTACCGCCATCCGGCGCGGCAGGCGCCGGTATTTACCGTGCTCAACGTTATCCAGACCGTGCCCTCCGTGGCGCTGTTTGGTCTGCTCATCGCTCCGCTGGCCGGGCTGGTTGCGCACTTTCCCGCGCTTAGCCGCATCGGCATCGCCGGAACCGGCCTGACGCCCGCGCTGATCGCCCTGGTGCTTTACGCCCTGCTGCCGCTAGTGCGCGGGGTGGTGGCGGGCCTGAATCAGGTGCCCAGAGACGTGCTGGAGAGCGCCGCCGGAATGGGGATGAGCGCTCGCCAGCGCTTCTTCCAGGTGCGATTGCCGCTGGCCCTGCCGGTGCTGCTGCGCAGCCTGCGGGTGGTAACGGTGCAGACGGTGGGGATGGCAGTGATCGCCGCCCTGATTGGCGCGGGCGGCTTCGGCGCGCTGGTTTTCCAGGGGCTGCTCAGCAGCGCTCTGGATCTGGTGCTGCTGGGGGTGATCCCGACGATTGCCCTGGCAGTCGTCGTCGACGCACTTTTTGGCTTATGGATAGCGCTGCTGAAGGTAAAACAGCCATGATCGAGTTCACGCAGGTTAGCAAAATGTTTAACGGGCAGAGCGCGGTCAGCGATCTCAATCTGCACTTCAAAACCGGGGCTTTTTCGGTGCTGATCGGCACCTCAGGCTCCGGGAAGTCCACCACTCTGAAGATGATCAACCGGCTAGTGGAGCACGATGCGGGCACTATCCGCTTTGCCGGGGAGGAGATCCGCAGTCTGCCGCTGCTGGCCCTGCGGCGGCGCATGGGGTATGCCATTCAGTCTATCGGCCTCTTTCCCCACTGGACGGTAGCGCAGAACATTGCCACCGTGCCGCAGCTGCTGAAGTGGCCCCGGGCGAAAATCGATGCCCGCATTGACGAGCTGATGGCGCTGCTGGGGCTGGATCCGCAGCTACGCGGGCGCTATCCGCACCAGCTTTCAGGCGGTCAGCAGCAGCGCGTCGGCGTGGCGCGAGCGCTGGCGGCCGACCCGGAGGTGCTGCTGATGGATGAGCCTTTTGGCGCACTGGATCCGGTGACCCGCGGCGTGCTCCAGCAGGAGATGAAGCGTATCCACCGTCTGCTGGGACGCACCATTGTGCTGGTCACTCACGATATCGACGAGGCGCTGCAGCTGGCGGGCAACCTGGTGCTGATGGATGAGGGCAGGGTAGTGCAGCAGGGGACGCCGTTGGAGATGCTGACCCGTCCTGCGAATGAGTTTGTCCGCACCTTCTTTGGCCGCAGCGAGCTGGGCGTGCGGCTGCTCTCTCTGCGCAGCGTGGGTGATTACGTTCGCCCCGGCGAGCAGGTAGACGGCGAGCCGCTTGATGCGGCCATGACCCTGCGCGACGCGCTCTCCGCGTTTGTTGCCCGCCGCTGCGAAGTGCTGCCGGTGGCCAACGCTGAGGGGGTACCCTACGGCGCGATCCACTTCCAGGATCTGCTTCGCGCGGAGGCCAGCCGTGAAAGCCATTCGTGATCCGCTTCTCTGGCTTATTGCGCTGTTTATCGCCCTGTTGGTGGCGCTGCCCTACAGCGGCGGCCTGTTTAGTGCGCTCTTCCCGGAGCTCTCACGGCCGCTCTATCAGCAGGAGAGCTTTATCTCCCTGACGCTGGCCCACTTCTGGCTGGTGGGCGTCTCCAGCGCGATAGCCGTGGTGCTGGGCGTCGGGGCGGGCATCGCCGTGACCCGTCCGGCGGGACTGGAGTTTCGCTCGCTGGTAGAGACCATCGCTGCGGTTGGACAGACCTTTCCGCCGGTGGCGGTGCTGGCAATCGCCGTGCCGGTGATGGGCTTTGGCAAAGAGCCAGCCATTATTGCGCTGACCCTCTACGGGGTGCTGCCGGTTTTGCAGGGGACGCTGGCGGGTTTCGCTGCGCTTCCCGGTGGCGTGGTGAGCGTAGCGGAGGGGATGGGACTGAGCGGATGGCAGCGTCTGTTCAAAGTTGAACTGCCGCTGGCCGCGCCGGTGATCCTGGCCGGGGTACGAACCTCGGTGATTATCAATATTGGCACGGCGGCGATTGCGTCAACGGTAGGGGCAAATACGCTGGGGACGCCGATTATCATCGGCCTGAGCGGGTTTAACACCGCCTACGTTCTGCAGGGGGCGCTACTGGTAGCCCTTGCGGCGATTATCGTCGACCGCTGCTTTGAACGGCTGGCACGCCGTCTTAGCCAGCATGCAAAATAACGGTGTAGCCCGCCAGCATCACGCCGCCGATGCCGCCTACGGCCATCAGAAAGAAAAGGGTAACGATAGAAATTTTGGCTGCGTTCATGATCTGCTCCTTATTTACGCGGATAAGTATAACGTGAAGCGCAGCTGTTAATAAAACATTAAATGCCGAGCGGATAGATAGCATGCCCGGCGGCCTGCCATGTCGCCAGCTGCTGCCGCTGCGCTGGGGTAGGGGCGTCACCGCACCACACCATTAGGGTATGGCCCTCAAACAGATCCGGGCGCAGCTGGTTCAGTGAGTTTGCCAGCACCTCCACGCGCCAGCCCTGCTCGCTAACCCGCCAGCCTTCCAGCCATAGCCGGGTGGTATCGTGAATGTTCCAGCCGACGACCAGCGCATCCTTGCTGTGCTTCTTTCGGGACGCGGCAAGGGAGGCAGAGATGTGGTTGATCAGAATACCGTCAAGCAGGCTGAGCATCGCCAGGAGGGTAGGCTGCTGACAGCGCAGGCGGCGGCGAAGCGGGATCAATAGATGAAGAGTAAGCGTTTCAGCAGGGTAGTCGCGGGTGCGCTCCTTTAGCCACTGGCGCAGGCGGGGAATATTGCCGTTTTGCAGCAGCTGCAGCAGCGCCTCCTGCTGGTCGCGCCAGCCGTTTGAGCCATCCAGCGACTCGTTAACCAGCAGCGCCTGAACTTTACTCACCGGCACGCCGGTGTCGATCCAGCGCTTTATTTCACGGATCAGGTCGATATCCGCATCGTTAAATAGCCGATGACCGCCATCCGTGCGCTGCGGCTTCAGTAGTCCATACCGCCGCTGCCAGGCGCGCAGCGTAACGGGATTGATATCACAGAGCAAAGCCACTTCACCAATCGTGTAAAGCGCCATGATTTCACCTTTGCCAGCAGACTCCATTTCCCGAGGATCGATCCCCAGCCTACCAGAAGGGACCGATCGTTTTATGATCGCTTTGTAACAATTTCGTCAAATGATCGGTGCGATTTTGTGATAGTGAGCACGATTTGCTGAATTATTGCAATGCTTAAAAGAAAGTTACATCCACTCACTGTATGTTACGCGTTTTTACCGGGATGGACGCGCAGGCATGTATGAATTTAATCTGGTCCTGCTGCTGTTGCAGCAGATGTGCGTGTTTCTGGTTATCGCCTGGCTAATGAGTAAAACCCGGCTCTTTATCCCCCTGATGCAGGTCACCGTCCGGCTGCCGCACAAGCTGCTCTGCTACGTGACCTTCTCGATTTTCTGCATTCTGGGGACCTACTTTGGCCTGCATATCGAAGACTCCATCGCCAACACGCGGGCTATCGGCGCGGTGATGGGGGGGCTGCTGGGCGGTCCGGTTGTGGGCGCGCTGGTGGGATTTACCGGTGGCCTGCACCGCTATTCAATGGGCGGGATGACCGCCCTGAGCTGCATGCTCTCCACGATGGTGGAAGGGCTGCTCGGCGGGCTGGTGCACAGCATGCTGATCAAGCGCGGCCGCACCGACTATGTCTTTAACCCTCTCACGGCGGGGGCGATCACCCTGGTGGCGGAGCTGGTACAGATGCTGATTATTCTGCTCATCGCCCGGCCCTTTGCCGACGCCCTGCATCTGGTAAGCAGCATCGCTGCGCCGATGATGGTGACCAACACCGTGGGGGCGGCGCTGTTTATGCGCATCCTGCTGGACAAGCGCGCCATGTTCGAAAAGTACACCTCGGCCTTCTCCGCCACCGCCTTAAAGGTCGCGGCCTCCACGGAGGGGATCTTGCGTCAGGGGTTCAACGAAGAGAACAGCATGAAGGTGGCCCAGGTGCTCTATCAGGAGCTGGATATCGGCGCGGTAGCCATCACCGACCGGGAGAAGCTGCTGGCGTTTAAGGGCATCGGTGACGATCACCATCTGCCGGGTCGGCCTATCTCCTCCGCCTGGACCAAAAAGACGCTGGAGACCGGCGAGGTGGTCTACGCCGACGGTAACGAGGTGCCGTACCGCTGCTCGCTGCACCCCCAGTGCAAGCTCGGCTCGACGCTGGTGATCCCGCTGCGCGGTGAAAATCAGCGGGTGATGGGCACCATCAAGCTTTATGAAGCGAAAAACCGGCTGTTTAGCTCCATCAACCGTACGCTGGGGGAGGGGATTGCCCAGCTGCTGTCGGCGCAAATTCTGGCCGGGCAGTACGAGCGGCAGAAGGCCCTCCTGACCCAGTCGGAGATCAAGCTGCTCCATGCCCAGGTCAACCCGCACTTTCTGTTTAACGCGCTTAATACGCTGAAGGCGGTGATCCGCCGCGACAGTGACCAGGCGGGCCAGCTGGTACAGTATCTCTCCACCTTTTTCCGTAAAAACCTGAAGCGTCCGTCGGAGGTGGTTACTCTGGCGGATGAGATTGAGCATGTGAATGCTTACCTGCAAATCGAGAAGGCGCGCTTTCAGGCCAACTTGCAGGTGACGCTGTACGTACCCGATGCGCTGGCCCATCAGCAGCTCCCGGCATTTACCCTACAGCCGATCGTCGAAAACGCGATTAAGCACGGCACCTCGCAGCTGCTTGGGGTAGGGGAGATCACCATTCAGGCCAGTCAGGATCAACAGTACCTGGTGCTGGATATTGAAGATAACGCGGGTCTCTATCAGCCGAAAACCGATGCCAGCGGGCTGGGGATGAGCCTCGTGGACAAGCGCCTGCGGGCGCGGTTTGGCGACACCTGCGGCATTACCGTGCAGTGCGAGCCGGATCGTTTTACCCGTGTTACCCTGCGACTGCCTCTGGAGGAGAACGCATGTTAAAAGTGTTGATTGTCGATGACGAGCCGCTGGCGCGGGAGAACCTACGCGTTCTGCTGGAAGATGAGAGCGAGATTGAGATTGTTGGCGAATGTGCCAACGCCATTGAGGCGCTGGGAGCGGTGCACAAGCTGCGTCCGGACGTGCTGTTTCTGGATATCCAGATGCCGCGCATCAGCGGGCTGGAGATGGTCGGCATGCTCGACCCGGATCAGCGACCTTACGTGGTGTTTCTCACCGCCTTCGACGAGTATGCGGTGAAGGCGTTCGAAGAGCACGCCTTTGACTATCTGCTTAAGCCCATCGAGGCGGCACGGCTGGAGAAGACGCTCCACCGTCTGCGCCAGGCGCGGGGCGTACAGGACATCTCTCTGCTGCCGGAGAACCAGCAGGCGCTGAAGTTCATCCCCTGCACCGGCCACAGCCGTATTTGGCTATTGCAAATGGATGACGTGGCCTTTGTCAGCAGTCGAATGAGCGGCGTCTACGTCACCAACCACGAAGGCAAAGAGGGCTTTACCGAGCTGACGCTGCGCACCCTGGAGCAGCGTACGCCGCTGATGCGCTGCCATCGTCAGTATCTGGTGAATATGGCCCATCTGCAGGAGATCCGCTTTGAGGATAACGGCCAGGCCGAGCTGCTGCTGCGCGACGGCCACACCGTGCCGGTCAGCCGCCGCTACCTGAAAAATCTAAAAGAGGCGCTGGGGTTGTAACGTTCGGTGGTACACTGTGCGTTTGCGAAAATCACCGCTGAAGAGACTATGCTGAACAACGATATTTTACGTAGCCTGCGCTACACCCTGAAAGCCAATAACACCGAGCTGCAACGGATTTTTACCCTTGGCGGCGCAGAGGCCAGCGAGCAGCAGATTGCTGTCTGGCTGCGTAAAGAGGAAGAGGCAGGCTTCCAGGCCTGTCCGGACATCGTAATGTCGACCTTTCTCAACGGGCTGATCTATGACCGCCGCGGCAAAGACGAGTCTGCTCCCGATCTCAAGGCCGATCGCAAGCTGAATAATAATATTGTGCTGAAAAAGCTGCGGATCGCCTTTGCGTTAAAAACCGACGATATTCTGGCTATTCTGACTGAGCAGCAGTTCCGCGTATCGATGCCGGAAATTACTGCAATGATGCGGGCCCCGGATCATAAAAACTATCGCGAGTGTGGGGATCAATTCTTCCGCTATTTCCTGCGGGGTCTGGCCGTTCGTCTGCACGCGGCTAAATAATGTGAGACTGCCCGGCAACTGGCGCTGCCGGGCATAAAGCAGATTACTTCACTTCTTTAAAGCCGCGAGATTCCAGCAGCTGTTCAGATTTCTTCATGCTGATACCTTCTTTGATTTCACCGGTAAACGCCGTGCCCTGCACTTTCTGCAGCGCGTCGCGATCAACTTTGGTGTAATCAACGGTTAAGGTCTCAGTGGCATAGGTATCCTGGTAGTCCAGGCTCTCGTCCACGCCTTTAATCTCTTTATACTGCTCGCTGATTGGCCCCAGGCGCTGCATGGCCGCCTCTTTATTTGGGATCCCCAGCGCATCATAGTGCAGGGTATTTTTCGCCGTCTGGCGCAGCACGACGTCGTTTTTATAGTAATAGGTCAGCTCAACGTTGGTTTTACCGTCTGACCAGGTAAAGGTCTTACTCTCCTCTTTGTCGCCACAGCCGCTCAAGGTAATTACCAGCAATGCAGTAAACGCAGTAGCAATGATTTTTTTCACGATATTCATACTTTTCCCTTATTTAAAATAACCCTGTCCCTAGAATCATAGCGCAATAAAAAAAGGGTGCTCTGTTTACAGCACCCTTTGCGGATTATTTAACCTGTTGTCCCGGCTGCGCACCGCTGTCCGGGCTCAGCAGGAAGATATCCTTCCCGCCAGGACCGGCGGCCATCACCATGCCTTCAGAGAGACCAAAGCGCATCTTGCGCGGCGCAAGGTTGGCGACCATCACCGTCAGGCGACCCACCAGCGCGGCCGGATCCGGATAGGCAGAGCGAATGCCGGAGAAGACATTACGCTTCTCGCCGCCGAGATCCAGGGTCAGGCGCAGCAGCTTGTCGGAGCCGTCAACGAACTCGGCGTTCTCGATCAGCGCCACGCGCATGTCGACTTTAGCGAAGTCGTCAAAGCTGATGGTCTCCTGAATCGGATCGTCTGCCAGCGGGCCGGTGACCGGCGCAGCGGCGGCTTTCACCTCTTCTTTCGAGGCCTCGACCAGGGCTTCTACCTGCTTCATCTCGATGCGGTTATACAGCGCCTTAAAGGTATTTACCTTGTGGCCCAGCAGCGGCTGCTGGATAGCATCCCAGGTCAGCTCGGTGTTCAGGAACGCTTCGGCGCGGGCGGCCAGCTGCGGCAGCACCGGCTTCAGCCAGGTCATCAGCACGCGGAACAGGTTAAGTCCCATGGTGCAGATAGCCTGCAGGTCGGCATCGCGGCCCTCCTGCTTGGCCACCACCCACGGTGCCTGCTCGTCAACGTAGCGGTTTGCCACGTCGGCCAGGGCCATGATCTCACGCACCGCTTTACCAAACTCGCGGCTCTCCCAGGCTTCGCCAATACTGGCTGCCGCATCGGTGAAGGTTTTATACAGCGCCGGATCCGGCAGCTCGGCCGCCAGCACGCCGTCAAAGCGCTTGGCAATAAAGCCCGCGTTACGGGAGGCGAGGTTCACCACCTTGTTAACGATGTCGGCATTCACGCGCTGGACGAAATCTTCCAGGTTCAGGTCGATATCATCGATGCGCGACGAGAGCTTGGCGGTGTAGTAGTAGCGCAGGCTGTCGGCGTCAAAATGGTTCAGCCAGGTGCTGGCTTTAATGAAGGTCCCGCGCGATTTGGACATCTTCGCGCCGTTCACCGTCACGTAGCCGTGCACGAACAGGTTGGTTGGCTTGCGGAAGTTGCTGCCTTCCAGCATCGCCGGCCAGAACAGGCTGTGGAAGTAGACGATATCCTTGCCGATAAAGTGATACAGCTCGGCGGTAGAGTCTTTCTTCCAGTATTCGTCGAAGCTGGTGGTGTCCCCGCGCTTGTCGCACAGGTTCTTGAACGAGCCCATGTAGCCGATCGGCGCATCCAGCCAGACGTAGAAGTATTTGCCCGGCGCGTTCGGAATTTCAAAGCCGAAGTAGGGCGCATCGCGGGAGATATCCCACTGCTGCAGGCCGGATTCGAACCACTCCTGCATTTTGTTAGCCACCTGCTCCTGCAGCGCGCCAGAGCGGGTCCAGGCCTGCAACATTTCGCTGAACGACGGCAGGTCAAAGAAGAAGTGCTCAGAGTCACGCATCACCGGCGTCGCGCCAGAGACCACCGACTTCGGCTCGATCAGCTCGGTCGGGCTGTAGGTCGCGCCGCACACTTCGCAGTTATCGCCATACTGATCCGGCGACTTACATTTCGGGCAGGTGCCTTTCACAAAACGGTCCGGCAGGAACATGCCTTTCTCTGGATCGTAGAGCTGGGAGATCGTGCGGTTCTTAATAAAACCGTTCTCTTTCAGGCGGCCGTAGATCAGCTCGGACAGCTCGCGGTTCTCTTCGCTATGCGTAGAGTGGTAGTTGTCATAGCTGATATCAAAGCCAGCGAAATCGGTCTGGTGCTCCTGGCTCATCTCACCGATCATCTGCTCCGGGGTAATGCCGAGCTGCTGGGCTTTCAGCATGATTGGCGTGCCGTGGGCATCGTCGGCGCAGATGAAGTTGACGTCGTGGCCGCGCATTCGCTGGTAACGGACCCAGACATCAGCCTGGATGTGCTCCAGCATATGGCCGAGGTGGATAGAGCCGTTTGCGTACGGCAGCGCGCACGTTACCAGAATTTTTTTCGCGACTTGAGTCATAGTGAGCATTACGTCTTCTGTAAAAAAAGGGGTTTCGATATTACCAAATGGGGCACTATTAAGTAAGCACAAACCTTTTTCTTTCAGGTAAACTTGTTACACGAGCTTTTCACCTACAAGAACAGAGGAGTCGGGATGAACTCTCAATCCCAGGCCAAATCACCGGAAGCCCTGCGAGCAATGGTAGCCGGAACGCTGGCGAATTTTCAGCACCCCACCCTGAAGCATAATCTCACCGCATTAAAAGCCGTGCACCACGTTGCCTGGATGGATGATACCGTGCACATCGAACTGCTGATGCCGTTCGCCTGGCGCAGCGCGTTTGAGGAGCTGAAGGAGCAGTGCAGCGCCGAGCTGCTGCGCATCACTGGCGCAAAAGCTATCGACTGGAAGCTGTCCCACACCATCGCCACGCTGAAGCGTGTTAAAAACCAGCCGGGCATCAACGGCGTGAAGAACATTATTGCCGTCAGCTCCGGCAAGGGCGGGGTAGGGAAGTCCTCTACCGCGGTCAACCTGGCGCTGGCGCTGGCCGCCGAAGGGGCCAAGGTCGGTATCCTGGATGCCGATATCTACGGTCCGTCAATCCCGGCGATGCTGGGCACTGAGGGCAATCGTCCGACTTCCCCGGACGGCACCCACATGGCACCGATCATGGTCCATGGCCTCGCAACCAACTCTATCGGCTATCTGGTAACCGACGATAACGCGATGGTGTGGCGCGGCCCGATGGCCAGCAAGGCGCTGCTGCAGCTGCTGCAGGAGTCAATGTGGCCGGATCTGGATTACCTGGTGCTGGATATGCCGCCGGGTACCGGGGATATTCAGCTGACGCTGGCGCAAAACATCCCGGTGACCGGGGCGCTGGTGGTCACCACTCCGCAGGATATCGCACTGATCGACGCCAAAAAAGGTATCGTGATGTTTGAGAAGGTGGAAGTGCCGGTGCTGGGCATCGTTGAGAACATGAGCATGCACATTTGCAGCAACTGCGGTCATCACGAAGCCATCTTCGGCACCGGTGGCGCAGAGAAGCTGGCCGAGCAGTATCACACTGAACTGCTGGGACAGATGCCGCTGCACATTACGCTGCGTGAGGATCTCGATAACGGCACGCCGACGGTGATCCATCGTCCTGATAGCGAGTTCACCGCTCTCTACCGTCAGCTGGCGGGGCGCGTTGCCGCTCAGCTCTACTGGCAGGGCGACGTGATCCCGTCAGAGATCGCCTTCCGCGCGGTGTAAGCGGGTCGAATTTGCATGTTGTAGGCCGGGTCAGGCGAAGCCGCCACCCGGCGTTTCTTAAAGCAATTTGTAGTGCAGTAAAAAGTAATCCCCTTCCGGCGCTTCGCCTCGCGCCTCGATATGCCAGCCGTGACGGCGATAAAACGCCAGCGCGGCTTTGTTCTCAGCAAGACACTTCAGCGATCCCGAACTGGTAAAATTCGACTGCACCTTCTTCAGCAGCGCGCTGCCGACGCCCTGACCCTGATACGCCGGGTCAACAAACAGGTTGTGGACGAAATTATCGTTCAGGGTGACCGACGCGAAGCCCAGGCGGTGCCCATCTTCTTCGGCCACCCAGATGCGCTCTCCAAGCGTGGCAGCATCAAAATCTTCCAGCTGCCAGTCGCTACCCTCTTTCCACGTCCAGCAGGTACGGCGGGCATGCAGATACAGCGTGCGTAGGAAGGGGCGATCGCTCTCTTGCCAGGGGCGAATAATCATCGGTGGTAGAAAATCTCGCCGTCATAGACTTTGAGGATCTTACCTTCGGGTTCGGTGATCAGCACATAGTTGCCGCCCATATAGGTCCAGCGGCTGCCGGCATCCGGCGCGGGCAGGTTACGCTGCTGCCACGCTTTGATGTTGTATTCATCGGTGAGGTACATCGGCGGAACGGTGTCGCCGATTTTGAATTTGGTAAAGTCAGCAACAAATTCCTGCAGTTCGTATTTCGATATGCCCGTGGCGGCAGCACTCTGTGGCGCTGCAAAAGCGGCGCTCGCTGATACCAGCAGTGCACCAAGAAGCATCAGTTTGGTCTTACCCATGGTCTCTCCATATTTTGCCGGGCGGGCTGTTTTCATCTGGCCCTTTAGTATTACGTGCGCGCTATCATCGCTGTGATTTCTCACTGAAAGCAATAGCAAAAGCTATCATGCTCGCGCGTGCTTTGGAAAAAAGTGTAAGCAAATGCGGGAGAAAGCAGAAGCAGCGGATCGCTAAAAAAGCCATCCGCTTGAGAAGGGCGATCCCTTTTGGGATGATTCCTGGCGTTAAAAACCTTCCAGCACGATCTTACCTACCGCCCGGTGGGATTCCAGCAGCCGGTGGGCTTTACGCAGGTTCTCAGCGTTGATTGCGCCGAAGTGTTCGCCCAGGGTGGTCTTAATCACGCCGTCATCAATAAGCGAGGCGACGCGGGTCAGCAGACGGTGCTGTTCAATGATGTCCTGGGTTTCGAACATCGAGCGAGTGAACATAAACTCCCAGTGCAGAGAGATACTCTTCGCCTTAAGCGGGCGCGCATCGAGCGTCTCGGGATCGTCAATCAGCGCCAGCTTGCCTTGCGGGATCAGCGCTTCAATCAGCTGCTGATAGTGCTCTTCGGTATTGTTAAGGCTGGCGACGTGGGTAACGTGCTGGATGCCGATCCGCGCCAGCTCTTCGGTAAGCAGCTTGCTGTGATCGATAACGTGGTGCGCCCCGAGGTCGGTCACCCACTGCTGGCTTGCCGGGCGTGACGCGGTGCCGATCACCGTCATTTTGGTGAGCTTACGGGCAAGCTGGGTCATGATGGAGCCGACCCCGCCAGCTGCCCCGACGATCAGCAGCACGTCGCCTTCATTGCCGTTTTCGTTAACGCCGAGGCGGTCGAATAGCATCTCCCAGGCCGTAATGGCGGTAAGCGGCAGCGCGGCGGCGGCGGCATTGTCCAAAGAACCAGGCTTTAGCGCCACGATGCGCTCATCCACCAGCTGATACTCGCTATTACTGCCTGGGCGGGTCAGCGCCCCGGCGTACCACACGGTGTCGCCGGGCTTAAACAGCGTCACCCCGTCGCCGACGTCGGCCACGACGCCTACTGCATCCCAGCCGAGAATACGTGGCGTATCGGCATTAAAGCCCGCGCGCACTTTGGTATCGACCGGATTAACGGAGATAGCATTGACCTGCACCAGCAGGTCATGGCCGTGCGCGACCGGTTTTTCAATCTCAATTTCCTGTAGAGCGTCCACGTTGCCGTTGGCCTGCGCCGCAGCGGTAATAGCAATAGCTTTCATAAATACTCCATAGCATGAGTGGCTTCAGATGAATAAGTTTAGGGTAACCAGCGCCTGACACGGGAAACAGCCTCTGATAACAGCAGCACTTATCCTCCGCGAGTGAAAATCGCCTGCGTTTGCGCTACTGTTGAGCCTTACTCATAAATAGTGAGACAGCGTTGATGCTCAAAGATAATTTTAACGATCTCTACTATCTGACCGTGGTGGCGCAGGAGCGGAGCTTTACCCGTGCGGCCGCGAAGCTCGGGGTATCCCAGTCGGCTTTGAGTCATGCTATTAAAGGCCTGGAGGAGCGGCTGGAGATCCGCCTGCTGACGCGCACTACTCGCAGCGTTGCGCCGACCGAGGCGGGAGAGAGGCTTATCAACACCCTTGCGCCACGCTTTAGCGAGATCGAGACCGAGCTCAACTCGCTGACCGAGATACGCGATCGCGTCGCCGGTAATATTCGTATTAACCTTGGAGAGCACGCTCTGCAATCGACGGTTTGGCCAGCGCTGAAGCCTTTTTTGCAGGCATATCCTGATGTAAACGTTGAGCTGACTACCGATAACACCCTGACGGATATCGTTAGCGGTCGCTTTGACGCAGGGGTGCGGCTGGGGGAGCAGGTCGCCAAGGATATGGTGGCGGTCAGAATTGGCCCGGACTGGCGCATGCTGGTGGTGGGCTCTCCGGATTACTTTGCCCGCCACGGCAGACCAGACACGCCGCACGATCTCCAGCATCACCGCTGCATCAATATTCGTCTGCCGACGCTCGGCGGGCTTTACGCTTGGGAGTTCTCCCGCGACGGCCAGGATCTGCGTGTGCGGGTCGAGGGACAGCTGACCTTTAATCATCTTCCCGCCCGCGTCGATGCGGCAATATCCGGTATGGGGCTGGCGTTTGTGCCAGAGGATACGGTCGCGGGCGCGCTGGCCGAAGGGAAGCTGGAGGCGGTGCTGGAGCCGTGGTGCGAGCCGTTTCAGGGGTATTACCTCTACTACCCCAGCCGCAAGCAGCACACCCAGGCCTTTGCCCGGCTTATAGAGGCGCTGAGGTATAAGGGGTAAGAGATGATGGATGAAGGCGATTTGAAGAAAATCGTTCGCTGAGGTTCACAATCGGCTTGGTTCTACACGTTGATGGTTTTTTGACAGCGGAGATTTTTACACTCTGTACCTCACAGCGTATGTTCTTCTAAAAAGATTGGCAGGGTATTATAAGCGTAATTGCATACATTCACCTTAGCTTTAGTCAGTTATGCAATTGATATATTGTGAATAGGCGATAATTATAAAAAAAGTAATGTAGTTGGTTTTTTGCTTGTTAAATTACTTAAAGAAATAGGATGTTACAATAGTTGCGAAAAGAAACGTGATGGTTATCAGGAGCAATGTAAATTTAATCTTTAACCATGCTGTCATTTCATTAGGTAAGTTTCTAATGAAATCATAATGATCTGATTTCATATTTCTAACTATAAAACTACCTTTTCTAACTATAAGAGGAAATAAAAAATAGAAATCTTTTTGGAAGGTCAAGAAAAGACCTCCAGCCTGAGAAAGTATTACCCCATTAGGTAAATATCCAAATCTATTATGAAAAACATCGCATAACTTATTGTGTTCCTTATTTTTTAATGCTGAGTATGCAATGGAAATAAATCCAAAGGTTATGCATAGAAATGTGAAAGTAGCGGGTATCATGTTCATTATTTACCTGCCGCCTCATATATTGATTCCCCTAAATCCACACCTTTCGATGATAAGTACTCTCCAGCTGCGTAGCTACCACTTGTTCCAAGTATTACACCGCAAGCTAATGCCCCAGCACCACCAAATTCTATTGTTGCAGTACCTAAAACTAAGGCACATATACCCGTACCAACTGCACCACCGGCGATACTTCCAATGATCCCACCAGAAAAACTACCAATCTCAGTATATTTTTTCTTAGTACATTCGGCTTCCCGGCCTACAGAGCAAGCCTCATGAATTTCATTCAGTGAGTGAAGGGCGCTAAAACCAATGCCTACATAACCCGTATAACGCATGGCTTTCATGTATTTGGCTGCGCGCTCAATATGCGTCGCGTAGCCTTCAATGTCACCGATCCCTGTCTCATCCCATTTGTGAGTGATTGAGCTGGTAGATAAGCCAAGCGCATCTTTTATTTTTGTGTACTCACCAAATTTCATAGCCTTATTCAGGAAGCCCACTTTCAGGACACTTTCAAGTTCTTTAAATAGCTGGGCACGCTTGACATAGAATTGCCCACCAATCAACGCGCCGCGTGTCAGGTAAGCACTTTTGTATGTTTCCTGAATCTCTTTGAGGATTTTTTCGATATTCTCAAAGTACTTACCTACGGGATCGGCTAAAAGGCCTATCCCCTTATCGGCAACGTTCGAGAAGTTGGCAATAGTGGCGTAATGCTGATGCAGGAAGTTAGCCTCCTGATGCGTTAGCGGTTCCAGGGCTACATCGATGCGCTGCTTAGCACTTTTCATATGGTTAATTTGTTCGCTGTCCTGCTTTTCAGGATCGACCAGAAGCAGAATAGAACCGGCTTTGTATTCCTTCCCTGCGCCGTTTAGCGAAGAAAATAGCGCTTTAGCTCCAAAAGGCGAGTTTAATGTAAATAGCTGACGCTGCCATGCATCCATGGTGCCGCCGTAAGGGATAACGGCAAAACCTGCATCAGTGCCCATTTTCTTTTTCACTGTCTGGGCATGTTGTTCTGGCTCTGGCTCTGAAAAACGTTTTGGCATGACTGCTGCTGGGACAAAAACCGCAGCTGCGACACTTGAACGTCTTAACGAAGAGTCAGTTTCTTTTTCATAACAGTCAGGTATGGAGGGGATGAATCTGGCCTTACAGGGACAGGAGCTGAAGCTATCCAGCGTTCCCGCTAACCGTTGCCTTTCATCCATGAAACTCTCTGTACCACCTATGATCTCGTATGTCACTCCCGGATTTTTACCACAGGAGACAAGATCACCTTCACGGGCTGCGTTTGCACCGTACCAGTCGATCTCTGGTGTTCCGGTTAATATTTTGCCACCGCAAGAAGTATGATCGCCTATCCGGAGGTAAAAGCCTGTCGCCATAAGTCCCTCTACTTTATGAACAGTAATCCATCTGGTTATTTTAACGGCAATAACCATATAAAAATAATGGTTTATGGTTAAGTAGGGTTGGATTTAGTAACAATTTGTGAAGTAAAGGCTTATCTTTGATAACTTTTTTAACTTCAAGGGCACGCTTGCATCAGCAAGCCACTTCCCCTAATCTGGCAAAAAGTTCAAAGATGTAATTTACATGACTCGGGGTGCCCTTCTTCGTGAAGGCTGAGAAATACCCGTACCACCTGATCTGGATAATGCCAGCGTAGGGAAGTCAGATGCCTGCCGGCGTCCCTTCTTCACGCCGGGCAGGAGCTGACTATGCAACCTGACCTGCTGAACCACGCGCACATCGCGTCTGTTTTACAGCACTTTCGTACCCATTCCACCCTTGTTCACTGCATGACTAACGACGTTGTGCAGACTTTTACCGCTAACGTTCTGCTGGCCCTCGGCGCTTCCCCTGCCATGGTGATTGAGCGCGAAGAGGCCGTACAGTTCAGCGCTATCGCCGACGCGCTGCTGGTTAACGTCGGTACGCTCACCGCAGACCGCGCCGATGCCATGCGCGCAGCAATCCATAGCGCGAATGAAGCGGGTAAACCCTGGACCCTGGACCCGGTAGCGGTTGGCGCGCTCGATTTTCGTAGCCGCTTCTGTCGGGAGATCCTCTCTCTACACCCGGCAGCGATCCGGGGTAATGCCTCGGAGATTATGGCCCTCGCGGGCGTGAGCGCAGGCGGGCGCGGGGTAGACACCACCGACTCGGCCAGCGCGGCGCGTCCTGCGGCGGAGCAGCTGGCTCGGGAGACGGGAGCGGTGGTCGCCGTCACCGGTGAGGTGGACTACGTCACCGACGGCAACCGCACGCTGAAGGTCATCGGCGGTGCGCCGATCATGACCCGTATTGTGGGCACCGGCTGCGCGCTGTCAGCGGTCGTAGCGGCAAGCTGTGCGCTGCCTGGTGAGCGCCTCGTTAACGTTGCGGCGGCCAGTGGCCTGTTCGCTCAGGCAGGCGGCGAGGCGGCGTCAGAGAGCCGCGGCCCCGGCTCCTTTGTCGCGGCGTTTCTCGATGCCCTCTATCACCTGGACGGAGGCGCGTTAGCATGAAACGAATTAACGCGTTAACCATCGCTGGCACCGATCCCAGCGGCGGGGCAGGCATTCAGGCGGATCTGAAAACCTTCTCGGCCCTCGGGGCCTATGGTTGCTCGGTTATCACCGCCCTGGTGGCGCAAAACACCCTCGGCGTGCAGTCGGTTTACCGCATTACGCCGGAGTTCGTCGCCGCGCAGCTGGATTCGGTATTGAGCGATGTGCGTATCGATACCACCAAGATTGGCATGCTGGCGGATACCGATATTATCGAGGCGGTGGCCGAGCGGCTGGCGCACTATCGGGTAGAGAATATCGTGCTAGATACGGTGATGCTGGCGAAGAGCGGCGATCCGCTTTTAACGCCCTCGGCGGTCGCTACCCTGCGCGCCCGGCTGCTGCCGCAGGTTTCACTGATCACCCCCAACCTGCCAGAGGCGGCGGCACTGCTTGATACCCATCACGCCCGCAATGAGCAGGATATGCATGAGCAGGGGCGGGCGCTGCTGGCGCTCGGCTGTGAAGCGGTACTGATGAAGGGCGGTCATCTTACCGACGGTGAAAGCCCGGACTGGCTCTTTACCCACGAGGGAGCCATGCGCTTCTCCGCCCCGCGCATTGCGACCAAAAATACCCACGGCACAGGCTGCACCCTCTCTGCGGCGCTGGCGGCGCTGCGCCCGCGTCATGCGAGCTGGGCCGATACCGTGGCCGAAGCGAAAGCCTGGTTAACTCAAGCCCTGGCGCAGGCGGACTCATTGGAGGTGGGGCAGGGCATCGGCCCGGTTCACCATTTCCACGCGTGGTGGTAAGTATATCGCTATAAATAAATACCCCTCCGGTTTGCGGAGGGGTATGAATATTGAGGTTAATACACTATCTTCAAAAAATGTCGCCGGTTCCTGCAAGCATAAATAAATGATAATGGAGCTGTGAAAATGAAACTACCTGCTTTGCTATTACCTGGCGCACTCGTGTTGTTGAGCGCCTGTGGCGGTAAAGCCCAGTCGCCGTATACGGGCTACATCGGCAGTAAGCATTATGACCAGTATATTTGCTTAACCGTGCCTGAAGACGGCGAGATAGAGGCTTACAACCTGACCTCGTCTAAGGATAATTTTAAATCCACCTATTCCCCCGTAGGTGAAGACCCCATCGCTGTCTATACGCCGGGAGTCTGTTTTTTAGCGCGCTTTGATAAGGGCTATATCTATTCATTTAATTACCAGCTGGAGGGCGACTGGTATCATTTCCGCTTTTTAGTTGACCAAAACGGCAAAACAACTATTTTAAATGCGTCCTGACGCGCTCTTATTACAATAATTTACCGGCTTATTTTTCACTAAGCCAAACGTATCAAAATGCTCTCTGTGCTGGAAAAATCCGCCGCCCGGTACCAGGCTTACTCTGCCTGCGAACTCAGGGCAGGACTAACCACGTTCGCCTGCGGGCGAACCTTACGGGAGCCTCATCATGACTGATATTTCACAGCTGCTTGGCAAAGATGCCGACAGCCTGTTGCAGCATCGTTGTATGACCATTCCAGCCGACCAGCTCTACCTGCCAGGACACGACTATGTCGACCGCGTGATGGTCGATAACAACCGTCCTCCTGCCGTACTCCGTAACATGCAGACGCTCTACAATACTGGCCGTCTGGCGGGAACCGGCTATCTGTCGATTCTGCCGGTTGACCAGGGCGTAGAGCACTCGGCGGGCGCGTCGTTCGCCGCCAACCCGCAATATTTCGATCCGAAAAACATCGTTGAGCTGGCCATTGAAGCGGGCTGTAACTGTGTCGCCTCTACCTATGGCGTGCTGGCCTCGGTATCGCGCCGCTATGCGCACCGCATTCCGTTTCTGGTAAAGCTTAACCATAACGAAACCCTGAGCTATCCCAACACCTTTGACCAAACGCTCTATGCCAGCGTCGAGCAGGCATTCAATATGGGCGCGGTTGCCGTGGGAGCGACGATCTACTTTGGCTCTGAGCAGTCGCGCCGCCAGATCGAGGAGGTCGCCAGCGCCTTTGAGCGGGCTCACGAGCTAGGGCTGGTAACCGTATTATGGGCCTACCTGCGCAACGCCGACTTCAAAAAGGATGGCGTGGACTATCACGTCTCTGCGGATCTCACCGGGCAGGCTAACCACCTGGCGGCTACCATCGGGGCGGATATCGTTAAGCAAAAGATGGCGGAGAACAACGGCGGCTATAACGCAGTGAAATATGGCTATACCGACGAGCGCGTCTACAGCAAACTCACCACCGATAACCCTATCGACCTGGTGCGCTATCAGCTGGCTAACTGCTACATGGGCCGTGCGGGGCTGATCAACTCCGGCGGCGCGTCGGGAGGCGAGGCTGATCTCACCGAGGCGGTGCGTACGGCGGTGATCAACAAGCGCGCGGGCGGCATGGGGCTGATCCTTGGCCGGAAAGCGTTTAAGAAAACGATGGCCGACGGCGTGAAGCTGATCAATGCCGTGCAGGATGTCTACCTGGATAATAAAGTGACCATTGCCTAATTAGTTACAACATGCTTTAGGTTGATTGTAGGCCCGGTAAGCGCAGCGCCACCGGGCGTTGCTGTGCAAAAGCGGCAATGCCGGGCGGCGCTGATGCTGGCCCGGCCTACAACACTATCTTCCCGATCTGCATCACATTTCCCCTCTCTTTTGTGAAAAGTGTCACTCAGCCCTGTGCTATTGCCCAAAAATCACCCGTCGCTTAGCGGAAATTGTCTGAGGTATTGGCTAAAAATTCTGCATACATTTACATCTGAAACAGCTTTTCAAAATGAAGCAGGCACCCTGAGACAAGGATCCGTAATGAAAATTGAATCTGTAAACGTCACCGTATTTCAGTATCCCACCCGTCGTGTTTCCGATAGCGCTGGTCACTCCCATCCGGGCCCGGAGAGCATGGCAAAAATGGCGATGCTGACCATTACCGCTGATGATGGCAGCCAGGGATTCTCGTTTGCGCCGCCGGAAGTGGTGCGTCCCTTTGTCGTGAACACCTTCTTCCGCAAGGTGATGGTGGGTCAGGATCCCTTTAACCGCGAGCGCATCTGGCAGGATCTGGTCCACTGGCAGCGCGGCAGCGCCCATCAGCTCACCGAGCGGGCGCTCTCCTTTGTGGAACAGGCGCTGTGGGATCTGATTGGCCGCAAGCTTAACGTACCGGTCTATAAGCTGCTCGGCGGCTTCCGTGACAAGGTTCCGGCCTACGGCAGCACCATGTGCGGGGACGATCTGCCGGGCGGGCTCTCCACCCCGGAAGAGTACGCCGCCTTTGCCGAAACTCTGGTCGCTCGCGGCTATAAGGCGATCAAGCTCCACACCTGGATGCCGCCAGTCTCTTTCGCACCTAACCCGAAAATGGACGTTAAGGCCTGCGCCGCCGTGCGCGAAGCGGTCGGGCCGGATATCGACCTGATGATCGACGGCTACCACTGGTACAGCCGCACCGAGGCGCTCTATATCGGCAAAGAGCTGGAGAAGCTCGACTTTGCCTGGTTTGAAGAGCCCATGGAGGAGGAGAGCATGTCCTCCTACGCCTGGCTGGCGGAGAACCTCTCTATTCCGATTATCGGGCCGGAGAGCCTGGGCGGTAAGCACCACAGCCGCGCCGACTGGGTGAAAGCCGGAGCCTGCGACATTCTGCGCGCCGGATCCAACGGCGTAGGCGGTATCTCACCAACTCTTAAGGTCGCCAGCCTCGCGGAAGCCTTCGGCATGGACTGCGAAGTGCACGGTAACGGCGCGGCCAGCCTGGCGGTGGTCGGGGCGATCCGCAACTGCCGCTGGTATGAGCGCGGCCTGCTGCACCCGTTCCTCGACTACGACGAACCCGCGGCCTATCTCAACAGCATCGTCGATCCGATGGATGACGAGGGCTTTGTCCACCTGCCGCAGCGCCCTGGCCTCGGCGAAGATATCAATTTTGCCTATATCGAAGCGAATACCGTCAGTCACGACTAATAAAAAAAGCCAACGCCCGGTGGCGCTGCGCTAGCCGGGCCTACGTCTTACCCTACAAACGGTATACAGAGATGAAAAAAAACGCGTTGAGGGCTAGCCTGCTGGCGCTCTCGCTGATGATGGGGAGCGGGGCGACGCTGGCGGCCACGCCGCCGGATCAGCTCATCATCGGCATGAACATGAATAATCTCTTGAGTCTCGATCCGGCGGCAATGACCGGTAACGAAGTGGTCGGCATTGTCGTCAATCTTTACGACTCGCTGGTGGAGCTCGATCCCGACCAGCTCACCAATGTCCGCCCGGCGCTGGCCGAATCTTGGGCTATCAGTCCGGATGGCAAAACCCTGACCTTTCACCTGCGCAAGGACGTGAAGTTTCACTCCGGCAACCCGCTGACCGCTCAGGACGTGGTGTGGTCGATGCGCCGTCTGCTGCACCTCAACCTCGCCCAGGCCTCGGTGTGGAAATCCTATGGCTTTAGCAAAAAGAATATCGATGATCAGGTGAGCGCCCCGGATAGCTATACCGTGCAGATTGTCCTGCCGAAGGCCAACGATCCGCAACTGGTGATCTACTCCCTCGGCGCACTGGGCAATCTTGGCGTGCTCGACAGCAAAACGGTGCAGAGCCACGAGGTCAACAACGACTGGGGCAACCGCTGGTTGACCACCAACGAAGCTGGCTCTGGCCCCTTTATGCTGGAGACCTGGCAGGCAAAAGACGTGCTGCGCATGAAGCGTAACCCGAGCTACTGGCGGGAAGAGCCGAAGATGAGCCGCATCGTGCTGCGCCATTTCCAGGAGTCGCAGACCCTGCGCCTGATGATTGCCAAGGGCGATCTTGATATCGCTAACAGCATGGCGGTATCGGACATCAACGCCCTGCGTAAAGATCCCGACGTCACCGTGGAAGCGGTGCAGCGCGGAACCGTCTACTACGTGGCGATGAGCATGAAGGAGTCACACTTTGCTAATCCCAAGGTGCGCGAGGCGGTGCGCTACCTCATCGACTATCAGGGGATCAACAAGGCGCTGATGCCGGGCTACGGCGTACTGCACCAGCGGCCGATCAAAGCCGGGATGCCGTCGACGCTGCCGGACCCCGGCTACCGGCTGGACATTGCGAAAGCGAAAAAGCTGCTGGCCGAGGCGGGCTACCCCAACGGCTTTGATACCACCCTGCGGGTGCTGGCGGATCAGCCGTTCCTTAATATCGCCATCGCCGTGCAGTCCACCCTGATGCAGGCGGGCATTAACGCCAAAATTATCACCGGCACCGGGAACCAGATCTACGGCGCAATGCGCGAGCGTAAGTTTGACATCCTGGTCGGGCGCGGCGGCAGCGGCGTGGAGCCGCATCCGCACTCTAGCCTGCGTGCGCTGGTCTACAACCCGGACAACAGCGACGAGGCGCGGCTGACCAATTTCCAGGGCTGGCGCACCGGTTTTTACGATAAGCCGCTCAACGAGATGATTGATAAAGCGCTGCTGGAGCGCGATCCGCAGAAGCAGATTGCCGACTATCAGCAGATCCAGACCCGCTACGACCAGCTGATCCCCGCCCTGGTGCCGCTTTCCCAGATGGTGGATTCAGTGGTGGTCCGCAACGAGGTGAAGAACTTCCAGTCTCACCCCTCCGCCACGACATTCCTGCGTGAGGTCTACAAAGAGCCGATCCATACCGGAGGAACCAAAGGATGAGTGTAGCAATCTTAGCGCCCGGCTCCCGCGCCAGGCGGTTCTCAAACCGGCTTGGCCAGGTGCTGATCACCCTGTTTGGCCTGCTGCTGCTGACCTTTTTTATTGGCCGGGTAATGCCGGTGGATCCGGTGCTGGCAATTGTCGGCCCGGACGCGGACCAGAGCACCTACCAGCAGGTCTACCAGCAGCTGGGATTTGATAAATCTCTGCTGACCCAGTTCGGCATCTACTTTAACAATCTGCTGCACGGCGATCTCGGTAACGCGCTGCTGACCGGTAAACCGGTGACGGACGATATTCTGCGCGTCTTCCCGGCGACGCTGGAGCTGGCGACGATGGCGATTATCGTCGGCGCGGGCCTTGGCATTCCGCTGGGGGTGCTGGCCGCGGCGCGCCGCAACTCGCTCTCCGACTACGTGGTGCGGATCATCAGCCTGGCGGGCTACTCCACGCCTATCTTCTGGGTGGGGATGATGGGTCTGCTGCTGTTTTACGCCTGGCTGGGCTGGGTCGGCGGGGCCGGACGGCTGGATATGGGCCTTGAGGGGCTGGTTCCGCGCCGCACCGGGCTGTTTACCATTGATGCCCTGCTGGCGGGTAACGCGCAGGTATTCTGGAACGCCATCAACCACCTCGTGCTGCCCGCGTCGCTGCTTGGCTTCCACTCCCTGGCCTATATCAGCCGGATGACCCGCAGCTTTATGCTGGCCCAGCTCTCTCAGGAGTTCATCATCACCGCCCGCGTTAAAGGCTTAACCGAGCGGCAGGTGATCTGGAACCACGCGTTTCGCAACATCCTCGTGCAGCTCCTGACGGTGGTGGCGCTGGCCTACGGCTCGCTGCTGGAGGGCGCGGTGCTGATTGAAACCGTCTTCTCCTGGCCGGGCTTTGGCTCCTATCTCACCGGCAGCCTGCTGCTGGGGGATATGAATGCGGTCATGGGCTGCGTGCTGCTGGTGGGGGTGATCTTCGTGATGCTCAACCTGCTCTCCGACATGCTCTACCAACTCTTTGACCCGAGGACGAAATCATGACGGTCTCTCTGGATACGCCCGTAACCGGCGGCGGAAATGAAAGCCGCCTGCGCCTGAAGCGTGCCCTGGCCCGCACCGGGGGTTTTCTTGGCAAGATGGCTCGCAATCCGCTGACCGCCATCGGCGGCGGGATTATTTTCCTGCTGCTGGTAGTGGCCGCCTTTGCACCATGGATCGCGCCCTATAACCCGCTGGTGCAGGATCTCAACGCCGCGCTGCAATCTCCCAACGCCCAGCACTGGTTTGGCACCGACGAGTTTGGTCGGGACATCTTCAGCCGCCTGGTCTACGGGGCGCGCATTACGCTCTACATCGTGCTGCTGGTGTCGGTCACCGTCGGGCCGCTGGGCCTGCTGCTGGGGGTAAGCGCGGGCTATTTTGGTGGCAAGGTTGATATGGTGCTGATGCGCGTCACCGATATCTTTATCTCCTTCCCAAGCCTGGTGCTGGCTCTGGCGTTCGTGGCCGCCCTCGGCCCAGGTCTTGAGCATGTGGTGATCGCCATTACCTTAACCGCCTGGCCGCCGATTGCCCGTCTGGCGCGGGCCGAAACCCTCTCCCTGCGCCAGGCCGACTTTATTTCGGCGGTGCGCTTGCAGGGGGCCTCGCCGGTGCGTGTGCTGTGGCGGCACATCGTGCCGCTCTGCCTGCCGTCGGTGATCATCCGCATCACTATGAACATGGCGGGGATTATCCTGACCGCCGCCGGGCTGGGCTTCCTTGGCCTCGGCGCGCAGCCGCCAGAGCCGGAGTGGGGGGCGATGATCTCCAGCGGACGCACCTACATGATGGAGTGCTGGTGGGTAGTGACTATTCCGGGGCTGGCGATCCTGATCAACAGCCTGGCGTTCAACTTCTTAGGAGATGGCCTACGTGACATCCTCGATCCTCGCAGCGAATAACGCGCCTCTGCTCGACGTGCGCGATCTCCACGTCGACTTTATTAACGGACGCGCCGTCACCAACGCGGTGCGCGGCGTCTCCTTTCAGCTGGGCCGGGAGAAGCTGGCGATTGTCGGCGAGTCCGGCTCCGGTAAATCCACGGTCGGGCGAGCGTTGATGCGCCTGCATCCGGCCAAGGCCCGCATCACCGCCGAACGGATGCACTTCGGCGATATCGATCTGCGCACCGCCAGCGAGGCGCAGATGCGCACCGTGCGCGGGAAGCGGATCTCCATGATCATGCAGGACCCAAAATACTCTCTCAACCCGGTGGTCTGCGTTGGGGATCAGATTGCCGAGGCCTGGCTGACCCACCATCCAGGGCGCAAGGCCGAGGCGAAGGCCAAAGTGCTGGAGATGCTCGACGTGGTGCGCATCCGCCAGCCCGAGCGCGTCTATAACCTCTATCCGCATGAGATCTCCGGCGGGCAGGGGCAGCGCATCATGATCGCCATGATGCTGATCACCGATCCCGAGCTGGTGATCGCCGACGAGCCCACTTCTGCGCTGGACGTTTCGGTGCGTTTACAGGTGTTGGGGCTGCTGGACGATCTGGTCCAGTCCCGCGGGCTGGGGCTGATCTTCATCAGCCACGATATCAACCTGGTGCGCAGCTTCTGCGACCGGGTGCTGGTGATGTACGCCGGGCGGGTAGTGGAGTCGATTGCCGCCTGCGATCTGCATAACGCCCAGCACCCCTATACTCAGGGTCTGATCAGCGCCCTGCCGGAGATCCACCATCGTCGTCCCGTGCTGCCGGTACTGCAGCGCCAGGCCAGCTGGCTTAGCGAGTGAGGAGCCCACTATGATCGATGTGAAGAACCTGAACCTGGCCTTTGGCGAAGGGGAGAAGCGTAACCAGGTGCTGTATGACGTGAGCTTTAACGTGCAGCCTGGGGAGATTTACGGCCTGGTGGGCGAGTCTGGCTCGGGCAAAACCACGGTGCTGAAGTGCCTGGCGGGGCTGTTTACCCACTGGGACGGCGAGCTGGCCATCAACGGTCAGCCGCTGGGGCACCGGCTTAATCCGCAGCGCTGTCGACTGGTGCAGATGGTGTTTCAGGATCCCTACGGCTCGCTGCATCCGCGGCATACCATCGGCGATATTCTGGAGGAGCCGCTGCATATTCACGGTATTGGCGACCGGGATCGGCGGGTAAACCGCCTGTTGGATCGGGTCGGGCTAAACCGCGCCTTCCGCGATCGCTTCCCGCACCAGCTCTCCGGTGGTCAGCGCCAGCGCGTGGCGATCGCCCGGGCGCTGATCCTTGAGCCGCAGGTGCTGCTGCTGGATGAGCCTACCTCGGCGCTGGACGTCTCGGTGCAGGCGGAGATCCTCAACCTGCTGGCGGAGCTGCATCAGGAGTCGAAGCTGACCTATCTGATGGTGACTCACGATCTTGGCGTCATCGCCCACCTGTGCCAGAAGATTGCCGTAATGCAGTACGGTAAGATCCTTGAGACATTGACGGTAGACGATCTGGTGAGCGGTCAGGCAAAAACTGACTATACGCGGATGCTGGTGAATGCCAGCCAGCAGTACAGCCGGGAGATGGCGCGGGCGGTGGCGGCCTATTAGCCGCTGGGTTTTTACGCCGGGTGGCGCTGCGCTTACCCGGCCTACGAACAGCTAGCGCAACAACGGACAATCCGGCGGCAGGCGGCACTGCAACGCGCCGGGCAGGATCTCCATCCGGAAATGCTGGCCGCTCAGCGGCTCGCCGTCGAGGTTAAAGGTGATCTCATGGGGAGAGGTCACTTCAAACCAGGCCGATTCACCATCCACAATGTTCGGGCTGTCTTCCGGGCGGGTGAGGGTGGTAAAGAGCGCGGGCAGAAGCTCGTCTCCGGTAAAAATGCGTATCTGCAGCAGGCCGTCGTTGATCAGCGCGCTCGGGCAGAGCTGCTGTCCGCCGCCTGCCTGGCGACCGTTGCCAATGCCGATCACCAGCGCATCGCCCTGCCAGGAGAAGTTTTCGCCACGGATCTCAACGCTGTCGGCTTTCAGGGTATCCATGCGCATCAGGCCGTGAATGACATAGGATACGCCACCCAGCGCGGCCTTCATCCGTTCCGGCGTTTCGGTCGTGATGCGCGTCCCGAACCCGCCGGTGGCCATATTGATAAAGCAGGTTTGATCGTTAACCCGGGCGATATCCACTGGCACGGCCCTGCCGACGATCGCTAACTGCAGCGCCTTATCCAGCGTTTCCGGCACGCCTGTGCTGGTGGCAAAATCGTTAGCGGTGCCGAGAGGTAAAATGCCCAGTGCCGGGACGTTTTCCGCCTTCGCGTTGACCAGTGCCGTAGCCACTTCGTTGATCGTGCCGTCGCCGCCGCCGGCGATCACCGTGGCCACGCCAAGCTCAACGGCTTCCGCCACATAGCGGGCCGCGTCACCCTTTTCCCACGTGACCCTAACGTGCAGCTCAATACCTTCGTTACGCAGCAGGGTAACCGCCTCGCGCAGGGTGTCGTCGCCTGCACTTTTGCCATTCAGAATAAGTAAACTCGACGGATCGCTAGTCATCCTATAACCCTGAAAAAGAGAGAATGAAGAGAGTGTATCTTAGCTGGAACGGGAACGTGTAAGAAGTGGCTGAAAGGCACAAAAAAATTAGCCTTACTTAACACGATCGCACCGGGGATGCTTGATGTACTTCCAACCCAGGAACCACCCAACGATTGCGCCAATGATAAACATCACAGGCGTGCCGATAAAAAAGATGGATGCATTAGCCGACATCTGATCGTCGCCGTAGATGGGGCCAACAAAGTAGTCACATATTGCTGGCAATAACAGGTACATCAAAAGAGCACCGCAGAAGGCACCGACGATCGCACAAATGAAAATTTTTAGCTTTCTCATCATTCCTACTACACACTCTTCTAAGTTGTTACACGAGCTATCTAGAGTCCGAGTTTAATTGCAAAAAAATATACTAATGTTTTTTAATGATTTTTCTTCCTAGTAACCAGCCTGCTATAGCCCCTAGTAGAGCGAGTAGAGGAGTACCAACAAGGAAAATAGTAAAGTTCTGCGACATTTGATCGTCTCCATAAATAGGACCCACGAAGTACGCGCAAACCGCAGGCAGAATGAGGTACATAATCACAGCACCGCATATTGCTCCTGTTAGGGTACATAAGAACAACTTAAAGAACTTCATATCATTCTCCAAAACCATACTTCTTTGGCATGTGAGTAGCTACTCCAAATACCATCAATATTCATACCCCAGTGAATACGTAGATAACTATTGCGAGCGGTAAGTCTGCTCCCGTTCCAAAGATCAATATGATCCCCACTACGGTTACGAAAGCTTTCATCTCCACGCCGCCAGTAATCCTTAAAAAAGATGATACCAGTTCGGTTTTTTAGCACATCTTCAAAATTATCTGCGTGTACTTTTATAACAGGAAAGGTGCCAGGTATTGGTGTACGTTTGAGCGCATCGGCCAGTTCTTCTGCACGTAAAATATGCCCCGCACTTTTAGGATGCAACCAGCAAAAGTGAACATGAAGCTTTGTTACATCGTAACCACAGTGGGCAAGGGCGGTTCCAAGCCTAATGGCGCATTGATCATCAAACGCTGTATGTCCATCACGCCGCCGACAGGGATTTTCATCCCCATTAACTTCAGGATGCGCATTCCAAAGCGCTGAGAAAGTTATACTCATCGGTACTCTCCTGTTACTAAAACAGCTAATAGATACAATCACTTGTCGTTATCTACTATAAGTAAAAGCGATACAGGAGTTTGAACAAAAAACCACAAAACCGTTAAGGTTATCTTATTAGTCAGACGCGGATAAGCTGAGTAAGTAGGAGGGATTTGAGGTATCACATAAAAAAATAGGCCTGCGTAAGGGAGATTACACAGGCCAAGGAGGTGGTTCCTGGTAGAGCTAGCATTTATGGGTTATGTTTTTCAGCGCAGGGATAATACCCTTATCAAGCGAAACGGTATGTGATCCGATTCTAAGATTCATATCACCTGAAAAAATAACCCAGCTAAACTACTCGGACGCTAGGCAGCGTGCGGATTGCGCGTCGTCTGGCCGTTAAAATTGCGCATTAGCAGACCGTACTCCAGCTGCATATCCGAAGGCACCGGCAGCCAGACGGTATAGCCGTCGCCCGGCGCAACCGGCATCGCTTCGCCTTTGCCGTTCTCCATATGCTCCAGAGTGAAGTTAACGTTGCCGTGCGGGGTCATCAGCTCCATGCTGTCGCCCACGGAGAACTTGTTCTTCACCTTCACCGCCGCCAGCGCGCCGTTGCGCTCGCCGGTGAATTCGCCAACAAACTGCTGACGATCGGAGATCGAGTAGCCCTGCTCGTAGTTTTGGTAATCGTCATGGGTATGGCGGCGCAGGAAGCCTTCGGTATAGCCCCGGTGTGCCAGCCCCTCCAGGGTCTCCATCAGGCTGGTGTCAAACGGTTTACCAGCGGCGGCGTCGTCAATGGCCTTACGGTAAACCTGCGCGGTACGGGCGCAGTAGTAGAACGACTTGGTGCGACCCTCGATCTTCAGCGAGTGCACGCCCATCTGCGTCAGACGCTCAACATGGGCGATGGCGCGCAGATCCTTCGAGTTCATGATGTAGGTGCCGTGCTCATCTTCGAACGCGGTCATGTACTCGCCGGGACGCTGGGCCTCTTCGATCATAAACACCTTGTCGGTGGGCGCGCCAATACCCAGCGTCGGCTCGACGTTTTTCACCGGGATCGGCTCGTGGACGTGGACAATATTACCCACGGCGTCCTCTTTCCCTTCCTGGACGTTGTACTCCCAGCGGCAGGCGTTGGTGCAGGTGCCCTGGTTCGGATCGCGCTTGTTGATATAGCCCGAGAGCAGGCAGCGGCCCGAGTAGGCCATGCACAGCGCGCCGTGTACGAAGATCTCAAGCTCCATCTCCGGCACCTGCTGGCGGATCTCGGCAATCTCATCCAGCGACAGCTCGCGGGAGAGGATCACTCGGGTCAGGCCCATCTGCTGCCAAAACTTCACCGTCGCCCAGTTGACGGCGTTCGCCTGTACCGAGAGGTGAATATCCATCTCCGGGAAGTGCTCGCGCACCAGCATGATTAAACCGGGATCGGACATGATCAGCGCATCCGGCCCCATCGCCACCACCGGCGCTAAATCGCGGATAAAGGTCTTTAGCTTGGCGTTGTGCGGTGCAATATTGACCACCACGTAGAACTTTTTACCCAGCGCATGGGCTTCGTTGATCCCCAGTTGGAGGTTCTCGTGGTTGAATTCGTTATTGCGTACGCGTAGGGAGTAGCGGGGCTGACCCGCGTAGACGGCATCCGCGCCATAGGCGAAGGCGTAACGCATATTTTTCAGCGTTCCCGCCGGGGAGAGGAGTTCCGGTTTAAACATGATGTTCTCGTTCTGATGACAGGTCAGATCCGCCGCAGCAAAGTGGGCGGGCAGGGGGTAATCCCCTGTTTTAAGGGCGGGAATTATAGCGCTGCGGGGGTGGCAGGTAAAGCGTCGTCATCCGTAGGCCCGGCCAGCGGCGCGCCGCCGGGCGTAAATATCAGGCTATCCGACCCGCATCCGCTTCCCAGCGGTAGCCGACGCCGTACACCGCCCGGATAAACGACTGCTCCTCATCCAGCGCCTCCAGCTTGCGACGCAGGTTCTTGATGTGGCTGTCGATGGTGCGGTCGGTGACCACCCGATAATCATCATAGAGATGATTCAGCAGCTGCTCGCGGGAGAAGACCTTTCCCGGCTCGCTGGAAAGCGTCTTCAGCAGGCGAAACTCGGCGGGGGTGAGATCCAGCGCCTTGCTGTGCCAGCTGGCCTGGAAGCGGCCTTCGTCGATCACCAGCGGACTGACCGCGTCCAGCTCTTTCAGATCGCGCTGGGGCTTGCAGCGGCGCAGAATGGTTTTTACCCGCGCCACCACTTCCCGAGGGCTATAGGGTTTACAGATGTAGTCATCGGCACCGATCTCCAACCCCAGCAGGCGGTCGATCTCTTCGATTCGGGCGGTGACCATCACAATCGGCAGATCGGAGAAGCGGCGGATCTCCCGGCACAGGGTCAGGCCGTCGGTGCCGGGAAGCATCAGATCCAGCAGCATCAGATCCGGCGGCGTCTGGCGCACGTAGGGCAGCACCTTATCGCCGTGGTTGATCAGCGTCGGGGCATAGCCCGCCGCCCGCAGATAGTCCACCAGCAGCTGTCCCAGCTTCGGCTCATCTTCCACGATTAAAATGCGCGGGGTATTTTCGTCAATGGGTAACTCAGTCATACATCTCTCGGTAAATCGCGTTCCAGCGGTAGTTCAACTGTAATGCTTACCCCGCCAAAAGGCGAATGGGCAGCGGCAATGGTCCCGCCGTGGGCTTCAACAATGTTCACACAGATAGGCAGCCCCAGCCCGGAGCCGCCGCTGGCGCGGTTGCGCGATCCTTCGGTGCGGTAGAAGCGCTCAAACAGACGGCTGAGCTGCTCGTCGCTGACGCCGGGGCCGCTGTCGGCAAAGGTCATCGCCAGGGTAGCGGGCTTCACGGTAGCGCTGATCAACAGCTGCCCCCCGGCATCGGTATAGCGCAGGCTGTTCTCCAGCAGATTATTAAACAGCTGCATCAGGCGGTCGCGATCGCCGAACACGATAGCGCTCTCCGGCAGCGAGACGCTAAGGGTTAAACCCCGGCTGGCGAAGCGCTCTCGAAACGCCCCGGCGGCGATCTCCAGCAGGGTGATCACGTCCATCGGGGCTTTCTGATAGGCCAGCGCGCCCTCGTCGGACATTGAGAGCTGATGCAGATCGTCAACCAGCTTGGTCAGCGTGCCCACCTCGGCCTGCAAGGAAGCTACCGACTCAGGGGTAAACTGGCGCACGCCGTCCTGAATCGCCTCCAGCTCCCCGCGCAGCACCGCCAGTGGGGTACGCAGCTCGTGGGAGATGTCGGCCATAAAGTCGCGGCGCATCTGCTGGTTCTTCTCCAGGGTGCTGGCAAGCTGATTAAAGTCCTGGGCCAGCTTGCCTAGCTCATCCGGGCTGGACGTCGCCACGCGGGTGGTAAAGTCACCGGCCGCCAGTCGGTGCGTCCCCTCCACCAGCCGCTTCACCGGGGCCAGCAGACCGCGCGCCAGCGGGAAGGTCGCCAGCGCCGCCAGCAGTGTAGCAAGGCCGACGATCAGCCAGCTGGTGCGACGCTGCTGACGGTCAAAGTTGATGTCGGTGTTGCGGGTCAGGCGCTCCACCGGGGAGGCGATCACCGCGCCCACTTCCGCCCCGTTGACTATTATCGCCCGCCGGGTTCCCTCTTTTGGGATCGGCGATCGCGGGCCTACCAGCACGTCACCACTCTGATCGGTCACCCAAAACTGGGTGCGCCAGCCGTGGGGCGGCATGCCGGGGCCGGGCCGATCGTCGTCGCCATCATGCTCGAAGGAGCGGAGGATCTGGAAGACAAAGCGGTCGTTATTGCGCAGAAAGCGCCAGTTGCCGTGCAGCGCATACTGCTCCCCCAGCGCGTCGCCAAGCATCTGCAACCGCTGCTCGTTACCGTGCTTGATGTAGTCAATAAAGCCGCGCTCAAAGCTGATCCGCACCGCCCAGTGCATGGTGATCAGCAGCGCAATGCAGGTGGCGAGGATCGCCAGAAAGAGCTTGCCGGTGATCCCCGGCCGCCAGAATTTCATCGTTCACTCCTTTTGCGCCGGGCAATCACGGTGTTGGTACTGGCGTCGTTCGGCACGCGGGCAAAGACCAGCGCGGGCAGGGCGATGATTACCGCCATGCACAGATAGGTGGAAAAGAAAACGTGGTGCACCAGCGTGCTGTCGGTTGCCAGATGCTGCTGACCAAACAGGCCGAGCAGCAGCCCGGCGACGGTAACGCCGATACTCATCGACAGCTGCATAATCATCGACAGCAGGCTGTTGCCGCTGCTGGCCTGCGCATCCGGCAAATCCTTCAGCGTCAGGGTGTTCATGGTTGAGAAGCGCATCGAGTTGATCATCCCCTGCACGAACAGCACCACCGGCAGCAGAGTGTAGAGGCCCGCCAGCGCCGTTGCCATAAACAGCAGGCTCACCAGCGCCAGCCCCAGCGTGCTGGCTACCAATACCTGGCGGTAGCCGAAGCGGTTAACGATCTGCACCACGATCCGCTTCATGCCCATGCTGCCCAGCACCATCGGGATCATCATCAGCCCGGCGTGGAACGGCGAGAAGCCGAGGCCGATCTGTAAAAATACCGGGGTGATAAAGGGCAGCATCCCGCTGCCGATGCGTCCGGCAAAGCTGCCGGCCAGGCCGAGGGAGAAGGAGCGGGTACTAAACAGGCCGAGGGGGAAAAGCGCCGCTTCGTTGCGTCGGGCGTGCCACAGGTAGACGCCCAACGCGAGCCCGCCCGCAACCACCAGCGCCACGAGGGTCAACGTTGAGATGCCTAACCCCTTCTGGCCGTCGAGGGCAAGGGTCAGCGCCGCCATGCCGAAGGCCAGCAGCAGGAAGCCGGGCATATCGAAGCGGCGGGTTTGCAGGGTGTAGTTGGGCATCAGCCAGAGGGTAGCAATCGCGCCGATGATGCCCACCGGCAGGTTAATCAGGAAGATCCAGTGCCAGGAGGCGTACTCCACCAGGATCCCCCCCAGCGCCGGGCCGAGCAGGGGGCCAATCTGCCCCGGCAGGGTGACGAAGGTCATCGCCGCCATATACTGCGACCGGGGAACGATCTTCATCACCGTCAGCCTGCCCACCGGCACCATCATTGCGCCGCCGACGCCCTGCAACACGCGAGCCATCACCAGCCCATCGAGGGTACTGGCCTGGGCGCAGAACAGCGATCCCAGCGTAAACAGCACAATCGCCGTGAAGAAGACGTTGCGCACGCCAACCTTATCCGCCAGCCAGCCGCTGGCGGGGAGCATCACCGCCACCGTCAGCACGTAGGCCACGACGACCATATGCATATGCAGCGGGCTTTCGCCGAGGCTCTGCGCCATCGAGGGCAGGGCGGTGTTAACGATGGTGGTATCCAGCGCCTGCATGAAAAAGCCGAAGGCCACTATCCATAGCTGCCAGCGGACCTGGTTCGGAAGATCGGTCATTTCACCTGCCTCTTTACCCTTTACTCACTCAATTATTCACCCAATAGCGGCTGGCGCCTGCGGGCAAAACGCAGCCGCAGCCGGTCAAAGAAGAGATAGACCACCGGCGTGGTGTAGAGCGTCAGCAGCTGGCTCATCACCAGGCCACCGACGATGGTGATCCCCAGCGGCTGGCGCAGCTCGGAGCCGTCGCCGGAGGTCAACACCAGTGGCAGTGCGCCAAACAGCGCCGCCAGGGTGGTCATCATGATCGGCCTGAAGCGCAGCAGGCAGGCCTGGAAGATGGCCTCCTGCGGCGTCAGGTTGCCGGTGCGCTGTGCCTCCAGGGCGAAGTCGACCATCATGATGGCGTTCTTCTTGACGATACCTATCAATAACATAATTCCGATCAGGGCGATGAGGCTAAATGGGGCATCGAACAGCTCCAGCGCCAGCAGCGCCCCCACCCCCGCCGACGGCAGGGTAGAGAGAATGGTCAGCGGATGGACGTAGCTCTCATAGAGAATGCCGAGCACGATGTAGACCGTGGCGATGGCCGCGAGGATCAGGATCAGCTGGGAGCGCATGGTATCCTGGAAGACCTGCGCGGTCCCGGCAAAGCTGCCGCGTACGCTGGAGGGTACCCCCAACTGGGTCATCGTCCGGTCAATCGCCGCGCTGGCCTCGGAGAGCGAGACGCCGGTCGGCAGGTTAAAGGCGATGGTCGAGGCGGCAGAGAGCCCCTGATGGTTCACCGACAGCGGCGCGTTAGCGGGCTGCCATTTCGCGAAGTAGGAGAGGGGGATCGGCTTGCCCTCGCTGTTGATCACAAACATCTTGTCGAGGGCGCTGATGTCCTGGGTGTAGCGCGGATCGACCTCCATCACCACCTTGTACTGGTTCAGCGCCTCGTAGATGGTCGAGATCTGCCGCTGGCCGAAGGCGTTGTTCAGCAGGCCGTTGGCATCCTGCACGCTGATGCCCAGCCGGGACATCGTCTCCCGGTCGTAGATCAGGTTCATCTCCGCGCCGTTATCCTGCTGATCGGAGTTGACGTCCGCCAGCTGGGGCAGGGCTGACAGCGCCTTGCGGATCTTCGGCTCCCACTCGCGCAGGTCGCCGAGATCGTCCGACAGCAGCGCGTACTGATAGCTGGCGTTGGACTGACGACCGCCGACGCGGATATCCTGTACCGCCATCAGGAACAGGTTAGCGCCCGGCTCTTTCGCCAGCTTCACGCGCAGGCGGTCAATCACCTGCTGGGCGGTATCGCTGCGCTGGTCGCGAGATTTCAGGGTGATAAACATCATCCCGCTGTTGACCCGCGAGCCGCCTGTAAAGCCGGTAACGTTATCCACCGCCGGATCGTCGCGAATAATCTTCATAAAGTCCGCCAGCTTGCCACGCATCGCCTGGAAGGAGATGCTCTGATCCGCCTGGATGCCGCCCATCAGCACGCCGGTGTCCTGCTCCGGGAAGAAGGTTTTCGGGATGGCGATATAGAGCCAGACGTTGAGCGCAATGGTGCCGAGCAGCACCACGCCCACTAGCCGGGTATGGTTCAGCACCCACTTCAACGATTTAGCGTAACCCTGCTGAAGGGCGAGCAGCAGGCGGCCAAAGCCCCGCACTTTGCTTTGCGCTTTCGGTTTGCCGCTCTTCAGCAGCCAGCCGCACATCATCGGCGTTAGGGTCAGGGAGACTACCAGCGAGATGCCGATCGCCACCGACAGGGTGACGGCGAACTCCCGCAGCAGGCGGCCCGGCAGGCCGTCCATCAGCAGCAGCGGCAGGAAAACCGCTACCAGCGACAGGCTCATGGAGAGCACGGTAAAGCCCACCTCCCGCGTGCCCTGCAATGCCGCCTGGAGCGGCTTCATTCCGGCCTCCAGATGGCGGGCAATATTCTCCAGCACCACGATAGCGTCGTCCACCACAAAGCCGGTGGCGATGGTCAGGGCCATCAGGGAGAGATTATTGAGGCTAAAGCCGCACAGATACATGGCGGCAAAGGTGCCGATCAGCGACACCGGCACCGCTACCGCCGGGATCAGCGTCGCCCGGCCCGAGCGCAGGAAGAGAAAGACCACCAGGATCACCAGCGCTACGGAGATGATCAGGCTGTGCTCGACCTCATCCAGCGAGGCGCGGATGGTGGGGGAGCGGTCCTGGGCGATCTGTAAGTCGATGGCCGCCGGGATCGTCTCCTGTAGTTCCGGCAGTCGAGCGCGAATGCTGTCCACCGTCTGGATAATATTGGCTTCCGGCAGCTTGCGGATCATCAGCAGGATCGCTGGCTTGGCGTTGGTCATCCCGGCGTTGCGCACGTCCTGCACCGAATCGGTGACGCTGGCAACGTCGCCGAGGCGCACCGCCGCCCCGTTGCTGTAGTGAACGATCAGCGGCTGGTAGGCCTCGGCGGTTTTGATCTCGTCGTTGGTTTGCAGCTGCCAACGGTGGGTGCCATCCTCGATAGCCCCCTGCGGCCTGCGCACGTTGGCGTTGTTAATCGCGCTGCGCACGGCGTCCAGTGATACGCCCTGGTTAAACAGCGCCTGCGGGTTGAGCGACACCCGCACGGCGGGCAGGGAGCTGCCGCCCACGTCAACGTCGCCCACGCCGTCTATTTGCGAGATGGTCTGCGCCAGCTGCGTCGAGGCGAAGTCATACAGCTGCCCCTGGGAGTAGGTATCCGAGGTTAACGTCAGGATCATGATCGGCGCATCGGACGGGTTCGCTTTCCGATAGGTCGGACGGCTCGGCATGCCGCTCGGCAGCAGGCTCTGCGCGGCGTTGATCGCGGCCTGTACGTCTCGCGCGGCACCGTTGATGTCGCGATCGAATTTGAACTCCAGAATGATGCGCGTGCTGCCCAGCGAGCTGGAGGAGGTCATCTCATTGACCCCGGCGATGCGCCCGAGGGAGCGCTCCAGCGGCGTCGCCACCGAGGAGGCCATGGTCTCCGGCGATGCCCCCGGCAGGGAGGCGCTAACCATAATGACCGGGTAATCCACCTGCGGCAGCGGGGCCACCGGCAGCAGGCGGAAGCCAAGAATACCGCAGAGAGTAATCGCCAGCGAAATCAGGATTGTAGCAACCGGGCGGTGAATGAAGAGGGCAAAAAACTTCACTTATGCCTCCTCGCCTTCACGCTCTTCGCGACGGGGGAAGCGGTGGCGAACCCGCAGGGCCAGGCGGTCAAACAGCAGGTAGATCACCGGCGTGGTAAACAGGGTCAGCACCTGGCTCACCAGCAGGCCACCGACCATGCCGATCCCCAGCGGGCGGCGCAGCTCTGCGCCCACCCCGGTGCTCAGCATCAGCGGCAGCGCACCCAGTAGCGCCGCGAGGGTGGTCATCAGGATCGGACGGAAACGCAGCAGGCAGGCCTGATAGATCGCCTCCCGGGGCGCCATGCCCTGTTCCCGCTCGGCGGCGAGGGCAAAGTCGATCATCATGATGGCGTTCTTTTTGACGATACCGATCAGCAGAATGATACCGATAATGGCGATCACATCCAGCTCGCTGCCTGCCAGCATCAGGGCCAGCAGCGCGCCCACCCCTGCGGTAGGCAGGGTAGAGAGGATGGTGATCGGGTGGATAAAGCTCTCGTAGAGCACGCCAAGTACGATATACATCGCTACCACCGCCGCAACGATCAGCCATACGGTGCTGCCCAGCGCGTCCTGGAACGCCAGCGAGCTGCCCTGGAACTGGGTGGTGATATCCCCCGGCAGGCTGAGATTCTTCTCGCTATCCAGAATCGCCTGCACCGCATCCCCCAGCGCGTAACCATCCGGAACGTTAAACGAGATGGTGGTAGACGGGAACTGGTCAAGGTGGTTGATCGCCAGCGGGGTATAGCGCTCTTCCACTTTGGCAATGGCGCTGAGCGGCACCACGCCGCCGTCGCTGCTGGTCAGGCGGATAGAGTCCAGTGCCGCCAGACCCGGCGTTGCGGCGGTGTTATGCTCCAGCACCACCCGGTACTGATTAGCCTGGGTATAGATGGTGGAGATCAGCCGCTGGCCGAAGGCGTTGTAGAGGGCGTTATCCACGTCCGCCATCGTAATGCCGAGGCGGCTGGCGCTGTCCCGATCAACGTTAACGTAGGCGGCCAGCCCCTTATCCTGCCAGTCGCTGCTGACGTCCGCCAGCTGCGGCAGGGTCTGAAGCTCGCTCATTAGCTGCGGTACCCAGGTGCTCAGCGCCTCAAGGGTCGTGGCCTGGAGGGTAAACTGATACTGGGTGCGGCTGACGGTGGTGTCGATGGTCAGATCCTGGGTTGGCTGGAGATAGAGCGCCACGCCGGGCACCTTCGCCACCGCCTGCTGAAGCCGGGCGATCACCGTCTGGACGCGATCGTCCCGGTCATCCAGCGGCTTGAGGTTGATTTGCAGCCGGGCGCTGTTCAGCGACGGATTGGTGCCGTCAACGCCGACAAAGGCGGTCAGGCTCTCTACCGCCGGATCCTTCAGCACGATATCGCTCACCTGACGCTGGCGCTCCGCCATGCTGGCAAACGACGCCGACTGCGGGGCCTGCAACGTGCCCTGAATGATGCCGTTATCCTGGATCGGGAAGAAGCCTTTCGGGATAGTCACCCACAGCAGCACCGACAGCAGCAGCGCGCCTACCGCCACGCTCAAGGTCAGCCACGGATGGTTCAGCACCTTCGTCAGCCCCCGGCCATAGGCGGCAATCACGCGGTCGAAAAAGCGCTCCGAGGCACGGGAGAAGCGGTTCTGTTTGCGCAGGGATTCATGGCTGAGCATCCGGGCGCACATCATCGGCGTCAGGGTCAGAGAGACCACGGCGGAGATCAGAATCGCCACCGCCAGGGTGACGGCAAACTCGCGGAACAGACGCCCCACGATATCGCCCATAAACAGCAGCGGGATCAGCACCGCGATCAGCGAGAAGGTGAGGGAGATAATGGTGAAACCAATCTCTCCCGCGCCCTTCAGCGCCGCCGCCAGCGGCTTCTCGCCTTTTTCGATATAGCGGGAGATGTTCTCAATCACCACGATGGCGTCATCGACCACGAAGCCGGTGGCAATGGTCAGGGCCATCAGCGTCAGGTTGTTGATCGAGAAGTCGAGGAACACCATCACCGCAAAGGTGCCCACCAGCGACAGCGGTACCGCTACGGCGGGAATAATGGTCGCCGGGACGTTGCGCAGGAACAGGTAGATGATCATCACCACCAGGCCGATGGCAAGCATCAGCTCAAACTGGGTGTCGTGCACCGAGGCGCGAATGTTGGTGGTGCGATCTGACAGGACCTTCACCGTGACCGACTTTGGCAGGCTCTCGGTAAGCTGGGGCAGCAGGGTACGGATGCTGTCGGCGGTAGAGAGAATGTTGGCGCCCGGCTGGCGCTGGACGTTCATCACAATCGCCTGCTGCTTGTTGGCCCACGCTCCCAGCCAGCTGTTCTCTGCACCCTGCTCAATGGTCGCTACGTCGCCAAGGCGGATCGGTGCCCCGTTTTGGTAGGCGACGATCAGGCGGCGGTAGTCTTCGGCGGACTGCATCTGGTCGTTCGCAGAGAGAGTCACCGCCCGCGTTGGGCCGTCGAGGCTACCCTTCGCCGAGTTCACGTTGTTGTTGTTAATCGCCGTGCGCACGGTTTCGCTGGTCAGCCCGAGGGCGGCGATGGCCTGAGCGTTAAGCTTCACCCGTACCGCCGGACGCTGGCCGCCGGAAAGCGTCACCAGGCCGACGCCAGCAACCTGAGAGATCTTCTGCGCTACCCGGGTCTCGACCATGTCCTCGACCTGGGTCATCGGCATCGCGGTTGAGGTCACCGCCAGCGACATGATCGGCGGATCCGCCGGGTTAACCTTGCTGTAGACCGGTGGGTTAGGCAGATCGGAGGGCAGCAGGTTGGTGGCGGCGTTAATTGCGGCCTGCACCTCCTGCTCGGCAACGTCCAGCCCCAGCGTCAGCTGAAACTGTAGCGTCACGACCGATGCGCCACCGGAGCTTTGGGAAGACATCTGCTTCAGGCCAGACATCTGGCCAAACTGGCGCTCAAGGGGCGCGGTGACGGCGGAGGTCATCACGTCCGGGCTAGCGCCAGGATAGAGGGTCACTACCTGAATCGTAGGATAGTCCACCTCGGGCAGGGCGGAGACCGGCAGAAAACGGTAGCCGATGATCCCGGCCAGCAGGATCGCCACCATCAACAGAGTAGTGGCAACCGGACGCAGAATAAACAGGCGGGACGGGCCGCCGGTGGCGCTGGGAGGTAACACCTGCATCAGGAACCCGCTCCCTGTGCAGCGCGCGTGCCGTGAGTTTTCGCCTGGGCGGCAGGGGCGGCATCGGCGCTCTGGGCCGTTACCACCTCAACCTGCGCACCTTCGGTTAAGCGATCGATGCCGTCGGTGACCACCCGGTCGCCCGCCGACAGCCCGGCGCTAATCGCCACCTGCTGGCTGTTCTGAATGCCGGGCGTTACGGTGTGCTTGCTCACTTTGTTCTGCTCGTTCAGCACCCAGACGAAGTGACCGTCGTTACCCATCTGCAGCGCGGCGGTCGGGATCAGCACCGCATTCTGCTCGGTAGAGACCAGCATCCTGGCGTTAACGAACTGGTTAGGAAAGAGAGCGTCGTCCTGGTTGGCAAAGCGGGCTTTCAGCTTGATGGTGCCGGTAGTGGTGTCGATCTGGTTGTCGAGGCTTAGCAGGGTACCGTCGCTCAGCTTCTGCTTGTTGGTGCGGTCCCAGGCTTCAACGCTAAGGGTCTGCCCGGCCTTTTGCGCCTGCACCACCGTGGCGATATCGCTCTCCGGCAGGGTAAAGACCAGATCGATAGGGTGGGTCTGGGTGATGACCACAATCCCGGTGGTGTCGCCGCTGGAGATCTGGTTGCCGATGTCGACCTGCTTCAGGCCCACGCGACCATCAATCGGGGCGGTGATGCGGCTCCAGTCCAGCTGCAGCTGGGCGCTGGCAACCGAGGCTTCATCTGCCTTGATGGTGCCCTGGGATTCGCTTACCAGCGCCTGCTGGGCATCCAGCTCCTGGCGGGAAACCAGGTTGGTTTTGACCAGCTGCTGATAGCGGGCCAGATCGCGCTGGGCATTAGCCAGCGTGGCTCTGTCCTTCGCCAGCTGGCCCTGGGCCTGGGCGAGCGCCACTTTAAACTGGCTGGGATCGATCTCTGCTAAAAGGTCTCCGGCCTTGACCTGCTGGCCCTCCTGGAAGTGCAGGGCCATCAGCTGGCCGTCAACGCGGCTGCGCACGGTGACGGTATTGGCGGCGGTGATAGTGCCGAGGCCGGACAAATAGCGAGGTACTTCGCCTTCTACGGCGGTGGCGGCCTGCACCGGGGCCAGCGGCATACCGCGACGGCCACCTGCTGCGCCACGCCCGGCGTGTGGAGCGTTTGCCCCTGGGGCGGTCTGCGTACCGTTGTGGCTATGCCAGTACCAAAGTGCGGCAATAGCAACAAGCGCCACGCCGATAACCATCGCCCAGCGGGCATTAACACGACCTTTCATTGTTATCCGTATCTCTTCCTGAAACATTTCACAGAATGATACTAGTTTAGTAATGCAACGCCGCAGAAAAATGGAGGAAATATGAAAGACCGTAGGGAATCGTCTGAATGGGACGGGCATTGCACAATGGTGGCATGAAATCGCCGGGTGGCGGCTACGCCTTACCCGGCCTACGGGCACGGAGGCGGTTGTGGGAGCCGTAGGCCCGGCAAGCGGAGCGCTGCCGGGCATTGCACACTGGTGGCATGAAATCGCCGGGTGGCGGCTACGCCTTACCCGGCCTACGGGCACGGAGGCGGTGGTGGGAGCCGTAGGCCCGGCAAGCGGAGCGCCGCCGGGCGTTGCACAATGGTGGCAGGAAATTGCCGGGAGGCGGCTACGCCTTACCCGGCCTACAAAGTGCGGAGCGCACTATGGATTTTTAAAACACCACCTGCGCCCAGCGGGCGAGGCCTGCGGTGACCGAACCAAAATCGTCGCCGCCAGCAATCGGAATGCCGGGCAGGGCCTCGGCCAGTGCCTTTTTGATCAGCGGTGAGCGGGCGCTGCCCCCGGTCAGGTAGATAACGTCTGGCGTCTCGTTGCTGCTTGCCAACGCCAGCTGCACCTGCTCAAGGATCCGCGTCAGCGGCTGGTTGAGGGCGGTCTCCAGCCCCTCCTGGGTGATGGCCGTTGCCAGCTCGTCGCTGATAAACGGCAGACGGGCCTCGGTTTGCAGGCTGTCGGAGAGGGCAATCTTGCTCTCTTCCGCGCTGCGCACCAGGCGGTAGCTGAGGCGCTGACGCCACACCTTCACCAGCCGCGCCACCTTATCCCCTTCCCGGGCGTCGCGCACCAGGTCGTTGAGCAGACGGCCATTAGCACTGCTGTAGAAGTCGCTCTGGGCCGGAACATCGTTAATCGCTACCGCGTTCCACCACGGCAGGATCGGCAGGGCGATGCCTTTTTCGGTCTGGCCGCCCATGCCCAGCAGCGGCATCAGGTGCTTAAAGGCCAGCGCAATATCGAGATCGTTACCGCCGACGCGGCAGCCGCTGTGGCCCAGCAGGCTGGTATCGCGATCCTGGCGCTGGTGCCACTGGGGCCCCATTAGCAGCAGCGAGCAGTCGGTGGTCCCGCCGCCGATATCCACCACCAGCACGCGCTTCTCTGATAGCAACGTGGCTTCAAAATCCAGCCCGGCCGCAACCGGCTCGTACTGAAATACCACCTCATTAAAGCCTGCGCGCTTTGCGGCACGCTCGAGGATCCCCTGCGCCTGGGCGTTGGCGTCATCGCCGCCCAGCCCCTGGAAGTTGATGGGGCGGCCAATCACCGCTTGATCGATGGCCTCCGGCAGCTGGCTCTCGGCCTGCTGGCGAATATGCAGCATCATGGCGCAGACCAGATCCTCAAATAGCGCGATCTGCTGCGGCTTCAGGCCGCTGGCACCGAGGAAGGATTTTGGCGATTTAACGAAGTAGACCTCTTCCGGATCCTGAGCGTACTGCTGCAGCGACTGAAGCCCAAACTGCACGCTGCCCGGCAGTACCTCGATATCCTCTTCGCGGTTGAAGTTCATCGCCCGACGCAGCAGCGCCTGGGTTTCGCTCCCGGTGGCGGGGACGTCATGGTGGCGATAGAGCCACTCGCTGACCGCTTCCCGCGTCGGGGCGCAGAGCATTGACGGCAGTAGCGTGCTGCCGTTTTCCATTTTTAAGAGCTGCGGGATGCCGTCGCGCATTACCGCAACAGAGCAGTTTGCCGTGCCGTAGTCAAAACCAATAAACATGAAAGTTCCCCATGCCGGTGAAGAAGGGGGGCGACTTTAGCCGAAAGGATTATGAAAGCAAAGCAAAAAAGTGGCGGGGCGCTTAAGCTGAAGAGAGTGTGAGAGGAGCAACTATGTCTACAACGAGTATGTCTACAACGAGCATGTATACCCTGAAATGGAAGCCGCCCTACGACTGGGCGTGGATGTTAGGTTTTTTACAGGCACGTGCGGTGACCGGCGTGGAAGTGGTCAGCGAAGGCCGCTACGTGCGCAGCTTTGCGCTGGGAGAGCACCAGGGGATCGTCACCGCCGAGCCGGACGAGGCTAACCATACGCTGCGCGTCACCCTTAGCGCTGGGCTGCTGCCGGTCGCCGAGGCGTGTCTGGCCCGGCTGGGACGTCTGTTCGATCTCGCCTGCGATCCGCAGGAGATTATTCAGGCCCTCGGCTCGGTGGGCGAGCAGAGGCCGGGCCTGCGGCTGCCGGGCTCGATGGACACCTTTGAACAGGGCGTGCGCGCCATTCTTGGGCAGCTGGTTAGCGTGGCGATGGCGGCTAAGCTGACGGGTAAGGTGGTGGAACTCCTGGGTGAGCCGCTGGCAGACGCGCCGGGCTTTATCTGCTTCCCGACGGCTGAAACTATGGCCCAGGCCGATCCCACGGCGTTAAAGGCACTCGGGATGCCGCTTAAGCGCGCCGAGGCGCTGATTAATTTGGCCCGTGCCACTCTCGACGGCGAGTTTCCATTGCAGGCTCCGGCGGATATCGAGCAGGGCGTGAAGCTATTGCAGCGTTTTCCCGGGATCGGGCGCTGGACGGCAAACTATTTGGCGATGCGCGGCTGGCAGGCGAAAGATGTCTTTTTGGCCGACGACTACGCTATCAAGCAACGCTTCGCGGGCATGACTCCGGCGCAAATCCGCCGCTATGCCCAGCGCTGGCAGCCCTGGCGATCTTATGCGCTGCTGCACATCTGGTACACCCCGGACTGGCAGCCGACTGTTGACGAGGGTCAGTTGATAGCAAAGTAGCTTGTGTTGAGCATCAGATCCAGCGGCTGGGCCTGGGAGATAGTGTCCCCGAAGATATAGTCAATGCCGATGCCGGAGAGAGTATCCATCATCATCGGCTGGTTGGTCGGCCCGGCGATGCTTTTCATCCCCAGGCGGTGAGCGTGGCCCTGCACGATAGTGACCATCATCTCGTCCATCAGGTTACCGTGCACGTTGTTAACCAGCTCCGGCTCCAGCAGGACGTAGTCCGCCATCTGCGGCATAAGATGGTTGAAGATCTCCAGGTCGCGTCCAATGTGGCTGATAATGAGTCGGCAGCCCGCCTGACGAAGCTTAGCGAGACCGTCGCCGATGCTGCTCTCTTCACGCATCAGGGCATCGGCATCGATCACAAAGTGCAGCAGGCGGCCAGGCATTCTGCTCTGTGCCAGCTTCTCAACGATCTCGTTTATGACCGTCCGGCTGGCCAGCCCGGCGCTGGAGAGCGGCAGGGCAACGCTGACCCCTTTACGCACCACCCCGGCAGCGCTGTTGGTAAAGAACTCGTGGATCACCCGCCGATCGAGGGCGCGGATCAGCTCCGGGTCGGCGAGGCCGGAGCGGAAGGCGCGCTCCTCCATGGCTTCCCCTTCGCTGGTCCACAGGCGCAGCGAGAGCAGCCAGAAGTTGCAGGACTCCGGCACCCGTGGGGAGGCGACGCCGCGCGCCACCAGCAGCAGATGGTTGTCGCGGATCATCCGCGACTGCTCCTCAAGGGAGATCAGGCTGCGGTTGTGATGCATATGATCCTGCTGCGGCTCGTACACCGTGACCACGCCGCGACCGTTGTTTTTCGAAGCGTAGCAGGCGATATCCGCCTGGGACATCACCTCCGAGGCCTGGCAGTTGCTCTCATCAATCAGGGTGATCCCGGCGCTCGCGCCGATGCGGTGCAGGCGGCCCTCCCACATAAAGCGGTAGTCGTTGATCGCATGGATAATGCGGCCGGAGATGTAGCGGGCGCTCTCAATATTGCAGTCCGGCAGCAGCAGGCCAAACTCATCCCCGCCGAGGCGGGCCAGGATATCGGTAGAGCGCAGCATGCTCAGCATCAGAGAGGAGAGCTCCCGCAGCAAGGCATCCCCTGCCGCATGGCCTGCGGTGTCGTTCACCGCCTTAAAGCGGTCGAGATCGATATAGACCAGCGCATGGCGCTGATGCGTCTCCTGCACCGTGTGCAGCAGGCGCTTGAGATGGTTCTCGAAGCTGACGCGGTTCGCCAGATGGGTCAGCGCATCGTGAGAGGCACTATAGCTCAGCTGACGCAGCATCTTCCGGGATTCGGTGACGTCCTGAATAACCAGCACGAAGCCGATGTTATGCCCTTCAAGGGTGCTGAGTGGCGTCACGCTATAGTGAATATCGTAGGTTCCGCCGTTGCGGCAGTGCAGCACCACGTCCTGCTCGATAGCCGAACGTGACATATCACCGCTATGAATGTTTTCCAGCGCGGGGCCGTTGTCGCCAAAGGTAATGCGCAGCACGTTCAGCAAGGCCTGACCGATGGCGTGCTCCTGCTGCCAGCCACTCAATTTTTCCGCCACCGGGTTCATAAAGGTGACGTTCATGTCCACGTCGGTACAGAGCACCGCTTCGCCGATGGAGTCGAGCGTGATGTGCAGACGCTCTTTCTCCTGGAACAGGGCCTCGTTGAGCTGCTTCACCTCGGTCATATCCATATTGACGCCGAGCAGCCGTTCAACCTCGCCGTTTTTATTCAGCACCCGGTTCGCCAGGGTACGAATATGGCGAATGCCCCCTTTAACGTGGATGCGAAACTCCAGCTTAAAGGCCACCCTGGCCACCAGCGAGTCGCGAACAATGCGCTCGGTCTCGGCTCTGTCCTCGGGGACCACGCACTCATACCAGAGCTTCCAGGTGGGCTTCACGTGCGGCGGCAGTTCGTAGAGCTCAAACATGCGCTTATCCCAGCTGATGATGTCCGGCTCCAGCTCCCACTCCCAGATGCCAATTCCGCCCGCCTCGTTAGCCAGCGTAATGCGCTCCATCAGCCGCTTGTTGACCCATTCGGTGTGCTTGAGATCGTTGATATCTTCGACCTGAGAGATGAAGTAGAGCGGCGTGCCGTCCGGGTGGCGCACCAGCGACACCGCCAGCAGCGCCCAGACGATATCCCCCGTGCGGGTGTAGTAGCGCTTCTCCATGGAGTAGCTGTCAATGTCGCCGCGCACCAGCGACTCAAGCTGCTCCAGATCGCTATTGAGATCTTCCGGCCAGGTGAGCTGCTGGAAGGTCAGCAGGCGCAGCTCATCCTGGGAGTAGCCGAGAAAGCTGCACAGCGCTTTATTGACCTGTAACCACTGGCCGTCGGTGCCCACCAGCGCCATGCCAATGGCGGAGTACTCCATCGCATTACGAAAGCGGGCCTCGCTTTCGGTAATGTGCTTGCGCTCGGCACGGAAAGAGTACATCACCATGGTCATCACGTTGGCGGGCAGCAGGATCATCAGGAACGGCAGCCAGGGCGCGTTCAGCATGGCGCTGCTGTTGAAGTTGATGAGCTCAATCGGGCTGTGGGTCATGATCAGCGACACCACCATGATGGTGACGAGGAAGATGAGAAAGGCCTCGAGGCGCGGCAGGCGAACGGCGGTCCACATCAGCAGGACGATAACGGCGGTAAAGGGCCACGGCAGATAGGTCATCGAGAGCCAGCTGAGAAAAAGCGTCACGGCCAGCGTCACCAGGGTTTCCAGCAGCAGCTGCGGCTTACGGTGGCGCAGCAGGTAGTGCAGCTTGAACATCAGCCCGAGCGGGACCAGCGCCAGCGCGCCGATGGATTCTGAAAGCACCCAGATCATAAAGGTGCGCAGCAGGTTTTCGCTGCTGGACACCAGGCAAATCAGCAGTCCACCCAGCAGGGGAGGGATCACAGCACTGCCGATGGTCAGGCGGATCCAGTCGCTCAGGTTCTGCAGCGGGTTGTACCACGGCAGCATCTTACGCAGCAGCACTGCGCCGGTCAGCGCCTCAATAATATTGATTGCCGGATACCAAAAATTTAATTCACTGGCGGGAAAGAGCAGAAACGACGCGGTCAGGCTGCCCAGCATACAGGCGATGGCGATGCCCGGCCACATGCGCCCGGCGTGGCGGTAGAAGGCCACCATCATAATCGAGGTCGGGAACCACAGTGGCGCAAGAACGGTACCGAAACGGGTCAGCTCAAGGGAAAACAGGGTAAAGATAAAGGTCACCAGTCCTAAACTGAGCAGCCTCAGTAGGGGGTTTGGGGTAGTAACCAAAACGCGCTGGTATTGTTTATTCATTACCGCTTTATCCGCAGTCCCTGTGCCGCCAGGTTCATAACGCCCGGTCGGGTAAAATTGAAATTTGGATTATGCTAGTACAAACAATTTACAATTCCTATCGTGACCGCTCATAATTTGACATCATAGTGTTATTAATCACTTAGTCTGCCAAAAATGGTAGCTGAACGCTGTAAAATTAGACGCTTTAATTTGCGAAAAGGGTAATGTGCCAGATTGGAGCCGTTGTGGCAGACGATTGCGCATTCGACTGGTATCACGAGAGCGAAATCCCTATAATTGCCGCGTTTGACGCTATAGCGTCTCCCTTCTTTACTTCCAGGTTAATCAGGTCGCAAAAATTTATGACTGAGTCCCATCAGTGCGTCATTATCGGCATCGCCGGCGCATCCGCTTCAGGTAAAAGTCTCATTGCCAGTACGCTTTACCGCGAGTTGCGCGAACAGGTTGGTGATGAACATATTGGCGTTATCCCAGAAGATAGCTACTACAAGGATCAAAGTCACCTGTTGATGGAAGAGCGTGTTAAAACGAACTACGACCATCCCAGCGCCATGGATCACAATCTGCTGTTTGAACATTTGCAGACCCTGAAAGGCGGCAACCCCATTGAGCTACCGGTGTACAGCTACGTTGAGCACACCCGTACCAACGAGACTATCCACATTGAACCCAAGAAGGTGATCATTCTTGAGGGGATCCTGCTGCTAACCGACGCGCGCCTGCGCGAGGCGATGAACTTTTCGATCTTTGTCGACACGCCGCTGGATATCTGTCTGATGCGCCGTATCAAGCGTGACGTCAACGAACGCGGCCGCTCCATGGACTCGGTGATGGCACAATATCAGAAGACCGTGCGTCCGATGTTCCTGCAGTTTATTGAGCCATCCAAACAGTATGCCGATATTATCGTGCCGCGCGGGGGTAAAAACCGCATTGCTATCGATATCCTGAAGGCCAAAATCAGCCAGTTTTTTGAATAACCGGGTTTTTTAGACCGTCTGGTTTTGAATAAACGGCGCGAATTGTGTACCGTTCAGAGATAACTTGCCTGCCCAGACCGAACTTAGCCGGACGGGCAGCACCTAAGGAGAAAGTGCTATGCGTTTGTGTGACCGCGATATTGAAGCCTGGCTGGACGATGGCCGCCTGTCGATTACCCCGCGCCCGCCGGTAGAGCGCATTAACGGTGCGACGGTGGACGTGCGTCTGGGCAACAAATTTCGTACCTTCCGGGGCCACACCGCTGCCTTTATCGATCTGAGTGGTCCCAAGGATGAGGTAAGCGCCGCGCTGGATCGGGTGATGAGCGATGAGATTGTGCTGGCGGAAGGTGACGCCTTCTTCCTGCATCCGGGCGAACTGGCGCTGGCGGTAACCTTTGAGTCCGTAACCCTGCCGGCGGATCTGGTGGGCTGGCTGGACGGTCGCTCCTCGCTGGCGCGGCTGGGCCTGATGGTGCACGTCACCGCTCACCGTATCGATCCGGGCTGGTCCGGCTGCATCGTGCTGGAGTTCTACAACTCCGGTAAGCTGCCGCTGGCGCTGCGTCCGGGTATGCTTATCGGCGCGCTTAGCTTTGAGCCGCTCTCCGGCCCGGCCGCGCGGCCCTATAACCGTCGTCAGGACGCGAAGTATCGCGACCAGCAGGGCGCGGTGGCCAGCCGAATTGATAAAGACTGAGCGCCTGTTGCGCCGTGTAATAGCTGCTCGTTGAGGATGCCATGAGAAGAGTGTTAACCACGCTGATGATTTTACTGGTCGTGCTGGTCGCCGGCCTCTCTGCGTTGGTGCTGCTGGTGAACCCGAACGACTTTCGGGATTACATGGTGCGACACGTTGAGTCGCGCAGCGGTTATCAGCTGAAGCTTGACGAGCCGCTGCGCTGGCACGTCTGGCCCCGGCTGAGCATTCTCTCGGGACGCATGTCGCTGACGGCACCTGGCGCACCGCAGCCGCTGGTGACGGCGGACAACATGCGGCTGGACGTCGAGCTGCTGCCGCTGCTCTCCCATCAGCTGCACGTTAAGCAGGTGATGCTCAAGGGGGCGGTTGTCCAGCTTACGCCGCAAACCGAGGCATCAGAGCCAAAAGACGCGCCGGTTGCGCCGCAGGAGAACACGCTGCCGCAGGTAGAGACCGATCGCGGCTGGTCATGGGCTGTCTCCCATCTGCAAATCGCCGACAGCGTGCTGGTTTTCCAGCACAAGGACGACGAGCAGGTGACGGTACGTAATATCCATCTCAAGATGGATCAGGACGAAAACTATCACGCCAGCGTCGACTTCTCGGGGCGGATCAACCGCAACCAGCGCGATCTAACCCTGGCGCTGAAGGCGAGCGTGAACGCCGCCGACTACCCCTATAACTTAACCGCCGCAGTTGAGCAGCTTAACTGGCAGCTCCAGGGCGGCGATATCCCTGCCCAGGGCATTTCCGGCCAGGGTAGCTTCCAGGCCCAGTGGCGCGAAGCGCAAAAGCAGCTCACCTTTAGCCAGCTGAATATGACCGCCAACGACAGCGCGGTGACCGGCAGCGGCAGCGTGACGCTGGGGGACAAACCCGACTGGGTGCTGGATCTGGCCTTTGACAATCTGAATCTTGAAAATCTGCTCGGCGCGGTGTCCAACCCGGCTACTAACGCCACCGCCGCGCAGCAGGGGCAGGGCATGATCGCCCCGCCGCGTCCGGTTATCGCCCGGGACATTGACGGTGATGACTACAGCAGCCTGCGCGGCTTTACGGCAAACCTGTCGCTGGCGGCGAAAAAGGTGCGCTGGCGCGGTATGGATTTTACCAACGTAAGCAGCCATATCACCAATAAAGCGGGTCTGCTGACGCTCTCGACCCTGACCGGAAAATTAGGCGAGGGCATGCTCTCGCTGCCGGGAAGCCTCGACGTGCGGGGCAAAATGCCCAAAAGCGCCTTCCAGCCGCAGCTTGATAACGTTGAGATTGGCACGGTGCTGAAAGCCTTTGACTACCCGCTGGCGTTGACCGGCAAGCTGTCACTGGCGGGGGATTTTAAAGGCGACAGGATCGATGCCGAGGCGTTTCGCCGCAGTTGGCAGGGGAGCGCCCACGTTGAGATGGCCAACACGCGGATGGAGGGGCTGAACTTCCAGCAGCTTATCCAGCAGGCGGTGGCCCGCAGCAGCGATGTGCAGGCCCAGCAGAACTACGATAGCGCGACCAAACTCGATAGCTTCAGCACCGATTTGACCCTCGATCGCGGCCAGATGGCCCTCGACGATATGCAGGGGAAATCTGCGATGCTGGATCTCTCCGGCCAGGGTACGCTCGACCTGGTTAAACAGCTCTGCGATACCCGCTTCAACGTGCAGGTTACCGAGGGGTGGAAGGGCGACGGCAAGCTGATCGAATTCCTGCGAAATACGCCGATCCCGCTGCGCGTCTATGGCAAATGGCAGGCGCTTAATTACAACTTGCAGATAGATCAGGTTCTGCGTAAGCATCTGCAGGATGAAGCGAAACGCCGTCTTAACGACTGGGCGGATCGCAACAAAGATAGCCAGCGCAGCAAAGATATTAAAAAGCTGATTGATAAGCTGTGATATTAGGCGGGTTATGCCCGGCGTGCCTGCCGGGCCTACAAAATACCAACCACACCGTGCGCGGCGTTACACCTCGTAGTCCGCGTCCTCTGTCTCCAGTGGCACAATCTGTACCTTCTGGACGCGATGGCTCTCTACCTGCAGCGTTTTCAGCAGATAATCACCCACCTGCACCTCTTCCCCGACTTTAGGAATACGCTGTAAGTACTCCATCAGCAGGCCAGCGATGGTGTGATACTCCCGCTTCTCGTCCAGCGGCAGCGGCACATAGTGCACCAGATCCTCCAGCGGCATATGGCCGTTTGCCGTCCAGCTGCCGTCGGCGTTTTTCTGGATATCGTGGCGGGCGTCAATCTCCTCTACCTCATTGGGCAGGTTGCCCGCAATGGTCTCCATCACGTCGCTGAGGGTCACAATCCCCTCGATTGAACCAAACTCATCCACCACAAAGGCAAAGTGCGTGCGCGCGTTGCGGAACTGCTCCAGCGCCTGCAACAGCGGTAGCCCTTCGGGAAAGACCAGCGGCTGGCGGATCAGCACGTTGATGTTGAGCGGCTCGCCGCGCAGCGACTGCTGAAGCAGATCGAGAATGTGCACTACGCCCAGCAGATCCTCATGCTCGTCGCCGCCGGTGACCACCATGCGGGTATGCTGGTTTTTATCCAGCAGGGCGCGGATCTCCTCTTCCGGGGCGCTGAGATCGATATACTCGATGTCATGGCGCGAGGTCATGATGCTGCTGACGCTGCGCTGGTTAAGGTTCAACACCCGCTCGATCATCAGGCGCTCCTGGGTGTTGAAGATCTGGCTATCGTCATGATCCACCAGCAGAGACGAGGTCTCCACGTCCAGCTCGGCATCCTCTTTCTTATTGCTCAGCAGGCGCATTACCGCATCAGTGGTACGCTGGCGCAGCGTCTGGTTAGCAGAGAGAAAACGGCGGCGGTTGAAGATCGCCAGCTGGTTAAGGGCCTCAATCATTACCGAGAAGCCAATGGCCGCATACAGATAACCTTTCGGGATATGGAATCCGAAGCCGTCGGCAATCAGGCTAAAGCCGATCATCAGCAGGAAGCTGAGGCAGAGGATCACGATAGTGGGGTGGCTGTTGACAAAGCGCGTCAGGGCCTTGCTGGCCAGCAGCATCAGCGCAATGGCAATCACCACCGCCGCCATCATCACGGCCAGATGATCGACCATCCCTACGGCGGTGATCACCGAGTCCAGCGAGAAGACCGCATCCAGCACCACAATCTGCGCGACGACCGCCCAGAACTTTGCCCCGCGCTGCTGGGTCGGGTTGTCGCTGTCTTTCCCCTCCAGCCGCTCGTTGAGTTCCACCGTGGCCTTGAAGAGCAGGAACAGGCCACCAAACAGCATGATCAGATCCCGCGCGCTAAAGCTGAAGCCGCGTACGGAGAAAAGGGGGGTGGTGAGCGTCACCAGCCAGGAGATAGAGGCCAGCAGCACCAGGCGCATCAGCATCGCCAGCACAAGACCGGTGACCCGCGCCCGATCGCGTTGCGCAGGCGGCAGCTTTTCGGCCAGGATGGCGATAAACACCAGGTTATCAATACCTAAGACCAGCTCAAGCACCACCAGGGTCAGCAGCCCGGCCCAGATTGATGGATCGGCAATCCATTCCATAATACGTTTTTCATCCTCCAGAAAAATAACTACCCGACTCGGCGGGAATAGAATTTAGGATATATCGCAGATGTAAATGTGTCTATTTTTTTTGTCAATATGAAGTAATTCCTAAAAGCGTAAAAATAGCGACTTAATCTTATTCTTAAAAACTGGCATCAGACAAAGCGGAGCCTTGCCTGTAATTCCTTTAGCTGCAACAATTCTTCCAGCGTTAACGCGCTACTTTACTAAACTATTTTGCCGTTGTCCTGCCCGGTGTTGTCTGCCCGTGGTTAAACGTTATGTCTCTGGATCATAAGGGGTATTAATCACCTTCGCTCATGCTATCAATCGGCTGCATTTGACCAGGCGCTTTTTAGGACTGATGCCAGTTATATTTAACAGTAATTAAATGCATTCTGTTAAATGTGCGGCGAAAGCAGCGCTAATTAAATTGCACAGGATAATTACTCTGCCAAAGTGATAAATAATCAATGATGAAATCCAAAATGAAATTGATGCCATTATTGGTATCTGTGGCCTTGATGAGTGGTTGCACGGTGTTCCCCGGAAGCAATATGACCACAGTGGGTAAGGATGTGATTAAACAGCAAGATGCTGACTTCGATCTTGACCGCATGGTAAATGTTTATCCTTTGACTCCCCGACTGGTAGAACAGCTTCGACCCCGTCCCACCGTTGCGCAGCCCAATATGTCGCTGGACCAGGAGATCTCCAGCTACCAGTATCGCGTGGGGCCGGGTGACGTCCTCAACGTCACCGTCTGGGATCACCCCGAGCTGACCACCCCTGCCGGGCAGTACCGCAGCTCCAGCGACGCCGGTAACTGGGTGCAGCCCGACGGCACCATGTTCTACCCCTATATTGGCAGAGTCCACGTCGTGGGCAAAACCCTTGCTGAAATTCGCAGTGATATTACCGGCCGTTTAGCGCAGTACATCGCCGACCCGCAGGTGGACGTTAATATCGCCGCTTTCCGCTCGCAGAAAGCCTATATCTCCGGCCAGGTCAATAAATCGGGCCAGCAGGCCATTACTAACGTGCCGCTCACCGTGCTGGATGCGATTAACGCCGCCGGTGGCCTGACCGATACCGCCGACTGGCGCAACGTGGTGCTTACCCATGATGGCCGCGAGCAGCGCATCTCTCTCCAGGCGCTGATGCAGAACGGCGACCTCAGCCAGAACCGCCTGCTCTATCCAGGAGACATTCTGTTTGTACCGCGCAATGACGACCTGAAAGTGTTCGTGATGGGCGAAGTGAAAAAACAGAGCACCCTCAAGATGGACTTTAGCGGTATGACCCTGACCGAAGCGCTGGGCCAGGCCGAAGGTCTGGATCTCACGGCTTCCGACGCCAGCGGCATCTTCGTGATCCGTCCGCTGAAAGGCGAGGGCGGACGCAACGGCAAGATGGCCAATATCTACCAGCTCGATATGTCCGATGCGACCTCGCTGGTGATGGCGACGGAGTTCCGACTTCAGCCTTACGACGTGGTCTACGTCACCACCGCGCCGGTTACCCGTTGGAACCGTCTTATCAATCAGTTGCTGCCGACGATCAGTGGCGTTCGCTACATGACCGATACCGCCAGCGACGTTCACAACTGGTAACGCTCATGTTTAACAAAATTTTAGTGGTATGCGTGGGCAATATCTGCCGCTCTCCGACGGGTGAGCGGCTGCTGAAACACTATCAGCCTGCCCTGACGGTGGAGTCCGCCGGGCTGGGTGCGTTGGTAGGTAAAGGCGCAGACGCCACCGCGACCAGCGTGGCGCAGGATAACCAGCTGTCGCTGGCCGGGCACAGTGCGCGGCAGATCACCGGGCAGATGTGCCGGGAGTATGACCTGATCCTGGTGATGGAGAAGCGCCATATCGCCGCGCTGTGTGAAATCGCACCGGAGATGCGCGGCAAGGTGATGCTGTTCGGTCACTGGGACGGCGAGCGCGAGATCCCCGATCCCTACCGCAAAAGCCGCGAGGCCTTTGAGGCCGTCTACACCTTACTCGATCGCTCGGCCCGCCAGTGGGCGCAGGCGTTGCACGTTCAGCAGGGATAACCATGACAGAAAAATTACACCATGCTGCTGCCCCACAGACGGGCGGTGATGAGATCGATATTGGCCGCCTTGTGGGAACCGTTATTGAGGCGCGCTGGTGGGTGCTGGGTATTACGGCCCTGTTCGCGTTGGCGGCGGCGATCTATGCCCTGTTCGCCACGCCTATCTATAGCGCCGACGCGCTGGTGCAGATCGAGCAGGATGCCGGCGGCTCGCTGGTGCAGAACCTCAACAGCGCGCTCTCTAACAAGCCTCCCGCCTCGGATGCAGAGATCCAGCTGATCAAGTCGCGAATGGTGCTGGGCAAGACGGTGGACGATCTCGATCTTGATATCGGCGTGACCAAAAACACCTTCCCCATTTTTGGTGCAGGCTGGGATCGCCTTCAGGGCCGCCAGAACGAAACCGTTAAGGTCACCACCTTTACGCTGCCCAAAGGTGCAGGCGGACAGGTCTTTACCCTCAGCGTGCTGGGGCCGAAGCAGTATCAGCTGACCAGCGACGCCGGGTTTAGCGCCCGTGGCGAGGTGGGCAAGCTGCTGCAAAAAGAGGGCGTTACCTTTGAGGTCAGCGCTATCCAGGCGGCGGAAGGCAGCGAGTTTACGGTATCTAAATTCTCAACGCTGGGCGTCATCAACAATCTGCAAAACAACCTGTCGGTGACGGAGAACGGTAAGGATACCGGCGTGCTCAGCCTCAGCTTTACCGGTGAGGATCGCAACCAGATCCGCGCCATTCTCAACAGCATCACCCGTAACTACCTGGCGCAGAATGTCGAGCGTAAGTCGGAAGAGGCAGCAAAAAGCCTGGCCTTCCTTGCGAAACAGCTCCCGGAAGTACGGGCGAATCTCGATGCGGCGGAGAACAAGCTCAACGCCTTCCGTCAGGACAAGGATTCGGTAGACCTGCCGCTGGAAGCTAAGGCGGTGCTGGACTCTATGGTTAACATTGATGCCCAGCTCAACGAGCTGACTTTCAAAGAAGCTGAGATCTCCAAGCTCTATACCAAAGCGCACCCGGCCTACCGCACGCTGTTGGAGAAACGCCGCGCGCTAGAAGATGAGAAGGATCGCCTGAGCGGGCGCGTGTCCGCGATGCCAAAAACCCAGCAGGAGATTGTGCGCCTGACCCGTGACGTTGAGTCCGGTCAGCAGGTCTATATGCAACTCCTGAATAAGCAGCAGGAGCTGAAGATCACCGAGGCCAGCACGGTAGGGGATGTTCGCATTGTCGATCCGGCTATCGATCAGCCCGGCGTGCTGAAGCCGAAAAAGGCGCTGATTATTCTCGGCAGCATTATCCTCGGCCTGATGCTCTCCATCGTTGGCGTGCTGCTGCGCTCGCTGTTTAACCGCGGTATCGAAAGTCCGCAGGTGCTGGAGGAGAACGGCATTAGCGTCTACGCCAGCATTCCGCTCTCCGAGTGGCAAAAAGCGCGTGACAGCGTCAATACCCACAAAGGCACCAAGCGCTTCAAACAGAGCCAGCTGCTGGCGGTGGGCAACCCGACCGATCTGGCCATCGAAGCGATCCGCAGCCTGCGTACCAGCTTGCACTTCGCCATGATGCAGGCCAGCAATAACGTGCTGATGATGACCGGGGTCAGCCCGTCAATCGGTAAAACTTTCGTCTGTGCCAACCTGGCGGCGGTGATCAGCCAGACCAACAAGCGCGTGCTAATGATCGACTGTGACATGCGTAAGGGCTACACCCACGAGCTGCTCGGGACCGATAACGTCAACGGCCTGTCGGACATTCTGGCAGGGAAGGGGGATTTCTCCACCTGCGTCAAGCCGACCGCCATTACCCACTTCGATCTGGTGCCGCGCGGCCAGGTGCCGCCTAACCCCTCCGAGCTGCTGATGAGCGAACGCTTTGCACAGCTGATCGCATGGGCCAGCAGCCAGTATGACCTGGTGCTGATCGATACCCCGCCAATCCTTGCGGTGACCGATGCGGCAGTAGTCGGACGGCATGCGGGCACCACCCTGATGGTGGCGCGCTATGCGGTTAACACCCTGAAAGAGGTGGAGACCAGCCTGAGCCGCTTTGCACAGAACGGCATTCAGGTGAAAGGCGTGATCCTTAACTCTATCTTCCGTCGGGCGACGGGATATCAGGATTACGGCTACTACGAGTATGAATACAAATCGGACGCCAAATAAGCATCTTAGGCAACCTCGGGGACAAGAAATGACAATAGCCAATTACCCAACGATCTCGATTTACATGCCGACATGGAATCGTCAGCAGCTGGCGATCCGCGCAATCAAATCGGTTTTACGCCAGGACTATCCGCACTGGGAGATGATCGTCGTCGACGACTGCTCGTCGAATTTTGAACAGCTTGAGCAGTATGTCGCTGACCTGAACGATCCGCGCGTGACCTACGTCCGCAACGCGTTCAACTCCGGCGCCTGCGCGGTGCGTAACCAGGCGATTTTGCAGGCGCGCGGCCACTACATCACCGGTATCGACGATGACGACGAGTGGACGCCGGACCGCCTGTCGGTTTTCCTTGCGCACAAGCACCAGCTGGTGACTCACGCTTTCCTCTACGCCAACGACTACGTTTGCGAAGGGGAGGTCTACGCCCAGCCGGCTAGCCTGCCGCTCTATCCAAAGTCACCTTATTCGCGCACGCTGTTCTATAAGCGCAATATTATTGGCAACCAGGTCTTTACCCTGGCCTCGCGCTTCAAGGCCTGCCTGTTTGACGTCGATCTCAAGGCGGCGCAGGACTATGACATTTTCCTGCGTATGGTGGTGGAGTACGGCGAGCCGTGGAAAGTCGATGAGGCCACGCAGATCCTGCATATCAACCACGGGGAGATGCAGATCACCACCTCGCCGAAGAAGTTCTCCGGCTACTTCCACTTCTATCGCAAGCATAAAGATAAGTTCGATCGTGCCAGCAAGAAGTACCAGCTCTTTACCCTCTACCAGATCCGCAACAAGCGGATGACCCTGCGCACGCTGCTGACCCTGTTCTCCCTGCGTAACGGCAAGCGCCTGGCTTATGGGCTACGGAGTAAATAATGCGCCTGGAGGATTTTCGCGCGAACCACTGGAGCCTGCGCCCCTGCTGCATGGTAATGGCCTACCGTATTGCTCATTTTTGCTCGGTGTGGCGCAAAAAAAGCGTCATTAACAATCTATGGGCCGCGCCGGTGCTGCTGCTCTACCGCTTTATCACCGAGTGCCTGTTTGGCTATGAGATCCAGGCCGCGGCCACCATTGGACGGCGTTTTACCATTCATCACGGCTATGCCGTGGTGATCAACAAAAACGTCGTGGCCGGGGATGACTTCACCATTCGTCATGGCGTCACCATCGGCAACCGGGGCGACGACAGCCTGGCCTGCCCGGTGATTGGTAACGGCGTGGAGCTGGGGGCAAACGTGGTCATCATTGGTGATATCACCATTGGTAACGGCGTCACCATCGGGGCGGGCAGCGTGGTTCTGGACAGCGTCCCGGACAACGCGCTGGTGGTAGGAGAGAAAGCCCGGGTGAAGGTGAGACAATGAATATCTTACAGTTTAACGTGCGCCTCGCCGAAGGGGGCGCAGCGGGCGTGGCCCTTGACCTGCATCAGCGCGCTTTACAGCAGGGGATGCGTTCGCGCTTTGTCTACGGCTACGGCAAAGGCGGCAAGAAGAGCGTGAGCCATGACCGCTATCCAGAGGTGATCCAGCACACGCCGCGCCTGACCTCTGTCGCCAACCTGGCGCTGTTCCGCCTCTTTAATCGCGATCTGTTTGGCGATCTTAACAACCTCTATCTCGATGTGATCCGCACTCAGGGACCGGTGGTGCTGCACTTTCACGTGATGCACAGCTACTGGCTGAAGCTGGAGGCGGTGGTGGCGTTTTGTCAGCGGGTCACCGCCAGCCGTCAAGATGTAACCCTGGTCTGGACGCTGCACGATCACTGGAGCGTCACCGGCCGTTGTGCCTTTACCGACGGCTGCGAAGGGTGGAAAACCCACTGCCAGGCGTGTCCAACCCTGGATAACTATCCGCCGGTGAAGGTGGATCGCGCCCATAGCCTGGTGGCGGGCAAACGCCGCCTGTTTAACGAGATGCTCGCGCTCGGATGCCACTTTATCTCTCCCAGCCAGCACGTGGCCGACGCGTTTAACAGCATCTATGGCGCGGAGCGCTGCAAGATTGTTAACAACGGTATCGATGTCGCCACCGAGGCGATCCTCGCCGAGCTTCCGCTGGTAGAGCGTAGCCAGGGCGCGCCCAAAATTGCCGTTGTCGCCCACGACCTGCGCTACGACGGTAAAACTAACCAGGCGCTGGTGCAAAACATGATGTCCCTGGGCAGCGGCATCGAGCTGCACACCTTCGGCAAGTTCTCACCTTTTGAAGGGGAGAACGTCATCAACCACGGTTTTTTAACCGACAAGCGCCAGCTGATGAGCGAGCTGAACCAGATGGATGCCCTGGTGTTTAGCTCCCGGGTCGATAACTACCCGCTGATCCTGTGCGAGGCGCTGTCGATTGGCGTGCCGGTGATTGCCACCCACAGCGATGCGGCGCACGAGGTGCTGCGCAAATCCGGCGGCACGACCTTTAGCGAGAGTGAAGTGCTGGATCTGGTCCAGCGACCAAAAGCGGAGATTGCCGAAGCGGTATTTAGCACCTCGCTGGCGGCATTCAGGGCGCGCAGCCGTCAGGCCTATAGCGGAGAGCAGATGCTGGAGGAGTATGTCGCGTTCTATCAGAGTCTGTAGCTATCTGCTGCTGCCGCTGACCTATCTGCTGGTCAACGTTAAAATCGCTCAGCTGGGGGAGAGCTTCCCCATCACCATCGTGACCTTTTTACCGGTGCTGCTGCTGCTTTTTGTGGATAAGATCAGCGTCAAGAAGCTGCTGATCGCGCTGGGGATCGGTGCCGGGCTGACCATCTTTAACTATCTGTTCGGACGGTCGTTCAACGCCAGCAAGTACGCTACCTCTACAATGCTGTTTATCAACATCGTCATTATTATCGGCATGGTGTGGAGCATTCGCTTTAAGGTCGTCTCACCCCACAACTACCGCAAGATCCTGCGCTTCTTCTACATGGTGGTGGGGGTGATAGTGACCCTGGCGGCGATGGAGATGGCGCAGATCATTCTCTCCGGCGGCAGCAGCCTGATGGAGACCATTTCGAAATATCTGATCTATTCCAACAGCTACGTTTTGAATTTTATCAAGTTCGGCGGGAAGCGAACCACGGCGCTCTATTTTGAACCGGCCTTCTTCGCTCTGGCATTAATCTCAATTTGGCTCAGTATCAAACAGTTTGGTATCAAGACCCCTAAAACTGATGGTATGATTCTGGCAGGGATAGTTCTCTCAGGATCTTTCTCTGGCGTAATGACCTTTATTCTATTTTATTTGCTGGAGTGGGCGTTTCAGTATCTGAATAAAGAGGCGATTAAGAAAAAACTGCCGTTGGCAATAATATCGTTAGCCGTTTTTATGGTCGGTATCGTGTTTGCATTTCCGTATATTTCCGAACGACTCGGCGATCTCGGTACGGAAGGCTCTTCTTCCTATTATCGAATCATCGGTCCGCTGGCGATGGTCGGCAGCGCATTAACCAATATCGATGGCGCGGTACGTTTTGGATCGCTTTATGAATATGTTGCATCATTCGGAATCTTTAACGGTGCGGACGTCGGAAAAACAATAGACAATGGCCTGTATCTGCTGATTATTTATTTTTCCTGGTGCGCTGTAGTACTGACCATCTGGTACATGAGTAAAGTCTTAAAAATGATGGTCAACGCATTTGGTAATAATCAGAATTATCGTGTTCAGCTTTATCTATTTATGCCGGTGTCACTCTTTTTTACCGGTTCGATTTTTAGCCCGGAATACGCATTTTTGATCGTTTGCCCGTTTATTTTGCGCAAGGCGCTCAATATTACTCAATCCTGATGAGGTGAAAACATGCTGCTCAGTGTCATTACCGTTGCCTTCCGTAACTATGCGGGCGTGGTGAAAACGCATGCCTCACTGGCCCACCTGGCACGGGCAAAGGACATCACCTTTGAGTGGATTGTGGTGGACGGCGGCTCTAACGACGGCACCCGTGAGTTTTTAGAAAACCTCAACGGTGAATACAACTTACGCTTTGTCAGCGAGAAAGATAACGGCATCTATGACGCCATGAACAAGGGCGTAGCGCTGGCCGAAGGGCGCTTTGCCCTGTTCCTCAACTCGGGTGATATTTTCCATGAGGACGTGGTCGACGTGGTTCGCCAGCTGGCGGACGAGCGCGAAAAGGCGATGTACATTGGCGACGCGCTGCTGGATTTCGGCGACGGCACCAAGATTCGCCGCAGCGCCAAGCACGGCTGGTATATTTATCACAGCCTGCCGGCAAGCCATCAGGCGATCTTTTTCCCGGTGAGCGGGTTAAAAACCTATCCCTACGATCTGCAATATAAAGTGTCATCGGATTATGCGTTGGCCGCGCGAATGTTTAAAGCGGGCTACCCCTTTAAACGTATTAAAGGCCTGGTATCAGAGTTTTCCATGGGCGGCGTCTCTACCTCGAATAATCTTGAGCTATGCGAGGATGCGCGAAAAGTCCAGCGTAAAATATTGCGCGTGCCCGGCTTCTGGGCGCAGCTCTCCTATTTCTTACGCGTGCGTACCACCGGAAAGACAAAAGCCTTATATCACAAAGCCTAAATATAAGGGATAACCATGCAGGATCTAAAAGGATTCTCGGTACCGAAAGGGTTCCGAGGGGCGAGTGCGATTAAAGTTCAGCTGTGGTGGGCAGTGCAGGCGACATTATTCGCCTGGTCGCCGCAGATTATGTATCGCTGGCGTGCTTTTTTATTGCGTCTGTTTGGCGCAAAAATCGGAAAAAACGTAGTGATCCGACCTTCGGTAAAAATTACCTATCCGTGGAAATTAACACTCGGAGACTATAGCTGGGTAGGGGACGAAGCCGTTTTATATACGCTGGGCGAGATTACCCTCGGCGCAAATTCGGTAGTGTCACAAAAGTGTTATTTGTGTACCGGCAGTCACGACTATTTAAGCGCGCATTTTGATATTAACGCGACGCCTATCGTGATTGGCGAGAAGTGCTGGCTGGCAACGGATGTCTTCGTTGCCCCAGGGGTCACGATTGGCAGCGGCACGGTGGTAGGGGCGCGGAGCAGCGTTTTTAAATCGCTACCGGCCAACGCCATCTGCCGTGGCAATCCCGCAGTGGTGATACGCGAACGCGTAGAAACTGAATAATTTCTGATAAGTCTGGAGAATAAAATTATGTCTAAAGTCGCTCTCATCACCGGCGTTACCGGGCAGGATGGCTCTTATCTGGCAGAGCTGCTGCTGGAGAAAGGCTATGAGGTTCACGGCATCAAGCGTCGCGCCTCCTCGTTCAACACCGAGCGCGTGGATCACATCTATCAGGATCCGCACGCCAGCAACCCGAAATTCCATCTGCACTATGGCGATCTGACCGACAGCTCCAACCTGACCCGCATCCTGCAGGAAGTGCAGCCGGATGAGGTTTATAACCTGGGGGCGATGAGCCACGTTGCGGTCTCCTTCGAGTCGCCGGAATATACCGCCGACGTTGACGGTATGGGCACCCTGCGCCTGCTGGAGGCGATCCGCTTCCTCGGCCTTGAGAAGAAAACCCGCTTCTACCAGGCGTCCACCTCTGAGCTGTATGGTCTGGTGCAGGAAACCCCGCAGAAAGAGACCACGCCGTTCTACCCGCGCTCGCCGTATGCGGTGGCTAAGCTGTACGCCTACTGGATCACCGTTAACTACCGTGAATCCTACGGTATGTACGCCTGTAACGGCATCCTGTTCAACCACGAATCCCCGCGTCGCGGCGAGACCTTCGTGACCCGTAAAATCACCCGCGGTATTGCCAACATTGCCCAGGGCCTCGAATCTTGTCTCTATCTCGGCAACATGGACTCCCTGCGTGACTGGGGCCATGCCAAAGACTACGTGAAAATGCAGTGGATGATGCTGCAGCAGGATCACCCGGAAGATTTCGTTATCGCGACCGGCGTGCAGTACTCGGTTCGCCAGTTCGTTGAGATGGCTGCCGCGCAGCTGGGTATCAAGCTGCGCTTTGAAGGCACCGGCGTAGATGAGAAGGGCATCGTTGTTTCGGTCACCGGCCATGACGCACCGGGCGTGAAGGCGGGCGATGTGATTGTTGCCGTCGATCCGCGCTACTTCCGTCCAGCAGAAGTGGAAACCCTGCTCGGCGATCCGACCAAGGCGCACGAGAAGCTGGGCTGGAAACCGGAAACCACCCTGCAGGAGATGGTCTCTGAGATGGTCGCGAAAGACCTGGAAGCGGCTAAGAAGCACTCGCTGCTGAAGTCCCACGGCTACGAGGTTGCCATCGCGCTGGAGTCCTGAGCATGAGTAAACAACGTATCTTTGTGGCTGGCCATCGCGGCATGGTGGGGTCAGCCATTGTGCGCCAGCTTGAACAGCGCGACAGCGTTGAGCTGGTTCTGCGCACCCGTGATGAGCTGAACCTGCTGGATGCGGCCGCCGTGAACGCCTTTTTCGCCGAGCAGCGGATCGATCAGGTCTATCTGGCGGCGGCGAAGGTGGGCGGTATTGTGGCGAACAACACCTATCCGGCCGATTTCATTTACGAAAACATGATGATCGAGAGCAACATCATTCACGCTGCGCACACCCACGGCGTGAACAAGCTGCTGTTCCTCGGCTCTTCCTGTATCTACCCGAAGCTGGCGGCCCAGCCGATCGCCGAGAGCGAGCTGTTGCAGGGTACTTTGGAGGCCACAAACGAGCCGTACGCGATTGCCAAAATTGCCGGGATCAAACTGTGTGAATCCTACAACCGTCAGCATGACCGCGACTACCGCTCGGTAATGCCGACCAACCTGTATGGTCCGCACGACAACTTCCACCCGAGCAACTCCCACGTGATCCCGGCGCTGCTGCGACGCTTTCATGAGGCCACCGAGCAGAACGCCACCGACGTGGTGGTGTGGGGCAGCGGCACGCCGATGCGCGAGTTCCTGCACGTCGATGATATGGCAGCGGCCAGCATCCACGTGATGGAGCTGGATCGCGAGGTGTGGCTGGAGAACACCGAGCCGATGCTGTCGCACATCAACGTCGGGACCGGGGTGGACTGCACCATCCGCGAGCTGGCGCAGACCCTTGCGCAGGTCACGGGCTTCAAGGGGCGGGTGGTGTTTGACGCCACCAAACCCGACGGTACGCCGCGCAAGCTGCTGGACGTGTCACGCCTGCACGCCCTGGGCTGGCGACATGAGATCTCGCTGGAGCAGGGGCTGGCAAGCACCTACCAGTGGTTCCTTGAAAACCAGCACCGGTTCCGGGGGTAGGCATGTTTTTAAGTCAGGAAGATTTTGCCACCGTGGTGCGTTCCACGCCGTTGATCTCCATCGATCTGATCGTGGAGAACGCGCATGGCGAGTTTCTGCTCGGCAAGCGGACCAACCGTCCGGCGCAGGGGTACTGGTTTGTGCCCGGCGGGCGCGTGCAGAAAGATGAGCCGCTGGCCCAGGCGTTTGAGCGCCTGACCCAGGCCGAGCTTGGCGTGCGTCTGCCGATGGCGGCGGGAGAGTTTTACGGCGTCTGGCAGCACTTCTATGACGACAACTTCTCCGGGAGCGACTTCAGCACCCACTACATCGTGCTCGGCTTCCGCCTGAAGCTAAATCAGGCGGATCTGGCCCTGCCGGATGCCCAGCACGAGGCGTACCGCTGGCTGACGCCAGAGGCGCTGATCGCCGACGAGAACGTGCACGACAACAGCCGGGCGTATTTTCTCGCCGACCGTCAGGCGGTTGGCATATGAAAATATTAGTTTACGGCATCAACTACTCGCCGGAGCTTACCGGCATCGGCAAGTACACCGGTGAGATGGTGGAGTGGATGGCCCGCCAGGGCCATGACGTGCGGGTCATCACCGCGCCGCCTTACTACCCAGAGTGGAAGGTGGGTGAACGCTACTCGGCCTGGCGCTATCGCCGGGAAGAGGGGGCGGCCACCGTCTGGCGCTGTCCGCTGTACGTGCCGAAGCAGCCCTCGACTATCAAGCGGCTGGTTCACCTCGGCAGCTTTGCCCTCAGCAGCTTTTTCCCGCTGCTGGCCCAGCGCCGCTGGAAGCCGGATCGCATCATCGGCGTGGTGCCGACCCTGTTCTGCACGCCGGGGATGCGCCTGCTAGCGAAGCTCTCCGGGGCGCGCACCCTGCTGCACATTCAGGACTACGAGGTGGACGCCATGCTCGGTCTCGGGATGGCGGGCAAAGGCAAGGACGGCAAGGTCGCCAGGCTGGCCAGCGCCTTTGAGCGCAGCGGCCTGCTCGGGGTGGATAACGTCTCCACTATCTCGCGCTCGATGATGAACAAAGCCCGGGAGAAGGGCGTGGCCGAAGAGCGGGTCATCTTCTTCCCGAACTGGTCGGAAGTGGCACGCTTTCGCGACGTCAGCGAGAGCGAGGTCGCCCAGCTACGCGCCTCTCTTGGCCTGCCGGACGACAAACGTATCATTCTCTACTCCGGCAACATCGGCGAGAAGCAGGGGCTGGAAAGCGTCATCGAGGCCGCAGCGCGTCTGCGTGCCGAGCCGTGGCAGTTTGTGATTGTCGGCCAGGGCGGCGGCAAGGCGCGGCTGGAAAAATTGGTCCGCGAACGCGGGCTGGACAACGTCACATTCTTCCCGCTGCAGCCCTACGAGGCGCTGCCCGCCCTCTTGAAAATGGGCGACTGCCATCTAGTGATCCAGAAGCGCGGCGCGGCGGATGCGGTGCTGCCCTCCAAGCTCACCAACATTCTGGCGGTAGGTGGTAACGCGGTGATCACCGCGGAAGCGGATACCGAACTGGGCCAGCTCTGCACTGCGTTTCCGGGCATTGCCGTCTGCGTTGAGCCGGAGTCGGTGGACGCGCTGGTGAGTGGGATCGAGCAGGCGTTAGCCCTGCCTAAAAATAACACGGTGGCACGTGAATATGCCGAACGCACGCTCGAGAAAGAGAGCGTGTTAAGCCAATTTATTGCCGATATCCAGGGATAATCATGAATAAAACAACCCTTTTTCCGGTAGTCATGGCTGGTGGCACGGGTAGCCGCCTGTGGCCGCTCTCCCGCGTGCTCTACCCCAAACAGTTTCTCTGCCTGAAGGGCGAGCTGACGATGCTACAGGCGACCATTAACCGCCTCAACGGCGTCGAGTGCGAAAGTCCGGTAGTCATCTGCAACGAAGAGCACCGCTTTATCGTTGCCGAGCAGCTGCGTCAGCTCAATAAGCTGACCGAAAACATCATTCTTGAACCGGCCGGGCGCAATACCGCACCGGCTATCGCCCTCGCGGCGCTGGCTGCTAAGCGCAACAGCCCAGATGCGGATCCGCTTCTGCTGGTGCTCGCTGCCGATCATGTGATCCAGCAGGAAGAGACGTTCCGCGAGGCGGTGCGTGCGGCGATGCCCTACGCCGAAAGCGGCAAGCTGGTGACCTTTGGCATCGTGCCGGATCTGCCCGAGACCGGCTACGGCTACATCCGCCGTGGCGAGGTAAGCCAGAACGGGATCGATACCGTTGCCTTCGAAGTAGCGCAGTTTGTCGAAAAACCCAATCTGGAAACGGCGCAGGCCTACGTTGCCAGCGGCGAGTACTACTGGAACAGCGGCATGTTCCTGTTCCGCGCCGGACGCTATCTCGACGAGTTAAAGCGCTTCCGCCCGGACATTCTTGAAGCCTGTGAGAACGCCATGCGCACCCTCGATCCGGATCTCGACTTTATCCGCGTTGATGAAGAGGCGTTCCTCGCCTGCCCGGAAGAGTCGGTGGACTACGCGGTGATGGAGAAGACTGCCGATGCGGTGGTGGTCCCGATGGATGCGGGCTGGAGCGATGTTGGCTCCTGGTCCTCGCTGTGGGAGATCAGCCCCCATACGCCAGAGGGAAACGTTCACCACGGCGACGTCATCAGCCACAAAACCGAAAATAGCTACGTCTACGCCGAGTCAGGCCTGGTCACCACCGTCGGCGTCAAGGATCTGGTGATTGTCCAGACCAAAGATGCGGTGCTGATCGCCGACCGCAACGCGGTGCAGGACGTCAAAAAAGTGGTCGAGCAGATCAAAGCCGAGGGTCGCCATGAGCACCATGTTCACCGCGAGGTGTATCGCCCGTGGGGCAAATATGACTCCATCGATTCCGGCGAGCGCTATCAGGTGAAACGCATCACCGTCAAGCCGGGGGAGGGACTCTCCCTGCAGATGCATCACCACCGGGCCGAACACTGGATCGTCGTAGCGGGCACGGCGAAGGTGACCATCAACGACGAGGTGCGCCTGATCGGTGAGAACGAGTCGGTTTACATCCCCCTTGGCGCGACCCACTGCCTGGAGAACCCCGGCAAGATCCCGCTGGATCTGATTGAGGTGCGCTCCGGCGGCTACCTCGAAGAGGACGACGTGGTGCGCTTCGAAGACCGCTACGGGCGAGTTTAGTACGCATTAACTCAGCCCGGCAGCGTGCGCTTACCGGGCCTATGGAGGCCATTATGGAAAAATTAACCTGTTTTAAAGCTTATGATATTCGCGGCAGGCTGGGCACGGAGCTCAATGAAGAGATCGCCTGGCGCATTGGCCGTGCCTATGGTGAATACCTGAAGCCGGAAACCATCGTGCTGGGGGGCGACGTGCGCCTGACCAGCGAGGCGCTGAAGCTGGCGCTGGCGAAGGGGTTGCAAGACGCAGGGGTAGACGTGCTCGACCTTGGTATGTGCGGCACGGAAGAGATCTACTTTGCCACCTTCCACCTTGGGATTGACGGCGGTATCGAAGTCACCGCCAGCCACAACCCGATGGACTACAACGGCATGAAGCTGGTGCGCAAGGGCGCACGCCCGATCAGCGGCGATACTGGCCTGCGCGACGTGCAGCGTCTGGCAGAGGCCAACGACTTCCCGCCGGTTAATCCGGCGAAGCGCGGCAGCTATAAGCAGATCGATCTGCGTGACGTCTATATCGACCACCTGCTGGGCTATATCGACGTGGCGAACCTCAAACCATTGACGCTGGTGATCAACTCCGGCAACGGCGCGGCGGGTCCGGTGATCGACGCCATCGAGGCGCGTTTCCAGGCGCTGAAGGTGCCGGTGACCTTTATCAAAGTGCATAACACCCCAGACGGCAACTTCCCGAACGGTATTCCTAACCCGCTCCTGCCGGAGTGCCGGGACAGCACCCGCGAGGCGGTGATTGCACACCGTGCCGATATGGGCATCGCCTTTGACGGCGACTTTGACCGCTGCTTCCTGTTCGACGGTGACGGCCAGTTTATCGAGGGCTACTACATCGTTGGCCTACTGGCGCAGGCGTTTCTGGAGAAGCACCCCGGCGCGAAAATCATCCACGACCCGCGCCTCTCCTGGAACACCGTAGACGTGGTGACTCAGGCGGGCGGTACGCCGGTGATGTCGAAAACCGGCCACGCCTTTATCAAAGAGCGGATGCGCGCCGAGGATGCGATCTACGGCGGCGAGATGAGCGCCCACCACTATTTCCGTGACTTTGCCTACTGCGACAGCGGGATGATCCCCTGGCTGCTGGTCACCGAGCTGCTGTGCCTCTCTGGTCAGCCGCTGTCAGCACTGGTGCGCGATCGCATGGCGGCGTTTCCGGCCAGCGGTGAGATCAACCGTACCCTCAGCGAACCGGCGCAGGCCATTGCCCGCGTCGAGCAGCATTTTGCCAGCGGCGCGCAGGAGATTGATCGCACCGACGGCCTCAGCGTCGCCTTCCCAACCTGGCGCTTCAACCTGCGATCCTCTAATACCGAGCCGGTGGTGCGCCTGAACGTCGAGTCCCAGGGCGACGTCTCGCTGATGGAGGCGAAGACGCAGGAAATTCTGGCGCTGCTCGACAGGTAGCCGTTGCGAGCCCTCTCTTCGGAGAGGGCATTATTGAACAGGAACAACGATGACAAACTTAAAAAAGCGCGAGCGAGCCAAAACGAATGCATCGTTAATCTCTATGGTGCAGCGATTTTCGGACATCACTATCCTGTTTGGCGGGCTTTGGGTGGTCTGTAAGGCAAACGCCTTACCCTTTTTCTATCTGCATCTGCTGATGGCGCTCATGGCGCTGGTGGTTTTCCAGATGATTGGCGGTATGACCGATTTCTACCGCTCGTGGCGCGGGGTGAAGATCTCCACCGAGCTGGTGTTGCTGCTGCAAAACTGGACCCTGAGCCTGATCTTCAGCGCCGGGCTGATGGCTTTCAATTCAGATTTTAATGACGACTTCTCGCTGTTTTTCGCCTGGTACGTGCTGAGCAGTATTGGTCTGGTGGTCTGCCGCTCGCTGATCCGCTTCGGCGCGGGCTGGCTGCGTAACCGTGGATACAACACCCGCCGGGTAGCCATTGCTGGCGATCTGCCGGTAGGGCAGATGCTGCTGGAGAGCTTCCGCAACGAGCCGTGGCTGGGCTTCGAGGTGGTGGGCGTCTATCACGACGTGAGTCCCGAGGGCGTATCGGCGGACTGGGCGGGCACGATCGAGCAGCTTATTGAGGATGCGAAGGCGGCGAAAATTCACAACGTCTACATCGCTATGTCGATGAGCGACGCTGCAAGCATTAAAAAGTTGGTGAGCGATCTGGCGGATACCACCTGCTCGGTGATCCTGATCCCCGACGTCTTCACCTTCAATATCCTGCATTCGCGTATTGAGGAGATGAACGGTATTCCGGTGGTGCCGCTGTACGACACGCCGCTCTCGGGCCTGAACCGTGTCCTGAAGCGCCTTGAGGACATCGTGCTCTCCTCGCTGATCCTGCTGATGATCTCCCCGGTGCTGCTCAGCATTGCTGCCGCCGTGAAGTTCACCTCGCCGGGCCCGGTGATCTTCCGCCAGACCCGCTACGGCATGGACGGCAAGCCGATCATGGTGTGGAAGTTCCGCTCCATGAAGGTGATGGAGAACGACAGCGTGGTCACCCAGGCGACGCAGAACGATCCCCGCGTCACCCGCGTCGGTAACTTCCTGCGCCGTACCTCGCTCGACGAGCTGCCGCAGTTTATTAACGTTCTCACCGGCGGCATGTCGATTGTCGGTCCGCGTCCGCACGCCGTGGCGCATAACGAGCAGTACCGGACGCTGATCCAGGGCTACATGCTGCGCCATAAGGTCAAGCCAGGCATTACCGGCTGGGCACAGATCAACGGCTGGCGCGGAGAAACCGATACCCTGGAGAAGATGGAGAAACGCATCGAGTTCGACCTGGAGTACATTCGCGAATGGAGCCTCTGGTTCGACATCAAGATCGTTTTCCTGACCATTTTCAAAGGCTTTGTTAACAAAGCGGCCTACTGAGTGAGCACCCTGTGAGCCTGAGAGAGAAAACCCTAAGCGGGGCCAAATGGTCGGCGATGGCTACCGTCACGATCATTGGCCTCGGACTGGTGCAGATGACCTGGCTGGCGCGGATTATCGACAGCCACCAGTTTGGCCTGCTGACCGTGGCGCTAACTATCATCGCCCTTGCCGATACGCTGTCCGATTTCGGCATCGCCAACTCGATTATCCAGCGCAAAGAGATAAGCCAGCTGGAGTTAACCACCCTCTACTGGCTGAACGTCGGGCTGGGGCTGCTGGTCTGCGTGGCGATGTTCCTCCTGAGCGATACCCTGGCGCGGGTACTGCACAACCCGGATATTGCCCCGCTGATCAAAACCCTGTCGCTGGCCTTTGTGGTGATCCCCCACGGCCAGCAGTTCCGCGCTCTGATGCAAAAAGAGTTAGAGTTCGGCAAAATTGGCGCAATTGAAACGCTCTCCGTGGTGGCGGGGTTCAGCGTGACGGTGATTGGCGCGTGGTTCTGGCCGCTGGCGATGACCGCCATCGCCGGTTACCTCGTTAACACCCTGGTGCGCACCCTGCTGTTTGGCTTCTTCGGCCGCAAAATCTACCGGCCGGGCCTGCACTTCTCCCTTGCCTCGGTCAGCGCCAACCTACGCTTCGGCGCGTGGCTGACGGCGGACAGCGTCATCAACTACATCAATACCAACCTCTCCACGCTGGTGCTGGCGCGCATTCTCGGGGCCAGCGTTGCCGGGGGCTATAACCTCGCCTACAACGTGGCGGTAGTGCCACCGATGAAGCTCAACCCCATCATCACCCGCGTGCTGTTCCCGGCCTTCGCCAAAATTCAGGACGATACGGCCAAGCTGCGGCTCAACTTCTACAAGCTGCTGTCAGCGGTGGGGATCATCAACTTCCCGGTGCTGCTGGGCCTGATGGTGGTCGCCAATAACATGGTTCCGCTGGTGTTTGGCGAGAAGTGGCGGGGGATTATCCCCATCCTGCAGCTGCTGTGCATCGTTGGCCTGCTGCGCGCCGTGGGGAACCCGATTGGCTCCCTGCTGATGGCCAAGGCGCGGGTTGATATCAGCTTTAAGTTTAATCTCTTCAAAACCGCGCTCTTTGTGCCCGCCATTATTCTCGGGGGCCAGTGGGCGGGGGCGCTGGGCGTTACCCTGGGCTTCCTGCTGGTGCAGGTGATCAATACCGTGCTGAGCTACTTCGTGATGATCAGGCCGGTGCTCGGCCCGAGCTATCGCCAGTACGTGCTGAGCCTCTGGCTACCGTTCTACCTGTCGCTGCCGATGCTGGCGGTGAGCTATGGGCTGGGTCTGGCGCTGAACGGTCATCTGCCGCTGGTGACCCTGCTGATCGTCCAGATCGCCGCAGGGGCGCTGACCTTCGCGGTCACCCTCGCGCTGTCGCGTAACGCGCTGGTGGTGGAGATCAAACGCCAGCTTTGCCGCAATGAAAAATTAAGAACGCTCCTGCGGGCAGGTTAATCCTATTTCGTTTATTGAGGTCACTATGAAACTATTGATTCTGGGCAACCATACCTGCGGGAACCGTGGCGACAGCGCCATCCTGCGCGGCCTGCTGGACGCGATTGCCGTGCTTGAGCCGGACGCCGAGGTGGACGTGATGAGCCGCTACCCGGTCAGCTCCTCCTGGCTGCTGAACCGCCCGGTGATGGGCGATCCGCTCTATAGCCAGATGAAGCAGCACAATAACGCCGCCGGACTGATGGGCCGGGTCAAGAAGGTGCTGCGCCGCCGCTATCAGCATCAGGTGCTGCTCTCTCGAGTCACCGACAGCGGCAAGCTGCGCAACATCGCCATCGCCCAGGGCTTCACCGACTTTGTTCGCCTGCTGGCGGGCTACGACGCCATTATCCAGGTTGGCGGCTCGTTCTTTGTCGATCTCTATGGCGTGCCGCAGTTTGAGCATGCCCTCTGCACCTTTATGGCGAAAAAGCCGCTCTACATGATCGGCCACAGCGTTGGGCCGTTCCAGGACGCCCAGTTTAACCAGCTGGCGAACTACGTGTTCGGCCACTGCGACGCGCTGATCCTCCGCGAGCGCGTAAGCCTGGAGCTAATGGAGCACAGCCAGATCACCACCGCGAAAGTGGAGCAGGGTGTAGATACCGCCTGGCTGGTGGATCACGACGAGACGTTCGTACCGAACTATGCGGTCGCCCACTGGCTCGATATGGCGGCAAAAGAGAAGACGGTCGCTATTACCCTACGCGAGCTGGCTCCCTTCGACAAGCGGCTCGGCACCACGCAGAAAGCCTACGAGAAGGCGTTTGCCGGGGTGGTCAACCGCATCATTGATGCTGGCTACCAGGTACTGGCCCTCTCCACCTGTACCGGCATCGATAGCTACAACAAAGACGATCGCATGGTGGCGCTCAACCTGCGGGAGCACGTCAGCGATCCCTCGCGCTATCACGTGGTGATGGACGAGCTGAACGATCTTGAGATGGGTAAAATCTTTGCCGCCTGCGATCTGACCGTGGGCACCCGCCTGCACTCGGCCATTATCTCGATGAACTTTGGCACCCCGGCGATCGCTATCAACTACGAACACAAGTCGGCAGGCATTATGCAGCAGCTGGGCATGCCGGAGATGGCGATCGATATTCGCCATCTGCTGGACGGTTCGCTGGAGGCGATGGTGGCCGACACCCTGGGTCAGCTTCCGGCCCTGGAGCAGCGCCTCAGCGATGCCGTGACCCACGAGCGCCAGCACGGCATGGAGATGGTGGAGTCGGTGCTGAAGCGCGTCCGGGAGGGTAAATGAAGGTCAGTTTCTTTTTGCTGAAGTTCCCCCTCTCGTCGGAGACCTTCGTGCTGGATCAGATCGTCGCCTTTATTGAGATGGGCTACGAGGTTGAGATCGTGGCGATGCATAAAGGGGATCTGAGCAATACCCATGCCGCGTTTCAGCAGTATCGGCTGGCGGAGAAGACCCACTGGCTGCTGGACGAGCCGCAGGGCAAGCTGGCGAAGCTGCGCTATCGCGGTGCGGCGCTGCTGCGCGGGGCAGGGCGGGGCGCAACCTGGCGGGCGCTCAACGTTGGGCGCTACGGCGCCGAGGCGCGCAACCTGATCCTGGCGGCGATGTGCGGCCTTGCGCCGCGCACCTTCCATGCCGACGTCTTTATCGCCCACTTTGGCCCGGCGGGCGTCACGGCGGCCAAGCTGCGCGAGCTGGGCGTCCTTAACGGCAAAATCGCCACCGTATTCCACGGCATCGACATCTCCAGCCGGGCGGTGCTCAGCCACTATACCCCGGAGTACCAGCAGCTCTTTCGCCGTGGCGACCTGATGCTGCCTATCAGCGAGCTGTGGGCCGGACGGCTGATGAATATGGGCTGCCCGGCGCATAAAATTGCCGTCTCGCGCATGGGCGTTGATATGTCACGCTTCTCCCCGCGTCCAGTGCAGGCCCCGGCCAACCAACTGAATATCATCTCCGTGGCCCGCCTGACCGAGAAAAAGGGATTGCACGTGGCCATTGAGGCCTGCCGCCTGCTTAAGGAGCGGGGGATTGCCTTTCACTATCGCATTCTCGGCATCGGGCCGTGGGAGCAGCGCCTGCGCGACAAAATCGCCGAGTATGGCCTGCAGGAGACGATTGAGATGCCGGGCTTCAAGCCGAGCCACGAGGTGAAGGCGATGCTGGACGAGGCGGATCTCTTTCTGCTGCCCTCCATCACCGGCGCGGACGGCGATATGGAGGGGATCCCGGTGGCGCTGATGGAGGCGATGGCGGTGGGTCTGCCGGTGGTCTCTACCGTCCACAGCGGTATCCCCGAGCTTATCGACGCCGATCGATCCGGCTGGCTGGTGCCAGAGAACGATCCTGAGGCCCTCGCGGACCGGCTGGCGGCGCTAAGCGCTATCCAGCAGGAGGCGCTGGTGCCGGTCGTCTCGCGCGCCCGTGAAAAAGTCGAAACCGAGTTTAATCAGCGAATCATTAACCAGCGGCTTGCCACGCTGTTGCAAGCGCTCTAAGCCAGAGGTTATATGTCAGATATCCTACTCTCACGCCGTCGCTTTATTGGGGCAGGCTCTGCCCTGGCGGCGCTGCCCCTTCTGCACTCGCCGCTGCTCCAGGCCCAGGAGTCCGGCAGCGTTGATATCCGCCGCTATCTGAAAAATGACGTGATCGCCGCGTTTAAGCAGGCCTTTGCCGAGGCCAGCACGGTGCTGGTGCCGGCGGGCGTGGTCTGCGAGAACATCAATACCGCGATTTTTATCCCGGCGGGTAAAACGCTGTTAATTCGCGGGGCGCTCAAGGGCAATGGTCGGGGGCGCTTTGTATTGCAGGATGGCTGTCGGGTACGCGGGGAAGAGGGCGGAAGCCTGTATAACATCACCCTTGACGTGCGCGGCTCGGACTGCACTATCGAAGGCGTAGCGATGAGCGGTTACGGCCCGGTGACGCAGATCTATATCGGCGGCAAAGAGAAGCGGGTCATGCGTAACCTGGTTATCGATAATATCACGGTGACCAAGGCCAACTACGCCATTCTGCGCCAGGGCTTTCACAATCAGATCGACGGGGCGCGCATTACCAACGGCCGTTTCAGCTATCTGCAGGGGGACGCTATTGAATGGAACGTGGCGATTAACGATCGCAACCTGCTGATCTCTGACCACGTGATTGATCATATTGACTGTACCAACGGCAAAATCAACTGGGGGATCGGCATCGGGCTGGCGGGCAGCACCTACGACAACGACTACCCGGAAGATCAGGCGGTAAAACATTTTACCGTGACCAACATCACCGGTAGCCACTGTCGTCAGCTGGTGCACGTCGAAAACGGCAAGCACTTTGTGATCCGTCACATCACCGCCACGGATATCACCCCTGACTACAGTAAAAAAGCGGGCATTGATAACGCCACGGTAGCGATTTACGGCTGCGATAATTTCGTCATCGACGACGTTAAAATGCGCAATAGCGCAGGGATGTTAATAGGTTATGGGGTGATTAAAGGTAATTATCTCTCGATACCGCAAAATTTCAGACTAAACGCGGTTCATTTAGACAATGCCGAGCAGACGCGGAAATTACGTGGGATCCAGATCTCATCCGGCAATGCCGACTCGTTTGTCTCTATCACCAATCTCAATATTCAGCGCGCCTCGCTGGAGATGCATAATAAACCCCAGCACCTGTTTATGCGCAATATTCAGATCATGCAGGAGGCTGCGACAGGCCCGGCGCTGAAGCTCCACTTCGATCTACGCAAGGACGTACGCGGCCGCTTTATGGCGAAGCGGGATACGCTGCTTTCGTTGGCGAATATTCATGCTGTGAATGAGAAAGGGCAAAGCTCGGTGGATATTGACCGGCTCGATCAGCAGGTCGTGAATACGGAGCGGCTGAATTTTACGCTTCCTTCCAAAGTGCGATGAGAAGCGTAGGCATGTGTCATCAAGTCTAATGTAACCCCTAAAATTTGTTACTGAACTCCGTGAAAATAGTGTTTATAATCCATGCCACTATTTTGCAATATTTGTCTCGTCAATAGCGGTGCCTCACGGAAGAAAGCGATTACCGGAGGTTTGCCAAACACACATAACGCATTGAGTGGTATATGAACGATAAAGTTTTGTTTATTGGCGCATCTGGTTTCGTTGGGACTCGATTGATCGAGATTTCTCGGACCAGGTTTGACGTTACTAACTTCGACAAACAGCCGAGTCATTTCTACCCAGACATTACCGTTTCCGGTGATGTTCGTGACCAGGCGCAGCTCGATCAGGCGCTTGCAGGTTTCGAAACCGTAGTACTGCTCGCCGCTGAGCACCGTGATGATGTTAGCCCTACATCGCTCTACTATGATGTAAACGTACAGGGCACACGTAACGTACTATCAGCAATGGAAAAAAATAACGTTAAGAACATTATTTTTACCAGTTCAGTGGCTGTGTATGGTCTTAACAAAGTCAATCCTGATGAATCTCATCCACATGATCCTTTTAACCATTACGGCAAAAGCAAGTGGCAAGCGGAAGAGATGCTGCGTGAATGGTTTAATAAGGCCCCACAGGAAAGGTCTTTGATAATTGTCCGTCCGACGGTCATCTTCGGTGAGCGCAACCGCGGGAATGTTTATAACCTGCTGAAGCAAATTGCAGGGGGTAAATTCGCCATGGTGGGCGCGGGCACAAACTACAAATCAATGGCTTATGTTGGCAACATTGTTGAGTTCATCAAGTACAAATTGACCAACGTTAAGCCTGGCTATGATGTTTACAATTACGTTGACAAGCCAGATCTGAATATGAATCAGCTGGTGGGTGAGGTTGAAAAAAGCCTCAATAAAAAAATTCCATCGGTCCACCTTCCATACCCTCTGGGTATGTTAGGGGGGTATTGCTTTGATATTCTGAGCAAAGTGACGGGCAAGAAATACGCAATAAGCTCTGTGCGTGTGAAGAAATTCTGTGCAACGACGCAGTTCGATGCGACTAAAGTGCACGGTTCTGGTTTCAATGCGCCGTATACATTATCTCAGGGGCTGGACCGTACTCTGAAGTATGAATTCGTCCATGAGAAGCAAGATGACATCACCTTTGTATCTGAATAACGTTTAAGGGCTGCGATTTGTCGGAAACACGAGACTAATCATCTTTCTGACGTAGGTTTCCGACAATTCTGGATCACACTTGAGTTGTAATGAGGTTAAGTAGTGTCAGTTTAGGCTCTAAACGTAATTTGCATTCGGCGTTGTACATTTCATTTATCAGGCGGTTTTCCTGATCGGGTCTATACTTCGTTAACCATTTTAAGGTGGAAGAGATAATGATTAATTTGAAAGCGGTTATTCCGGTAGCGGGTCTGGGGATGCACATGCTGCCTGCCACTAAGGCGATCCCAAAAGAGATGCTGCCGATCGTCGATAAGCCGATGATCCAGTATATCGTCGACGAAGTGGTTGCTGCAGGGATCAAAGAGATCGTTCTGGTTACCCACTCATCTAAAAACGCGGTAGAGAACCACTTCGACACCTCCTATGAGCTTGAGGCGCTGCTAGAGCAGCGCGTTAAGCGTCAGCTGCTGGCGGAAGTGCAGTCTATCTGCCCGCCGGGCGTGACCATCATGAACGTGCGCCAGGCGCAGCCGCTGGGTCTGGGCCACTCTATTCTCTGCGCGCGTCCTATCGTCGGCGATAGCCCGTTTGTGGTCGTACTGCCGGACATCATTCTGGACACGTCGACTGCCGATCCGCTGCGCTACAACCTCGCCGCGATGGTAGCCCGTTTTAACGAGACCGGCCGCAGCCAGGTGCTGGCAAAACGCATGAAGGGCGATCTCTCCGAGTACTCCGTGATCCAGACCAAAGAGCCGCTGGATAGCGAAGGTAAAGTGAGCCGTATTACTAACTTTATCGAGAAACCGGATCAGCCGCAGACGCTGGATTCCGACCTGATGGCGGTAGGACGCTATGTCTTGTCGGCGGATATCTGGGCGGAGCTGGAGAAAACCGAGCCGGGCGCATGGGGCCGTATTCAGCTGACCGACGCCATTGCTCGACTGGCGGAAAAACAGTCCGTTGATGCGATGCTGATGACTGGCGATAGCTATGACTGTGGCAAGAAAATGGGCTACATGCAGGCGTTCGTGAAGTACGGTCTGCGTAACCTGAAGGAAGGGCAAAAGTTCCGCAACAGCATTCAGAAGCTGCTGAGCCAAAGCCAGGCCTAGGCTACAATTAAGTAATATTTATTTAATTTGACGGCAAGAGATCGTTCATTATGCGGCAACAAATCGCGGTGAACCATCTCTTGCCGTTTTTGTTTTACAACCCCCAAATTCTTGTAGATCAAGGGGTTGTGTTGATTAATTATACAGCAAAACGCTAAGAATTTTCCTTGTTTCTCTACGCGTTTAGGATGACAATTAGTACCTGATTTATTGCCTATACGTCATCGTTAGGCATCAGTTGTGATACAAATTGGTCCGTACAGTCCACGGGTAGCTGTTGAGCCTGGGGCGGTAGCGTGCCTGCGAACGGAGTGAGGCTAACCTGTTTCACACAGTCTCGCGTAAAATACCCCTTCCTTATTGAATTGACGGAATTGATAGCGTGAAGATCCTTGTTACTGGCGGAGCGGGTTTCATCGGCTCTGCGGTCGTCCGACATATTATTAAAAATACCCAAGATTCCGTTGTGAATGTTGATAAATTGACTTACGCCGGTAATCTGGAATCGCTTGTTGACGTCGCCGAAAGCGATCGTTATGCCTTTGAGCGCGTGGATATTTGTGATGCCGCCGAGCTGGCTCGCGTTTTTGCCGAGCACCAGCCTGATGCAGTCATGCACCTGGCGGCTGAGAGCCATGTTGACCGCTCGATTACTGGCCCGGCTGACTTTATCGAAACCAATATTGTCGGAACTTACGTTCTGCTGGAGGCCGCGCGCGCCTACTGGCTGACCTTAAGCGATGAGGCGAAAAACGCGTTTCGCTTCCACCATATCTCTACCGATGAAGTGTATGGCGATCTGCCGCACCCGGACGAACATCCGCAGGGCACGGCGCTGCCACTCTTTACCGAGCAGACCGCGTATGCCCCCAGCAGCCCGTACTCCTCGTCAAAAGCGTCAAGCGATCACCTGGTGCGTGCATGGCGTCGTACCTATGGTCTGCCGACGCTGGTCACCAACTGCTCCAATAACTACGGTCCGTATCACTTCCCCGAGAAGCTGATCCCGCTGGTGATCCTGAATGCCCTTGAGGGCAAACCGCTGCCGATCTACGGCAAAGGCGATCAGATCCGCGACTGGCTCTACGTTGAGGATCATGCCCGCGCGCTCTATACCGTGGTGACACAGGGTGCACCTGGCGAGACCTACAACATCGGCGGTCATAACGAAAAGCAAAACCTGGACGTGGTGCATACCATCTGTGACCTGCTGGACGAGATCGTGCCGAAAGAGGGCTCTTACCGCGACCAGATCATCTATGTGACAGATCGCCCAGGACACGACCGTCGCTACGCCATTGATGCGGATAAAATCAGCCGCGAGCTGGGCTGGAAGCCTGAAGAGACGTTTGAAAGCGGTATCCGTAAAACCGTAAAATGGTATTTAAAAAATACAGAATGGTGTCGTCGTGTACAGGACGGTAGTTATCAACGTGAACGTTTAGGATTAGAGTAATATGAAAGGCATTATTCTCGCAGGCGGATCGGGTACACGACTTTATCCCATCACCATGGGTGTATCTAAACAGCTACTGCCTGTTTATGATAAACCGATGATTTACTATCCATTGTCTGTATTAATGCTGGCTGGGATAAAAGATATTCTCATTATTACCACTCCCGAAGACCAGCAAGGATTTATTCGGCTACTGGGTGATGGTAGTCAGTTTGGCATAAATTTATCTTTTGCCGTCCAGTCTTCGCCTGATGGCCTGGCCCAGGCATTTATTATTGGTGAGAAGTTTATCGGTCAGGATCCGGTATGCCTTGTATTAGGGGATAATATCTTCTTTGGTCAAGGTTTTACACCAAAATTAAGGAGCGCTGCTGAACGTAATTCGGGAGCGACCGTTTTCGGCTACCAGGTAATGGACCCTGAACGCTTTGGTGTTATTGAATTTGATACTGATTTCAAAGCAATAAGTATAGAAGAAAAACCAGATGAACCTAAGTCTAATTGGGCAGTAACTGGACTCTATTTTTATGATAACAATGTTATTAATATTGCAAAAACTATTAAACCCTCTGCAAGAGGTGAGCTAGAAATTACGGCGGTTAATGAGGTTTATCTTAATAATAATACATTGAACGTTGAGTTGCTGGGGCGCGGTTTTGCGTGGCTTGATACAGGCACTCACGATAGCTTAATTGAAGCAGGTAGTTTTGTAGAAACTGTTCAAAAACGTCAGGGTATGATGGTTGCATGTCCAGAAGAGATTGCATGGCGAAATAAATGGTTAGATGATGAGGCCCTTACAGCGATTGGAAGAAAATTAGGGAAAAACCATTATGGTCAATATTTATTGAAATTGGTAAAAGGAAATTAAACCAAAATGAATCTAATTGAATTAAGCAAAAAAGGTGATAATAGGGGTGCATTAGTAGTTATCGAGCAAGGTAAGGACGTACCAATCGAGATCAAGCGAGTCTATTATATGTTTGATACGACCTCTGGGGTCAGAAGAGGTTTTCATGCTCATAAAAAACTAACGCAGATCGCTATTCCTGTGAAAGGGTCATGTAAGTTCTTACTTGATGATGGAAGCCAAGTAGAACATGTACTTCTGGACTCACCAACAATTGCATTAATAATTGAGCCAATGGTTTGGCATGAAATGTATGAATATAGCGAAGATTGCGTCTTAATGGTTCTGGCAGATGACTATTATGATGAAAATGATTACATACGAGACTATGATACTTTCAAACGTATGAGTAAAACCTGAAAATATTAAAAATCTTTATCGTTAGGGCCTAATTTATTTTAATGTAAAATTTATTGCGATTAATTAAAAGTAAAATATTAAGTTTTAGGGGATATTATTCAATGATTAAATTTCTTGACTTGCAAAAAATAAACCAGGTTTACCATGCAGAGTTGATGAATGCCTTTAAGTCTGTTTTAGACTCTGGATGGTATGTTATGGGAAACCACCTCCATAAATTTGAATCTGAATTTGCGAACTACTGTGGGGTTAAGCACTGCATTGGCGTTGCAAACGGCTTGGAAGCCTTAGTGCTGGTTTTACGTGCTTGGAAGGCAATGGGAAAACTGCAAGATGGCGATGAAGTTATCGTGCCTTCTAATACATATATAGCATCCATTCTTGCAATATCTGAAAACAATTTGACACCAGTGCTTGTTGAACCGGACGAAAATACCTTTAACTTATCGTTGAAAAACATAAAAAAAGCGATAACAAATAAAACAAGAGTGATTCTGCCAGTTCATTTGTATGGTCAGATCTCACCAATGAAAGAAATACAACAATATGCTAATGAGAATAACCTCTTGGTGCTTGAAGATTGTGCTCAGTCACAGGGTGCTGAACAATCCAAATTAAAAGCGGGTTGTTGGGGGGATGCTGGAGCATTTAGTTTTTATCCGGGGAAAAATTTAGGTGCTCTGGGTGATGCTGGAGCGATCACAACAAATGATGATGATCTAGCTAATACACTTCAGGCACTTCGTAACTATGGTTCTCATGTGAAATACCAAAACCTTTATAAAGGGGTAAATAGCAGACTCGATGAACTACAGGCGGCTCTTTTAAGTGTCAAATTACCTAATTTAGATAACGAAAATAAACGCAGAAGAGAAATTGCTAAAAGGTATCAGGAGAATATTACTAATAAAAATATTATCCTTCCAATTCATCCTGTCGATGATTTATCTCATGTTTGGCATTTGTATGTTATCAAAACTGTAAATAGAGAAAGTTTAGTAAAATATTTAAATGAGCAAGAAATACAAACTCTTGTTCATTATCCGATCGCACCTCATCATCAAAAAGCTTATTCTGAAATTTCATATTTGTCCTTGCCTATATCAGAAATGCTGCATGACTGTGTGCTTTCTTTACCAATATCACCAGTTATGACTGATGCTGAGGTTGATTACGTCATTCAAAAGATAAATGGATGGCAAAATTGAATTTTGCAAAAGTAACCATTCTTAGCGGAATATTAACCCTTCTTCGACTTTTATGTGGTTTTGCAATATCTAAAGTTGTTGCAATATATACTGGCCCTGTAGGGATCGCAGGGTTAGGACAACTACAAAATCTTGTGACATTCATCAACGGTTTTGTGTCGTCTCAAGTCTCACAGGGGGTAAATAGGTATTCTGCAGAGAATAAGGTTGATTATGATAATGCAAAGTACTATTGGAGAGCTGCACTAAAACTTTCCATCGTAGCATGTCTATTAATTATTTGCCTAGGTAGCATTTTTTCAAATAGCATATCAATGCTTTTGTTTTCAACACATGCATACTTTTGGATAGTTATACTTGCTTTAGTTGTTGTACCGCTGAATGTAATAAATAATATTTTCCTGGGTGTGCTCAATGGTCTTGGTGATCATTATAGATTTTTTATTGCTAATGGATGCGCTATTGTTTTCTCAGCGATTACCATGACAGTACTGGTATATCTGTTTGGATTAAAAGGCGCGTTAATAGCTGCAGCATTAAATAACGCAATTGCTGGGTTATGGCTATTATTTGTGGTTATGAAATGTGATTGGTTTAAATATCATTATTGGTTAGGGAAAACCACCTCATTTCATATCGGTGAAATGAGGAATTACTTTTTTATGGGAATAATAGGTGCGCTTACAGGGCCTGTTTCACTTATCCTGGTGAGGACTATCTTAACTAAAGATTTTTCAGCAGAGTACGCGGGCTATTGGCAATCTGTATCTAAATTGTCTGAAGCTTATTTAGCTGTTCTGACAACTGCACTAACGGTATATTATTTTCCAAAAACAGCTGCGGCAAAGACGGTTGATGAGCATATCTCTGTTTTAAAAACGGGTAGCCTGATTGTTATCCCTTTTGCCTGCATATTCGCTGGCGGTATATTTTTAGGGAAAGAGTATATATTAAGGGTGCTATTCAGCGCTGAATTTATAAAAGCGAAACAATTATTCTTTTTTCAAAATATAGGCGATATTTTTAGAATTACCAGTTGGTTATTCGCAACGATTTTATTAGCTAAAGGTTATTTTAAAATTAATGCAATGCTTGAAATTACATTTTCTACTTTGTTCCCTTTGTTAACATGGGTGTTTATTAAGTATTGCTCATTCACAGGGGTGAGCATTGCATATTGCATAACTTATTTCAGTTACTTAGTTGTTTCTATGCTTATATATATTAGGCATATAAAACGGTTAAAAAAGGTTAATAGAGCAGCATGAGTGAAAAATATCTGTATAAATGTTCCGTAATTACCCCTATATATAATGAAGAACGAAATATTGATGTTTTTTTAAATATGCTGGAAGATATATATGATCCTGATATTCAGTTTATTCTTATCGACGACGGCTCTACTGATAAAACATTAACAATTATTTCTAATGACAGCAGGGTATGTAATAATAAAAATGTTAAGATTATAAGCAAAACTAATGGCGGTGCTGCTGAGGCTCGCCTGGTGGGTATCAATAACGCTGACAGCAGATTTATAGCTTTTTGTGATTGTGATGATAAACTAGATCGTCTTTCTTTAACTGAAGCTTTGGCTGAGTTTGATAATAATGCGGAAATTGATTTAGCATTATTTGATTATCATGTTTCTCTATCTAATAATAAACTTACACGCTTTAATTATACACTTAAAAAGTGGCCAATAACTGGATATACTGCATTCGAAAATACAATTGCATCGTGGGGGATTCATGCTTTTGGTATATATCGTAAAGAGACGATTTTAGCGGGTTACTCTGCGGCTAAAAAATTCGAAGACAATGCTAGTAATAACGTCAATGATGATGAATTTATTGCACGGATGGCAATGCTTAGTGCTCGACAAATTACTCTTTCTAGTGGGCGCTATTACTATTCTGAAAATATGCTTTCGACTACCAGAAAGATAAATGGCGATTTATTCAAGATGGCATTTACTGCACAACGATTAGCTGATTTTATTATTGGAAGCGCAGAGTTGAACTTGCTGATTCCTGCAGTACACTTATATATGACGAGAGTTGCTACCAATTTGACAATAAAAAGATTCATTTGGCGTAAAAAAATAATACATAAGCAAGAGTGGGATAATGCTGTTGCTGCATTAATTAGACGTATCGATATGAATAATTTAGTGGTAATTACTAAACACAATAAGAAATTGCTTATTTGGTCTCTCCTTAAAATTTTAGCCCTAAAGGGAATATACGGGTTCCGTAATGCAAAATAATGAAATGGTCTCTATCGTAATAGTGACATTTAACTCTGCTGACTTTATTGAAGAAACTTTAGATAGTTGTTTGGTACAGTCTTATCCTTATATAGAGATCATAGTATCTGATGATAACTCAACAGATGATACTGTCCAGCGTTGCACGCGATGGAGTGAAAAAAACTCCTTAAAGATAAATTTTAAAATAATAACAAGTGAGTTACGTGCTGGAATACCTGCTAACTGCAATAGGGGAGCAATGGCTTCATCTGGGTGTTGGATTAAGTTTTTAGGAGCAGATGATTTATTAGAAAAAACAGCAATTGAAAATTTAATGGCTTCAAGGAAATGTGATGATGGTATTGTTTTTTCCAGATTTGAAACCTTTGGGATAGATATTAAAAGTGAGATTTTTCCATATCCCTTTACTTGGGACTTGATAAAAAATAAGTCTGAAAATAATTCTAAATATTCAGATTGGTTATTTTTGCTGGGTTTTTCAAACGTAGCTCCAGGGGTCATGATTTCCAAGACTACTTTTGATAAATATCATGGGTATGATGAAAGTTATTATTTACTAGAGGATTTACCACTCTGGTATAAACTATTCTTAAACGATGAATGTATTTCTTATTGTTCAAAAAGCACAGTAAAATATCGTATTCATAAAAAACAAGTGACCGCATCTGGCATTAGTAAATTACTGAAAAAAGATTTGGTAAAGTTTAATAATTCCATAAGAAAGAAATATAAGACAGCTTATATTCATAACTTAATTCAGATTATATCAAACTCAAATAAGAGATTGAGGTTTATGAAATACATAGATTTATTTCAATGGTATATATTTTTATACAATAGGTTTCATAAATAATGTTTATATTATTGCAGTTCGTGCCACTTTTGTTTTTATCGTTTTTATGGCCCAGTTTTACAACTAATTTAAAGAGAATAATAGCATTTGCCCTTGTAATTTCTTTAGGGATAACGTATACAGCCTTTTATCTCAATGGAGAAGATTGGGTTAATTATTATGTGAATTTTTTTAGGGATGATGGTACCTCATGGTTTGAACCAGGCTTTTACTTATTTTATTCATGCTTATCATTTCTCTCATATGATAATTTTGGATTGGCGACGCTAATATTTTTCCTTCTGGCTTTTTTTATATTGACGAAATATATCGTTGAAAACAGAAACTGTAATTTGCCTTTCTTTTTACTACTTTTGATTGTTTGCTTCGGCAACACATTAATACTTGAGCAACTGAGACAATTTTTTTCAGCCATATTTTCACTATGTGCTTTAATTTTTAGATTGAATTTAAAAAGAAAAAAATCAACTATTTTTCTTTTGCTCGCAATATCATTCCACGCATCTGCCATCATCGTTGCATGCGCATTTATTTTAGCGGGCATAAAAAACTCCAAATTGTTTATTGTTATTTCCATCTCGATAACATCTTTTCTCTTATTATTACTGACGAATAATTTTCTGGTAAACGTAGGGATGCAAATAATACCTGTTATTTTCTTAAAGATAAAAACTTATCGCGAAATTACTGATTTATCATTTCACATTGGGCCCTCTTTTCTTTTCTCAATTTTTTATATATTGTATCAATTTACTAGGCTCAAAAAGCTTCATTATTCAAATGAATATTCTGTTGTTTTCTTTAATCGACAGTTGTTCTTCGGAGGGTTGGTCTTCTTAGTCGGCATATTTATACCTTTTATGTCAAGAATGGCGACATTTTTCATTATATTTCTTTTTTATGACGTGGCGATTAATAATTATTTCAAACATTTCATGATCAACAGGAATGCTGTATTTAAATTTAGCATGGTGTTTATGTTCAGCTTTATTAGTATGGCATCATATTTTAAGAACGATATAGCGCCAGTTTCCTTTAATAACATGAATTTTAATTTGATTTCATTTCTATCCAATAATGTCAACTATGATGAACTAGTGTATGAAGCCTATTATAAAAACGCCTTGGCAACAAGTGATCTTATTTCTGGAAAATAATGATAAATATGAAAATAGCAATGATATTACCTAGTCTTGCCAAGAGTGGCCCAGGGATTCAAGTAGAAGCTTTGTGCGGAGTACTTTCAACCCTTGACTGTTCAATTGAAATATTTTATTTTCGTGAGAATGGTAATGGCAAACTAAATTTTAATGGAATCACTAAAAATAAAATAGGTTTTAGTTTGGCTTCTTTTAAGAAATTACGTGGATTTGATGTCATCCATAGCCATGGTTTTTTTCCTGATTTATTTCTTGTGTTGCTACGCTATTCAGGTGTAAAAGCTGCATTTGTAAGTACAATGCATAACTTTATGAAAGAAGATATATATTCGAGATACTCACCAATTAAAGCCATCTTTTATGTTTTCCTATGGAAGCGAGTACTCTCATTCATTCCGAACAAATTTGTATTTACATCAATAGCAAAACAATATTACAGGCGTTTTTCCAGCGGACATTTACATATCGTTAGTAGCGGAATTGATGTGTCAGAAATTAAGAGAAAAATCGAGGGATGTTCAGTTTTAGAAAATACATACATTCGTGCTATTGAATTATTAAAGAGAAGAAATTTAGAAATTATTGGATCGACATCTATTATTACATCTGTTAAACATCTGGATACAGTTGTCAATGCATTACCCCATTTACCGAATCATGCGGCTGTGTTTGTCGGTGGCGGTTCAGGGGAGAAGGAGTTGATTGAATTAGCCATTAAGCTCAAGGTTGATGATAGATGTATATTCACAGGATTCAAAGCAAATCCACTACCTTATCTAAAAACTTTTGATATTTATGCGATGCCGAGCTCAAGTGAGTCTTTTGGACTTAGTTTATTTGAAGCTATAATTGCAAAACTGCCGATCGTATGTCGTGAGTTACCAATTTACAAAGAGCTTCTGGGCACAAATGGTCTCTCTTTTTTTGACGGTACTGTTACCGATTTTATCAAATCAGTCAAATCAATAGATATGCATAATAAAGAGCTGGCTAATTCTTTATATAACAATGTTATTCAAAATTATGATATGTCAATAATAGCATCAAAATATCGTTCTTGTTATTGGAGTTTGACTAAAAATGGTCGCCTTTAGTGTATTAATGTCTTTGTATGAAAAAGAAAATCCCACTAATTTGGATGAATGCCTTAAAAGTCTTTTTGATCAGACTTGCCCAGCCAATGAGATTATTGTTGTTTTAGATGGACCGATAACTGAGCAGTTAGATGCAATCCTAATCAAGTGGATTGAACTTCTACCATTAGATATTGTTCCTTTGCCAGGTAATGTCGGGTTGGGCAATGCTTTAAATATAGGAATAGAAAGTTGTAATTTTAACTTAATCGCAAGAATGGATACTGATGATATTTGTGTACCGAATCGATTCGAACTTCAGTTAGCGAAGTTTAAAGAGTGTCCTGATATGTGCATTTTAGGAGGAGCGATTAGCGAGTTTGAATCTGACACTATTAATACTACAGGCATCAGAAAGGTTCCTGTTTTGCATAATGATATAATACAATATGCAATTTTGAAAAACCCCTTTAACCATATGACTGTAATGTTTAAAAAAGATGAGATTCTGCAGGCGGGTGGATATATGCACCATCATTTTATGGAGGATTATAATTTGTGGCTAAGGGTTTTATCTGCTGGGAAGGTTGTTGGGAATCTTCCTGATATACTTGTTTACGCGAGAACAGGTGATTCTATGTTAAGCCGGCGCCATGGATTTAAATATATTAGTAGCGAATTCACTCTTGCAAAGCTTAAATATAAGCTTGGCTTTCAAAATATATTCTCTACTTCTGGTGTGTTTTTGATGCGATCAATACCGAGGGTTTTGCCAATATATGTATTGAGAAAGATTTACTCTCTCTTACGGACACGCTGAATTTTGTATAAGTTAATTAATAATGTTAAATTAACATATTTATAGTTTAACATCATTGCGTTTTTTACTGCTGCTGGTGTATTTTTACATCTTTTGGGTGTTCTTAACTCGGTCGTTAATAGTATAGTCAAGGAGTTTGCAAGATACTTTTTTCTGGCTATGCTAGAGTTGCTTTTTTTCTATATATTATATTATCTGTTTTTATAATATTATATAGCTTTAAAAACGTAAGGATGATGGTTTTTTTGATTCGAAATGTTTATTTTTTTAGAGTCGTAAGAATCTTCTCGGTTCATAGGTTGACATTACAGCTTTTTTTGTGTTTAGTTATTTGTACTGTATCGATTTTTTACATCTAACTACACTTTTCTTGAGTATATTTTTGTTACATGCGTTTGTTCCTTTGGATGGTGTATATTTCTCGTATAACCCGGTTAGTTGGAGTCTTTCGTGTGAGCTATTTTTCTACTGTTGTTTTGTATTTTTAATAGTTTTAAGAACTCGCGCTTTACTATACTTACTGCCTGTTATCATATCGCTTCAGTTCTATTTTATTTTTTATCCACAAGACTATATGCCTAGCCACTGGCTTTTTTATATAAATCCTTTTTTTTAGAATTAATGGTTTTATTATTGGTATGCTTTTATGCCGATTACATGCTTCAAAGCCTCCTTCGTTATCTATTCATGTTTTTAGTTTTCTGTAAATGCTATCGCTCATTTTGTTTGGAGTGAGTTTATACATTGCTACTAACTCCATAAGTGATATGAGTCTGCGCTAAGATTTGTTATTTACGCCTGTAATGGCATTGATGGTGTTTATATTTTCTTATGATAAGGGTTTTTTCAAAGGTATTATCTCAGCGTTATTTTGTTCTTTTAGGTGAGGCCTTCTTTTCTTTTTATATGATTCATTTGATTGTAATGAGGGTTATTTTTAAAATTGCAAGTGACAAACATATTGGGAGCCCCGTTGCTATTATTTCAATGTCATTAATTGCATTTGCTATATCTGTTTTAGGTTCAGTTTCTATCTTCAGATTATTTGAGGTTCCTGTTAATAAAAAATTACGGAATAGATGGTTAAAAATCAGGTACGAAAACTGAGGGGTTATTTCCATACTTATATATTGTTCCCAGATTGACATTTTAACTGTATAATCAACAAAGTCCATATTTAGAAATTACAATTATTCACACCTGACAGGAGTATGTAATGTCCAAACAGCAGATCGGCGTTGTGGGTATGGCAGTGATGGGGCGCAACCTGGCGCTGAACATCGAAAGCCGTGGCTACACCGTTTCCGTTTTCAACCGCTCGCGTGAAAAGACGGAAGAAGTGGTTGCTGAAAACCCAGGCAAGAAGCTGGTGCCTTACTACACCGTGCAAGAGTTTGTTGAGTCCCTTGAAACACCACGCCGCATTCTGCTTATGGTGCAGGCGGGCGCGGGCACGGATGCTGCCATCAACTCGCTTAAACCTTACCTGGATAAAGGCGACATCATCATCGATGGCGGCAACACCTTCTTCCATGACACCATTCGTCGTAATCGCGAACTCTCTGCTGAAGGCTTTAACTTTATCGGTACCGGCGTTTCCGGCGGTGAGGAGGGTGCCTTGAAAGGCCCATCTATCATGCCTGGCGGTCAGAAAGAAGCATACGAGCTGGTTGCGCCGATCCTCACTAAGATTGCTGCGGTAGCAGAAGACGGTGAACCTTGCGTAACCTATATCGGCGCTGACGGTGCCGGTCACTATGTGAAAATGGTACACAACGGCATTGAATACGGCGATATGCAGCTGATCGCTGAAGCCTACTCTCTGCTCAAGGGCGGCCTGAACCTCTCCAACGAAGAGCTGGCCCAAACCTTCACCGAATGGAACAAAGGCGAGCTGAGCAGCTATCTGATCGACATCACTAAAGATATCTTCACTAAGAAAGATGAAGAGGGTAAATACCTGGTTGATGTGATCCTTGATGAAGCCGCAAACAAAGGCACCGGTAAATGGACCAGCCAGAGCTCGCTGGATCTTGGTGAGCCGCTGTCGCTGATCACCGAGTCTGTATTTGCGCGTTACATCTCCTCACTGAAAGAGCAGCGCGTTGCCGCTTCTAAAGTGCTGAGCGGCCCGCAGTCGCAGCCCGCCGGTGATAAAGCCGAGTTTATTGAGAAGGTACGCCGTGCGCTCTATCTGGGCAAAATCGTCTCTTACGCTCAGGGCTTCTCCCAGCTGCGTGCCGCATCTGAAGAGTACAACTGGGATCTGAACTACGGTGAAATCGCGAAAATTTTCCGCGCTGGCTGCATCATCCGCGCCCAGTTCTTGCAGAAAATCACTGACGCCTACGCTGAAACTCCGGCCATTGCCAATCTGCTGCTGGCACCTTACTTCAAGCAGATCGCCGATGACTATCAGCAGGCCCTGCGTGACGTGGTTGCCTATGCCGTACAGAACGGTATTCCGGTACCCACCTTCGGTGCAGCCGTTGCCTACTACGACAGCTACCGTGCTGCGGTACTGCCAGCTAACCTGATCCAGGCCCAGCGCGACTACTTCGGTGCGCATACCTACAAACGTACTGATAAAGAAGGTGTATTCCATACCGAATGGATGGAATAATCTGATTTATAAATTTATCCTTAAACCCGGTTTTTTTACCGGGTTTTTTTATTTTGTCTGATTGTAATTTGTTAAAAAAGGTATGTATTTGCTACTGATTATGAAGCTTATCTGAATATGAGTCTGCCGTATTGACACTATAATCCTACTATCGTTATCGTTAAAGCCGTTCCACTCACTGGCTGTGCTGTTTTCAGGCACTACGTTCTTTAACGAGAAAAAGTCAAACGTATGAAAATTACTATCTCCGGTACAGGGTATGTAGGCCTCTCCAACGGCATATTAATTGCCCAGAATCATGAAGTTGTTGCGCTTGACATTGTGCAAGAAAAGGTAGATCTTCTGAACCAGGAAAAATCGCCCATTGCCGACAGAGAAATCGAGGAATATCTTAAAACCAAGCCTCTCAATTTTCGCGCTACTACTGATAAGTACGATGCCTATCGTGATGCAGATTATGTCATCATCGCTACGCCAACGGATTACGATCCGAAAACTAACTACTTTTGCACCACCAGCGTTGAAGCCGTTATTAAAGATGTTAATCAAATAAACCCAAATGCGGTTATGGTAATCAAATCAACGGTTCCCGTTGGTTTCACGCAAAAAATCAAAGAGTTGCTGGGCATTGATAATGTCATCTTCTCCCCGGAGTTTCTGCGTGAGGGACGAGCCCTGTACGACAACCTTCACCCTTCGCGGATCGTTATCGGCGAGCGTTCGCCTCGTGCGGAGCGTTTTGCGGGGCTGTTGGTTGAAGGGGCGATAAAAACCGATATTCCGGTTCTCTTTACAGACTCTACCGAAGCCGAGGCTATTAAGCTTTTTGCTAACACCTATCTGGCGATGCGTGTTGCTTACTTCAACGAACTAGACAGCTATGCGGAAAGCCTGGGTTTAAACACCCGACAGATCATTGAAGGGGTATGTCTCGATCCGCGTATCGGTAATCATTATAACAATCCTTCATTTGGCTACGGCGGTTACTGTTTGCCAAAAGATACTAAGCAGCTAGTTGCTAATTATAAATCGGTACCTAACAATATTGTTTCAGCGATTGTTGACGCTAACCGCACCCGGAAAGATTTTATTGCCGATGCTATTCTGGCGCGGCAGCCAAAGGTAGTGGGCGTCTATCGTCTGATAATGAAAAGTGGTTCTGATAACTTCCGCGCCTCTTCAATCCAAGGCATTATGAAGCGTATCAAAGCGAAAGGCGTAGAAGTTATTATTTATGAACCAGTGATGAAAGAGGAACGCTTCTTTAATTCACGAGTCGTGGCTGATTTAGCTGCCTTCAAAGACGAAGCTGACGTCATTATTTCTAATCGGATGGCAGAAGAGTTGGCGGATATAGCAAGTAAGGTATATACTCGCGATTTATTCGGTAGTGATTAATGCCAGTAACTAGATTATCTAATAATTAATGGAAATGGACAGTGTGTGATGAATAATATTGAAACACTGTCCATGTTCTGTTTCTAAAAGCCATTAAACAAAAATAACTTTCAAAAAATTATTTTCGCTCAAACCTGACTTCCTCAGGTAAATATTTCTTGAACTTTTTAAGGGAACTTAAGATGTTTTCTTTGGGCAGAGAGTAAAAAATATCTTGTTCTGTTTCGCTTGCACGTACGGCCCCGAATCTTTCATGAAACTTAATTACGGAAACATTACCTTTTCTGACTTCAAAATGTGCACGTTTGAATCCAAGCTTCAATGCATAGGAATAAACTAGTAACGCCGATTCAATAGCATAGTGCGACGGTGCCTCTTCGTTGATGATCCACGACCCCCAACAAAATGAATCTCCTTGTCGATCATACAAGCGTACAGTGCCAAAGGGCCTATCGTTCAGATCAGTGATGATAAAGTAAGCTTGGCCTTCACTACGCAAGTAATTGTCAATCCAAGCTTTTTGCTGACTGATGTCCTGGGATGTTGCGCTAATAAACTTACCCTTTTTTTCATTTGTCCGTAAGGCTACAATAAACTCTGCATCTTCCGGCCGTACATTTCTGAGTTTGATAGTACGTCCTGTAATCCAGTCTGCCTGCAAAATGTCTGGTCCGCCCGTACATTTATTCATGATAGTTACCTTTTCTTAATTGGCTGACATTAGCTCGTTTAAATGTGCTAATTCGGTTTTTCAGCGCACAAATAAACGATGGTTAATTTAATTATAAACTATTCTATCAAATTTCATAAAACGTCTGTAAAAGTCAGCAAAGTTCTTGATGCCGTCCTTAAGAGATATCTGCGGTTTAAAACCAATCACGTTATACAATGCCTTGGTATCGGCGCTGATCTGCGAAACATCGCCTAGCTGGATCGACAACATATTTTTTCTGCTGTGGTGCCTAACACCTCTTTCAATGCAGTGATGTAATCCACTAATTTGGGAAGCGAGCTGTTACTAATGTTGTATACGTGGTATGGCGCAGAGCTTGTTGCAGGTGTTCCGGTCTCAACAGCCCACTCCGCGTCTGTATGAGGAATAACATCTGATAGATACTGAAATTTATTATGGCAGCAGTCCTCCAGCACATTGAAGTGGCCGATAAGGTTGGCATTAGCATAAGCATGTGGGTTTTCCAGGGGATAGTGCATCCTTTTGTGCACAGCCAGATGGGTAACTCGATTGAATTTCTCATCGGCGAACAGCATCTCCTTACCTTCGTGATCGGCAAGAGCGAGCTTATGGAATGTGATGTTTTTTGATGCTAATAGCGACAGTCGTGCTTGCTTAAAACTCACATCACAATAATCGTTCAGATTATCAATCCTGACCACTTGGTGTCCCGCAGCCAGAAGACGTTCGCTAGCATGAAAGCCGATAAAGCCTGCAGCCCTAGTGACAAGAAATTTCATAAAAGCCTCTTTGTTTACAAACAATCTGATGCATTAAGCGCTAAAGACCGTAACTCATCATACTCCTAAGCGTTGAGTTAGCAAAACTTCGCCTCTTTACTCATAACTCAACGGATTCTTATAGAAAAATCGCCAGTAAGCGATACACTATCGAAATCATATGTTGCGCTTTTAACCGTTTAAGGATTGTATGACGCAGAACCACAATAATGGATCCAGTCGTAACGAGGACCTAGAACAGATTGATTTCATTGATTTGGTATTGCAGCTTTGGCGTGAGAAATGGGTGATCGCTGTCTGCATGGTTTTAACCCTTGCGATAGCAGCAGTGCTTCTAACTGTTACTGAAGAGAAGTGGACATCCACAGCTGTTATTACAATGCCGGATGCCGGGCAGATTACGGGCTATACCTCGGCTATGAGCGTATTGAGCGGCACCGATATCAATGATATTCAGCAGCGTGTGATTGGCCGTTTCAGTGCAGCCTTCTCTGCTTTGTCTGAAACCTTGGAAAACCAGGTAAATCCTGAAAAGTTAACTATCGATCCCGCAGTCAAAGGGCAGGCACTACCCCTTAAAGTAACATACCAGGGTGACTCTGCTGATAACGCGCAGAAAACGCTGGCGCAGTATATACAGCAGGTTGATGAGCAAATCGCTGATGAATTGAATCAGGATCTGACGGTTAACATGAAGTCTAGAACTGACGAGCTGGTGGCCTTGCTGTCTACTCAAGAAAAAGTGGCTCAGGAGCAGAAAGAATTACGTCTTAAGCAAATTTCACAGGCCCTGAAGGTGGCGCAGGAGTCACAGATTAAAACGCCACAGGTGCAGCAGATTCAGGATGTCTCTCAAGATGCTATGTTCTTATTAGGGAGCGAGGCACTGGAGTCGATGGTTAAAAATGAGTCGATGCGTCCGCTCGTATTTCCTGAGAGCTACTACCAGATGCGCAAAAACCTGTTAGATATTGCTCGTCTGAAGCCCGACCCGGCGAACATGCACAGCTACCGTTACGTTATGAAGCCTAATCTACCGGTAAGACGTGATAGCCCCAAACGTGCATTAACGCTAATCTTAGCTATCTTGTTGGGAGGCATTCTCGGCTCCGGCTACGTGCTCACCCGCAACGCGCTGCGAAACTACCAGCCGAAAGCGTAATAAAAAAACCGGGCTTGCCCGGTTTTTTTTATCTCTGCGGCACTACTTGTGCCGCGCTCTCAAATTCTCAATGATGGCCGTCATGTCCAGATCCTGATCCTGCAGCAGCACCAGCAGGTGGTAGATCAGATCGGATGCTTCGTTAGTCAGCTCCTCGCGGTCATTAACGGTCGCAGCGAGTGCAGTCTCTACGCCTTCTTCACCCACCTTCTGCGCGATACGCTTGGTGCCGCTGGCATAGAGCTTCGCCGTGTAGGAGCTGGCAGGATCGGCGCTTTTGCGCGCCGCCAGCAGTTGCTCCAGCTGATAGAGGAACAACCACTGATGGTTCTTCTCTTCACTAAAGCAGCTGGTGGTGCCGGTATGGCAGGTTGGGCCGACAGGGTTGACCAGTACCAGCAGCGTGTCGTTATCGCAGTCCGGCGTAATACTGACCACGTTAAGCACGTTGCCGGAGGTTTCACCCTTGGTCCACAGGCGCTGCTTGGTGCGCGAGTAGAAGGTGACCAGCCCGCTCTCTTCGGTCTTCGCCAGCGCCTGCTGGTCCATATAGCCCAGCATTAGCACTTCGCCGGACACCGCGTGTTGGATCACGGCAGGCAGCAGCCCATCGGTTTTCGTCCAGTCCAGCAGGCTGCGTTGTTGCTCTGTTAACATATCCTTATCTCCACGCCCTGCAATGCCAGGTACGCTTTCAGTTCACCAATATTAATAATCTGCTTGTGGAACACGGAGGCGGCCAGCGCCCCGTCGACATCCACATCCCGGAACGCTTCCAGGAAGTGCTCCATGGTTCCCGCGCCGCCGGAGGCGATCAGTGGAACATGGCAGACCTCACGCACCTTCTTCAGCTGCACAAGATCGTACCCGTTGCGTACCCCGTCCTGATTCATCATGTTGAGCACGATCTCACCCGCGCCACGCTTCTGTACTTCCTGCACCCAGTCCAGCGTCTCCCAGGTGGTGACGCGGGTCCGGGTTTCGTCGCCGGTATACTGATTAACGTGATACTTGCCGGTAGCCTCATCAAACCAGGTATCAATGCCGATCACGATACACTGCACGCCAAAACGGTCGGCGAGGCGGGTGATCAGCTCCGGGTCGGCCAGGGCCGGTGAGTTGATGGAAATTTTATCCGCGCCGAAGGAGAGGATCTGCGCCGCGTCGTCAACGGATTTAATCCCACCCGCCACGCAGAAGGGGATATCGATCGCTTCCGCTACGCGGGAAACCCAGCTCTTATCCACGACGCGTCCATCGCTGGAGGCGGTGATATCGTAAAAGACCAGCTCGTCCGCGCCTTCCTCTGCATAGCGCTTCGCCAGCGGCACGATTTCACCAATGATCTCATGGTTGCGGAACTGCACGCCTTTTACTACCTGGCCGTTGCGCACGTCCAGACAGGGAATTATCCGTTTTGCCAGCATTGGATCGCCTCCGTTACGTTAAATTTGCCTTCCAGCAGCGCCCGGCCTACGATCACGCCGCGTACGCCGGTATCGCGCAGGGCGGAGATGTCCTGGAGCCCGCCGATGCCACCAGAGGACTGGAAGGCGATCTGCGGATAGCGTGCGCATACCTCTTCATACAGCGAGACGTTAGAGCCGGCCAGGGTGCCATCGCGGGATATATCCGTGCACAAAACGTGCTTCAGGCCAACGGGCTGATAAGTTTCAATCAGTTCCTCCAGTGAGACGCCGGAGTTCTCCTGCCAGCCGCTGACCGCCACCTGCTTCACGCCCTCGGCGTCAATGCGTACGTCAAGCGCCAGCACCAGCGCCTCTGCGCCGAAGCGCGTGAACCAGCCTTTAACAATCTCTGGGGATTTTACCGCCGTCGATCCGACCACCACACGGGCAACGCCCGCCGCCAGCAGGGCGGCAACGTCCTCTTCCGTGCGGATCCCGCCGCCGACCTGCACCGGCACGTTGACGCCAGCCACCAGGGTTTTAATCAGCGGGATCTGCCGCTTGGCCGGATCTTTCGCCCCGGTCAGATCGACCAGATGCAGCACCTCTGCGCCTTCGGCAGCATAGCCCTGCAGGCGGGGCAGCGGATCGTTACCGTAGTCGCGCTGCTGCGCGTAGTCCCCCTGATGCAGGCGTACTACCGTGCCATCAATTAAGTCTAACGCTGGAATAATCATTACATCTCCAGGAAGTTTTTCAGCAGCTGCGCGCCCGCCGCGCCGGAGCGCTCCGGGTGGAACTGAACGCCGTAGAAGTTATCTTTCTGTACGGCAGCGGTGAAGGGTGCGCCGTAGTGGCACTGGGCGATGGTCTGGGCGTTCACCGGCATCGCGTAGCTATGCACGAAGTAGAAGTAAGCCCCGTCCTCAATGCCGCGAAACAGGCGATCGCCCGCTTTCGGGTAGACGCGGTTCCAGCCCATGTGGGGCAGCGGCAACCCGACGTCCTCCATCTTGACCACCGGCTCATCGATAATCCCCAGCAGCTCAACGCCGTGGGTCTCTTCGCTGCGGCTGCCCAGCAGCTGCATGCCGAGGCAGATCCCGAGCACCGGCTGGGTGCAGGCTCGGATCAGGTTGACCAGCTCGCGCTGGTGGATCTGATCCATCGCGGCCTGCGCCGTCCCTACGCCAGGTAAAAAGAGCTTATCGGCGCGCAGCACCACGTCCGGATCGCGACTCACCACCGGGTCATAGCCGTGGCGGGCAATCGCGGATGTCACCGAGTGCAGGTTGGCGCAGCCGGTATCGAGGATCACCACGTTCATTACAGCACTCCTTTCGAGGAGGGAAGGGTATCGCCTTCCACACGGATCGCCTGGCGCAGCGTACGGCCAAAGGCCTTAAACAGGCTCTCTACGCGGTGATGATCGTTCTTGCCCTTGGTCTTCAGGTGCAGGGTGACGGCCATGGTGTAGGAGAGCGAGCGGAAGAAGTGCTCAACCATCTCGGTGGTCAGGTCGCCCACGCGCTGGTAGGTAAACTCGGCCTTGTATTCAAGGTGCGGACGCCCGGAGATATCCAGCGCGCAGCGGGCCAGGCACTCGTCCATCGGCAGAACAAAGCCAAAGCGGTTGATACCGCGCTTGTCGCCGAGGGCCAGCTTCAGCGCCTCGCCGAGCGCCAGACCGGTATCTTCCACGGTGTGGTGATCGTCAATATAGAGATCGCCCTTGACCTGAATCTCCATGCGGAAACCGCCGTGGGTGGCAATCTGATCCAGCATGTGATCAAAGAAGCCCACGCCGGTATTAATTTTGCTGCCGCCTTCGCGATCCAGCCACACCTTCACGTCAATCTGCGTCTCTTTGGTCTTGCGCTCGACGTGGGCATAGCGGTCGCGTTTGGTCAACTGGTCGCCAATGGCGCGCCAGTTAAGGGTCTCGCGGTCGTAGCGCAGGCCGGTGATACCCATGTTTTCAGCAAGGGTCACGTCCGTCATCCGATCGCCAATCACGTAGCTGTTGGCCTTATCCAGCGCCTCGTCAGCAAGGTAAGCCTCAACCAGCTTCACCTTCGGCTTACGGCAGTCGCACTCGTCGGCGGGCAGGTGCGGACAGATCAGCACCTCGTCAAAGACCACGCCCTGGGAGGTGAAGATCTGCATCATCAGGTTGTGCGGGCCGGTAAAGTGCTCCTGCGGGAAGCTGGCGGTGCCCAGTCCATCCTGATTGGTGATCATCACCAGCTTAAAGCCCGCCGCCTGCAGCTTAAGCAGCACCGGAATGGCGTCTGGCTCAAAGGCCAGCTTTTCAAAGCTATCGACCTGAAAGTCGCTCGGCGGCTCGCTAATCAGGGTGCCATCACGGTCAATAAAAAGGTACTTCTGGCTCATACTTGCTCCGCACGTAGGGCGTCGATGACGCGCTGGCTCTCTTCCCGGGTACCGATGGTGATCCGCAGGCAGCCGCTTAAAGAGGGTTGTTTGTTCTGGTCACGTAGAATAATGCCCTGATCCCACAGGGATTTAAATACCGCGCTGGAGGCGGTGATGCGCGCCAGAATATAGTTGGTTTCTGAATCGAATACCGTTTCTACGCAGGAAATAGTGCGCAGCTGCTCGACCAGGTAGCGGCGTTCATTGAGGATCTGCGCGACCCGTCCCTGCATGGCCTCAATGCCCGCAGGCGAAAGGGCCTGAGCGGCGATCTCGGCGACCGGAGTTGAGAGCGGGTAGGGGGCAATCACCTTCAGCAGCAGGGCGATGATCTCCTGGCTTGCGAGGGTAAAACCGCAGCGCAGACCGGCCAGCGCAAAGGCTTTCGACAGCGTACGCAGGATCACCAGGTGCGGATAGTCCGTCAGCCAGCCGCTGAGCGTCGCCTGCGGACAGAACTCAATGTAGGCCTCGTCGGCAATCACCAGCGCTTTGCCACGGGTCATCTCTAACAGGGCACGCATATCCTGCGGGTCGATAATCTGCCCGGTGGGGTTGTTGGGGCTGCACACATAGATAAGCTTCACCCCATCGAGAGCCGCGGCGATGCCTTCCAGATTGAGCTGCCAGCTCTCCAGCGCCGGAACGGTGCGCGCCTCGACGCCGAAGGTCTCGGCGCTAACGCTGTACATGCCGTAGGTCGGCGGGCAGTAGAGCACTGCGTCCTTGCCCGGCTCGCAGAAGGCGCGGATCAGCAGCTCGATACCCTCGTCCGCGCCGCGGCTGACCAGCACCTGCTCCGGCTGCAGACCGGCATAGCGGGCGTAACCCTCAATCACCGCTTTCGGCTGGCACTCCGGGTAGCGGTTGAGCGACGACTGGGTCAGCTCAAAGGCCACCGGGGTAGGAAACTCGTTGGCGTTCAGCCAGACATCGCCTTTGCCGCCCAGGCGACGAGCGGACTGGTAGGGCGTCAGGTTTCGCACGTTCTCGCGCGCTAATTCTTCGATGCTCATGCTTGCTCCTTGAGGGCGTTAACGCGCAGGGTAACGGCATTCTTGTGGGCGTGCAGACGCTCGGCCGCCGCCAGGGTCTCAATGGTCGCCGCCAGCGCGGAGAAGCCCTCGCGGGAGAGCTCCTGCACCGTCATGCGCTTCTGGAAATCCGCCAGCCCGAGGCTGGAGCAGGTGGCAGTATAGCCGTAGGTCGGCAGCACGTGGTTGGTCCCCGAGGCATAGTCACCCGCCGACTCCGGCGACCAGTCACCGAGAAACACCGATCCCGCGCTGGTGATGCTGTCTACCAGCGAGCGGGCGTCGCGGGTCTGAATAATCAGGTGCTCCGGGCCGTAGGCGTTAGAGATAGCCACGCACTGGGCCAGATCCTTCGCGACGATCAGGCGGCTGGCGGCCAGCGCCTGGCGCGCGGTCTCGGCACGGGGCAGCTCGGCCAGCTGGCGCTCAACGGCGTCGGCGACCGCGGCGGCCATCTGCGCGTCCGGCGTCAGCAGGATCACCTGAGAATCCGGGCCATGTTCGGCCTGGGAGAGCAGATCCGAGGCGACGAAATCCGGCGTTGCGCCGCTGTCGGCAATCACCAGTACCTCAGACGGACCGGCAGGCATGTCAATCGCTGCCCCGTCCAGCCGCTGGCTCACCTGGCGCTTGGCTTCGGTGACGAAGGCGTTGCCAGGGCCAAAAATTTTATCTACCGAAGGGATCGATTCGGTGCCAAAGGCGAGGGCGGCGATAGCCTGCGCCCCGCCCACCTTAAAGACCTCCTGCACGCCACAGAGGCTGGCGGCATAGAGGATCTCATCGGCAATCGGCGGCGGCGAGCAGAGCACGACCCGCTGGCAGCCCGCGATGCGCGCCGGCGTGGCCAGCATCAATACCGTTGAGAACAGCGGCGCGGAACCACCGGGAATATAGAGGCCCACGGAGGCAATCGGGCGCGTTACCTGCTGGCAGCGTACGCCGGGCAGGGTTTCCACATCCACAGGCTGGAGCTTTTGCGCCTGGTGGAAGGTGTCGATGTTCTTCACCGCCACGGCCATTGCCTGCTTGATATCATCTCCCAGGCGGGCGCTGGCGTCAGCGATCTCCTGCGCGGTCACTTTGAGCGCACCGACCTCGGTTTTATCAAATTTAGCGCTGTACTCACGCAGGGCATCGTCGCCGCGCGCTTTGACATTGTCGAGGATCTCCACCACCGTACGGGTGATGCTTTCCGAGGCGGAGATGGCCGGACGCATCAGCAGATCGCGCTGCTGCTCGTCGCTACATACATTCCAGTCGATAACGGTATTGAAGCTCATGACCATTACTCCATCATCTTCTCAATCGGCAGCACCAGAATAGAGCTGGCCCCCAGCGCCTTCAGCTTCTCCATGGTCTCCCAGAACAGCGTTTCGCTGCTGACCATGTGCATCGCCACCCGCTGCTGATCGCCCGCCAACGGCAGGATGGTCGGGCGCTCAGCACCCGGCAGCAGGGCAATCACCTCGTCCAGACGCTCGGTCGGGGCATGCATCATGATGTATTTTGATTCACGGGCCTGGATGACGCCCTGAATACGGGTCAGCAGCTTGTCGATCAGCTGCTGCTTGGCCGCTGGCATCTCGCCGTCGCGCTGGATCAGGCAGGCTTTCGAGCGGTAGATCACCTCGACCTCACGCAGGCCGTTGGCTTCAAGGGTCGCTCCGGTTGAGACCAGGTCACAGATGGCATCGGCCAGGCCCGCACGCGGGGCCACTTCCACCGAGCCGTTGAGCAGGCAGGATTTAAATGAGACGCCTTTCTGATCGAGGTAGCGCTTCAGCAGGTGCGGATAGGAGGTGGCGATACGTTTACCGTTCAATGCCGCCGGGCCATCCCACGGCTCGTCAACGGCGGTGGCCAGCGACAGGCGGCAGCCGCCAAAATCGAGACGGCGCAGGGTAAAGTAGCGTGGGTCTTCGCCCTGCGCGCGACGGGTCAGCAACTCCTCTTCCAGCACGTTCTCACCGATAATGCCGAGATCCACCACGCCGTCCATGACCAGCCCCGGAATGTCGTCGTCACGCACGCGCAGAATATCGATGGGCATGTTCTCTGCCAGCGCAATCAGGCGCTGCGTGTGCAGATTGATTTTAATGCCGCAGCGGGCCAGCAGTTCGCGTGAATCATCGCTTAAACGGCCAGATTTCTGCATAGCTATGCGTAAACGGGAGTTATCTAACATTCTACTTATCCTCTTATCCTGCCTGAATTAGGTTCAAAAAAAAGCCCCCGGAAGAGGATCTTCCGGGGGCTTTTTCATGCGTTCATGCACCACTGGAAGATCCAAACGTCTTCCAGCACACATCGCCTGAAAGACTAGTCAGGATGATGGTGATGATGGTGGTGTTTAAATTGAACGCGTGTCATAAAATTTCCAATGAATGCTTATTCATGTCTTGTCAATTAACCTAAACCACTTTGCCCGCTGAAAGCAAGGGCTTTTTTTCATCATTACATCATTTCATGTTGCCTTCAGAATTGTCAGTTGCCGTTGCCTGGCGTAGCCTTAATCCTAACGTATGAAAGCCGGGAGAATTAAGGATGAAAAAAGTCGCGATTGTCGGTTTAGGCTGGCTGGGGATGCCGCTGGCGCTCTCGCTGCAGTCAAAGGGCTGGCAGGTTACCGGCAGTAAAACCACCCAGGATGGCGTTGAGGCGGCGCGCATGTGCGGTATTGAAAGCTATCCGCTGAAGCTCGAGCCGGAGCTGGTGTGTGACGCTGACGACCTGGAAGCGCTGATGAACGTAGATGCGCTGGTGGTCACGCTGCCCGCCCGACGGAGCGGCAGCGGGGATACCTTCTATCTGCAGGCGGTGCAGGAGATTGTCGACAGCGCGCTGGCGAGGCGTATTCCGCGCATTATCTTTACCAGCTCGACCTCGGTATACGGTAACGCTGAGGGCAACGTCAAAGAGAGCATGCCGCTGCAACCGGTGACCCACAGCGGGCAAACCTTGAAAGAGCTGGAGGAGTGGCTGCACAACCTGCCAGGCACCTCGGTGGATATCCTTCGTCTGGCCGGGCTGGTCGGGCCGGGCCGCCATCCGGGGCGCTTCTTCGCCGGTAAAACGGCACCCAACGGCAGCCAGGGCGTTAATCTGGTGCATCTGGAAGACGTTATCGCCGCGATTACGCTGCTATTGCAGTCGCCGAAGGGCGGCCATATCTACAATCTCTGCGCGCCTAAGCACCCTGCGCGATCCGAATTTTACCCGGTGATGGCACGCCAGCTGGGCCTGGCACCGCCGCAGTTTACCGACAGCGACGCGGGCAGCAAGGGCAAGCTTGTTGACGGGAGCCGCATCACCAATGAATTAGGGTTCGAGTATCAGTATCCCGATCCGCTGATCATGCCGATGGAATAGGGCAGCAGCCTGGGGACTGGTCGCACACCCTGTGGGGCGAACATGAAACCATTGCTGGATGTTCTCGTTATCCTTGATGCCCTCGAAAAAGAGGGCAGCTTTGCTGCGGCCTCGGCGAAGCTCTATAAAACCCCCTCTGCGCTGAGCTATACCGTGCATAAGCTGGAGAGCGATCTCAACATCCAGCTTCTTGACCGCAGCGGCCATCGGGCAACCTTTACCCGCACTGGCCAGATGCTGCTGGAGAAGGGGCGAGAGGTGCTGCACTCGGTGCGCGAGCTAGAGAAGCAGGCAATTAAGCTCAACGAGGGCTGGGAGAACCAGCTTACCATTGGCGTGGATGACACTTTTCCCTTCTCGCTGCTGCTACCGCTTATCGACACCTTTTATCAGCAGCACAACGTGACTCGGCTAAAATTTATCAACGGCGTGCTGTCTGGCTCGTGGGAGGCGCTCATTCAGGGGCGGGCCGACGTGATTGTGGGTGCGCTGCACGACCCACCCTCACTGAGCGGGTTTGGCTTTGCCAGGATCGGCAGTCTGGATCAGGTGTTTGCCGTCGCCGCTCACCATCCGCTGGCCCTGGTGGCAGAGCCGCTGCCCCGGCGCGAGATCAAACGCCATCGCGCTATCGTAGTAGGGGAGGCAAGACCGGGCTGCTCACGCTCCCAGCTACTGCTGGAGGATCAGGAGGTGATCGCGGTTTTTGATTTTAAGGCTAAACTGGATCTGCTCATTGGCGGTCTTGGCTGTGGTTATCTGCCGCGCTATCTGGCGCAGCCGTTTTTAAACAGCGGCGCGCTGGTAGAGAAACAGGTAGTGGCGCACATCTCAAGCGAACCGGTATGGATTGGCTGGAATGAGCAGACAGCAGGGCTGGCAAGCGGCTGGTGGTGCACGGAAATTTTAGCAAATAGTGCGATCGCTGGCGTTTACAAACCGGTGAGTGGCCGTGAATCGGGCGTGAGTTAAAAAAGATGGCCTGATGGGTGTATGCCATCTTGTCATCGCGCCTCAGTTTGGGGCAAAATATGTCGCCTGCAAAAAATGACACTAACCGACGTTAAACGCGTCGGTTATTTTTTTGCATCAAAACGTCATTTAAAACCAAGAGGCCGGGCTTCGTACCGGATAGATACACATTTAAAAACCGACAGTCGTTGTCGCTGAGGAAAGAAACAAAATGGGGCAATTTTTTGCTATTGCGACGGCATTCGCCGTAATGGGGGCTGACCATGTCGCATAACGTTACTCCAAAAACCTCTCGCGTGGAACTGCGTAAATCGCTTACGTTGATTCCGGTTGTTATGATGGGTCTTGCCTATATGCAGCCGATGACGCTGTTCGATACGTTCGGCATTGTCTCTGGTCTGACCGATGGTCATGTCGCGACCGCGTATGCGTTTGCGCTGGTGGCTATTCTCTTTACTGCGTTGAGCTACGGTAAACTGGTGCGTCGTTTCCCGTCCGCTGGCTCAGCCTACACCTATGCCCAAAAATCCATTAGCCCGGCCGTGGGCTTTATGGTGGGCTGGTCGTCGCTGCTGGACTACCTGTTCATGCCGATGATCAACATTCTGCTGGCTAAAATTTACTTCGAAGCGCTGGTACCCAGCGTGCCGTCGTGGATCTTTGTGGTGGCGCTGGTGGCCTTTATGACCATCTCGAACCTGCGCAGCATTAAATCCGTTGCTAACTTCAACACCCTGATCGTTATCTTGCAGATGGGTATTGTGGCGGCTATCGTCGGCCTGATTGTGTACGGCGTGGCGCACGGTGAAGGCGCGGGTACGCTGACCAGCACCCGTCCGTTCTGGTCAGAAGGCGCGCACGTGGTACCGATGATCACCGGTGCGACCATTCTGTGCTTCTCGTTCCTGGGCTTCGACGGCATCTCTTCTCTCTCGGAAGAGACCAAAGACGCCGAGCGCGTGATCCCGAAAGCGATCTTCCTGACGGCGCTGATTGGCGGCCTGGTGTTTATCGTGGCTTCCTACTTCCTGCAACTCTATTTCCCGGATATCAGCCGCTTCAAAGATCCTGATGCGTCTCAGCCGGAAATCATGCTCTACGTGGCGGGTAAAACCTTCCAGTTCGGCGTGCTGGTCTTCTCGACCATTACCGTACTGGCCTCCGGCATGGCGGCGCACGCGGGCGTTTCCCGCCTGATGTACGTGATGGGCCGCGACGGCGTATTCCCGAGCCGCTTCTTTGGCTACGTGCACCCGAAATGGCGCACCCCGGCCTGGAACGTGCTGCTGGTGGGCGCGATTGCCCTGCTGGCGATTAACTTTGACCTGGTTACTGCAACGGCGCTGATTAACTTCGGTGCGCTGGTGGCCTTTACCTTCGTTAACCTGTCGGTGATTTCACAGTTCTGGATCCGTGAGAAGCGTAACAAAACGCTGAAAGATCACTTCCAGTACCTGATCCTGCCGTTGTGCGGTGCGCTGACCGTAGGTGCGCTGTGGCTGAACCTGGAAGAGAGCTCAATGATTCTGGGCCTGATCTGGGGCGGTATTGGTCTGGTTTACCTGGCCTGCGTAACCAAAAGCTTCCGCAACCCGGTCCCGCAGTACGAAGACGTTGCGTAACTGCACGAACGCGTAAAACAAAAAAGCCAGCTGAGAAGCTGGCTTTTTTTATGCGATGCTGTATGTCAAAAGTAGGCCGGATAAGCGCAGCGCCATCCGGCAGTGTCGCTCATGTCGGGCGGCGGCTCTGCCTTGCCCGACCTACAATCATTATTCACACTATCTCTTGCGCGTACTGATACAGAGCTTTAATCAGGGCGATCTTCTCGCTGTTGCCCTCGTGCTGCTGGTACAACCCCTCTAACTCTTCCGCCCAGGCCTGCAAAAATTCCGGGGTAAAAACGTTACGCCGATGCTGGAGCCAGCGTTGCTGCTCGTTTTCATCCAGCGTGCCGGGGAAATTGCGCGCCCGGTAGTTAAACAGCAGCTTCTCAATGCGCTTGTCGGCAAAGGTAATATCCAGCGCCGGCAGGTTTTGCGGATCGGTTGCCAGCACGATTTTCATCGCTGCACGATCGGCGTCGCTAAAGAAGCCGTTATAGAGCTGGGCATCAACGTTATCCGATGGCACAAACGGCTCGGCTTCGGCGAAGATAGCCAGCACTTTTTCCCGCACGTCTGGGTTGTCGCGCAGAATTTGCAGGTTCGCCAGGCACGCCTGACGGTTTATACCCAGCCGATCGGCGTCTTCCGGACGCAGGGTATTCGCCTGCGCCAGCACCGGGCACTTATTGAGGTGCACCAGCTTCACCGGTACGGGGGACTCATCGCCCAGATCCGCTTTAGGCGTGTAGAGACGCTCGCGCAGCGCATCGGCGTTCAATTCCAGCAGAGGAGACATATCCCCGGCCAGGTCAACCATGATCACCGCGTTTCGGTTTTCGGGGTGCCAGGCCAGCGGCGCAACCCAGCTGGTATTGCCGCGATCGGCACCGAACATACCGGAGACGTGCACCAGCGGCTTCATCTGCGGCACGTCGATCAGGGTGATGAGCTTCTGCTTACTGCGGTAGGTGTAGAGGTAGTGAAACAGCTTGGGCTGGCGGGCTTTAACCAGTTGCGCCATGGCAATAGTGGCATAGACATCTGCCATCGCGTCGTGGGCGTTGCTGTGCTCAATGCCGTTGGCCTGGGTAAGATGTTCAAGGCGGAAGCTTGGCAGGCCGTCATCGTTCTCCGGCCAGTTGATGCCCTCCGGGCGCAGCGCGTAGCAGGCGCGCATCACGTCCAGTAGATCCCAGCGGGAGTTGCCATGCTGCCAGCTCCAGGCGTAGGGATCGTAGAAGTTACGGTAGAAAACGTTGCGGGTGACTTCATCATCAAAGCGAACGTTGTTATAACCCACCACGCAGGTTTCCGGCACGGTGAAGATGTCATGGATCCGCTTCGCAAAGGCGGCTTCGTTGTCGCCTTTTTCCCGGGCGATCTGCGGCGTGATGCCGGTGATCATCACGGCCTCCGGCTGCGGCAGGTAGTCATCCGCAGGCTGGCAATAGAACACCTCCGGCTCGCCAATCGGTGTGAAATCCTCATCGGTGCGGAGGGCGGCAAACTGCGCCGGCCGATCCAGCGACGGGCTGGTCCCGAAGGTCTCGTAGTCGTGAAAAAGGAAAGTGGGCTGCGCAGCGGAATCTGACACCTGAAATCGTCCTGTTGTTATATGACCTCTTTATGGTAAACCATGCCGCCCGCTAAACAGAAATAAAAGCGCTGTTTTTGCCAGAACTGGGTGACTGCTTCCGCCGTGCGCCTCCTCACTGTCACATTTGTTTGCAATTGTTCCAGGATTCGACACAACATTTTCCGTACAAAGGTCAGCTCTTTTGTCACACCTTAAGGATATCCTCTTGAAACGCCGTTTGTTTATTGCCGCTTCCCTCCTTGCTGTTTGCGTGAATTCTGCGCTGGCTGCCGATCCCGCTTTTGCTGTACAGCCTCCGCAGATCCAGGCCGGTGCCTGGGTATTAATGGACTACACCACGGGGCAGATATTGACCGCAGGCAATGAACATCAGCAGCGTAACCCAGCCAGCTTGACCAAGCTGATGACCGGCTACGTGGTTGACCGCGCTATCGATAGCAAGCGCATTACACCGGACGATATTGTTACCGTTGGTAAAGACGCCTGGGCCAAGGGAAACCCGGTATTTGATGGCTCCTCGCTGATGTTTATCAAACCGGGGGATCGCATCACGGTACGTGATTTGAGCCGTGGCCTGATCGTTGACTCCGGCAACGACGCCTGCGTGGCGCTGGCGGACTATGTTGCTGGCGGCCAGCCGCAGTTTGTGAAGATGATGAACAGCTATGCGCAGAAGCTCAACCTGCGCGATACCCACTTTGAGACCGTCCACGGTCTGGATGCGCCGGGCCAGCACAGCTCGGCCTACGATCTGGCCGTACTCTCCCGAGCTATCATTCACGGTGAGCCCGAGTTCTATCACATGTATAGCGAGAAGAGCCTCACCTGGAACGGCATCACCCAGCAGAACCGTAACGGCCTGCTGTGGGATAAGTCGCTCAACGTCGACGGCCTGAAAACTGGCCACACCTCCGGGGCGGGCTTTAACCTTATCGCCTCCAGCGTTAACGGCCAGCGGCGGCTGATTGCGGTGGTGATGGGGGGTGAGAGCCCGAAAGGGCGTGAGGAGCAGGCGCGCAAGCTGCTGCACTGGGGCGATGATAACTTCGATACCGTACAGATCCTGCATAAGGGGAAACAGGTGGGGAGCGAGCGCGTCTGGTACGGCGATAAAGAGAAGGTGGCGCTGGGTACGGACCGCGACTTCTGGCTGGCGCTGCCGAAGGCCGATCTGGACCATATTAAAGCCAAGTACGTACTGAATGGTAAAGAGCTGGAAGCCCCAATGCCCGCGAACCAGAAGGTTGGCGAGGTCGAGCTGTATGATAACGGCAAGCTGGTTGCCCGTTCACCGCTGGTCACCCTGGAAGCGATTGAGAAAGGCGGCGTGTTCTCTCGCCTGAGCGACTATCTGCACCACGTCCTGTAAGAAGCGGCGGGCAGGCTGGCAACTCTGCGAGTCTGCTCGCATACTGAACAGGCCAGGGGTGACAAAGCCCCTAAAAAAGAGAGTGTATATCCATACAGCAATCATCGCGGAGGCAGCATGGACTACAGTATCAAACAGCTCGATAAGCGCACCATTGCCGGGTTTCATCTGGTAGGACCGTGGGAAAAGACCGTTAAGCAGGGCTTTGAACAGCTCACGCTATGGGTGCAAACCAAACATCTCCAGCCGCAGGAGTGGATCGCCGTTTACTACGATAACCCCGACGAAGTCCCACCGGAGAAGCTGCGCGCCGACACGGTCATTTCGGTACCCGAAGACTTTACCGTCCCGGAAAATAGCGAAGGGGTGATCCTGAGCGAGCTGCCCGGTGGTCAGTACGCCGTGGCCAGGGCGCGGGTCTATAACGAAGAGTTTGAAAAAACCTGGGATCTCTTTTTTGACAGCCTGCTCCCGGATGCCTACTACCAGATAGCGGCCCGGCCCTGCTTTGAGCGCTACCTGAATGCGGACAGCAGCAGCGGCTACTGGGACGTTGAGATGCACATTCCCGTTGAGCCCAAATCACGTTAAGCGCCCGCTTACCGTTGATCCTGTCGGCCTGTTTACTGATTTTAATCATTTAAAGCAGTTTTTACGGGGCTTTTGGTCACAACGCCGAGGCCCCGGCGCGAAAATTCGCTACAATTGCGCCTTTGTCGTTTTAGCCGGAGAGCGTGGTGCGCACCGACAAATCACTTAGCCCGTTTGAAATACGCCTGTATCGTCACTATCGCCTCGTGCACGGGGCCAGGATAGCGCTGGCGTTTATTCTGACCTTTCTGCTGGTGCGTCTGCTGGACGTGCCGGAGGGCACCTGGCCACTGATCACCCTGGTGGTGATCATGGGGCCGATCTCCTTCTGGGGAAACGTTGTACCGCGTGCCTTCGAGCGTATCGGCGGTACTATCTTCGGCTCAGCGCTGGGGCTGATTGCCCTGAAGCTTGAAGTCATCTCTCTGCCGCTGATGCTGCTCTGGTGCGCCGCCGCGATGTTTCTCTGCGGCTGGCTGGCGTTGGGCAAGAAACCCTATCAGGCGCTGCTGATCGGCATCACGCTTGCCGTGGTGGTGGGCGCCCCGGCGGGGGATATGACCATCGCCCTGTGGCGCGGCGGGGATGTGATCTTAGGCTCGCTGCTGGCGATGCTGTTTACCGGCATCTGGCCGCAACGGGCGTTTCTGCACTGGCGCATCCAGATGGCGAACTACGTCACGCAATTTAACCGGGTCTATCAGGCGGGCTTCTCTCCGAACCTGGTGGAGCGCCCGCGGCTGGAGAAGCATCTGCAAAACATCCTCAACGACGTGGTGAAGATGCGCGGCCTGATTGTGCCAGCCAGCAAAGAGACGCACATTCAAAAAGCGATTTTCGAAGCTATTCAGACCGTAAGCCGCAACATGGTGTGTATGCTTGAGCTGCAGATCAACGCCCACTGGGCGTCGCGCGCCAGCCACTTCGTAATGCTTAACGCCCGGACGATCCGCGAGACCCAAACTATGACGCAGCAAACGCTGCTCACCATCGCCCATGCGCTCTACGAAGGCAATCCGCAGCCGATCCTTGCTAATAGCGAGCGGCTTAACGAGATTGTGGCGGAGCTGCGGGAGCTGATCCAACAGCATAAAGATGAGACGCTGGCGGAAACGCCTATGCACGGCTACGTGTGGTTAAGCATGGAGCTGGCCCGGCAGCTGGAGCTGCTTTCGCATCTTATCTGCCGGGCGCTGCGCAAATAAGCCGCATCCGTAAGTGAATCAGTAGCAGGTTGTTTCGATTCAGCCAGATTTAGCGTTATGATATCTAGAGGGATAAAATCATTGTCATCAGCAACGGCTGAAAGTATGTTTACCCTATAGCGGTTGCTTTAACGAATCCGAATCCGATATTAGCAGGGGTGTAAAAATGGAAACTACTAAGCCTTCATTCCAGGACGTTCTGGAGTTCGTACGTCTGTTCCGCCGTAAAAACAAATTACAGCGTGAAATTCAGGACGTTGAGAAAAAAATCCGCGATAACCAGAAACGCGTTCTGCTGCTGGATAACCTGAGCGACTACATCAAGCCGGGAATGAGCGTTGAAGCGATCCAGGGCATCATCGCCAGCATGAAAACCGACTACGAAGACCGCGTAGATGACTACATCATCAAAAACGCTGAGATTTCGAAAGAGCGCCGTGAAATCTCTAAAAAGCTGAAAACGATGGGTGAGCTGAAGCACGCCGCGGTTGAAGCTAAAGACGAGTAATCCTTCTAAGCCGGGTCTGGCAACTCTGTCACCCGGCGTTTTATCTCTTCCGTGCCCCCGAATGACCTACCAAACCGTTTAACTATTGCTCGGCATGAATGGCATTGAGCAGGATATCCATCAGTCCTGGAAAACGGGCGTCGAGATCGTCCCGGCGCAGCGAGATTAAATTTTCCCGGCCCTGTGGACGCTGCCAGATCACGCCGCTGTCGCGCAGCACGCGCCAGTGGTGGGTCATGGTCGATTTGGCCACGTCCTTGCGCAGCGACCCGCAGGCCTGCTCTCCTTCATCCGCCAGGGTTCTGACTATCTCCAGGCGCAGCGGATTTCCCAGCGCGAACAGTACATTTTCGAGACGGATTTTTGCCCGATCGGGATGGCTGGCAATCATAGTGTTCCTGAGTTAATAAGCACAAATAGTGACCAGCGAGCTGGCTAACGCATACTATACCTAAACCCAACGGCGAGTGCCATGCGGCAGCGGCGGCGAGATTATCATCCATAACTATAGCTAAAATAGTTCGAATATACTCGTACAGTTGGACTATGATGAGGACGTTAAACCCGAATGGCCGTACTGGCCGCTAACAGTCAAACTGACTAAGGACGCATCATGCCCCGACCCATCCCCCTCGAACGCTATCGCAACATTGGTATTTCTGCCCATATTGATGCCGGCAAAACCACCACCACTGAACGGATCCTGTTTTACACCGGCATGAGCCATAAATTGGGTGAAGTTCACGATGGCGCAGCGACGACAGACTGGATGGCGCAGGAGCAAGAGCGCGGAATTACCATTACCTCCGCGGCCGTAAGCTGCTTCTGGCCCGGCATGGATCGGGGCTTTGAGCCGCACCGCATCAATATCATCGACACCCCCGGCCACGTTGACTTCACCATTGAGGTTGAGCGCTCCATGCGCGTGCTGGACGGCGCGGTGATGGTCTACGACTCTGTAGGCGGCGTGCAGCCCCAGTCGGAGACCGTCTGGCGACAGGCCAACAAGTATCACGTGCCCCGGCTGGCGTTCGTCAACAAGATGGATCGTCCCGGCGCGGACTTCTTCCGCGTGGTGCAGATGATGATCGACCGCCTGAAGGCGAACCCGGTACCGATTGTGATCCCCATTGGGGCGGAAGAGCACTTCACCGGCGTGATCGATCTTATCAAGATGCGGGAAATCATCTGGGACGATGCTACCCAGGGGATGGCGTTCAGCTACGCGCCGGTGCCCGAGGAGCTGCTGGCAACGGCGAAAGCGTGGCGCGAGAAAATGGTCTCCGCAGCGGCGGAAGCCAACGAAGCGTTGATGGATAAGTATCTGGAAAACGGCGATCTGGACGAGGCGGAGATCATTAGCGGCCTGCGCGCCCGCACCGTGGCCGGTGAGATCCAGCCCGTTCTCTGCGGCAGCGCCTTTAAAAACAAAGGGGTGCAGCGCGTGCTCGACGCGGTGGTCGAGCTGATGCCGTCCCCGCTTGATATTCCCGCCATCAAGGGCGTGGATGAGAAGGGCGCAACCGCCGAGCGCCATCCGGACGATCGCGAGCCGTTCTCCGCGTTGGCCTTCAAGCTAATGACCGACCCCTACGTGGGCCAGCTCACCTTTATCCGCGTCTACTCCGGCGTGCTGAAAAAAGGTGACGCGGTATGGAACCCGGTTAAGGGTAAGAAGGAGCGCATCGGGCGCATTGTGCTGATGCATGCCAACGATCGCCACGAGGTGGACGAGCTGCGGGCCGGGGATATCGCCGCCTGCGTCGGGCTGAAGGATGTTACTACCGGCGATACCCTGTGTGCCCCGGACGCAGCGATCACCCTCGAACGCATGGAGTTTCCCGATCCGGTGATCTCCCTGGCGATTGAGCCGAAGACCAAGGCGGATCAGGAGAAGATGGGCATCGCGTTGCAGCGGCTGGCGGCAGAGGATCCCTCGTTCCATCTGCATACCGACGAGGAGTCGGGCCAGACCATTATCTCCGGTATGGGCGAACTGCATCTGGAGATCATCGTCGACCGCATGCGGCGAGAGTTTGGCGTAGAGGCCAACATTGGTCGTCCGCAGGTGACCTACCGGGAGACGATCCGTAAAACGGTGAAGGATATCGAAGGCAAGTTTGTCCGTCAGTCCGGCGGTAAAGGGCAGTACGGCCACGTAGTGCTAACCCTGGAGCCGCTGGAGGGAGGCAAGGGCTTTATCTTCGAGGATGCCAGCAAGGGCGGGGTTGTACCCCGGGAGTTTATCCCCTCGGTGGAGAAAGGCCTGCGGGAGGCGATCAACAGCGGCGTGCTGGCGGGCTATCCGGTGGTCGATATCAAGGCGACGCTGACCTTTGGCTCCTACCATGACGTCGACTCCTCGGAGCTGGCCTTCAAAATGGCGGCGATTTTCGGTTTCAAAGAGGGGGCGAAGCGCGCCGATCCGGCGATCCTCGAGCCAATTATGCACGTGGAGGTAGAGACCCCAGAGGAGTATGCCGGCAACGTGATGGGCGATCTCTCGTCCCGTCGCGGTATGGTACAGGGGATGGATGAGCGGCTGGGAAGCCAGATTATCCGCGCCGACGTGCCGCTGGCAGAGATGTTCGGTTACTCAACGACGCTGCGCTCCATGTCCCAGGGACGCGCCACCTACAGCATGGAGTTCCACCACTACGCGGAAGCACCGCGTAACGTGGCGGAGAGCATTATCGCCAGCCGGGCTAAAACCGCCTAATCCACTGACCGACCCTCGCTAACCGCGCCCCGGCATGGCCAATCCTGCCGGGGCGCGCTTTTTTTTGCGCAGCGGCAAAATCGCTCAACTCAGTGATCTGCGCTGCAAATTTGTACAAGCGGGGTGCGCAGTCTCACTTTCCCACAGCTATGTTTAAGATTCTGGACGGTCCGGACACCGCGTAGCCCAGCCAGCCATGTGATGGCGACCTCTCCCACGCCGCTGGCGGCGGGTTCTGAACCGTGCTGAGGATTAACACATGTCTATCAAAACGCTTACGTTACCGCTTGCTCTGCTGAGCGGCCTGGGTGCTGCGTTTTATGCGCAGGCGGATATCACCATCGGCGTCGCCGGGCCTTTTACCGGCCCCAACGCCACCTACGGGGCGCAGTACTGGAAGGGCGCAACCCAGGCGGCGGCGGATATCAACGCCGCAGGCGGCATCAAGGGCGAGAAGATCGTGTTGGTGCAGGGGGACGACGCCTGCGAACCCAAGCAGGCGGTGGCGGTGGCGAACCGGCTGGTAGACGAAGAGAAGGTCTCCGCCGTGGTAGGCCACTTCTGCTCCTCCTCTACGATGCCCTCGTCGGAAGTCTATGACGAAGCGGGCGTCCTGACCATCACCCCCGGCTCTACCAACCCACAGATTACCGAGCGGGGCATGCAGAATATGTTTCGCATGTGCGGCCGCGACGATCAGCAGGGCGTAGTGGCGGCAAACTACATTCTCGACGTGCTGAAGGCCAAAAAAGTGGCCGTCATCCACGACAAGGACACCTACGGCCAGGGGCTGGCGGACGCGATGCGTGCCGCGCTGGCGAAGCGCGGAACCAAAGAGGTGCTGTATGAGGGGCTGTCCCGGGGCGAAAAAGATTTCAACGCGCTGGTCACCAAAGTGGGGGCGCTGAAGCCTGACGTGGTCTACTTTGGCGGCTGCCATCCGGAGGCCGGACCGCTGATACGCCAGATGCGCGAGCAGGGCGTAGAGGCGAAATTTTTCTCCGGCGACTGCGTAGTCACCGAGGAGCTGGTCACGGCGGCAGGCGGGGCGCAGTTCACCAACGGCGTGCTGATGACCTTCGGTAAAGATCCCCGCACCATCCCGGCGGGAAAAGCGGTCATTGAAAAGTTCCGCGCCGCAGGCTTTGAGCCGGAAGGCTACACCCTCTACTCTTACGCCTCCATTCAGGCTATCGCTGCCGCCTATAACGCCGTCGGCAAAGACAACGAGAAGGCCAGCGCCTGGCTGAAATCCAACAGCGTCGACACGGTGATGGGACCGAAAGCCTGGGACGGGAAGGGCGATCTCAAAGTCTCTGACTACGTTGTCTATCAGTGGGACGACAAAGGCAAATACCACCAGCTGTAATCTCCTTCACCGGGGCGAGGGCGTTCACCATGGATGCATTCTTCTTGCAGCAGCTTATCAACGGCCTGACGCTGGGTGCGGTGTATGGCCTGATCGCCATCGGCTATACGATGGTGTACGGTATCATCGGCATGATCAACTTTGCCCACGGTGAGGTCTATATGATCTCGGCCTATCTCTGCGCCATCGGCCTTGGGCTGCTGTCGTGGTTTGGCCTGCACTCCTTCCCGCTGCTGATCTTTGGCACCCTGATCTTCACCATAGTCGTTACCGGCGTCTACGGTTGGACCATCGAGCGTATCGCCTATCGGCCGCTGCGCAACTCCACGCGCCTCGCGCCGCTGATCTCGGCGATTGGCATGTCGCTGATCCTGCAAAACTATGTCCAGATCGCTCAGGGACCCAATCAGCAGGGGATCCCAACCCTGCTGACCGGCGTGCTGCGCCTGGACGTCGGGGACGGCATTGTGCAGATCACCTGGACCAAAATATTCATTCTACTGGCGGCGCTGGTGGGGATGCTGCTGTTGACCTGGATCATTCAGTTTACCCGGCTGGGGCGCATCTGCCGGGCCACCCAGCAGGATCGGCGGATGGCGTCGATCCTCGGCATCAACACCGATCGGGTTATCTCGCTGGTGTTTGTGATGGGGGCGGCGATGGCAGGGCTGGCGGGCGTGCTGGTCACCATGAACTACGGCACCTTTGATTTCTATATTGGCTTTATCATCGGCATCAAAGCCTTTACCGCCGCCGTGCTGGGCGGGATCGGCTCGCTGCCCGGCGCAATGCTGGGCGGCCTGCTGCTGGGGGTCGCCGAAGCGCAGTTCGCCGGGCTGGTCAACTCTGACTATAAGGATGTCTTCTCCTTTGCGTTACTGGTTGCCATCCTGATTTTTCGCCCGCAGGGGCTGCTGGGCCGCCCGGTGGTGGCGAAGGTATGAGGAGCGCGAGCATGACGGATGCGGCGATAAAGACCCGGCTGGATCTGAGGCAGTGCCTGCGGGATACCCTTCTGGCCGGGCTGTGCGCGTTAGTGGTATTCGGGCCGATTGTCGGGGTGGTGCTTAAAGGCTACAGCTTTAATCTGGCTCCGGCACGCGTTGCGCTGCTGGTGGCGATCGTCATGGCCGGACGCTTTCTGCTGAGCCTGGCGCTGCAAACCACACGCGGGCGACAATTTACCCGCCGCTTTGAGAGCGCCAACGACGGGGTCTTTGTTCGCTCGCCGGATCATACCTCCCATCTGCGTTGGATTGGGCCACTGCTGCTGCTGCTGGCGATGCTGTTTCCCTTCGTCGCCAGTAAATACCTGCTGACCGTAGCGATCCTCGGGCTGATCTACGTTCTGCTCGGGCTGGGCCTCAATATTGTGGTGGGCCTGGCAGGACTGCTGGACCTCGGCTACGTCGCGTTTTACGCCATCGGTGCCTATGGCCTGGCGCTGGGGTATCAGTATCTCGGCCTCGGGTTTTGGGTGATGCTGCCCCTGGGGGCGATCATCGCCGCGCTGGCTGGCGCGCTATTGGGTTTTCCGGTGCTGCGGATGCATGGCGATTACCTGGCGATTGTCACCCTCGGCTTCGGGGAGATCATCCGCCTGGTGCTCAATAACTGGGTGAGCTTTACCGGCGGGCCAAACGGCATCTCTGCGCCCGCGCCGACCTTTTTAGGGCTGGAGTTTAGCCGCCGAGCACGAGACGGCGGCGTCCCCTTTCATGAATTTTTTGGCATTACCTATAACCCCAACCTCAAGTTTATCTTTATCTACGCGGTGCTGATTCTGGTCGTCGTATTAGTGCTGTTTATTAAGCATCGGCTGACCACCATGCCCATCGGCCGGGCCTGGGAGGCGCTGCGAGAGGATGAGGTCGCCTGCCGCTCGCTGGGCTTAAACCACGTTCTGGTCAAGCTCTCGGCCTTTATGCTGGGCGCCTCCACCGCCGGGATTGCCGGCGTCTTCTTCGCTACCTATCAAGGTTTTGTGAACCCCACCTCGTTTACCTTTTTTGAGTCGGCGCTGATCCTCGCTATCGTGGTGCTGGGCGGCATGGGTTCCACGCTCGGCGTGGTGCTGGCGGCGTTTATCCTCACCGTCGCCCCGGAACTGCTACGGGATTTCGCCGAGTACCGCGTGCTGCTGTTTGGCGTGCTGATGGTGCTGATGATGATCTGGCGGCCGCGCGGTCTGGTGCGCACCAGCCGGGCGGGATTCGCCGTGCGTAAAGGCGTTGCGCCATGAGCGACGCCATCCTACGCGTGGAAAACCTGATGATGCATTTCGGTGGGATCAAAGCCCTTAACGACGTGAGCCTGGAGGTGGAGCGGGGGTCGATCACCGCCCTCATTGGCCCCAACGGCGCGGGTAAAACCACGGTGTTCAACTGCCTCACCGGCTTTTACCAGGCCTCAGGCGGATCGATCCTGCTGGAGACGCGGTCGCGCACCACCGACATCGTGCAGGTGCTGGGCCAGACGCTGCGGGTGGGTGATTTCCTCCATCCGCGCCAGTTAATGTCCCGGATTGGCTACAAGATGTTTGGCGGCACCCATCTGGTGAACCGGGCCGGGCTGGCGCGCACCTTTCAGAATATCCGCCTGTTTCGCGAGATGTCAGTGGTAGAGAACCTGTTGGTGGCCCAGCATATGCAGGCCAACCGCAACCTGATTGCCGGGATCCTCAATACGCCTGGCTACCGCCGGGCCGAGAGTCAGGCCCTTGACCGGGCATTCTACTGGCTGGAGGTGGTCGAGATGGTGGAGTGCGCCAACCGACTGGCCGGGACGCTCTCCTATGGCCAGCAGCGTCGGTTGGAGATTGCCCGCGCCATGTGCACCGGGCCAGAGATGATCTGCCTGGATGAGCCCGCAGCGGGTCTGAACCCCGTTGAGACCCACGCCCTGAGCCGGATTGTGCGAACTCTGCGCCAGCAGCACGGAGTCACAGTACTGCTGATCGAGCATGACATGGGCATGGTGATGTCAATTGCCGACTGGGTGATCGTCCTCGACCACGGCAACGTTATCGCGCGCGGGACGCCAGAGGCGATCCAGGCCAACGCCAGCGTCATTGCTGCCTATCTTGGGACCGACGAGGAGGCGATGGATCGATGAGCCAGCCGCTGCTTGAGTTTCACCGGGTCGATGTGTTCTACGGCCCCATTCAGGCTTTAAAGAACGTCTCTTTGACGGTAAACGAAGGCGAAACCGTCTCGCTGATTGGCGCGAACGGCGCGGGCAAGTCAACGCTGCTGATGTCGGTCTTCGGTCAGCCGCGCATTGCCAGCGGTGAGATACGCTATCGCGGAGAGAATATTAGCCATAAATCTACCCACTTTATCGCCAGCAACGGCATCGCCCAGGCTCCGGAAGGACGGCGCATCTTTCCGGACATGACGGTGGAGGAGAACCTGCTGATGGGCACCATCCCCATTGGTGACCGCTACCAGAAAGAGGACAGGGCGCGGATGTACGACATCTTTCCTTTACTCGAAGAGCGGCGCAGCCAGCGGGCGATGACCCTCTCCGGCGGCGAGCAGCAGATGCTGGCTATCGCCCGGGCGCTGATGAGCCGTCCCCGGCTGCTGCTGCTGGATGAACCGAGCCTCGGCCTCGCCCCGCTGGTGGTGAAACAAATTTTCCAGGTGCTGCGCGAGCTAACCCAGGGAGGGATGACGCTGTTTCTGGTAGAGCAAAACGCCAACCACGCCCTTAAGCTCTCCGATCGTGCCTATGTCATGGTTAACGGTGAGATCCGCCTGAGCGGCAGCGGCGCGGAGCTACTGGCCGATCCCGACGTGCGTAAAGCCTACCTGGGCGGGGGGTGAATGTCCTTCACTTTCCTAAGAAAGGGACTTAAAACATTAGCACTATAATACTTAAATAAATGCGATATATTTAAATGCTTTAATAGGTGCAATTATTGGGCATATTTTTTATGATGTCGGCGTGCAATTTTTAGGTGGAACTGAATAAAGTTAAATTTAAATAACGCTCATTATTGTTAATCCTGCCATATAAGATTTTCCTCAACATAAACACATTTATTATGGATGCCGCTGTATAAAATTTAGTTGTCAGTTATCTTTTTGTTTTATAGCTGTTTTTTAAAATCATCATGGCGCTGTGGTTGCAGTCTTGTTTATTGCGACGAAACTCATGATGTTAATTAAGATAAATAGCAATATTGATGCTGATAATTTTTATTAAGTAAATCCTTATCCCATTAACAATTCCATCGATTACTCACTGGAGTTCACAATTATGACTCTCTCCGCCAGCCCTGCGCTTCTGCAGGTGGAGTCCGCCCTTAAGGTCTCTCCCGGCAGCTTTACCAAGAATAACTATCGATCTGTGTTTGACATTGCCCGCACCTCCCGGAAACAGTTTATCGCCGACAACATGTCGTGGCTGGGGCTACGCGGCGGCAAAGCCTGGGATCTCGCTGTAGGTCAGGCCCAGCATATTCGCCGCCAGTTCCGGGAAAACCAGCTTACCCGGCAGATCCGCCAGGGTTTGCCACAGACGCTCAGCGGTCAGCCAACGGTAAGCAGCACTTCTTCAAATAATATTCAGGGTCTGGTCCAGGATGGCCCAACCTGGCGAAACCAGTTTGCCGAAAACTGGCAGGCCTACTGTCAGTCCGACGCGCCTGAGGCGGTGGATTCGCCGGTGAGCTACCTGACCTGGCTCTATAAGCAGGCACTGAGCTTTGAAGAGGAGATGAAGGCGAGTAGCACCGCCGATCAGGTTATCCCGCTTGCCGAACGCCGCCCGGACCTCGCCACCCTGACAGTGGATAACGATGCCATCAACCAGCAGATTCCAGCTTTACAGCTGGTGAATGAGATCCTCGAAAACAGCATCGCCACCAGCCTGCCGTCAGAGCAGAGCGTGGACGAGACCCTGGCGGAAACTCGCTACCCGACGCTGCTGCCGTACCACTTCCCACACGATCAGGCCGAGCTTGCCCTGCTAAAGGCTGGCGTGCCGCTGGAGGAGATTATCAGTGAGACCGCCATCGATTGGCCGTGGTTCCTGAATGATGCATGGCAGGGCGCGCGCAGCGCCAGCAGTATTGAGCTGGCTAGCAGGCTGGCGCCGGAGCAGCAGACGGTGGTGATTGAGGCAGATAACAGCACGGGCTCTGACCTGAAGAGCTTCTATAAAGCCAACCTTGGGCTGGAGACGACGGATTACACGCCGTTTAAGGATCTCGACATTTTTACCTACCGGTTGGGGATTACCGTGCCGCAGGTGGAGGAGTTAATCGCCGGGAACGCAGGAGGGACGACGGTCACAGCATCAGATAACTGTGACGTAGTTTCTATTACCGCTTCTGATTATGGTGCAAGTTTTATTAATAGTGATTCTGATGCTAAGCCAGTTTCTGTTGAAAGTGCTTATGAGTACAATACTGAATTTATGCCTTCTGATACAGGCAGTAACCCAATTGCATTGAACTTAAGCAACACGGGTTTATCTGTTGTCGCAGGTAAATTTAACTCTGGGCTGGCTTGTGATGCCACTCGGCAAGCACAAGTTTATATCGCTGATAACATCAGCACAGATGGTTCAAATAGTAAAAATTTCACAGTTGCCTTTTGGGTAAAAATTCCATCGGACGTACCCGATCAGGCTATCGTTGTTACAAATAAAACAGAGCAAGATGCGCTTGCTAGCAAAGGAATTACGTTATTCACAAAAAGAGACACTGAAGATTTTCAATTAAAACTCACAGTCAGTGATGGCTCAAAAGATCCCCTTAGCTACTCATTTAATGTCATTCCAGATTCGTGGAATTTTCTTGTTATACGTTATGGTGGTAGCAAGAAATTATATATCCGCGGGAGTAAAAATGGCGTGGATATGAACATTGAAAGTAGTATTGATTTTTCCTCGCTGGGTTCTATAGCATTACCCGTTGAGTCTTGGGGGTTTAATGGTAATAAAGGGAATTACTACTATAACGCACACACTGAAAGACGTGCTGTCATTATTTTCGACGATATCACCGTCTGGAACAGAGACCTTAGAGACGATGAAATAGAAAACATTATCAGCAGTACTATACCAGCTGGCGGCTTGTCCGATATGTATCACTATTATGCCCTGGATGGCATGATTGATGACCGATTAACCGGACTGTCCAACGCCCGCATGGATCGCATCAACCGGATGGTGCGCCTGCAGCGCTGGCTCGGTCTGAGCTATGAGGAGACCGACCTGCTGCTCAGCGCCTGCATTCGTGCTCAGGGTACAAATAACACTGACTTCGCCCTCAACGCCCACACCCTGCGTGCGCTGGGCGTCTTCCGCCACTGGCAGCAGAAGTACGCTATTAATGCCTTCCAGTTTGCTGCCGTTCTGGATGAAATCACCCCGTACGCCATCTCCCCGGCGGTGCCGTTCCTCGACCAGGTGTTCAACGCCCCGTCGCTGTTTGATGAGCCTTTCGCTATCACCGGTGAGAATGTCAGCTATACCGAAGTGACCGGGGACAGCGCCCGCACGGTGCGCCAGATTTGCGCCGGGCTGGACATCACCCAGGCGCAGTTCCGGGTGCTGGCGGATAAGGTGGCGGCAGCGCAGGGCGATGCGCAGGCGAAGACCTTCCCGCTGACGCTGCCGGTGGTCTCGGCGCTCTACCGTCTGGCGATGGTGCCGCGCTGGCTGGGGCTGTCGTTTGCCGACGGGGCGGCGCTGCTGAGCCTGGCAGGTGAGGGCGATGCAGCCTGGACCACGCTTGCGGGCGTGCCGCAGCTGGCGGCGCTGAGTAACGGCCAGCCTGCGGGCGGGGATATTCTCGACCTGCTGATGGCCCTGGACGCGGCGGCGGCGTGGGCGAGTGACCACAACCTGTCGTGGGTGAAAAACTACCTGGCACTGCAGCCGGAGGCAGGTGCGCTGGCGGCCACCTCCGCGACGGTGAACTTCGTTAACGGCATCAAACAGCAGCTGCCTGCGGCATTGCTCAGCGAGCAGAGCTTCAGCGGTGTAGATTTACCTAAAGGTTCTTTTCTGACAATTAACGGTGACGGACTATGGGTCGACAGCCCGGAAGGTACTGCACGTGGCGTTCAACTGAATGCAAACTTGGGACAGTATGGCGTTTTGAGCAGCGCGACTAATGCTCTTACCAATGGCGATAAAAGTTTTACCATCGGTATGTGGTTGAATATCTCTTCCGAGATTGATTTATCACAAGATTTACCTTTCTTAATGAATGCAGTGAATTTTGATGCAGCTAAAGATCTTGGCATTTGTGTGGCTAACGGGTTTGTAGGCAGGGGCCAATTGTGGGTAAGCATTACAACAGAGAATGGCACGTTTGGGCTTCTAGATGACTCAATTCTCTGGCAGCCTGATAGATGGTACTGGTTAGCCGTCACCATAGATATTGCAAAAAAGAGCGCAACTATTTATCTCTGGTCAGAAGATGGCAGTATCAAATCATCGGCTTCATTTTTATGGCAAGGCTCGCTTCTGATACATGAGAATAACGTTTGGGCACTGTGTCAGAATGGCACATTAGATTGGCCTAAAAACAATGGAATAGTCAGCTATGACGATGTCACCGTTTGGGACTGCGTTCTTACCGAAGATGATATCGCCGCGATTGTGGCATCCCGAAAACCCGCCAAGCTTATTCGGCCTGCAATACTGTCCAGTAATAGCGACCTTTTCTGCGACATTATCGACTGTAACGGTTTGGTATTACCGGTCGCAACAAACTATGACGTTATCGCTTCCATGGTCAGTGCGGATCTTGATGTCGCTGAAATCACCTTTGCCTCAGACGCCGACCGTGAACAGGCCATCAGCTCCCTCTCCGGCATCATCAACCAGGCCCGCCTGGCGCAGAACGGTATTGCCGACAGCGCCCTGGCGCAGATGTTCAGTACCGGCCAGTCCCTGCCGCCTTATCTGCTGAGCTGGGCCGGGGACAGCGAATACCACCTGCTCTCCGACTCACTCGCCATGAACAACGGTGCAGCACTGACCGACCCGTCTCAGGTTCCCGCTACCTATCTTACAGACCTCTTTGCTCTCGGCCAGCGGGCGGGCATCAGCCGCGCCTTTACCCTGACGCCTGCCGCGCTCAGCATCTTTCTTGCCCATCCGGACTGGTTTGGGGTGAGCGACACCACGCTCTCCCTGACCCTGCTCTACCGCTTCAGCCGTTACGGCGACTGGCTGACAGTGACCGGTGATGAGGACCGGGTGCTGGCCTACCTCAGCTGGGTTAACGGCGACACGCCGCCGGACGGCGTGCAGGCTGCCGACGCGCTGGCCCTGCTGCTGGTGTGGGAGAGCAGCGAGGTGGCGGATGCCACGGCGGCGCTGCCCGGCGGGCTGGCGAAAACCGTGACGGACGTTGACTACGTGATGCGCCTGCAGCAGCTCTCAACAGAGACCGGGCTGTCAGTGACGCCGCTGCTGGCGACCGGTGAGCTCGTTCCCGGCGGCGTGACCGAGACCTGGGATGCCTGGCAGTCTGCGGGCGAGTCGCTGGTCGCAGCACAAAGCGGACAACAGTAATACGGATCCTTTTACTTTGCGGCACACATTGCTGTGCCGCGCTTATCTCTCAATTTTAAGGTTGATACATTATGAGCATTGATATTGCGGCATCACTGAATGAACGTCAGCGTAACGCCCTCCTGTCCTACTATATGGGGCAATACATTCCTGCCAGCGGCAACGACGATCTGGTTAATCTGGTCCAGACCCCGGAAGATGTCTATGAGTATTTGCTGATCGATCCGCTGGTCAGCAACGCCGTACCGACCTCCCGGGTAGCCCAGGCAATGTCGAGTATCCAGCAGTACATTAACGGCATCACCATGAATATGGAGCCGGGCTACCAGACTCAGTACCTTGACCAGGATAATATCAATAGCTGGAAAGAAGGTCTGAGCCAGTACGATATCTGGGCGGGCGAGGTGGAGCTGGACACCTATCCAGAGAACTATATTGATCCGACCCTGCGCCAGAGCCAGACCGCCTATTTTAAAGATCTGATCACCGATCTGAATCAGAACACCATTAATAGCGACACAGCGCAGCAGGCGGTCATGAACTACCTGAACAAGTTCGAGCAGGTAGCGAACCTGACGATTGTCAGTGGGTATCTCGACAGCACCGATCAGACTTCAGGCACCTACTACTTCCTCGGCAAATCCACTACCTCACCGGTGCAGTATTACTGGCGCTCGTTTGATATGGACCTGAATGTGGATAACGTCGCCTCCAGTAGCGCCTGGTCGGAATGGTATCCGATGAATACCGCTATTAACGAAGAGGCGTTACAGGGCATACCGAGACTGACCTATTTTAACAACCGTCTCTATTTGTTTTGGTTTGAGCGGACAATGGCGGGAAATGTTGGCGAGGGCACGTCTAACGTTACACCGTACGATAAAATTACAGCTTACTCATCATACTGTGATTTCAGCAATACTTGGTCTGCGCCCTATTTTTTAGCATCTATTACCAATGAAGGGATAGTGGCAAATGATGACAAACGTAATAAATACTACGACGCGCTTTTTAGTTCTGATGCACTCTGCACCGTCTGCCTCTATGATAAAACCGACGATGTGCTCACGGTTTCACTCTATGACGCGGATGAGTCGACCACTTCTCCCTCACTGACCGGCTATAGTGATTTTTCTCTACAGATTGATTACTGGTTTGCGGTTGAGCAGATTGATTCAGCCAGTATGGGTACGGAACCCACCCCACTGGCGCAGTATCAATATCTCTATATGACGCGTGCCAGCGAGCAAAACGATCCAGAGTCCAATAAAGCGCAAATGCGCGTGCAGTCTGCCTATGCTCTGGGCCAATATAGTCTTGCAAGCGTAGTACTACAAGCTAGCAGTAACAATGATTTTTCTGGTGAGGCACAACTCCCTGCGTTGTCAAAGAGCAATTTTTCGGTTGTCTATAATTCGGACGGCAGTTTTTCACTTAATGGGAGTATATCACAGACATTTACTACGTCAGAAGTAGATAGCTATCATATTGATAGCCTTCCATTCCATGATCCGCTTATGGCTTCTACTGAAGGTAATGCAAGTTTCAACTTTACGCCTTGGAAAAAAACTTTTACTGATGTTAAATTAAACTTTACGAATTATAATGTGACCAATGAGGAGTATATCGATTATGTGTTTTTCAACTGTGCTGGTACTAGTGCTGGCGAGGTGACCTGTTTATCAAAAAAATATCTGGCAGCCCTTGGCGAAATATCTATTGAAGATTTTGGATTCACTATAACAGGTGAAAAAAACATCGGCCTGATGTTCAATGGACAAGGGTATTCAATTGAGATACAGGTGGATGAGTTTAGTGTGTCTGACTATCCAGCTATTTCATCTCCCTGGACATTCAATGTGTTTAGTGACCCTTCACAAAGTAGCTGGCAGTCGGGATCAAAATTAGTTAGCATCCCTCAGCCAGAGTTTACAAATACCGGAAGCAGTTGGACATTCAGTGTGTCAGATTTTTCTTCTGATGAAATTGCTAGCGCAGAAATCTCCCGCTATATCTCCTACGGCTATACTGATGCACTAGGAAATACGATAAACCAGGAATACCTTGTAGACTTAATTCGTGCGACAGAACTCCCGGTCACCCCTTATATTTCCATTAATATTGATGACACGCTGGGAACGGCGGTTTACCTTAATTTTACTGGCAGTACATTCAGCGACGGGACAGCCATCTCCCCGATCCGCCTCAACACCCTTTTCGCCAAAGAACTGATTAACAAGGCCAGCGCCAGCATTCAGGCGCTGCTGAACTGGGACACCCAGCTCACCCTCGAACCCGGTATGACCAACGATACCGCCGTGCCGATGGACTTCAGCGGTGCGAACGGGATCTACTTCTGGGAGCTGTTCTTCTATATGCCATACCTGGTGGCGTGGCGGCTGAGTCAGGAGGAGGAGTACAGCGATGCATTAGGCTGGTACGACTACATCTTTGATCCGGCAGCCCGCGGCCGCGATAACAGCAGCGACATCCGTAAACAGTACCCGGAACCCGACTACTGGAGCGTGCGCCCGCTGGTGGAGAGCGCTTCGTCCGCCGCGCAGGCCACTGCCGGCTGGTTAATCACCGATCCGGATGCGATAGCCTCGGCCTGGCCAGTGCACTACCAGAAGGCGGTGTTTATGGCCTACGTCAGCACCCTGATGGCTGCCGCCGACGCCAGCTATCGCCTGCTGACTAACGACGGCCTGAGCCTCGCCCGTTTACAGTACGGTCAGGTGAAAGACCTGCTCGGTATTCGTCCTGACAGCTTAATTGTTAACCACTGGGCACCGGAAACGCTGGAGGAGCTGGCGGAGAGTGCAGAGAGCAACGTGGCCCTGCTGAGCTATGAGCAGCAGGCCCCGGTGCTGCCGGCCTTCGCCGGGAAGCTCAGCGTGGCGGCGGACGTGACCACCAGTGACAGCTTTATGGCCCCGGTCAACAGCCAGCTGCTGGGCTACTGGAACACGCTGGACTCCCGCCTCTATAACCTGCGCCACCAGCTGACCATCGACGGCCTGCCGATGACCGTTCCGCTGTACGCCCCGCCGGTTAACCCGACGGTGCTGATGGAGCAGAGCGTGCAGGGCGGCTCCCTGATTAGCGCCTCCTCCGGCATGACGGCGACCATTCCGCCGTACCGGTTCAGCACCATGCTGCAGAGCGCACGTTTTGCCGTCTCCACCCTCAGCCAGTTCGGCCAGACGCTGCTCAGCTACTACGAGCGTAAGGACGCTGCCGGGCTGCAGGAGCTGGATGCCCAGCTGGCGCTGGATATCTCGGCCTACACCCTGACCCTGGGGCAGAACGCCATCGACGCCCTGGACCAGGATAAAACCGTGCTGGAGGCCAGCCGCAGCATGGCCCAGCAGCGCTACGATCACTACTTCGGCCTCTACACTACCGGCGTATCCGCCGGGGAGACCAGCGCGATGGCGCTACGTGACAGCGCGTCGGCGGTGATGACCGCCGCCTCGCCGCTGGTCACCGCTGGCATGGCAATGAAAACGATCCCCAACATCTTCGGCTTTTCAGACGGTGGCCAGGAAGTCGGTGCACCTACTCTCGCCGCTGGGATGGTGCTCCAGATGTCGGCAGATATTACCGGTCTCGCCGCCCAGCAGACGGAGATCTCCGAGAGCTACCGCCGCCGCAGCGAGGAGTGGCAGCTTATCTACCAGCAGGCGCAGTCAGAGATCGACACCATTAACGCCCAGCTTGATGCCCTGGCGGTGCGCCGGGTGGGGGCAGTGACGTCACTCCAGCTGGCCCAGGCTCAGCAGGATAACCTGAAGTCCACCCTGAACTTCCTGACCACCCGCTTCACCCAGTCCTCGCTCTACAACTGGCTGACCGGGCAGCTCTCGGCGCTCTACTACCAGGCCTACGACGCGGTGCTGTCGCTCTGCCTGAGTGCTCAGGCCTGCTGGCAGTATGAGATGGGCGACATGACCTCGACCTTTATCCAGACCGGGGCATGGAACGACAGCTATCACGGCCTGCTGGTCGGCGAGACGCTGGCCCTCAACCTGCAGCAGATGGAGTCCGCCTGGCTGACGCGCAAC
>NZ_BBMZ01000006.1 GCF_000759795.1 Pseudescherichia vulneris NBRC 102420
AATGATGAATAGCTAGGTTATAGCTACTCATATCTATTCAAAACTAAATTCAACCCTCTGTTTTTAAGAGGGTTTTTTGTTTATAACTACTCATATCTATTCACTCTACCTCACATTTTTCGCCGGTATACGTGACGGTATTACCCCAAAGGTATATGCTCATCCCGTCATTTTTTATCATCGCACCCGGGTGAAATGTGCTTACCGATACCAAACTAAAAAACCTCAAACCGCAGGACAAAATCTATAAGGTCTCAGACCGTGACGGACTCTATGTAGCCGTTCTCACGTCAGGTAGTGTCTCGTTCCGGTACGATTACCGAATCAATGGGAGAAGAGAGACGCTGGTGATCGGGCAGTATGGCCGTGACGGTATCAGCCTGGCGGAAGCGAGAGAGGAATTAATCGCTGCCAAAAAGCTCCTGAAGTCAGGCCAGTCGCCAGCTGCGGCGAAACGCGACGGTATCAGACGTATACGCGGAGAAGAGACGTTCGCCGCTCATACCGACGCTTACATGAAGTACGTGACCCTGGCGGACAGCACCAGGCAGATGAAACAATCAGTCATTGACCGGGATATCCTTCCGGCACTGGGCAACAAAATGATGACAGAGATCAACACCGGCATGGTGCGAGACCTCTGCGATAAGATCGTCGGCCGCGGCGGGCGTGCTACGGCAATACAGGTCAGGCAGATAATAAATAGTGTTTATCGTCATGCTAACGATCGCGGTCACGGCTTCTTTAATCCTGCGGTGGCTATAAACCCCTCTGCTATCGCCACGTTCAAGCCCAAGGAAAGAAGCCTTAGCCCGGAAGATATCGGCGTCCTATTCCGCGCGCTGGATGATGTAGGCACAATGCCAACCCTGAAGCTTGCCGTTAAGCTGGTGCTGATCACCATGGTCAGGAAAAGCGAGTTTACTCTCGCCACCTGGAAGGAGATCGATTTCCGCAAATCAACATGGTCGATTCCGGCCGGGAGGATGAAGGCATCGCGTGACCACGTTATCTATCTGCCCAGGCAGGCGCAAGATATTATGGTTGCTCTGCAGATGTGCGCTGGTGGCAGTGAGTATCTGGTGCCAGGGCGTTTCAGCGCGAGCAAGCCGTTGTCTAATGCAGCTCTTAACTCAGTGATCGACCGGGCAGTAGCGCAGGCCAATGAAGATGGCGACGTACTGGAGCCGATGACGGTACACGATCTGAGGCGCACCGGCAGCACCCTGCTGCATGAGGCTGGCTTCCCGTCTGACTGGATTGAAAAGGCGCTGGCCCATGAACAGCGCGGCGTGCGGGCTGTTTATAACAAGGCTGAGTATGCAGATGGCCGTACTTATATGCTTCAGCAGTGGGCCGACATGATCGACATGTGGATAGCCGGGGAGCACACCGATCTGGTGCCATTCTCTCCGGCTAAGTATGAGAGGTGGATGGAGAAAGGTGATTAATCACGCCCGTTGCTTCACCTTCTTACCTGATGGCTGCGCCGCCCGGCGGCGCTCACTGCTACGGATGAGCTGCTGCGCGCCGTCATCACCAGGGCCGCGATGATTGCCCAGGGCGCGCATCACGCTTTCACGTTCGTAGCGCTCGATATCACTTCGCGTCACGGCGCACCTCCCGCCAGCGCAGATTGAGCCACTGGCTGACGCATACAAGCGCCAGCAGTACGCCGTAACCAATGCACCAGGCGGCGATCTGATGGTCTGTCATAGCGCCTCCTGCATTTCTGGATCTGCTGGTAACGTCATGTGTGGAACCGGGATAAGCTTAGCGGTATCAACAGCGGAATTAAGCGCAAAAAGGGCTACGATTTTCTTCTGCTCTGGCGTCATGCGCAGCGCCAGGGTTTTACCGCCCATGCTGAAGAACACTGCAACGTTATGGATCTCATCGAGCTTCATGCTGCCTGCTCCTTCTGGTTTTTGATGAACTCAGCAATGCCGGGCAGCAGGCTCACCGCCGGGGATGAACACTGGTTTCCCCACACGTCGAAACCGTGGGAGGACTGGCGGGCAAACAGCTCTATACGCGGCACATCGCCAAGCAGCTGCACCAGTTTCTCCCGCACGTAATCCGGCTTCTGTGAGTGTGCCAGGCGCGGCGCAGTGAACGACTGAACGATCCCGGCATCCATGCGCTCAGGTAGCTTTCCCTTTATGGCAAAGAGGCAATCTTCGCTGTTGGCGCGCGTCATATGGCCCATGCCCATCACCAGTTTCTCGAGCTGCCGGCTGCCGCATTTATTCCAGGTGAAGCCCTTCATGGTCATCAGGCGAAAGCCCCATGCCTCGACAACCTTCAGCGCTTCTACCGGCTGCGTCGGTACCCACCACATGGCCAGCAGACAGTTTTCAGCAGCCAAATCCCACACAGGCAGGCGGCAGATATCCTGCACTCCCATTACCGGGTACTTGAAGCCAGCGCCGCGGTCGCCGTCGGCGGCCTTGTCGCGGTACGCCCAGGGCGGGTCAGCGTAGATAAGGGTGTATTTATCGCTCATGACGCTACCTTCCTGCTGTTAAGTTCTTCCGCCAGGCGCTGCGCCTTCAGCGGGTTTTTGATTACCTTGCCGCGCGGAGCTATCCAGCCCCGGCGGTTAACGGAATAGACCAGGGTGACGCTGCCGACCCTGATGTTATCGGTGGTGTTAGTCATAGATCACCCCGCACTCGCAGCCTGCGCTGATACCGCTGTAATCACCACGGCGCAGCCCGTTGCTGAAACCAATGCAGCGCTGGCGGCGCATGGCGATCCGGGAGCGCTCCACCTCTCCACGCGCTTTGTCCATGCATTTCAGCCAGAGATTGGCCGCTACGCGGTACTGGCCACGCTCCTCACGAGCGATAGCCAGCTTTTCGATCTCCATCGCTGCCGGGGTTACCGCCACCGGCGTGCCCGGCGCTGGCCGGGCTAACACTTTCTCTTCGTGGTGCTTTTCGAGACGGGACTTAGCCATGATGCGCACCTCACGCAGCAGCGGAGCTAACGGGGCGGAAAACGCGCTGCTCAACTGGCGGCTTTTTTCCGGTAAATTCTGCCGGGCTGTTGGCCTGGCGCTTGTCGAGCCACTCCTCGATCTGATCGCCGTTCCACGCGCAGCGGCGGTCGGTGATGTAAAAACGCGGCGGAAACTTTCCTGCCTGCTCCAGGCGATCGATGGTGCTCCACGACAGCGGAACCATCTCCAGCACCTGCTTCTTGCTTAATGCAGTTTTCATAGATACTCCTCGTTGAGGTGGTGCGGCGCGTTCTGCGCCGCGCGGTGGTTATTTGAATTCAGGGCGCAGATCATTCAGCGTCGTCATGAAGCCGGAAAATAATTCGTGTCCAAGGGTGTTTTCTTGTTCCTTTATCTCCTGCTCAATTTTTTCAAACAAAGCCTTTGCATCAGGGGAAGAGGTATCGAGGCTATTAAAAAGAGCCTCAATGTAAGCACGGGCATCTTCCTGCTTTCCGTCCACGGCTTCGTCATCCGGGGCATCTTCATCAACCACCGAATATTCACCTGTAATAACAGCCGCGTTATCCTGACTGACTCCTGCTTCTCCTTTCTCGTCGATTACCACGGCGCGCTGCATCTCAATGGAGACAGGGAGATACTTGAACAGGCGGCGGATTACGGTTTTCTTCGCCATTTCATCGAAGTGATCTACCCACGGGCCGCTGCTTCCTGCCTTGCTCAACGCACGAACTTTTTCAACATCAGCACGGCTCATAACCTCAAATTGCACACCGCCATCTTTAAGGCGCGCTACGGCGTAGACATGAGTTAACTCGCCACGATCACCGCTTTCGCTCGGCACGTGGTCGAGGGTTTCTTCGAGTCCGTATGCGTAGCTGAATTTGTCGTTAACGTGGACAGTGCGTGCTGAAATACTCAGGATCTGACCTGACCGGCGGGCGAGGTCGATCATGCCGCGGTAGCCGATAATGAGCTGTGCTTCAGTAGATACGGTTTTCCAGTTGCCGTTTACCTTCTGGCGCTTATCGAACGGAATCAGGTATGCATGACCAAGCGCGCCACCAGGTTCAAGGCCGAGCTGAGCGCACTGCATTATTGCGCCGAGGAAGCTTGCCTGGTCACATGCTGCCAGTTTTGGAACCTTGCGGATCTCGGTGGTTGCAATGCGCGCCAGACGATCTGCGGTCATATGCTTTGGAAGAGCCAGGGCCATTTGAGCCTTAATTTTTGGATCAGCGAGAAGCCCAGCCAGTGTGGTTGGCTTTTCACCATGTTTGGTTACTTGCTGGCCAATAGCCGCAGCTTTGAGTGCGTTGGTAGACATTTTTTCTCCTTACTTCAATCTGAATACGCGCGATTTAGACGCAGTTTTAAATTTCTCGAACAGCCCTGGGTGTGCTACCTGAAAGGCCTGCTGATCGAATCGATTACTGACCTGCGTTTTCCATGTACAGATCGGCTTGCCATCCAGTGTCAGGACTGAATGCTCTTGCATGTAGAGCTTCAGCTTCTCTTCCGATACAGCGATTTCTTCTTCCAGTTCTTTAAAGCGTGATTTCATGTCACGCAGATCGTTAAAGAGCGTTAATGCCTTTCCATCAGCCTCAATGCTGGTTCCGGCGTCCTTATCGAACATCATGTAGATGTCACTGACGCTGGTTGCATCTGGCGGATTGAGGTTTACTACGCGATCCCAGAAGGCGATTTCTTTTTCCAGGATGGCTTGTATGGTTTCTTCGTCACGCTCGACACGGTAGATACGGAAGTCATCACCACCTATGAGAACGCCGAACACACATACCTGCTTACCTGTCACCATCATTCCGTGCATGGCCTGAGCGGTGTAGTGCACCGGGATTTCATCCGTTTGCACCTCACCCCACTCCTTAGCCTTGAATGGGCTGACAGTTTTAATCTCGATGTTTTCACCGCTGGCAGCCTCTGCATCGATTTCCGCAGCGATAAAGCCGTAGTCGCGGTGGATGTAACGGTTACCGCGATGGATGATCTCCAGTCCTGTCTCTTCAGCCAGCAGATCGATAACGTATGGCTCCATGCGCTGTCCGCGGGTGAAAACCTTCTGCTTGCTCAAATCGATAGTCTTTTCACGTGGCTGAATCTTGTCGAGATATACCTCTAGAGGGGTTCGCCAAGGACTGATGCCGAGGATCCCGGCGACATCACTGCCGCCGAGATATTTGGCACGATTAAGCTGGCCAACGTTCTGCATCATGACGCCTCACGGGCAATGATCATTTCATCAGCTAATTCGTAGGCCCTGCGTGGGATTGGCCCCTGATAGTTACCTGACGGCAGCAGCCCCTGCATGGCGTTAACTGCCAGCTTGTCGCGCAGCGTCATTCCACAATCGTGGTCACCTTCTTTATCGAGCTTGTCGGCCATTTCCCAACGCCCGACAATGCCGGTCAGTTCGCTGATGAATGCAGCCAGGGTTTCTTCAAACTCGACGCTTTCCATAGCGACATTGAGGATCTCAGGGCTCACACCGGCACGCAGGAGGTTGTCGAACGCGGGCAGGATGTACTCGGTTTTCAGAGTTTCCTGCAGCTCGACCTGGCGATCGTGCAGCTGCTCGGCCAGACGGTAATCGCGTTCAAAGATCGGCATCAGCGCCTTAAGCTTCATTTGCTGTTGAACTTTCATCTTCATACCCCGTTGGTATTCCCGCGTTTATCATCTGGTCGTAATTCAGCGTCTGACCGTTGAGCGGGTTAGTTGTTGATGACATGCGCCACAGATACCCGCATGCCAGTCTTGTGACCGTGTACTGCTTACCGCGCCACATTGCGGTTACTCTGGTTTCCACTGTGCATCCACGCTGCGGGCTTCTTTGGTAGTGAAAGCCCAGGTGACTGCTTCGCCGAGGGAGCGGAACTTCCAGCTCATCAGCCCGGAGAGGGTTACACAGTGCCAACCGTTAATGATTCTCCACTGCATTTTTCGCTCCTTGTGTTTACCATTTTGGTAACAATTGGTGCCGTGATAAGCCCCGTTTCCGGGGCGCTAACTCAGAAATTCCAGGCTTTGGCGGAAAGCTCTTTAGCCAGCTTACGCGCCTCAGGCTTACCGCTAACTTCGTAGCGCTCGCCTGTAACCTTGCCGTCTACCCCGATCACCAGGAACTTAGTGCCGCGGCTGGCATAGTAATGAGCTGTTTTCATGCTGCTGTGCTCCTCAAGTGCGTTACCAGTGAGGTAATAATTATCCATATGTGATTGGTAGTCAATAGCTATGAACATAAAAAATTACCCGAAAGGTAATATTTTAGGCGCAAAAAAACCCGCACATGGCGGGCTATTGTTTGATTTATATGAAATTATTCGGCGATTCTTGCGCTCTGCACTATCACAAAATCAACGTATGATTCGATCTTAGCTTTCTCACCTTCAGGTAACAATGCGTAGCGAGGGCGGTCATAGTTGATGACGGTTGCGTCACCAGGGGGGATCAGCATTTCGTAGGCCCGGCGACCGAACGCCCGGGCGATGGCTTCGAGATTGGCAATGGTGATGCTCACCTCGTTACGCAGCATGCGGTTAATGCTCGCCTGGCTGACGCCTGAGGCATCTGCTACGCGCTGCTGCGATGACAGCTCGCGGTTCTGGCCCATCCATAATTTCAGGTTATGCGCTGCCACCAGGCCGATCTCTGACGTGTCGACGGTATCGCGCACATCAGCCTGTAGCGCCAGGTAGTGATCCACGTCCAGCCAGTTGCGTGGCTTGTTGCCGACGGCTTCTATCTTGCGTGCTGACGCATCACCAATATTCTTCTTTCCCGACGTCCAGCGGCTGACCAGGTTAGGCTCAGTTCCCATTCTTTCCGCCAGGCGAGACTGCACGCCGTTAAACTCACGGTCGATCAGGTCTTTTAAATTGTCGCGACGAATATCATGGATGCTTTTCATTGCAGGAAAATTTTCTCTTATATGAATGATTTGATGATTCTCATTATCGCGCATTTACCCCAGAGGTAAATGAACCTTTCAGGTAACATTCCTTGATTTTTATTACCGATTGGGTGAATATTTATTATCTGAAATAAATATCAGGCAATAGCTATGAGCGAGAACGCACAGTTTGATTTTAAAAAGGCCTGGCTGGCTCTGACGCCGGATGAGCGCGAGCGGTTTGCAGTAGAGGCCGGAACCACCGCCCATTACATCCAGACGCACCTGACCGGAAAGCGTAAGATGCCCGGCAAACGCGTGATGGACGGGCTTTACAAGGCATCACGCGCCCGTAAATGGGTACGCACCAAGCCCGAGTTAGTCACCTTTTTCTACTCCTGATCTCACCTCCGACCGCCGCCTGGCGGTCTTTTCATATCTATTCGTACCGTTAAGGTAATAAATATCCATTTATGGTTGATCTTTTTTCGCTGTGAGTCGAAAATAGCCGATATCAATAGCAAAAAGTGAGGTCGCCAACGTGCAAATCATCACCCGTATGCAGGCCGCCAAAGACGGCCTGAACAAATACAACACCGGCAAGCCTTGTCGGCATGGCCACCATTCCCCGCGCTACGTGCTTAACGGTACGTGCGTGCAGTGCGCGCTGGAAAGCGCCAACAAACACCGTAACGAGTTCTCCGAAGCGCTCAGGGCAGCCCAGGGGGCAGCATGAAGCCCGCCGCGTACTACAACGAGTTCGATCCATACGCCGCCCAGTGGTTGCGGAATCTAATCGCCGGCGGTCACATCGCGCCGGGTGAAGTTGACGAAAGGAGTATTGAAGATGTCGCACCTGACGACCTGCGAGGATTTACCCAGTGCCACTTTTTCGCCGGGATCGGAGGATGGTCTCACGCCCTGCGCGTTGCCGGATGGCCCGACGATAAACCAGTGTGGACCGGCTCCTGCCCGTGCCAGCCTTTCTCCTCGGCAGGCAAAGGCGATGGGTTTGATGACGCGCGCCACCTCTGGCCAGATTTTGCCTGGCTCATCGGCGAGCGAAAGCCTGTCGCGGTCTTTGGCGAGCAGGTTGCAGCTGGTAACGCAAACGTCTGGTTCGACCTTGTACAGTCAGACATGGAAAGAATGGACTACGCCTTCGGGCTTGTCCCGTTTACGTCAGCGGGCATCGGTGCGCCGCACATCCGGGAGCGAGCTTACTGGGTGGCCGACGCCTACAACCGAAGCCACGGTAAGAGAGAAACGCTACGCCCAGGGAGGAATGCCGTTCTCAATGGCTGCCGCTCTGACACACTGGCCGACGCCCACTTGCAACGTGAATCCTCAGCCGGAAACACCCCGGGGGTTACAGAATATCGCGGGCGCAGTGAAGTTAGCGGGCTGGACAACTCCAACCACCCGAGACTGGAAGGACACGGCGGGCATGACTGCGCAGCGGGAAGGCCGGGACAGGATGGATCAGTTGCCGAGGCAGGCATACACCTGCGGCCCCTTGAGGTTAACGGTTTTTGGCGTGATGCAGACTGGCTCTTTTGTCGGGATGGAAAATGGCGTCCAGTTGAACCCGGCACATTCCCGCTGGTTGATGGGTTTCCCAAAGGCATGGGACACGGTAAGTCCTCACCACGAGCACTGGCAGGCCGTAACCGAGTCGGCAGGCTCAGAGGCTACGGAAACGCCATAAACGTATACGCCGCTGCCGCATTCATTCGCGCTTATATGGAGGTGATCTGATGGCCGGTGACTGGATAAAAATGCGTGCTGACCTGCACACGCATCCGAAAGTTGTCCGCATGGCGTCCGCATTGAAAGCGGACAGGCTTCGGATAGTTGGCGGACTACATTCCGCATGGTGTCTTTTCGACGTCCATTCTGTGGATGGTTTACTCGAAGGATATGACGCAGACACGCTCGACGACTTGATCGGATTTCCCGGATTTGCACGGGCGATGATTGCCGTTGGCTGGCTCGAAGAAAACGACAGCAACCTAGTAATGCCGCGCTTTGAGGCCCATAACGGGCAGTCAGCGAAGCGCCGCGCACAGGATGCAGACAGGAAGAGAAACGTCCGCAAAATGTCCGCTTCTGATGCGGACAAAAAGCAGACCAGAGAAGAGAAGAGAAGAGAAGATCTAAAAGATAAACCCCACTCTAAGCCATCTGTGGATAATCCGCATGTGGATAACATTGATGGTGGAGAAGGAGAACACGATCCCGGCGCGAACAATTCGGTACTCGACGGCTACGTCCCACCAGGGGGCCTGGGTGCTATCGGAAAGTTCACCATGCACGAAGGATGGAAACCGGATCCGGACATCCTCCGGCAAGCTTCACTGTGGGGCATATCGCTGACAGGCGAAATAACGAAGCAGGAGCTGGCTCAGTTCGTTTCTTACTGGCAAGCCGAGGGTAAGGCATACCATCACACGCAATGGCAGCAGAAGCTCGTACAGAGCGTTAAAACGGTAAGGTCGAAAACAAGCAAACCGGAACGACGGGATATCATGGCTGTATCGGAACCAGATAGCGAGATCCCACCGGGTTTTTGGGGCTGACGGTAACAACCAGACCGAATCTGGCTTAACGAGCGCGGAAGCGCATTTTTTTACTTGCAAATTGTTACCTGTAAGGTAATTATTACCAGTGAGGTAAATATGACGATGTGTGTAGGGATTGACCCCGGTTGCAGTGGTGCGCTGGTGCTCATGGGTTCCATGGGTAGCTACATCGATCACCTGAACATGCCAACCATCAAGGTCGGGACCAAGTCCAGGGTAAACGGCGCAGCAGTGGCCGCCTGGCTCAGGGATTACCAGATCGGGCACGCATACCTGGAGCAGGTCGGAGCTATGCCCGGCCAGGGCACCGCCAGCATGTTCACCTTCGGGCACGCCGCTGGCGTCATCGAGGGAATACTTCAGGGGCTGAACATCCCTTACACGCTGGTGACGCCGCAGGCCTGGAAGAAGTCCGCCGGGCTGATTGGCAGCGATAAGGATGCAGCGCGCAGCCGGGCTATTCAGCTGTACCCGGAACTGCGGGCACTGGATGCAAAAGCCAAGGGCCAGGCTATCGCCGACGCTCTCCTGATAGCCAGATACGGCGCAGGGCTGAAATGAAGATCCTTTTTCATATCAATTAAATCAACAGCTTATACGGGTAACAAGGGGTAAAGATGGAAAGCAAAACCAAAGAGTTAGTCAAGGCCGGGCATGAGCTGGTCGTGCTGCTGGGAAACCAGCACAGCATGATCGACGAGGCATCGCTGGTGCAGCGCCTGACCGCGCAGCTGGATATCACTGCCGCGGCGCTGCGTGAGATGGCAAAGAAGCGTGATGACGAACATGCCGATGTGCTTGCCTGGGAAAAAACTATGTTCAAGGTCTGCGGCGAAGACGGTACAAAGTCTGTTGCCGCTAAGTTTGCCTCACTGGAAGCCAGGTGCGCGGAGCTGGCGGCGGAGAATGCAGCGCTGAAAACTCCCGCACACTGGTTGGCAGCAGCAGACATTGGCGACCAGGCTGCCGAGAACGCGGCGTTAACCGGTGCCAATGATGACGAGCAACTTCTTGCGGGAATGGTGGCCATTATGGAGTCAATAACGACCCCCACTACCGACGCCTGGCAGCGCGAGCAGCGTGCGGTCGGTGCCGAATTAACAAAACAAAAAATCGAAAGCGCAATTAAAACCTGTTACCAGGATGAGCAGATCGGATTGATTGAGGCTGTTGATATTGCTAACTCATTCGCCGCCCAGCTGCGCAACGGGGAGGCTGTATGAGCGACAAATACGCAGCGCTGAAACAGGCGGCTGAGAGCAATATTAATATCCTGGAAAACATCGCTGGATATGCTCCTGAAGACATAGATGGCGACACGGTAGAGCTTCGCTTCGAAGACGAGAACGGCTGCGATACCGGTTGTGATGTGAGCATCGTAGCTCAGTGCCAGAGCGCGGCTGATGTTATGAAACTACTGCTGGCAGAGCGTGATGCTGATAAGCGGCGGATCGCTGAGCTGGAGGCGCGGGAGGTGAAACTACCACCGCTGAGCGATGACCTGATAGCTATCCTAGGCCGTCCTAATTTCACGTGCGCGCATTTGGCAGAATTGATGCGCAAGGGTGGCGACGATATACGGCGTAAAGCAGAGCATGAACAGGCGGCTGTTATCTACTGGTTCCTCAGTCTTTATCTCGAGCATGGCAATAAGTGGGAAGCCGTTGCGAAAGCAGACATTCAGTCCCGTGTCGCCATGGCATCCGCCAGCCTGAAGATTGAGGGGGAATGAGCATGGAGCGTGAGTATTTCGTTTTGAGCGTCAACCACACGGATCGGGGAAACCCATACATCGTCCTTTGGGCTGCTAATGACTCTGGTTACCGCGGGCGCGTTGAAAGCGCGGGGCGTTACACCGAAAGTCAGGTTATGTCGCAACTTGGCTATTACAACAATGGCTGCGATACAGTAGCGGTTCCCTGTGATGTGGCTGAGCCTCTAAGCCATGCCGTTAAGCCTGGATTCTTCGACACTGATGATGGCCGCTGGCTTCGCAATAACCGCGCTACATGGAGCGCATTGTTGGAAAACCTGATCGCAAAACCCAAGCACAATCCTCAGCCAGAATATCGCGGTGCGCCGCGCCGGAAGGACTAACCCATGACAATGAGCAAAGAAAGGCTGGAAGCAGTAGCGTCAGGCAGAAATTATACAGTCTCTACTGGTGATATTGAAAAAATGGCCCGTGAACTGCTGGAGCGCCGGGAGCGGGATAAGCAGGAGCCTGTAGCGTATATGGTTGGTGGTTACACCTTGCTACATGCCCATGATCCTAAAGTGGATGAGTATCTAAACAGGGCTACGCCGCTATACGCCGCGCCGCCAGCGCCGGATATCGGTGACGTCCGAGTAGGTCGACTGCCCACTATGAACCAGGATGAATACCCCGGCCTGGGTGATTGGTGGGTACAACTTCGCATAGGCGAGGATTCTGAAGAGGTATTAGCACGCGTCTATGGCGCTACGCCACAGGAGGCTAACAACCGGGCTGAAGCATTAGCCTGCCGCGCCGCCGCTCTCAATCAAACACACGCCAAGCAACCAGCAAGCAACGGAGGCCAGTCATGAGCGAATTCGACAGCAAGGCGCTCGACTTGGCACGCGAGGTGATGGGGCTGATCAGGCAGGAGCACATCGGCGGGGACGCCCAGCTAATCGCAAAAATTCAGCTCCTATTTGTGGAGGCGATGGAGTATGCCTCGCCTCAGTTGTTCGGTAATGCCGAACAACTCAACTCTCCGGCGGTTCCGGATTGTTGGGTAATTGTGCCGATTGATCCGACATGGAGCATGTTATCAGCAGATGGATGCAGCAAGCATCACGGTGGGCAGAAGTGTTCACACCATGAAAACCGCAAGCGGATATGGCGAGCCATGCTAGCTGCCGCACCGAAGCAGGAGAGCTTATGAGCGCCGAACGCCTCGATTACCAATACAGGAGTCAGGAAGGGCAAACCCTGGAAGATAGTGCGATCATCGTCAGGTGGTGGGCTATGTACTACGACCGGCTTGGTCAGCCAACAGCAGCAAGCGATTGCAGAAGGGCTGCAGGGGACATTGAGCGCATAGCAGCTATGGCTGCAGCGCAGAAGCAGGAGGGTGAGCAATGAAGGTGAAAAAGTTTGGCACCGTCACAACGGACGGAAGCGGTAATCTCTGCATCAGAAACTTCATGTTTTACCCAGAAAATGCTGAAGAAGCAGGTCTCGACCCGAATGATCCGGAGGTTATGCTTCCGGCTATCGCAAATCACCTGCTTAAGATTGTGAAGCACGGAAAGATGGAGCTTACTGACTTTAGTGCGGAGCGGATTGTTTCTGGCGCCTTGCGAAAGGCAAAAGCTGGAGGGCTGAAGTGATGTCAAAGTGTGACGCTTTACTTTACGCAATGGTCATCGGCTTTGGCCTTGCTGCTGGAGTCAGGGTTTACATTGCCTGGGAGTCATTAATCAACCTGGTGTGGGGTGCTATTCGTGCCTAAATCCCCAGCCGAGCGCAAAGCAGCGCAGCGTGCCCGCCAGGCCGCTGCCGGTGGACGCAAGATGGAGCTGATGCTCGACAAGCAGGAACTGGACATGGTGGCGCGCAACTGCGCCGCCCGTCGGCCCGGTCGCGATCCGTACGAACTCAACGAGTACATCGCGCTGCTGATCCGTCAGGACGACGCCAGCCTTAAAGAGCAGGTGGCTAAGATGGCAGGCAGCCAGTGCGGTAAGTGCGGCGATAAGCTGCCGGTCGACAGTTGCCCGTGCCAGGGTGATTCGCAGTGCTGGGCGACCAGCGGCTGGCATAACCTGAAATTAACGGTGTGACATGTCACGATTTACGTTAATCAATTGCAAATGCCGCCGACTATGGCGGCTTTATTTTGCGTGATAGTATTACCATATTGGTAATTATTACTCAGGTGGTAACAATGGCCGCGACGCCCAAACCTCACAAACGCAAATCAACGCAGTTTAAGCCCATCTCTGCAATGATGGAGGCTTACTGCCAGTCATACGTCAGAATGCCGGAAAACCAGCGTCAGGCGGCCATTGATGCAGGGTTTTCGCCCAATACGGCAGCGGCCAAAGCCAGCGTGATGATGCGTGATGAACGCATCCAGAAACGAATAGCCGAGCTGATGGAGGAACGTAATAAGCGATCCCGTATATCGGCTGACTACGTGCTAATGAGGCTGAAGGAAATAGACGAGCTTGACCTAGGCGATATCATGGACGATGACCTGAGCCTCAAGCCGCTGAGTACATGGCCGAAGGCTTGGCGTCAGTTCCTGTCAGGCGTGAAGGTGGCCGAGTTGTTCGAGGGTAAGGGCGACGAGAAAAAGATTATCGGCGTCCTGAAGTCGATTAAGTGGCCTGACAAGGTCAAGAACCTGGAGCTGATCGGTAAGCATGTCGATGTGAATGCGTTCAAGGAGCGTGTCGAGGTCTCCGGCACCGTCACGATTGCCGATCGCATGGCCAGGGCCCGTGACCGCGTTAAGAAACAGTCTGGTGGTTCCGAATGACAGCTAAACAGGAAATTTCTTTTGAAGAGCAGCTGATAGAGGACATTGCTGAATTTACTCACGATCCTCTAAGCTTTGCTATGTACTCATTCCCATGGGGAGAGCAGGGGACGGAACTCGGACATGCAAAAGGCCCCAGGGCATGGCAAGCAGAAGCGTTCGCAGAGATCAGAGATCATCTTCAAAATCCTGAAACGAGGCACGAACCTTGCCTGATAGCCCGTGCATCAGGTCATGGCATTGGTAAAGCGCTACGTCCTGACGATATATTGCCAACTCCTTTAGGGGTGCGATGCGTGTCTGATGTTAGGCCTGGTGATCTGCTATTCGGTGAAAATGGGGAGTCCGTTAAAGTAATTGGTACCAAGTTCTATGAATCATGCCCGTTTTATCGTGTGACATTCTCTGACGGCACTTCTGTAGACGTATCTTCAGGTCATCTGTGGAAGGTGAGAGGGAGAAATTCACGCAGAACAGGATCGCAATCATGGGATGTTCTTGAGACGATCGACATTCTCGAGCGTGGCGTGAAGCGCAGAAATGGCCGAACTATGGCGCGGCAATGGGAAATCCCTACTTCTCCACGTGTTATTTATCCTCAAAAATTTCTACCTGTTGATCCGTATACATACGGTGTATGGCTTGGCGATGGCGACAAGGCCAGTGGTAGGATTACCAATATTGATTCTGAAGTGTGGGAAAATATCTCCTACTTAACACGCTTAAATGGGATAACCAGAACCGCTATCGGCCTCAAGGTGGATTTGATTAATGCCGGGCTTTTTGGCTGTACCACATATAACGCCAGCGTAGATCGACGCTACATTGAGTCTGAGCATCGATTGAACGTTCTTCAGGGCTTGCTCGACACGGATGGTTGGGTTGAAAAAGGTTGTGGTGGTGCGGCTTTTGCTTCTGCATCAAGGCAGCTCACCTGTGACGTGATCGAGATCGCGCGTTCACTTGGTCTGCGTGCAAGAAACGAAAAGTTTAAGCCGAATAAATTTGCTGGCAGTTGGTCTACGCATATTACATGGGACGGCGAGACGCAGTTATTCAGAATAAACAGGAAGCAAAAGCAGTTAGTGGCCGCCGAAAAGCGGTACACCACAAAGTGGATTGAAAGTATTGAGCCAGCAGCGGAAGGGCCAGGAATTTGCTTTGAGGTTGATGGTGGCCTTTTCCTGGCTCGGGATTATGTCGTTACGCATAACAGCGCTTTCATATCGATGCTCATCAACTGGGGCATGGCCACCTGCGAGGACTGCAAGGTGGTGGTCACCGCCAACACCGACAACCAGCTGCGTACCAAGACCTGGCCGGAAATCATCAAGTGGTCGAATCTGTCCATCACGAAAGAGTGGTTTACCACCACCGCGACGGCGATGTACAGCAACGATCCGGGCCATGACAAGCGCTGGCGGGCCGACGCCATTCCGTGGTCTGAACACAACACCGAAGCGTTTGCGGGCCTGCACAACGAGCGCAAGCGTATCATCGTCGTGTTCGATGAAGCCTCCAACATCGCGGATCTGGTGTGGGAGGTAGCCGAGGGGGCGCTGACCGATGAGGACACGGAGATTATCTGGGTGGCGTTCGGTAACCCGACGCGTAACACCGGTCGATTCCGCGAGTGTTTCCGCAAGTACCGGCACCGCTGGAAGGCCAAGCAGATTGACTCGCGCACCGTCGAAGGCACCAACAAAGAGCAGCTCCAGAAGTGGGTCGAGGACTACGGCGAGGATTCGGACTTCGTTAAGGTGCGTGTGCGGGGGATCTTCCCCGATGCGTCGGAGAACCAGTTTATTCCTTCCGGCCTCACGGGCCCGGCGGTGGGCAGGGTCATCACGCCCGACCAGGTACAGCACGCGGCCACGGTCATCGGCGTCGACCCGTCGCACCAGGGTAAAGACCCGGCGGTTATCTACCTGCGTCAGGGGCTGCATTGCCGCAAGCTGGGAGAGTACCCGCGCACCACGGACGATGTGTGGTTTGCCAAGGTGATCGCCGACTTTGAAGACCTTCATCGCGCTGACGCGGTATTCATTGACTACGGCTACGGCACCGGCCTGAAATCTGTCGGTGACAACTGGGGCCGGAACTGGACGCTGATACAGTTCGGTGGTGGCACTGCCGATCCCGAGATGGGAAACAAACGCGGCGAGATGTACAAATCAGCCCGCGATGCGCTGAAGCTGGGCGCGCAGCTGGACAGTCAGGACTTAGCTGACGAGCTCAGCGCGCCGGAGTACAAGGTCAGGCTCAAAGACAGCCGGAAGATTTTGCAGGACAAGGATGAGGTCAAAGAGACGCTGGGCCGCTCGCCCAACAACGCCGACGCGTACGTGCTGACCTACGCTTTCCCGGTAGTGAAGAAGCAGTATGTGCCTGGGCAGCAGCAGGGCCAGCAGGGAAGGGCGATCACAGAATATAACCCCTACGATTAATCACCAGGTAATTTTTCTCACGATCTCGCTAACGTGAGACTGACAAACACCGAACTCTTTAGCCAGGGTTACGGTGTTGCTGTCTTTTGAGCCTCTTACATATCTACGTCGAATTTCTTCCACCTGCTCGCTGGTTAGTTTTGCCCGGCCATTCTTCTCACCATTCAGGTGTGCAGATCTATTTCTTGATGCCCTATCTCTGTTGTTGTCGAGTTGAGTGCCGATTTCAAGGTGTTCTGGATTGATGCAGGGTGGGTTGTCGCACTTATGCCTCACGACAAGGCCGTCAATTTCTGATAGCTCAATACCCTTACTCTGGCAGTAAGCTAGACGGTGAGCCTTGACTACCTTTCCCTTATAGCTTCGTACTCCGTATCCATCTTCACTTCTGTACTTTTTCCACTCGATACACTCGCTCATGGTGATCACCTTAAAAAAAAGCCCGGCGAACCGGGCGAACTGGAAGCAATGATTACGGGTATAACACAGCATCACGGGAGTGATTGGGTTGTGGCGGTGGTGCCTCCACCTGCTGGTATTAGCCAATTCCAGCGACGTACACTGCCCGGAAACGTATTCATCTGGACGGGTTTGGCTCGTCACGCGCGCATAGCCGCAATTACCACAACGGAAGGAGCACTGTTCTCACCCTGTAAGCTACTTCGCACGCTATGCTTCAGGGTTGCTGCGTACTGCACAATGCTCTTTCCTGTTGTGTGCTGACCTTACAGCCAGCGCGGTTGGAATGGTTTCGCAAACACGAAGCTTCACCAACTAGGCAGGATCACCCTGAAAGAGCCGCCTCTTTATTCTTTCAGGCTCCCGATCTATCCCGGTAGTCGTTGTGGTACGCAGTCTATTCGGCATGACAACTCTGCGCAGATGCCCCAAAGCAAACCGGCAGCCTCCCGGTTTACATGCCTTATTCACCACAACGAAGATGACTCTCTCCGATGCATTCATTCATGTGGAATGCAAAGGGATGGTGCAGAAAGCCATCATCGTTGTGCCCTCGTCTCTTCCGAGGTGTCACACCGTATCGCCGCGATGGTGAATCGCTGGTTCGTGTCTATGAAACGATGGCTTGCACATTCCGGCTACCTGTCAGGGCATGAAATACCAAGGGAACCTTTCAGACCGCTATCGGCGCATGTGCCATACACCGAAATAAAACACACACCGCCGTTTGCATTTAACGACCCGGCATAAGAGTCATTCGTTGATGCGTGTTTTATTTACCTAAAAGGTAATAATTGAGGCGCTAACTGTCAATACCCTACGCTAAATAATTCTTATGTGGTTAAATTGGTAATAATTTAAGCCCGCCGGAGTTATGTCATGTGCGTTGCAAAGACCCCAAAAGTTGCCGCCGCCCCAGAGATTCAGGCCGCCCCGCAGGAGCAGGATGCCGCCGTTGTTGACGCACGCGACGAGGAAAACCGCCGCCGCCGCGCCGCATCAGGCCGCAACTCCACGCTGCTGACCGGTGCGCAGGGTGATACCTCCACCGCTAATACCAGCGGCAAGACACTGCTCGGCCAGTAACGGAGCGATTGCAGATGGCGGAATCACTGAAAGAAAGACTCGGGAAGCAGTTTGCGCAGCTGGATAGCGACCGGTCTTCGTTCGTGTCGCACTGGCGCGAGCTGAGCGAGTTCATCGACCCACGCGGATCCCGTTTCCTCGTCAGTGACGCCAACCGCAACGACCGCCGTAACTCCCGTATCGTTGACCCCAGCGCCTCTCTGGCAGCTGATACGCTCTCCAGCGGCATGATGTCCGGCATCACTTCACCGGCGCGCCCGTGGTTCCGCCTGGCGACTCCTGATCCGGACATGATGGACTATGGACCGGTCAAGGTGTGGCTTGAGACCGTGCAGAATCGCATGAACGACATGTTCAATAAGAGCAACCTGTACCAGTCTCTGCCACTGCTCTACTCCAGCCTGGGAAACTACAGCACCGGCGCTATGGCCGTTCTTGAAGACGACGACGACATTATCCGTACCGTGCCGTTCCCGATCGGAAGCTATCACCTGGCTAACTCCGCGCGCGGCAGCGTCGACACCTGCTATCGCAAATTCAGCATGACCGTGCGTCAGCTGGTGATGCAGTTCGGCAAGGATAACGTCAGCATGTCCGTTAAGAGCATGTGGGAATCCGGGAACTACGAGCAGTGGGTAGAGGTGATGCACGCCGTCTATCCGAACGTTGATCGTGATACCGGCCGCATGGATGCGAAGAACAAGCCATACAAATCCGTTTACTACGAGGTTGGCGGCGACGGCGATAAGCTGCTGCGTGAGTCCGGCTTCGACGAGTTCCCCATTATCGCCCCACGCTGGACTGTAAACGGCGAGGACGTCTACGGCAGCAAATGCCCCGGCATGACCGCGCTGGGCCAAATCAAAGCCCTGCAGCTGGAGCAGAAGCGCAAAAGCCAGATCATCGATAAAGTAACCAACCCGCCGATGGTCGGCCCGTCCTCACTGAAAAATCAGCGCGTATCACTGCTGCCCGGCGATATCACCTACATCGACCAGATGACCCAGCAGGACAGCTTCCGTCCGGCGTATCAGGTTAATCCCGACATGTCCGGCCTGCTGGCCGACATTCAGGACACCCGGCAGATCATCGACCGCTGCTACTTCGTCGACCTGTTCCGGATGCTCCAGAGCATTAACACCCGCTCTATGCCGGTGGAAGCAGTCATCGAGATGAAGGAAGAGAAGCTCCTGATGCTCGGCCCGGTGCTGGAGCGCCTTAACGACGAGGCACTAAACCCGCTCATCGATCGCGCTTTCTCCCTGATGGTACGCAAGAACATGATCCCGCCGCCTCCAGAGGTTATGCAGGGCATGCCGCTGCGCATCGAATACATCTCCGTGATGGCCCAGGCGCAGAAGTCTATCGGACTCAGCAGCCTGACGCAGGCCGTTGGCTTTATTGGCCAGCTGGCACAGGTCAAGCCGGAAGCGCTCGACAAGCTCAACATCGACGAGGCTATCGACTCCTACGCGGAAATGTCCGGCGTGTCGCCGACCGTCATCCTCCCACAGGAGCAGGTCGACCAGATCCGCCAGCAACGCGCTCAGCAGCAGCAGCAGGCGCAGGCCGCCGCAATGGCTCAGGCCGCAGCCCAGGGCGCGAAAACTCTTAGTGAGACGCAGACCAGCGAGCCTAGCGCGCTCACCGCGCTGGCAGGCGCAGCAGGAGGCCAGTAATGACTGATACCTGGGACGACGATCAGCCAAACCCGGAGCAGGTGAGGCTCCAGCAGATCCGCACTGAGCGTGACGCTGACGATATCCGGCAGGTTATGGGCACCGAGCAGGGCCGCCGCGTCGTCTGGGCAGTGCTGGAGCAGGGAAAGGTTTTCGGCTCCACGTTCGCTATCGATCCGGCTGTGACCGCATTCAACGAAGGGCAGCGAAATCTGGCGCTGGCATTGTTTAGCCGCGTAATGGCTGTCTGCCCTGAGCAGTATCTGAAGATGGCCGATGAGGCCAACACCCAGGAGGAGAAGTAGATGCCGATTACCGACATCAAATTTGTGCGTGCCTCATCCATCGCCGAGCTGGAAACGATGGTGCCACCACTGTTGAAGGCGGGCTGGCAGCCTTATGGCGCTGTGCAGATCCGGAACACCAATAACGCCAGCGGTGGGTACGACTTCTTCCAGGCAATGGTGATGGGTGACTCAACCACGCCAAACAGCAATCAGAAGCTGACGACGGATGGTGACGCCATCACGGTGCAGAACAACGCAGGGGTAGCGGTTGCTGGAACGCACAAAATCTCGATCGTCAACGGTGTGCTGGTGCTGAAGCTCGACTCGACCGTTGCGCCGCTGATTAACGGCCAGGTGCAGAACGCCGTGCCGGTGACCAACAACGCACTGCTGTCTATCGGCACCACTAACCGCAAAGTGACCAGCACTGTAGCCGCTGGCGCGCTGACCAACTTAACCATCGTTTAAAGGTACCAACATGGGCAATGCATTGTTCAGAAAGTTTTTCCAGTCAGTGCTGATGAGTGAAGCGCCAGCACCTGAATCTTCCGGCGGCGGTGGCGATGCTCCCGCGCCAGCGGCTGATCCCTCTACGCCTGCAGGCAATGAGCCTCCAGCGTCAGAACCGGCTGAGCATGCTGCCGATCCGGAGAAGCCGGAAGGCGAAAAACCTGAAGGTGAAAAGCCGGACGGTGAGAAGAAGCAGGAAGAGAAAAAGCCGGAAGGCGCTCCGGAGAAATATGAGTTTAAGGCTGCTGAAGGTCAGGAGCTTGACGCCACTGCGCTGGAGCAGTTTGAGCCTATTGCCCGCGAGCTGAACCTGACCAACGAGCAGGCACAGAAGATGGTCGACCTGTACGGCACGCAGATCCTGCCAATGGTTCAGAAGCAGCAGGCGGAAGCCTGGCAGAAGACCACTGAGCAGTGGGCTGCCGACGTCAAGGCCGACAAAGAGATCGGTGGCGACAAGCTCACGGCCAACATTGGCGTAGCACAGCGCGCGCTTGAGACCTTCGGCACGCCGGATCTCAAAGAATACCTGAATGCTTCAGGCCTGGGTAATCACCCGGAGCTTATCAAAGTGTTCGTGAAGGTCGGTAAAGCCATGTCAGAAGACGGCATGGTGACCGGCAAAGAAAGCGGTCAGCGTACTGCTGCCGAAGTGCTTTATGGCAAATAAGAGAGGAAACAACCATGGCTGTTAAAGGCTTAACTGCGCTGACGCTGGCTGACTGGGGTAAGCGCGTAGATCCAAACGGTAAGATCGACAAAATCATTGAGCTGCTTGGGCAGACCAACCCGATTTTGATGGATATGCCGTTCGTCGAAGGTAACCTGCCTACCGGTCACCGTACCACTATTCGTTCTGGCCTGCCGCAGGCGACCTGGCGCTTGCTTAACTATGGCGTGCAACCGAGCAAATCCACCACCGTGCAGGTTACCGACTCCGTCGGCATGCTGGAAACTTACGCCGAAGTTGATAAGTCTCTGGCTGATCTGAACGGTAACACTGCTGAATTCCGCCTGTCGGAAGACCGTGCATTCATCGAAGGCATGAATCAGCAGATGGCTCAGACGCTCTTCTACGGTGATACCAGCGTTAACCCGCAGCAGTTTATGGGCCTGTCGTCCCGCTACTCCAGCAAGTCAGCTGGCAATGGCCAGAACATCATTGATGCTGGCGGTACCGGCACCGATAACACCTCTATCTGGCTGGTGGTCTGGGGCGAAAACACCGTGCACGGCATCTTCCCGAAAGGCCAGAAGGCTGGTCTTCAGATGAAAAATAAAGGGCAGGAGACGCTGTTTGATGCTAACGGCGGCCGCTACGAAGGCTATCGCACCCACTACAAGTGGGACAACGGCCTGGCTCTGCGTGACTGGCGCTACGTTGTACGTATCGCGAACATCGATGTGAGCGATCTGTCGGTCACCGCGAATGCTGCCAACATCGTCAGCCTGATGGTGAAAGCGCTGCACCGCATTCCTAACCGTGGCATGGGCAAACCTGTGTTCTACATGAACCGCACCATTGCCCAGGCGCTGGACCTGCAGTCGCTGGATAAAGCGTCCCTGGCGCTGAACGTGAAAGAGACTGAAGGCGAATTCTGGACCACCTTCCGTGGCATCCCGATCCGTGAAACTGACGCGATCCTGGAAACAGAATCCCGCGTTGTGTAACGCCTGTCATTAACTAATGGGCCGAAAGGCCCATGTATGGAGAAAGAAAGATGATCACCGACAAACTGTTGATGCTCTCCGAGAAGCAGGCGGTTACAGCTTCTGCGGCTTCGACTGATGTAATCGACCTGGGACCGATTGACGGCACTGTCCGTGATATCGGTGTGGGCGAGCCGCTGGAATGGTTCGTCAGCGCCGACACCACTGCAACAGCTGCTGGTGCCGCTACGGTCAACGTCAACCTGCAAACCAGCGCGGATAACTCCACCTGGGTAACTCTGGCAAGCTCTGGCGATCTGGCATTGTCTGCACTGACAGCCGGTAAGCGCATTGTTTCACAGAAAGTGCCTCAGGGCGTTCTGCGTTATCTGCGCCTTAACTATACCGTCGGTACCGGCCCGCTTACCGCTGGCGCGTTCACTTCCGGCATCAATCTTGATGTGGACGGGAACAATAAGTACTACGGCATCCGTTCCAAAATCACTGGCTAAGGAGCCGTAAATGTCACAGGAAAAAGCACGTTATCGCATCACGCGCCTGTCTTTCATCGGCAACCAACTGCTGGATGAAGGCGCAGAGGTGGAGTACAACGGCGAGCCAGGCAGCGCGCTGGAGCCGCTGAACGATGCCGCGAAGTCCGCCAAGAAAAAGGCGGATCAGAAGCGTGGCGGCCAACAGGATGTTAAGCCAGCAGAACCAACTGTCATCACTAACGGCAATGATAAAAAGCCTGAAGGCGAAGGTGGCGAGCAGGACGCTGATGCGCTGCGCCAGCAGTATCAGGAGCTGTTCGGTGATCGCCCTGGCAATATGAAGCTTGAGACCATCAAGCAGAAAATTGCCGATAAGCGCAAAGAACTGGGCGTTTAAGCCTCGCGGGTAAAACAGAGGGGCTTCGGCCCCTTTCTTGCAGGAGTGGAATATGGAACTGGTTAACCTGAAAAGCGGTACCGACACCTACCAGGATGAAAGCGGTAAAACGCAGACCCGCGATGATTACCCCTGGGGGCTGAGCATCAACCTGGACAACGAGACGCTGAAAAAACTTGGTGCCACGCCGCAGGCGGTGGGCACTGAAGTAATGATCACCGCACGTGCGATCATTAAAAGCACCTCATCCCGCGAGACCGAAGAGGGCACCCGCCATGATGCCAGCCTGCAAATCACTGACATGGCTATGGCTCCTGCGCATTCTGAAGAGCAGAAGAGCGCCGCTGACACGCTTTATGGTGGAGGTGAGTAATGCCTTCCGTCATCGAGATCTGCAACCTCGCGCTGAGTAACATCGGCAACAGCCGCAGCATCAACAATCTGAACGAGCAAAGCAAAGAGGCCGGGGCGTGCGATCTGCACTATGAGAGCTGCCGTGATTCTGTGCTGGCGGACTTCGACTGGAACTTTGCTACCAAACGTGTGGCGCTGGCTGACACGGGAAATCCGCCCCCGGACTGGCAGTATGCGTACCAGTACCCCACCGACTGCCTGCGTATCACGGAAATTATGGTCCCCGGCCACCGATACCCGACGGCGGCAATGCGCGTCCAGTATGAGGTCGGCGCTGACTATGCCGGTACCGGAAAGCTGATTTACACCGATCAGCCCAGAGCCTGGCTGAAGTACGTTTCCCGTGTGGCGGATGTCAACATGTTCGACGCTATCTTCGTTGAGGCGCTGGCGTGGCGTCTGGCGGCCGCCATCAACATGCAGCTGACCGGCGACGCCTCCCTGGGCAACAACGCGCTGAACATGTACGCGAGCGTCATCCGTAGTGCTGGCACGCACAGCATGAACGAGTCGCAGGAACCGGTAGCGCCGGAGAGCGAATTTACTAATGCGAGGTTGAGCTGATGGCTTTCAGTTGGATCCAGCCGAGCTTTGCCGGTGGTGAGATCGGCCCGTCTCTCTATGGTCGCGTCGACATGGCGAAATACGCCGTGGCTCTGCGCAAGTGCCGTAATTTCATTGTTCGCCAGTATGGCGGCGTAGAAAACCGTCCGGGAACGCGCTTCATCGGTGCGGCTAAATACCCTGGCATGAAGTGTCGCCTGATCCCGTTTCAGTTCTCTACCGTGCAGACGTATGCCCTTGAGTTCGGGCACCAGTACCTGCGCGTCATTAAAGACGGCGGTTACGTGCTCAACAGCAGCAACGTTATTTACGAACTGCCTATGCCGTACAACGAGCAGGATCTGAGCCGCATCAAGTACACGCAGAGCGCCGACGTGCTGACGCTGGTGCACCCGTATTATCCGCCGATGGAGTTGCGCCGGTACGCGCATGACAACTGGCAGATCCTAGCGGTGGAAACCAAGAACGGGCCGTTTGAGGATATCAACGTTGACGAGGCTGCGACGGTCTACGCCAGTGCCACAACCGGCAACATCGTACTGACGTCCAACGCGGCCATATTTGGCGCTGAGCAGGTAGGAAAACTGTTTTACCTTGAGCAGCCGGCAGTCGATTCCGTGCCGGTCTGGGAGACCAGTAAAGCCACCACCACCGGCGATATCCGGCGGGCGGATAGCAACTACTACCGGGCCAATACCAGTGGAAAAACAGGGACGCTCAGGCCGTCACATACCGAAGGTGCTGCCTATGATGGGTGGGGTGGCGACGGTGATGATGATACCGGGATCCAGTGGGAGTACCTTCATAGCGGTTTTGGGATCGTCCGCATCACATCGGTAGCTAACGGGGGCACGTCGGCAAACGCCGCGGTTATTTCTCGCATTCCTGAGAACGTGGTCGGTAGCGGGAGGGGTAGCTATAAGTGGGCGCGATTTGCATGGAACAGCGCCAACGGCTACCCGGGAACCGTCGTTTATTATCAGCAGCGCCTCTTCTTCGCAGCCTCTACTGCATACCCGCAAACTGTCTGGGGCAGTCGCACCGGCGATTACAAAGACTTTGGCAAGAGCAACCCTACCCAGGACGATGACCGGATCATCTACACCTACGCCGGGCGGCAGGTGAACGAGATACGCCATCTTATTGACGTCGGATCGCTGGTGGCCCTGACTTCGGGCGGTGAGTTTGTTGTGACCGGTGACCAGAATAAAACCCTGACCCCATCGTCTTTCTCCTTCAGCTCACAGGGATCAAACGGGGCCAGCAACGTGCCGCCTATCGCCGTGGCAAACATCGCCCTGTTTATCCAGGAGAAGGGCAGCACCGTCAGGGATCTGGCGTATTCGTTCGATGTGGATGGGTACCAGGGCAACGACCTGACCATCCTGGCTAACCATCTCTTCCAGAAACACAGCATCGTCGACTGGTCATTCACTATTGTGCCGTACAGCGCTGCATGGGCCATACGCGACGACGGCATGCTGCTGGCGCTGACCTATCTGCGTGAGCAACAGGTTTTCGCGTGGGCACCACAGCCCACCGACGGAAAATTCGAGTCCACCTGTTCGATCAGCGAGGGCGGCGAGGATGCCGTGTATTTTGTGGTAAATCGCACCGTTAACGGGCAGCAGGTTCGCTATATCGAGCGCCTTGCCAGCCGCCTGTTTACCGAAACCGAGGACGCGTTTTTCGTTGATTGCGGGCTGAGCTATGACGGCCGCAACAAAGACGCGTCACGAACTATGAAGATTACCGGCGGAGTGGATAACTGGAGCTATCAGGACGAGCTTACCCTAACCCTTTCCGGCGCAACGTATTTTGCCCAGACTGATGTCGGCGCGCAGATCCAGATCCCCTACACCGAAACAGATGATGACGACAAGCCAGTGGATAAAGAGCTTCGCTTCACTATCTCCGCCTACGTCAGCGGTAACGTCGTCAAAGTCATGGCGAGCCGAGACATTCCCCCGGCGCTACGCAACACAGCGGTTACTAACTGGCAAATAGCCCGTCAGACATTCCTCGGCCTGCAACACCTCGAGGGGAAGACGGTAAACATTCTGTGCGATGCCAACGTTGAGCCGCAGAAGGTGATCACTAACGGCACAGTGACGCTGGAGAACCCAGGGGCTGTAGTGCATCTGGGCCTCCCTGTTACTGCCGAATTTGAGACGCTCGACATTAATGTTAACGGGCAGGAAACGCTGCTGGACAAGAAAAAACTTGTCCCTTCGGTCAGCCTGGTAGTGAACGCCAGCCGCGGCATCTTCGCGGGCACCGATGCTGATCACCTGTACGAATACCCGCAGCGGGAGTTTGAGTTTTACGACGATCCAGTAGCAGACGCTACCGGCGTTGTTGAGGTGAAACTCGACAGCAACTGGGATAAAAATGGGCGCGTCTATATCCGGCAGTCTGACCCGCTGCCGCTGTCCGTACTGGCTGTTATCCCGCGACTGACGGTAGGAGGCCACTGATGATCTATGCCCGCATAGTCCCGGCCACCGCCGACCATATCGCCGAAATGCTGCCGCGTGTGCGCCAGGCCGATATTGAAGAGTTTCTGGCGATTAACGGATCCACCCCAGAGCAGGTGCTACTGACCGGCCTGAAAATATCGACGTTTGCCTGCGCCGGGCTGATTAACGGACGGGTGGTGACCATATTCGGTGTAGCGCCAGGTTCAATGATCGGCGGCACCGGCACACCATGGCTGGTGGGTACTGACGATCTGGAGCGTTATCAGCGCACCTTCCTGCGCCGCTGCGGCAATGTCGTCAATGCAATGCTGTCTGTTTACCCTTATCTTGAAAATTATGTTGATGAGCGTAACCACGTCGCTAAGGCGTGGCTCCACTGGCTGGGATTCAGGCTGGAGGAGGCCGCACCATTTGGCATCGCAGGTCTTAATTTTCATCGCTTCCACCTGGAGAGAAAATAATGTGTGATCCGGCTACCGCGCTCGCTGGTGCTGCCCTCGCAACCGGGGCGCTCTCGGCTGTTAACCAGTATCAGTCAGGTCGTCAGGCGGCGGCAGTCGCCAGTGCTAACGCTGATTCAGCCGAGGCGCAGGCTCAGGACGCTATCAACCGTGGCAACGCTGCAGCTGATGAGGCTCGCCGCCGTAGCCGTCAGACGCTGGGCACGCAGACGGCAGCCGCAGCAGCTAACGGCGCTGATATCAGCACCGGCAGCGCGCTGGATATCTTTGGCGATACCGCTCAATTCGGCGAGCTGGATGCCCTGACCACCTTGAATAACGCGAGCCGTGAGGCGTACGGTCTGCAACTTCAGGCGGATAACTTCAGCTCCCAGGCTGCGGCGTCAAAAAAGCAGGCCAATGTCGGCGCTGCAACCACGCTGTTAACCGCGCCGCTGCAGGCGTACGGCGCATACAAGATGGCTGGTGGTACGTGGTCGCCATTCTCGCAAACAGCGGCCCCAATTTCCGCAGCTGTAGGCACACCAACCGGTCGATAAGGAGAGATCATGCCAGTCGTACCTACCGTTACAGGCCGCCAGGTAGAAAGCCGCGGCGTCAACGCTCCGGCAATCGCATCGTTCAATACGCCGAATATAGGTGATGCGGTCGCTGATGTCGGACAAAAGGCCATCGGGGTACTGGCCGATGCTAAACAGCGTGCTAACGTGGCGCTGACACAGGAAGCCGCCCTCAAGCTTGATGCCGTAGGCAATGACCTGATGAACAATCCGGAGAGCGGATTCCTCTCCCTGCAGGGCAAGAACGCTATAGGGCAGGCGCAAAAATATAGTCAGCAGTTTGATCAGCAGGTTGATGAAATTGCTGCAGGGCTACCAGATGAGAACGCCCGATCCGCGTTCCTGCAGCAGGCGCAACAGCAGCGCATGGCGTTCAGCACTCAGGCCGGGCGGCATGAAGTAGGGCAGGTGCGGCAGTACGAGGCCGGGATGCAGGATGCCACGCTGAAAAACTTATCCGTGCAGTTCCGCAACCCTGAAATGGCTAATCAGGCTGGCGTAAAGGCCTACCAAAGCATTATTGCGTACGGTCAGGCCCATGGTCAGAGCGACGAAGAGATCGAGCAGAGCTGGGTTACATGGCGCGAGAATGCCGCCAACGGCGCAGCGGAGGCGTGGTACTCGCCGATGTATCAGCAGATGCTTGGCCCCGGCGGCAAGATTGAGGTGACCGACACGCCCAGCGAGGCGCAGCTGTTCTCAGCCATGATCTGGCAGGAGAGCGGCGGTAACCAGTATGGCAAAGACGGAGCGCCGTTGGTGTCCCCGAAAGGTGCCGTGGGCGTCGCCCAGGTCATGGAGTCCACCGGACCGGAGGCTGCGCGTCTTGCCGGTGTACCGTGGGATCGTGATAAGTGGCTGAATGACCCACGCTATAACGCGAAACTTGGCCAGGCGTATTTCGGCGCGCAGATGCAGAAGTATGATAATAACCCCGTGCTGGCGGTGGCCGCGTATAACGCTGGTCCGGGCGCTGTTGATGGCTGGCTTGAGAAGATAGGCGATCCGCGTACTGGTCAGGTCAGCAATGCCCAGTTCGCAGCCGCTATCCCCTACGACGAAACCCGCAACTACGTGGCGAAAGTGACCGGTAGCGCTGGCGCTATCCCGGGGTCGGCAACGATGGAAAACCTGTCACGTCAGCCTTTCTGGAATGCCATGAGCCCGGATAAAAAGTCGCAGATGATGAGTAAGGTTGCGGGTCTGTATGACATGCAGGCCGCTGCCGGGCGCGTGGCTATTCAGGGCCGCATGCAGGACGATCTCGCGAAACTGGAAGCGGGCCAGCCGGTTACTCCAATCTCTGCCCGTGAGTGGGCCGCAGTGATGCCGCTGCAGGCTGCGCCCGCCGAACGTATGCAGATGGAGAAAACCTACCAGCAGTACCAGCAGGCGATGACGCTGCAGCCCGTTTACCAGACTATTGTGCAGGGCAGCGCTCAGCAGGGAATAGCAGCCGTGCAGGCCATGATGCCGAAAGAGTCGGATCCTGACTTTAAATATAAAGCCGAGCTTTATTCTTCTGCCCAGGCGAAATTAAACCAGGTGCAGAAGGCCCGCGAATCGGATCCTGGTAACTGGCTCCAGCAAAACTCCCCCGTCGTTAAGTCGGCCTTTGCCGAGTACCAGAACAATCAGCAGTCAGGGGAGTATCTGGTATCGCGCATCCAGGCAGAAAAAGACCGCCTGGGCATCAACAGCAAAAAGGTGCTGCCGGATACCATGATCGATAGCCTTTTGCAGCGCATCGATAACACACAGGAATCCAGCGTCACGGCCATTCAGGCGGTGGCCCAGTCGTTCGGGAAATACTCCGATCAGGTCATGCAGCAGGTGCAGAAAAACGCGTACCCGGCACTTCAGGTCATCATGGCCACAGAGAATCCGCGTGCTGCTAATGCCCTGTGGCAGAGCCGCGGCGTTAAAACCTCAGACCTGCGCGGCAGCTTTGAGAAAACCGACGCCGACAGCGCTGACTCATCATGGAACGACAAGGCGAAAGACTTCGCCAGCACGATGGTAGTACAGCCCGGCGGCACTGCCGTCTGGAACAACTTCAACGAGCAGGGCAAGCGCCTGACGTACATCAACATGCAGCGCGGCATGTCAGCCTCTGACGCGGCGAAGCAGGCTTATCAGGACATTCTCGGCGAGCAGTACCAGACCAGCGGCACATGGCGTCTGCCTAACCGGGCCGGGGTAGATCTGCGTGACGTCAACGACGGGGCCGGGAAATATCTTGAGTCACTAACTGCTGAACAGATTATGCCGTTGGTTGGCGATCCGCGCCTGCCGGAAGACGTGAACCGCCAGCAGAGCCTGTCACGCATCAAAGACAGCGCTCAGTGGGTAACGAACAGCAACGAGACAGGGCTTACTCTTATGCTCAACGGCCTGATTGTTAATGGTGCCGACGGCCGACCTGTTTCCGTGTCGTTCCAGGACCTGTCTAAGCTGGGAGCGGCTAACCGCTCAACGTGGAACAATCTGCTGAAATTCACCGATACGCCTGTTAAATACACGCCCGGGCAGTCGAAGGGTTATAACGCAGAAAGCCAACGCGATAACCTGATCGACATCTTCCAGGGCGGCCAGCAGTCAGGACGATAATATGCCAATTTATACCGACGATCCGGGGCTGGGGATTAACCAGCCAATCGGCAACGCTCCATCCGGCCTGGGTGAATCGCTGCTGTCGTCCCTTCAACAGGGGTTTGATGAGGGGCCGGCTATGTCCGGCTACCGCTTCGCAAAGGCTGATGCGCTTGCGAACGATCCAAACTCTGCGGTAGTAAGCAAAGCGGATGCCGATGAACGCCTGAAGCAGTACGGCGTGAAGAGTATCAACGTGCCGGAGACTGGCGTTAGCCAGGCATTTCTCGATCACGTCGTTGCTGAGCGTCAGGATTCGCTGGCACGCCAGCAGATCGCCGCATCTGCACCGTCTGGGTGGGTAGCAACGCCGCTTAACTTTACAGCAAGCCTGGCCGGGTCGATGGCCGACCCCGGCAACGTGGCGCTGGCATTTGTGCCGTTCGCCGGTGAGGCGCGTGCAGCATCTATGCTGGGGCGTTTTGGCGAGCGCTTTGTTGCCGGATCCCGTCTGGGCGCTGCGCAGGCAGTAGCGACTGTGCCGTTTACCGCAATGGCAGCAGCTGCTGACGGCGATGACTTCACTTACGGCAATGCACTGGAGAGCACGTTTTTTAACACGCTGGCGGGCGGCCTGATGCATGCAGGCGGCGGGGTGATATCCGACCTGGTGCGCCCACGGCGCGCAGCTGAGCCTGCGGCCGCAGAAACAGCGATTCCTACCCCTGACGCGCAGCCAACGCCGGTGGTGACTCCTGACAATATTCCGGCAGGCGTCAACATACCGGAGCGCGGCACCAATTCAGATCTGGCTGCGGCCATCTCCAGCGACGCGGAGAACTACGCATACAGCCGGGCCTATGACGATGTCGTGCCGGAGTACATGGCTCAGCAGCGGGAGCTACAGACAGGGCAGATCGATAACGTGGCTGATCTGCGCGCCGAATTGACTGCTAACCAGCGCCAGGCGGATGCGCTGGACGCCACAGTGCAGCAGCGCACCACCGATTACCAGGCTCAGCGGATGAAGTTCAGGGATGCGCGGGCGCGGGCGCTGAAAGATGTTCAGGCAGAAAAGGACGCACTCACATCCCGAAACGCCGAGATCAATAATACGCTGGAGCAGAACGCTGCCGCCGAGCAGGCGCGGGGCCGCCAGTCTCAGGTTAATACGGGAGAGATCCCCGACGACCTGAAGGTGCGTATTGCTGAGCGTGCGCAGCAGATTCGGGACGGCATGCAGATGTCGCCAGTGGCCGGGGCTGTTCGTACAGCCGCAGGTGCTATCCGGGAGGCTGACTGGGCTGTAAACCAGCAGGCGTACCGCGCTGCGCTGGCGCACATGATGGAAGGTCGAAGCCCAGACGTTGAGCCTTTCTATGAACTGCATACTCCGGCGCTGCGTGAGCGTGCCATTCAGCGCATACAGAACCCGGTGCGCCAGATGGATGATACAGCGCGCCCGGTCAGCGAAACAGCTGATCGAGTTTACCGTGAAACCCAGCAGGCAGATCACGAGGTCACCGCCGCCGCTGCCGATCTCGAAAACGAGTTTAACCTGAGCAACGCGCTGCTGGACGATATTGCCGTTGATAATCCTGAGTTGGCGGCCACGATGCGCGAAAACCTCAATGCTATTCGTGCCGAGGACAGCGACAATAGCATGAGCAACGCTTTCCGGGCCTTTGCCGCCTGTATGATTAACCGGGGGATTTGATGGCAGCCAATGAGTTTTTGACGCAGTGTGAGCGAACAGTAAACGCCGCCGCAGGGCGTGACCTGTCACCTGATGAAATGGAGTCGCTGGTGCGCGACATGCGCGATACCACCGAACGGATCATGGCGGGCAACGAAGCGCTGTCACTCGAAGAGGCTGCTCTCCGTGCAGCCGAGCAACTGAGTAGCGCCGACGTGCTTGCGAAGCAGATAGAGGCCCGCAACAAGGCTATCAATACCCGTATCGCTGCCCAGCGCCTGGGCGAGCTGCGAACCACATGGAAAGATCGCCCTGATATTGGGCTTGAAGCGCTGCTGGTGGGGCGAAACGATGCGCGCACCGGCTCCCGCCGCTCCGTATCTTCCGAGGTGGCACAGCTGAGAGGCAAGTACCACGCCGGGATCAACTACGATTTCGACAGGGCTGGCCTGGTGAAGTTTATCGCCAGCGGCAGCAACGACCGCGAGATCGCCGAAGCTATGTGGCGTATCGGGCGCGGTGAATCTACCGACGGGATGACACGCCAGTCAGTGTCCGCTGCGCAGATCATCTCGAAGTGGCAGGAGTCGGCGCGCATTGATGAGAACCGTGCCGGAGCATGGATCCGCAAAGAGCCGGGTTATATCGTTCGGCAGTCGCACGACATCATGAAAATCCGGGCAGCTGGTTTTGGGGCCTGGCGCAACGCCATTCTTCCGCGCCTTGATGAGCGCACGTTCGACGGAGTGAGCGACCGGGAACAGTTCATGCGTAACGTTTATAACGGCCTGGCCTCCGGTGTGCACCTCACCTCAGAGAAGCCGGACTGGATGAACGGCTTCAAGGGATCGGCAAACGCTGCTAAGCGCGCCAGCCAGGAGCGCGTGCTGCACTTCAAAGACGGTATATCGTGGCACGAGTATAACCAGCAGTTCGGCACCGGTAGCCTGCGCGAGGCAGTATTTGGCGGCCTGAACAGCGCAGCGCGTAACACGGGCATGATGCGGGTGCTGGGCACCAACCCCGGCAACATGTTCAAGTACCTGACCGACACGATTGCCGATGACGTCAGTAAATCCGGCAACCCGGCGGCGCTGGCTGACTACATGACTAAAGTCCGCAGGCTTAACCGCACCGTCATGCCACAGGTCGATGGATCGCTGAATATCCCCGGCAGCGTGGGCTGGGCCAATGCATCGGCAAACGTGCGCGGCTGGCTGCGTATGAGCCAGCTCGGCGGCGCGGTGATCTCCTCATTCAACGATGTGCCTATTTCCGCTACCGAGATGCGCTACCAGGGGCAGAACTTTATGCAGGCGGTGCTGGGCGCGATGAAAGGGCGCTTTACCCGCTATACCAGCGCTGAGCAGAAAGAGATCCTGTCATCGATCGGCGTCTACTCCGATGCCATGACGCAGGAGATCATCCGCCGTATCTCTGGAGATGACAGCCTCACCGGGAAAATGGGGCGCGCACAGCAGCTCTTCTTCAAATATAACCTCATGAATTTCTGGACGGAGAGCGGGCGCAACAGCAACGCCATGATGATCACCAACTGGCTGGCGCAGAACGCTGACCAGGCGCACGCCCGGCTCCCGGAGGACTTGCGCCGGGTGCTGGACCTGCACGGCATTGGAGATCGTGAGTGGGAGATTTTCCGCCACATGGACATGGCCGACAGCGAAGGCCGTAAATTCATGACGACAAGCGGCATCCGTGGCGTGCCTGATGAAGTGATCGCCGGGTATGTGCAGAGCAAAGGTCTGAAGCCAACCGAGCGTGCTATAGCTGACGCCCGCGACCAGCTGGAAGGTCAACTGCGCGGCTACATCCTCGATCGCCTGAACATCGCTATGTCGGAGCCTGGCGATCGTACGCAGGCATTTATGAAGATGGGGACCGTTCCGGGAACCGTGGCAGGGGAGGCGATCCGTTTCGCCGGTCAGTACAAATCCTTTACCGCCAGCTTCATGCAGAACGTGCTGGGGCGCGAGGTGTTTGGCCGCGGCTATACACCGGCCGGGCTGGGCGAGTCGAAAACGACATCTATGACCAACGCGCTGATGCGTAATGGCAACGGCGCATTCATTGGCGCCGCTAATCTGTTCGTCTGGGCGACGCTGTTTGGCTACACGTCAATGCAGGCTAAGCTGCTGCTGAAGGGGCAGACGCCGCGCCCGGCAGACGCAAAAACTTTCCTCGCTGCGGCGGCGCAGGGCGGCGGACTGGGTATTCTTGGCGACTTCATGTTTGGCGAAGTCAACCGCATGGGGGCAGGGCCGATCACCTCCCTGATGGGGCCAGCGGCATCCAATGCCGATAGCATCATCACGCTGCTGCAGAGCACCACACGCGGCGATGCAGACCTTGGCGACTGGTACCGCACCACCCTGGACAACACGCCTTTCCTGAACGTGTTCTGGCTGCGTACAGCGATGAATGGCTTGATTCTGAACAGAATACAGGATGCCCTTGATCCTGGCTCGCTAGAGCGTTACCAGCGACGCGTAGAGCGTGAGCAGGGCAACGAATTCCTGGTTCCGCCATCTCAATTTATGCTGGGGAAATAACGATGGATAAAGCAAAATTCTTTCTGGTCTATATTGCTATGCTGGCTTTCTTTCTCTGGCCCAGTATCACGATCCTGTTTTTCGATAAGACGAGACTTACTTCAACTGACTTTATCCTGGTGCTTACATTCTTCGGTATCGGATTAGCGCTGCTCATTATGGGGGTGCGAAGACTGCTGGAGTTGCTGGGATTGGTAAAGTCGTGACATGTCACAGCCCGCTTAGCGCGGGCTTTTTCTTATCCGATATTTTTCTTCAGCTGGAGAGTGCAGTAATCGATATGTGTCTGGATCTCGGCCAGAGTCATGTGCGTGGCAGATGCGTAGTTCAGGAGGGCTGTTAACTCTGCTGATGCGCCAGCTACGTTGTGCCCGTCTTTCTCAAGCTCTCTCAATAATTCCATGAGGTGAGATTTTTCAATCAACGACCTGACCCCTGCCGGTGTATGAATTCTCTCTGAAAAACCTCGTTCCAACGGGTGATGGTACCGCCTCCGCATTGCTCTCCCTCCGCATAAACACTGTATATATATACATATATCAGATGTGGGCTTCATTTTCCAGCATGCAATAAAAGTTACCCATAAGGTAATAAGTTCTTTACTTTGCATCATTTTAATGCATATGAGGTTTTTCAGGTAATAAAATGACCAGAGGCACCGCGACGGGCGCTGCGTATCTGGAGAAAGGACATGACGGTTTCTACCGAAGTTAACGAGAACACCTATACCGGGAACGGCACCACCACCGTTTTCCCGTACCAGTTCAGGATTTTTAGTAAGTCGGATCTGGTAGTCCAGGTCATTGACCTGAATGAAAACGTAACAACCCTGACGCTGGACACTGATTACACCGTCAGCGGTGCCGGTGGATATCGGGGAGGAAGCGTTACTCTGATGGCTCCTCTTGCCATCGACTGGAGGATATCGATTGTCCGGGAGCTGGAGATCACCCAGGACACTGATTTGCGTAATCAGGGCAAGTTTTTTGCTGAAACACACGAAGATGTTTTCGACCGCCTGACCATGTTAATCCAGCAAGTATCTCGCCTGTTTGGTCTGGCGCTGCGGAAGCCGTCCAGCATTGCAAACTGGTACGATGCTCTTAACAACTACATCCGCAATGTGAAGGATCCACGTGACCCTCAGGATGCAGCGACAAAGAACTATGTTGATACGCTTGCCGGGAACAACCTCAACAGAACCCTGCGAGTGCCAGAACCGATCAATGAATTGCCTGGTGTTGAAGATCGCCGGAATAAAATGCCTGCTTTCGATAACTCCGGTAATGCCATTGTCGTTCTCCCTCCATCGGGTTCAGCATCCGATGTGCTGATAGAGATGGCAAAGCCAACTGGTGCCGGATTGTCAGGTTTTAACCCGGCTATTAATTATCCTGATGGCACGGTTGGCGAGACACTTAAATCTATAAAATCCACTGATGGATTCAATGCAGTAGGAAGGTTTTTAAACCTAAATGAACTTCGTGCATTCCCTCCCGAGTCGGTTGGAGATGTGGTTTATGTTGTATCTGCGGCAAGCTTATCAATTGAGGATATCCATTATGGCGGTGGCTATTTCCAGGCTGTCAGGAAGCAATCTCTCGTGGAAGATGGTGGAGTTACCATAGTGCCTCCAAGCGGATCCCTGGTGTGGGTTAGAGTAGATCGTGAATCACCGTGTTTGACCTGGTTTGGCGTAAGACCTAACAGTAACATTGATAATCAGAACGAAATAAATAAAGCTACATTGTACGGTAAAAATAATCACACATCTTTACTTGCCCCTTCTGGTGTAATTCAGTACTCAACGGGAGTGCCGATTTATTCACGTAGTGGAATCGTTGGGAAAGGGAAAGATAAAACAATATTTGAGAAAACAACCAACAACAAATTTATTGTCGGAACAACATCGCTTGATGCAATGGCGCTGACAATCCCCGATGTTTATGACCCGGATGGTACTGGTGGGGATAGCTTTTGCATTCTGGCCGTACTATCAGGAGCAACTTTTAGAAGGAAAAATATAACAGACAGAAGTAACGCCCCTGCGTATTCATTATGGTCTCAGAAATTGGCTGTTTCGACAATAAAGGATCTCAGGTTTGAGTGTGGTAACTTTGGATTCTGGGGTGAAAACGTATGGTCAAACATCTTTGAGTCCGTTCAGTTCCTTGGGCTTGGAATAGGACAGTATGCTGGCTTCCAAATAAGCAAGTACAGAACCGCTACAGGTTATGCATTATCAGGCACCAGCAATGTCATGAACATGGTACAGATTGCAAACTATCAGTTTGGATTTATTGTTGACAACATGCAGTATACAACAATGACCTGCTGCACCGCAGATAGCATATTTCCGATGATTGGCACCGATGAGAAAATTGCCGCCGCATACGCATTCTATAATCCATTTGGCATAACAATGAATTCTTGTGGTGCTGAAGGTGTTAGAGGTAATCAGATAATAGTTAGAACAGCCAATTACATGGATTTTGATGCATCCATAACTGTTAACTCGTTTATTGGTTGCATTGAGCAGCAGAACCCATTGATTTCCACGCCAATATTTAGAATTGAAAATACTGCCGGAAGATTCTTATCCGTTATTTTTAATGGTGGGAACCTGATAGCTAACAGCTCTCTTACAAATCTATCTGCAGGATTTATCTCCGGCGCAAACACTTATGTAAGAACCATTATAACAAGGCTAGACCCACCAACCATTAGTGGTGGGGCTGACTACAAAACACTATAGTTAGGTAAGAGAGCCGGTTAAGCTGGCTCTCTTACTTGTGAGTAACTTACTTTTTTCTTTATGAAAGTATATTCAATATATTTGAATGTGAAGCATGAAATTATTGATGAGAGCGCAACTACAAAGCAGGTAATTATTGCGAATTCATTAAAACTAATATTGTATAGTGATTTTGTTGAGTTTATTAATTTAAATGAAACAAACATGACTGGTAAGTGCATCAGGTATGAGCTATAACTGACTTCCCCTAAGTAAACCAGTGGTTTTAGTTTAAATATGCTAGGCGGAATCATCACTACCAAAGAGAAAAACAGAGTGATTATGATAAATCGCATCTGTCCGTAAGGTGCCATATCTATATTAATTAATGCAATAATAATTGCAATTGCAGCAACTGAGGAAAGCGCGCCAAAAGCCTTGCTGTCAATTGGTTTGATTCTATTATAAACCAGTGCAACAAAAGCGCCACTTATGAAATACACCCATAGCGCCGAATTAATGTATGAATCTATAAAGGCTATAACTGAAACGAAAATAAAAGAAGGTATTAAGGTTTTATTAGAAGAAATGATAGCGGCGATTATAGGCAGGATCGCGTAAAATTTCCACTCATAAGGAAGTGTCCATATTACAGCCGTGAGTGGTTCCATTTTTACCCCCAAAACATGAACATCTCCTCCTAAAAAACCAAAGCTATACATTGAAATCATGCTATATACGCTGCCAATTGAGAAGCTGAATTTCTCAGGCGATATTGAAATTGCTATCAATAAAGAGACTGTTATCATAAATATATACAGTGGAGCAAGCCTTTTGATTCTTGAGTAAAAGAACCGTTTCCAGTCAATATTGTTTTGTGTTTTTATTATCCTGTCGGCAAATAAAAATGCAGTTATGCAAAAGAAAATTTGCACCCCTACCTCTCCTGATCTAGCAAAAATATGATAATCAATCTCACTAAAATATGTGTCCTTTACTATGCCAGTATTCATTAAAATAAATACCGCATGGTTCATTACAACCATTGCGGCCGCCACACCCCTAACCCCATCAATATTAAAAAGCCTTCTTGAGCTGAATTCTATGTGTTTGAATAAACCTGATTTTGAAATGACAAAACAGGATGCAGTTGATATAAATATTGAAAAAATAATAAATATATTACTGGTCAAAAAAACGCTCATCATGATCCCGTGATTAATTGTTTAGTAAGTGCGTAAATCATACCACCACTTCGTTTAGTTCATTGAAAGTTTTTTATCGGTAAAAATTACCCGCAAACGGATTATTGTGTACTATATGATCACCAACTAAGGGGGTTCATTATGCACAAAAATCGGTGGCTACCATGTCGGCCTCGCTAACGGTATCAAGTATAAATCAAGGTCTTAGCTTCGGTGCGTTGACAGCATGGCTCGTAGGCGTTCCACCGGAGGTAGCAATTGGCGCACTGGCCGGAGCGGTAATATTTGTTACCTCGGCGGTTGAGTATCCAATACGGCGCAGGCTTCTTCTGGCTCTGCTCTCCTTCATCTGTGGTCTTCTCTTCTTTAAGCCTGCCGCCGCCATCATCATCGGTGTATTCAGCCTGATCCCTACCATCACAGCCAGCTCGTTCGAAACCGGCATAGTTTTCTCCGCTGGCGCTTTCGTTGCGAGCATCGTGGCCGTGCGGGTCGGCATCTGGCTTTATCACCGGTCTGACAATCCTGGGCAGATGCTGCCGAAAAGGGGGGACGATGATCAGCCATGAATTTCTGCTCGTAGCTAATGCCATCATCTGCGGCGTGTTGTCGCTGAGGGTTCTGCTGTTCCGCCGGGAGGGGTCGCGCCATCGCTGGTGGGGCGGCTGGCTTGCCTACCTGGTGATCGTCGTGGCTGCCAGCATCCCGATCCGCATCTTCTACGGACACTACACAACTGTCGACTGGGGTGACGTCATCCTGAACGGCGTGTTTCTGGCGGCAATGCTCAAGACAAAGGGCAACGTCGTGCAAATTTTCAAGATAGCCAGAGGTCCACACCATGAAGATTTCCAGTAACGGCCTGGCCGTGATGAAGCATTTCGAAGACTGCGAGTTGGAGGCATACCCGGATCCCGGCAGCGCCCTGGGTAAAGCGTGCACCGCCAGAAAACTGCCCATGCGGGATTACCGCCTGATTCCTGACTGGCAGAAGCTCAGCGGATCACCCTGGACTATCGGCTGGGGCCACACCGGGCGGGAGGTTAAGCCTGGACTGGTATGGCATCAGGCGCAGGCGGATAGAGTTCTGCTTGACGATCTGGCGCGTTTCGAGGCGGGAGTGGATAAGCTCGTCACTATCTCCCTCAAGCAGGGCCAGTTCGATGCGCTGGTATCGTTCTCCTACAACGTCGGCCTTGAGGCGCTGAAGAACTCCACGCTGCTGGAGATGGTGAACAACAAGCGGCATGACCAGGCGCTGGCGCAGTTCGCCCGCTGGAACAAATCAGGCGGCCGGGTGCTGAAGGGGTTGGTGCGCCGCCGGGCGGCTGAGTCCTGGCTCTGGCGTGATGCATCCGGTGCAGAGGCGATCCGCAAGGGAGTGGCTGCAGCATGATGAACTTCATTAAGTCGCTAATTCCTCGGTGGACCCTTGACACTGTCGCGCTACAGGAAGCCCATGGTAGTTACGAAATAGTGTGCGTTATTGAAGATGTGCGCCCGGGTGAGACGTTTGACGCCGTGTGTGATCTTCGTGTATTCACCTGGTTTTTGTGGTCCTGGCCAGATGGTGAGCCCATCAACCTTCGCGCCTTCACTCCAAAGGTGAATGCATGATCACCTTCCTGAAGGTGTGGTGGAAGCCGCTGGCGCTGCTGGCGGTTTTGGCTTTGTTGGTGGCCGGTGCGCGTATCGCCTGGGTTAAGCATGGACAGGCGCAATACGATGCCGGGTACGCAAAGCGCGGCGAAGATCAGGTAGCTGCAGATAAGCTTACCAGGAAGCAGAGAGAAGAGGAGAATGCCCGCAATGAACGTGAAGCGCAAAACCGTATCGATCAGGCGCGCAACGATGCTATGCTTGCTGCTCAGCGCGCTGGCGGGCTGCGGAACCAGCTCGATACCATCAGGCAGCAGCTCCGAGAGTATTCCACCGCTAACGGCTTTGGGTCGTCAGCCGGAGACACCGGCGTATTGCTTGCCGACCTGCTCAGCAAATCTGTCGAACGAAATCGACAACTGGCAGACTACGCTGACCGGGCAACTACCGCCGGAGCCATCTGCGAAAGGCAGTACGACTCCCTGACGAAGCGGGGCACTTCTCCCCGGTGACGGTATATAAAACGGTACGGTACAATACTGACAACTTAAAAATATATATATATCAGTACTTTGTTTTTACTGTAAACAATCGAGTGGG
>NZ_BBMZ01000005.1 GCF_000759795.1 Pseudescherichia vulneris NBRC 102420
GCACCCTTGCGGAGATGAACCACGCCCTGATGCAGGACTTTGCCCCGTTCGGGGTGACGGAGGGGCGGACCCCGGCGATGCCGGCGAAAGTCTACCCGCGCGGACGGGTGCTGTTCGGCAAGACGCGGCTGCTGATGGATGAGGTGGCCCGGCAGTGCAATGCCAGCTGGATGTTCGTTGACGGGCAGCGGGTGATGCTGACGAAGGACGAGTACATGCATGACGCGGTGGTGCTGAACAGCCGGACCGGACTGGTGGGGACGCCGACGCAGACCCTCGGCAAGGGAATCAACGTGCGGTGTCTGATTACACCGAAAATCCGCACAAACGGCCTTATACACCTAAACCAGGCAGAGGTTATCATCAACCAGCAGAACCTCCCGGCTGAGGATGTGGCGAAGGGCAGCGGGTACTTACCTGTGAATGACAGCAACGGAAACCGGCAGGCGACACGTCCGGCATCGAAAACACAGCTTGCCAGCATCGCGACTGACGGCGTTTACATCGTGCGGGGGATTAACTACAGGGGCGATACGCGGGGCCAGGAATGGTATATGGATATGGTGTGCGAGGCACGCGGCTCAAGAGATGCTTTATCAGCGCCAGAACTAAATAGTGGTGGAGATAAATAATCAGTGAAATCAACATCATTACTTTTATTTATTATTTTATTTATAAAGTCGATTTCGACATCATTTGCAGCATTTCAATGTGGTAGCTACCTTCTGTCTGTTGATGAACGAGGTTATGCTTTTATCAATAAAGAGGAAACGACATCACAGAAAATAATATTTCTTAAAGATTATGGGGATTATGCCAATATGGCAATGGATATGGGCTTAATGCCTGCTAGCGATGGCAATAATTACGGCTTCGAATTCGTTAAGCGTAATGGCAAAGCTTTCTTAAACGTTCAGTTGCTTCAGGCCAATATGGATATACCCCCGATTATTGGCTCATTCCCATGTAAAAAAGTTCCCGACTAACGGGAGTGTTATCAACATTATTGCATTAATCCCCCCCGCCAATCAGCGGATTTTTTATCTCTACGTCTTTAAAGGTGAAACAAACGTACGCTTTTCTATAAGGAGGAACGACGCTAATGGCTATAAATGATTTTAAGCCCTTTGCCACGGGTGAAAACGCAAACGTGACCAACCAGGCCGACTGGGAAGCGCTGCCTGCACTGGGCAGCGGTTTTCAGTCCGGCACTGCATCCAGCGCACAGGTGAATAAGGCGCTGCGGCAGGCAACAGCAATGGGTTCAACCATGGGCCAGTTTATTGCTAACGCAGGCAGCGATGCCTTAGACAACGGCGATATTGCTACTTTGGTCGCGCAATTTACACAAGCATTGACTACCAGCCTTGGCCTGGGTACGGCGGCATATCTTGAAACTGTAACGTCAGCTACCGACTTCAGTGCAAATAGAGTGGTGACAACTGGATGGATGGGGTTAGGTGGGGGGTTAAGTATCGGCTCAGATTCTGAGGCCATATCTGGACAACAATTATTTGATCTGCTTAGGACAAACTATCCCGGCTCGTGCTTTATTCGTTGTAATTACCAATCCAGCGATAGCAGTTTTGCTACCGACTCGCCTGGCGTATGGTTCGTCGGGGGAGATACCTGCACATATATTCAATCTGATTATAGAAATGGCGTTGTACGTGTTTTATCTGGAAACATGTTGGGAACATTATTTGAAAATACACTTTACGGAACGGCTAATCCCCCTCCCTGTGTGCAAAATATTCAGTTAGGGGCCATGAGTGAGATGGACTCACCAGATGATGGCTCATCCCGGCAATTTTTTCCGCCCACGGGTTGCGTACTGACGGGATTGTGGATTGATGAATCACCTAGCGGGGCTGCTGATAATACGGTGGCAATCTATGCTAAGCCGATCCAGCAACTGCTCAACGGCACGTGGGTGACGATAAGCGGTTAATCAATAGGAGGTAAGCATGAAAAATATCAAAAACTTTACGCTCTATAAAAACCCTACGCATCAGTTAATCTCTCCCGGCACGTCAGAAAATATTCTTTTCTTAAAATCTGAAGATAATCTGGACTGGTATGAGAGCCAGGCTCTTTTTGCTGACGATACTATAAAAATTCAATACGATAGCAACGGAACTATTCGTGCCGTAGTGGATAAGCCCGTTCCGCAACGTGGTAATATTTACGCCGTATCTATGCTATGGCCTATCAATATGAGTGTGGCTGAGATCGCAGTAGAGGACTATCCGAAAAGCCTAACGCTTGATGGAACGTGGAAGTTTAACGGTACGTCTGTTTATCAAGATGCTGAGGTCATCGCGCAAAATTCCCGGCAAGCCAATGCGGCCCTACGCTATAAATATATGCTTGATGCAACGCTGGAGATTTCTGCGATCCAGAGTAGCAAGACGGTGGGTAACGCCCGCGAAAGCGATAGTAGCAACCTGCTTGCTCTTCAGCAGTACGTTGATCAACTGCGCGACGTTGACTTAAGTAATCCAGCCTGGCCGCCAGCGCCTGCATTGGCTAATTAACATCATACCAGCTTCTTCACCAGTGCCTCGCTGTGGCGGATGCGCTCCGGGGCGTGCTCCAGATCCTGCTGCACCAGCGCCATAAACAGCAAATCGGTGAGCAGCATCTGGGCGCTGGTGGAGGAGATGGCGGCACTGCGGGTGGCCTGCTCCTCGGCGATGGTATAGAGGCAGCGGGTTGAACGCTGCTGCAACGCGTTAGGGGTGAAGCCGGTGATCGCCAGGATCTTCGCCCCGACGTGTAAGGCCTCATCCGCCGCCATGTTGATCTCCCGCCGTTCGCCGGTATAAGAGATGGCCAGCAGCAGGTCGCTGCTCTCCATCGCCTGCGTCGTCGCCAGCAGGGCGTGCATATCCTGCTCGACCACGGCGTGTAAACCAATCTTCATTAGCTTCCAGCCAAAGTTACGCGCCACTAACCCGGACGCGCCGATACCTGTCAGCACGATCCGCCGCGCATCGCGCAGCATGATCACGCTCTCCTGGAGCTTATCTTCGGTATTCACATCAAGGGTCGCGTTCATAGCGCTGACCTTCTCATGGATCAGCTTCTCGCCTACCACGCGCAGGGGATCGTCACCGCGGATCTGGTTATGCACCGGAACGGAGTGGGAAGTTGGCGTGCTGACCAGCGCTTCGCTAATGGCCAGCTTGAGCGCCGGAAAACCTTTAAACCCCAGCTTCTGGGCAAATTTCACCACGCTCGACTGGCTAATGCCCGCCTCGGCAGCCAACTGCTGCGAACTCAGATGGCGAGCACGATCGGGCTGGGTCAGCAGAAAGTCCGCCAGCTTTTTATCGCTCTGCGCCAGGCCCGCATAGCGCTGACGGATGTGAATCAAACAGTTCATGACAACTCCGGGGGCAAAACGTGACAACGGCAACAAACATCCTGTTCGCAGGCATCAATGAATTATATATTCCATTATACTGCGCGGGACACGAATTAAATATTCAAAAGGTACTGATAATGAATCTTGGCTCACTGGTATCAGAAACGCGAAATTCTGAGACGATGGATCTGGACGCACTTTCGACTATCGAGTTAGTAACCCGTTTTAATCAACAGGATACGCTGGTCGCGCTGGCAGTGAAAGAGACATTGCCAGATGTTGCACGGGCGGTGGATGCTGCCGCAACGGCGCTGAAAGCAGGTGGACGCATCATCTATATGGGTGCAGGCACCAGCGGCCGGCTCGGTGTGTTGGATGCCTCGGAGTGCCCACCGACCTTTGGCGTCCCGCACGGCCTGGTGATTGGCCTGATCGCCGGTGGTCCTGGGGCGCTGCTGAAAGCGGTAGAGGGAGCAGAGGATAACCCGCAGCTGGGAGAGGACGACCTGCGCGACTTGTCGCTCGCCCCCCAGGATCTGGTAGTGGGCCTGGCCGCATCTGGACGCACGCCTTACGTTATCGGCGGACTTAAGTATGCCCGGGCCACAGGCTGCACCACGGTGGCTATCTCCTGTAACCCCGGCTCGCCGATAGCCCAGGCGGCGGATATTGGTATCTCGCCGGTCGTGGGGCCGGAAGCATTGACCGGCTCGACCCGCCTCAAGTCCGGCACGGCGCAGAAGCTGGTGCTGAACATGATCTCCACCGGGGCGATGGTCAAGTTTGGCAAGGTCTACCAAAACCTGATGGTCGATATGAAGGCGAGCAATATCAAGCTCGTTGATCGCGCCTGCCGGATGGTCGTTGAAGCAACGGGCGTTACCCTTGAGCAGGCTCGCAGCGTGCTGGAGCAGACCGGGTATGACGTCAAGCCCGCTATTTTGATGGTGCTGACCGGCCTGGACGTGGACGCCGCCCGCGCCCGGCTCGACATGCATCAGGGATTCTTACGTGCCGCGCTGAATGGCTAAGAGGTTCATATGGATAAGTCACTGACGCTGGCAGGCGAGATTTTGCAGGGCATCGGCGGGCAGGGCAACATCCTGCGGCTGGAAAACTGTATGACCCGCGTACGGTTTGAGGTGCAGGATGAGGGGCTGCTCAATATCGGCAGGCTGAAAGCGCTCCCGGGCGTCAGCGGCTACGTCAAGCAGGGCGAGCAGCATCAGCTGATTGTCGGGCCGGGAAGAGCCGGACAGGTGGTGGATGCCATGCGCTCGCTGGTTAACGGGGCGGAAGAAGCCACGATCCCGGATGAGATCGCCCGTAACAAGGCGCAGGCGAAAGCCCAGTATAAAGCGCCGATGAGCGACGCCCTGCGCATGCTGGCGAACGTGTTCATTCCGCTTATTCCGGCGTTCATCGCCTCCGGGCTGATTACCGGCATTATCAATATCCTGAAGCGACCCGATATTGCTGGTGATATCGCGATTCACTATCCCAACCTGCTGGGGCTGCTTGGCATCTTTGGCAGCGCCGTGTTTGCGATCATGAATATTCTCGTGGGGGTCAACGCAGCGAAGGTGTTCGGCGGCTCGCAGGCGTTAGGCGGGGTGATGGCAGGTATTCTCTCCAGCCCGCAGCTGGCGCAGATCACGCTGTTTGGCGAAGCGTTACAGCCTGGGCGCGGCGGGGTGATCGCCGTGCTGCTGGTGGTGGCTCTGATGTGCTGGTTTGAGAAGCGGCTGCGCGAACGGCTGCCGGGTTCGCTGGAGCTCATTCTTAACCCGCTGCTGACCACCCTCATCACCGGGGCGATCGCTATCGTGGCGCTACAGCCGCTCGGGGGCTGGATCGCTGAATCTATTGCCCATGGGGCAGGTTGGGCTATCGATCGCGGCGGTCTGCTGGTGGGCGCGGTGCTGGCCGGAACCTTTCTGCCGCTGGTGCTTACCGGGCTGCATCAGGGGCTGGTGCCTATCCACGTGGAGCTGGTTCAGGCGCACGGCTATAACGCCCTGCTGCCTATCCTCTCAATGGCGGGCGTCGGCCAGGTCGGGGCGGCGCTCGCCGTGCTGCTGAAAACGCGCAATGCCCGGCTAAAGACGGTTATTAAAGGTGCGCTGCCGGTGGGGCTGCTGGGCATCGGTGAGCCGCTGATTTTTGGCGTCACGCTGCCGCTGGGTAAGCCCTTCATCGGTGCCTGCCTGGGCGGCGCGGTGGGTGGGGCGCTTGTCTGCTACTGGAAAGTGGCAACGGTCATCACCTTTGGCATTTCCGGTTTACCGCTGGCTTTAACGATTGTTACCGGAAAAGTCACGATCTATCTGTTAGGCTATTTATTGGCGGTCATCGCCGGGTTCCTGTTTACCTGGCTATTAGGTTTTAACGATCCAAAGGAGTAGGGTTTGGCAAATAGCGAGCGTCGTGTTGTATTTTTCGATCTGGATGGAACGCTGCATCAGCAGGATATGTTCGGGACATTTCTGCGGTATCTGCTGCGGCATCAGCCACTCAATGCGCTGCTCGTTCTACCTTTGCTGCCGGTTATCGGCATTGCGTTACTGGTAAAGGGGCGGGCCGCCCGCTGGCCGATGAGCCTGCTGCTGTGGGGCTGCACTTTTGGTCACAGCGAGGCGCGGCTTAAGGCGCTGGAAAAGTCATTTGTTACCTGGTTTCGCGAGCGCGTCACTGCCTTCCCGGTGGTGCAGGATCGCCTGACCAACTACCTCGACGCGTCGGATGCCGATATCTGGCTGATCACCGGCTCGCCGCAGCCGCTGGTAGAGCAGGTCTATTTTGATACCCCGTGGCTGCCCCGCGTCAACCTGATTGCCAGCCAAATCCATCGCAGCCACGGCGGCTGGGTGCTCTCCATGCGCTGCCTCGGCCATGAGAAGGTGGTGCAGCTGGAGCGGAAAATCGGTACGCCGCTGCGCCTCTACAGTGGCTACAGCGACAGCAAGCAGGATAACCCGCTGCTCTACTTCTGCGAGCATCGGTGGCGCGTCACTCCCCACGGTGAGCTTCAGCAACTCGAATAGTGTGTGCGTACTTACACCTGTGTATAATGCGCCCCGTTTTGACTACTGGAGTGCTGAGCCGTGTCCGATACCGAATTAACCCATGAAGACTGGATGCGCCACGCGCTTATGCTCGCGCAGCGCGCCTGGGATGAGGGGGAGGTGCCGGTCGGGGCGGTGCTGGTGCACAACAACCGCGTTATTGGCGAAGGGTGGAACCGGCCCATCGGCCACCACGATCCCACCGCGCACGCCGAGATCATGGCCCTGCGTCAGGGGGGGCTGGTGCTGCAAAACTACCGTCTGCTCGATACCACCCTCTACGTCACCCTGGAGCCCTGCGTGATGTGTGCGGGGGCGATGGTTCATGGCCGTATCGGCACGCTGGTGTTTGGCGCGCGGGATCTGAAAACCGGCGCGGCAGGCTCCCTGATGGATGTCCTGCACCATCCTGGAATGAACCACCGGGTTGAGATCGTTGAGGGAACGCTGAGTGACGAATGCTCGGGCATGCTCAGCGAATTTTTCCGCCAGCGTCGGCTGGCGATAAAAGCGCAAAAGCAGGCGCGCTAATGCGTCTCCGCGTCAGCGCCTGCTGACGCCTGGTTCAGGATCCCCGGCAGCGTAAAGCTGGACTGACCAAACGCCTCGGCGGGAGAGAAGGCGCTCAGCGGCATCACGCCATAGTGCCTCTCTGCCAGCTCCTCCTGAGCGACCACCGGATAGCTTTGCGCCATACGCTGCTCATGGGCGATCTGCTGCTCCTGCTGCCGCGCTTTCTCCTGCAGATAACCCACCAGGCTAATCTGATACTTACGGATATTTTCCACATAGGCGTAAGCTTCATGCCCCCGGGCGTAGCCGTAGGTCAGTCTGCTGTACCACGCCTTCTGGCTAAGCAGCGGCAGGCGCTGCTTTACATCGGACCAGCTATCCGGGTTGCCTTTGGTCTTCGCCGTCAGGGCGCGGGCGTCAAGCATATGGGCATAGCCCATGTTGTAGGCCGCCAGCGCAAACCAGATCCGCTCCTCCTCGGGCACCGTTGCCGGGACGTGATCCATCATATCCTGGAGATAGCGCGCGCCGCCGCTAATGCTCTGTTCAGCATCGGTGCGATCGGTCAGGCCCAGGCTCTGGGCGGTATTTTTGGTCAGCATCATCAGGCCACGCACGCCGGTAGGAGAGGTGGCCTGGGTGTCCCAGTGGGACTCCTGATAAGAGATAGCCGCCAGCAGACGCCAGTCAATCTTCTGGGCGTACTTTTCAAACAGCGGACGCAGGTCAGGCAAGACGCTATCGATGGCGCGCAGGAAGGCGCGGGTATCAACATAGTCGAACCCTTTGCCGTGGCCGAGATACTTCTCCTCAAGGCGCGCCAGGGTGCCGTCCTCGTTAATCACGTTGAAGAAGTCCAGCATGGCGGCGGAGAGGGCATTATCGCTATCTTTTTGGCTAAACCACGCCACCGGCTGCTCGTCGGTAATATCCAGCGCCACCGCCAGCTCGGGGTGCACGCGCTGGAACAGGCTAATGGCCACGGAGTCAGCGATGGTATAGGCCAGCTTCCCCTGGGCAACCTGCAACAGCAGATCGTTAGTGCCCAGCTTCTCGTCCACCTTCCAGCTCAGATCCGGGTACTTCTTCTCCTTCAGCGCCTGCAGATCGCTAATAACAACGTGCCCCGGCGCGACGGTCAGCTGCGCATCGGTCACTGTCGCTAACGTGCGCGGACGCAGGCTGCCTACGCGATAGACCAGCTGCTGGGAGACGGAATAGTAGACCGGCCCGCTCTGATAGTGCTTGATGCGCTCGTTGTTATAGACCAGCCCGGCCGCCAGCATATCGGCATTGTCATCATCGAGATCGTCAAACAGCTGGTTGATGTTTTGCCGCACGGTGATGCGCAGCTTCACCCCGAGATAGCTGGCGAACTGCTCGGCCAGCTCATAATCGAGGCCGGTGGGTTTATCGCTGGTGGCGTTCCAGGTAAGCGGAGAGACCAGGGTGCTGACGCGCAGCTCGCCGCGCGCCTGGATAGCAGCGATGCGGTTTTCGGCTTTGCCCGACCAGGGGATTGAGGGCCACAGGGCCGCTGCCAGCAGCAGGGTGACAATGCCGATAAGCAGATAATTAAACTTTAATTTTCTCAAGGAGTTAATTCTCTGCGTCGCCTGACGCCTCAGTCCGCCGTCATTATTATAGAAAAGCATTTGTCCGGAAGTGAGCGGCATTTTGCTTAAGATTGCGGCACTTAGCAACTTATTAGAGAATTAGGTAACATCTATTGTTAAAAAATGCGGGCAATTTTATTTCCACGCAAACGGTTTCGTCGACGAGCAGGATTCTTTATAATGACGCCCGTTTTCCCCCTGGCGCATTCTTACAGCGTCATCGACGCGCTAAAGACGAGAGACTTATGATGGAAATTCTGCGTGGTTCGCCTGCACTGTCTGCATTCCGTATCAATAAACTGCTGGCACGCTTTCAGGCAGCCGCCCTCCCGGTAAGCAACATTTACGCTGAGTATGTCCATTTCGCTGACCTCAACGCTCCTCTAAATGCCGATGAACACGCCCAGCTCGGCCGCCTGCTGACCTACGGCCCGCGCCTGAGTAGCCACGCGCCGACCGGCAAGCTGCTGCTGGTGACGCCGCGTCCGGGGACCATCTCTCCCTGGTCTTCTAAAGCAACGGATATCGCCCACAACTGCGGCCTGACGCAGATCGCCCGCCTTGAGCGCGGCGTCGCCTGGTACGTTGAGGCGTCGACCCTGAGCACAGCGCAGTGGCAGGCGGTGGCCGCTGAGCTGTATGACCGCATGATGGAGACGACCTTTGACGCGCTGGAAGAGGCGGAGAAACTCTTTGCCCACCATCAGCCCGCGCCGGTAGAGAGCGTGGACATGCTGGGGCAGGGACGTCAAGCGCTGGTGGAGGCTAACCAGCGTCTGGGTCTCGCGCTGGCGGAAGACGAAATTGATTACCTGTTCGATGCCTTCACTACCCTCGGGCGCAACCCGAACGATATCGAGCTTTACATGTTTGCTCAGGCGAACTCTGAGCACTGCCGACACAAAATCTTCAATGCCGACTGGGTGATCGACGGCGAGCAGCAGCCGAAGTCGCTGTTTAAAATGATCAAAAACACCTTTGAGAAAACCCCGGATCACGTGCTGTCTGCCTATAAAGACAATGCGGCGGTGATGGAAGGCTCAGAGGTTGGGCGCTTCTTCGCTGATAGCGAAGCAGGCCGCTACGATTTCCATCAGGAGCCAACCCATATTCTGATGAAGGTCGAGACCCACAACCACCCGACGGCGATCTCGCCATGGCCGGGTGCGGCAACCGGCTCCGGCGGTGAGATCCGTGACGAAGGCGCAACCGGACGCGGCGCGAAGCCAAAAGCGGGCCTGGTAGGCTTCTCGGTATCTAACCTGCGTATTCCAGGCTTTGAGCAGCCGTGGGAAGAGGATTTCGGCAAGCCGGAACGTATCGTGACTGCGCTGGATATTATGACAGACGGCCCGCTGGGCGGCGCGGCGTTCAACAACGAATTTGGCCGTCCGGCGCTGACCGGTTACTTCCGTACCTACGAAGAGAAGGTCAACAGCCACAACGGCGAAGAGCTGCGTGGCTACCACAAGCCGATCATGCTGGCGGGCGGTATCGGGAACATTCGTGCCGACCACGTGCAGAAGGGCGAGATCACCGTTGGCGCGAAGCTGGTGGTACTCGGCGGTCCGGCAATGAATATCGGCCTTGGCGGTGGGGCGGCTTCGTCCATGGCCTCTGGCCAGTCCGATGCTGACCTCGACTTTGCCTCCGTGCAGCGTGACAACCCGGAGATGGAGCGCCGTTGCCAGGAGGTGATCGACCGCTGCTGGCAGCTGGGCGATGCCAACCCAATTCTGTTTATCCACGACGTTGGCGCGGGCGGTCTCTCTAACGCCATGCCGGAGCTGGTGAGCGACGGCGGCCGCGGCGGGCGTTTCGACCTGCGCAGTATCCTGAGCGACGAGCCGGGCATGAGCCCGCTGGAGATCTGGTGTAACGAATCGCAAGAGCGCTACGTAATGGCGGTGGCCGCCGACCAGATGGAGCTGTTTGACGCCCTGTGCCGCCGTGAGCGCGCGCCCTATGCGGTGATCGGCGAAGCGACCGAAGAGCGTCACCTGAGCCTGACCGACAGCCACTTCGACAATCAGCCTATCGATCTGCCGCTGGACGTCCTGCTCGGTAAAACGCCGAAGATGACCCGCAACGTTGAGTCGCTGAAAGCCGCCGGGGATGCCTTCGACCCGCAGGGCATTACCGTGGCCGACGCGGTTAACCGCGTGCTGCACCTGCCTGCGGTGGCAGAGAAAACCTTCCTGGTGACCATCGGCGACCGTACGGTCACCGGCATGGTCGCCCGGGATCAGATGGTTGGCCCGTGGCAGATCCCAGTTGCCAACTGCGCGGTAACCACCGCCAGCCTCGACAGCTACTACGGTGAAGCAATGTCCATCGGGGAACGCTCTCCGGTGGCTCTGCTGGACTTTGCCGCCTCCGCCCGTCTGGCGGTCGGTGAAGCGCTGACCAACGTGGCCGCCACGCAGATTGGCGATATCAAACGCATCAAGCTCTCTGCAAACTGGATGGCCGCAGCTGGTCACCCAGGTGAAGATGCTGGCCTCTATGAGGCGGTGAAGGCGGTGGGTGAGGAGCTGTGTCCGGCCCTCGGCCTGACCATTCCGGTGGGTAAAGACTCGATGTCGATGAAAACCCGCTGGCAGGAAGGAAGCGAGCAGCGTGAGATGACCTCGCCGCTGTCGCTGGTGATCACCGCGTTTGCCCGCGTTGAGGACGTGCGCCACACCGTGACGCCGCAGCTCTCTACCGACGATAACGCCCTGCTGCTGATTGACCTTGGCAAAGGCCACAACGCGCTGGGCGCGACGGCGCTGGCGCAGGTTTACCGTCAGCTGGGTGACAAACCGGCCGACGTGCGCGACGTGCATCAGCTGAAGGGCTTCTACGACGCCATGCAGGCGCTGGTGGCGGCACGTAAGCTGCTGGCCTACCATGACCGCTCCGACGGCGGCCTGCTGGTGACCCTCGCCGAGATGGCCTTTACCGGCCACTGCGGGATCGAAGCTGATATCGCCACCCTGGGCAGCGACCGTCTGGCGGCGCTGTTTAACGAGGAGCTGGGGGCGGTGATCCAGGTGCGCGCCGAGGATCGTGACGCGGTGGAAAACATCCTTAGCGCCCACGGTCTGGCCGACTGCGTACACTATCTGGGTCGCGCCGTCGCAGGCGATCGCTTCGTGATTACCGCCAACGATCGGGCGGTGTTCAGCGAAAGCCGCACCACGCTGCGTATGTGGTGGGCAGAGACCACCTGGCAGATGCAGCGCCTGCGTGATAACCCGGCCTGTGCCGATCAGGAGCATAACGCCAAGGCGCAGGATAACGATCCGGGCCTCAACGTGAAGCTCTCCTTCGACATCAACGAAGACGTGGCTGCGCCTTATATTGCTACCGGCGCACGGCCAAAAGTGGCCGTCCTGCGCGAGCAGGGGGTTAACTCCCACGTTGAGATGGCAGCCGCCTTCCACCGAGCGGGCTTTGACGCCATCGACGTGCACATGAGCGACCTGCTGGCGGGCCGCACCTCGCTGGAGAGCGCTCACGCGCTAGTGGCATGCGGCGGCTTCTCCTACGGGGACGTGCTCGGCGCAGGCGAGGGTTGGGCGAAATCGATCCTTTTCAATGAGCGCGTACGCGACGAGTTCGAAACCTTCTTCCACCGTCCGCAGACCCTGGCCCTGGGCGTCTGTAACGGCTGTCAGATGATGTCCAATCTGCGGGAGCTGATCCCAGGCAGCGAGCTGTGGCCGCGCTTTGTGCGTAACGTCTCCGATCGCTTCGAGGCGCGCTTCAGCCTGGTTGAGGTTACGCAAAGCCCGTCGCTGCTGCTGCAGGGCATGGTCGGCTCGATGATGCCTATCGCGGTGTCTCACGGTGAAGGCCTGGTTGAAGTACGTGACGATGCGCACCTCGCTCAGCTGGAGAGCAAAGGACTGGTGGCGCTGCGCTACGTGGATAACTTCGGTAAGGTCACCGAGACCTACCCGGCCAACCCGAACGGCTCGCCGAACGGGATCACGGCGGTGACCAGCGAAAGCGGACGTGTCACCATCATGATGCCGCACCCGGAGCGCGTCTTCCGTACCGTGGCGAACTCCTGGCACCCGGAAAACTGGGGCGAAGATAGCCCGTGGATGCGTATTTTCCGCAACGCCCGTAAGCAGCTGGGTTAATAGTAAAACGCCGCTGTCGCAAAATCCCGACAGCGGCAAAAATCAATGTCGCCAATTGGCGACATTTAATTTATTGATTTTAAATGCTTTATTTTTGATGCTTTTGAGGTGTTGCTAATCAGCGACACTTTGCTTAAAAAGAGCGCAAAGATGATGCAGTTCAAAAAATAATAAATAGCCATATAAACAGATGGTTATGTATTAATAATATACATTGGCATAACTTGTGCATATAATAAGGCAGTGGCTCATTCACCTTCTTATGTCAGCCCCTTCGGGACGCGCTACATAAACCCTGGAATGACGCACAAACAGGTGCCTGCCGTCTCACTTCTGATCATAGCGTTGCTATTTCAGGCCCGAGGCGAAACGTCGAGTAAGGCACCGCCTATTCCATGATAAAGCCGGGTTTTTACCCGGCTTTATTGTTTTTAGCCTTCCCCCATCCGTCATCCTCAGCTAGCATTCCGGTACATCCTTTCTAACGAGAGTAACGCGTTGAAACGCTGGCCTGCATTTCCCCGCTCCCTGCGACAGCTTGTCATTATGGCGTTCTTGCTGGTTCTGCTGCCGCTGTTGGTGCTGGCCTGGCAGGCGTGGCAAAGCCTGAACACGCTCAGCGCCCAGGCGGCGCGCACCAACCGAACCACGCTTATCGACGCCCGGCGCAGCGAGGCAATGACCAACGCGGCGCTGGAGATGGAACGCAGCTACCGGCAGTACTGCGTGCTTGACGATCCCACCCTGGCGCGGGTTTACCAGAGCCAGCGCAAACGCTACAGCGACATGCTTGACGCGCATGCTGACGTGCTGCCGGATGAGCGACTCTCCCAGGCGCTGCGGGAGGATCTGAACGCCCTTGCCCAGCTGCAGTGCCACAACAGCGGCCCCACGCAGGCGGCCTCCACCAGCCTTGAAGCCTTCGCTGCCGCCAATACCGAGATGGTGCAAACCACCCGCAAGGTGGTGTTTAACCGTGGGCAGCAGCTTCAGCAGGAGATTGCCGCCCGGGGTCAGTTCTTTGGCTGGCAGGCGCTGCTGCTGTTTCTGGTCAGCCTCGTGCTGGTGCTGCTCTTTACCCGCATGATCATCGGCCCGGTGAAGGGGATTGAGCGCATGATCAACCGGCTGGGGGCAGGGCAGTCGCTGAACAGCCGGGTGGCCTTTAAGGGGCCGCGCGAGCTGCGCTCCGTTGGCGAGCGCATCATCTGGCTCAGCGAGCGTCTGGCGTGGCTGGAGTCCCAGCGCCATCAGTTTCTGCGCCATATCTCCCACGAGCTGAAAACCCCTCTGGCCAGCATGCGGGAAGGCACGGAGCTGCTGGCCGACGAGGTAGTCGGGCCGCTCACGGCGGAGCAAAAAGAGGTGGTCGAGATTCTGGACGGCAGCAGCCGCAATCTGCAAAAGCTGATCGAGCAGCTGCTGGACTACAACCGCAAGCTGGCCGATGGCGCGGTAGAGCTGGAGACGGTGGCCATTGCGCCGCTGATCGAGACGGTGATCTCCGCTCACAGTTTACCGGCACGGGCTAAAATGATGCATACGGAGGTCGCGCTGAAGGCGGAGAGCTGCCTGGCAGAGCCGGTGCTTTTACTGAGCGTGCTGGACAATCTCTACTCTAACGCGGTGCACTATGGCACTGAATCCGGTAACATTCTTATTCGTAGCTATCCGCACGGCACGCGCTTGCGTATAGAGGTCACCAATACCGGTACACCTATTCCGCAGGCCGAGCGGGAGATGATTTTCGAACCTTTCTACCAGGGAAGCCACCAGCGAAAAGGCGCGGTAAAAGGCAGCGGGCTGGGTCTGAGCATCGCCAGGGACTGTATTCTGCGCATGCAGGGTGAACTGCAGCTGGTCGCCGGCGATGAATCGGGCGTCTGTTTTCGTATTGAGCTGCCGCTGGCTGGATCGGATAAAAGCTAAATGAATCTATATCAGGTAACTATGTCGCATATTTTGAGTCGCGTTGTGAAAATGATTTCGCAGCATTCCGCGTTGCCTGTTGGCTTAGCCTGCCTGCTGCTGGCGGGCTGCGCACCTGACGCCCCCCTTAAGCCGGTAAATAAAGTTCAGCAGGAGAAGCTTCCCCAGCACCAGCTGGCCGATTTTATGTCAACACCCTGTGATAACGTCTGGTCGCTAACCGGGCAGGCCGTTGAGTCGAATCCGCTCTACTGGCTGCGCGGCATGGACTGCGCGGAGCGTCTGTCGCCGGTGATGGCGCGCGCCGAAGCCAGACGCTGGCCGGATGATACCTGGCAGGCAACCTTTAAGCGCGGCATTCTGCTGGCCAATGCCAAAATTACCCCGCTTGAGAGACGCGCCTTTACCACGCGGATGGACACCCTCAGCCCGCAGCTGCCGATGCAGGTCCGGACGCTGTTCCAGGTGTGGCGCGACGGTCAGGCGACGCAGCTCCAGCTGGCGGAGGAGCGCTCACGCTATGCCAAGCTTCAGCAGTCGCGGGACAGCGATCTGGAGGCGTTACGTCAGCAGCAGCAGCATCTGCGCGAGGAGCTGGAAACCACTTCACGTAAGCTGGAGAACTTAACCGACATTGAGCGGCGGCTCTCGACGCGTAAACCTGGCGGGGCGGAGCTCCCCGACAGCACCCGCCCGGCCCAGCCGGATGCCCAACAGGAAGAGGTGAAGCCATGATGACGCCGCGTAAACCTGCCCATCTGCTGCTGGTGGATGACGATCCCGGCCTGCTGAAGCTGCTGGGCCTGCGCCTGACCAGCGAAGGCTATAGCGTAGTAACCGCCGAAAGCGGCCAGGAGGGCCTGCGCGTGCTGGCCCGGGAGAAGGTCGATCTGGTGATCAGCGATCTGCGGATGGATGAGATGGACGGTATGCAGCTGTTTGCCGAGATCCAGCGCGTCCAGCCGGGCATGCCGGTGATCATCCTTACCGCCCACGGCTCGATTCCTGACGCCGTTGCTGCCACCCAGCGGGGCGTGTTTGGCTTTCTCACCAAGCCGGTGGACAAAGACGCGCTCTATAAAGCTATTGACGACGCCCTGGAGCATGCGGCTCCGGCCAGCGACGAGGCGTGGCGGGAGAATATCATCACCCGTAGCCCGGTGATGCTGCGCCTGCTGGAGCAGGCCCACATGGTGGCCCAGTCCGACGTTAGCGTACTGATCAGCGGCCAGAGCGGAACCGGCAAGGAGATCCTTGCTCAGGCGATCCACAACGCCAGCCCGCGCGGCAAAAATGCCTTTATTGCCATCAACTGCGGCGCGCTGCCAGAGCAGCTGCTGGAGTCGGAGCTGTTTGGTCACGCGCGCGGGGCGTTTACCGGTGCGGTCAGCAGCCGGGAAGGGCTGTTCCAGGCGGCAGAGGGCGGCACGCTGTTTCTCGATGAGATTGGCGATATGCCTATCCCACTGCAGGTCAAGCTGCTGCGCGTATTGCAGGAGCGCAAGGTACGTCCGCTGGGCAGCAATCGCGATATCGATATCAACGTGCGGATCATCTCTGCCACCCACCGGGATCTGCCTAAGGCCATGGAGCGGGGTGAATTTCGCGAGGATCTCTTCTACCGCCTGAACGTGGTCAGCCTGAAGATCCCGGCGCTGGTGGAGCGGGCGGAGGATATTCCCCTGCTGGCCAACCATCTGCTGCGCCAGTCGGCCAGCCGACATAAGCCGTTTGTGCGGGCCTTCTCTACCGACGCCATGAAGCGCCTGATGACCGCCTCCTGGCCAGGCAACGTGCGCCAGCTGGTCAACGTCATTGAGCAGTGCGTGGCGCTCACCTCCTCGCCGGTGATCAGCGATGCGCTGGTGGAGCAGGCGCTGGAGGGCGAGAACACCGCCCTGCCGACCTTTGCCGACGCCCGCAACCAGTTTGAGCTTAACTATCTGCGCAAGCTGCTGCAGATCACCAAGGGCAACGTGACCCACGCAGCGCGCATGGCCGGGCGTAACCGCACCGAGTTTTATAAGCTGCTTTCGCGTCACGAGCTGGACGCTAACGACTTTAAAGAGTAGGCCGCACACGGGCGTGAAATATGGTAGTGTGAGCAATCGATTACGACGCTGCTGACAGGCAAAAGAATTAGGGGATCACCGTGAAAAAGATTGATGCGATTATTAAACCTTTCAAGCTGGATGATGTGCGTGAAGCGCTGGCTGAGGTCGGCATTACCGGGATGACCGTCACCGAGGTGAAAGGCTTCGGTCGCCAGAAGGGGCACACCGAGCTGTACCGTGGCGCGGAGTACATGGTGGATTTTCTGCCAAAGGTAAAAATTGAGATCGTGGTGACTGACGATATCGTTGACACCTGCGTGGATACCATTATCCGCACGGCGCAGACCGGGAAAATCGGCGACGGTAAAATTTTCGTTTTCGACGTAGCGCGCGTAGTACGTATTCGTACCGGCGAAGAGGACGACGCGGCTATCTAACTAGTCCGCAGGCTTACCCCAGCCCCCATTGCGCGGGCCGGGGTAAGCGAGATCTTAGAGAACCTTGTGCGGACCAAAGCACTCGTAGTGGATGCGATCGGCATCAACCCCAAGCGCAATCAGCTGTTTCGCCGCGAACTGCATAAAGGCTACCGGCCCGCAGAGATAGCACTGCATCGTCGGATCGCTAAACGCCCCCTCCAGCTTGCTCAAATCCATCAGCCCTTCGCTATTAAAGCGTGCTGCGCTGCGATCTGCCTCAGTGGGAATACGATACCAGGTATGCGCCTGGAAGTGCGGCAACGTGCTGCCCAGGGCGGCAACTTCATCTTCAAAGGCGTGCACCTCGCCGCTCTCTGCCGCATGGAACCAGTTTACCTGGCCTGGATGCTGCGCGCTGGCGAGGGTATCCAGCATGGCCAGCATCGGGGTCTGTCCTACGCCAGCGGAGATCAGCGTTACCGGGGCCTGCGGCGGGACGTCGAGAAAGAAGTCACCTGCCGGAGAAGCCAGCTGAACCACATCGCCCACGCGCGCTTCATCGTGCAGCCAGTTGGAAACCTGACCGCCTTGCTCACGCTTCACGGCGATACGATACCCTTTCCCATCGGCCTTGCGGGTCAGAGAGTACTGGCGGATCTCCTGGTGCGGAAAACCTTCCGGTTTCAGCCAGACGGCGAGATACTGGCCTGGGCGATACTCGGCCACCGGCTGGCCGTCGACCGGCTCGAATTCAATGCTGGTGATCAGTGCGCTGCGTGGCGTTTTCGCCACGATGCGGAAAGCGCGAGTGCCTTCCCAGCCGCCGGGCTGGGTAGCGTGCGCTTCATACAGCTCGGCTTCGCGGTTGATAAACACGCCCGCCAGCACGCCGTAGGCTTTGCCCCACGCCTCCAGCACCTCCTGCCCTGGGCTATACAGCTCATCAAGGGTCGCCAGCAGATGTTCACCGACGATGTTGTACTGGTCAGGTTTGATCTGGAAGCTGGTGTGCTTCTGCGCGATCTTTTCTACCGCAGGCAGCAGCGCCGGGAGATTCTCAAGATTGCTGGCATAGGCGGCAATGGCGTTAAACAGCGCTTCGCGCTGGTCGCCGTTGCGCTGGTTGCTCATGTTGAAAATCTCTTTCAGCTCCGGATTATGCTTAAACATACGGTCATAGAAGTGCGCCGTCAGCTTCGGGCCGGTCTCGACAAGCAGAGGAATAGTGGATTTTACGGTTGCGATAGTTTGAGCATCGAGCATTGCCTTTTCCTTATTGATTATTTCTATAAGTTGTATTTTAAATGCATCTTATAAAAGTTACCCTATATTGTAAATGGTTAATAGCGTATTTCCGTTACGTTGGAATGTCATGAAATATTTGCACGATAAACCTGAAAAGAAATCGTGATTACAGAGAGGGGCGCTTGGACAACAAACCCTTGCGCCACGCGGAGCCAATCGTTTGCGTAAAAACCCATGTCAAGACCTGTTATCAGAAAATGGATCGGTTATACTGGACGCCGTTGCCCTGAGGGCCATTGAAAATTACCGTTAGCTGAGTCAGGAGATGCGGATGTTAAAGCGTGAAATGAACATTGCCGATTATGATGCCGAACTGTGGCAGGCGATGGAGCAAGAGAAAGTACGTCAGGAAGAGCACATTGAGCTGATCGCCTCCGAAAACTACACCAGCCCGCGCGTTATGCAGGCTCAGGGTTCTCAGCTGACCAACAAATATGCCGAAGGCTATCCGGGCAAACGCTACTACGGTGGCTGCGAATACGTCGACGTGGTTGAGCAGCTGGCTATCGATCGTGCCAAAGCGCTGTTTGGCGCAGACTACGCTAACGTTCAGCCGCACTCTGGCTCCCAGGCTAACTTCGCGGTCTACACCGCGCTGCTGCAACCGGGCGATACCGTTCTGGGTATGAACCTGGCGCAGGGTGGTCACCTGACTCACGGCTCCCCGGTTAACTTCTCCGGCAAACTGTACAACATCATCCCTTACGGTATTGATGAGTCCGGTAAAATTGATTACGAAGACATGGCGAAGCAGGCTAAAGAGCACAAGCCGAAGATGATCATCGGTGGCTTCTCGGCTTACTCCGGCGTGGTCGACTGGGCAAAAATGCGTGAAATCGCAGACAGCATCGGTGCTTACCTGTTCGTTGATATGGCGCACGTTGCGGGTCTGATTGCCGCAGACGTTTACCCGAACCCGGTTCCGCATGCACACGTCGTAACCACCACCACCCACAAAACCCTGGCGGGCCCGCGTGGCGGTCTGATCCTTGCCAAAGGCGGTGATGAAGAGCTGTACAAAAAACTGAACTCCGCTGTGTTCCCAAGCGCGCAGGGCGGCCCGCTGATGCACGTTATCGCGGCAAAAGCAGTTGCGCTGAAAGAAGCGATGGAGCCAGAGTTCAAGGTTTACCAGCAGCAGGTTGCCAAAAACGCCAAAGCGATGGTAGAGGTGTTCCTGAACCGTGGCTACAAAGTGGTGTCTGGCGGTACTGAAAACCACCTGTTCCTGCTGGATCTGGTTGATAAGAACCTGACCGGTAAAGAAGCTGACGCTGCCCTGGGCCGCGCCAACATCACCGTGAACAAAAACAGCGTGCCAAACGATCCGAAGAGCCCGTTTGTGACCTCCGGTATCCGTATCGGTTCTCCGGCTGTAACTCGCCGCGGCTTTAAAGAAGCGGAAGTGAAAGAGCTGGCTGGCTGGATGTGTGACGTTCTGGACAACATCAACGACGAAGCGGTCATTGAAAGCACTAAACAGAAAGTGCTGGCTATCTGCGCTCGCTTCCCGGTTTATGCATAATCCGTCTTTGATATGAACAAAGGCCGCTGATGCGGCCTTTTTTATTGATTACCGCTCGCTGCGCAGCGTAACGCCCACGTCGCCGCCGGGATGCACTGCCAGCAGGCTCTCTTTCGAATACCCACTCTCGCTCATCAGGCAGGCGCAGGCGGCATCGAAAATCGCCAGCGCCAGCACGATGGAGGTGGTTGCCAGCATGTTCAATGGATCGATCTCACGCCGCACGCCGGTAGAGATCACCAGCCGGGAGGCGTGGGCAATCGCTGAATCGGCGTTCTCGGTCACGCTGACCAGCGGCACGCTGCGGGACGCCAGCCCTGGCAGGAGCCGCGTCAGCTCGTCGGAGTTACCCCCGCGCGAGAGCATGATCATCAGGTCGTCGGCGCGTAAAAAACCCAGATCGCCGTGGGCCGCGTCGGTAGCGTTCAGGTAGATCGCCGGGCGCTCCACGCAGGCCAGCATATGGGCAATCTTACGCGCCGCGATGCCGGAAGTGCCCACACCCGTTACCACAATTTTGCCTTTGCAGCCGCGCAGTTCAGCCAGCAGCGCCTCCCACTGCGGCTCGCTGAGGTGCTGACCGAGTCCGGCCAGCGCTTCGCTATAGATACCCCAGGCGGCGGTTGCATGCTGCCACGATGAACTCATGCTCCCTCCTGCATCAGCTGGCGGTACTTCATGTGATCTTCATACATCGCATGGAACACCTTGTACTTGCGGTCATAGTACTGCTTGATCTTGTTGGTCTGCGGCGTGACGGTCTTACCGATCCGGCTCATGGCCGACATCGCCTCCGGGAAGGTTTCGAATACGCCCGCCGCAAGGGTACCCATCATCGCGCCGCCGAGCAGCATCGCTTCGCTCTCTTCCGGCAGCAGCATGGCGCAGCCGGTGGCGTTGGCGTGCTCCTGAACAAAGATCGGGTTCTTGGTGCCGCCGCCGCTGGCCATAATAGTGTCGATGGTGTAGCCAGTCTGATTCATAGTCTCAATAATGTGCCGCGTACCGAGGGCAATCGCCTGGATGGTCGCCAGATAGTGCAGGGCCATATCCTCCGGCGTGCGGGAGAGCTTCAGACCACTAATCACCCCGGTTAACGTCGGGTTAGCACGCGGCGAGCGGTTGCCGTGGAAGTAGGGCAGAATATGAATATCGCGGGTCAGGAAAGCGATATCCTCCGGCTCGCCGGCCATCTTGCGCAGCAGGGCGTTAAGTACTTCATAGATGGTCTGCCCCTGGGTTTTCGCCTGCGCCAGCAGGGTTTCATAGCAGGGGTGAGACTGAATAATATGATCGATCAGCGCCCCGGTCGCCGACTGGCCGCCTTCGTTAAGCCAGTAGTCCGGCAGCACCGCCGAGTAGTAAGGCCCCCAGACGCCGCCGATAAAGCGCGGCTGCTGAGAGATCGCCATATGGCCTGTCGAGGTGCCACCAATCAGCGCCACGCGGCGATCGAAATCCGCCACTTCGCCAGAGACGCCGCTGGCTCCCAAGGTGCCGAGGGTGCCCGCGTGGGCATCGATAATCGATACGCTCACCGCGGTGCCGGGGATCAGCCCCATCTCGCTGGCGGCGCGCTGCGTCAGGCCGTGGCCGAGCGGTTCGCCCATGGTTTTAACGTAGCGGCCAATTTTCTCCGCATCGTGCTCAAGGAGATCCTCCAGCCCAATCTGGCGGAAGTAGCTCCCGTCCCATTTATCCTCGTGGCCCATGTAGGTCCATTTGCAGACGGTGGAGCAGAGCGAGCGCGTATCGTCATCCGTGGCCCGCCAGGTCAGGAAATCCGGCAGGTCAAAATAGTAGCCCGCGTTAGCCCAGGTATTCGGCATGTGCTGCTTCAGCCACAGCAGCTTCGGGGTCTGCATCTCGGGCGAGATAATCCCGCCGACGTAGTCCAGCACCCGGTGGTGCAGGGCGTTGATGCGATCGGCCTGGGTAATGGCGCGGTGATCCATCCAGACGATAATGTTCTGCTCGCTGCGCCCGGAGGGGCTGATGGTCAGCGGCTTACCCTCTTTATCCAGCACCACCAGCGAGCAGGTGGCGTCGAACCCCAGGCCTTTCACCTGAATGGGATTGATGTCTGCCTGGTTAACCGCATCGCGCACCGCGTTGCACACCATCTGCCAGATATTGTCGGAGGACTGCTCAACGAAATCAGCCTGCGGACGATACATTTCAATGGCCCGGCTGGCCTGGCTGACCATTCTGCCGTTTAGATCAAACACGCCCGCCCGGGCGCTCCCTGTGCCTACGTCCACACCAATGAAGTAACTCGCCATAATTTGTTCTCCTGACATCAGGCTTTACGATTCTGTAATGCGATAAAGAGGATCAGCACGGCACCCCACAGCGCCATCGTCAGATAGCTGCTGATCCCCAGCAGATTAAAGCCACTTTCCAGCATCTGCAGCACGATGAGGGCCAGCACCAGGCCGACGATGCGGCCAAATCCGCCGTCGGGGTTAATGCCGCCCAGCACCGAGGCGAGAATGGTCACCAGCAGATAGGATTCGCCATAGCCCGCCTTTGCCGAGTTAAATTTCGCCATCATTAAAATGGCGGCAACCCAGCCGAGCAGGGCGGAGATGACATACACCGCAATCTGCACGCGGACGGTATTCACGCCGCTGTAGCGCGTGGCCTGCTCGTTGGAGCCTACCAGGTAGAGGCTACGTCCGAGGGTGGTGTGCTCCAGCAGAACCCACAGCAGCACCGCCACCAATAAAAAGAGCAGCAGCGCCACGGGGATGCCCACCACGGTGGCATTGCCCAGGAACTGGATCGCTGCCGGGAAGCCGGAGATCACCGTCCCGTTAGAGAGCAGAATATTGAGGCCGGAGATCAGCGTCATGGTGCCGAGCGTGGCGAGGATAGGCGATACCCCCACCCAGGCGATCAGCGCCCCGTTCAGCGTGCCGATCGCCACCGCTACCGCCGCGCCAGCCAGCAGGGCCAGCGCCAGAAACAGCGGATTATCGGGATGGCTGACGATCACCGCCGCCATCACCAGCGAGCAGGCGTTAGCGCCAGCGATAATCGACAGGTTAATGCCGCCGGTAAGCATGGTGATGCCCATTCCCAGCGCCAGCATGCCGAGGATCGGCAGCTGCGAGGTGATGGACTGGAAGTTAGCGACGCTGAAGAAGCGGCTGCCCAGCAGTGCCGAGAAGACCACGGCAACGACGATAATGATCACGCACTGCAGGCGGATGATGGCATCACCGGGTAAGAGTCGTGCGATTGCTTTCATCTCAAAGCTCCCTTGCGAGTTTGCGTTTTTCATTCCAGGCCGTGGCGCTAATGCTGACCAGGATAATGACGCCGCTGAATACGGTATGCCAGTAAGAGGAGACGCTCAGCAGCGTCAGGCCGTTTTGCAGAAACGCCAGCAGCACCACCCCAAGCAGCGTGCCGGTTAAGGTGCCGCGCCCGCCGCTCATGCTGGTTCCGCCCAGTACTACCGCCGCCAGCACCGTCAGCTCATAACCGAGCAGCGAGTTGGGGGCAACGGACTGGGTGATCTGCGCCTGCACCACGGCGGCGACCCCGGCGAGAATGCCCATGTAGCCGTAGACGTAGAAGTGGAGCTTCACCAGATTCAGCCCCAGACGTGAGGCCGCGTCGCGGTTGCCGCCCATGGCGTAAATCTGGCGGCCAAGGCGGGTAAAGTTCATCAGTACGGCGGTGAAGATAATGACCGCCGCCAGGCAGAGCAGGGGCAGGGTAAGGCCATAGTCATAGCCGTCGGCGGCGGTGAACGACAGCCAGTTGATGCCGTTCATAAACCAGTCAGGGAAGCCATACAGCCAGGTGCCTTTGGTGGCATAAACCAGCAGGCCGTAGTAGACGTTGAGCGTCGCGATGGTGATGATAATCGCCGGTACCCGCAGCCAGTAGACCAGGAAACCGTTGATCAACCCGAGCAGCAGGCCGACAGCCATCGCGATGATCAACGCCAGGGCAAAGTTGCCGCCGTGGGCGATCACCCAGCTTGCCATTGCATACTGGGCAATGGCGGTCATGGCCGGGAAGGAGATGTCGATCCCGCCGGAGATCAGCACCACGAACAGGCCGCAGGCGAGGATCCCGAGGATCGCGTAGCTGGTGGCAACGTCCGTCAGGTTGCCCAGCGAGAAGAACTCGTCGGTGCTGATGCTCAGCCCGACCGCCAGCGCCACCACCAGCAGCCCAAGCCAGAACTCATGTTGCCCGACCAGGCGGGAAAGTCTGTTATTCATGGATCACCTCAACCACTTCAGCAATCTCCTGTTCCGTACAGCGATGCGGATTAAACTCTGCGACCAGCTTGCCGCGGCGCATAACCAGCACGCGGTGGCTGTTGTAATAGGCTTCCGGGATCTCATCGCAGATCATCAGCACCGCCATCCCCTGTTCCGCCAGGTCGCGGGCAATCTGGTAGATACCCTCTTTATTAGCGATATCCACCCCAACGGTGGGGGAGTCGAGGATCAGGATGCGTGGATCCGTCGCCACCCACTTCGCAATGGCGATCCGCTGCGCATTGCCGCCGGAGAGGGTTTTCACCGGCAGATGCGGATCGGAGACTTTGATATTCAGGTTGCGGATCAGATCGGCCACCAGCTTTTTCGCCTTGCCGTGATCCAGCAGGCCACCGCGCGTGTGCAGCTTGTCGAATACCGTGACGATGGTGTTGTCGTAGATCGACTGCTCCATGATCAGCCCTTGAGTCAGGCGATCCTCTGAGACGTAGCCGATCCCATGCTTAATGGCATCATGGTTATTGCGCAGGGTGACCGGCTTGCCGTTGATGCGCATCTCTCCGCTCTCCGGGTGGGTCATGCCGAACAGGCTCAGACACAGCTCGGTTCGCCCGGCACCCAGCAGGCCAACGATAGAGACAATCTCGCCGCTGCGCAGCGACAGGTTGATGTTCTGGTATTTGCCCCGGCGGCTGAGGTTACGCAGCTCCAGCATCGGCTCCTGATCGGCGGATGGTTTTTCCGGCAGAGGACTGTAGTGGAAACGCTGGCCGGTCATCAGGAACGCCAGCTCGTGGCTGTCGAGCTGGCTCGCCGGGTAGGTCCCCACTAGCTTGCCGTCGCGCATGACGCTGATGCGATCCGCAACTTCCATCACTTCATCGAGACGGTGGCTGACGAAGACCACGCAGATCCCGGCGGCTTTCAGTTCGTTGACCACCCGCAGCAGGCCGTTAACCTCCTGGCGGGTGAGGGAGGCGGTAGGCTCATCCATAATCACCAGCCGGGCGTCGGCGGCGATAGCGCGGCAGATCGCCACCAGCTGACGGTCGGCAATAGAGAGCTTCTCGACTTTTTTATCGGGATCGATGCTGACGCCGATGCGCTGCATTGCCGCCAGCGCCTGCTTGCGCATTGCACCGCGCCGTACCCAGACGTCGCCGCCCGGCAGATAGCGGTTAACGGCAATGTTCTCCGCCACGCTGAAGTTGGGAAACAGGGAGAGATCCTGGTATATAACCTGAATGCCGTAGTGGGCGGAGAGCTGCGGTGTAAGGTGGTGGAACAGTTTGCCATCGAGCTGGATCTGCGCCCCTTTTTCCGGGTGATAGACGCCAGAGATCACTTTAATAATGGTGCTCTTACCGCAGCCGTTCTGCCCTGCCAGACAGTGAACTTCGCCTTTCTGTAGCGTCAGGTTCACGTTATCCAGCGCCAGCACGCCCGGGAATTGCTTGCTGATATTCTCAAGAGTGATAAATGCGGTGGTGTCGGCCATGGACAATACCCCTGCGAGCGCCCGTGTGGGCGCTTAAGTCATTCTGTACGAGTGTGCCGGCCAGACGGCCGGCGTTGAGGTTCCCTGGTGTAGGCGGAGAGCCTTAGAAACCGAGCGACTGTGCGTTATCTTTGGTGACTTCGAGGATCTTGTTAAAGCGGATCACTTTCTTCTCCATGTCGACATCGGCTTTCCCTAAACCATCGATGGTCAGATCGGACGTCACTTCTTTACCCTTCAGCAGCTGGTCGGCAACGGTCACCAGCGCATAGCCTGCATCTTTCGGATCCCACAGCAGCGCTTTCTTGATATCGCCGCGCATCAGGTAAGGTGCAGCCTGGGCTGGCATGGCGATACCCACTACGGCCACTTTCTCTTTCGCACGCTTCTTCTGCACCGCCTGACCTGCACCGATAGGACCGAGTGAGCCGAAGCCGATCACCCCTTTCATCTGCGGATAGGTTTTCATCAGGTCCAGAGTCGTGGAGTAGGATTTGTCGATGCTCTCGGCCACCGGCAGGCGAGACGTCACCTCAAACATGTCCGGGTATTTCTCTTTCTGATATTTAATGGCGTAATCGGCCCAGGCGTTATGCAGCGGCACCGTCAGGGAGCCAACGTAAATGGCGTAGCCGCCTTTGCCGCCCATATCTTTCGCCAGCTCATCGACGTTGGCCTGCGCATACTTCTCGCTGTCGATGGTTTCAATATCCCACTGACCAATCTGCTGATCCGGTGACTCATGGGTCAGCACCACAATGCCTTTATCGCGAGCTTTTTTCAGCACCGGCTCCAGCACCTTAGCGTCGTTAGGCACCACGATAATGGCGTTAACGTTTTTGGCGATCAGATCCTCAATCACCTTCACCTGCTGGGCCGGATCCGGCGTAGAGGGGCCGGTCTGGTAGGCGTTAACGTCAAGCTTTTTCGCCGCTTCGTTGACGCCGGTTTCCATACGGTTAAACCACGGAATGCCGGTCACCTTGGCGACCACGGCAATTTCATACTTCTCCGCTGCAACCGACGTACCGGACACCATGCATGCAGAAATCAGGGCTGCGCTGAGCAATGCGAGTTTGAATTTCATAGTTCTACCTTTTTTAGGGACCGAGGCATGTCACGGAGGGAAGATTAGCAATGAAGGGAAGGGGAAACGTATCGCAGAAATGTGAATTGTGATCTGCGCACGAAAATGTAAATTTATAGATAATTTTAGGTTAAAATTAAGTTAAATATCAATAATGTCATTACGTTATCAATGGCTATACGTGTTAAAAAATGATTATTCTATAACTTTTATTTAACATTTTATTATCATTTAACTTAAGTGGGGTGTGGTTTCTGGTCGCTTTACCCTTTTTCATCGCGCGTTAAGTTGCAAATATGTGAACTGAATCGAGACAAGCAAATTCACGCTTCGGCAAACGGCATAGGTGTTTCGGGTTTGCTTGCACCAGCGGGGTTTTAACGCCAGACTAACGCCTCCAAAACGGGAGGGATTCATGGTTTTGCATTCCACGCGCTGGCTGGCGCTGAGCTACTTTACCTACTTTTTCAGCTACGGCATCTTTTTACCTTTCTGGAGCGTTTGGCTCAAGGGTACCGGCCTGACGCCGGAAACCATCGGCCTGCTGCTCGGGGCAGGGCTGGTCGCCCGCTTTCTCGGCAGCCTGACCATTGCCCCTCGGGTCACCGATCCCTCCCGGCTGGTGTTCGCCCTGCGCGTGCTGGCTCTGCTGACGCTGTTGTTTGCCCTGGCCTTCTGGGCTGGCAACCACGTTGGCTGGCTGATGGCGATCATCATCGGCTTTAACCTCTTCTTCTCGCCGCTGGTGCCGCTCACCGACGCGCTGGCTAACACCTGGCAAAAGCAGATCGTCATGGACTATGGCCGGGTACGCCTGTGGGGATCGATCGCCTTTGTGATCGGCTCGGCGCTGACTGGCAAGCTGGTGAGCCTCTTCGACTACCGGGCGATCCTGGCGATGCTGACTCTGGGGACAATATCCATGCTGCTCGGGATGCTGCTGCGCCCGTCGGTGATGCCGATCGGGGAGCGTCGGGCGCAGGCCGCCGCTGGCTGGCCCGCGTGGCGGAGCCTGATCGGCCAGAACGGGCGCTTTCTGGCCTGTGTCTCGCTGCTACAGGGGGCGCACGCTGCCTACTACGGCTTTAGCGCCATCTACTGGCAGGAGGCGGGTTACTCTGCCTCAACGGTTGGCTATCTCTGGTCTCTGGGCGTTGTCGCGGAGGTGATTATCTTCGCGCTGAGCAACCGCCTGTTCCGCCGCTGGAGCGCCCGGGATCTGCTCCTGCTGTCAGCGGTATGCGGCATAGTGCGCTGGACGTTGATGGGCTGGACCACGGCGCTGCCATGGCTGCTGGTGGTGCAGGTGCTGCACTGTGGAACCTTTACCGTCTGCCACCTGGCGGCGATGCGCTATATCGCTGCCCGCCAGGGAAGCGAGGTGATCCGCCTGCAGGCCGTCTACTCGGCGGTGGCGATGGGGGGCAGCATCGCGGTAATGACCATCTTTGCCGGCTTCCTGTTCCAGCATCTGCATCAGGGCGTATTCTGGGTGATGGCGATGGTCGCGCTGCCCGCGCTGTTTGTCCGGCCCGGCGTTACCGCCCGGACCTAAGACTCCAGCATGTCACGAATATGTAACTGCTGCTGCTCGCTCAGGGTCATCACCGCATGGATCAGCGGGGCAGAGAAGAGCGGCAGCGGCGTTACGTAAGGCGTCACAATCAGGGCGGCCTCACGCGGGGCCCCCTCCTGCTGGAAGGTGGCGAGCGGCAGATACTTGATATTCAGCGGCAGCAGCGTCAGCTCCCGCAGCTGCTCCTCAATGGCGCGTTCCCGCTCGGGCGCGTCGTCAGTCAGCAGCACCACCTGCTTCTCGTGCAGATCGTTCTCCTGCATCAGCCATGCGCCAAAGATCACCGCCACCAGGCCCGCCTCCTCATGGGTAAAGCACAGGTTGTACTCCTCCTCCAGACAGAGCAGCGCCTCGCGGGTGGTACGCATCAGCCGGGGGTAGAGCAGATTAATCTCCTCCGTCAGGCTGGTATCGATCCCGATGCCAAACAGGCTACGGTTCAGCGCCTGCGCCAGATGAATATAGAGCTGATCGGTCAGGCCCTGCTCATCGCTAAAGTCCATCCCGGAGAGGGCGCGAAAGCGCTCGATAGTCTGGTGGATAGCCCCCCGCAGCCGCGTGTCCTGCTGATGGCTGTCGTGGATCGGATCCGGCGTGCGCAGCAGCATAAACAGCACCGTCAGGAAAAGATGCTCGCTCACGTGGGGAACGGGGATCACCCGGCGCTGCCAGTGGCGAATAATCTCATTGGCAACCAGATACTCTGCCCGCGCTTCGGCCCAGGCCTGCTGCAACGGTGCAAACGCGGGCGTAAAGCCAAGCTGGTGCGCAAGCAGACAGTATTGTAAATAGAGACGCAGAAACTGAATATCTCGCTGTTCAAACTGCCGCTCAAGGCGACGGGAGCAGAGATTAATCAGGGCGTGCAGGTTAGTATCGTCATACAATGTTCTGGCGATACCCTGTTGCTTAAGCGCGTTTTTTAGCGCCGGGGTAAAGTGAGTGCTAACAAAGTTGGGGCAGAGACGAATGGCGCGCTTGAGCCAGTGGATGAGGCAGAGACGCTGGTCGAGAGCCGCGCCCTCAATGCGGTAGCTGCCGTCCTGCTGCGCGGTAATGTTCAGCCGGTGGTAGCGCTGGATCTCATGACCCGTATCGGCAATATCTTGCCGGGTAATTGTGCCGTCCACGTTGTTCAGCTTGCCGAGTATATCTGGTGTCACCGTTTGTCCTGGCAGGGCGAGCATTAGGAGTACATGACAGCGGCGTTGTGAACTGGAGAGCACAGATGGCGGTATCGTTACGGTTGTCATCTGCTGGATTCCAGTTAGGGGTTTCGATAAGAATAGCTAAAGGATACGGCGGCGAAAGCCCTCCTGTCGGGCTTTCCCTCAGGAATGCCGGGGGGCGTCACAGAATTTTTCTCGTAAGGAACACATGCAAACAGTTAAACCGTACGCTGGCGCGCTGGTTTTCGCGTTTTTATCGCTTCCCGCGCTGGCGCATCCCCATAGCTTTATTCGCTTGCAAACCGAGCCGGTAGTGGCGGACGGGCAGCTTGTGGCTCTCGATATGCGCTGGACGATGGATGAGATCACTTCAGCCGATCTGCTCTATGACGCGGGTGACGCCAGGCCGGAGTCACCGGTATGGAAAAAGCTGGCGGCGGAGGTGATGGCCAACGTGCTGGGACAGCACTACTTTACCGAGGTCTGGCATAACGGGCAGCGGGTTAAGTTTCTTAATCGACCCACGCACTATGGCATGTCGCGGGTCGATCACCAGGCGGTGCTGACCTTTACCCTGCCGCTGGCCACGCCGCAGCCGTTGGCCGGGCAGCGCTACACCTTTTCCACCTTCGATCCCACCTACTATGTCGATATGACCTACCAGAGCGAGCGTGACATTACGCTCTCTGCCGATCTGCAAAAGCAGTGTCAGGCAGAGCTGCACACGCCGACGCCAGGGGAGGATACCCTGGCCTTCGCACAGTCGCTGGATAAAGAGGATGCGCCGCCGGAGGATATGGATCTCGGCAAGCAGTTTGCCCAGACCGTGACCCTGGAGTGCAAGGCATGATGCTAAGTTCGGTGAGAAGCGCGCCCCGTTGGCGAGCGCTCTGGCCGCTGGCCCTGCTATTGCTCTGTGCTGTAGTGGGTGGGGTGCAGCTGTGGCACGCCTGGCCCCGGATCATGCTGGAGAGCGCGGGCTGGCAGCGAGAGGTTAACCAGCAGATGAGCGCCCTATTAAAAGGCGTGGCGGCAGATCCGAGCCGGGCGGGTGGGGCCTTGCTGCTGTTTAGCTTTCTCTATGGGGTGCTGCACGCTCTCGGGCCGGGCCACGGTAAAGTGGTAATAACCACCTGGCTTGCCACTCATCCGTCAAAACTGAGGTCGAGCATTGGCCTGACCCTGGCCTCGTCGCTGCTACAGGGGCTGGTAGCCATTGTGCTGGTGGTCGTGGTTCTGACTCTGCTCCAGCTGCCTGCTCGCCAGCTGCATGTGAGTAGCTACTGGCTGGAGAAGGGGAGCTATGCCCTGGTGGGCGTGCTGGGACTTCTGCTCTGCTGGCGGGCACTGAACAGGCTGCGTCGTCTCTTGCGCAGGCCGACGTTTACCGCTTTTACGCCACACCATGTGCATGATGCCCACTGCGGCTGCGGGCATCAGCATCTGCCCACGCCGGAGCAGCTTACGCGCGGCGATGACTGGCGCGCCCGGCTGATGATTATTCTGTCGATGGGGATGCGACCCTGCTCCGGGGCGATCATGGTCCTGCTGTTCAGTAAGGTTATCGGGGTGTTTAGCTGGGGAATGGCATCGGCCATGGCAATGGCGGCAGGCACGTCGCTAACCATCTCTTCCCTGGCGCTGCTGGTGTATAGCTTTCGGCGACTGGCGGTCAAGCTCGGCGGCAATAAAACGCCGGTGCTGTGGCAGCAGGTGGGGTGGTCAACGCTGGCTTTGGCCGGAGGCGTGATTCTGGTAACGGCGGCGGTGGTGATGTGGCTCAGTGCGGTGCCGGTGGGAAGGGGACTACGACCGTTTTAAAACGCCGGATAGCGCTACGCTATCCGGCGTTAGCGATGCTTAACGCTTCAGCGCTTCGCTCAGCTCGTCACGCATGTTCGCCAGCATGGCTTTCACCACGCGCGGGTTACCGGCGACGAGGTTACCGCTCATCATGTAGTTGTGGTTACCGGTGAAGTCACACACCAGGCCACCCGCTTCACGAACCAGCAGCTCGCCTGCGGCGAAATCCCACGGCTTCAGGCCGATCTCAAAGAAACCGTCTACGCGGCCAGCGGCAACGTAGGCCAGATCCAGCGCGGCAGAGCCGGTGCGGCGGAAGTCCGCGCACTCGGTGAACAGTTTACCGACGATCTTGATGTAGGTCTGGGCATGCTGTTTGGCTTTGAACGGGAAACCGGTCGCCAGGATGGTGCCATCCAGATCGCGAGCGGTGCCGCCGCGCAGGCGGTAGCCGTTGAGCTGTGCGCCCTGACCACGGGTAGCGGTGAAGAGTTCGTTACGCATTGGATCGTAAACCACGGCAACTTCGGTACGGCCTTTAATGCGCACGGCGATAGAGACCGAGAAGTGGGGCAGACGCTTGATAAAGTTGGTGGTGCCATCCAGTGGATCGATAACCCATTGCACATCCTGATCTTCGCCTGCGTGTTCACCGGACTCTTCGGTGATAATGGTATGTTGCGGGTAAGATTTGCGGATAGTGTCGATAATCACGGCCTCGGCGGCTTTATCAACGTTAGTTACGAAATCATTGCTGCCTTTCTGGTTGGTTTCAACAGAGTCTGGCGTTTCGTAGTGTTTGGCAATTACATTACCCGCCTTGCGCGCTGCGCGCACGGCGATGGTCAGCATTGGATGCATCGGTATCTCTCACTGGATGTTAAAGAACGGGGGTGAAAACGGCGCAGAGTATACCAGCGAGTTCGGATTATGTCTTTGCTTTATGCTAATATGCGCAAATATTCTTAAGACGCTGAAAAACTATGCTGCAAAATATACGAATCGTGCTGGTTGAAACCTCTCACACCGGCAACATGGGCTCCGTTGCCCGCGCCATGAAAACCATGGGCTTAACGAATCTTTGGCTGGTTAACCCGCTGGTGAAGCCGGACTCCCAGGCCATCGCCCTGGCCGCCGGGGCCAGCGACGTCATCGGTAACGCACAGATTGTCGACACCCTCGACGAGGCGCTGGCGGGCTGTAGCCTGGTGGTGGGCACCAGCGCCCGCTCCCGTACGCTGCCGTGGCCGATGCTCGACCCGCGCGAGTGCGGGCTGAAAAGCGTCAGCGAAGGGCAGCACGCACCGGTCGCGCTGGTATTTGGCCGCGAGCGCGTGGGCCTGACCAACGAAGAGCTGCAGAAGTGCCATTATCACGTTGCCATTGCCGCGAACCCGGAGTACAGCTCGCTGAACCTGGCGATGGCGGTGCAGGTTATCGCCTACGAGGTGCGCATGGCCTGGCTGGCGGCGCAGGAAGCCGACGCTGAAACGGCAGAGGAAGAGACACCCTATCCGTTGGTGGACGACCTTGAGCGCTTCTACGGCCACCTTGAGCAGACCCTGCTGGCGACCGGTTTTATCCGCCCCGATCATCCGGGACAGGTGATGAACAAGCTGCGCCGACTCTTTACCCGTGCGCGCCCAGAGAGCCAGGAGCTGAACATCCTGCGCGGAATTCTGGCGTCGATTGAGCAGAAGAACAATAAATAACAGCAGTGCCGCTTTGCCCGGCGGCGCTTCGCTGGCGCGGGCCTACGGTTTTGTAGGCCGGGTAAGCGCAGCGCCACCCGGCGTTAAGGACATCGCACAAAACGCCTAATACCTGACTAAAACAGTCAAGTAAATAGTTGACCATTTTAGTCGGGAATGTCACACTTGCGCCTGCTATGTAACAGACCATTTATACCTGTTTTTATAACTATCTATATAACGACAACCCCGGGCAGGGGCGAGTTTGAGGTTAAGTAAGACATGAGACTGACATCTAAAGGGCGTTATGCCGTTACTGCAATGCTGGACGTTGCGCTCAACTCTGAATCGGGCCCGGTTCCGTTGGCTGATATCTCCGAGCGTCAGGGCATCTCCCTCTCTTATCTGGAGCAGCTCTTCTCCCGCCTGCGTAAGAATGGCCTGGTGGCCAGCGTGCGCGGTCCGGGCGGCGGTTATCTGTTAGGTAAAGATGCCAACAGCATCGCCGTTGGCGAAGTGATCAGCGCCGTTGACGAATCGGTAGACGCGACCCGCTGTCAGGGCAAAGGCGGCTGCCAGGGCGGCGATAAGTGCCTGACCCACGCGCTGTGGCGTGACCTGAGCGATCGTCTGACCGGCTTCCTGAACAATATCACCCTCGGTGAATTGGTCAATAACCAGGAAGTGATGGACGTTGCCGATCGCCAGCACAGCCAGGAAACACAGCGCACGACCCGCGCGCAGGACGCAATCGACGTCAAACTGCGCGCGTAATAAAACCATAAAAGATTTATGAACCAGGCCGGAGCGCCAGCTTCGCCACGTCGGCCGTACATCCAGCCGGTTGCCTGGTTCCTTGCATTGAAGCGATGTACGGAGTCTATAGAGCAATGAAATTACCGATCTATCTCGACTACTCCGCAACCACGCCGGTGGATCCGCGTGTTGCCGAGAAAATGATGCAGTGTCTGACCCTGGACGGAAACTTTGGTAACCCAGCTTCCCGTTCACACCGTTTTGGCTGGCATGCTGAAGAGGCGGTAGATATCGCCCGTAATCAGATTGCCGAGCTGGTTGGCGCTGATCCGCGTGAAATTGTTTTCACCTCCGGTGCAACCGAATCTGACAACCTGGCGATCAAAGGTGCTGCCAACTTCTACCAGAAAAAAGGCAAGCACATTATCACCAGCAAAACCGAACACAAAGCCGTGCTGGATACCTGCCGTCAGCTGGAGCGTGAAGGGTTTGAAGTGACCTATCTCGCCCCGCAGAGCAACGGCATTATCGACCTGAAAGAGCTGGAAGCCGCCATGCGCGACGACACCATTCTGGTCTCCATCATGCACGTCAACAACGAGATCGGCGTCGTACAAGATATCGCGACCATCGGCGAACTCTGCCGTGCGCGCGGCATCATCTACCACGTTGATGCAACCCAGAGCGTGGGCAAGCTGCCTATCGATCTGAGCCAGCTGAAAGTTGACCTGATGTCCTTCTCCGGCCACAAAATCTACGGTCCGAAAGGGATTGGCGCGCTGTACGTGCGTCGTAAACCGCGTATTCGTATCGAAGCGCAGATGCACGGCGGTGGTCACGAGCGCGGCATGCGTTCCGGTACGCTGCCTGTGCACCAGATCGTTGGCATGGGTGAAGCCTACCGCATCGCCAAAGAAGAGATGGACACCGAGATGGCACGCCTGCGTACGCTGCGTAACCGTCTGTGGGACGGCGTGAAAGATATGGAAGAAGTGTATCTGAATGGCGATCTTGAGCAGGGCGCACCGAACATCCTCAACGTCAGCTTTAACTACGTTGAAGGCGAGTCGCTGATCATGGCGCTGAAGGATCTTGCGGTCTCTTCCGGTTCCGCCTGTACCTCTGCAAGCCTTGAGCCATCCTACGTGCTGCGCGCGCTGGGTATGACTGACGAGCTGGCACACAGCTCTATTCGTTTCTCTTTAGGTCGTTTCACTACCGAAGAAGAGATTGACTACACCATCAATCTGGTTCGCAACTCCATTGGCCGTCTGCGCGACCTCTCTCCGCTGTGGGAGATGTTCAAACAGGGCGTGGATCTGAACAGCATTGAATGGTCTCATCATTAATCGGTAGCGGTATCAGGAGAATTTAAAATGGCTTATAGCGAAAAAGTAATCGATCACTACGAAAACCCGCGCAACGTTGGCTCTTTCGACAACAGCGATGCCAGCGTTGGCAGCGGCATGGTGGGTGCACCGGCCTGTGGCGACGTCATGAAGCTGCAGATCAAAGTGAACAACGACGGCATCATCGAAGACGCGCGTTTTAAAACCTACGGCTGCGGCTCGGCGATCGCCTCCAGCTCCCTCGTGACCGAGTGGGTGAAAGGTAAATCCCTGGACGAAGCCCAGGCGATTAAGAACACCGACATCGCCGATGAGCTGGAGCTGCCGCCGGTTAAGATCCACTGTTCTATCCTGGCGGAAGATGCAATCAAAGCTGCGATTGCGGACTACAAAAGCAAGCGTGACGCGAAATAACGAGCAGAGGTTTGTATGTCGATTACCCTTAGCGACAGTGCTGCCGCGCGAGTAAATAGCTTCCTGGCCAACCGGGGTAAAGGGTTTGGCCTGCGCCTGGGGGTGAGAACCTCCGGCTGTTCGGGTATGGCCTACGTGCTGGAATTTGTTGACGCGCCTGCGGCAGAAGATACCGTGTTCGAAGACAAAGGTGTTAAGGTCGTGGTCGATGGCAAAAGCCTGCAGTTCCTGAACGGCACTCAGCTGGACTTCGTAAAAGAGGGCCTCAACGAAGGGTTTAAGTTTACCAACCCGAACGTGAAAGATGAGTGCGGCTGCGGCGAAAGCTTCCACGTTTAACCGCGCCTGAACGACTCAACCCCACTGCTCTGCGGTGGGGTTTGCTTTAACCCGCCTAACCCCGAGACTGTTATGGATTACTTTACCCTCTTTGGGTTGCCCGCCAGCTATCATCTGGATACTCAGGCGCTGGCTACCCGCTTTCAGGATCTGCAACGTCAATACCATCCCGACCGGTTTGCCAGCGGCACCTCCGCTGAACAGCTTGCCGCCGTCCAACACTCTGCGACCATCAACCAGGCATGGCAGACGCTGCGCCATCCGCTGCCGCGCGCCGAGTACCTGCTCTCCCTGCACGGTTTCGACCTCGCCAGCGAGCAGCATACCGTCCGCGACACCGTCTTCCTGATGGAGCAGCTTGAGCTGCGTGAAGAGCTGGATGAGATTGAGCAGGCCCGCGATACCGATCGGCTTGAGGCGTTTTTGAAGCGCGTGGCGGCGATGTTTACCTCGCGCCACCAGACCCTGGTAGAGCAGCTTGATGGCGAGTCGTGGAGCGATGCCGCAGAGACGGTGCGTAAACTCCGTTTTCTCGATAAACTACGCAGCACAGCAGAACAACTCGAAGAAAAGCTGCTCGATTTTTAAATTTCGGAAGCAAACATGGCCTTATTACAAATTAGTGAGCCGGGCATGAGTGCCGCGCCGCACCAGCGTCGTCTGGCGGCGGGCATTGATCTGGGTACAACACACTCTCTGGTGGCTACCGTGCGTAGCGGCCAGGCAGAAACGCTGCCGGACAGCGACGGGCGTCACCTGTTGCCGTCCGTGGTGCACTATCAGCCGCAGGGCCACCGGGTAGGCTTTGAGGCGCGCAGCAATGCGGTCAACGATCCGGCTAACACCATTAGCTCGGTTAAACGCATGATGGGCCGCTCGCTGGCCGACATCCAGGCGCGCTACCCGCATCTGCCGTATCAGCTGCAGGCGAGTGAAAACGGCCTGCCGATGATCGCCACCGCTGCGGGTCTGCTGAACCCGGTACGCATCTCTGCCGATATCCTCAAGGCGCTGGCCGCTCGTGCCACTGAAGCGCTGGCAGGCGAGCTGGACGGCGTGGTCATCACCGTCCCGGCCTACTTTGACGATGCCCAGCGTCAGGGCACCAAAGACGCCGCGCGGCTGGCGGGCCTGCACGTTCTGCGCCTGCTTAACGAGCCGACGGCAGCAGCTATCGCCTACGGCCTCGACTCCGGCAAAGAGGGCGTGATCGCCGTTTACGATCTGGGCGGCGGCACCTTTGATATCTCTATCCTGCGTCTGAGCCGTGGGGTATTTGAGGTGTTAGCCACCGGCGGCGACTCCGCGCTGGGCGGTGACGACTTCGACCACCTGCTGGCGGATCGCATCCGCGAGCTGGCGGGCATCAGCGATCGTCAGGATCCGCGCCTGCAGCGCCAGCTGCTGGACGCTGCCATCGCCGCAAAAATCGCCCTCAGCGATGCCGAAAGCGTCGACGTTGACGTGGCAGGCTGGCAGGGCAGCATCACCCGCACTGAATTCAACGATCTCATCTCCTCCCTGGTTAAACGCACGCTGCTCTCCTGCCGCCGGGCGTTGAAAGACGCAGGCGTTGAGGCCGACGAGGTGCTGGAAGTGGTGATGGTGGGTGGCTCTACTCGCGTGCCGCTGGTGCGCGATCGCGTCGGCGAGTTCTTTGGTCGCCAGCCGCTGACCACCATCGATCCCGATAAGGTTGTTGCCATCGGCGCGGCCATTCAGGCCGATATTCTGGTGGGCAACAAGCCGGACAGCGAAATGCTGCTGCTGGACGTGATCCCGCTGTCGCTGGGTCTGGAGACCATGGGCGGGCTGGTGGAGAAAGTGATCCCGCGGAACACCACCATTCCGGTGGCGCGCGCCCAGGAGTTCACCACCTTTAAAGATGGCCAGACCGCCATGTCGATCCACGTGATGCAGGGCGAGCGTGAACTGGTCACCGACTGCCGCTCGCTGGGTCGCTTTACCCTGCGCGGCATTCCGGCGCTGCCTGCTGGCGGGGCGCACATTCGCGTGACCTTCCAGGTGGACGCCGACGGCCTGCTGAGCGTCACCGCCATGGAAAAATCCACCGGCGTGGCCGCCTCCATTCAGGTTAAGCCCTCCTACGGGCTGACCGACGGCGAAATCGCCACCATGATCCAGGACTCCATGAGCTTTGCTGGCGAAGACGTGAAAGCGCGAATGCTGGCAGAGCAGAAAGTGGAGGCCGCGCGCGTGCTGGAGAGTCTGCAAAGCGCGCTCGGAACCGATGCCGCGCTGTTAAGCGCCGCAGAACGTCAGGTTATTGACGACGCCGCTGCACGTCTGCGTGTAGCCGCCGAGGGCGATGACGCTGACGCCATAGAGCAAGCCATTAAAAATATAGACAAACAAACCCAGGAGTTTGCCGCACGCCGCATGGACCAGTCGGTTCGTAAAGCGCTGAAGGGCCACTCTGTGGACGAGGTTTAATATGCCAAAGATTGTATTTTTGCCCCATCAGGATCTCTGTCCGGATGGCGCTGTGCTGGAAGCGAATGTCGGTGAGACCATTCTTGACGTTGCCCTGCGTAACGGCATTGAGATTGAACACGCCTGCGAAAAATCCTGTGCCTGCACCACCTGCCACTGCGTCGTGCGTGAAGGCTTTGACTCGCTGGCGGAGAGCACCGAAGACGAAGACGACATGCTGGATAAAGCCTGGGGTCTGGAGCCGGAGAGCCGTCTGAGCTGTCAGGCTCGCGTCACCGACGAAGACCTGGTGGTCGAGATGCCGCGTTATACTATTAACCACGCGCGGGAGCATTGATATGGGCCTGAAGTGGAGTGACAGCCGTGAAATCGGCGAGGCGCTGTATGACGCTTACCCGGATCTTGATCCGAAAACCGTGCGCTTTACCGATATGCACCAGTGGATTTGTGAACTGGACGACTTTGATGACGAACCAAACGCATCCAATGAAAAGATTCTGGAAGCGATTCTGTTAGTCTGGTTAGACGAAGCGTCATAATGCATAGCGGGCTGCCTTCGGGTAGCCCGTTTTCACATTGCAGGCTTGATCATAAGGACAGAATAATGACAACCGAAGCCATGAAAATTACCCTGACGACTCAGCCCGCCGATGCGCGCTGGGGCGAGAAAGCAGCTTACAGTATTAACAGTGACGGCGTTGCGCTGCACCTTACCGGCGCAGACAATCTGGGCCTGATCCAGCGTGCGGCGCGTAAAATCGACGGCATGGGCATCAAGCACGTCCAGCTGGCAGGCGAGGGCTGGGACGTCGATCGCAGCTGGGCATTCTGGCAGGGCTACAGAGGGCCGAAAGGCAGCCGCAAAATTGAGTGGGCTACGCTGGATGACGCCCAGCAGAAAGAGCTGGAGAGCCGCCGCAACGTTATCGATTGGGTGCGCGATGCCATCAACGCCTCTCCCGAAGAGCTGGGGCCGGAGCAGCTGGCCCAGCGTGCGGTGGATCTGCTGAGCGGCGTGGGCGGAGAGAACATCTCCTACCGCATCACCAAAGGCGAAGATCTGCGGGAGCAGAACTACATGGGGATCTACACCGTTGGCCGTGGCTCCGAGCGCACGCCGGTTTTGCTGGCGCTGGACTACAACCCCACCGGCGATAAAAACGCCCCGGTCTATGCCTGCCTGGTCGGCAAAGGCGTCACCTTTGACTCCGGTGGCTACAGCATCAAGCAGAGCGCTTTTATGGACTCGATGAAGTCCGATATGGGCGGCGCGGCCATGGTCACCGGCGCGCTGGCGTTTGCCATTACGCGCGGCCTGAACAAGCGCGTGAAGCTCTATCTCTGCTGCGCAGATAACCTGATCAGCGGCAACGCCTTCAAGCTTGGCGACATCATTCGCTATCGCAACGGCAAAACCGTTGAGATCATGAATACCGATGCCGAAGGCCGCCTGGTGCTAGCCGATGGCCTGATCGACGCGGTGAAGCAAAATCCAGAGCTGATTATCGACGCGGCAACGCTGACCGGCGCGGCAAAAACCGCCCTCGGCAACGACTACCACGCGCTGCTGAGCTTTGATGACAAGCTGGCTAATCGCCTGCTGGCCAGCGCCAGCGCGGAGAACGAGCCGTTCTGGCGTCTGCCGCTGGCAGAGTTCCACCGCAGCCAGCTGCCGTCTAACTTTGCTGAACTGAACAACACCGCTAGCGCCGCCTTCCCGGCTGGAGCCAGCACCGCCGCCGGTTTCCTCTCCCACTTCGTTGAGAACTACCGCGAAGGCTGGCTGCATATCGACTGCTCTGCCACCTACCGTAAAGCGGCTGTGGATCAGTGGGCTGCTGGGGCAACCGGTCTGGGCGTGCGTACCATCGCCAACCTGTTAACAGCGGAATAATTGCTACGCCCGGCGGCGCTGCGCTTGCATGGGCCTACCTGTTACGTAGGCCGGGTAAGCGTAGCGCCACCCGGCATGTGTGAATGACTCATTTTATGTCTGAAACGAAAAACGAATTAGAGACCCTGCTTGAGCAGGCGGCGACCGAGCCGGGCCACCGTCCTGCGTTCTTCCGCACGCTGATGACCTCCACCGTCTGGGTTCCCGGTACGGCGGCAGAGGGCCAGACGGTGGTTGAAGATAGCGCCGTGGATATTCAGCACTGGGAGAAGGACGACGGCACCTCGGTGATCCCGTTCTTCACCTCCCTTGAGGCGTTGCAGCAGGCGGTTGAGGATGAGCAGGCCTTCGTGGTGATGCCGGTGCGTACCCTGTTTGAGATGACTCTCGGCGAAACGCTGTTCCTCAACGCCAAGCTGCCGACGGGCAAAGAGTTTACGCCGAGTGAGATCAGCCACCTGGTGGGGAAAGAGGAGGGTAACCCCCTCAGCCAGCAGAAGGTCATTGAGGGCGGCAGCGCGCTGCTGCTTTCCGAGGTGGCCGAGCCGCCTGCGCAGATGGTTGACTCGTTGACGACGCTGTTTAAGACCATGAAAACGGTCAAGCGGGCGTTTCTCTGCTCTATCAAAGAGGAGGCTGACGCCCGGCCCAACCTGCTCATTGGAATCGAAACCGAGGCTGACAGCGACATCGAGGCGATAATCCAGTCAGCCGGCAGCGTTGCCACCGACACGCTGCCGGGCGATGAGCCTGTCGACATCTGCCTGGTTGCCGAAGGCGAGAAGGGCATCAGCCACTTTATGCTGGCGCACATTACGCCCTTCTACGAGCGGCGCTGGGGCAGCTTCCTGCGCGACTTCAAGCAGCGTATTATCTAGTCTCTCTGACGGGGTGAGCGTTCACCCCGTCGCTTCCAGCAGCAGCAAATCCATCAGCAGCACCAGGTTCGACTCGAACGAGGTTACCCCTGCGGCTTCGGCGGCGAAATGCACCGCCTCGTCATACAGCCCGAAATGGAGATCCGCCATGCCCGCCAGGCTATTGGCTGAGGCGCGGGTAAAGGCCACGATGGTCATGCCAACGTTTTTCGCGATCCGCGCCTTATCCAGCACCTGCTCTGTCTCACCGCTGCGGGAGACGGCAATAAACACCTCATAGCGGGCGGCGTTGCTGAGGAAAATATTGCGGCTGTCCCCCGGACCGGAGATAAACGCCGTCTTGCCCAGCACCTGCAACTTCTTGGTGAGATACTCGGCAAAGAGATAGGAGAACCCCGCCCCGTAGAGAAAAAAGCTCTCTTTCTCGCGCAGCAGGTCGGCGAAAAAGCGGCGCTTCTCTTCCGTGGCCCAGCGAAAGGTCTGCTGATAGTTAGCGATAAACTGGTTAAACCGCAGCGAGAGATCGGCGGTTTCATCCGCCGGGACCGCGATGTGCGGTGTATCGGCAAGCAGCTGCTTGCAGTACCAGATCAGCTCGCTGTAGCCGCTAAAGCCCAGCTTCTGACACAGGCGCATAATGGTAGCGGTAGAGACAAAGGTCTCCTGCGCCAGCTCGCGCACCGTGATGTTGCCCACTAAAAGCGGGTGGGTGGTGAGATGGGCCAGCACACGATACTCCGCGCGGGTCAGCGACTCGCCGCGCGACAGCAGCGGCGCAAGGCGGTTGTCCATGCTCAGGCTGGTTCAACGGGCAGATCGTCCCGCGCGCCCCATTCACTCCATGAGCCGTCATAGAGCGTAACGCCGTCGACGCCCAGCGTCTCCAGCGCCAGCGCCACCACGGCAGCGGTAACCCCGGAGCCGCAGCTCACCACGATCGGCTTGCTAAGATCGACACCCTGACGGGCAAAGACAGCGCTCAGCTCGTCGGTGGTTTTTAACTCACCTTCAAACACCAGTTCGCCCCAGGGCACGTTCAGCGCGCCGGGAATATGCCCGCGCTTCAGTCCCGGACGCGGCTCATCCGCTTCGGCGTTGAAGCGCGGGGCAGGGCGGGCATCCACCAGCTGGGCGGTTTTCTCATGGCTGATCAGCAGCACGTCGGTCAGGCGCTTCACGCGGTCGGCATCAAAGTGGGCTTCAAACTCAGCTTCGGGCAGCGTTACGTCACCCTGCTGCAGCGGCAGCTCGTCGCGCTGCCAGCCTGCCAGGCCACCCGCCAGGATCGATACCTGCTCCACGCCAAAGGTTTTCAGCATCCACCACGCCCGGGGTGCAGAGTAGAGGTTACCTTCATCGTAAATCACCAGATGCTTGTCGCTGCTTATGCCTAGCTCACGCATGGCGACGGCAAACGCCTCTGGACGCGGCATCATATGGGGCAGGGAAGAGGTGTGATCGGAGAGGGCCTCAATATCAAAAAAGACCGCGCCCGGAAGGTGTCCGGCGCGGTACTCGGCGCGCATATCACGGTGCTCCTGGCCAACCGGTGCCATGCGTGCATCAATAATCTGTACGTCAGGAGAGTCGCCGTGTTCAATCAGCCAGTCGGCAGCAACGAAGAATGAGGTAGTCATAGCAGGTGGGCCTCCTTTAATGTGTTGATTAAAGGATTGTCGGTGTTTTTTCTCACACCGACAAGTTTACCCTCTCAACGCCGCGAGCAGGCTTCAGAAATTTATAGCGATTCTCCATCCTGCCAGGCTTTTTGCAGCTGCGGCCAGTAGTCACGGTTCGCCTCGATCATATCGTCGAGGATCGCCTTCGCATGCTGCATTGTTGGCACGGTGCGGTTCAGCGTAAAGGCCTGGAGCGCTTTCTCATAGCTGCCTTCGATGGTCGCCTCCACCAGTAGCTGTTCAGAGGCCAGCTGCTGCATCAGCAGAGTCTGGTGGAACAGCGGTACCGCGCCCATCCGTACTGGCTCCGGCCCGTTGGCGGTAATGTAGGCCGGCACCTCGACCATGGCATCATAGGGTAGGTTAGCGATTGCTCCCTTGTTTTCGACGATCACCAGATGACGCTGGCGCAGATCAAAGGCCAGCGAGCAGGCGACGTCGACGATAAACGCTCCGTGGACGCCAACGTGGAAGGCATCCGGCAGGATCCCGGTGCGCTGGTACTCTTCGGCGGCGGCAAACAGTTTCTTCTCGCGACCGTTCATCACCTCGTTAGCGCGAGTCAGGTGCGGATCCTGATGCTCAACGATCTGGTTCGGCATCAGGTAATATTGCAAATAGGGGTTCGGCAGATAGTCAGGGAAGTGATCCATGATCGGCTTAATGTTGCGCCAGGTCTTCACCCACGAGGGATCGGCGTGCTGCGGATCGGTCTTCGAGGCATCCTCGGTGAGCAGGCCAAACTGCGCCACGTGACGACGCACCTCGGGCAGGCGGTCTTCCCCGTCCACCAGGATGCGGGTAAACCAGCCGAAGTGGTTCAGGCCAAAGTAGTCCACCTGTAATTTGTGACGATCGACCCCCAGAATGGCCCCGATGTTACGCATTGCCGCCACCGGCATATCGCAGATATTCAGCACCCGGGCGTTAGGACGCAGGCGACGTACCCCTTCGGCCACAATTGCCGCCGGGTTAGAGTAGTTCACAATCCACGCCTTCTTATCCGCGTACTGCTCTACCAGGTCGATAAGCTCAACCATCGGCAGAATGGTGCGCAGGCCGTAAGCCAGGCCGCCTGGCCCGCAGGTCTCCTGGCCTACTACGCCGTGGCGCAAGGGGATCTTCTCATCCTGCTCGCGCATTTTGTACTGGCCCACGCGCATCTGGGCAAAGATGAAGTGTGCTCCGCTGAAGGCGGTTTCGGCATCGCTGGTAACGATAAATTTAATCGTGTCGCTGTGGTCGCGGATCACCTTCTCCACCACCGGGGCCAGCGTGCGCTGACGTGCCTCATCGATATCATAGAGGCGGATCTCCGCCAGCGGGAAATCCTCCAGCCGCACCATCAGGCTTTTGACGATGCCTGGCGTATAGGTGCTGCCGCCGCCGGCGATGGACAGAATAAATGGGGGGGTAAGCATGTGTGCCTCCTTCAAAGAAACGCCTCAACGGCCTCTCGCATTTTTTTGACGTGCAGCCCGTAGACCACCTGAACGTTATTGCCTTGTTTGATCACCCCCTTCGCGCCAGTGGCTTTCAGGCGTGGCTCGTCGATCATCGCCACGTCTTTCACCGTTACGCGCAGGCGGGTATAGCAGTTATCCACCACCTCAACGTTGTCGCGCCCGCCCAGCCCGGCGACAATGGCCTCGCCCAGTCCGTCGTTGCCACCTTTCGCCTGATACTCCTGCTTGCTGTAGAGGCGGGTCTCCTGATCTTCCTCCTCGCGCCCCGGCGTTTTCATATCGAAGCGCAGGATCAGGAAGCGGAAGATGACAAAGTAGAGGGCGAACATAATCAGGCCGACCACGATATACATCGGCCAGTTGGATTTTTCGGTGCCGAGCGGCAGGTTGTAGATAATGAAATCAACAATGCCGTTCGCGCCAATGGCGTGAACCCCAAGCAGATAGAAGAGCATCATGCCGATGCCGGTCAGCACCGCGTGAACAACAAACAGCAGCGGGGCGACGAACAGGAATGAGAACTCAATCGGCTCGGTGACACCTACCAGCAGAGAGGTGAGCGCCGCCGGGATCAGAATCGCTTTGGCTGCCGCTTTGCGCTCGGGTTTAGCGGTCAGGTACATCGCCAGCGCGGCGGCGGGCAGGCCAAACATTTTGCTGATGCCGCGCGCATCCCATACTACGGTGCTGCTCAGCTGGTGTACCGAGGGGCAGGCCATCTCGGCAAAGTAGATATTGCGCGCGCCCTGGTAGGTCTGGCCGCAGACGTCCGCCGTGCCCCCCAGTTCGGTATAGAGGAATGGGGTATAAACCAGGTGATGCAGGCCGGTGGGAACCAGAATGCGCTCCAGAAAACCGTAGACCGCCACGCCAAATGGCCCCGCGCCCTTGATTGCCAGCGCGGCGGTGCTGATGCCCTGCTGGGCGAAAGGCCACAGCTCGCTCATGATCACGCCGAGCAGCATCGAGACCGGCAGCATAATGATCGCCACGAAGCAGTGGCCGGAGTAGACCGCCATCGCGCCGGAGAACTGCACCCCGGAGTATTTGTTATAGAAGTAGCCCGAGAGCGCGCCGGTGAGGATCCCGGCAAAGACGCCCATCTCCAGCACCTGGACGCCCAGCACCATGCTCTGACCGGCGGCCTTCATCTGATCCGCTGCCGCCAGCTCACCCTGTAGGCTCAGGGTGACGTTCATGGCGTTGATGAAGACGACGAAGGTGACCAGCCCGATCAGCGCCGCATAACCCTTGTCGCGCGCCGCCAGACCCACAGGGATCCCCACGGCGAAGACCAGCGCCAGGTTGACCAGCACCGACACGGCCGATTTTGCCATCAGCTGGCCGAGGCTTTGAATAAAGGGGTAGCCGAGGAAGGGCAGGTACTCCGCCACATTGCCGTTGCCCAGCAAATTACCAAAGGCAATGAACAGGCCGACGATGGGTAAAATCAGCACTGGACCGTAAAGGGACTTACCAAAATTTTGTAGGGCATTAACGGCTCTTTTCATCGTCGTCTCTCATTATGAACCGCGCACGGAGGTGCGATAACAGAGTAACGTTAGCAGCGCCAGGCGGTTTTACGCCAGCTATCTTCTTGTTTTAAAAACAAATGACGGCTAACGTAACATGTAACGTTATGGGCTGTGATCGACGTAACAGTTGGGCCTGCCGTCAAGCAAAGATTGCGAGCCGCTTTCCAGAGTTTTCATTCTCTTTTGGCTAGTGCAAAAACTGGCGCATACTATGGCTGACTCTCGATCAACGGCAGGGATAAAGGAATGAAACCGTTACGTTTTACTGCGCTTGCAATGGCGCTGGTCGCTACCTCTTTTTTAGCGGGCTGTGATAATAGCGGCGCGCCACAGGCGGCGGTCACCAAAGCCGCGGATGCTGATCCAAAGCCAGTGGCTAAAGTCGACAGCGCCCAGCGGGAGAAGCTTGCTGCCCAGAGCGCAGGTAAAACCTTGTCCCTGCAGGATGCCTCAGAGGTGCAGCTTGATGGCGCAGCCACCCTGGTGCTGGCCTTCAATATCCCCCTCGATCCCGACCAGGACTTCTCCCAGACGGTGCACCTTGTCGATAAGAAGAGCGGCAAGCTGGACGGAGCGTGGGAGCTGGCACCCAACCTGAAAGAGCTGCGCTTCCGTCATCTGGAGCCGAACCGGGAGCTGATTGTCTCCGTTGATAGCGGGCTGGTGGCGCTGAACAAAGCGACCTTCGGCAGCAGTTTTGAAAAAACCATTACCACCCGCGACGTGGAGCCGAGCGTCGGCTTTGCCAGCCGGGGCTCATTGCTGCCGGGCAAGGTAGTCGAGGGGCTACCGGTGATGGCGCTCAACGTCAATAACGTCGACGTTAACTTCTACCGCGTGAAGCCCGAGTCGCTGACGGCCTTTGTCAGCCAGTGGGAATACCGCAACTCCCTGACTAACTGGGAGTCCGATACGCTGCTGAAGATGGCGGATCTGGTCTATACCGGGCGTTTCGATCTTAACCCCACGCGCAATACCCGCGAGAAGCTGCTCCTGCCGCTGGCCGAGATCAAGCCACTCCAACAGGCGGGCGTCTATATCGCCGTTATGAATCAGGCCGGGCACTACAGCTACAGCAATGCCGCCACGCTGTTTACCCTGAGCAATATCGGCCTGTCGGTGCATCGTTACCATAACCAGCTGGATGTCTTTACCCAGGGCCTGGAGAACGGCGCAGCGGGTGAGGGCGTTGAGGTCACCCTGCTCAATGAGAAGGGGCAGACCCTGGCCCAGGCCACCAGCGACGCCAAAGGCCATGCGGTGCTCAGCACTGACAAAGAGGCCGCCCTGCTGCTGGCGCGCAAGGATGGCGAAACCACGCTGCTCGATTTAACCCTACCGGCGCTGGATCTGGCCGAGTTCGCCATTGCCGGCGAGCCGGGCTACAGCAAGCAGCTGTTTATGTTTGGTCCACGCGATCTCTATCGCCCTGGCGAAACGGTGATCCTCAACGCGCTGCTGCGCGACCGGGACGGCAAGCCGCTCCCTGCCCAGCCAGTGAAGCTGGAGGTGGTGAAGCCGGACGGCCAGGTGGTGCGCACCGTCGTAAGCCAGCCGCAGGAAGGGGCGCTCTACCAGTTTACCTACTCGCTGGATGCCGGTGCGCCAACCGGCATGTGGCACGTTCGCGCCAATACCGGGGATAACCAGAGCCCGCAGTGGCGCTTCCAGGTGGAAGACTTTATGCCGGAGCGCATGGCGCTCAACCTCAACGCGCAAAAAGCGCCGCTGGCGATGGCCGATAGCGTCAGCTTCGACGTCACGGGGCGTTATCTCTACGGCGCGCCCGCCAACGGCAACACGCTACAGGGACAGCTGTTCCTGCGTCCGCTGCGCGAGGCTGTTGCCGCGCTGCCGGGCTTCCAGTTCGGTAACATTGCCGAGGAGAATCTCTCTCGCAGCCTCGATGAGGTACAGGTCACTCTGGACGAGAAAGGCCACGGCGAGGTGACAACTGAAAGCCAGTGGCAGGAGGCCCATTCGCCGTTGCAGCTGATCCTCCAGGCGAGCCTGCTGGAGTCCGGCGGTCGTCCGGTAACCCGTCGTGCCGAGCAGGCCATCTGGCCCGCCGCCGCGCTGCCGGGCATTCGTCCGCAGTTTGCGGCTAAATCCGTTTATGACTACCGCACCGATACCACCGTTGACCGGCCTACGGTTGACGAGAACGGCCAGGCCGGGTTTGACATTGTCTATGTTGATGCCAACGGTGTGAAAAAAGCGGTCAACGATCTGCAGGTGCGGCTGATCCGCGAGCGTCGCGACTACTACTGGAACTGGTCCGAGAGCGACGGCTGGCAGTCCCAGTTCGATCAAAAGGATCTGGTGGAGGGCGAGCAGTCTCTCAACCTGGCGGCGGATGAGACCGGCAAGGTCAGCTTCCCGGTGGAGTGGGGCTCCTATCGCCTTGAGGTGAAAGCGCCAGATGAAACCGTCAGCAGCGTGCGCTTCTGGGCAGGCTACAGCTGGCAGGATAACAACGAGGGGGCGGATGCCGCGCGTCCTGACCGCGTCACCCTGAAGCTCGACAAGCCCGCCTATCAGCCGGGCGATACCATCCAGCTGCATATTGCTGCTCCCGCAGCCGGTAAGGGTTATGCAATGGTGGAGTCCAGCGATGGTCCGCTGTGGTGGCAGGAGATCGACGTCCCGGCCGAGGGGCTGGATCTGGCTATCCCGGTGGATAAAGCCTGGCAGCGCCACGATCTCTACCTCAGCACGCTGGTGGTGCGTCCCGGCGATAAGTCCCGCGCCGCCACGCCGAAGCGTGCGGTTGGCCTGCTCCATCTGCCGCTTGGCGATGAGGGCCGCCGTCTGGCGGTAAGCCTCGACGGTCCGCAGAAGATGCGCCCTGACCAGCCGCTGACCGTTAAGGTCAAGGCCAGCGTGAGCTCAGGTGAAATGCCGAAAAAGGTGAACGTGTTGCTCTCGGCGGTCGACAGCGGCGTGCTCAATATTACCGACTACGTCACGCCGGATCCGTGGAAATCCTTCTTTGGTCAGAAGCGCTACGGGGCCGATATCTATGATATCTACGGCCAGGTGATTGAAGGCCAGGGCCGGGCGGCGACGCTGCGCTTTGGTGGCGACGGCGACGAGCTGAACCGGGGCGGGAAGCCGCCGGTTAACCACGTCAATATCATCGCCCAGCAGGCGCAGCCGGTGACGCTGGATGAACATGGCGAAGGCACGGTGACCCTGCCGATCGGTGATTTCAACGGCGAGCTGCGGGTGATGGCCCAGGCCTGGAGCGAGGATGAGTTTGGCAGCGCTGAAAGCAAAGTAGTGGTTGCCGCGCCGCTGATTGCCGAGCTGAATACGCCGCGCTTCCTTGCCAGCGGAGACAGTACCCGGCTGGCGCTGGATATCACTAACCTGACCGACAGCCCGCAGACGCTGAACGTCGCGCTTACCGCCAGCGGACTCGTGGAGCTGCAAAGCCAGCAGCCCGCCCCGGTGAGCCTCGCGCCTCAGGCGCGGATCACCATTTTCATACCCATCGCTGCCAAAGATGGCTTTGGTGACGGCGAAATCAGCGCCCAGATTAGCGGCCTGACGCTGCCTAACGAAACCTTCGCCCCGCAGCACAAGCAGTGGAAGATTGGCGTGCGTCCCGCCTGGCCTGCACAGACGGTCAACACCGGGACAATGCTGGCTCCAGGCCAGAGCTGGACTGCACCTGCCGATCTGCTGGCAGGGTTCGCACCTGCCACGCTGCAAGGTCAGCTGCTGCTGAGCGGCAAGCCGCCGCTGAACCTGGCGCGCTATATTCGCGAGCTGAAGGCCTATCCCTACGGCTGCCTGGAGCAGACCGCCAGCGGTCTCTTCCCGTCGCTCTATACCAACGCCGCGCAGCTTAAGGCGCTGGGCATTGCCGGTGACAGCGATGAGAAACGCCGTGCTGCAGTAGAGACGGGCATCTCACGTCTGCTGCAGATGCAGCGCGACGACGGCGGCTTTGCGCTCTGGGATAAGGGCGGGCCGGAAGAGTACTGGCTTACCGCCTACGTTACCGACTTCCTGGTGCGTGCCGGTCAGCAGGGCTACAGCGTGCCCGCCGAGGCGCTGACCCAGGCCAACAATCGCCTCCTGCGCTATCTGCAGGATCCGGGCATGATGGCGATCCGCTACAGCGACAACGATCAGGCAAGTAAGTTTGCCGTGCAGGCCTACGCCGGGCTGGTACTGGCCCAGCAGCAGAAAGCACCCCTGGGCGCGCTGCGTGAGATCTGGCAGCGCCATGAGCAGGCGGCATCAGGGCTGCCTCTGGTGCAGGTGGGCATTGCTCTGAAGCTGATGGGCGACGGTGAGCGAGGCGATCAGGCCGTGGCGCTGGGGTTAAAAACGCCGCGTCAGGACGATACCCGCTGGCTGGCGGACTACGGCAGCGCCATTCGGGATAACGCCCTGATGCTCTCTCTGCTGCAGGAGAATAACCTGCTGCCAAATGAACAAAACCGCCTGCTGCACACGCTCTCCGCGCAGGCATTTGGTCAGCGCTGGCTCTCGACCCAGGAGAGCAACGCGCTCTTCCTGGCGGGCAGAGCCCTGGCGGCAAGTCCAGGCAACTGGCAGGCCCAGACATCACTCGCAGGGGAGGCGCTAAGCGGCGACCGTGCCCGGACGCTGCCGCTGACGGCGGATACGCTCGCGGCGCTGCAGGTAACCAACACCGGCAGCGCGCCGCTCTGGCTGCGTCTCGATACCAGCGGCTATGCGCAGTACGCGCCAGCGCCGTCATCAAACGTCTTGCACATCGAACGGCAGATCCTCGGCACCGACGGCAAGAGCAAATCGCTGTCGGCGCTGAAGAGCGGCGAGCTGGTGCTGGTCTGGCTGGAGGTGAAGGCCAGCCAGAGCGTGCCGGATGCGCTGGTGGTTGATCTGCTGCCTGCCGGACTGGAGCTGGAGAACCAGAACCTGGCCAGCAGCAGCGCCAGCCTGCAGGAGAGCGCCAGCGAGGTGCAGAACCTGCTTAACCAGATGCAGCAGGCGGATATCCAGCATATGGAGTTCCGTGACGATCGCTTTGTGGCAGCGGTAGCGGTAAACGAGGGTCAGCCGGTGACGCTGGTTTATCTGGCCCGTGCCGTTACGCCGGGAAGCTATCAGGTACCGATGCCGCAGGTCGAGTCGATGTACGTACCCCAGTGGCGGGCAACGGGCGCAGCAAGCGGCCCGCTGATTGTCCGGCCATAGCGTGAAACGTGGTCGTATAGGGCGCTCCCGCTGGCTGTTGCTGCCGGGGGCGCTGGTTGCTCTGCTTATTGCGCTGCTGCTTGCGGATCGGATCTGGCCTCTGCCTCTCGCTGAGGTCAATCCGGCGCGGGTGGTGGTGGCTGAAGACGGCACGCCGCTGTGGCGCTTTGCTGACGCCGACGGCATCTGGCGCTATCCGGTGACCATTGAAGAGGTGTCGCCACGCTATTTACAGGCGCTGATCCACTATGAGGATCGCTGGTTCTGGACGCATCCTGGGGTCAACCCGCTGGCGATCGCCCGCGCCGCCTGGCAGGATCTGCGCTCGGCCCGGGTGGTTTCCGGCGGCAGCACCCTCACCATGCAGGTCGCCCGGCTGCTCGATCCCCATCCACGCACCTTCGGCGGCAAGGTGCGCCAGCTGTGGCGTGCAATGCAGCTGGAGTGGCATCTCTCCAAGCGTGAAATTCTGACCCTCTATCTTAATCGCGCGCCCTTCGGCGGCACCTTACAGGGCGTCGGCGCGGCTAGCTGGGCCTACCTTGGCAAGTCCCCGGCGCAGCTGAGCTATGCCGAGGCCGCGCTGCTGGCGGTGCTGCCTCAGGCCCCAAGCCGCCTGCGCCCGGATCGCTGGCCCGAGCGGGCACAGGCGGCACGGGATAAGGTGCTGGAGCGTATGGCATCGCAGCAGGTCTGGTCGGCGCAGCAGGTGCGCGAGTCCCGCGAGGAGCCGGTCTGGCTCGCACCTCGGCAGATGCCGCAGCTTGCCCCGCTCTTTGCCCGGCGTGTGGCGGGCCGGGATAAGCAGAGCAAAATTATTACTACCCTCGACGCCTCTCTGCAACGCCAGCTGGAGGCGTTGGCCCTCAACGTTAAACCGCAGCTGCCACCGCGCAGCTCGCTGGCGATGATCGTTGTCGATCACACCACCATGAAGGTGCGCGGCTGGGTGGGCTCCGTGGATATCAACGACGACACCCGTTTCAGCCATGTGGACATGGTCACCGCCATCCGATCCCCCGGATCGGTGCTCAAGCCCTTTGTCTATGGGCTGGCGATGGATGAGGGGCTGATCCATCCGGCGTCGCTCTTACAGGACGTTCCTCGGCTGGCGGAAGATTACCGTCCCGGCAACTTTGACAGCGGCTTTCACGGTCCGGTGAGTATGAGCGAGGCCCTGGTCCGCTCGCTTAATCTCCCTGCGGTGCAGGTACTGGAGGCCTATGGCCCGAAGCGGTTCGCCGCCCGACTGCGCAACGCCGGGCTGCCGCTGACCCTGCCCGCCGGCGCCGAGCCGAATCTGTCGCTGATCCTTGGCGGGGCAGGCGCGACGCTGGCTGATATCACCGCCGCCTACAGCGCCTTTGCCCGCCACGGCAAGGCTGGGTATTTACGTTTGCAGCCGAACGATCCGCTGGTGGAGCGGCCGCTGATGTCGTCGGGAGCCGCGTGGATTATCCGCCGTATTCTTGCCTCTCAGGCGCAGCCGCTGCCCGATGCCGATCTTGGCCAGGTTGTTCCCCTGGCATGGAAAACCGGCACCAGCTATGGCTATCGCGATGCGTGGGCGGTGGGGATCAACGCCCGCTACGTGATTGGCATCTGGACCGGGCGGCCCGACGGCACTCCGGTCGCTGGACAGTTTGGCTTTGCCAGCGCCGTACCGCTGCTTAATCAGGTCAACACGATGCTCCAGGCTCGCTCGGCGCTGGACGTCGCCCGCCAGCCACGCGATCCGCGCCCGGAGTCGGTTAGCCGGGGCGTGATCTGCTGGCCCGGCGGTCAGAGCTTGCCTGCCGGGGACAGCAACTGCCGTCGCCGTCTCGCGACTTGGCTGCTGGACAAGAGCGAGCCGCCCACGCTTTTACTGCCGCAGCAGGAGGGGATCCGCGGGATCCGCTTCCCGGTCTGGCTCAATGCGCAGGGCCAGCGCGTAGCGGCGGATTGCCCGGATGCCCGGCAGCAAACCCTGGTCGTGTGGCCTCTGCCGCTAGAGCCGTGGCTGCCTGCCAGCGAGCGCCGCGCCGCCCGCCTGCCTGCGCCATCCGTATCCTGTCCACCGCGTCAGCAGGAGTACCCACCTCCGCTGCTGCTTACCGGCGTAAGAGAGGGGGCCGTAGTGAAGCGCCTCCCCGGCGAGGCGTACGTCTCCCTGCCGCTACAGGCGACGGGTGGGGAGGGGGAGCGCTGGTGGTTTATCAACGGTGAGCCGCTGGACAACCATGGGCGAGCGTTAAGCCTGCGCCTTGAGAAACGAGGGGAGTATCAGCTGGTAGTGATGGATGGGGTAGGGCAGACCGCGACGGTGCTTTTTCGGGTGCTGTAGCGCCAGTTTGCGACTGGCTGTTGCTAAAACTCATCTTATTTTAAAAAAATGTTATCTTCATCCATAGGCAAGGGTGACGTTGCTCTCTATAATTCGCGCCGGGTCATACGCGTGTATGCACGACAACAAAACACATAACAGAGGTTATCATGGCAATTGAACGTACTTTTTCCATCATCAAGCCGAACGCGGTGGCAAAAAACGTTATTGGCAGCATCTTTTCGCGCTTTGAATCCGCTGGGTTCAAAATCGTTGGTACCAAAATGCTGCATCTGACCGTTGAGCAGGCTCGTGGCTTCTACGCTGAGCACGAAGGTCGCCCTTTCTTTGATGGTCTGGTTGAGTTCATGACCTCTGGCCCGATCGTGGTATCCGTGCTGGAAGGCGAAAACGCCGTACAGCGTCACCGTGACCTGCTGGGTGCGACCAACCCGGACAACGCGCTGGCCGGTACTCTGCGCGCCGACTACGCTGACAGCTTCACCGAGAACGGCACCCACGGCTCTGACTCCGTTGAGTCTGCTACCCGTGAAATCGCCTTCTTCTTCGGCGAAAATGAAGTGTGTGCCCGTACGCGTTAATTATTTCGCTAATGCCGCCGACAGACGTGGCATTGGTGCGGTAGAATTTGTACAATGCAGCGCCCCGGACGAGCAGCCGCTTACCGGGGCGCTTCTTTTTTCAACCCTCCAGGGGCCACAACGTGTAACAACGAGGCCGGAATCTATTATGTCAGAACAAACTGTTACGCCTGAAATCGTCGTGTCGACGGTTCCCAACAAAGACGCCAAAATCAACCTGCTGGATCTCAACCGTCAGCAGATGCGCGAATTTTTCAAAAACCTGGGCGAAAAGCCGTTCCGCGCCGATCAGGTGATGAAGTGGATGTACCACTACTGCAGCGATAACTTTGATGATATGACCGATATCAACAAGGTGCTGCGTAACAAGCTCAAAGAGGTCGCGGAGATCCGCGCCCCGGAAGTTGTGGAAGAGCAGCGCTCTACTGATGGCACCATTAAATGGGCGATCGCGGTAGGCGACCAGCGCGTTGAGACGGTCTACATCCCGGAAGAAGATCGCGCCACGCTGTGCGTCTCTTCCCAGGTCGGCTGCGCCCTGGAGTGTAAATTCTGCTCTACCGCCCAGCAGGGCTTTAACCGTAACCTGCGGGTCTCTGAGATCATCGGCCAGGTGTGGCGCGCGGCGAAAATCGTTGGCGCAGCTAAAGTCACCGGTACGCGTCCAATCACCAACGTGGTGATGATGGGCATGGGCGAGCCGCTGCTCAACCTGAACAACGTCGTTCCGGCGATGGAGATCATGCTGGATGATTTCGGCTTTGGCCTCTCCAAGCGTCGCGTGACGCTGTCGACCTCTGGCGTCGTGCCGGCCCTCGACAAGCTGGGCGATATGATTGACGTGGCGCTGGCCATTTCGCTCCACGCGCCGACGGACGAAATCCGTGACGAAATTGTACCGATTAACAAAAAGTACAATATCGAAACCTTCCTCGACGCCGTGCGCCGCTACATTAGCAAATCCAATGCTAATCAGGGCCGCGTCACCATCGAGTACGTTATGCTGGATCACGTTAACGACGGAACCGAGCATGCGCACCAGCTGGCGGAAGTGCTGAAGGATACCCCATGTAAGATCAACCTGATCCCATGGAACCCCTTCCCCGGCGCGCCGTATGGCCGTAGCTCAAACAGCCGTATCGATCGCTTCTCTAAAGTGTTGATGGAGTATGGGTTTACCACTATCGTGCGTAAAACTCGCGGTGATGATATCGACGCTGCCTGCGGTCAGCTGGCGGGTGAGGTGATCGACCGTACCAAGCGCACCTTACGCAAGCGTATGCAGGGCGAGACAATTTCGGTTAAGGCCGTTTAATTATGCTTTCTGCACGGTCCCGAGCGGGGATCGTGCAGCATAATCGCGTGGCGTAAGTAACCTAAATATACAGTTTCGATAAATAATTACGGTGCGTTTCCGTCGTGTTTAAGGCAGTATGTAACGATGGAACAACAGTTTAGCCCTTGAGGTAAAAGCTGTTCTGTTATCCCCGGCCTGACAGCCTTATACTGTCGGTCTAAGGTTAACTGACCCAGAAGTTTCGCGGTGCGGGTGGGCATTGTGACTTACCGGCACCTGATTTTACATCTCACGTACCAGCAGCTGTAGCGAATGAATACTGAAGCCACTCAAGACCTAAATGCAACACAAACCACTGGCGTTCGTCTGCGCAACGCCCGTGAACAACTTGGGCTAAGCCAACAAGCGGTCGCTGAACGCCTGTGCCTCAAGGTTTCCACCGTTCGCGATATCGAAGAAGACAAAGCGCCTGCCGAATTGGCTTCCACCTTCCTGCGGGGCTATATCCGCTCTTATGCACGCCTCGTGCACATCCCGGAAGAAGAGCTGCTGCCGATGATGGAGAAACAGGCTCCGGTCAGAGCGGCTAAGGTCGCCCCGATGCAGTCTTTCTCTCTTGGTAAACGCCGCAAGAAGCGCGATGGCTGGCTGTCGAGTATCACCTGGCTGATTGTCTTTGTCGTGGTTGGCCTGACTGGCGCATGGTGGTGGCAGAACCATAAAGCCCAGCAGGAAGAGATCAGCACCATGGCCGATCAATCTTCTGCTGAACTGAACGCCAACAACGAAACGCAAAGCGTCCCCCTGAATACCGACCCAACCGAGCCTGCTGACGCGCAGACCACCGGTACCGCACCAGCCGAGGTGGCGATCCAGACGCCGCCAACGGCTACTACCACCGCGCCAGCACAGACCACCGCGCAAAACGCCGTGGTCTCTCCGTCTCAGGCTAACGTTGACTCGGTGACTGCCCCTGCGGCCACCACTGCACCTGCGGTGACCGCAGCGGCAAATAGCACACCGGGCGCAGCGCCGCTGCCAACCGATCAGGCGGCTGTAACCAATACCGCCGATGCCAACGCGCTGGCCATGACCTTCACCGCCGACTGCTGGCTGGAAGTCACCGATGCTAACGGCAAGAAGCTGTTCAGCGGCATCCAGCGCAGCGGTGCTAACCTGAACCTGGCTGGTCAGACCCCTTATAAATTAAAAATTGGCGCACCGTCAGCCGTGCAGATCCAGTTCCAGGGCAAGCCCGTCGATCTGAGCCGCTTTATCAGAAGTAACCAGGTTGCGCGCCTGACCCTCAATGCCGAACAATCAGCAGCTCAGTAACTGACGGGCAACGCGGGAGAGTTTTCATGCATAACCAGGCCCCTATTCAGCGTAGAAAATCGAAACGCATCTACGTGGGGAATGTACCTATCGGCGATGGTGCCCCTATCGCCGTTCAGTCAATGACCAATACGCGTACCACGGATGTGGAAGCGACGGTTAATCAAATCAAAGCTCTGGAGCGCGTGGGCGCGGATATCGTCCGTGTTTCCGTGCCGACCATGGACGCGGCGGAAGCCTTTAAGCTCATCAAACAGCAGGTCAGCGTTCCGCTGGTCGCGGATATCCACTTTGACTACCGTATTGCGCTGAAGGTGGCGGAGTATGGCGTCGACTGCCTGCGCATCAACCCAGGCAACATCGGCAATGAAGAGCGTATTCGTACCGTTGTGGACTGCGCGCGTGACAAAAATATTCCGATCCGCATCGGCGTTAACGCCGGATCGCTGGAGAAGGATCTGCAGGAGAAGTATGGTGAGCCGACGCCGCAGGCGCTGCTGGAATCCGCCATGCGTCATGTGGATCATCTGGATCGTCTCAACTTCGATCAGTTCAAGGTGAGCGTTAAAGCCTCCGACGTCTTCCTCGCCGTTGAGTCCTACCGCCTGCTGGCGAAGCAGATCGATCAGCCGCTGCATCTCGGGATCACCGAAGCCGGTGGCGCACGCGCGGGCGCGGTGAAATCTGCCATCGGCCTTGGGCTGCTGCTCTCAGAAGGGATCGGCGACACGCTGCGTATCTCGCTGGCGGCGGATCCGGTTGAAGAGATCAAGGTGGGCTTCGATATTCTCAAGTCCCTGCGCATCCGCGCTCGGGGTATTAACTTTATCGCCTGCCCAACCTGCTCCCGTCAGGAGTTTGACGTTATCGGCACGGTTAACGCCCTTGAGCAGCGCCTGGAAGATATCATCACCCCGATGGACGTCTCGATCATCGGCTGCGTGGTGAACGGCCCGGGCGAAGCGCTGGTCTCTACCCTCGGCGTCACCGGCGGCAACAAGAAAAGCGGCCTGTATGAAGACGGCGTGCGTAAGGATCGGCTGGATAACGGCGATATGATCGCCCAGCTGGAAGCGCGTATCCGTGCCAAGGCCTCTATGCTTGATGAAGCCCGCCGCATTGACGTTCAGCAGCTGGAAAAATAACGTCGCTGGGAAGCGGCTGGCTTCCCGTGTATGATTGAACCCGCAGGGCCCGCACGTTCGGGTTTGCCCTGAGGGTTCATTTTTATATTTATAAAGAGAATAAACGTGGCAAAGAATATTCAAGCCATTCGCGGCATGAACGATTACCTGCCAGGCGACACCGCCATCTGGCAGCGCATTGAAGGCACACTTAAGAACGTGCTCGGCAGCTACGGTTACAGTGAAATCCGCTTGCCGATTGTAGAGCAGACCCCGTTATTCAAACGCGCCATCGGTGAAGTTACCGACGTGGTTGAAAAAGAGATGTATACCTTTGACGACCGCAACGGCGATAGCCTGACGCTGCGTCCGGAAGGTACGGCGGGCTGCGTACGCGCCGGCATCGAACATGGTCTCCTGTACAATCAGGAGCAGCGTCTGTGGTACGTCGGGCCGATGTTCCGCTACGAGCGTCCGCAGAAAGGGCGCTATCGCCAGTTCCATCAGCTGGGTTGTGAAGTCTTTGGCCTGCAGGGCCCGGACATCGACGCCGAGCTGATCCTGCTCACCGCCCGCTGGTGGCGTGCGCTGGGCATCGCCGATCACGTCAGCCTGGAGCTGAACTCTATCGGCTCGCTGGAAGCGCGTGCTAACTACCGCGATGCGCTGGTAGCGTTCCTTGAGCAGCATAAAGATAAGCTCGACGAAGACTGCAAGCGCCGCATGTACAGCAACCCGCTGCGCGTGCTGGACTCTAAAAACCCGGACGTGCAGGCGCTGTTAAACGATGCGCCGGCGCTGGGCGACTATCTGGACGACGACTCGCGCGAACACTTTGCCGGTTTGTGCAAACTGTTGGACGCGGCTGGCATCGCTTATACCGTTAATCAGCGTCTGGTACGCGGCCTCGACTACTACAACCGCACCGTTTTTGAGTGGGTCACCAGCAGCCTCGGCTCGCAGGGTACCGTCTGCGCAGGCGGCCGCTACGACGGCCTGGTAGAACAGCTCGGCGGGCGTGCGACCCCAGCGGTAGGTTTTGCGATGGGCCTGGAGCGACTTGTTTTGTTAGTTCAGGCAGTTAATCCGGAATTTAATGCCGATCCGGTTGTCGATATATACCTGGTCGCATCAGGTACGGATACCCAGGCCGCTGCACTGCAGCTGGCTGAGCGTGTCCGCGATGCGGTGCCAGAGGTGAAATTGATGACCAACCACGGCGGCGGCAACTTTAAGAAACAGTTTGCCCGTGCCGATAAGTGGGGCGCTCGCGTCGCGCTGGTGCTGGGTGAGTCAGAAGTGGCTGACGGCAACGTGGTGGTAAAAGATTTACGCTCTGGTGAGCAGACTACCGTAGCGCAGGATAGCGTTGCCGCGCATGTGCGCACACTACTGGGTTAATCTCCCCGGGGAATTATCGTTTAGGAGAAGGACTGCGTGGAAATCTACGAGAACGAACACGACCAGGTTGATGCGATTAAACGCTTCTTTGCCGAGAATGGCAAAGCGCTGGCCGTTGGGGTTATTTTAGGCGTTGGCGCGCTGGTAGGCTGGCGCTACTGGACAAGCCATCAGGATGATTCCGTGCGTGAATCCTCCTATGCCTATGAAAATGCCATCTCGGCGCTGCGGGCAGATAAGCCAGAGACGCTGGCGGCCGCAGAGAGGTTTGCGGCTGATACGAAAAACACTTACGGTGCCTTTGCCTCCCTTGAGCTGGCCCAGCAGTTTGTAGAAAGCAACCAGCTGGATAAAGCGGCAGCGCAGCTGCAACAGGGCCTGGCCGCCGCCAGTGATGAGAACCTCAAAGCGGTGATCAATCTGCGCCTGGCGCGCGTTCAGGTACAGCTGAAGCAGGCTGACGCGGCGCTGAAAACCCTGGAGTCAATCAAGGGTGAAGGCTGGACGGCCATCGTAGCCGATCTGCGTGGTGAAGCCCTGCTTAGCAAGGGCGATAAGCAAGGTGCGCGCAGCGCGTGGGAAGCAGGCGCGAAGAGCGACGCTTCTCCAGCGCTGAGTGAAATGTTGCAGATGAAAATCAATAATTTGTCCATCTGAGAGGGACCCGATGCAATTGCGTAAATTACTTCTGCCAGGGCTGCTGTCGGTCACCTTGCTAAGCGGCTGTTCTCTGTTTAACGGCGAAGAGGACGTTGTCAAAATGTCTCCGCTGCCGACGGTAGAGAACCAATTTGACCCGTCCACCGCGTGGAGCACCTCTGTCGGCGACGGTATTGGCGACTTCTATTCCAACCTGCACCCGGCGTTTGCCGACAGCGTAGTGTACGCTGCCGATCGTCATGGGACAGTGAAAGCCCTCAATGCCGATGATGGCAAAGAGGTGTGGTCTATTAGCCTGGCCGAGAAGAGCGGCTGGTTCTCAACCCGTCCAGCGCTGCTCTCTGGCGGCCTGACGGTAGCAGGCGGTCACGTCTACGTCGGCAGTGAAAAGGCGCAGGTCTATGCCCTGAACACCAACGATGGCTCGCAGGCCTGGCAGACTACCGCCGCCGGGGAAGTGCTTTCCCGTCCGGTCGTGAGCGATGGCCTGGTGCTGATCCATACCAGCAACGGCCAGCTGCAGGCGCTGAACGAGAGCGATGGCGCAGTGAAGTGGACCGTTAACCTTGATATGCCAGCCCTGTCGCTGCGCGGTGAATCCGCCCCGGCTCCGGCCTTTGGTGCGGCGATTGTCGGCGGCGATAACGGTCGCGTCAGCGCGGTGATGCTGAAAGAGGGCCAGATGATCTGGCAGCAGCGTATCTCCCAGGCCACCGGCGCAACGGAGATCGATCGTCTGAGCGACGTCGATACGACGCCGGTTGTGGTAAACGGCGTGGTCTATACGCTGGCCTACAACGGTAACCTGACCGCGCTGGATCTGCGCAGCGGCCAGATTATGTGGAAACGCGAGCTGGGCTCGGTGAACGATTTCATCGTTGACGGCAACCGCATTTACCTGGTAGACCAGAACGATCGCGTGCTGGCCCTGACGACTGACGGCGGCGTCACGCTCTGGACACAAAGCGATCTGCTGCACCGTAACCTAACCTCGCCGGCGTTGTATAATGGATCTATCGTGGTCGGTGACAGCGAAGGCTATATGCACTGGATCAACCCGGAAGACGGACGTTTCGTGGCGCAGCAGAAAATTGACAGCTCCGGTCTGCTGACCGAACCTGTTGTCGCTGATGGTAAGCTGCTGATCCAGGCGAAAGACGGTACGCTCTACGCGATTACGCGTTAATTACGGCGGTCGTTAGCATTGAAAAACGGCTCCTGTTTCAGGGGCCGTTTTACTGTTTTTAATTTTTACTGATTTACCAGCGGCGCGAATCGGCGACGTTGACAATGATTTTTTGAATGAGGCTTTAAACATGATTCCTGTGGTCGCGCTTGTCGGACGCCCGAACGTTGGCAAATCCACCCTTTTTAACCGCTTAACGCGTACTCGTGATGCGCTGGTAGCGGACTTCCCGGGGCTGACGCGCGACCGTAAATACGGTCGGGCTGAGGTCGAGGGCCGCGAGTTTATCTGTATCGATACCGGCGGTATTGACGGTACGGAAGACGGCGTTGAAACCCGTATGGCCGAGCAGTCGCTGCTGGCGATTGAAGAGGCGGACGTGGTGCTGTTTATGGTGGATGCCCGTGCAGGCCTGATGCCTGCCGATGAGGCCATTGCCAAGCATCTGCGCTCGCGTGAAAAACCGACCTTCCTGGTTGCTAACAAAACCGACGGCCTCGATCCCGACCAGGCTGTCCTTGATTTCTACTCCCTCGGCCTGGGCGAAATCCACCCGATCGCCGCCTCCCACGGACGTGGCGTGACCAGCCTGCTGGAGCACGTGCTGGTGCCGTGGATGCAGGAAGTCGATCCGCGTGAAGAGGAAGAGGTGGACGAAGACGCGGCCTACTGGGCGCAGTTCGAGGCCGAGCAGAACGGTGAAGAGGTTGAAGAGCCGGAAGATGACTTCAACCCGCTGGATCTGCCGATCAAGCTGGCTATCGTTGGCCGTCCTAACGTCGGTAAATCAACCCTGACCAACCGCATTCTCGGCGAGGATCGCGTGGTGGTATACGACATGCCGGGCACCACTCGCGACAGCATCTACATCCCGATGCAGCGCGACGAGCGTGAATATGTGCTGATCGATACCGCAGGCGTGCGTAAGCGCGGCAAGATCACCGATACCGTAGAGAAGTTCTCGGTAATCAAAACCCTGCAGGCGATTGAAGACGCCAACGTGGTCATGCTGGTGATCGATGCCCGGGAAGGCATCTCCGATCAGGATCTCTCCCTGCTGGGCTTTATCCTCAACAGCGGTCGTTCGCTGGTGATCGTCGTCAACAAGTGGGACGGCCTGAGCAATGAAGTGAGGGAGCAGGTTAAAGAGACCCTCGATTTCCGTCTGGGCTTTATCGACTTTGCCCGCGTGCACTTTATCTCTGCTCTGCACGGCAGCGGCGTGGGTAACCTGTTTGAATCCGTACGCGAAGCCTATGACAGCTCGACTCGCCGCCAGAGCACCGCGATGCTGACCCGCATCATGACTATGGCTGCGGAAGATCACCAGCCGCCGCTGGTGCGCGGTCGCCGCGTGAAGCTGAAATACGCTCACGCCGGGGGGTACAACCCGCCAATCGTGGTGATCCACGGCAACCAGGTGAAAGACCTGCCGGACTCCTACAAGCGCTACCTGATGAACTACTTCCGCAAATCGCTGGACGTTATGGGTACGCCGATCCGTATCCAGTTCAAAGAGGGTGATAACCCGTTCGCTAACAAGCGCAACACCCTGACCCCGAACCAGATGCGTAAGCGTAAGCGTCTGATCAAGCACATTAAGAAAGGCAAGTAACCCCTGCTGATTTCGATAAAACCCGCGCCTGTCGCGGGTTTTTTCGTCTGTTGGGAGCGTAAGTTTTCCTGCGCTGTGTCAAACACTATTCGTTCTTAGCCAACTTAAAATCTAAGAAAGTAGACAAACGTCGAGTTTTCATCTTAAAGTCCCGGGGTTGGGACTAGACAAAACTAGCGCCAGATTATCAAATGGTTATATAACTCTTCGCCGCATATAAAAAAATCGGTCAGATACGTAACTGATCGGCGTATATCGCGGCGTTTACCTGCACAACGACATACCTTTCGGGAGAAATATGCAATCCTCTGTTAATCACCAAGAGAGCCGAACGTTCTTCGGCCATCCTTATCCGCTCGGCTCGCTGTTCTTCACCGAGATGTGGGAGCGTTTCTCGTTCTACGGCATCCGGCCGCTGCTGATCCTGTTTATGGCGGCCACCGTGTATGACGGCGGGATGGGGCTGGCGCGGGAGAACGCCTCTGCCATTGTCGGCATCTTTGCCGGTACCATGTATCTTGCCGCACTGCCGGGTGGCTGGCTGGCGGATAACTGGCTCGGCCAACAGCGCGCGGTCTGGTACGGCTCGATCCTGATTGCCCTCGGCCACCTGTCGATTGCACTCTCTGCCTTTATGGGCGACAACCTGTTCTTTATCGGCCTGATGTTCATCGTGCTCGGCTCTGGTTTGTTCAAAACCTGTATCTCGGTCATGGTCGGCACGCTGTACAAAAAAGGCGATGCGCGTCGCGACGGCGGTTTCTCGCTGTTCTACATGGGCATCAACATGGGCTCCTTCATTGCGCCGCTGATCTCCGGCTGGCTGATTAAGAGCCACGGCTGGCACTGGGGCTTTGGTATCGGCGGCATCGGGATGCTGGTGGCGCTGATTATCTTCCGCGTGTTTGCCGTTCCGGCCATGAAACGCTACGACAGCGAAGTGGGCCTGGACTCCACCTGGAACAGCCCGGTAGTGAAGCGAAACGGCGTGGGCATGTGGCTGCTGGCGCTGGCAGTCGGCGTAGCGGTTATCGTAACGCTGATCGCGCAGGGTGTGATTGTCATCAACCCGGTCGCGGTCGCCAGCGTGCTGGTGTACGTGATTGCGGCGTCGGTGGCGCTCTACTTCATCTACCTGTTTATCTTTGCTGGCCTGAACCGTAAAGAGCGCGCCCGACTGCTGGTCTGCTTTATCCTGCTGGTCTCCGCAGCGTTCTTCTGGTCTGCGTTTGAGCAAAAGCCAACCTCGTTTAACCTGTTCGCCAATGACTACACGAACCGTATGATCGGGGGTTTTGAAATCCCTGCCGTGTGGTTCCAGTCAATTAATGCCCTGTTTATCATTCTGCTGGCCCCGGTATTTAGCTGGGCGTGGCCGAAGTTGGCGAGCATGAACATTCGCCCAAGCAGCATTACCAAGTTCGTGATTGGGATTCTCTTTGCGGCGGCAGGCTTTGGCCTGATGATGCTGGCGGCACAGAACGTGCTGAACAGCGGCGGGGCAGGGGTATCGCCTTTCTGGCTGGTCGGCAGCATCCTGATGCTGACGCTTGGCGAGCTGTGCTTGAGCCCAATTGGTCTGGCGACCATGACGCTGTTGGCCCCGGAAAGAATGCGCGGTCAGATGATGGGGCTGTGGTTCTGCGCGAGCGCGCTGGGTAACCTGGCGGCAGGCCTGATTGGCGGTCACGTGAAGGCTGACCAGCTTGATATGCTGCCGGACCTCTTTGCACGCTGCTCCGTAGCTCTCTTGATCTGCGCCGCCGTGCTGATCGTCCTTATTGTTCCGGTTCGCCGCATGCTGGCAAACGCTCAGGCTAAACCGGCCGTTAACGCCGGATAACACCTCAACGTTACCGGGGCAGAGGTTGTGCCCCGGTAATTAAGCGGCCAGGTTAAGCCGACTCTCGGCCTGGCACTTAAAATTCTCGCGATATCGTCATGTAGCCGTTATAGCGTACTGAGCACTCTTCATCATTCATCAGTGCTGAGGAGATAAATACGTCTTTTTTACCGACATCATTAGTGTAGGTGTAACGTACTATTAAATTTAGGACATGATTGCTGTGATAAATTTTGAAGTAATCATTTTCAGATAACCCCTTTCCGGATGCGCTATCGGCTTTAGCCATCTGTCGGGCAAACACGTCGGATACCGGAGCAATGCTTAATATCTCCGTGACGATTTTACTATTTTGTATGTTTTCCAGCTTAATCCCAAGATCGTTTTTAACGCTGACCTGTAACATGCTTTCAGCATAATGGCCTGGGGCAGCGCATTCACTTCCGGGTAAATCCGCAGCATAACTAACCGTCGGCAACACTGTGATAATGAAAGGCACTAACGCTTTCATCGGATAACCTCTAAATCTACATCAGCTTTGTTCAATATATGAATTTATAACGCAATTCGCTATTCATTGGTATTTGTAATAATTTATGGATGTAATATTTTGTGTGATGAAGTTTACCATCAGAGGGCAGATGAATATGTTGGTTTTGATTAATTTTCTAATGAATGACATTGCGAATTTTAAACGGTAAAACCAATGTCCTCACCTGCATTGTCCATACGAGCACGAGAGCGTTATAATTAGGTAATTGACATATTATAGGAGGCGTTATGCAACTGACCTGTCCTAACTGTGATAAGCCGATGGAGCTTGTTGGCACCCATGCGCATTGCGAAAATTGTAACCTTGATGTGGCGTTAGAAGCACGCTGCCCCGATTGCCATCAGCCATTAGAGGTGCTCAAGGCCTGCGGCGCGGTAGATTACTTCTGCCAGCACGGCCACGGGCTGATCTCGAAAAAGCGCGTCGAGTTCGTCAGGTCTGACGCCTAATCACAAAATTTGCGCAATCATCTCTTAGCACTTACGTTTTTAACTGCTCATAAAAAGAGAAACGTAATGAAAAGAGATGTGGCGTTGGGAGTAACCGGCTTTGCCTTGATCGCCGTAACCTATGGGATGGCGAGATTTTCATGGGGGCTCATGCTGCCCGATATTCGACAGGAGATCCCTTTCACGCCAGAAGTCGCTGGCTTAATTGCCGCCTGTAGCTACGTAGCCTACTGCTTATCCGTCTTCATCGCCTCCTTTTTTACCAGCCGCTTCGGCCCACGCGTCACGGCAATATTGGCTGCCGTTGTGGCCGCCGTCGGGTTGCTTATCCTGGCTTTTGCGGCTGCGCCGCTCTATCTGGCGCTCGGCCTGTTTGTGGCAGGTATGAGCTCTGGACTGGCCTCTCCCGCCCTGGCGGGGGCCGTGAACGACGCCATTCCTGATGAACGCCAGACGCAGGTGAATACAACCATTAACGCCGGAACAAGCGGGGGCATCATTCTGTCCGTCCCCATTCTTTTTTTCATGCCGGGCGGGTGGCGTGTCTCCTGCATGGTTTTCGCTTTACTGGCGTTGGTATGCCTGCTCGCTGCGTGGCGTACTCTGCCTAAAAGTGCGTCTAAATCGACAGAGGGATCGCCGCACTGGCGCATCCTCTTTCGCAAGCCGGGCATGTTTCGGCTGTTAGTTATTGCGTTTGTTAGCGGTATTGCCAGCGCGGCATGGTGGAGCTTTGGGCCTGAGTTACTTCAGCAGCACACCAAAGTAGATAGCGCGATGACAAACATCCTCTGGCTGGTGAGCGGTGGAGCAGGCGTCATCGCCGTGTTTACCGGCACCGTGGCGCGACGTATCGGCATGCGGGGCGTTTACTGGGGATCGCAGTTCTTTATGGCAGCGTCTTTGGCCGCGCTGGCATTGAGCCACGGTTTTAACGGGTGGCTTTTTCCGGTGGTGGCGATGAGCGGCGCGGGGTATGTCATTTTGTCCGGCGTGCTATTGGTGCAGGGGGCGGAGATTGCGCAACCTTCACCAGCGGCGGGCGTCAGTATGGCTTTCCTGATGCTGGCTGCCGGGCAGGTCGTAGGATCGGTTCTCTTTGGCCAGCTCTATGGTGCGATCGGCGCGGCTGGCGCATTGGCTGTTTTTTCCGGCCTGTCATGGGTAATGCTTACCGTTACGCCTGACAGACATCATCAGGCGAACTAGCGTCAGGTCAGGTTTTTTTGCGCGCCCGCGTTTTTTTAGCGACGGTCACGCCTTTCACTTCACTTTCCACCCAGCCATCAACCAGGCGGGTGGTGAGCACATCCCCAGCTTTTACCTGTTTGGTTTGCTTCAGCACGTTGCCATCCGTCGCGGTGGTTACGCTGTAGCCGCGTGCCAGGGTAGCCAGTGGGCTCACGGCATCAAGATGGGTCATGGCGTTGCCAAAGCGTTCGCGAGTGGCGCTGAGCCTGGCGCTCATCAGCTGGGCCAGACGGTACTCCAACTGCTGAACGCGATTTTGGGCGCGGTGAATACGCGGCTGTGGCGAGTGCTGATTCAGCCGCTGGGTCATCCGCTGCTGGCGCTGACCTGAACGCTTAAGCTGATTATCCATCGCGTAGGTCATCCGCTGGCGCAGCCGCTCAAGCACGGTTTGCTGACGCGCCAGCCGCAGCTGCGGGTGCTGTTGCTGTAAGCGGTGCTCCAGCTGGGTAAAACGACGGGTGCGGTTAGCGAGATAGTAATCCATCGCCATCTCCAGTCGCTGCTGGCCGCTTTGCAGCTGACGCAGCAGCTCAAGCTGGTTGCGGCTGACCATCTCTGCGGCGGCGGACGGGGTCGGCGCACGCAGGTCGGCCACAAAGTCGGCGATGGTCACATCGGTTTCATGCCCGACGGCGCTGACGATAGGGATCTGGCTGGCGAAAATCGCCCGTGCCACACGCTCATCGTTGAAGCTCCAGAGATCCTCCAGCGAGCCGCCGCCGCGTCCGACGATCAGCACGTCACACTCTTTACGGCTGTTCGCCAGCGCAATGGCGCGAACGATCTGCCCAGGCGCATCTTCACCCTGAACGGCGGTCGGGTAGATCACGACCGGCAGGGAGGGATCGCGGCGCTTAAGCACGTGCAGAATATCGTGCAGCGCGGCCCCGGTTTTCGAAGTGATCACCCCTACGCAGTGGGCGGGGGAGGGAAGCGGCTGCTTGCTTTGCTGGTCGAACAGCCCCTCTGCCGCCAGCTTCGCCTTGAGCTGCTCGTACTTCTGCTGAAGCAGGCCTTCCCCTGCGGGCTGCATGCTCTCGACGATGATCTGATACTCGCCGCGCGGCTCGTAGAGCGTAATGCTGGCGCGGACCAGAATCTGCTGTCCGTGCTGGGGACGGAAGGTGACCCGACGGTTGCTGTTGCGAAACATCGCACAGCGTACCTGGGCGGTATCATCCTTCAGCGTGAAGTACCAGTGACCGGAGGCAGGCTGAGTAAAGTTTGATATCTCACCGCTGATCCAGACCTGGCCAACTTCTCTTTCCAGCAGCAGGCGCACCGTCTGATTCAGGCGGCTAACGGTAAAAATTGCGGGGGATTGCATCGATGACATGTGAGCCAGATCAAATTTTAAATCAGAAGGTTAATTAATCGATAGTAACCCGATGGGCCGCAATCGCAACTAATTTTGCAAAAAAGTGTAGATGCAATCGGTTACGCTCTGTATAATGCCACGGCAATATTTAACCACCCGGTCAGAGATATTGCCCATGCTACGTATCGCTAAAGAAGCCCTGACGTTTGACGACGTCCTCCTCGTTCCCGCTCATTCTACCGTTCTGCCGAATACTGCCGACCTCAGCACCCAGCTTACCAAAACCATTCGCCTGAACATTCCTATGCTCTCTGCGGCAATGGACACCGTGACGGAAGCACGCCTGGCTATCGCCCTGGCGCAGGAAGGGGGCATCGGTTTTATCCATAAAAACATGTCCATCGAGCGTCAGGCGGAAGAAGTACGCCGCGTGAAGAAACATGAGTCCGGTATCGTATCCGACCCACAGACCGTTCTGCCAACCACCACGCTGCATGAAGTGAAAGCGCTGACCGAGCGTAACGGCTTTGCCGGTTACCCGGTAGTGACGGAAGACTATGAGCTGGTCGGTATTATTACCGGTCGTGACGTGCGTTTCGTGACTGACCTGAACCAGCCGGTAAGCGTGTATATGACGCCGAAAGAGCGCCTGGTTACCGTGCGCGAAGGCGAAACCCGTGACGTCGTGCTGGCTAAAATGCACGAAAAACGCGTTGAGAAAGCGCTGGTAGTGGACGATAGCTTCCATCTGCGCGGCATGATCACCGTAAAAGATTTCCAGAAAGCCGAACGTAAGCCGAACGCCTGTAAAGACGAGCATGGCCGTCTGCGCGTTGGCGCTGCGGTAGGCGCGGGCGCGGGCAACGAAGAGCGCGTTGATGCGCTGGTTGCCGCTGGCGTTGACGTGCTGCTGATTGACTCCTCCCACGGCCACTCCGAAGGCGTGCTGCAGCGTATTCGTGAGACCCGTGCAAAATACCCTAACCTGCAGATCATCGGCGGCAACGTAGCGACCGGCGCAGGCGCACGTGCCCTGGCCGACGCTGGCGTCAGCGCGGTGAAAGTGGGGATCGGCCCAGGCTCTATCTGTACTACCCGTATCGTAACCGGCGTAGGCGTTCCGCAGATCACCGCCGTTTCCGACGCGGTTGAAGCCCTTGAAGGCACCGGTATTCCGGTGATCGCCGACGGCGGCATCCGCTTCTCCGGCGATATCGCTAAAGCGATTGCCGCAGGCGCGGCGGCGGTGATGGTGGGCTCCATGCTGGCCGGTACCGAAGAGTCCCCGGGCGAGATCGAACTCTTCCAGGGCCGCTCTTACAAATCCTACCGCGGTATGGGCTCGCTGGGCGCGATGTCTAAAGGCTCCTCCGATCGCTACTTCCAGACCGATAACGCCGCTGACAAGCTGGTGCCGGAAGGTATCGAAGGCCGCGTAGCGTACAAAGGCTACCTGAAAGAGATCATTCACCAGCAGATGGGCGGCCTGCGCTCCTGTATGGGTCTGACCGGCTGTGGTACTATCGACGCGCTGCGTACGCAGGCTGAATTTGTACGCATCAGCGGGGCGGGCATTCAGGAGAGCCACGTTCACGACGTGACCATCACTAAAGAGTCCCCGAACTACCGCATGGGTTCCTGATTTAATTTATAGGCCGGGTGGGCGTAACGCTGCCCGGCACTTATTTTCTCTATCTGCTTCTGCCTCGGAACAATCGTCAATGACCGACAATATTCATAAGCATCGTATTCTTATCCTCGACTTTGGTTCGCAGTACACCCAGCTTGTTGCCCGCCGCGTGCGTGAGCTGGGCGTCTACTGTGAGCTGTGGGCTTGGGACGTCACCGAAGCCCAAATCCGTGAGTTCAACCCGAACGGGATCATCCTGTCCGGCGGCCCGGAGAGCACCACTGAACACAACAGCCCGCGCGCACCGCAGTATGTATTTGAGGCAGGCGTACCGGTATTCGGCGTTTGCTACGGTATGCAGACGATGGCGATGCAGCTTGGCGGCCACGTTGAAGGCTCCAACGAGCGTGAGTTTGGCTACGCCCAGGTTGAAGTGATGACTCAGAGCGCGCTGGTGCGCGGTATTGAGGACTCCCTGAGCGCAGAGGGCAATCCGCTGCTGGACGTGTGGATGAGCCACGGCGACAAAGTTACCGCTATCCCGGAAGGCTTCGTGACCGTTGCCAGCACCGAGACCTGTCCGTTCGCCATTATGGCTAACGAAGAGAAGCGCTTCTACGGCGTGCAGTTCCACCCGGAAGTGACCCACACCCGTCAGGGCCTGCGTATGCTGGAGCGTTTCGTGCGCGACATCTGCGAATGTGAAGCGCTGTGGACCCCGGCTAAAATTATCGATGACGCTATCGAGCGTATCCGCCAGCAGGTTGGCAATGACAAGGTGATCCTTGGCCTCTCCGGCGGCGTGGACTCCTCCGTCACCGCAATGCTGCTGCACCGCGCCATTGGCGATCGCCTGACCTGTGTGTTCGTTGACAACGGCCTGCTGCGCCTGAACGAAGCCGAGCAGGTGATGGATATGTTTGGCGATCACTTTGGCCTGAACATTGTGCACGTTGAAGGCGAGCAGCGTTTCCTTGACGCGCTGGCGGGTGAGAACGATCCGGAAGCGAAACGTAAAATCATCGGCCGCGTCTTCGTTGAAGTGTTTGACGAAGAGGCGCTGAAGCTGGAAGACGTTAAGTGGCTGGCACAGGGTACCATCTACCCTGACGTCATCGAGTCCGCTGCATCGGCGACCGGTAAAGCACACGTCATTAAATCTCACCACAACGTGGGCGGCCTGCCGAAAGAGATGAAGATGGGTCTGGTTGAACCGCTGCGTGAGCTGTTCAAAGACGAAGTGCGCAAGATTGGTCTTGAGCTGGGCCTGCCGTACGACATGCTCTACCGTCACCCGTTCCCGGGTCCGGGTCTGGGCGTCCGCGTGCTGGGCGAAGTGAAGAAAGAGTACTGCGACCTGCTGCGTCGCGCTGACGCTATCTTCATTGAAGAGCTGCGCAAAGCTGACCTGTATAACAAAGTGAGCCAGGCCTTCACCGTGTTCCTGCCGGTACGCTCTGTAGGCGTAATGGGCGACGGCCGTAAGTACGACTGGGTTGTCTCCCTGCGCGCGGTTGAGACCATCGACTTTATGACCGCACACTGGGCACACCTGCCGTATGATTTCTTAGGTCGCGTCTCTAACCGCATAATTAATGAGGTTAATGGCATTTCGCGCGTGGTCTATGATATCAGCGGTAAACCACCGGCTACGATTGAGTGGG
>NZ_BBMZ01000004.1 GCF_000759795.1 Pseudescherichia vulneris NBRC 102420
ATCTGCGGCTACAGTATGAACGAGCTGGAACCGCGCATGTTCTCCTTTAACAACCCGGCCGGTGCCTGTCCGACCTGCGATGGGTTGGGCGTGCAGCAGTATTTCGATCCCGACCGCGTGATCCAGAACCCGGAGCTGTCGCTGTCCGGCGGCGCGATCCGCGGCTGGGATCGCCGTAACTTCTACTATTTCCAGATGCTGCGCTCGCTGGCGGATCACTACAAGTTTGACGTTGACGATGCCTGGGAGAGCCTGAGCGCGTCGGTGCAAAAAGTGGTGCTGTTCGGCTCCGGTAAAGAGAGCATTGAATTCAAGTACATGAACGATCGCGGCGACACCTCCGTGCGCCGTCATCCGTTTGAAGGCGTTCTGCACAACATGGAACGCCGTTACAAAGAGACCGAGTCCAGCGCGGTACGTGAAGAGCTGGCGAAGTTTATCAGTAACCGTCCGTGCGCCTCCTGCGACGGTACGCGCCTGCGTCGTGAAGCACGCCACGTCTTTGTTGAGGACACGCCGCTGCCGGCGATCTCTGACATGAGCATCGGCCACGCGATGGACTTCTTCAACAACCTCAAGCTGGCAGGCCAGCGGGCGAAGATCGCCGAGAAGGTGCTGAAGGAGATTGGCGACCGTCTGAAGTTCCTGGTGAACGTCGGCCTCAACTACCTGACTCTCTCTCGCTCGGCGGAGACCCTCTCCGGGGGCGAAGCGCAGCGTATCCGTCTGGCAAGCCAGATCGGCGCTGGGCTGGTTGGGGTAATGTACGTGCTGGATGAGCCGTCTATCGGCCTGCACCAGCGCGACAATGAACGCCTGCTGGGCACGCTGATCCACCTGCGCGACCTTGGCAATACGGTAATTGTCGTTGAGCATGACGAGGACGCCATCCGCGCCGCCGACCACGTGATTGATATCGGTCCAGGCGCAGGCGTCCACGGCGGTCAGGTGGTGGCGGAAGGCCCGCTGGATGCCATTATGGCAGTGCCGGAGTCGCTGACCGGCCAGTTCATGAGCGGCAAGCGGCAGATCGCCGTGCCGAAAGATCGCGTGCCTGCCGATCCGTCGAAGGTGCTGAAGCTCTCCGGCGCACGCGGTAACAACCTGAAGGACGTGACGCTGACCCTGCCGGTAGGCCTGTTTACCTGCATCACCGGCGTCTCCGGCTCGGGTAAATCGACTCTGATCAACGACACCCTGTTCCCGATTGCCCAGCGCCAGCTTAACGGCGCAACCATTGCCGAGCCAGCGCCGTACCGTGAGGTTCAGGGGCTGGAGCACTTCGACAAGGTAATTGATATCGACCAGAGCCCGATTGGCCGTACTCCGCGTTCAAATCCGGCGACCTATACCGGCGTCTTTACGCCCGTGCGTGAGCTGTTTGCCGGCGTGCCGGAATCGCGCTCGCGTGGCTATACCCCAGGGCGTTTCAGCTTTAACGTGCGCGGCGGCCGCTGCGAGGCCTGTCAGGGCGACGGCGTGATCAAGGTCGAGATGCACTTCCTGCCGGATATTTACGTGCCGTGTGATCAGTGCAAAGGCAAACGCTATAACCGCGAAACGCTGGAGATCAAATACAAGGGCAAGAGCATCCACGAAGTACTGGATATGACCATCGAAGAGGCGCGTGAATTCTTTGATGCCGTTCCGGCACTGGCGCGGAAGCTGCAAACCCTGATGGATGTGGGCCTCTCCTACATCCGTCTCGGCCAGTCCGCCACCACGCTCTCGGGCGGTGAGGCGCAGCGCGTGAAGCTGGCCCGTGAGCTATCGAAACGCGGTACCGGCCAGACGCTCTATATTCTGGACGAGCCGACCACCGGTCTGCACTTCGCTGACATCCAGCAGCTGCTGGAAGTGCTCCACCAGCTGCGCGATCAGGGCAACACCATCGTCGTCATTGAGCACAACCTCGACGTGATCAAGACGGCGGACTGGATTGTCGATCTCGGCCCGGAAGGGGGCAGCGGCGGCGGCGAGATCCTCGTCTCCGGCACGCCAGAAACGGTCGCAGAGTGCGAAGCCTCGCACACTGCCCGCTTCCTTAAACCGATGTTGAAATAGCTAGACGGAAAGCTGCTGCCTGACCGTGTCAGGCAGCGCTTCAACCGCCAGCTTGTAGGACGCATCTACCAGGTAGTAAATCTGCGACTTCGGCAGCGATCCATCGAGAAACACCGTGCTCCAGTGCGCCTTATTCAGACGCGCGCTTGGCCGCACGTCTGCATTTTCACTGCGCAGCAGCTCAGCCAGTTCCGGACTGGTTTTCAGCGACACCGCCGGGCGGTTATCAACGTCATGCACCATCGCAAACAGCACGTCTGCCACTTTGATCTGCGTAGCCTTCCAGTCGCTGTGTACGCTCTGCTCCGCGCCTGGTTTACCCATGCAGTAGGGCAGCAGTTCCGAATTGATCATTTCTCTTCCCCTTGTAGTGTTGCGATGATTTTGCGTGACCCGCCGTGAATGCGGTGCTCTCCTAACCAGATACCCTGCCATGTCCCCAGCTGTACGCGACCGTTCTGCACCGGTAGCAGCAGCGATACGCCAAGCGTCGAGGATTTAATATGGGAAGGCATATCGTCCGGCCCCTCCGCGTCGTGCTCGTAGCGGGCGCTATCCGGCACGGCCTGCAGAAAGTGCTGCTCCATATCGTGACGCACGGTGGGATCGCAATTTTCATTCAGCGTGAGGGAGGCGGAGGTGTGCTGTAGCAGCAGGTGCAACAAACCCGTTTTGATGCGGTTAAGGGAAGGAATTTGTTCCAGCACCTCGTCCGTCACCAGATGGAAACCGCGTGGCTTTGCGCCAAGCCTGAGAGTTTGTTGATACCACATAGAGTGCTCCAGAGTTATTTCACCTGATGCTAAGTGTGTAACACGTAGGGCAGAACAGCCAGAAAAGGAACAAAATAAGGCAACCTGGCGATTGCCTTTTACCGATCAATACTCGGAATTGGCGATGACCTCTTCGTTATACATTCCCGCCTGCGGCAGTGGCCGGTAGGTGGAGTTAGAGGCGCGCAGCACGCGAATGCCTCGCGCACCCACTTCCCGAGCGGCGCGAATGTCGTTATCCGAGTCGCCGTAGAACATCTTGATGCGCTTATCCTGTAGCCATTGGGTTTTGGTGTTCTGGCCCGGCTGGTCACCGGCAAAGATCACCGGATTCATATTCTCGGCGGGGATTTGAAAATCATCCTGCAGCGTTTTTGACACGGTCTCGGTTTTGGTCTGGCTACGCCCGGTCACGAAGTAGATCGCATCGCCACGTTTGACGTGCATGGCGATCAGCGTCCGCGCCACCTCTTTGGGGATGCTGAACTCATCCCAGCCGTTGTTCATTTTCTCCCAGAACGCGGGATTGTGCAGATACTCCTCGCTCTGCGGAGAATAGAGTTCCTTTCCACGCCAGAAGCCCGGGCTGGAGAAGAGCACGGTATCATCGATATCAAACCCAACGGCCATCGGCGGGCGGCCCTGAAGGCTATTCTCGATTTGTGCGACGGAAACCCAGTGAATGGGCGCTTGCTCAGCGAGTTTCGCGACGTTGGTTCCCGGATAGAGCGGCGAGGGAACGGAAGCGTGAGCATTGGCAGCACCCACGGCAAGAAATAGACAGAATGCACTGAGGGCGAGGGGTATTTTACGCATATTCATCCTTAAACCTGAAAGCCTGGCAGAATTTACCCCGGCATTATGCCGGGGAAGGCACTGATTATGCCATCACAGCGGCAAAGGCCTGTGCGACGCGGTGCACATTACTGCTATTCAGGCCAGCCAGGCACATGCGTCCGCTGGCAATCAGGTAGACACCAAACTCTTCACGCAGGCGAGTAACCTGCGCTGCGCTCAGGCCGGTATAGCTGAACATGCCGCGCTGCTGCAACAGATAGTCAAAGTTATGACCCGGCACCGCCTCGCGCAATACGTTCACCAGCTCATGGCGCATGGCAGAGATACGCAGGCGCATCGCTTCAACTTCCGCCAGCCACTGGGCTTTCAGGGTTGCATCACCCAGTACGGTCGCCACCAGCTGCGCGCCAAAGTTTGGCGGACTGGAGTAGTTGCGGCGTACGGTCGCTTTCAGCTGTCCCAGCACGCGCCCGGCGGTGTCGGCATCGTCACAGATGATAGACAGACCGCCGACGCGCTCGCCGTAGAGAGAGAAGATCTTCGAGAAGGAGTTGCTCACCAGCGCGGGCAGCCCGGCATCGGCGATGGCGCGAATCGCGTAGGCGTCCTCTTCCATCCCGGCACCGAAGCCCTGATAGGCGATGTCGAGGAACGGGATCAGCTCGCGCGCTTTCAGCACCTCAATCACCGCGTCCCACTGAGGATTGGTCAGGTCAGCCCCGGTTGGGTTATGGCAGCACGGATGCAGCAGAACGATGCTGCGGGCCGGTAGGCTTTGCAATTTTTCCAGCAGCGCGTCAACGCGCACGCCGTTGGTTTCGCTATCAAACCACGGGTAAGTACTTACTTCGAACCCAGCCCCTTCAAAGATAGCGATGTGGTTTTCCCAGGTCGGATCGCTAACCCAGACGCCAGACTCAGGGAAGTAGCGCTTCAGGAAGTCGGCCCCCACCTTCAGCGCGCCGGAGCCGCCGAGAGTCTGAATAGTTGCCACGCGGTTCGCCTTCAGCACCGGATGTTCAGCACCAAACAACAGCGGCGCAATGGTGTGACGATAGCCCGGCAGGCCTTCCATCGGCAGATAGAGCGATGCACCATGCGGCTGGGCGTTCAGGCGTGCTTCCGCTTCGGCAACGGCCTGAAGCTGAGGGATCAGACCCTCTTCGTTGTAATAGAGGCCGATGCTGAGGTTTACCTTATCGCTACGGGGATCTTCTTTGAAACGCTCCATCAGCGTCAGAATGGGGTCGCCAGCGTAGGCGTCAACTTTTTGAAACACGCGGTGGTTCTCCAGATTTACAAAACTAAAGAGACACAATAAACCTTAACCCGATAGAAGATCGAGAGGTTTATTTTACACCCGCGCCTCGGCTATTTAGCCCGTCACAGCCTGTCCATCTGGCAAATATTTCATTCTATAAAATTGGCGTAGTTTTACTCCTGCAAATTTGCATAACCTTAAAATTAACAGGAGTAAATATCATGGATTCACAATTCATTGGTTCAGTCATCAATGCCCTGCCGCTCGAACATATGATTGGCGGCCCGCTGCAGGCGATGATTAAAGCCCAGGTTCAGGCTAGCAAAGCTTACACAGATTTCCTGCTTTCAGTCTGTATTAAAGATGGTAAAGCGGTGGCAATCGAATTCGATTACGACGAAACCATTGTTAACGAGCAAGGCGTAAGCCAGGGCGTCGTGAAGAAGAGTATGAGCATCCCTCTGCTGGCGGCCGTCTCCCACCCGATCATTTGCATTGAGGAAGGAACGATTGATTTTGAACTCGAGGTCAGTCAGAGCGAATCGAGCAAAAGCAATACCGAAGCAGAAGCCTCTCTTGAAGCCTCAGTAGGTTGGGGTCCCTTTAAGGCGCGGATTACTGGCAAGGTTTCCCACAAAGCAGAGCAGACTCGTCAGTCAGATACACGAGCAAAATACTCCATTCATACCGAGATAAAACGTCAGCAGCCACCGGAAGCCCTGATGCGGGTTATCGATTTCCTCACCGAGGCGGCAACGAAGCCGGTCATGCAACAAGATGAGGCAAAGCGTCTTGAGAAAGAGGCCGCTTAATCTCTTTTAATGTCCGAGGCCACACGACGTGGCCTCTGTTCAGGAGTGTGATATGTCGATAAAAGATTGGCTATGGGGTGAGGACGCAGACAAACAGAGTGAGGAAAAAGAGAATACCTCCTCCAGTGGGTCAACAAGCGCATCTGAACAGCCCCCCGGCCCGCCGCCGATAACGCCTAATACCCCCGTCACGCTGGAGGATATTACGCGGGGAATGCAATACGCCGCGACGGCAGCGAACAGAATGATTGCTCATCAATATATGCAGGCCCTCGATCCCTTTTTTGAACCGATGCCTGATGGCAGTTTGATGCCCAGAACGGTAGCGCTTCAGCTTGACGAAAATCATCAATTCCAGCTTCCACTGGTGGCGCTGGCAACGCCGCGAGGACTGATGCTCGAGAAGATGAACGTGCATCTGACCGTACGTTCAGAAGGTATTGAGCAGGCGGCTCAACAGGCGGCGGCTGAAGATAATCAAGCAACGCGCTTTCACGTTACGCTCTCCCCTGCCACCGATGAAAAAGCGGGGCGTGATAGTCGCCATGTTGATATTGAAATGCAGTTTACCGTTCTGGAACCACCAGAGAGCGTGATGCGCCTGATTGATGAATATACCAACCGGATCGTTCCACAAAAAATAGGGAGTGCATTATCTGATGAGCAAACTACCTGATCGTACCGGTGAACGAGGCCTACAGTTGATAACCACGTTTGAGGGTCTAAAACTAAAACGCTATCGTGATTCAGTAGAAAAATGGACTATCGGTTATGGTCATTTGATCCTTCCGGCAGAAGAAAAGAAGCTTATCACCATCACTACTGGCGAAGCTAAAGCGCTATTAAGAAAAGACCTCAGAAGAACTGAAGCAGGCGTCCATAAATATCTGAAAAAAGAGGTTACACAAAACCAGTTTGATGCATTAATTTCCCTGGCGTTTAATATTGGCGTGGGTAATTTACAAAAATCAACGCTGCTTAGACGAATCAATCAGGGTGATATAAAAGGGGCTGCGCAACAGTTTTTGGTCTGGAACAAAGCAGGAAAACAGGTGCTGCCTGGCCTGACCCGCCGTCGGGAAGCGGAGCGGAAGCTTTTCTTATCCGACAAAGGCTAATTTTCATTAACAACGGCAAATTAAATAAAGGAGAAATTTGTGAACAACCGCTATTTTAATATTCTACCGGGTGCACTGCTGTGCGCGATGCTTGCTGGCGCCTCCGCGCAGGCAGTGGCAAAACCTACCTGTGAACAATCCATTGGAGACATTAATAATTTTTTAAAGGAAAAGGGTGAACCCACGATTCAAAGCGTGCCTGCGTTGGCTGCCACGTTGCGTTATTTAAATGAAAAGGGCACGCTACCGATGAAATACATTACTCGCCAGCAAGCAAAGGATCAAGGCTGGAGTGGTAACGATAGCGATAGCCTGTGGGGCCTTAATAAACCAAATGGGAAATATATTGGTGGCGAGGTGTATACCGGACGAAAGCCAACAGAAGGAGATACCTGGCGCAGCGCAGATATTGACGTCGTCAGTGGTTATCGAGGTGAAAAGCGGATGCTTTATACCAACAACAGCAATCAGGAAAAATATATTAGCCCCGATAACTACAGACATCTAGTTCGATTATCACCCTGCGAATAACTGATTACTGCACTACATATCTATAACCACCGCGCAATAGCGCACCTTTAATTAACACTTAATAAGCGAGAAACACATTATGTTTGAGAAATATACTTTAAAACAGACGACTGAAAGCAACTACTGCGGCGGCTATGCGCTGGCAGCAATTATTAACGATAAAACTAAAGACGCCGAGGATGTACCGGATGGTAAAGCAGTATATGACACGTTGATTGCTAAGCAGCATAGTGACACTATCAAAAACCACTTTTCATCCTTCTACAAGGATAGCTCACAAGGCGCAATGACCCTCCCCTCCAGCTTGGTCACTGAGGCAAAAATGCTGTGGTCCGATAAGGAGATCAAGGTAACTATCAGCTCAGCATTCCTTAAAAGCAACGCCGGGCTTTGTCATTTTGAAATGCTTAATATCACTGACTATGCTGAAATTAAGATTAAAAAAAGTGAGCCACTGAAAGATCATATCGATAAGAAGGGCTACTATCTGTTGGTAGTTAATGAAGGAAAGCACTGGGTGGCAATGGGTAGGGATACTTCTGGCTTATATATGTATGAGCCTGCTACAGGGCAAAGCGGTAAACCCGTAATGACAGAGAACAATCTGTTTTCTCTCGATGGAAAAAATTATACCTGGTCCGGGGTAATCATCCGTATTTCATAAATCACCAATAAAGAATGGCGATAATTCTATCGCCATTTTTTTTAACCTATTTTAGCACCTACGTAGCCGAACGCTTCTCTCTGCCCCTATAAATTTCGCAGGGAGCATGACAAGATAGCTGTTCGCCTGTCCAGGCTCGATGATATTTACTCGATCGTTTCGTGCTGCTCCAGCACAAACCGCACTCAACCCGGCATCACTCACCATTATACCTTCAATATATTGATCGGTAATGCTCGTGATGTTCAAAAATACACTTTCGGTTGCTACTTCGGCTCTCATATTAAATCTCCTTGTTAGTTTAAATGGCCAGGGCAGGATACTAAAATGTCATAAATAAAGAATCATCTTCTTGTCCTGGGCCATTTAACAGAGTGACTATGAGTGATTACTATGATATACCATTGCGGCCTGGGTTCGGTTGTGAACATTCAGCCGATTAAAAATAGACTCAATATGCGCTTTAACTGTACCAAGGCTAATATTTAACAGACGGCTGATTTGCTTGTTTGAGTCACCTGCGGCAAGCAGCCTTAAAATCTCTAACTGCCTCTGCGTCAAAAGATGGGTTTTATTATCGCTATGAGTAGCCGGAATTAAAATATCAGGTAGGCAGACCATACCACTTTCAACCATGGCGAGTACCTGACTTATTTTTTCTGCTGAAGCACCTCTGGCCACGACGCCTTTTACCAGATGCTGGAAGGGTGAACTGGTTATCTTCCTGAGCATTAATACTACCGGTAACTCTGGATAACTGAGCGAAAGTTGCTCCAGTAGGCCCATACAGCATAAGCTTTCAATATCACCATCAAGTAAAATTACAGTGACTTTTAATCTCTCTAAAAATAACCAAACCTCATCCATGTTTTTAGCACTCTGCATCTGACAGTCTGGCATAATTCGCTTCAGTTCAGCACACAGCCCTTGAACATACACAGGCAGTTCATCAATTATCAGTATATTCATACTGTTTCCTCATACTTTCTCGCTAGCAAAGTATAAGTATCTCTTTAATCTATAAAATATAAAAATGGCATTTATCATAGGCTATTATGAATAAATATATTTTTAAGGGGAATGTTTTTAATATAAATTATTTGTTTGGATTATTAATTTGAGCGATAACACCTGGCACGATGCTACCGCTCTGGTAGGTAAAACGTCGCTTAATCGACGTATCGCATCGCGACCCGTGACGTCAGTCGCGTAATAAGTTCGTAAGCACTTACTTTTGTAAGCTCAGCGATGCGCTCTACCGGGAGCCCGTCCCCCCACATTACTACCGGATCGCCCGCGCGCTCCTGTGCCTCTGGTCCAAGGTCAACGCAGATCATATCCATCGCCACGCGCCCGACGATAGGCACTTCGCGGCCATTGACCAGTACCGGCGTACCGGATGGCGCGGCGCGGGGATAGCCATCGCCGTAGCCCATCGCCACTACGCCAAGACGCGTATCGCGCTCGCTGGTCCAGGTCCCGCCGTAGCCTACCGGCTCGCCCGCACGGTGCGGACGCACGGCGATCAGCTTTGAGGTCAGGGACATCACCGGCTGGAAGCCAAAGTCAGCGCCCCAGGGCTTTTGATCCAGCGGCGAGACGCCATAGAGAATGATGCCGGGACGCACCCAGTCAAAGTGGGCCTGCGGCCAGAGCAGAATGCCGCCGGAGGCCGCAATAGAGCGCAGGCCCGGCTTGCCTTCGGTGAAGGTGGTAAAGATATCCAGCTGCTGCTCGGTTGCGCCACACTCTGGCTCATCGGCCCGGGCAAAGTGGCTGACGATATTCACCGGCTGGCGCACATTTTTACAGGCGCAGAGACGCTGATAGAACGCGCTGGCCTCTTCGGGGCGCACGCCCAGCCGATGCATGCCGGTATCCAGCTTCATCCAGACGGTGATGGGTTCAGGCAGCGCCGCCCTCTCCAGCGCCTCCAGCTGCTCGGTATTGTGCACGGCGGTGTGCAAATTTTGCGCAGAGAGCGTGGGGAGATCGTCAGCGGAAAAAAAGCCCTCCAGCAGCAGAATGGGCTGGGTAATGCCGCCCGCACGCAGCGTTAGAGCCTCTTCGAGACGGGCAACGCCAAAGGCGTCGGCGTCGGGGAGCGTTCGCGCGGTCTCCAGGAGACCGTGTCCGTAAGCGTTCGCTTTCACCACTGCAACCAGTTTGCTGGCAGGAGCCAGTTCGCGCAGGCGTTGCAGATTGTGTCGCAGAGCGCGGCGGTTAACTACTACGGTTGCCGCTTGCATGTTAATCCTTCTAAAAGCGGATCCTCAAAATCATTCGCGTTGCAGGAAGGCGACAAGTCCGGGAAGCCCCAGGAGCTTACTGAAGTAAGTGACTGGGGTGAGCGGACGCAGTCAACACACCTGCGGCGTGAAGGATGAAGAGGATTTATTCGTCATCGTACTGTGGTCCCGCATAGTTATCGAAACGCGACCACTGCCCGTTAAAGGTCAGACGTACCGTACCGATCGGGCCGTTACGCTGCTTACCAATAATAATTTCCGCGATGCCTTTCAGATCGCTGTTCTCGTGGTACACCTCATCACGATAGATAAACATGATCAGGTCGGCATCCTGCTCGATAGAGCCGGACTCACGCAGGTCGGAGTTGACCGGGCGCTTATCGGCACGCTGTTCCAGGGAGCGGTTAAGCTGCGACAGGGCGACGACCGGCACCTGTAACTCTTTCGCCAGCGCCTTCAGCGAGCGGGAGATCTCCGCGATCTCCAGCGTACGGTTGTCGGAGAGCGACGGAACGCGCATCAGCTGCAGGTAGTCGATCATGATCATGCTCAGGCCGTCATGCTCGCGGAAAATACGTCGGGCGCGGGAGCGCACCTCGGTCGGCGTCAGGCCAGAGGAGTCGTCGATATACATATTACGCTTCTCTAGCAGGATGCCCATGGTGCCGGAGATCCGCGCCCAGTCCTCGTCGTCGAGCTGGCCGGTACGGATGCGGGTCTGATCGACGCGGGAGAGCGACGCCAGCATACGCATCATGATCTGCTCGGCGGGCATCTCCAGGCTGAAGATCAGTACTGGCTTATCCTGGAGCATCGCGGCGTTTTCGCACAGGTTCATGGCGAAGGTGGTTTTACCCATCGACGGACGCGCCGCCACGATGATCAGATCCGAACGTTGCAGGCCGGCCGTTTTTTTATTGAGATCCTGGTAGCCGGTATCAACGCCGGTAACACCATCGTGAGGCTGCTGAAACAGCTGCTCGATACGCGCAACGGTGGCCTCAAGGATCTGATCGATGCTTTTCGGCCCTTCGTCTTTATTCGCCCGATTTTCGGCAATCTGGAAAACGCGGGATTCGGCGAGGTCGAGTAGATCTTCACTGGTTCGCCCCTGAGGGTCAAAGCCCGCGGTAGCGATTTCGTTAGCCACCGAGATCATCTCACGCACAACCGCACGTTCGCGAACGATGTCAGCATAGGCGCTAATGTTCGCCGCGCTTGGCGTATTTTTCGATAGCTCTGCAAGGTAGGCAAACCCGCCTACGCTGTCCAACTGACCCTGCTGCTCCAGCGACTCCGCCAGAGTGATCAGGTCGATGGGCTTGCTCATCTCCTGCAGGCGGTGCATCTCAGTGAAGATATGCCGATGTGGACGGGTATAAAAATCTTCCGCAACAACGCGCTCGGCAACATCGTCCCAGCGTTCGTTATCCAGCATTAAACCGCCCAACACCGACTGCTCCGCTTCGATTGAGTGTGGCGGCACTTTCATCCCCTCGACTTGCATATCGCGGGGTTCAGTCTGTTTGTTGAAGGGTTTATTTCCTGCCATAGTGAATGGAGTACCGAGATGATAATTGGCTCGCAAGATTACCACAGAGTTCAGGAGGAAGCATGGCAACAAGAATTGAATTTCACAAGCATGGTGGCCCTGAGGTATTAAAAGCGGTGGAGTTTACCCCCACCGATCCGGCAGAGAACGAGGTGCAGGTCGAGAACAAGGCTATCGGTATCAACTATATCGACACCTATATCCGCAGCGGCCTCTATCCGCCACCGGCGTTGCCAAGCGGGCTCGGTACAGAGGCAGCAGGGGTAGTCAGCAAAGTAGGTAAAAACGTTAGCCACATTAAAGCGGGCGATCGGGTGGTCTATGCCCAGTCGGCCCTGGGTGCCTACAGCTCGGTGCACAACGTGCCTGCGGATAAGGTCGCTATACTGCCCAATGCGATCTCCTTTGAGCAGGCGGCGGCCTCGTTCCTGAAAGGGCTGACGGTCTTCTATCTGCTGCGTAAAACCTATGAGATCAAGCCCGACGAGCCGTTTCTGTTCCACGCAGCGGCGGGCGGTGTGGGGCTGATCGCCTGCCAGTGGTCCAAGGCGCTGGGTGGGAAGCTGATCGGCACCGTGGGCAGCGCGCAGAAGGCCCAGCGGGCGTTGCAGGCCGGCGCATGGCAGGTGATTAACTACCGCGAGGAGAGCATCGTTGAGCGCGTCAAGGAGATCACCGGCGGTAAAAAGGTGCACGTTGTCTATGACTCGGTAGGAAAAGATACCTGGGAGTCCTCGCTGGACTGCCTACAGCGTCACGGCCTGATGGTCAGCTTCGGCAATGCCTCTGGCCCGGTCACCGGCGTTAATCTCGGCATCCTTAACCAGAAAGGTTCCCTGTATGCCACTCGCCCTTCCCTTCAGGGTTACATCACTAACCGGGAGGAGCTGGAAGAGGCGAGCAACGAGCTCTTTTCGCTGATTGCCAGCGGCGTGATTAAGGTGGACGTGGCGGAGGAGCAGAAGTTCCCGCTGGCGGAGGCGCAGCGCGCGCACGAAACGCTGGAGAGCCGGTCAACTCAGGGATCGAGCTTGCTTATCCCCTGATTCCCTCTAAATAATTCGAGTAGCAGGAAGGCGGCAAGTGCGCGAGTCCCCAGGAGCTTACATAGGTAAGTGACTGGGGCGAGTAAGCGCAGCCAACGCACCGGCTGCTTGAAGTATGACAAGGGAAAAGAATTAGGGCTTCCACTTGGGAAGCCCTTTCTTTTTTTAGTTCGGCTGTATGTAGGGTACAGCTCGATGAATTCAAAAGCCGCGCAATAGTGACAGATTCAATACCTAAATCCTATGCGGTTTGGCTGAACCTGCCTGAGAAAAGTGCCAGGATGTGATCAAGACCGCATTACTTAGTAACGCCAGCGGCTATTACGCTGATACAGCGGCAGTTTTGGCTTTTTCACCGCTCGAATAACCCAGACGATGGCCACCGCCAGCAGCAGCCAGGGCAGCAGTTTAAACATTAAGGCAAACAGACCACCGACAAACATTAGCGCCGTGGCCACTGCCAGAGCAACGATAATGCCCAGCAGCGAGACGCCCGTAACCAGCAGCATCATAAAAAATCCAATAACAAACAGTAGTTCCAGCATGGCTCTTCCCCCTCAATAGTTACCTGAGTTATTACAAGAATCGTGCCAGAATGTAATTCATTGATAATAAAACAAAATACCCCGCAGAGCACTGCGAGGCGTGGTCAATTTAGCTAACTTTTAGCGAATTTCTAACGCTTATCTGCGACCAGCTTTAGCGCCTGCTCCAGCACGTTAATATCTGCCCCGGCCTTATGAGCGTTTTCACTCAGGTAGCGACGCCACTGGCGCGCGCCTGGAACACCCTGGAAAAGACCCAGCATATGGCGAGTAATATGCCCGAGATAGGTACCGCTGCTCAGCTCACGCTCGATATAAGGATACATGGCTCGCACCACTGCAACCGGATCGGCATCGTCACGCGCTACGCCAAAAATCTCACGGTCAACCGCAGCCAGGATGCCTGGGTTTTGATACGCCTCACGCCCTACCATCACCCCGTCCATATGCTCAAGATGAGCCTTCGCCTCTTCCAGCGATTTGATGCCGCCGTTAATGGACATAGTCAGGTGCGGGAAGTCGCGCTTAAGCTGATAGACACGTGGGTAGTCCAGGGGCGGGATCTCGCGGTTCTCTTTGGGACTGAGCCCAGAGAGCCAGGCCTTACGGGCATGGATAATAAACGTCTCACACTCGCCCTTGCCGGAAACGGTATCAATAAAGCTGCAAAGGAATTCGTAGCTGTCCTGATCGTCAATGCCGATGCGGGTCTTTACCGTCACCGGGATAGAGACCACGTCGCGCATGGCTTTGATGCAGTCTGCCACCAGCTGCGCGTTGCCCATCAGGCAGGCCCCGAACATGCCGTTCTGCACGCGATCGGACGGACAGCCAACGTTGAGGTTGATCTCATCATAGCCGCGGGCTTCAGCCAGCTTCGCACAGTGGGCCAGCTGCGCCGGATCGCTGCCGCCCAGCTGAAGCGCCACGGGATGCTCTTCGTCGCTGTAGGCCAGGTAATCGCCTTTGCCATGAATAATCGCCCCGGTGGTTACCATCTCGGTATAGAGCAGCGTCTCCCGCGACAGCAGGCGCAGGAAATAGCGACAGTGGCGATCGGTCCAGTCGAGCATGGGCGCGATGGAGAAGCGATGGGCGGCGAAGGCGGTAGCGGGCGTGACTGGCGGCATAGCGTACGTTTTTTCATCAAAATAGAAAAGGGGCGCTACTATAGCATACTCATTTCGCCTGAACAGCACGCTGGGGACGTTGCGCGTGACAGTATTACTGAGTCACACTTCTTTGTATGTGCTCATGCACTTTCGCTTTCTTTATAGTCCTGGCAAAATTCGTAGCCGATCATTTTTTATGCATGTAAAAAATAAGCGTATAGAAAAAAGAATACCGCTGACCAGGCGCATCACAACATTAAATAGTTTTAAGCTGATTGATAATAAAAGGATTAATCTGCAATAGCAGCAGCAATTTTCGCGGCGCGCCAGTCGGCTGACGCCGTTTTGTTTCCCAGCTTTTTACAAGATCGTAGCTGACGCCGACGGCCACTGCAAAATCCTGCTGTTTTAGCCCAGTCGCTTCGCGGATAGCTTTAACGTCGATCGGACTAAACGTATGAACATGCTGTGGCTCTGGCGTGAGTTCACCTTTTTCAATTTTTATCATTTCTTCTGCACTGGCCCGCAGATCGGCAAACAGTTCGTCTTTCATCTGTACCTCATCGCCCTTGTTGACGCCGCATCAGGCCTATTATTTTGCCCGTATAGGAGTTACAGAACCTCAGCGTTACACCAGCATACTGCATAACTGCTTCAGCACTTTCTTTTGTTCTTCCGTTAAATCATCCTGCTCATTTTTAGGATATACCAGAGCCAGATAGATTCGTCCTTTACTCGTTATATTGTAATAAATTACCCGCACACCACCGCGCTTCCCTGTACCTGGACGGCTCCAACGAATTTTTCGAAACCCGCCGGTGCCCGAAATAGTGTCTCCGGCTTCAGGATTTTCAATTAATAACTCCTGAAAAGCTCGGAACTCATCATCCGGCAAAAGTGCATGACGCCGCTTACTGAAACCATTTAGTTCAATAAAAGTGTACATCTCGTTCCCTGACATGCTCGCGACTTTTAAGACATTTTAAGTGTACTTGGTACATATAACAAGCACTTTGATGTACTCAGTACACCTTATGATATGTCAGGAGAGAAGTAATTTGAATAGCACGCCGGAGGCATTGCGCCTCCGGCGGGTAGAGCATTAGAACGTCAGGCTGAGCTGCGCGCCTGCGCCCCAGGTTTCATCTTCACCGTACAGACCCATCAGGTCGACATGAACGCGGTTAAACGGCGCAAAACCGATACCGGCGGTGGCGACGTTGCTGTCGTCCCCTTTCACATCGGCACGGTAGCCTGCACGCACTGCCAGCCAGTCAAGCGGACGCACTTCGGCACCCACGCCAACGTACTGGGAAGCCTCTTCGCTCTTAAAGCCTTTGGTCTCGGTGACATCGCCGTCGGCGCTGAGGGTCACCAGATCCGTATGCCAGGCCACGCCTGCGGTCACTACCGGGCTGATCTGGTAGGTATCTTTGTAGTTGCGTACTTCCCCGGTGCGGCCGTTGCGGATTTGGATATCTTTAGTATCGATATCGCGGGAGATCAGGTTCTGCCCGCTCAGGCCTACGGTCCAGTTATCACCAAAATCAGCGGCAATACCGGCATCAACGTTGAAGCCGGTATCGTCGTTACGGTAGCGGCTGCTGTTGAAGTCGCTGCTGTCGTAGTCGTAGATAGAGGTGGTGTAGTTGAAGAGCCAGGTTTTTTGCAGCTTCGGCGTCACGCCGATGGAAACCGGCACGTCGCCAAACTGGAACTGACGCGCCACGGCCACGCCGTAGTCGGAGACGATAGCGGCACGTCCAGAAGCGGTGGAGTTCAGGTTGCGGGTGATCTCATCCGAACCAGCAGGAGAGAGCGCTGCGTTCAGCGCCACGCCTGCAGCAACGAAATCGTTGTTTTGGATGTCGCGCAGATAGTTAACATCCTGCTGATCGATGGCGGAACTCACGCGAGCATGCGCATACGCTTTGGTCACGAACGCAAAAGAGAGAACATCGTTGGGAATGCTTACTGCGATGCCTGCTGCGGCATGCGCGCGCGCCGTTTTACCTTTCAGAAAATCCAGCTCGTCAGCAAGATCGCCAGCTGCACCCTGGAACTGATCGATAGTACCCAGCGGATTGGCAATAATCTGCGCCGTGGTCAGGTTGTCGATAACGTCGTCGTAGTAGTCGACTTTGTCGTTGATATCGTCGATTTCGTCCTGCAGATTGTCTTTATCGCTAATCTGCGCCTGGACGCTCGGCAGGATAACGGTCACGTTATCATCCGGTTTGGCCTTAGCCAACAGCGCCGGGTTAATCAGTACGCCGCTGCCGTAGCTGGCAGATGCGACACCGGTTCCGCCCATCGCATCGCTACGCGCTTCTGCCCATGTATTTGCTGCCCCTGCCTGAGTGACTACCCCAAAAGAGACCGCAAGTGTTACCACTGAAAGCTTAAAAATTTTTTTCACAGTTTGCCCTGTCTTATTGATCAAAGGTCGATTTATGCCCTGCCAGTTATCGCCTGGCGAGAGGTGAACTATTGCTGTGAAAAGCGATGCTAAATGCAGCTAATTCGTTTTTTTACCTGCATGAGGATATTTTTATTCGTAACAATCTGCGTCTTTTTATAAACGCTCTTTACTTATAGAGGAGGAAATTCGATTCGGGAAGTTTTTCTGCTTCGAGCGGTGAAAATTTCAGGAAAATGCCAGGGACAAGATTGGCCTTGCGGGGAAGAACAGCCGATCTCGGCGTTTGACGCTGGATATGGTAAAGTAGTGGTTTCAACGTTATTACATTACGTCACCCGAGGATGCCCCATGGATAAGACCACTTCGCAGCAGATGCTGGCACATGCTGAAACGCTGTGCGCGCAGCGCAACGTGCGCCTGACCCCGCAGCGCCTTGAAGTGTTGCGCCTGATGAGCCTGCAACCGGGTGCGATCAGCGCCTATGACTTACTCGATCTTTTGCGCGTATCTGAACCACAGGCCAAGCCGCCGACGGTTTACCGCGCCCTCGACTTCCTGCTGGAACAGGGATTTGTGCATAAGGTTGAGTCGACAAACAGCTACGTGTTGTGTCATCTCTTCGATCAGCCTACGCATACGTCGGCAATGTTCATTTGCGATCGCTGTGGCGTGGTGAAAGAGGAAGCGGCTGAGGGCGTAGAAGATATCATGCACGCGCTGGCAGCAAAGATGGGCTTTGCGCTACGGCATAATGTCATTGAGGCGCACGGGCTTTGTGCAGCGTGTTCGGAAGTAGAAGCCTGCCGTCATCAGGGCGAATGCCAGCACGATCACAGCATTTTAGTGAAGAAAAAACCGCGTTAATTTAGGGATAGAGACAGGAGATAGGTCGGTACATCCTTGTACCGTCGGGCAGGGCATCCGGGCTGTTAATCTAAGAGATTACCAGCGATACTCGTTACGGGTTTCCCATTCGCCAACTTCTTTCTCGGCCTGGTCTTTCTGATAACCGTAGCGTTCTTGAATTTTACCGACCAGCTGGTCGCGTTTACCTTCAATAACGGTCATGTCATCGTCCGTTAATTTGCCCCATTGCTCTTTCGCTTTACCTTTGAACTGTTTCCAGTTACCGCCGACTTCGTCTTTATTCATAATGGTATCCTCATCATCGTTCGGTGTTGAATAGCAATATTCGTTGGTCCTTCGTTACGTTCGTTATCTGCTGAACGTGATAATAATTGTAGCTAGGGATTTTCTAAGGTGGGATTTATTCGGAATATTTAACCATTCAGAGACGTACAAACGACAGGAAGACGAGGCTAGAAAAAGAGGTATGAAACGCGGGAGCAAAAAATAGATTAAGCGCTGTGACAGAATAAAACCAACTGCCACAGTCACTTATAGTGATATCAGAGCCATTCGCCGTTACGAATCACGCCGACCGCCAGCCCTTCAATGCTGAAGTTCTGCTGACGCAGGTCAACGACGATAGGATCGAAGTCGCTGTTTTCAGGCAGCAGCTGTACGGTATTGCCCTGCTTTTTCAGCCGCTTTACCGTGACTTCATCATCGATACGCGCCACGATCACCTGGCCGTTACGCGCTTCCTGCGTTTTATGCACTGCCAGCAGATCGCCATCCATGATGCCGATATCTTTCATCGACATCCCGCTAACCCGCAGCAGGAAATCAGCGCTGGGCTTAAACAGAGATGGATCGACCTGGTAATGGCCTTCAATATGCTGCTGCGCCAGCAGCGGCTCACCGGCAGCGACGCGGCCAATCAGCGGCAGCCCCTCTTCCTCTTCCTGCAGCAGTCGGATCCCGCGCGATGCGCCGGACACAATCTCAAGAACACCTTTACGCGCCAGCGCTTTCAGGTGTTCTTCCGCCGCGTTTGGCGAACGGAATCCCAAACGCTGCGCAATTTCAGCACGCGTCGGCGGCATGCCGGTCTGGCTGATGTGATCGCGAATGAGATCAAACACCTCTTGCTGCCTGGCTGTTAACGCTTTCATCCCGCCCCCTGGGTGTATATACAGTTATGCTGTGAGTATATACAGCAAAAACCGTTTTTGAAACCAAATTTTGAGCAAATTCGCCGCGGAAGCCCGATTTTGCGCGCCTTAGCGGTAATGCGACCAGAGCAGCATGCCCCAGGTTGCCAGCGCAAGCAGAATAGACATCAGCACCGCCGCCGAGCCCATGTCTTTGGCCCGTCCGGAAAGCTCATGAAAATCAGTGCCAATACGGTCGACAACCGCTTCGATCGCGCTGTTCAGGATCTCCACTATCATTACCAGCACAACGGACCCAATGAGCAGCACGCGGGTAATGGCGTCTACGTCGAGCCAGCAGGCGATAACAATGGCGAGGATCACCGCGACGGACTCCTGGCGGAAGGCGGCTTCGTTAAGCCATGCCGCACGAACGCCCTTCCATGAGTACCCTGCGGCTTTAATGATTCGGGTTAAACCAGTGGTATTATTGGCCATCAAAAGAACCTTTTTACGTAATTATCGTCAATGTCTATGCGAGCGTACCGAGGTACAAAAGATATTCTGCGCGCTTTCTGATATTCTTGCGGCGCAATGGCATTATTAACCAGAGGCTTCACATTGTTTATGTCCGGCTGGCCACGAATTTACTACAAATTACTGAATTTACCATTAAGCGTGTTGGTAAAAAGCAAGTCGATTCCGGCAGAACCTGCCCAGGAACCTGGACTCGATACCTCACGCCCTATTATGTACGTTTTGCCTTATAACTCGAAGGCAGACTTACTGACGTTGCGTGCTCAGTGTCTGGCACATGAGCTGCCCGACCCGCTGGAGCCGCTGGAGATCGACGGCGCGCTGCTGCCGCGCTACATCTTTATCCATAGCGGCCCGCGTGTTTTTAGCTGGTACACGCCGAAAGAAGACTCCGTTAAGCTGTTCCATGACTATCTGGATCTCCACCGTAACCACCCGGATCTGGATGTACAGATGGTGCCGGTATCGGTGATGTTTGGCCGCTCACCGGGGCGCGAAAAAGGCGAAGTTAACCCGCCGCTGCGCATGCTGAACGGCATCCAGAAGTTCTTTGCCGTCTCCTGGCTGGGCCGCGATAGCTTTGTGCGCTTCTCTCCGCCGGTCTCCCTGCGCCGGATGGCCACCGAGCATGGCACGGACAAAATCATCGCCCAGAAGCTGGCCCGCGTAGCGCGCATGCATTTTGCCCGTCAGCGGCTTGCCGCCGTGGGCCCGCGTCTGCCGGCACGCCAGGATCTCTTCAATAAGCTGCTGGCATCTAAAGCAATTGCCCGCGCGGTAGAAGACGAAGCACGCAGCAAAAAAATCTCTCATGAGAAAGCACAGCAGAACGCCATCGCCCTGATGGAAGAGATTGCCGCTAACTTCTCCTATGAGATGATCCGCCTGAGTGACCGTATCCTCGGCTTTACCTGGAACCGGCTCTATCAGGGCATCAACGTGCATAACGCCGAGCGGGTCCGCCAGCTGGCGCACGACGGTCATGAAATTGTCTACGTGCCCTGCCACCGTAGCCACATGGACTACATGCTGCTCTCCTACGTGCTCTATCATCAGGGGCTGGTACCGCCGCATATCGCCGCCGGGATTAACCTCAACTTCTGGCCTGCCGGGCCGGTTTTCCGCCGTCTCGGGGCGTTCTTTATTCGCCGTACCTTCAAGGGCAACAAGCTCTACTCAACGGTGTTCCGTGAGTACCTGGGCGAGCTGTTTAGCCGCGGCTACTCGGTGGAGTATTTCGTCGAGGGTGGACGCTCACGTACGGGCCGTCTGCTGGATCCGAAAACCGGCACCCTGTCGATGACCCTGCAAGCCATGCTACGCGGCGGCACGCGCCCTATCACCCTGGTGCCGATCTATATCGGCTACGAGCACGTGATGGAGGTGGGCACCTACGCCAAAGAGCTGCGCGGGGCGACTAAAGAGAAAGAGAACGTCTTTCAGATGCTGCGCGGCTTGAGCAAGCTGCGCAACCTTGGCCAGGGCTACGTTAACTTTGGCGAGCCGCTGCCGCTGATGAATTATCTCAATCAGCACGTGCCGGAGTGGCGCGAGTCGATCGATCCGATTGAGGCGATACGCCCGGCCTGGCTGACGCCGACCGTTAATACCATCGCCGCCGATCTGATGGTGCGCATTAACAACGCGGGCGCGGCAAACGCCATGAACCTTTGCTGTACCGCGCTGCTGGCCTCAAGGCAGCGCTCGCTGACCCGCGAGCAGCTGACCGAGCAGCTGGACTGCTATCTCTACCTGCTGCGCAACGTGCCCTACTCGCCTGACGCTACCGCCCCGGCGGCAAGCGCCAGCGAGCTGATTGCCCACGCGCTGCAGATGAACAAGTTCGAGGTAGAGAAAGACACCATCGGCGACATCATCATTCTGCCGCGCGAGCAGGCGGTGCTGATGACCTACTACCGCAACAACATCGCGCATATGCTGGTGCTGCCCTCCCTGATGGCGGCCATCGTGACCCAGCATCGCCAGATCTCGCGCGAAGAGCTGCTGCGCCACGTTGACGTGCTCTATCCGATGCTGAAAGCGGAGCTGTTCCTGCGCTGGGATAACAGCGATCTGCCGGAGGTGTTGAACGCACTGATCGCCGAGATGGTGCGCCAGGGCTTGCTGGTGGATAAAGACGACCGTCTGTATCTCAACCCGCAGCGCTCACGCACCCTACAGCTGCTGGCGGCTGGCGCACGCGAGACCCTGCAGCGCTACGCCATTACCTTCTGGCTGCTGAGCGCTAACCCGGCCATTAACCGTGGCACGCTGGAGAAAGAGAGCCGCACCCTGGCCCAGCGCCTGTCGGTGCTGCACGGGATCAACGCGCCGGAGTTCTTCGATAAGGCGGTGTTTAGTACCCTGGTACTGACGTTGCGTGACGAAGGCTACATCAGCGATACGGGCGATGCCGATCCGGCTAAAACTATGCAGGTCTATCTCCTGCTGGCGGATCTGGTGACGCCTGACGTGCGATTGACCATCGAGAGCGCGACGCAGGCGGAAGCGTAATAGTGAGGCCCGGCACGCTTGCCGGGCCTCTTTTTTAGGGCAGGTAACTCACCGCCAGCCCGACAAACAGCGCCAGGCCCACGTAGTTATTGTTCAGGAAGGCTTTAAAACAGGCGTCGCGATCGCGATGCACAATCATCTTCTGCTGCCAGATAAACAGCGCCCCTGCTACCGCAATCGAGGCATAGAAGGCCCAGCCCAGACCGTTCAGCCAGCCCACCGCCGCCATCAGCACCAGCACCAGCACCTGCAAAATGCCGACGATCAGCTTATCGTGACGACCAAAGAGAATAGCCGTCGATTTAATGCCGATCTTAACGTCGTCGTCCCGATCCACCATCGCATAGAGCGTATCGTAGGCCACCGCCCACAGGATGTTGGCGAAGAACATCAGCCAGCAACTCAGGGGAACCGACTCGCTCACGGCGGCAAAGGCCATGGGAATCGACCAGCCAAAAGCGGCCCCTAGCACCACCTGCGGCAGGTGGGTATAGCGCTTCATGAAGGGGTAGGTCCAGGCCAGCGCCAGCGCCGCTATCGACAGCAGGATGGTCATCAGGTTGAGGGTCAGCACCAGCATAAACGCGAGCAGCACCAGCACGATAAACAGGTTACGCGCCTCTTTTTCGCTCACCGCGCCGCTCGGCAGCGGTCGGTTGGCGGTGCGCTTCACGTGGCCGTCAAACTTGCGGTCGGCGTAGTCGTTCACCACGCAGCCAGCGGCGCGCATCAGCCAGACCCCGGCGATAAACACCACAAGGATCCCCAGCGGCGGTACGCCCGGCGTCGCCACCCACAGCGCCCACAGGGTGGGCCACAGCAACAGCAGCGCGCCAATTGGCTTGTCCGTGCGCATTAAGCGGTGATAAGCCAGCAGCTTACCCTGCGTAAGACTCCACTCCATTTCTACTCCTCTCGATACAGCGGCGATGCAGGTAAAAATAGCTCCGTCAGCAGCAGCGGCTTGCCGCCGAGGCGTAGCCGGGAGCGGCGTCCCCAGAGATCGGCGTGACGGCCTATTTCAATAAAATCACGGGTCAGGGTTGATGAGGTAAAGAGATAGCGTCCCAGCGGCGTATTGCCTAACCGTTGTAGCGCCAGCTCTGGACCGGACAGGGTTGACTCCGGCACCACCGTACGCCCGGCCAGCCACGGCTCGCCGTCGGCACAGAGCAGGATCTCCCGCAGCCAGTAGCGTGATGCTTCGGGCAACAGCGGGCGCTCTTCCGGCACCTCATCGGCGGTGACGAACGCCTCTCTTATGAGCGTAACACTCACCTGGCAACCCTGCTGCTCAAAACGCTTGGTCATTGAGTCTTCCAGCAGCAGCCAGTCAAGCTGGTGCGGTTCAAGGGCGGGGATGTCGTCAAAATAGCGCAGTGCGCGCAGCTGCGTTAGCGCAGGGTGTGGCATGCCTTACTCTCCGGTACATAACGTAGCAACAGTGTATCGCAGAACAGGCAGATCGGGAAAAAGGGTGCACCGGTGAAGGTGCACCAAACGGACAAAATCAGCATTGTGGGGAGACGATCACCCCTTGCCTTTTACACTGCTGATAAACGTAGCGCGGGCGGAGGTAGAGCCCAGGCTCTCAGCCTCATTCAATAGTTTCAGTGCCTTATCGATATTGCCGCTGGCGACCGCCTGCTTAATACCTTGGTTGAAGTAGTTTTCCGTATCGTTCAGTACCGGTTCACGCTTCGCTGCCGGGGCCGGAGCCGGGGCTTGAGCAGGTGCTGCAGCCGGAGCAGGCGCAGGTGCGGCGGCCGGAGCGCTGTAGGCGGTGGCCGGTGCGGCGGTATTGCCAACGGTTACGGCAGCGTGGCCGGAGGAGCCAAAGATCGGGCCAACCAGGATGCTGGAGGCAGAGTTCGTGCTGACTTTGAGTTTTACCGTACCGTCCGGCGTATGGCGCGCCTGCGGATCCGGAATATCCGGTACTGCGTTACCCACGCCTTTGGCGTAGGCCTTCGCCGGGTTGATCATGGTGGTGGTGCGCTGCAAATCTTCCGGGGTGGTAAAGACCAGCAGGTAGATTTTTTGCTGGCCCAGCGCCGGCGTCAGCTTGATGATCCCCTCAAGACGGTCGGCAGACATCACGCCCGGCTCCTGATAGGTAAAGTAGCTGCTCGGGAACCACGCGGCAGGGGTCAGGTTTTGATCGAGCACCAGCACGTTAGGGGCAAAGATCGATTTTTGCTTATCCGCGACGCTGGTCAGGGTAATGGTTAACTCACCGATATTAGCCGGTACGCTGTAGGCGGCCACTTTACCAGTAATGCCAGACACGTTCAGGGTTTGGCCTGCCGTTGCCAGGTTGGTGGTCTGGGTTTGTGAATTGGCGACCGGCGTCCAGGCGAGCTGCTGGAGCGTCCCTGTCGGGATGGCCGGTGCGGCTGACGTATCCTGCGGAACCAGATTCACGTCGGCGAAGCTCACTGCGGGCACGCAGGCGAGCAGCCCTGCACCGAGGCAGAGCGCGAGAAGCGTTTTTTTCATTTTCATTATGGTGACCTCTGTAGAGATGACGGGACGGTAGCCAGGCAATAGCGCGCCGCGTCAGAGTTGGATCTTTACTGAGTTAAGAGGGGCCGAAGCCCCTCCTGAGTACTGCATGACATCAATGCTGTCTTACCACCAGATTTCCATCTGGGCACCGAAGGTCCACTCGTCATCATCGCCGCGGCTGAAGGTACGGGCAGAGGTATCCTGGTAAGCGTAACCGGTGGTGTAACCTGTGCCAGCGTTGTTGTTAGCGAAGCCGAAGGACTCATCCCACTTGGCGTAGGTTGCGAAAACGCGCAGCGCCGGACGAGACCAGATGCTGTCGCCTGCCTGCCACTGCTGGGCCAGGGTCACTTTGACCTGGTCGTTGGTGGAGTCGGTGCGCTGGGACTTCACGTTGTCATAGCCAACTTCCAGCAGGGTGCTCATGATCGGCGTCCATTTGAACATCGGACGCACGCCCACGGTCCACCAGCGGGTGCCGTTGCCGTTATGCAGATCGATATCCTGGTACATACCGACGTACATCATGTCCCAGCGGTCGCCCATAGAGATGGAGCCGTGGTCGATAAAGCGCAGCAGGTGGCCGTCGTTGTTAAGCTGGGCGCCCTGCGGAATGCCTTTACCGTTAGAGGTCATGGAGTCGGTAGCGTACTGCACGATGAACTTGTTGAAGCCGGTGCCGATGGTCTGTACGTGCTCACCGGTGAACAGCCAGCCATCTTTACTTGCGTTTGGCTGCAGGTAGTAGTTATCCGGCAGGTTGGTGTGACCGTAGTCAACGCCAAGCTCCAGGGTACCGCCTGGGTTCACTTCCATACCCGCTAAACGCACGTCAAAGACGTCGTTCGGCACGATATTGTCATAGGTACGATCGCCGGTAATCGGATCGCGATCGGCGAAGGTTGAGGAGCCGCCGGACTCAGACGAACGGGTGCCCGCCAGAGAGAGCTTACCGAAGCCGAGATCGATGTTTTCGATACCTGCGCCTGGGCCGGAGATATCCCAGTAGTAGAAGTCGATCATGTGGACGTCATGACGCTGGTAGAAGCGTTTACCTGCCCAGATGGTAGAGCCTGGCAGCGCTTCGATCAGGTTTTTACCCTGAACGTTGGCTTCACGGAAGGCCGGGCTGGTGGCTTCCCAGTCGTTCTGCTGGGAAACGGAGTAGGCTACGTTCGTGTCGAAGTAGAAGCTCTTATCGCCCTCTTTCCACACTTCCTGGCCCAGTTTTATTTCAGCATAGGTTTCGCATTCGTTACCAAGACGGTATTTACTTTGAGCCCCGGTTGCCTGGAAACACTCTTGCGGGCCGCCGCTGCCGGTCCAGCCGATGCCGGAACGTGCGTAGCCTTTGAAATCAACAGCACCCGCCTGGGCAGCCATCACGCCTGCTGCTATGGCGACGGCCAGAGGGAGTTTGCGCAGAGTAATCATCGTTCTATCTCCTGAAGCTTTGCTTGCTTTTCTTTGTAATGGGAATGCTTAAACGCCAGGCTCCTGATGCAATCTCCGACAGGCGCTGCCGTCCTCACGGAACAGATGGCAGCGCTCCGGCGGCAAGCCGATAGCGAATGTGGCACCCTCTTCTACCAACACCACGTCCCCCTGGCGGTAAACCAGGTTTTGACGGATGGCGGGGATCTGGATATGAATTTGCGTTTCGTGACCTAACTGCTCAACAACCTGTACCTGCCCCTCCAGCGTGACATCGGCGATGTCGCTGGGCAGCAGATGCTCGGGACGGATCCCAAGAGACATATTTGCGCCCACCTGAACGTGAGCGCTGTCTACCGGCAGCCAGATCTGCTGGCGGTTCGGCAGCTCTACCTGCACCTGCTCAATGGCGGTAGCGGTCACCTTGACCGGCAGGAAGTTCATCTTGGGCGAGCCGATAAAGCCCGCCACGAAACGGTCTGCCGGGTAGTGATAAAGCTCCAGCGGCTTGCCAATCTGCGCCACGCGTCCGGCGTCCAGCACCACAATCTTGTCCGCCAGGGTCATCGCCTCGACCTGATCGTGGGTCACGTAGATCATCGTGCGCCCGAGGCGCTTGTGCAGGCGGGAGATCTCAATTCGCATCTGCACGCGCAGCGCCGCATCAAGGTTCGAGAGCGGCTCATCGAGCAGGAACACGCGCGGCTCCGCCACCAGCGTACGGCCAATGGCGACGCGCTGGCGCTGACCGCCAGAGAGCGCTTTCGGCTTGCGATCCAGCAGATGGCCCAGCTGTAACACCTCGGCAACCTGGTTGACGCGCTGGTTAATCACCTCTTTCTTTGCGCCGGCCAGTTTCAGGCCGAACGACATATTCTCTGCCACCGAGAGGTGGGGATAGAGCGCATAGGACTGGAACACCATGCCAACGCCGCGATCCGCAGGCGGGATCTCGTTCATTCGCGTGTCGCCAATCATTAAGTCGCCGCTGGTAATGGTCTCCAGCCCGGCAATCATGCGCAGCAGGGTCGATTTTCCGCAGCCTGACGGTCCGACAAACACCACGAACTCCCCCTCCTGGATGTCGAGGTTGATGTCTTTTGACACCACTACGTCACCCCAGGCCTTCGTCACATTCCTCAGCTGCACGCTCGCCATGCCCTTCTCCCTTCCTTCGTTACAACCCTGAAACATTCAGTTGCAGTGACTATGCGTCATGTGTAAGTCAGGCGAATCCTCCACCCCCCGGTTTTTTATGGGGGAGGAGACGGGAGGATGAGCGGCACGTCTCTGCCACCGCGGTCGCGGGCTGCGGGCAATTTTCGTGATGCCGCCAGCAAAAATTGCGGCGCTTTTGTGTGCGCCGGTACGCATAACTCTGTTTTATGTAACAACGATCACACATCGCGGCGGCAGGGCGTAGGTCGGGGGAGGATGAGAAGCGCTTGTCAAACCGGGAGACTGAGAGGCGTCAATTTATCGCTACCTAAAGGACGGGATTTATGAACATGAAAACTGGCGCTCGCATCCTTGCGCTCTCCGCGCTGACGACGATGATGTTTTCCGCCTCGGCCCTTGCCAAAATTGAAGAAGGCAAGCTGGTGATCTGGATCAACGGCGACAAAGGCTATAACGGCCTCGCGGAAGTCGGCCAGAAATTCGAGAAGGATACCGGGATTAAGGTCACCGTTGAGCATCCGGACAAGCTGGAAGAGAAATACCCGCAGGTGGCAGCGACCGGTGACGGCCCGGACATTATCCTTTGGGCGCATGACCGTTTTGGTGGCTATGCCCAGTCTGGCCTGCTGGCGGAAATCACCCCCGACAAAGCCTTCCAGGACAAGCTGTTCCCGTTCACCTGGGACGCAGTGCGCTATAACGGCAAGCTGATCGCCTATCCGATCTCCGTTGAAGCCCTGTCGCTGATCTATAACAAAGACCTGGTGCCGAACCCGCCAAAAACCTGGGAAGAGATCCCGGCCCTGGATAAAGAGCTGAAGGCGAAAGGCAAGAGCGCGCTGATGTTCAACCTGCAGGAGCCGTACTTCACCTGGCCGCTGATCGCTGCCGACGGTGGTTACGCGTTTAAATTTGCCGACGGCAAGTATGACGTGAAAGACGTGGGCGTGGACAACGCCGGTGCTAAAGCGGGCCTGGGCTTCCTGGTTGATCTGATCAAGAACAAGCACATGAACGCGGACACCGACTACTCCATCGCCGAAGCGGCCTTTAATAAAGGCGAAACCGCGATGACCATCAACGGTCCGTGGGCGTGGTCAAACATCGACAAGAGCAAGGTGAACTACGGCGTAACGCTGCTGCCGACCTTTAAAGGCAAGCCGTCGAAACCGTTCGTTGGTGTGCTGAGCGCGGGCATCAACGCCGCCAGCCCGAACAAAGAGCTGGCGAAGGAGTTCATTGAAAACTACCTGCTGACCGACCAGGGCCTGGACGCGGTTAACAAAGATAAGCCGCTGGGTGCCGTGGCGCTGAAATCCTTCCAGGAGACCTTAGCGAAGGATCCACGCATTGCCGCCACCATGGGCAACGCCGAGAAGGGCGAAATCATGCCTAACGTTCCGCAGATGGCTGCCTTCTGGTACGCGGTGCGTACGGCAGTGATCAACGCCGCTAGCGGTCGCCAGACCGTGGATGCCGCGCTGAAAGATGCGCAGGGTCGTGTTACCAAGTAATAAAAATGGCGGGTGGCAAATCGCTACCCGCCCTACAACTGACAATGTTTTCCACGGTTGTTGAGGAAGTGTCTCATGGATGTCGTTAAAAAGAGTGCCTGGTGGCAAAGCAACGCGCTGAAGTGGTCAGCGATCGCCCTGCTGGGGCTGCTGGTGGGCTATCTTGTGGTTTTGATGTACGCCCAGGGAGAGTACCTGTTTGCCATCACGACGCTGATCTTAAGCTCGGTTGGCCTCTATATTTTTGCCAATCGTAAAGCCTACGCCTGGCGCTATGTCTACCCCGGTCTCGCCGGGATGGGCCTGTTTGTTCTCTTTCCGCTGATCTGCACCATCGCTATCGCCTTCACTAACTACAGCAGCACCAACCAGCTGGCGCAGGAGCGCGTTCGCGACGTGCTGATGGATCGCGTCTATCAGGCGGGTAAGACCTTTAACTTTGGCCTCTATCCGGCAGAGAATAAATGGCAGCTGGTGCTGACCGACGGCGAGAGCGATAAGCACTACGTTTCGGAACCCTTTACCCCCGGCGGCGAGCAGACCCTGTCCCTGAAAGAGGCAGCGGCTCTGCCTGCGGGCGAACGCGCCAACCTGCGCGTAATTACCCAGCAGCGCCAGGCGCTGACGCAGCTGACCGCCGTGCTGCCGGATGAGAGCCACGTGGTGATGAGCTCCCTGCGCCAGTTCTCCGGCACGCGCCCGCTCTATACCCTTGCCGACGACGGCACGCTCACCAACAACCAGAGCGGCGTTAAATACCGTCCTAATAACGAGGTCGGTTTCTATCAGGCCGTCAACGCCGACGGCGGCTGGGGCAGCGAGCGCCTCAGCCCAGGCTATACCGTGACCATCGGCTGGGACAACTTTATGCGCGTCTTCACCGACGAAGGCATTCAGAAGCCGTTCCTGGCGATCTTCGTCTGGACCGTGGTCTTCTCACTGCTGACGGTAGTGCTGACCGTGGCGGTCGGCATGGTGCTGGCGTGTCTTGTGCAGTGGGAAGCCCTGCGCGGTAAGGCTATCTACCGGGTGCTGCTCATCCTGCCCTATGCCGTACCGTCCTTTATCTCGATCCTGATTTTCAAGGGGCTGTTTAACCAGAGCTTCGGTGAAATCAACATGATGCTGGGGGCGCTGTTCGGTGCCAAGCCCGCCTGGTTTAGCGATCCCACCACCGCCCGTGCGATGGTAGTCATCGTTAACACCTGGCTCGGCTATCCCTACATGATGATCCTCTGCATGGGCCTGCTAAAAGCAATCCCTGACGATCTCTATGAGGCTTCATCAATGGATGGCGCAGGTCCGATGCAGAACTTCTTCCGCATCACCCTGCCGCTGCTGGTCGTGCCGCTCACGCCGCTGATGATCGCCAGCTTTGCGTTTAACTTTAATAACTTCGTGCTGATCCAGCTCCTGACCAACGGCGGCCCGGATCGCCTGGGCACCACCACGCCCGCAGGCTATACCGACCTGCTCGTGAGCTACACCTACCGCATCGCCTTTGAAGGCGGCGGCGGTCAGGATTTCGGTCTCGCCGCGGCGATTGCCACGCTGATCTTCCTGCTGGTTGGCGTCCTGGCGATTGTGAATTTGAAAGCCACGCGCATGAAATTTGATTAAGGGAGAGACAGACAATGGCTATGGTTCAACCCAAATCGCAAAAGCTACGCCTTTTCCTTACGCATCTGGGGCTGCTGATTTTTATCGCGGCGATCATGTTCCCGCTACTGATGGTCATTGCCATCTCGCTGCGTCCCGGTAACTTCGCTACCGGCAGCCTGATCCCGGATCAGATCTCGTGGGAGCACTGGCGTCTGGCGCTGGGCTTCAGCGTTGAACATGCGGACGGGCGCGTTACTCCGCCGCCGTTCCCGGTGCTGCTGTGGCTGTGGAACTCGGTGAAAATCGCCGGTATTACGGCGGTGGGCATCGTGGTGCTCTCCACCACCTGCGCCTACGCCTTTGCCCGCATGCGCTTTACCGGTAAGTCGGCGCTGCTGAAAGGGATGCTGATTTTCCAGATGTTCCCGGCGGTGCTCTCTCTGGTGGCGCTCTATGCCCTGTTCGACCGCCTCGGTCAGTACGTACCCTTCATCGGCCTGAATACGCACGGTGGAGTGATCTTCGCCTATCTGGGCGGCATCGCTCTGCATGTCTGGACGATCAAGGGCTACTTTGAAACCATCGACAATTCGCTGGAAGAAGCGGCATCGCTGGATGGGGCGACGCCGTGGCAGGCATTCCGTCTGGTCCTGCTGCCGCTTTCGGTGCCGATTCTGGCGGTGGTGTTTATTCTGTCGTTTATCGCCGCCATCACTGAAGTCCCGGTCGCCTCGCTGCTGCTGCGCGACGTCGACAGCTATACCCTGGCGGTAGGGATGCAGCAGTATCTCAACCCGCAAAACTACCTGTGGGGCGATTTTGCCGCGGCGGCGGTGCTCTCTGCTATTCCGATTACCCTTGTCTTCCTGCTGGCCCAGCGCTGGCTGGTTAACGGCCTGACGGCAGGCGGGGTGAAAGGCTAGATTTCATCATGTAATGCCACTGTTATCCTCAACGTTGATCTATCCATTTGTACTTTGACTTGTGACTGTTATTGGCGCTCTTAGGAGCGCCATTTTTTTGCCCAACTCTATTCCCATGAAAAGAGTAAGCGTTTAATCTGCTCACAGCTGCGCTTTTGGAATTACTTAAAAAATCCATGAAATCAGGAGGGCACATGCGCCAAAGGATCATAGTCTGTCCAATCATTAAAAATAATGGCGACTATCTACTATGTAAAATGGCTGATGACCGCGGTGTGTTTCCCGGCCAATGGGCGCTATCTGGTGGAGGAATGGAGCCTGGAGAGACGATCGAAGAGGCCCTCCGCCGCGAAATCCGCGAAGAGCTTGGTGAGGAACTTCGGATAACGGAGATCGCCCCCTGGACGTTCAGAGACGACATTCGTGTGAAAACGTATCCTGACGGGCGTAAAGAGAAGATCTATATGCTCTATCTCATCTTTGACTGTATTAGCGCCAATCGCCAGGTCACGTTTAACGACGAGTTTCAGGAGGTTAAATGGGTGAGTCCCAACGACATAGGGCAGCTCGATCTAAACGAAGCCACCCGCATGACATTTAAACAGAAGGGAATTCTGTAATCACGTAGACATCTTGCCCGGTGGCGCTTCGCTTACGCGGGCCTACAAACCACACCGCGCGCGACGTAGGCCGGGCAAACGCAGTGCCGCCCGGCATTTTACTCCCGCTTCAGCCGTTTCGAGTTGCAGAGCCAGAGGGTAATGACCAGCAGCAGGATAGCGCCGGAGTAGATCAGCACGTCCATCGGCGACTTGTGGTCGACGATGATCAGCCGCACGATGGCGGTGATGCCGATATAGACAAAGTAGCGTAGCGGGAAGTGAAAACCAGACTGAAAATACTTAACAATCAGGGCGATAAATTCGAAGTAGAGAAAGTAGACCACCAGCCCCTCAACCAGCTCATATTTGCTGGTCTGCTCCGGCGCAAAGAGCACGTCCGCAAGGTGCACCGTCTCTTTACCGAGAAAGACCACCAGGATCAGGCCAAGGCTCAGCAGCCCAAGATTCAGCACGGTCTGTAGGATGGTGGAGATGAACTCAACGCGTGGACGAATAAGCGATGTCATACGGCACCTCATTCTCAGTGGCGAGCTCTATGTATAGCGCAGAAGTGTGATCCAGATCTAGATTCTTTACTTATGGTATGGCCGGGCAGCGTTGCGCCGCCCGGCTCAGCGTTAGCGGAAGTTGACGCTCCGATCGCTGGTCATGTCATACAGCTGGAACTTACGTCCAAGCTGCTGACCGCCGTCGCGGGTAAGCGGCGTCCAGCCGATAGCCGCCCGGCTGCGGGTCGGGCCAGAGGCAAAGAGATCCAGTGGAATCGATACGTAGACCCCCTTGGTGAAATCCCCTTCTCCGTACTCGTCCGGTGACACGTTGGTCAGCGTGGCATAGGTGCCTACGACGACGCCGCTGTCGAAGTGTTTCGACACCTCCAGCGTGCCGCCCTTATCCCCCGCCAGATACTGCCCGACGCTGGCTTTAATCAGCACGTCCTGAGCAAAGGAAGGCGTCCAGTAGGCGGTCAGGTGTCCCGTCTTCGCGCTGTAGTCGGTGAACTTCATCATCTCCTTCGGGCTACGCCAGTCACGCTGCTTGACGTAGTTAGCATCAATCCCGAAGGCCCAGTTGCTGTCCACCGGTCGCCAGAGCACCTCGGCCCCGGCTCCACCGTACATCGTCTCCAGATAGCCGCCGTACACCTGACCATAGAAGCCGTTGCCAAGATACTGGAAGTAGTTGGCCTGAAGGTTGTTAACGTAGTAGTCATTCGCTACGTAGTCACGCACGTGGGTACGCACGCGAGGCAGATGGGAGTCGTCCGGCGGATCGGTGTAGTTGAATTTGTCGTAGTTGTTGGCAATGTTGCCAAACAGGCTGCCGGTGGTCAGCAGGTGGTCGGTCAGCCAGAGATCGGCGGTTGCCATCACCCCTAGCTGGTACATATAGAAGCTTTCCGGGCCGCCTACGGACTGGTTCAGCACCGGATCGATATGGAAATCGAAGCGGGACTTCTCCATATACCAGCCCTGCTCGGTGCTTTCAGGCACCTCTGGCTCAACGCGTTTCTGCACCAGGGTCGTCTCATGTCCCAGCGGCTCTCCGGCCAGATGGCGTTGCAGACTTGCCACGTCGGTCTCGGTAGTCACCTGCGGCAGGTTGAGGCGGTTCTCGGTCACGCGGATGGTTTTTACGCCGTCCGGCAGATCGTTGGCGATGATCCGGTTCGCCCGCTCAATACCTTCCTCAGTATTGCGGTATTTCACCTGTTCGCCGGTCACGTAGAGCGTGTCGCCTTTCACCTGAATTTTCGGATCCGCCAGCCCGGCGTTGTACTTCAGCTGCGTGAGCTGATTCGCCACCACCGCGTGCTGCATAATGGCGTCCTGCGGCTGCGGCTCATACTGCGGGCGGGCGTTATCATTGTAAGAGGGACGCAGATCGTTGAAGTTAGAGTGCAGGGTAAAGCCAAACATCACCGTGTTGCCGCGCTCGTAGCTCAGGTTGACGTCGGCCCAGTCCGCCACGCGATAGGTCGCCCCAACGTTAACTTTGCTGCGCTGCGGCAGACGACCGGCAAAATCCTGCTGATAGTTATTGCCTTCATACTCCAGCTTCAGGCGCAGCGGCTGCCATGGCGTCTGGTACTCCACGCCGCCAAACAGCGATGCCGGGCCGTGGAACATCTGGCTACCGTCAATGGAGCCCGCCTGGTTGTAGCTGTTATCGCGGTAACAGTACTTCTCATCGTAGGAGCAGAGCGGGTTTTTGATATTGCCCGCCGTGCCAAGGTAGCCCCAACCCAGCCCGAGGGTGAAATCAAACGGCCCCCATGCCTTGCTCGCCACCAGATACTCAGCATCGAACAGCCCGGTCCCGCCGATATCCCGTGCGCCTACCGCCACCTGCGGCAGCCAGTACCCCTCTTCCCATAGGCGCAGCTTGAGATCGAACGCTTTGTCTTTATAGGTTTGATCGCCGGAGAAGGCGTCCACGCTGCTGTACTGCCGGGTACGCACGTCAGTGTAGCGCAGGGTCGTCTCTAGCCACGGAAAGAGCTGAATCGAACCGGAGTAGTAGCGGTACTGATCGTTATCGCGATAGTTAAGGCTGATCTCACCCTCACGCGCCATCCGGGCGGTGGGCGTTTGCAGCAGCCCCACGCCGCCGAAGTCGGTCTGGGTAGGCCCTGACGGCGCTGGATACGTTTCCGCATGGCAGGCGGCGCTGACGCTGAGCGCCAGCAGGCTGTAAAGAGAAATTTTCTTCATTAATCCGGTATCCGATGCGTCAGGGAGGTGAGAATATCGGCGTTAATGCCGTCCCGGCTTTTCGTCCAGACGCTTTCAGCAAAGCCAACAAAAATCGTGCTGCCCGGCATGGGTTCCACATGGCGTTTGTTCCAGTAGGCCACCGGCACGCTCTGAGTGCGGCCATCGGGATAGATCACCCACGCCGTATTGCGATCGGCCCCGCTCAGCAGGCCCATCTCATCGAGATACCCCGCCACGTCGCGTCCCGGCGTAAACGGCTTTTTGCCAGGGCTACTCACCAGTCCCAGCACGGTGACTGTAGAAGGCTGTGCGCCGATCCACAGGGTATACTCGCCCTCCAGCGGCGGGTTCGCGCCGGGCTGAACCCGGACCCGATCCGGATCGAGGGGCACCAGCTGGCGTCCCGTAACCTTGATGCCCTGCAGCTGCTGACGAAGGGCGTTAATTGCGGCGGCATCCTCTCCCTCTTCATCTGCCGCGAGGGCGGCCAGACGCGCCAGCAGCGCTTTATGCCGCTGCGTTTCACGCTGGGTGGCGTGCTGCTCGCTAATGACCGCGCCCGGCCACCAGCTGTTGGCCAGCCGAGGCTGACCCACTAAATCGATAAGATGCGCGGCATCGGTGAGCGTCTTAGGCTCCGCGCTCCCGGGGGTGTAAACCTTAACGGTGCCGGCTGCGAAGGCAACAGAGGAAGCAAGGCTAAAAATAAGCGAGGCGATTGCGGTTAGCTTCATTGTTTTGCCGCCTTGATGAGCGTGGTCTCAACCGGGAACCAGTCTGCGCCAAGGTACTGTAGCGACCGCCGGATCTGTCCCTCGCTGTCTATCCAGAAGCGGTTGGTCCAGGATTTTTGCTCTGTCTCCACGTGCTCTTCCAGCACGCGTACCACGGTAACATCGCTGCCCACCGTCACCGTATCCTGCCCGGCCCAGCGGAACTGCGAGCGGGCCGTGGCGTAGCGCACCTGGCCATGCTCGGTCCAGCCCAGGGTGCGCGTCCAGTCTGCGCCATCGGTAATGCGGTTCGGTTTGATCAGCGGGTCCGCCGCCAGGTTGTTCACCTCAAGCAGGTTATCGCCGGGCAGCTGGGTTTTAACGAGGCGACCATGCTGGGTCACCAGAATCGACTGGTCCTGAGTCGCCCACTTCTGCTGACCGTTTTCAGAAAAAGCGAGCACCACAAACAGCTGAGGACCGCCGTTTAGCTGCATATACTGGCTGGCATAGGGCATATCCTGAATATCTTCATCGGTAAGATGCACGCCGGGGGTGCCAAATACGCTGCCCCACAGCGCACCGCCCAGCCCTTTGGTCGTGCCGGAGCACGCCTGCAGCAGCAGACAAAGCAGAATAATTCCCGGTCGCTTCACGACAATTCTCCAGGGGCAAAATAACCACACCGAAGTGTGGTTAGAGTTAAAGCACTGATGATTACTGAGTGCTGGTCGTTGTGGTGGTGGTGGTTCCGGTATTAGAACCGTCGCCGCCACCGGTCGCCGCGAGGGCGACGCCTACCGCTGAGCTGACGGTGCTAACGCTGGTTGCGGAGGAGCTTCCCGCCGAAACCGACGTTGCCGCCGACCCTGCTGCGTCACCTACTTGTACCGGAGCGGCATAAGCAGAGGTCGCGGCAAGCGCGGAGATGGCAAAAATGCCATACAGGACTTTATGCATATCAATTTCCCTTCATTGAATGAATGGATATTTACCTGAACGGAGTCAGGCGCAGTCGAGTATACACAACCGATACGCGTGATTGGCGTCACTGAGAATTACAAGGCGGGTTTTAGGATTAATGGAACCCGGAATTTTGCTAAGACATATAATTATTATATGACTATAAAATTCAGTCAGTTAAAATAGTTAACCAAAACTGCAATATCCGTTTACTCCTAAAAATTTGATGAAGTAATAACCTACCGCTGTGGATTTTCAGAATAAACTCACGCGCATAAAAAATGCCGGCGTTATGCCGACACTTTTATTTATTACGACTTAAGTAATATTAACGCCAGGATTTATAGCGGTTAATTAAACCGTTGGTCGAGCTATCGTGGCTGCTGATATCGCTGTTGTCGCCCAGCTCCGGCAGAATACGGTTTGCCAGCTGTTTACCCAGCTCTACGCCCCACTGGTCGAAGGTGAAGATGTTGAGGATAGCGCCCTGGGTGAAGATTTTGTGCTCATAGAGCGCAATCAGCGCCCCGAGGCTGAACGGGGTGATCTCACGCAGCAGGATGGAGTTAGTCGGGCGGTTGCCTTCAAACACCTTGAACGGCACAACGTGTTCCAGCGTGGCCGGATCTTTACCCTGGTCACGATACTCCTGCTCAACCACATCGCGGGATTTACCGAACGCCAGCGCTTCAGTCTGTGCAAAGAAGTTAGAGAGCAGCTTCTGGTGATGATCCGACAGGGCGTTATGGGTGATGGCCGGGGCGATAAAGTCGCACGGTACCATCTTGGTGCCCTGGTGGATCAGCTGGTAGAAGGCATGCTGGCCGTTGGTGCCAGGCTCACCCCAGATGATTGGGCCGGTCTGGTAGTCCACGGCGTTGCCGTTACGGTCAACGTACTTACCGTTAGACTCCATGTTGCCCTGCTGGAAGTAGGCTGCGAAGCGGTGCATATACTGGTCGTAAGGCAGGATCGCTTCCGTCTCCGCGCCGAAGAAGTTGTTGTACCAGATACCGATCAGCGCCAGCAGCACCGGCAGGTTTTTCTCCGCCGGGGTAGTGGCGAAGTGCTGGTCCATGGCGTGCGCACCGGAGAGCAGCTCAACAAAGTTGTCGTAACCAACGGAGAGAATGATCGACAGACCAATCGCCGACCACAGGGAGTAGCGTCCGCCTACCCAGTCCCAGAACTCAAACATGTTGGCGGTATCGATACCAAACTCACCCACCGCTTTCGCATTGGTAGAGAGCGCAGCAAAGTGTTTCGCCACGTGCTGCTGGTCACCGGCCGTCTTCAGGAACCAGTCGCGCGCGCTATGGGCGTTGGTCATGGTCTCTTGCGTGGTGAAGGTTTTGGACGCCACCAGGAAGAGCGTAGATTCAGGATTGACCTTCTTCAGCACTTCGGCAATGTGCGTCCCGTCGACGTTGGAGACAAAGTGCATGTTCAGGTGGTTTTTGTACGGGCGCAGCGCTTCGGTCACCATGAACGGGCCGAGGTCGGAGCCACCGATACCGATGTTCACCACGTCGGTGATCGGTTTCCCGGTATAGCCTTTCCACTGGCCGGAGATGATGGCCTCTGAAAAGGTTTTCATCTTCTCCAGCACGGCGTTGACTTCCGGCATCACGTCTTTACCGTCGACAATAATCGGCGTGTTGCTGCGGTTACGCAGCGCAACGTGCAGCACCGCACGATCTTCGGTGCGGTTGATCTTCTCGCCGGAGAACATGGATTTGATCGCGTCGGCCAGCTCGGTCTCTTTGGCTAAGGCCAGCAGCTTTGCCAGCGTCTCTTCGGTGATGCGGTTTTTAGAGAAGTCCACCAGCATCTGATCGTTGAAAGTCGCGGAGAATTTGCTGAAGCGGTCGCTATCGCTGGCGAACAGCTCGGCGATAGTGACCTCTTTCATTTCATCGAAGTGTTTCTGTAGTGCCTGCCAGGCAGAAGTCTGCGTTGGGTTGATGTTTTTCATAGCAATACTCTTCTGATTTAGGATCCTAACTGCGGTCGATTGTAGCGCCTGCGGACGAAAATTGTGACGGTTTTTATGCTTTTGCCCGAAGGGGGCCGCCATGCACTCATGAGAGCGGAACAGGGCAAAGTATAGCGTTTATAAGTTATTTTCCTGGGATAACCCTGAACATGAAAAATCCGCATAACCGTAGCGTTGACAGCGCCCCCTAGAAACCTTTATTTATAAAGGATTACTTATGTTATCAAAGTATGTATTCCCATAGGGAATAGCCAGAAGAGGCGCGTCGTCCAGGGTAGTGTGCTTGAGGAGCCAGTCCGCAGAGAGCACAGGAGGGGGAACAACGCCGAGGTGGTAGAGCGTCTGGCCGCGCTTGCCATCGGCTACAGGGGCTGAATCCCCTGGGCTGTCACCAGAGACGTTCGCAGTCGTGCGTCTCGCAAGGTGGAGCGCTTCTGGGTGTAATCGTAGCGGTTTATTGCTCTGCGCCTACCCCGTTTTTCGCTCTCTCCTTGTTCCAGGGCTGACTATTTGCACCTGATACGAGGTTGTTATGATCAACGCAGTTTCCCCGCTTGGTGTTACTAAGCCTATTGTTGCTAAATTTGGCGGGACCAGCGTCGCCGATTTCGATGCCATGAACCGCAGCGCCGACGTGGTGCTCTCCGACGCCAGCGTTCGCCTGGTGGTGCTCTCTGCTTCTGCGGGGGTGACCAACCTGCTGGTGGCACTCGCCGAAGGGCTGGAGGCCAGCGAGCGCTTCGTGAAGCTCGACGCCATTCGCAAAATTCAGTTCGATATCCTTGATCGCCTGACGCGCCCTGACGTCATCCGCGAGGAGATCGAACGCCTGCTGGAAAATATTACTACCCTGGCGGAAGCCGCTTCCCTTGCCACCTCTACCGCGCTGACCGATGAGCTGGTAAGTCATGGCGAGCTGATGTCGACCCTGCTGTTTGTGGAAGTGCTGCGCGAGCGTAGCGTGCAGGCGCAGTGGTTTGACGTGCGTAAAGTGATGCGTACCAGCGATCGCTTTGGCCGCGCCGAGCCGGACGTTACCGCCCTGGCGGAGCTGGCGGCCCAGCAGCTGGCCCCGCGCCTCGCCGAAGGGTTAGTGATTACGCAAGGCTTTATCGGCAGCGAGCCGAAGGGGCGCACCACTACCCTGGGCCGCGGCGGCAGCGACTACACCGCCGCCCTGCTTGGCGAAGCGCTGCATGCTTCCCGAGTGGATATCTGGACCGACGTTCCCGGCATCTACACTACCGATCCGCGCGTCGTGCCAGCCGCCAAGCGCATCGACGAAATCGCCTTTGAAGAGGCCGCTGAGATGGCGACCTTCGGCGCGAAAGTGCTGCATCCGGCCACCCTGCTGCCTGCGGTGCGCAGCGATATTCCGGTATTTGTTGGCTCCAGCAAGGATCCCAACGCGGGCGGGACGCTGGTCTGCAATGAGACGAAGAACCCGCCGCTGTTCCGCGCCCTGGCGCTGCGCCGTAAGCAGACCCTGGTGACCCTGCACAGCCTTAACATGCTGCACTCCCGCGGCTTCCTGGCCGAAGTATTTGGTATGCTGGCACGCCACAATATCTCCGTCGATCTGATCACCACGTCGGAAGTGAGCGTGGCCCTGACGCTGGACACCACCGGCTCGACCTCCACGGGCGACACGCTGCTAACTCAGGGACTGCTGACCGAGCTGTCGTCTCTGTGCCGCGTAGAAGTGGAAGAGAACCTCGCCCTGGTGGCGCTGATTGGTAACGATCTGTCAAAAGCCTGCGGCGTGGGCAAAGAGGTGTTTGGCGTGCTCGATCCGTTTAACATCCGCATGATTTGCTACGGGGCATCCAGCCATAACCTCTGCTTCCTGGTGCCTGGCGCGGAAGCCGAGCAGGTTGTGCAGAAGCTGCATCATAATTTGTTTGAATAAAATTTCAGCACACGATAAAAAATACCTATAGCCGGGCTCGAACCCGGCTTTTTTATAACTAAATGACACAACGACACGACAATACTGCAAGGAATTCATTATGTTAACCGCCATCACCCGGCTGTTCCCCCTGTGGGCGCTGCTGCTCTCTGTTCTCGCTTACTACACCCCTAACACGTTTACGGGCATTGGCCCGTGGGTGACCACGCTGCTGATGCTAATTATGTTCGGCATGGGCGTGCATCTGAAGATAGAGGATTTTAAGCGCGTGCTGTCGCGCCCAGCTCCGGTCGCAGCGGGCATTTTTCTCCACTATCTGGTGATGCCCCTCGCCGCCTGGCTGCTGGCCATGCTCTTTAAGATGCCGCCGGATCTCTCCGCCGGGATGGTGCTGGTGGGCAGTGTTGCCAGCGGCACGGCCTCCAACGTCATGATCTACCTGGCCAAGGGGGACGTGGCGTTGTCGGTCACCATCTCATCGGTCTCTACGCTGGTGGGCGTGGTGGCGACGCCGCTGCTGACGCGCCTCTACGTGGATGCGCATATTCAGGTGGATGTGATGGGGATGCTGCTGAGCATTCTGCAAATCGTGGTGATCCCCATTGGCATGGGGCTGATTGTCCATCACCTCTTACCGCGTCTGGTGAAGGCGGTGGAGCCGTATCTGCCGGCGTTTTCGATGCTCTGCATTTTGGCGATCATCAGCGCGGTGGTTGCAGGCTCTGCATCGCACATCGCCTCCGTTGGCTTTGTGGTGATTATCGCAATCATTCTGCACAATACCATCGGCCTGCTGGGCGGCTACTGGGGTGGGAAGCTGTTTGGCTTTGATGAGTCCACCTGCCGGACGCTGGCAATTGAGGTGGGAATGCAGAACTCCGGCCTGGCCGCAGCGCTGGGTAAGATCTACTTCTCACCGCTGGCCGCCCTGCCCGGCGCGCTGTTCTCGGTCTGGCACAACCTCTCCGGCTCTCTGCTGGCAGGCTACTGGTCGGGCAAACCGCTTAATGAGCACAAAAGAAGCGATGCGGTGAAAGAGCGCTAATTCACTTCGCGCCAAGTCGGGCATGCTTTACACTGAAGCCTCTTCTACAGGAGGCTTCAGCGATGGCTACACCAAGATTGACGCAAAAAGAGATGACGGAGAGCGAGCAGCGGGAGCTGAAAACCCTGCTGGATCGCGCCCGTATCGCCCATGGCCGCACGCTAACCAACGCGGAAACCAATCAGGTCAAGAAAGAGTACATTGATAAGCTGATGGCGCAGCGCGAGACCGAGGCAAAAAAAGCCCGCAAGTTAAAAAAAGAGCAGGCGTACAAACCCGACGCAGAAACGACCTTCTCCTGGTCAGCCAATACCTCAACCCGTGGAAGGCGCTAATTAGCGCCCTTTCTTTTTACGCCCCGGCTGCACGAACCGTTTTCCGGCCGGTTTGCTGCGCTCTTTTTCAGCTGATTTCGGGGCGTTCACCACAGGACGTTTAACCCCCTGGGTTTTCGGTTTCGCCTTCGCTTTCGGCTTCGCCTCTGACGATGAGTTTTCGATAAGCTTGAACAGCTCCACCAGCTCATCGTCGGTCAAGTCACGCCACTCGCCCACGGGGATCCCGGTCAGGCTGACGTTCATAATGCGCGTACGCTCCAGCTTGGTCACTTCAAAGCCAAAGTGCTCGCACATCCGGCGGATCTGCCGGTTTAAGCCCTGAACCAGGGTAATGCGGAAGGCGAAGGGTGCCTCTTTTTTGACTTTACATTTTTTGGTGACGGTGCCCAGGATCGGCACGCCTGCGCCCATGCCACGGATAAACTCGTCCGTGATGGGCTTATTCACCGTGACCACATACTCTTTCTCGTGATCGTTACCGGCGCGCAGAATTTTGTTTACCAGATCGCCGTGGTTGGTGAGAAAGATCAGCCCCTGCGAATCTTTATCCAGGCGGCCAATGGGAAAGATGCGGCTGCTGTGGTTAACGAAATCGACGATATTGTCTTTCTCACTCTCTTCCGTGGTGCTGACAATTCCCACCGGCTTGTTCAACGCGATAAACACCAGATCGTCCTCTTCCCGAGGCTCGATCAGTTGACCGTTGACCTTGACCACGTCGCCTGCGACAACCTGATCCCCTATCCCGGCGCGCTTGCCGTTGATAAAGACGTTGCCCTGCTCAATGTAGCGATCGGCTTCGCGACGCGAGCAGATCCCGCTCTCGCTGATGTATTTGTTTAGTCGGGTGGATTGTGGTGTCAGCATAGTTTCTCCTGTAAAGGCGAAATATACCCTGGGTGCCGTTTTGTGTGCCAGAGGGAAATCGGTACTGATTGTAGGCCGGATAAGCGCAGCGCCATCCGGAAATATTTACACCTTACCCGAATACGACTTTCATCGTGCCTGGTATGGTTTGCGCCTTACCGACGACAATATCGACATCTCTTCCCAGCCGCGTCAGGCAATCGAGCATTTTCGCCTCGCTGATCCCGCGAAATTGACCACGCAATAAGTTCGACAGTTTAGGCTGGGTCATACCTAAAATACGGGCTGCCTGCTGCTGAGTCAGCCCACGCTCTTGTAGAATGTTATGAATCGCCATTGCCAACTGCGCCTTAAGCTGCATCTCCTCGGCGTTAGCGTAACCTAAATCGGCATAGACGTTCCCACTACCCGCTTCGATTTCATTTTGCATATTAGGATCCTTGCGCATGATTCTGAGCAGCCTTGAGCCGCTGGTAAATGAGTGCAGCATCTGAGTAGATCCTTCTTCGACTGACCAACCCAATACAATGGTTTTATCATTCCCTCTCCTTGATTATACCCATTTGGATATAAAAAGCATCGTGTCAAAGGAAAGATAAACAAAAAGCCCTGCATAGAGCAGGGCTTAAAGCAAAATCTACGAGGCGGTTTCCAATATCAGTATTCCCCGCGCTCCTCATCCTCGTCCGGCTGTTCCAGCACGCTGTAGGCCACCGCACAGAAGAGCGAGTTGAGGCGTTTCATATCGCCCAGCAGGCCTAAATGCAGCGAGCTGGTTTCGATACTCTGCACGTTCTGCTGATGCAGGCGATCCACGTGGGCGTGGGCGTAACGGCGATTGAGAATACGGAAACGGTGCTTGCGGCGGCGCAGGCGACGGGCACCCGCTACGTCGCTGGAGAAAAACACCGACATCGCCATCTGTAAATTACTGCGCAACTGCTCCAGCAGACTATCCAGCTCGTTAAGACCTTCAACGGAGAAGGCACGCCGGGCTGCCAGCGACTTATCGGCAATCTCGCTGCCCATCCGCTCAATGATGTCTGACGCCTGCTCAAGGTTGAGCGACATCTCAATAATCTCCGCCCAGCGGCGCGACTCTTCGTCGGCCAGCTCATCCTTCGGCATCCGCGCCAGATAGAGTTTGATGGCGGTATAGAGTACGTTGATATCATCGGCGATTTTACGCAGCTCTTTCTCCTCGCGCGGCTCGCCGTGCATGATCTTCTTCAGGCCGTCGAGCATCTGCTCCATGGCGTCACCCATACGCAGCGACTCGCGGGCGGCGTTAGCCAGCGCCAGCGTCGGCGTATCCAGCGCGGAGGTATCAAGATGCTTCGGCTTCAGGCGCATATCCAGCTCAGGTTCGTCGCGGATCAGCCGCTCACACAGACGGGCCATCGGCCCGGCGAACGGCACCATCACCAGGCAGCGGATCAGGTTATAGAAGACGTGGAAATAGATGACCAGCTCTGCATCCGGCAGCGGCAGCCTGTCCAGGACCACGGCCAGTGGATGCACAAAGGGAAGGATCAGCAGGCTACCCACCAGCTTAAACAGCAGGCTGCCCATCGCAACGCGGCGTGCTGCTGCGCTGCTGGCGCTGTTATTAAGCACCGCCAGCAGACCCGAGCCGAGGTTTGCACCAATCACCAGGCACAGCGCCACCGGAAACGAGATGATCCCCGCCGCGGTCAGCGTCGCGGTCAGCAGCACCGCCGCAAGGCTTGAGTAGCTGATAATGGCAAAGACCGCGCCAATCAGCGCGTCCAGCATAATATCGCCGGTCAGCGAGGCGAAAATGACCTTCACGCCGCTGGCCTGGGTTATCGGCGTCACGGCCTGCACGATAAGCTCCAGCGCCAGCAGGATCAGCCCAAGGCCGATGCTGACCCGACCAAGCTGCCCTACGCGGGACTGCTTGCGTCCGAGGAAGAAAATAACGCCAATAAAAATCAGCAGCGGTGAAAGCCAGGAGAGATCGAAGGTGAGGATCCGCGCCATCAGCGCGGTACCGACGTCAGCCCCCAGCACAATCACCAGCGCCGGGGTCAGGGCCACCAGATCCTGCGCTACAAAGGAGGTGACCAGCATCGTGGTGGCGTTGCTGCTCTGCACCAATGCGGTGACGCCAATACCCGCGCAGAAGGCCAGCGGTTTTTTCTCAACGCTGCGGCCCAGCACGGTACGCAAACGCGCGCCAAAAACGCGCATCACGCCCGTACGTACGATATGCGTGCCCCAGACCAGCAGTGCAACGGCGGACAACAGGTGTAAAAGCGTTAGCACAGGGTTACGGCCTCCTTATCGTATACGTTTTCTCCTAGTATAAGAGCTTAATGTCAACTAGTCCGCGTCATAGCCGAGATTCGGCGCGAGCCAGCGCTCAACCTCACTCACGCTCATTCCTTTCCGTTGGGCGTAATCCTCGACCTGATCGCGCTGGATCTGCGCTACGGCAAAGTACTTGCTGTCAGGGTGGCTGAAGTACCAGCCGGAAACCGACGCGCCGGGCCACATGGCGAAGGATTCGGTCAGCTTCATGCCGGTATGCTTCTCAACGTCCAGCAGCGCCCAGATGGTGCCCTTCTCGGTGTGCTCCGGGCAGGCCGGATAGCCTGGCGCAGGACGGATCCCCTGATAGTTTTCGCGGATCAGCTCCTCGTTGCTAAGGTTCTCGTTCGGCGCATAGCCCCAGTAGACCTTACGCACGCGCTCATGCAGGTACTCTGCAAAGGCTTCCGCCAGTCGGTCGGCAATCGCCTTCACCATGATCTTGTTATAGTCGTCATGCTGAGCGTCATAGGCCTCGGCCAGCGCATCCTCTTCCAGCCCGCCGGTGACGGCAAACGCGCCGATGTAGTCCTCTTTGCCGCTCAGCTTCGGTGCAACGAAATCGGCCAGGCAGTAGTTAGCAAAGCCTACCTTTTCGGTCTGCTGGCGCAGATGGCGTGCCACCGTCAGTACCTGAGTACGTGATGCATCGCGGTAGATCTCAACGTCATCGCCAACGCGGTTCGCCGGGAACAGCCCCACCACCCCGCGCGGGTTAAGACGTTTTTCTGCGCTGAGCTGGTCGAGCATGTCATTAGCATCTTTAAACAGGCGCTTCGCCTCTTCACCAACGATCTCATCTTCCAGAATGCGCGGATACTTGCCCGCCAGCGACCAGGTCATAAAGAACGGCGTCCAGTCGATGTAGTTGCGCAGCGTCTCAATGCTGGCGGTCACCTCCTGCACGCCCAGACGATGGGCTACTGGCGGGGTGTAGCTCTCCCAGTCGAAGGCGAGATCGTTATCCCGCGCCGCCTGCAACGTTACCGGCGGCGTGCGTGGTTTTTTACGCGCATGTTGGATACGCACGGTCTCATACTCTTTGCGGGTGCGGGCAACGAAATCATCCCGCTGGGTTGCCGACAGCAGCGCGGATACCACGCCCACGGTGCGCGAGGCGTTCTGCACGTAGACCGTAGGGCCGCTGTAGTTCTGCTCGATTTTTACTGCCGTATGGGCTTTCGAGGTGGTCGCCCCGCCAATCAGCAGCGGAATGGTAAAGCCCTGACGCTCCATCTCTTTTGCCACGTTGACCATCTCATCCAGCGAGGGCGTGATCAGTCCGGAGAGACCAATCAGGTCAGCATTCACTTCCCGGGCGGTTTTCAGGATTTTATCCGTCGGCACCATCACGCCCAGATCGATAATCTCGTAGTTATTGCACTGCAATACCACGCCAACGATGTTTTTGCCGATGTCATGCACGTCGCCCTTCACGGTAGCGATCACCATTTTACCGTTGGTCTGCCCCTTCTCTTTGCTGGCTTCGATAAAGGGTTCGAGGTAGGCCACAGCCTGCTTCATGACGCGGGCAGATTTCACCACCTGCGGCAGGAACATCTTCCCCTCGCCAAAGAGATCGCCCACCACGTTCATGCCATCCATCAGCGGCCCTTCAATCACCTGAATAGGCCGTTCGGCCTGCTGGCGCGCCTCTTCGGTATCTTCCTCAATAAATTCGGTGATGCCTTTAACCAGCGAATACTCCAGCCGTTTTTTAACGTCCCAGGTGCGCCACTCCGCCTGCTGAGCGCTTGCGCCATCGTCACTTTTGCTGCCTTTGTATTTCTCGGCCAGATCCAGCAGCCGCTCGGTGCTGTCATCCCGACGGTTGAGGATCACATCCTCCACTGCGTCACGCAGCTCGGCGGGCAGATCGTCATAGATGGCCAGCTGCCCGGCGTTAACGATCCCCATATCCATGCCGTTGCGGATGGCGTAGTAGAGAAAGACGGCATGGATCGCCTCACGCACCGGATCGTTGCCACGGAAGGAGAACGAGACGTTAGAGACGCCACCGGAGATCAGGGCATGCGGCAGCTCGCGCTTGATGTCTTCACACGCGCCGATAAAGTCCTGGGCATAGTTGTTGTGCTCATCAATGCCCGTTGCCACGGCAAAGATGTTGGGGTCAAAAATGATATCTTCCGGTGGAAAACCGACATCCTGGGTAAGAATGGTGTAGGCCCGGCGGCAGATCTCAATCTTCCGCTCGCGCGTGTCGGCCTGGCCGACCTCATCAAAGGCCATCACCACCATCGCAGCGCCGTAGCGGCGCACCAGCTTCGCATGGTGGACAAAGGCCTCAACGCCCTCCTTCATCGAAATGGAGTTAACGATGCCTTTACCCTGGATGCACTTCAGCCCCTTCTCGATGACCTCCCACTTAGAGGAGTCGATCATGATCGGCACGCGAGCGATGTCGGGCTCGCCGGCAATCAGGTTAAGAAACTTGACCATCGCCGCCTCGGCGTCGAGCATCCCCTCATCCATGTTGATGTCGATGATCTGTGCGCCGTTTTCCACCTGCTGGCGCGCTACGTCCAGCGCCTCGCTGTACTTCTCTTCTTTAATCAGGCGCTTGAATTTTGCCGAGCCGGTAACGTTGGTACGCTCGCCAACGTTCACAAACAGGCTATCGTCGCCGATGTTCAGCGGCTCCAGCCCCGCCAGACGGCAGGCAACCGGCAGATCGGGCAGCTGACGCGGCGGCAGCCCTTCTACGGCGCGGCTCATGGCGGCGATATGCTCCGGCGTTGTACCGCAGCAGCCGCCCACGATGTTCAGGAAGCCCGCTTCGGCCCACTCGCGGATCTGCGCGGCCATCGGCCCGGCGTCGAGATCGTACTCGCCAAAGGCGTTGGGCAGCCCGGCGTTTGGGTGAGCGGTGACGTAGCACTCGGCAATGCGCGACAGCTCCTGCACGTACTGGCGCAGCTCATCCGGCCCCAGGGCGCAGTTCAGCCCAAAGGTCAGCGCGTCGGCATGGCGGAGTGAGTTATAGAATGCTTCAGTGGTCTGGCCGGAGAGCGTGCGTCCGGAAGCGTCGGTAATGGTGCCGGAGATCATGATCGGCAGCTCAACACCCAGCGCCTCGAACTCCTCTTTCACGGCAAAAATTGCCGCTTTCGCGTTGAGCGTATCGAAGATGGTTTCGATGAGGATCAGGTCGCTGCCGCCCTCAACCAGCGCCCGGGTCGACTCCCGGTACGCCGCCACCAGCTGGTCGAAGGTGACGTTGCGGTAGGCCGGATCGTTAACGTCCGGAGAGATTGAGGCTGTGCGGTTGGTTGGGCCAAGCACCCCGGCCACGTAGCGCGGCTTATCCGGCGTGCGTGCGGTCCACTCGTCGGCGCAGGCGCGGGCCAGCTTTGCGGCGGCAAGGTTGATCTCTGCCGACAGGGACTCCATCCGGTAGTCCGCCATAGCAATGGTCGTCGAGTTAAAGGTGTTGGTCTCAATGATATCCGCGCCTGCCGCAAAATAGGCGTCGTGGATTGCAGAGATCACCTCCGGCTTGCTGAGCACCAGCAGGTCGTTGTTTCCTTTGAGATCGCAGGGCCAGTCGGCGAAACGATCGCCGCGAAAATCCTGCTCACTCAGACGATAGCCCTGGATCATGGTGCCCATGCCCCCATCCAGAACCAAAATACGTTTTTTTAACTGCTGATGCAGTTGATCAACTTTGCTGCTCACACGTGCTCCCGACGACGCTCAACCAGGCCAGAAAGGCCAGCAGGACATACTGGCATAAAGCCAGCAGGTGGAAAAGAGAACAGCATGAAACATGAGAGATGTTCACCTGAACTCATCCGATCAGTCTGACGGCAGGTTGCATTATAATCAGATAAAACGAAAATGATTTCCACGATACAGAAAAGGAGTTGGCCATGGTGGCTTCCGTACCCGCGAAACGCGGTAAAAAACCTCGCACCGCAGCCGCCGCAGCCACCCCGCCTGCAACTGGCCGGGTGCAGTCCCTGACGCGCGGCTTGAAGCTTCTGGAGTGGATCGCTGAATCTCAAGGTAGCGTGGCGCTGACCGAGCTGGCCCAGCAGGCTGGCCTGCCCAACTCTACCACCCACCGCCTGCTAACGACCATGCAGCAGCTGGGGTTTGTCCGCCAGGTTGGGGAGCTGGGCCACTGGGCGATAGGCGCGCATGCGTTTGTCATTGGCGCCAGCTTCTTACAGAGCCGTAACCTGCTGGCGATTGTGCACCCCATCCTGCGCAAGCTGATGGAGGATTCCGGCGAGACGGTGAACCTGGCGGTGCTCGACCAGAACGATCATCAGGCCATCATTATTGACCAGGTGCAGTGTACACAGCTGATGCGCATGTCTGCCCCTATCGGCGGCAAGCTGCCGATGCATGCCTCCGGGGCGGGAAAAGCCTTCCTGGCCCAGCTGGAGGAGGATCAGGTTACCGGTCTGCTGCACCGTCAGGGGCTGCACACCTACACGCACGCTACGCTGGTCTCGCCCCTGCACCTGAAAGAGGATCTGGCCCTGACCCGCAAGCGTGGCTACTCCTTTGACGATGAGGAGCATGCCCTGGGCCTGCGCTGCGTGGCGGCCTGTATCTACGACGAGCATCGCCAGCCCTTTGCGGCCATCTCTATCTCCGGGCCGATCTCACGTATTACTGACGATCGCGTAACCGAGCTGGGCGCGCTGGTGATCAAGGCGGCGAAAGAGGTGACGCTGGCGTATGGCGGTAGTCGCTAAACCGTACGCTGAAACGCTGCCGACGGCGGTAGGCGTAGACATCCTCCACGTGGCCCTCTTTGATACACGTTTGCAGCGCCCGCCAGTAGCTGGCGCGGAACAGATCGGCATGCATCTCCTCAAAGAGCGGCCCAACTCGCGGATCGGCACAGAGCCAGTGGCGAAACTCCTCCGGGAAGACATCCCCTGGCGATACGCTGTACCACGGCTCGGCGCTCAGCTCATCCTCCGGGTAGCGCGGCGCGGGAACGTCGCGGAAGTTAACCTCGGTCATGTAGCAGATCTCATCGTAGTCATAGAACACCACCCGCCCGTGGCGCGTCACGCCAAAGTTTTTAAACAGCATATCGCCAGGGAAAATATTGGCGGCGGCCAATTGGCGAATGGCGTTGCCATACTCTTCGATAGCATCCCGCAGCGGCTGACCCTCAACCTGCTCCAGCCAGATATTGAGCGGCACCATGCGCCGTTCAATATAGAGATGGCTGATAGAAATGCTGTCGCCCAGATCGGTAATTTTCCCCGCCGCCTCCGTCATTAACAGGGTCATCAACGCAGGCGAAATCTGCCGCTTCTCCAACACAAAGTTTTCAAACTCCTGAGTATCGGCCATCCGCCCGACGCGATCGTGCTCTTTTACCAGCTGATAGCAGGCGCGCACGTGGGCGGCGGTCATCTCCTTCTGCGGTGCAAAGCGATCCTTGATCACCTTGAAGACCCGGTCAAAGCCCGGCAGGGTAAAGACCAGCATCACCATGCCGCGAATGCCCGGCGCTTCAATAAACTGCTCGTCGCTGCTGGCGATATAGTGCAGATACTCCCGGTAGCTCTCGGTTTTAGCGTGCTTCTGGCAGCCAATCGCCATATAGAGCTCAGCGGTGGTTTTGCCTGGTAGGATCTCCCGCAGCCACTCCACCGTCGCGGCGGGCAGTGGCGCATAGACCATAAAGTAGGAGCGGGCGAAGCCGAACACAATGCTGGCTTCGTCGTGGGTGGTCAGGCAGGCATCGACAAAAAGCTCGCCTGCCTCGCTGCGGTGGATCGGCAGTAAAAAGGGAACCGTACTGTCGGCCAGGATAAGCTTGCCCACCAGCCAGGCGGCTTTATTGCGGTAAAAAAGCTCGTTTGCCACCTGTAAATGCGCCTGCGCTAGCGCCACGTCGCCAACGCTCTCTGTCAGCTGGGCGAGGATATAGCCCACATCGCGAGTGCGATCCTGCCACGGCAGGCGCAGGGGCAGATCGGCAAGCAGCGTGTTCAGCAGCGAGCCCCAGCCGCCAGTGGGATAAAAATCCCTGGCCAGCGGGCGAGGAATGGTGCGAAAGCGGCGCTCGGGCTGGGAGCTGAAAATAAACAGCCGCTCAGGCGTCAGGGCCCGATGATCGAACAGCCGACAGTAGACCGAGTTGAAAAAGCTTTCGGCAATTTCGAAGCGCGGATAGTCCGGCAGTAGCTGGGTATAGTGCGCCTTTACCCGCAGCAAATAATCCGCGTCAAGGCGTCGGCCCTCGGTGATACAGCTTAGCTGCTCCACCACCAGCCCAACGTGATGGTCGTAGAGGTGGATACGGCTCTTCATCGCCTGCTGGACCGCGTGCCAGTCCGCCTGTTCAAAGCGCTGCTGCGCCCCGGCGGTAATCTCCAGAAAGCGTCCGTACTGGGCGTCAAAACCCTGCAGGATAGTTTGGGCGATCAACAGCTCTCGGCCACGCGTCATACGTTCCCCTCATCGGATCCGTGCGTAGGCCCGGTAAGCGTAGCGCCACCGGGCGTTTCCGTTATCAGAACTGCTGCTCTTCCGTCGATCCGGTCAGCGCGGTCACCGATGATGCGCCGCCCTGAATAATCGTCGTCACCTTATCGAAATAGCCGGTTCCCACCTCCTGCTGATGGGAGACAAAGGTGTAGCCCTCCTTCGCTGCGGCAAACTCCGGCTGCTGAACTTTCTCGACGTAGTGTCTCATACCCTCTCCCTGCGCGTAGGCGCGGGCGAGATCGAACATGTTGAACCACATGCTATGGATCCCCGCCAGGGTGATGAACTGGTACTTGTAGCCCATCTCCGCGAGCTGCTGCTGGAAGCTGGCAATGGTGCTATCGTCCAGGTTCTTCTGCCAGTTGAACGACGGCGAGCAGTTATAGGCCAGCAGCTTGCCGGGGAATTGGGCATGGATGGCATCGGCAAAGCGCCGGGCCTGCTCTAGATCCGGCGTCGAGGTTTCACACCAGACCAGATCGGCATAGGGAGCGTAGGCCAGACCGCGGCTGATGGCCTGCTCTATCCCGGCTCGGGTACGGTAGAACCCTTCGCTGGTGCGTTCGCCGGTAATAAACTCGCGATCGTACTCATCGCAGTCAGAGGTGATCAGGTCCGCCGCGTCGGCGTCGGTACGGGCGATCAGCAGCGTTGGCACGCCCATCACGTCCGCTGCCAGCCTGGCCGCGACCAGCTTCTGGATAGCCTCCTGGGTGGGTACCAGTACCTTGCCACCCATGTGGCCACACTTCTTCACCGAGGCCAGCTGATCCTCAAAGTGTACCGCCGCCGCTCCCGCTGCAATCATCGACTTCATCAGTTCAAAGGCGTTCAGCACGCCGCCAAAACCCGCTTCGGCATCGGCCACGATCGGCAGGAAGTAGTCCACGTAGCGCGGATCGTTTGGATCGATCCCCGCCGACCACTGGATCTGATCCGCCCGGCGAAACGTGTTGTTGATCCGATCCACTACTGCCGGAACCGAATTGGCCGGGTAGAGGGACTGATCCGGATACATGCTGGAGGCCAGGTTAGCATCCGCCGCCACCTGCCAGCCGGAGAGATAAATGGCCTCAATCCCTGCCTTTGCCTGCTGGAGCGCCTGCCCTCCGGTCAGCGCACCGAGGCTGTTGATATAGCCCTTTTTAGACTCGCCGTGCAGCAGACGCCACATTTTCGCCGCGCCAAGCTGTGCCAGGGTGCACTCCGGATTCACCGAGCCGCGCAGTTTTACCACCTCTTCCGCGCTGTACGGGCGGGTAATGCCCTCCCAGCGTGCGGTTTGCCACTCTTGCTGTAATGCTTCTGTTTGTTGGGTACGGGTTTTCATGGCTGTGCTCCACTGTTTTTATTAGGCTAAGAGGCGGTAACCCGGCAGGGTCAGGAAATCGATCAGGTCATCAGAGGTAGTGATCTGCTCCATCAGGCGAGCGGCGTCGGCAAAGCGACCATGGCTGAACCGGTGCTCGCCCAGCTCCTGCTGGATCACCTGCATCTCTTCGCCGAGCATCTGGCGAAACAGCGCTTTGGTCACCGGCGTACCGTTGCTAAGCGTCTTTTGATGATGGATCCACTGCCAGATAGAAGTGCGGGAGATCTCTGCCGTTGCGGCATCCTCCATCAGGCCATAGATTGGCACACAGCCGTTGCCGGAGATCCATGCTTCGATGTACTGCACCGCAACGCGAATGTTAGCCCGCATCCCCTCTTCCGTGCGTTCACCATCGCAGGGCGCAAGCAGCTCCTCGGCAGTAATGGGTGCATCCTCCTCCCGAGTGACAAAGAGTTGGTTTTTATTGTCGCCAAGCGCGGTATCGAAAATGGACATCACCGTATCGCCCAAGCCGGGGTGAGCAATCCAGGTACCGTCGTGGCCGTTTTTCGCCTCCAGCTCTTTATCCGCGCGTACTTTATTCAGTACCCAGCTGTTGCGTTCGCTCTCTTTGCTGGGGATAAACGCCGCCATGCCGCCCATCGCAAACGCACCACGCCGGTGGCAGGTCTTAATCAGCAGACGGGAGTAGGCATTGAGGAAAGGCTTATCCATGGTGACCGCCTGGCGGTCAGGCAGTACGCGATCGGGGTAATTTTTTAACGTTTTGATATAGCTAAAGATGTAGTCCCAGCGGCCACAGTTGAGGCCCACAATGTGATCCTTCAGAGCATGGAGGATCTCGTCCATCTGAAAGACCGCCGGCAGCGTTTCAATCAGCAGGGTGGCCTTGATGGTGCCGCGCGGCAGGTTGAAGCGATCTTCCGTATAGCTAAAGACCTCGCTCCACCAGGCTGCCTCCTGCCAGGCCTGAGTTTTAGGCAGGTAGAAGTAAGGGCCGCTGCCCTTGGCCAGCAGATTTTTGTAGTTGTGGAAGAAGTAGAGGGCAAAATCAAACAGGCTGCCGGGAATGGCCTCATCACGCCAGGTGACATGCTTTTCCGGCAGATGCAGACCGCGCACGCGGCAAACCAGCACCGCCGGATCGGGCTTGAGCTGATAGATCTTGCCGGCTTCGTTGGTATAGCTGATGGTGCCGTTAACCGCATCGCGCAGGTTGATCTGCCCGTCGATCACTTTCTGCCAGTTGGGCGCCAGCGAATCTTCAAAATCTGCCATGAAGACTTTGACGTTGGCGTTCAGCGCATTGATCACCATCTTACGTTCGACCGGACCGGTGATCTCCACCCGACGATCCTGCAGGTCAGCCGGAATACCGCGGATTTTCCAGTCGTCTTCACGTATGGAAGCCGTTTCCGAAATGAATCCGGGTAGCGTACCGCTATCGATCGTCTGCTGCTGCTGGATCCGTGCGGCAAGCAGCTTATTGCGCGCCGGGGTAAAGCGCGTCACCAAATCGGTAAGAAAGGCGGTGGCCTCTGGCGTCAAGATATGCTGCTCTTGCTCACCATACGGCTGGGTAAAGGTCAGTTCATCGGTAGTCGTTGCCTGTTGCGCCATAAGCGGGCTCCTCGTCGTTGATCCGAATAGATTTCCATCCTGAACAAAAGATCGTGTTCAGTTTTCGTTCAGCTTCGTTAAGCCTACTCAATTAAAAAACAAAATCAAAAACAATTTCCATTTTCAGTTTAATAACGTTGCAACACTTTGATAATGCTAAATTTAAAGTTGCGCTTGAGTGTGAAGTGATTTTCAGAAATAAAAAAAGCACCCGAAGGTGCTTTTTTGTTGGCTGAAACGCTTAATCCAGTGTGGGATTCATATGTCGCAGATCGAACGGTGTGATCTGGTAGACGTAATAGTTGAGCCAGTTGGTAAACAGCAGGTTACCGTGACTGCGCCAGGTCGCACGCGGCGTGTTCTGCGGATCGTCCTTGGGGAAGTAGTTATACGGGACAACCGGATCGAGACCAGCTTCAAGATCGCGGAAATACTCCCCGGCCAGGGTATTGGCATCATATTCAGGATGACCGGTAACAAAGGCAATGCGTTTGTCCTTGCTGGCAAACAGGTAGGCATCACTCTCACTCGATTCAGCAAGAATATCCAGATCGGTATAGTCGCGGATCAGTGCTGACGGGAAGTCGGCATAGCGCGAATGCGGAGCCAGGAACGTGTCGTCAAAGCCACGGGTTAGAAGCGCATGCTGCTGAGTGATGTAGTGTTCATAAACGCCGGAGAGTTTGTCTTTGCGTGTCTGCTTGGGGATACCGTAAAGGATATTGAGTGCGGCCTGTACCGCCCAACAGACAAACAGTGTTGAGGTGACGTGATCTTTAGCCCACTCCAGCACCTGCTTAATCTGCGGCCAGTAGGCGACATCGTTGAACTCAACCAGCCCCAGCGGTGCACCGGTCACGATCAAACCATCGAAGTTCTCTTCGCTGATCTCATCGAAGTTACAGTAGAAGTTGTTCAGGTGCTCAGTGGGCGTATTACGAGATTCACGCGCGTCGATACGCAGCAGGCGAACGTCTACCTGTAGCGGTGAGTTAGAGAGCAATCGCAGGAACTGGTTTTCCGTTTCGATTTTCTTGGGCATCAGGTTGAGGATCAGCACCTTCAGAGGGCGTATCTCTTGACCTGTAGCACGCGATGTCGTCATAACAAAGACGTTTTCATCTCGCAAGAAATTGACGGCTGGCAGCTCGTCCTGCACCCGAATCGGCATAACCTTATTACCTCACAGCATACGTTTAAACGTGTAGACATCCAGATAGCTGACAATAACCAGGAATAGGCAAAATGTCGAGCCTGCATGTGCCAGGTGAGAAAGTTTCAAGAAGAACAGGAGAAGTATAATCTGAAGGAATTGTAGGTAGGCCCGGTAAGCGCAGCGCCACCGGGCATTTGTCTGCCCAACGCAAAAAGGCCATCCTTGCGGATGGCCTTCTGCTTTGTTTGATGCCTGGCAGTTCCCTACTCTCGCATGGGGAGGCCCCACACTACCATCGGCGCTACGGCGTTTCACTTCTGAGTTCGGCATGGGGTCAGGTGGGACCACCGCGCTAGTGCCGCCAGGCAAATTCTGTTTATCACCCCGCTTTCGCGCAGTGATGTAATCTGTATCAG
>NZ_BBMZ01000003.1 GCF_000759795.1 Pseudescherichia vulneris NBRC 102420
CGGCTAATCAAGTTTTGGAGCGGGAAACGAGACTCGAACTCGCGACCCCGACCTTGGCAAGGTCGTGCTCTACCAACTGAGCTATTCCCGCAAACTTGTTGCTGTCGTAACGTTAATTTCTCATCGTTACGGGAGGCGCATTATACGAGAAATCATTTTAGCTGCAACCCCCTACAAAGCGAATTTTGCGAAATTAAGTTCAAACGCTGCAATATTCGTCACATTGCACATTTTTACATCGGAACGCATACCGTAGGCCCGGCAAGCCTTTGCCGCCGGGCATGTTGCGCTTACAGCTTAATAAAATGCTCACGGTAATAAGCCAGCTCGGCTACCGATTCGCGGATATCATCCAGCGCCTGGTGCGTGTTCTGCTTTTTCAGGCCGTTGAGCACCTCCGGCTTCCAGCGCTTAGCCAGCTCCTTCAGCGTGCTGACATCGAGGTAGCGATAGTGGAAGTAGGCTTCCAGCTCGGGCATATACTTAAACAGGAAGCGACGATCCTGACCGATGCTGTTGCCGCAGATAGGGGATGTCCCTGCCGGGACCCACTCCTTCAGGAAAGCAATAGTCGCCAGTTCGGCGGCGCGGTCGTCCTGGGTACTGGCCTTAACCCGCTCCACCAGTCCGCTGCCGGTATGGGTGCGTACGTTCCACTCATCCATCAGCGCCAGCTGTTCATCTGACTGGTGCACGGCAATTACCGGGCCTTCTGCCAGAATATTCAGGTTGGCATCGGTGACCAGGGTTGCGATCTCAATAATGCGATCGCGCTCGGGATCCAGCCCGGTCATCTCAAGATCGATCCAAATCAGGTTGTTTTCATTTGCACTCATGCTATTTTCCACCCATCTCGCACGACTATAATTATCTAAATTAGCATCTATCATAGAGGTTTTGCCCATCAGGGGCGACCAGGAGTCAGTACGATTGAGTAAAAATAAACTCTCCAAAGGCCAGCAGCGCCGTGTGAAAGCAAACCACCAGCGTCGGCTTAAAACGTCTACGGAGAAGCCGGATTACGACGATAACCTGTTTGGCGAAACCGCCGAAGGGATTGTCATTAGCCGTTTTGGTATGCACGCCGACGTTGAAGCCGCCGATGGCCACGTCCACCGCTGTAACATCCGCCGCACGATCCGTTCGCTGGTTACCGGTGACCGGGTGGTCTGGCGTCCAGGCAAGGCCGCTGCTGAAGGGGTTAACGTAAAAGGCATCGTTGAGGCAGTGCATGAGCGCACGTCGGTGCTGACCCGCCCCGATTTTTATGACGGGGTAAAACCCATCGCCGCCAATATCGATCAGATCATCATTGTCTCTGCCATTCTGCCGGAGCTGTCGCCTAACATCATCGACCGCTATCTTGTGGCCTGTGAAACGCTGGACGTGGAACCGCTCATCGTACTCAATAAGATTGACCTGCTGGACGAGCAAAGCAGGGCGTTTGTGGACGAGCAGATGGATGTCTACCGTAAGATTGGCTATCGCGTGCTGATGGTCTCCAGTCACACCCAGGACGGCTTAAAACCGCTGGAAGAGGCGCTGACCGATCGTATCAGCATCTTTGCCGGCCAGTCCGGGGTAGGCAAATCGAGCCTGCTGAACGCCCTGCTGGGATTACAGGAAGAGATCCTGACCAACGACGTCTCCGATAACTCGGGGCTCGGCCAGCACACCACTACCGCGGCTCGGCTCTATCACTTCCCGCACGGCGGGGATGTGATCGACTCCCCTGGCGTACGGGAATTTGGTCTCTGGCACCTGGAGCCGGAACAAATCACCCGCGGCTTTGTCGAATTCCACGACTATCTCGGTCACTGTAAATACCGTGACTGCAAGCACGGCAGCGATCCCGGCTGCGCGATCCGGGAAGCCGTTGATAAAGGCGAGATTGCTGAAACCCGGTTTGAAAACTATCACCGTATTCTGGAGAGCATGGCGCAGGTAAAAACGCGTAAAAACTTTTCTGAATCCGACGACTGACAATTAAGCTGAGCATCGCTAAAATCGTCCCCTTTTTTTAAGGGTCCGCTGCTGCGTTGCGGATCAGGAACGACCAAAACACTAGCCTGGAGGCTACCTTGTTAGACTCATTTAAACTTTCGCTTCAATACATTCTGCCTAAACTGTGGCTCACTCGCCTCGCGGGCTGGGGCGCAAGCAAACGCGGGGGATGGCTTACCAAGCTGGTCATCGACCTGTTCGTCAAATACTACAAGGTTAATATGCAGGAGGCGCAAAAGCCGGATACCGCCAGCTATCGCACCTTTAACGACTTTTTTGTGCGCCCGCTGCGCGACGAAGTCCGCCCGCTTAACACCGATCCCAGCGTGCTGGTGATGCCTGCCGACGGCGTAATCAGCCAGTTGGGCCGTATCGAAAACGACAAGCTGCTGCAGGCCAAAGGTCATCACTACAGTCTTGAGGCGCTGCTGGCCGGTAACTATCTGCTGGCGGACAAGTTCCGTGACGGCAGCTTCGCGACCACCTATCTGTCGCCGCGTGACTATCACCGCGTCCACATGCCTTGCAACGGCATCCTGCGCGAGATGATCTACGTTCCGGGCGATCTCTTCTCGGTTAACCACCTCACCGCGCGCAACGTACCGAACCTGTTCGCCCGTAACGAGCGCGTTATCTGTGTGTTCGACACCGAATTCGGCCCGATGGCGCAGATTCTGGTTGGCGCGACCATTGTTGGCAGCATCGAAACCGTCTGGGCGGGCACCATCACGCCGCCGCGCGAAGGCATTATCAAACGCTGGACGTGGCCAGAAGGTGAAAGCGAAGGTGCTGTGGCACTGCTGAAGGGCCAGGAGATGGGTCGCTTTAAGCTCGGCTCAACGGTGATCAACCTCTTCGCACCGGGCAGCGTCGCGCTGGCAGAGCATTTAGAGAGCCTGTCGGTGACTAAAATCGGCGAGCCGCTGGCTTACTCTACCGAGGCCGTTGCCCCGGATGTCACCCCTACCCCGCTGCCGCAGGAAGAGATTGACGCCGAGCACGACGCCAACCCGTTGGTAGACGACAACAAAGACCCGGTTTGATCTAACAAAGGTTTAATTTACAAAGGTATAGCAACGTGCGCCTGATTATCGCATTTCTGATGGCCTGGTGCCTCAGCGCGGGGGCGTACGCTGCGACGATCCCCGACGCCAAACAGATCACCCAGGAGCTGGAGCAGGCTAAAGCGGCCGCCGCCTCACCCGAGCAGGCGGAAACCGTGGAGGCGCTCCAGTCCGCGCTGAATGCCCTTGAGGAGCGTAACGGCTCCCTTGAGCGCGCTAAACAGTATCAGCAGGTCATCGACGACTTCCCCAAACTCTCCGAGACGCTGCGTAGCCAGTTCAACAACCTGCGCGACGAGCCTAAAGCCGTTCCGGCAGGCATCACCACCGATGCCTTAAACCAGGAGATCCTCCAGGTCAGCAGCCAGCTGCTGGAAAAAACGCGCCAGGCCCAGCAGGAGCAGGAGCGCGCCCGGGAGATCAACGACTCCTTAAGCCAGCTTCCGCAGCAGCAGACCGACGCCCGCCGTCAGCTAAGCGAAGTCGAGCGCCGCATCGGCACGCAGACCGGCACCACCGCGCTGGCCCAGGCGCAAACCCTGAGCGCACAGGCAGCGTCTGCCAGGCTGAAGGCCCAGGTGGATGAACTGGAGCTTGCCCAGCTGTCGGCAAATAACCGCCAGGAGCTGGCACGGATGCGATCCGAGCTGGCCCAGAAGCAGGCCCAGCAGCTGGATACCTATCTTCAGGCGCTGCGTAATCAGCTTAACAGCCAGCGTCAGCGCGAGGCCGAGCAGGCGCTGGAGAGCACCGAGCTGCTGGCAGAGAACAGCGCCAACCTGCCTGCAGGCATCGTTGACCAGTTCAAAATCAACCGCGAGCTGTCGCAGGCGCTCAACCAGCAGGCCCAGCGGATGGATCTGGTGGCCTCCCAGCAGCGCCAGGCGACCGGTCAGACGTTGCAGGTACGCCAGGCCCTGAATACGCTGCGCGAGCAGTCCCAGTGGCTGGGGGTCTCCAACATGCTCGGCGATGCGCTGCGTGCCCAGGTGGCCCGCCTGCCGGAGATGCCGAAGCCGCAGCAGCTGGATACCGAGATGGCCCAGCTGCGAGTGCACCGCATGCACTATGAGGATCTGCTCAACAAGCAGCCTCAGCTGCGTCAGATCCACCAGGCGGATGGGCAGCCGCTAACCGCCGAGCAGAGCCGTATCCTGGAGGCGCAGCTGCGTACCCAGCGCGAGCTGCTCACCTCTCTGCTGCAGGGAGGCGACACGCTGATCCTGGAGCTGACCAAGCTGAAGGTTTCCAACAGCCAGCTTGAGGATGCGCTGAAAGAGGTCAACGAAGCCACCCACCGCTATCTCTTCTGGACCGCCGACGTCAGCCCGATGACGCTCAGCTGGCCGATTGAGATTGTGCAGGATCTGCGCCGCCTCATCTCGCTGGATACCGTAAACCAGCTCGGCAAGGCGACGATGATGATGCTGACCAGCAAGGAGACGCTGCTACCGCTGTTTGCCGCGCTGGTGCTGGTGGGCTTCAGCGTCTACTCCCGCAAGCACTTTACTCGCTTCCTGGAGCGCTCCAGCGCGAAGGTCGGCAAAGTGACGCAGGATCACTTCTGGCTCACGCTGCGCACGGTGTTCTGGTCGATTCTTGTGGCCTCCCCGCTGCCGGTGCTGTGGGCGACGCTCGGCTACGGTCTGCGATCCGCCTGGCCCTATCCGCTGGCGGTGGCGATCGGTGATGGCGTCACCGCTACCGTGCCGCTGCTGTGGGTGGTGATGATCTGCGCCACCTTCGCCCGCCCGACCGGCCTGTTTGTCGTGCATTTTGGCTGGCCGCGCAGCCGGGTGGCACGCGGCCTGCGCTCTTACCTGATGAGTATCGGCCTGATCGTGCCGCTGATTATGGCGCTGATCATGTTTGATAATCTCAGCGACCGCGAGTTCTCCGGCTCCCTTGGCCGCCTCTGCTTTATGCTGATCTGCGGCGCGCTGGCCGTGGTGACGCTGAGCCTGAAACGCGCCGGGATCCCGCTCTACGTCGATAAGACCGGCAGCGGCGACAACATGGTTAACCGCATGCTGTGGAACCTGCTGCTGAGCGCCCCGCTGGCGGCGATGCTGGCGGCGGCCGTGGGCTATCTGGCAACCGCCCAGGCGCTGCTGGCCCGACTAGAGACCTCGGTGGCGATCTGGTTCCTGCTGCTGGTGGTGTATCACATCATCCGCCGCTGGATGCTGATCCAGCGCCGTCGTCTGGCCTTTGACCGCGCAAGACATCGCCGGGCAGAGATCCTGGCCCAGCGCGCCCGCGGCGAGGAGGAGCAGGCCCACTCGACCAGTACGGAAGGCGCGGTAGAGGTAGACGAAAGCGAGCTGGATCTCGATGCCATCAGCGCCCAGTCGCTGCGGCTGGTGCGCTCAATTCTGATGCTGATCGCCCTGCTCTCGGTGATTGTGCTGTGGTCAGAGATCCACTCGGCGTTTGGCTTCCTGGAGAATATCTCCCTGTGGGACGTTACCTCGACGGTACAGGGCGTCGAGAGCCTGGAGCCGATCACCCTCGGTGCAGTGCTGATCGCCATTTTGGTATTTATCATCACCACCCAGCTGGTGCGGCACCTGCCAGCCCTGCTGGAGCTGGCGCTGCTCCAGCACCTCGACCTGACGCCGGGAACGGGCTACGCCATCACCACCATCACCAAATATCTGCTGATGCTGTTCGGTGGCCTGGTGGGCTTCTCTATGATCGGTATTGAGTGGGCTAAATTACAGTGGCTGGTCGCGGCGCTCGGTGTGGGATTAGGCTTTGGTTTACAGGAGATCTTTGCCAACTTTATCTCTGGCCTGATCATCCTGTTTGAGAAGCCGATCCGCATTGGGGATACCGTGACCATTCGCGATCTCACCGGTAGCGTAACGAAGATCAATACCCGTGCTACTACCATTAGCGACTGGGACCGTAAAGAGATCATCGTGCCGAATAAGGCGTTTATCACCGAGCAGTTTATCAACTGGTCGCTGTCGGATTCGGTGACGCGTGTGGTGCTTACCGTTCCCGCGCCCTCGGATGCCAACAGCGAAGAGGTTACGCAGCTGCTCTACACCGCCGCTGAGCGCTGCTCGCTGGTGATCGATAACCCGCCGCCGGAGGTCTTCCTGGTGGATCTGCAGCAGGGTATTCAGCTCTTTGAGCTGCGTATCTACGCCGCCGAGATGGGCCACCGAATGCCGCTGCGTCACGAGATCCATCAGCTGATCCTGCAGGGTTTCCGCGAGCACGGCATCGACCTGCCGTTCCCGCCGTTCCAGATGCGTCTGGAGTCTCTCGACGGCAAACGCGCCGCCAGGACGTTAAGCTCTGCCGGACGCGGCCAGCGCCCATCGGGTAGCCTGTAGTCATCACGTTTAATCACAACGCCGCAGCTTAACCGCTGCGGCGTTTTTTTAGCGGGGTGACAACCTACCCACGCGGCTGATGCGCCGCTGGTAACGCTCATATAGCCCCAGCGCCAGCAGCGAGAAGAAGATCGGCCCGCCCGCCATCCACAGAGCGCTGCTCAAATCCCCTTTCTCAATCACCGGCTCAATGACGGTAAAAATATTGGCGAAGGCCACCAGCAGCACAACAATGCCGGTCATCACCAGCGTCGTACCGCGAGATTTGAAAATCACAAAGGGCCGATGCAGATCCGTTTTGGCCTTAAAGAAGGGAAACGCCAATGCCAGGAAGAGGTACGGCAGCGTCATGGAGACGTTCGCCATCAGCGTCACTTTGTTATAAAACGCCGATGCCGTACCGCCGCCGAACGAGACCAGCAGAATGATCAGGCTCACCAGCAGGCACTGGAGCCACATTGACGTCTCAGGCATGCCGCTCTTATTTAATCGCGTCATCGGCGCGGGCCACATCTCTTTCGGCGTCCCCTGAATAATCGCCTTCAGCGGGGAGTAGATCAGCGTAAAGAACGCCCCGGTATAGGCGAGGAACATCGACAGGCCGGTTATTCTGGCAAACCAGACGCCGGTCAGGCTAGCCGCCTCAGGCGACAGATGCAGCGCGTTGCCCAGCGTTGCGCCCAGGCTCTCCATCAGCACGTAGGTTATGTTGCCAAGGTTGGTCGAATCGGTGCTTAACACCTGCTGCCAGTTGGTGCTGACGCCCCAGAGAATAATAGCCAGAGAGTAGCCGATGGAGATCACCACGGCGGCAAAGATAATGCCTTTAGCGAAGTTTTTCTCGGGGTTTTCGGTCTTATCCACCAGACCGCCTACCGCCTCAATGCCGCCGTAGGCGAACAGGGCAAAGACCATAAACGACAGCATAGAGAGATCGGAGTGATAGCCTGGATTCGGCGAGGCAGTGAAGTTGATCGCCTCAGCAAAATGCCCACCGTTAAGCAGTAAAATCGCAATGCTGGCAAAGAGCAGCACCAGGTTAAGACACATGACGGCAATCCCGCCGACGGCGGTGACTTTGGCGATCTTATTAATACCCTTAGCCGCCACAAAGGTCACTACCACCATCCAGACAACGGCCAGCACGCCCACCACCTGCGTGGGCTGTAAGCCAGCGACGTGCCAGCGCTGCGTCATATCCGCGCCCACGATAAAAGTAGAGAAGGGAACCCATACCTTCGCGGCGGTGCTGACCATCCAGATGACGTACGATGAAAACCACATAAAGGTGCCGATAAACGCATAGCGTGGCCCGACGCTGTTCTCCATCCACGAGTAGATCCCGCCCTCCTCTTTACGGTAGGCGGCCCCCATCTCGGCCATCATCAAGGCAAAAGGAATGAAGAAGAACAGGGCTGCAAAGATATACCAGGGCGTGGCGCTGTGGCCCATCAGGTAAAACGCGCTGCCGCTGTTAGCAAAGCCAAAAACCGATGTAAATATCATGAGAACAAGCCCCATCAGGCTCATCTTTTTAAGATTGTCGCTCATAGATCTATCCCTGCTGTCTGGTGAAAGAGAGGGTAAAAAAGTTACCCAAATGAACGGCTGGATAGTAACAAAGCGGTAGGTTTAAATTGTGACTTCAGGAGGGAAAGCAAAAGATGAAGTGGGCAATTAGCACAAAAAGTAATATTTTATTTTGCACTATCTCGGTACAACCATGTAGGCCGGGTAAGCAGAGTGCTACCCGGCTTGGTTATTTACGCTCTGTCGACTGAAAAGGCCAGCACCTCGGCCAGGGTCTCTGTGCCCAGTGCCAGCATTACCAGACGATCGACACCCAGCGCCACGCCGGAGCAGTCCGGCAATCCCGCCTCCAGCGCGCCCAGCAGGTTGTAATCGATAGGCTGCTGCTCCAGGCCCATGGCCGCACGCTTGCGGTTATCCTGCTCAAAGCGCTGCTGCTGTTCACGGGCGTCGGTCAGCTCATGGAAACCGTTCGCCAGCTCCATGCCTTTGAAATAGACCTCAAAACGCTCCGCTACGCGATGATCTTCGGTGCTGATCTGCGCCAGTGCCGCCTGACTTGCCGGGAAGTGATAGACAAACGCCGGGCGATCTTTGCCAATGTGCGGCTCAACGCCCATGGTAAAGAGCAGCTGCAGCAGCGTGTCCCGATCCTCTTCCCGATCGGCAATATTACTTAGATCCAGCCTGGCCGCAGCATCACGCAGCTGCTGCTTGTCGGCTGAGAGCGGATCGATATCCAGATGACGCTGAAACGCCTGCTGATAGGAGAGCGAATCCGCCGCCGGGCACTCCAGCACCTGTTGCAGCAGATCGTCTACTTCGTTCATCAGCCGGTACATATCATAGTGCGGGCGATACCACTCCAGCATGGTGAACTCAGGGTTATGGTGACGCCCCATCTCTTCATTGCGAAAGCTACGGCACAGCTGGAAAACCGGTCCACAGCCCGCGGCCAGCAGGCGCTTCATGTGGTACTCCGGGCTGGTCATCAGATAGAGATCCAGTCCCTGCGAGTGGCCTGGGCCAACAAAACGGGTTTTAAACGGGAACAGATGAACGTCCGTGACCGTCGCCTGGCTCATGCAGGGCGTCTCCACCTCCAGCACGCCGCGATCGGCAAAGAAACGGCGGATCTCGGCCATTATTGCTGCACGTTTCAGCAGGTTAGGAATAGATGCGCTCGGCCGCCAGGCTGCCGTTTCACTCATGGTGTGTTCTCCGATGTCAGACAAGGGCACGAAGTCTACTCGACGGGGGACCCGGAGACAAATTCTGTGCGGCAAATTTACGCAACCAGAACCCTTTTTCGTGACGGGCCAGAGCAAAAAACGGCTGCAAAGATCGGCAAAAAAATCGAACACGTCAAATTTCCCTCAGATCCCTACGGGTATACTGGCGTACCCATAATGGAGCAGTGGAACTGTTTACAGCCAATCTGGAGGAATGTCGTGCACACTTTTCAAGCCGATCTCGTCGTTATAGGCGCTGGCGGTGCGGGTTTACGCGCTGCTATAGCGGCCGCCCAGGCGGATCCCAATGCGAAAATCGCCCTTGTCTCAAAGGTCTATCCCATGCGCAGCCACACCGTGGCGGCCGAGGGAGGCTCTGCTGCCGTCACGCAGGATCACGACAGCTTTGAGTACCATTTTCACGACACCGTAGCCGGCGGAGACTGGCTGTGCGAGCAGGATGTGGTCGACTATTTTGTTCACCATTGTCCAACGGAGATGACCCAGCTTGAGCTGTGGGGCTGTCCGTGGAGCCGCCGTCCGGACGGCAGCGTTAACGTGCGCCGCTTTGGCGGGATGAAGATCGAGCGCACCTGGTTCGCCGCTGATAAGACCGGCTTCCATATGCTGCACACCCTCTTCCAGACCTCCCTCCAGTTCCCACAGATCCAGCGCTTCGATGAGCATTTTGTCCTCGATATCCTCGTGGACGACGGGCAGGTTCGCGGCCTGGTCGCCATGAATATGATGGAAGGCACCCTGATGCAGATCCGCGCCAATGCGGTGGTGATGGCCACCGGCGGTGCGGGGCGCGTCTATCGCTATAACACCAACGGCGGCATCGTCACCGGTGACGGCATGGGAATGGCGCTGGCTCACGGCGTACCGCTGCGCGATATGGAGTTTGTGCAGTATCACCCCACCGGCCTGCCGGGCTCCGGCATTCTGATGACGGAGGGTTGCCGGGGCGAAGGCGGTATTCTGGTTAATAAAGATGGCTACCGCTATCTGCAGGACTACGGCATGGGGCCGGAAACGCCGCTGGGCGAGCCAAAGAACAAATATATGGAGCTGGGGCCACGCGACAGGGTCTCCCAGGCTTTCTGGCACGAATGGCGTAAGGGCAACACGATCGCCACTCCGCGCGGTGACGTGGTCTATCTCGATCTGCGCCACCTCGGTGAAAAGAAAATTCTTGAGCGCCTGCCGTTTATCTGTGAGCTGGCTAAAGCCTATGTCGGCGTCGATCCGGTGAAAGAACCTATCCCGGTTCGTCCTACCGCCCACTACACCATGGGCGGCATCGAGACCGACAGCCGGTGCGAAACCCGCATTAAAGGGCTGTTTGCCGTGGGCGAGTGCTCCTCGGTCGGCCTGCACGGTGCTAACCGTCTCGGCTCAAACTCGCTGGCGGAGCTGGTGGTATTCGGTCGTCTTGCCGGGGAGCGCGCTATTGCGCATTCTCGTGCCGTGGGTACCGCTGCCGATAGCGCCCTCACCGCCCAGGCCGTTGATGTCGAGCAGCGTCTGAAAGCGCTGGTTAATCAGCAGGGCAACGAGAGCTGGGCAACGATCCGCGATGAGATGGGCCTGTCAATGGAGGAGGGCTGTGGCATTTACCGAACGCCGGAGCTGATGCAGAAAACCGTCGATAAGCTGGCAGAGCTACAGGAGCGCTTTAAGCACGTGCGCGTAACCGACACCTCCAGCGTCTTTAATACCGAGCTGCTCTACACCATTGAGCTGGGACACGGGCTGAACGTCGCCGAGTGTATGGCGCACTCCGCGCTGGCCCGCAAAGAGTCGCGCGGGGCGCACCAGCGTCTGGACGAAGGCTGCACCGAGCGTGACGACGTCAACTTCCTGAAACATACCCTCGCCTTCCGCGATGCCGATGGCACAACGCGCCTTGCCTACAGCGATGTCAACATCACCACGCTGCCGCCGGCGAAACGCGTCTACGGTGGGGAAGCGGAAGCTGCCGAGAACAAGGAGAAGGCGAATGGCTGAGATGAAAAACCTGAACGTAGAGGTGGTGCGCTACAACCCGGAGGTCGACTCCGCTCCGCACAGCGTATTTTATGAGGTGCCCTACGATGAACAGACCTCGCTGCTGGACGCGTTGGGCTACATCAAAGATAACCTCGCGCCCGACCTGAGCTACCGCTGGTCCTGCCGCATGGCCATCTGCGGATCCTGCGGCATGATGGTGAACAACGTGCCGAAGCTGGCCTGTAAAACCTTTCTGCGCGACTACACCAAGGGCATTAAAGTGGCAGCGCTGGGCAACTTCCCCATTGAACGCGATCTGGTGGTGGATATGACCCACTTTATCGAAAGCCTGGAGGCCATCAAGCCCTACATCATTGGCAACCTCCGCACGCCGGAACAGGGGCCTAACCGGCAGACGCCAGCGCAGATGGCGAAGTACCATCAGTTCTCCGGCTGCATCAACTGCGGGCTGTGCTATGCCGCCTGCCCGCAGTTTGGCCTGAATCCGGAGTTTATCGGCCCGGCGGCGATTACCCTGGCCCACCGCTATAACGAAGACAGCCGCGACCACGGCAAGCGGGATCGCATGGCGCAGCTAAACGGCGAGAACGGCGTCTGGAGCTGTACCTTCGTCGGCTACTGCTCGGAAGTCTGTCCGAAGCATGTCGATCCGGCGGCGGCCATTCAGCAGGGTAAGGTAGAGAGTTCAAAAGACTTTCTGATCGCCACCCTGAAACCACGCTAAGGAGCGCATGATGACAACGAAACGTAAACCCTGGGTGCAGCCGATGCCGTCAGGCTGGTGGAAAAGCCTGCCCTTTTACCGCTTCTACATGCTGCGCGAAGGCACCTCCGTGCCCACGGTCTGGTTCAGCATCGTACTGATTTACGGCCTGTTTGCGCTGAAGCATGGCCCGGAGTCATGGGCGGGCTTTGTCGGCTTCTTGCAAAACCCCGTGGTGATTATCCTGAATCTGCTGACGCTTGCCGCCGCGTTGCTGCACACCAAAACCTGGTTTGAGCTGGCCCCGAAAGCGGCCACCCTCATCGTGAAGGGTGAGAAGCTGGGGTCGCAGCCGGTCATCATGGCGCTGTGGGCCGTCACGGCGCTGGTCAGCGTGGTGATCCTGTTTATTGCACTCTTCTGGTAAGGAGGCCTCATGATTAATCCAAACCCAAAACGCGCTGACGAGCCGGTATTCTGGGGGCTGTTTGGCGCAGGCGGCATGTGGGGCGCAATCGTCGCGCCGGTCATCGTGCTGCTGGTTGGCATTCTGCTGCCGCTCGGGCTCTATCCGGGCGAGGCGCTGGGCTACGATCGCGTGCTGGCCTTTGCGCAAAGCCTCATTGGTCGGGCCTTTATCTTTCTGATGATTGTCCTGCCGCTGTGGTGCGGCCTGCACCGCATTCATCACGGCATGCACGATCTTAAAATCCACGTTTCCCACGGTAAATGGGTGTTCTATGGCCTGGCGGCGATCTTAAGCGTTGTCACGCTGATTGGCGTTATTACCCTTTAACAGCTGTAATGCCCGGCGAAACGCTGCCGGGCATCGCATTCTGCAAATATCTTGCGTTGTAAAAATAGATTTTCTTTAGTCAGGTTCTACACTTAGCAAAAAGCCTGTAAGGAAAATGCCATGCGTCTTCTACCCATTGTTGCTGCCGTTGCCGCTGCGTTTGTCGTGGTGTCCTGTAGTTCCCCTACTCCGCCCTCTGGCGTAACGGTTGTCGAGCATTTCGATGCCAAACGCTATATCGGTACTTGGTATGAGATCGCCCGCTTCGACCATCGCTTTGAGCGTGGGCTGACTAACGTCACCGCCACCTACACGCTGCGGGACGATGGCGGGCTGAACGTTATCAATAAAGGCTATAACCCGTCACGGGGAATGTGGCAGTCCACCGACGGCAAGGCCTACTTTACCGGCAGCCCGGATCGCGCCGCGCTGAAGGTCTCTTTCTTCGGTCCCTTCTATGGCGGCTATAACGTGATTGCGTTGGATAAGGACTATCAGCACGCGCTGGTCTGCGGCCCGAACCGTGACTACCTGTGGATCCTGTCGCGCACCCGTACTATCCCTGACAAGGTAAAACAGCAGCTGCTGGATACCGCTACTCGCCAGGGATTTGCCGTAGAGAAGTTAATTTGGGTGCCGCAGAACCGCTAGTGGGTACTGAGCTTCAAGCCAATAATCCCGGCAACGATCAGCGCCAGGCTGAGGATCCGCGCCGGGCTGGCTGACTCGCCCAGCAGCAGAATACCTGCCGTTGCCGCGCCAACCGCACCGATGCCGGTCCAGATGGCGTAGGCCGTACCGACCGGCAGGGTTTTCATTGCCCATGACAGCATCATAATGCTGACGATCATCGCAGTGACGGTAATCAGGCTGGGGATCAAACGGGTAAAACCGTGGGTGTACTTCAGGCCGATGGCCCAGACAACTTCAAGCAAACCCGCAATAAATAGAATAAACCAGGACATAACAGGCTCCCGACTGTGGGGCCGTCCCCGGTGAAACATGGCGCTTGTGGGTCGTCCCGCAAGGCTGAGGTGAAGAAAGAATTGTCGCCTGGGGTGCACTGTTTTTCAACTTTTTAATAAATCCCCCTGATTTGCCTCTTTAAAGCAAGAAATAGAGGTAGTTAGCAACGGAGTTCCCGCATTTACCCTTTAGCGCACCCCCCTATGATAGTGTGCTTTCTGCTAGCAGTAAGCCGTCACCCCTATCCTGACTGCGAATAAAGACATGCTGAAAATTCTTTTGATTGACCGTTGTTATTTCACCCGTTTAGGGTTGGAGATATGGCTCAATCAAGCTGGTTTATTTTCCACCCCCGTTGTCGTTACCGGGCTGAACAATCTGATGCTGGCAAAAGAGCATGCCATGCAGTGGCAACCGGATCTGGTTATTGCCGATCTCTACGGTTTCGCTGGCGATCTACACCATATTCAACAGCTCTCATCCCTGCTTATGGCATGCAGCGATCGTAGCAAGCTTATTTTATTTCAGTCCGGTCATAACGCCGACATGGAAAATTACTGTCAGCAGTTTCCGATCTCGGCCCGCCTGGCTAAGACCGACTCGCTGGCTATGCTCGCGCAATCAATTAATACAGCCCTGCTGGCACGACCAATTTATGCTGAGCCACAGACCGCCGCGCCGCTGCTTACGCGTCAGGAGGAGAAGGTATTATCGCTATGGATGGAAGGAACAAATAATCACTGTATTGCCAGCCGTCTCGGGATTAACGGGAAAACCGTCTACACCTACAAGCGCAATATTCGGATGAAGCTGGGGATGTGTAATCGTTTTACGCCGTTCCTGTCGCTGCCGGAGGGCGTGAGGTAACGGTACGGCAAGCAGCCGTACCGTCCGGGATTACTGCTGGGCTTTGGTTGCTGCACCAGAGATCGCGCTACCGCCGGTAGAGATATCTTCACCTACGCCACGCGTAGTGTTACAGGCGGTCAATGCTGAAGAAAGCACCAGAACAGAAAAGATCGCTGCAATTGTTTTCTTAACCATAATATCTTCCTTTAAGGCCAAAGTTATTTGTGTATAGCCACTTAAGCATAGACAAAATCCAAAAAAATGGCGGGAGAGGATGATTTTTTAAGAAAATTCGAGCGAAAGTAAGGCCGAGAGGAGGGTAAAAAACCTATCGGCGCAGCGGGAGCCACGCCGACAGGCTTAGCGCATAAATTACTTCACGCGGGAGACGTATTCGCCAGAGCGGGTGTCAACTTTGATCACTTCGCCAATCTGTACGAACAGCGGAACCTTAACCACGGCACCGGTAGAGAGGGTAGCCGGTTTGCCACCGGTCCCTGCGGTATCACCCTTCAGGCCTGGATCGGTTTCAATGATTTCCAGCTCCACGAAGTTCGGCGGGGTCACAGCGATAGGCTGGCCGTTCCACAGGGTCACGATGCACTCAGCCTGATCCAGCAGCCACTTCGCATTCTCGCCAACCGCTTTCTCATCGGCAGCCAGCTGCTCGAAGGTCTGGTTGTTCATGAAGTGGTAGAACTCACCGTCGTTGTAGAGGTAAGTCAGGTTCATATCTACAACGTCTGCGCCTTCAGCGGAGTCGGTAGATTTGAAGGTTTTCTCAACGCGGGTGCCGGTCAGCAGACGGCGCAGCTTAACGCGGGCGAAAGCCTGGCCTTTACCCGGTTTAACGAATTCACTGGCTTCAACCGCATACGGTTCGCCATCCATCATGATTTTAAGACCAGCACGAAAATCGTTGCTATAGTAAGTCGCCATAAGGCCCTCTGAAATTGATAACTGGTAGCTAAGCCACAAAATGGCGCATATTGTAACCCTAAATACCCCATCCAGAGAAGATTGGTTAGTACAACTTGCCGATGTAATTACCGATCCGGATGAACTACTGCGTCTGTTAAATATAGACGCCGATGAAAATCTGCTCGCAGGACGGGCGGCGAAACGCCTGTTTGCCCTGCGCGTTCCACGAGCATTTGTCGCCCGAATGGAACAGGGCAACCCCCACGATCCGCTGTTAAGACAGGTACTTACCTCGCAGGACGAGTTTGTTGCCGCCCCAGGGTTCAGCACCGATCCGCTTGATGAGCAGCACAGCGTTGTCCCCGGACTGCTGCATAAATACCGTAACCGCGCGCTGCTACTGGTAAAAGGGGGCTGTGCGGTAAACTGCCGCTACTGCTTCCGTCGCCACTTCCCCTATGCCGATAATCAGGGCAACAAGCGCAACTGGCAGGCCGCGCTGGATTATATCTCCGCGCATCCTGAGCTGGATGAGATCATCTTTTCCGGCGGCGATCCGCTGATGGCGAAAGATCATGAGCTGGACTGGCTGCTGACCCAGCTGGAAGCGATCCCGCACGTCAAGCGCCTGCGTATTCACAGTCGACTACCTATTGTGATCCCAGCGCGCATCACCGACGCGCTGGCGTCACGCTTTGCCCGCTCGTCACTGCAGATCCTGCTGGTTAACCACATCAACCACGCTCAGGAGATTGATGCGTCGTTTCGTCAGGCCATGGCGACGCTGCGCACTGCGGGCGTGACGCTGCTTAACCAGAGCGTGCTGCTGCGCGGTGTTAACGACAGTGCCCAGACACTAGCGGATCTCAGCAACGCGCTGTTTGATGCGGGCGTGATGCCTTACTACCTGCACGTGCTGGATAAGGTTCAGGGCGCGGCGCACTTTATGGTGACGGATGATGAAGCCCGCCAGATTATGCGCGAGCTGTTGACGCTGGTATCAGGCTATATGGTGCCACGACTGGCACGGGAGATTGGCGGCGAGCCAAGCAAGACGCCGCTGGATCTGCAGCTGCGCCAGAGTTAACTCAATAGTCACGCCCGGTGGCGCTACGCTTACCGGGCCTACAAATTATCCGGCCATCACCCTCAGTTCGGGCACTTATAGACCTGGCCGTTCATTTCGCTGGCGGTCGGGACAAAGCTCGACATAAAGCCTTGGGTAGGGCTGGTCACGCTGTAGAGGACGTTGCCACCCATCTCAGCGGCGTGGTTACGCAGCGCTACCGCCGCGCCGCGCATGGAGCCACCCTCTTCGCCGTGCTGGCCTGAGAGCCAGTTGCTCTGCTTGCCCGTTGCGGTGCCGATATACTGACACTCCGCGCCCGGCTTATCTTCAACAAAGCGAACGCTCTGTCCGCCTGCGGTGAGGGCGTTGCCAGAGCTACAGCCCGCCAGCAGCAGTGCCGCACCTACGATCCCTGCAGAAACTTTCATGCGCATTTTATTCCTCGTTCTTATCAGCTGGACACAACCTGTCCGTGTCTAAACCTTATACTAAAAAGATGACCAAAAGAAAAACCCCCGGACATTTCTGCCCGAGGGTTTCTTTTTATTTCTGCGAGGTGCAGAACAACATGATTACATCATGCCGCCCATACCACCCATGCCGCCCATACCACCAGCGCCGCCTAAGTCAGGCGCGTCAGCTTTCGGCAGGTCGGTCACCATGCACTCGGTGGTGATCATCAGACCGGCAACGGAGGCCGCGTACTGCAGAGCAGAACGGGTCACTTTAGTCGGATCCAGGATACCCATGTCGATCATGTTGCCGTACTCTTCGGTCGCCGCGTTGTAACCGTAGTTACCGTCACCCGCTTTCACAGTGTTGGCAACAACAGACGGCTCTTCACCGCAGTTCAGCACGATCTGACGCAGCGGTGCTTCCATTGCGCGCAGCGCAACTTTGATACCGACGTTCTGGTCTTCGTTCTGGCCACGCAGCTCGCTCAGTTTGCTTGCTACACGGATCAGCGCCACGCCACCACCGGCAACTACGCCTTCTTCTACCGCAGCACGGGTTGCGTGCAGGGCATCTTCAACGCGGGCTTTCTTCTCTTTCATCTCAACTTCGGTAGCTGCACCGACTTTGATTACCGCTACGCCGCCTGCCAGTTTCGCTACGCGCTCCTGCAGTTTTTCACGGTCGTAATCGGAGGTAACTTCTTCGATCTGCTGACGGATCTGAGAAACACGGCCCTGAATTGCCGCTTCTTCACCCACGCCATCGATGATGGTGGTGGTGTCTTTGTTGATCACAACGCGTTTTGCCTGACCCAGGTCTTCCAGGGTTGCTTTTTCCAGCTCCATACCGATCTCTTCAGAGATTACGGTACCGCCGGTCAGGATAGCGATATCCTGCAGCATGGCTTTACGACGGTCGCCGAAGCCCGGTGCTTTCACCGCAGCCACTTTAACGATACCGCGCATGGTGTTCACTACCAGAGTCGCCAGCGCTTCGCCTTCAACGTCTTCAGCAACGATCAGCAGCGGTTTGCCTGCTTTAGCAACAGCTTCCAGCACCGGCAGCATTTCGCGGATGTTGGAGATTTTTTTGTCAGCCAGCAGGATGAACGGGCTTTCCAGTTCGATAGAACCGGTTTCCGGCTTGTTGATGAAGTAAGGGGAGAGGTAGCCACGGTCAAACTGCATACCTTCTACCACGTCCAGCTCGTCCTGCAGACCGGTGCCTTCTTCAACGGTGATCACGCCTTCTTTGCCCACTTTCTCCATCGCCTGCGCGATCAGAGTACCCACGGTTTCGTCGGAGTTAGCAGAGATGGTGCCTACCTGAGCAATAGCACGGGAGTCAGAGCAAGGTACGGAGAGGGTTTTCAGCTCTTCAACAGCGGCGATAACGGCTTTATCGATACCGCGTTTCAGATCCATTGGGTTCATGCCCGCAGCAACGGCTTTCAGGCCTTCGGTGATGATGGACTGAGCCAGTACGGTTGCAGTGGTGGTACCGTCGCCCGCAGCGTCGTTCGCTTTGGAGGCTACTTCTTTCACCATCTGTGCGCCCATGTTCTCGAACTTGTCTTCCAGCTCGATTTCACGTGCAACGGAAACACCGTCTTTAGTAATGGTCGGTGCACCGAAAGATTTATCCAGAACGACGTTACGGCCTTTCGGGCCCAGGGTCACTTTCACTGCATCTGCCAGCACGTTCACGCCGCGCAGCATTTTCACACGGGCGTCGTTACCGAATTTTACGTCTTTAGCTGCCATTTTCTTTTTCCCTTAAATTCGTATGGTTCAGTTCGCGCGTGGATTACGCTTCAACAATTGCCAGAATGTCAGATTCGGACATGATCAGGACTTCCTGATCGTCGATTTTCTCTGCTTTCACGCCGTAGCCATCGTTGAAAATAACGATGTCGCCGACTTTCACGTCCAGCGGCTGCACGGATCCGTTTTCGAGGATGCGGCCTTTACCGACAGCGATGATCTCGCCACGAGTAGATTTACCAGCAGCACTACCGGTCAGAACGATGCCGCCAGCTGATTTAGACTCGACTTCTTTACGCTTGACGATGACACGGTCATGTAGTGGACGAATACTCATTGATAGCTCTCCTTTGAGAAAGTCAGTATCGGTTATGGATGACGCCGGTTCCTTTTCGCTTCCCGGCTGGTGACGAGAGAGATGGGGATGGCCTTTTCACCCTTCAAGGGGCCAACGAAAAAAAATTTGTGAAAGTGTTACCATCATCGTTCTTTGGACAGGGGCAGGATAAGAATAGATGAGTGGCTTAAAACAGGAGCTGGGACTGGCTCAGGGGGTGGGGCTGTTATCAACCTCACTGTTAGGGACTGGCGTATTTGCCGTGCCTGCACTGGCGGCGTTGGTGGCAGGTAATAATAGTCTGTGGGCATGGCCGGTGCTGATCGTCCTGGTTTTCCCCATTGCGATTGTCTTTGCCCTGCTCGGGCGGCACTTCCCCAGCGCGGGCGGCGTGGCCCACTTTGTCGGCATGGCGTTTGGTCCGCGTCTGGAACGCGTCACGGGCTGGCTGTTTCTGTCGGTGATCCCGGTGGGGCTGCCCGCCGCGCTGCACATTGCCGCTGGCTTCTGGCAGGCGCTGTTTGGCTGGCACGGCCCGCTGCTGCTGATGGCGGAACTGGGCACACTGCTGCTGGTATGGGCGGTGGGAACGCGGGGGGCCAGTTCCAGCGCCAATCTGCAAACCCTGGTCGCCGGGCTGATCGTGGCGCTGATCGCCGCCGTATGGTGGTATGGCGATCTGACGATCGCTGAGATCCCCTTCCCTGCCCCGCAGGACGTCGAAGCGTCTGGCCTGTTTGCTGCCCTGTCGGTGATGTTCTGGTGCTTCGTAGGTCTGGAAGCGTTTGCCCACCTGGCCTCTGAATTCAAGCGTCCGGAGCGGGACTTCCCCCGCGCGCTGATGATCGGCCTGCTGCTGGCTGGCTTCGTCTACTGGGCCTGCACGGTGATTGTGCTGCACTTTGACGCCTATGGCGCCGATCGTGCTGCCGCGGCCTCGCTGCCGGGGATCGTGGTGCAGTTGTTTGGTGAGAAGGCGCTGTGGGTCGCCTGCGTGATTGGCTATCTGGCCTGCTTCGCCAGCCTTAACATCTACATTCAGAGCTTCGCCCGTCTGGTCTGGTCCCAGGCGATGTATAACACGCAGGGTCGCCTGGCCCAGCTATCAAAACGCCAGATCCCGTTTAATGCCCTGAATGCGGTACTCATCTGCTGCGTCATCAGCACGCTGGCCATCTACGTGCTGAAGATTAACCTCGACGCGCTGATTATCTATGCCAACGGCATTTTCATCATCATCTATCTGCTGTGCATGCTGGCGGGATGTCGTTTGCTGAAAGGGCGCTATCGCGCGCTGGCGGCGGTGGGTGGCCTGCTCTGTCTGCTGCTGCTGGCAATGGTAGGCTGGAAGAGCCTCTACGCCATTATTATGCTGGCGGCGCTGTGGTGGTTTTTACCCAAGCGCGCCATCGTGCATTAAATAATGCCGGGTAGCGCTGCGCTTACCCGGCCTACGGTTATTTATCGTCTTTATGATCGATACGGTCGCGGTACTCGTCCTTGCGCTGGTACTCGCCATCAAAGGTCTGACCGCCCTCGCTGCCAGCGCTGAACCCGCCACCCGGCATCCGGGAGAAGCGCAGATGCGGCAGCAGGCGCAGGGTCAGCAGCTTCTGCACCGGCGGTAATAGCAGCAGCAGGCCGAGCAGATCGGTAAAGAAGCCCGGCAGCAGCAGCAGCAGCCCGGCAATCATCAGCGATACGCTCTTGATCATTTCCGCTGCGGGACTCTCTCCGGCGGCCATCTTCTGCTGCATCAGCAAAATATTTTTGAAGCCCTGGTTACGCACCAGCGACATACCGATGACGGAGGTAAAGATCACCAGCACCAGCGTGAGCAGGACGCCAAAGACGTGGGCGACCTGGATAAAAATCGAGATTTCGATGTAAACGTATAAAAATATTGCAATGAGTGGTATCCAGCGCACTGGCGTCTCCTGTAGGTTTGCGGCGTGCTTCTTATTGAGATGGTGCTTAATAAGCATAATTCAATAGGATTGCACGCCAGGTTGGCTGAAAATCTCTGGCCGGTGATGCATTTCACAAATTATTAAAACTAATGCAACGACTAAGATAATAAGTGATCCAGATTACGGCATTTCGCTATCATCAGCATATGATCCCGGGTACGTGGCCGATTAAGGAAATAATCGTCGGTCAGCAAACACACAAAACCCCAGATGTACTGTGTGTTTAGTACATTCATTCGCAGCTTGAAAAAGAAGGTTCACATGTTAAACAGCATTCGTATCGAAGAAGATTTGTTGGGCACAAGGGAAGTACCAGCGGACGCTTACTACGGCATCCACACTCTGAGAGCGATTGAGAATTTCTACATCAGCAACAACAAAATCAGCGACATCCCTGAATTTGTACGTGGCATGGTGATGGTCAAGAAAGCCGCAGCGCTGGCGAACAAAGAGCTGCACACCATTCCCAAAAGCGTGGCAAATGCCATCGTCGCCGCCTGTGATGAAGTCCTGAATAACGGTAAATGCATGGATCAGTTCCCGGTCGACGTCTATCAGGGCGGCGCAGGTACTTCCGTGAATATGAACACCAACGAAGTGCTGGCAAACATTGGCCTTGAGCTGATGGGCCACCAGAAAGGCGACTACCAGTACCTGAACCCGAACGACCACGTCAACAAGTGCCAGTCCACCAACGACGCCTACCCGACCGGTTTCCGCATCGCGGTTTACGCCTCTATCGTTAAGCTAGTAGATGCCATTAACCAGCTCGGAGAAGGGTTCCAGAACAAGGCCGTTGAGTTCAAAGACATTCTGAAAATGGGCCGCACCCAGCTGCAGGATGCGGTGCCAATGACGCTGGGCCAGGAGTTTCACGCCTTTAACGTTCTGCTCAATGAAGAGACGCGCAACCTGCTGCGCACCGCCGAACTGCTGCTGGAGGTTAACCTCGGCGCGACGGCGATCGGCACGCGTCTGAACACCCCGGACGGCTATCAGCAGCTGGCGGTGCAGAAGCTGGCGGAAGTCAGCAACCTGCCGGTGGTTGCGGCGGAAGATCTTATCGAAGCGACCTCCGACTGCGGCGCATACGTTATGGTTCACAGCTCGCTGAAGCGCCTGGCGGTCAAGCTCTCTAAAATCTGTAACGACCTGCGCCTGCTCTCCTCCGGCCCACGCGCTGGCCTGAATGAGATCAACCTGCCCGAGCTGCAGGCTGGCTCCTCTATCATGCCTGCGAAGGTCAACCCGGTCGTGCCAGAGGTCGTGAACCAGGTCTGCTTTAAGGTTATCGGTAACGACATCACGGTCACTATGGCCTCTGAAGCGGGCCAGCTGCAGCTCAACGTGATGGAGCCGGTCATTGGCCAGGCGATGTTTGAGTCAATCCACATTCTGACCAACGCCTGCTACAACCTGCTGGAGAAGTGCATCAACGGCATCACCGCCAACAAAGCGGTATGCGAGAGCTACGTCTACAACTCTATCGGCATCGTGACCTACCTTAATCCGTTTATTGGTCACCACAACGGCGATATTGTTGGTAAAATCTGTGCCGAAACGGGCAAGAGCGTGCGTGAGGTCGTGCTTGAACGCGGCCTGCTGACCGAGGCGGAGCTGGATGACATCTTCTCGGCGCAAAACCTGATGCACCCGGCTTATAAAGCAAAACGGTATACGGATGAGAACGAACAGTAACCGTTCAACCGGGTAAGACCTCAAAGGCACGTCAGCGATGACGTGCCTTTTTGTTTATGGGTGCTACTAAAATTCAACATATCAATATCAACTTGTATACACATCAAGGAAGCCAACTATGTTTGCTGCGGAACTTGTGATCGTCCTGCTGGCGATTTACCTGGGTGCCAGACTCGGCGGGATCGGCATCGGCTTTGCCGGTGGGCTTGGCGTACTCGTCCTGACGCTGTTTTTCCAGATCAAGCCCGGTGCGATCCCTTTTGACGTTATTGAGATCATCATGGCGGTGATCGCTGCGATTGCCGCGATGCAGGTGGCCGGGGGGATGGACTACCTGGTCAGCCTGGCGGAGCGCCTGCTGCGCCGTCACCCCAAGTACATCACCTTTCTCGCCCCGCTGGTGACCTGGTTTATGACCATTCTCGCCGGTACCGGGCACACTGCGTTCTCTACCCTGCCGGTGATCACCGAAGTAGCAAAAGAGCAGGGCATCCGCCCCTCTCGCCCGCTCTCTATCGCCGTGGTAGCCTCGCAGATCGCCATCACCGCCTCGCCCATTTCGGCAGCGGTGGTGTTTTTCGCCGGGATCCTCGAACCGCTGGGCGTCAGCTACCTGACGCTGCTGGCGATCTGTATTCCGGTCACCCTGATCGCCATCATGCTCACCGCCGTGGTGTGTAACTTCCTCGGCGCAGAGCTAAAAGACGATCCGGTCTATCAGGAGCGGCTTGCTAAAGGCGAAGTGAAGCTGCGCGGCAACCAGGTTTTTCAGCTTAAGCCGCACGCCAAACGCTCGGTGATGCTGTTTCTGATCGGCATCGTCGCGGTGATGGTTTACGCCACCATTATCAGCCCAACGGTGGGACTCATTACCGATCCGGTTCTGCCGCGCAACGAGGCGATTGTGGTCTTTATGCTCACCATCGCCACGCTGATCTGCCTGAGCTGCAAGGTGGACACCGGTGAGATCCTCAACGCCAGCACCTTTAAGTCCGGGATGAGCGCCTGTATCTGCGTGCTGGGCGTGGCCTGGCTTGGGGACACCTTTGTGAAGACCCACATTGCGGATATCCAGAGCGTGGCGGGCGACCTGCTGCACAGCTATCCATGGCTGCTGGCGGTGGTGCTCTTTTTTGCCGCCACCCTGCTCTACTCGCAGGCAGCGACCACCAAAGCACTGATGCCCGCCGCGCTGCTGCTCGGCGTTACCCCCCTGACCGCCATCGCTTCGTTCGCCGCCGTGTCGGCCCTGTTCGTGCTACCCACCTACCCGACGCTGCTGGCGGCGGTAGAGATGGACGATACCGGCTCGACCCGCATCGGCAAATATGTCTTTAACCACGCTTTCCTGATCCCCGGCGTGATCGCCATCGCCCTGTGCGTCATTCTGGGCTTCGTTATTGGCGGGATTGTTTTGTAGCAGGCATGAAGGTGTAAATGTCGTTAAAATCGGGCTGCCTGGCGGCCCGGTTGATTAATCCCCCGCCAGCGGCATGCTATAGTGGCTTTTTTCGTCTGATACGAGATTGCCGATGAACACGCCTGATGCCGTCGTTGTGCTCTGTACTGCCCCGGATGAAGCCACCGCCCAGGACCTGGCGGCGAAAGTGCTGGCGGATAAACTCGCTGCCTGCGTAACGATTTTGCCCGGTGCCACCTCCCTCTACTATTGGGAAGGTAAGCTGGAGCAGGAGTATGAAGTCCAGATGCTGCTGAAAAGCACTCCCGCGCATCAGGAGGCGCTGCTGGCCTGCCTGAAATCGCACCATCCGTATCAGACCCCTGAACTATTAGTGCTGCCCGTCGCATATGGAGACAACGATTACCTCTCATGGCTCAACGCATCCTTACGTTAATCCTGCTGTTTTGCAGTACGTCCACCTTTGCCGGGTTGTTTGACGCGCCCGGCGCCGGGAAGTTTGTTCCTGCGGATAGCGCGTTTACCTTCGACTTTCAGCAAAATGAGCACGACCTGACGCTCAACTGGCAGATCAAAGAGGGCTACTACCTCTATCGCCAGCAAATCAGCGTCACGCCCGCGCAGGCAGACATCGCCCCGCTCCAGCTCCCGAAAGGGGAGAGCCACAAAGATGAATTCTTTGGCACCAGCGAAATTTATCGCCAGCGGCTCAGCCTGCCGGTGACGGTGCGCTCGGCCAACAAAGCGGCGACGCTGACCGTGACCTACCAGGGGTGTGCGGCGGCAGGCTTCTGTTATCCGCCGGAGACAAAGGTCGTGCCGGTCAGTGAGGTGCAGCCGCTGGCACAAAACGTGCCGGATCAACCTGCCCCTGCATCAGCTGCGCCCGCGCTGCCCTTCTCGGCGCTGTGGGCGCTGCTGATCGGGATTGGCATCGCCTTTACCCCCTGCGTGCTGCCAATGTACCCGCTCATCTCCGGCATTGTGCTGGGAGGCAAATCGCGCCTCTCTACCGGACGCGCGCTGCTGCTGACCGTGCTCTACGTGCAGGGCATGGCCCTCACCTATACCGCGCTGGGTCTCGTCGTGGCCGCCGCCGGGCTACAGTTTCAGGCAGCGCTCCAGCATCCCTATGTATTAATCGGCCTGTCGGTGATTTTCACCCTGCTGGCCCTGTCGATGTTCGGTCTGTTCACCCTCCAGCTGCCATCGTCTGTTCAGACGCGCCTGAGCCTGATGAGCAACCGCCAGCAGGGCGGCTCAGCGGGCGGCGTCTTTGCGATGGGGGCCATCGCCGGGCTGATCTGCTCCCCCTGCACCACCGCGCCGCTCAGCGCCATCCTGCTCTATATCGCCCAGAGCGGTAACCTGTGGCTCGGCGGCGGTACGCTCTATCTCTACGCGCTCGGCATGGGCATCCCGCTGATTCTGGTGACCCTGTTCGGCAACCGACTGCTGCCAAAAAGCGGCCCGTGGATGGAGCAGGTCAAAATCGCCTTTGGCTTTGCGATCCTCGCCCTGCCGGTCTTTTTACTGGAGCGCATACTGGGCGAGACGTGGGGCCTGCGCCTCTGGTCGCTGCTCGGCGTGGCGTTTTTCGGCTGGGCATTTATCACCTGTTTGACGGGTACCCGGCGCGGAATACGTGTGCTACAGATCGTCCTGCTGGGCGCAGCGCTGGTCAGCGCGAAGCCGCTGCAGGACTGGGCGTTTGGCGTCAGCGCCTCCGCCCCGCAGGCGCAGCTGAACTTTACCCGCATCGCCAACGTGGATGAGCTAAACCAGGCCCTGGCGCAGGCCAGGGGCAAACCGGTCATGCTCGATCTCTACGCCGACTGGTGCGTGGCCTGTAAAGAGTTTGAGAAGTACACCTTCAGCGATCCGCAGGTACAGGCGGCGCTGAAGGAGACGGTGCTGTTGCAGGCGGACGTGACCGCTAACAGCGCCGAGGATGCCGCCCTGCTTCGCCATCTTGGCGTGCCGGGCCTGCCGACAATTCTGTTCTTTGACGCCCAGGGCAACGCGCAGCCTGCGCAACGGGTGGCAGGATTTATGGACGCGGAAGCATTTAGTAGACATTTGCGCAATCGCCAGCCATAAACTACACCAGGAGTGGAAAAATGGTTCTAAAAACGCAGGAGAACACCGTGCAACGTGAAGACGTCTTAGGGAAAACATTGCAGTGGCTTGAGATCGAAGGCCTTGCTGCCACGACGCCCGAAATTATCGCCGAACGTCTTAATTATCCATTGGACGAGTTTTTGCGCTTTTGGCCCGATAAAGAGGCGCTGCATTACGATGCGCTGCGCCACCTCAGCCAGCAGGTTGATGCCTGGCGCAGGCAGATGCTGTTAAACGACGAGCTGAGCAAAGAGCAGAAGCTGCTGGCTCGCTATACGGCGCTTACCGAGTGCGTCACTAACCATCGCTATCCAGGCTGCCTGTTCATTGCTGCCTGCACTATCTATCCGGATCCGGCTCATCCTATTCATCAGCTGGCGGATCAGCAAAAGAGTGCGGCGTATGCCTATACCCACGAGCTGCTGACCTCGCTGGAAGTCGACGATCCGGCCATGGTCGCGAAACAGATGGAGCTGGTGCTGGAGGGCTGCCTCAGCCGTATGCTGGTCAACCGTAGCCAGGTAGACGTCGATACCGCCTACCGGCTGGCAGAGGATATTCTCCGCTTTGCCCAGTGCCGCATGGGCGGCGCGCTGACCTGATATCAGATCAGCAGCCCTGCCCACGCAGAGATCAGCAGGCACAGCGCCATTGCCCGCTGAAACCACACCAGCGAGGCAGGGGTGCGAAAGATTCGGTTTACCGCTCTGCCGCAGAACGCCCAGAGGGTCAGGCAGAACTGGGAGATAATCAAGAACAGCAGCGCCATCATGGCGATCTCCCGCAGCGGATGCGCCCCATTGGGCGCAAACAGACTCACCACCGCCAGCGCCATCATCCAGGTTTTCGGGTTAATCAACTGCAACATGGCTGCCGCCCGAACGCTAAAGGGCCGCTGTGCCTCACCCTCCAACTGTGCCGCTGGCGCACGAAACAGCTGCCAGCTCATCCAGCTTAGCCACAGCACGCCCGCCCAGCTCATCCCGCTACGTACCAGCGGGTGCTGGCGCAGCACTTCCCCTGCCCCCGCTCCAGAGACTAGCACAATCAGGCTGGCCGCCACACAGGCGCTCACTACGGCGGGCAGCGTCGCCTTCACGCCGAAGCGCTGGCTGCTGGAGAGCACCAGGATATTGGTGGGGCCGGGCGTAATGGACGCCACGAAAGCAAACAGCATAAACGGTAGATAGGCATAGAACATATTCACAGGCAGGACTCCTTATTATCGTTGTCCCGACTGTCGCGTTATTTCATTGTCGCGTCTGGAAGATTTGTGCATAAGCTGCGGTAACGCGCCGGAGAGAGGCGATACGCCCGCTGGAACCAGCGCCCGAGGTGGCTCTGATCGGCAAAGCCTAATGCCGCCGCCACGCTGGCTGGCTGCTCCCCCTTTGCCAGCATGCCGCGGGCGCTCGCCAGCCGGAGCTGGATCAGCCAGGCGTGGGGCGAGAGGTGAAACTCGCGCTTAAAGCAGCGCGTGAGGGTGAAGCGATCGGTGCCGGTCTCCCGCGCCACGTCGTCCAGGCCGACGTTATCTCCCCGATGGGCGTAGAGATAATCCCGCGCCCGGTGGGCGATGGCCGCACTCTGACGCTGCGCCGAGAGCCGCTTGCGCCACTGGCAGTGGTGTGTCAGCTGGCCCAGCAGCCCATCCATCATGCCCTGCTGCACGATGCGCATCTCATCATTATGCAGGGTGAAGAAGGTCTGGGCGATGGTGTTCACCAGCTGCGGCGCACGGGCGATGGTCTGGTCAAAGTGCAGCGAGTAGCTTGAGGGCGTGGCATCGTACAGGCCGCGCAGGGTGTCGCTCAGCCAGCGTTCATCGAGATAGAACGTCAGGTAGGTAAAGCCGCCCTCTACCGGCGCGTCGCCGTCGTGGATCTCGCCCGGCTCCAGTAGAAACGCGTCCCCTGGCGTGCTGCGATGGCGCTCGCGGCGGCAGTGAAACTGCTGAGTGCCGGTCAGGGTGATGCCCACCAGGTAGCTGTCGTGCCAGTGCGGATCGAAGGCGTGACCTTCAAAGTGCGCGCGGATGGTTTCGATGCCGGTATCGGCATGCTGCCGCAGCTCAAGCCAGTCTGCCATATCAACCTCCTGAATGATTCCCGAGTGTAGCATCAATCATTCAGCCTGAAAGGTCTGGAAGATTTGTGCAGCATAGAGCAAAAATCACTGAGATTGCGGCAAACTGCTGAATAGTTTTCACGATCACAGAAGCAAAAAAACATAATTAATTAATATAAAATCGCAATAGATTCTCCGCGGCCATCTGTGTCAGAAAGTAACCCTCATTCATAAGAAACCGGAGAAGTGATTCAAATGAGTAGAGGCATACTAAAAAGTCACCATAATGAATACCATATATTAACCCGCGGGGAACGTATTGGTTATGGAATGGGAGACTTTGCGCAAAACCTTGTTTTTGGCACAATAGGCGGCTTTCTTGCTCTGCATATGCTGACCGTCAACGCCATCGGTACAGCAACCGCAGGGTTTATATTTCTTTTCGTCCGAATCATCAATGTCTTTTGGGATCCCATGGTGGGAACCTATGTCGACAAACGAATTTCAGCAGCGGGAAAATATCGCCCCTGGCTCTTAAGAGCGGGCGTGCCGCTGGTTATTCTCTCCGCTTTGCTTTTTACACCTATCCCCGGTATCAGAGGTTCAGTTGCCTTTGCCTTTATCGTTTATTTGGCGCTTGATTTGGTCTATTCATTGGTAAACATACCGTATGGATCGCTTAATGCTTCACTGACCAGAGATCCTGAATCTATTGATAAACTGACCAGTACAAGAATGATGTTGGCTAACACGGCCAATCTGCTTGTCTACACGCTTTTCCCGATGTTTGTCCAAATGGCCTCACCAAAGGATCGTAGCCTCAAGGATACCGGCTTCTTTGGGCTTGAGCTTAACATGGGGAACTATACCGACCCATCAGCGAATTACGCCTGGTTTGGCGTTTACTCTGTTTATATGATAATCGGTGCTGTGGCACTTTTTATCTGCTATAAGTTCACGAAAGAACGTGTAGTCGCGACTGCAGAACAGACTGCCAACGTAAAAACAACCGATCTGTTCCTTGAACTGAAATACAACCGACCGCTGGTTATCCTCGGACTGTTTTTCATGCTGGGCTTTACGTTCATGTTTTTCATGAATACCGTAAATGGCTTTTTCAATCAGTTTGTTGTCGGTCATTCAGAGTGGATGGGAGCTGTAGGCCTGGTAGCCTCCATTCCGGGTATTCTGTTCCCCGTTTTCTGGCCAAGGCTCAAGAAAATTTTTGGCAAAAAAGGCTTCTTCCATCTTTTCCTTGGCATGTTTATCGTCGGTGAATTGCTCACTTACGTGTGGTCACGGGAAGGGATGCATGACGCCTTGTGGCTTGCTTATATCGCAACCTTTATTAAACAGTGGGGCTTAACGTCAGCGACCGGATTCATGTGGGCGCTGGTTCCTGAAGTCATTGCTTATGGCGAATTAAAATCAGGAAAGCGCAACGCCGCCATCATTAATGCGATTATGGGGCTCTTCTTCAAGATTGGTTTTACCCTTGGTGGCGCAATCCCACTTTGGCTGCTGGCCGCCTATGGTTTTAACGAAACAGGTGCGCAACAAAGTGCTAATGCAATCGACGGGATCATTATGACGGCGGTGTGGATCCCCATTGTTTTAGCTGTCATTTCAATGATCGTTATTCAAGCCTATCCCATCTCAGACAAAAATGTTACAGACATTAACCGTCAACTCGATGAGATACGCGTGTAATTAAAACAATTAAAAACAACCAAAATACAAAAAACAGCTTAAAAAGGTAGAAATCTATGTCACTTATTCAAAACCCTATCTTACGTGGCTTTAATGCCGACCCGAGTATTATCCGTGTAGAAGACACTTACTATATCGCGAGCTCCACGTTCGAGTGGTTTCCTGGCGTTCGTCTACATGAGTCTAAAGACCTGCAGCACTGGAATCTACTCCCCAGTCCCTTATCAACTACCACGCTGTTAGATATGAAAGGAAATCCTTCATCAGGCGGAATTTGGGCACCGGACCTCTCCTATGCCGAGGGTAAATTTTGGCTAGTTTATACCGATGTGAAAGTCACAGAGGGTGCCTTTAAAGACATGACCAACTATCTATCCACCGCAACAGATATCCGTGGTCCCTGGACAGATCCGATCAAGCTTAATGGCGTAGGTTTTGACGCCTCACTTTTCCATGACGACGATGGGCGTAAATATATCGTTCAACAAACCTGGGATCACCGAGAGTATCACCATCCCTTTAACGGCATTACCTTAACCGAGCTGGATATCCATACCCTGAAACCTATGCCAGAAACAGCACGAACCCTTTATCGCGGCACTGCAGTTGCACTTGTTGAGGGGCCACATATCTATAAACTGAATGGCTATTACTACCTTTTCGCCGCTCAGGGCGGGACCGTTTTCACTCACCAGGAGGTAGTTGCACGTTCAAAAACCCTCGACGCCAACAGCTTTGAGACACAGCCAGGGGAGGTGTTCTTAACTAACGTGGACACCCCAGACAGCTATATCCAAAAACAGGGTCATGGTGCGCTGGTTTCCACGCCCAAAGGAGAGTGGTATTACGCTTCACTCTGCGCTCGCCCATGGAATCGTGCAGGTGAATCGGCCTACGCTCCCCGCGGTTGGTCAACCCTTGGCAGAGAAACGTCTATCCAAAAAGTGTATTGGGATGAGGAAGGCTGGCCACGAGTTGAAGGGGGTCACGGAGGAAAAACCTTTGTCGAAGGGCCCGTTGATACCATTCATACCGAAAGCGCAGAAGATCACAGCCAGCATGATGAGTTTGATACGCCGATGCTCGATCTCAACTGGAATACGCTTCGTGTTCCGTTCACCGAAAAAATGGGCACAACAGGTGACGGAAAATTAACGTTAATAGGTCAAGGTTCTTTAGCCAATACGCATGACCTGTCGCTTATCGCGCGGCGCTGGCAAGCTTTTTATTTTGATGCTCAGGTAAAGGTAAAATTCAATCCTTTCACCTATCAACAAATGGCGGGATTAACGAATTACTATAACGATCGTCACTGGAGCTTTGTTTTCATTACATGGAATGAAATTAATGGCTCAGTAATCGAAATAGCCGAAAACAACCGAGGGAAATATACCTCACACCTGAAAGATAAAGCCATCAACATCCCAGAAGACACCGAGTACGTCTGGTTCCGCACGAAGGTTCGGAAGGAAACCTATACTTATGAATACAGTCTGGATGGGACACGCTTTACGGAAATTCCTGTCACCTTAGATGCTGCAATTCTCTCAGATGATTATGTACTCCAAAGCTATGGCGGATTCTTTACGGGGGCATTCGTTGGCCTTGCGGTAGTTGACTACTCTGGTTACGCAGCCAAAGCCGAGTTTTATCATTTCGATTACCACGAGCTTGGTGACACCCTCCAGGCCGATGACACTTACAGCTGGACAGCCAGTGAATCACGCTTTGACTAGCCAGGGTTTGGAAAATCTGGGCAAACGTGTGGCGTAAACAGGTAGATTGTCGCAATAGTAAGCAGTTGAACGGCTTTTCGATGATTTTGATTGACGGAAAGAGGCGACTACGGTTTAATGCGCTGCGTTGCCCGGATAGCTCAGTCGGTAGAGCAGGGGATTGAAAATCCCCGTGTCCTTGGTTCGATTCCGAGTCCGGGCACCACTATTTAGAAGAACCCGCCTATGGCGGGTTTTTTGCTTTTGGAGAGCCGGACTCTTTACCGAACTTCCTTCGATCACTCCTCGCATCCCTGCGACTCGCCCTACGGGACAGCGCTTGCGTGAATCTCTGCCTGCTCACAAAAATAAACTTTAATATCAACACGCAAAGCAAAACCCATTAACTCACTGATTTTAATACATTAAAACCTTGGCAAAATCCTAATCTTAAAATAGATCTGGAGCATATATAAATAACACGGTAACTAAATTATAATTCTTTAGTATCAGGTTGATATACGAGGTCAGAATGCGGTTAATTGTTATGCTGTTAAGCTTTGTGCTCTGCACACCAGTCTGGGCGGGTGAACTTTCCAGACCTGCCGGTAAAATCCTTTTAACGCTGTCTGGTAATATCGAAAATACAAATGAAGGTGGCAAAGCCGTTTTTGATCTCGCCAGCCTTGAGAAACTGGGTATGGTCAGCTTTCAGACGACCTCTCCCTGGTATGATGGCCGCACTACCTTTACGGGTATTTCACTACAAAAGCTCATGGACTATGTCGGGGCGAAAGGTACTGTCGTTAAGGTCACTGCGCTCAATGACTACACCACCGAAATCCCTCTCAGTGATTTTAAGAAACACAATGTCATCCTTGCCTTAAAAGTTAACGGAGAATATATGCGCATCCGTGATAAAGGCCCGTTGTTTGTTGTTTATCCTTATGACAGTAAGCCTGAGCTGAACAATCAGATTTATTATTCAAGATCGGCCTGGCAGGTCAGTAGAATGAATATTGAGTAAGGGGTCAGAAGACCAACATGAACAGAATTCTGGCTGGCATCATCTGTTTCCTTTTTATATCTACCGGATATATCTCCTTTCTTGTTCATGAAAGGCAACAAGAGCTGCAGAAACTGACTCACTACGCCGCTGCGTGGTCTGCTGCACAGATAGTCTCAGAGTATTATCGGCTTGAATCGATGCTGGGTATTTACAGTATCGATGAGACGATGCCTGTGGATGATGTGCGCATGCGTCTCGATCTTATGCTCAGCCAGAGCGATTTAATGAAAGAAGGCGATCTGAGGAGTTACATAGAGAGTAGTAAGGCCCAGCATACTCTGGCTTTACAGCTTGAGAAGACGCTTGAGTATCTGGATATGCATCTTGAGAAAATGGACCGCTCAGAAATCCAGGAATACCTAAAAAAAATGCAGACGCTTAATGCCCAACTGGGGCGTCTGTCGTCCGGCGCGTTAGATAAAGATATCAACTCGATTAATGACGCCAATCTCAAAATCAAAACTCTTTACTATATTTACTCAGCGACATCTTTATTGCTAATCATAATGAGTGCGATACTTGGCGTGCTGGTATTTTATCAAAAAAGAAATATTTTAAAGACGCATCTTCAGGTCCAGAATCTTGCGGATGCACTGCAAGACTCTAAAGAAAAACTGCAAGCCCAGAATGCGAAGTTGGAGTATGACATCTTCCATGACTCACTGACGCAGATGAATAACCGCCATTTTTTCTGGGGGAATCTGAATGAAACCATCGAGAGCGCAGTAAAAAGCAATAATTCTGTGGTTGTGATGTTGTTTGATTTAGATCGATTCAAGGAGGTCAATGATACGTATGGTCATGATGTCGGCGACATGTTATTACGCCAAATATCACACCGTCTGATTTCGATGGGCCTGATTTCCGATACGCTTTCTCGTTTAGGCGGTGATGAGTTTGCCTTTATCTCGAGTGGCCTGACGGAGAGCTGTGCCGTTTCACTGGCCCAAAATATAATCGATGCTATTAGCCAGCCCTACACGCTTGATAATACGATTATCAATATAACCACCAGTGTCGGCATTGTTATCTCAGACACTGAACGCCGCTCCGACTACCTTTACAAATTTGCCGATCTGGCTCTTTATGAAGCCAAAAATGAAGGCGCGGGTAAGATAAAAGTCTTCCGTCAATGGATGTTAGAAAAACTGCAAGAAAGCCGAACGCTTGAGCATGATATGGCAAAGGCATTAGTGAACAAAGAGTTCGTGGTTTACTATCAGCCTATCGTCGATTCATTCAGCCGGGAAATTTACAGCTATGAAGCCCTTATTCGCTGGATTCATCCTCTGAAGGGCCTCCTGTCGCCGGACAGCTTTATTGCTGTGGCTGAGAAAACAGGAATGATTAACGAGATGGGGAAATCGGTGCTTGAAATGGCCTGCCGGGAAGCCGCTTCCTGGGTGATCCCAGCTAAAATTTCAGTCAATGTCTCCCCTGTCCAGCTAAGCAGCAACGCCTTTGCCGGGATAGTGCTGTCCATTCTGAACGAAACGGGACTCCCCGCTGAGCGTCTTGAGCTGGAGGTGACTGAATCCTCTCTCTTTACTGAAAATAATGCGCCGATGAATACGCTTAACATGCTGCGAGAGCTAGGGGTGAAAATCTCCATTGATGATTTTGGTACTGGTTATTCTTCTCTTTCGCGCCTCAGCAGGCTTGCCTTCGATAAAATCAAAATAGACAAGTCCTTTGTGCATTCGCTATCAACTCAGGAAGACGCCCTTAATATCATCAGGCTCATCACCGGCATGGCGAAATCCCTCAATATGAAGGCCGTTGCGGAAGGTGTTGAAACTCAGGAGCAGCTGGAAAGCCTTCAGGTGCTGGGCTGTGATTTCTCACAGGGCTATCTGTTTGGTAAACCTCAGCCTTATGTAGATGAGAAAATCAGAAACGGATAAAGCGAACATGTGCTTCCTGCCTGTGAATTTATAGCTCAAGCCAGGCATGACAGCTATCTTTGCTGCCGCCGCTATGTAAAAGGAGGCCTTAAATACGTCTGGCTCATCAAATTTTGTGTGCCTCTGAAAGATGCGATATGTCATCACACATCTCTTGTAACTCATTGATCAGTCTTGCCACATGGAAACCATCGCACACGGAATGATGTACCAGAACGGCGAGTGGCAATACTATTTTCTCACCCTGTTGGTAGTATTTTCCAAGCGTAAACATGGGGGAAAAAAAGTTGTGCATATGAGCGACATTGGTATTGAAACTGGTAAAACTTACCCAAGGAATAGCCGATATGAAAAATATATTTTCCCGAGACTCCGCCTTAGGCCAATAAGAGAGGTTATCACGGTACTGCGCCATGTCTTCAGAATACGTTTTTTGGAAGTGATGAATATTGCCATCGTAGTGGCTCCATAATGATGAAAAAGTCTCCGTTTCATTATGAAAAATGGTGTAGTTTGGATGAACTTCATTCCATACAACAAGTTCATTATTCTTTATGGCCATGCGGAACTCCGCGTGACTGTTTACGACTTTAGAAAGGAGAAAAATAATAGTGGGATAAAATTTCCAGCCAACTTGCTTTGTATATTTAAGCAGCGCGGTAATATCCAGCAGGACGGTTTGGTTAAAAGTAGATTCAGCAAACGACTGAAATATCTCAAAATGCTCCTTTCTTGCCCAGCGAGACAAATCAACAGGCGTATATTCAGGGGTTGTTTTTTTCATTTTTTAACCTTTGTCTATAAATTACCTATCAGATGTTAGTCTACATTTTTGTGGATTAAAAAGATATATGGCACAGCCCGAGTTAGTAGAGAGCGCATCCTTATGCAAGAGCAAAGAAAATCTAAAACATCGAGTATATCAGAGACTAAAAGTAGATTGTGTTAATCCTGGCTTATTTAGAAGAACCCGCCTATGGCGGGCTTTTTTGCTTTTGGAGAGCCAGACTTTTTAAAACGAGATGGGCAAAATCTGACGCGCCATTTTCTATACGGTCAGTTGTTTCAGCAGCTGCTCAGCGGTTGCCGCCGATGAGGTCGGGTTCTGACCGGTAATCAGCAGGCCGTCAGTGAGGACATAGGAACTCCAATCCTCACCTTTAGAATAGATCCCCCCTTTCGCAATCAGCTCGTCTTCAACCAGGAACGGCACCACGTGAGTCAGGCCTACCGCCTCCTCTTCTGTATTCGTGAAGCCGGTGACCTTGCGTCCCTCGACCAGCGGTTTACCTTCAGGCGTTTTAACATGGCGCAGGACGCCCGGAGCATGGCAGACAAATGCAACATGCTTGCCGGCAGCGATGAAGGATTCGATCAGCGCAATGGAGTGCTTATCCTCCGCCAGATCCCACAGTGGACCATGCCCACCCGGATAGAACACCGTGTCGAAATCTGCCTGCGATATGCTGTCCAGGCGGACGGTATTCGCCAGCTGAGCCATAGCATCAGCATCAGCTTCAAAGCGGTGCGTAAATTCAGTTTGCGCGTCCGGCTCATTGCTTTTCGGATCCAGCGGCGGCTTACCGCCTTTTGGCGAGGCCAGCACGATTTCCGCGCCGGCGTCTTTAAAGGCGTAATAAGGTGCGGCCAGCTCTTCAAGCCAGAAACCCGTTTTATGACCGGTGTTGCCCAAGGTGTCGTGAGAGGTCAGGACTATTAATACTTTCATTATCATTCTCCGATTTATCACTTTGCTATTAATACTAGCCCGGCCGTATATAAAAATAGTGCCAATTCAGATTAGTCGGTAAGGCATATCAGCGTACTATCCCTTGTTGGCACTGTAATGATTATTCAATCACATCAGGAGAACACGAGATGTCTGAGCATCCAAGAATTGCGCTTATCGGCCCAGGTGCAATCGGTACGACTATCGCTGCCGCGCTGCATGAAGTTGGCCGCACGCCACTGCTTTGCGGACGCACCGCCCACCCGCAGTTAACGCTGCGCCACGAGGAGGGTGAAATCGTGGTGCCCGGTCCGGTACTGAGCGATCCGGCGGCAGTTTCTCATCCGTTCGATATCGTCTTTGTGGCGGTGAAAGTGACGCAGGTTGCTGAATCTGCGGGCTGGTTAGCGAGGCTGTGCGATGAAAACAGTATCGTGTGCGCCCTGCAAAACGGCGTTGAGCAGAAAACCCAGCTGGCCCCGTTGGTTAACGGAGCAGAGGTGCTGCCGTCGATAGTCTGGTTTCCCGCGCAGCGAGAGCCAGACGCCTCTGTCTGGTTACGCGCCACGCCGCGACTCACCCTGCCGGATTTACCTCAGGCAAAAGCGATAGCGGATGCGCTCAGCGGCACACGCTGTGCGGTGGAGCTATCGTCTGATTTTATCTCTCTCGCCTGGCGCAAGCTGCTGCAAAACGCGGTCGCAGGCCTGATGGTGCTCGCCAATCGCCGCGCGGGGATGTTCTCACGCCCGGATATCACCGCCCTGGCGCTAGCCTATCTGCAAGAGGGACTCACCGTTGCGCGTGCGGAAGGTGCGACACTGAGCGACAGCGTACCCCAGGAGATCGTCGACGGTTTCCACCGTGCCCCGGCGGATCTGGGTACCTCGATTCTTGCCGACCGCCAGGCTAACCGCCCGCTGGAGTGGGATATTCGCAACGGCGTGATACAACGCTATGGCCATTCACACGGTATTCCCACGCCGATCGGCGACGTGCTGGTTCCCCTGCTAGCAGCAGGAAGCGAGGGACCGGGTTGATGCCGCTACTCTTCCCTGTGTTCCATCAATTTATTTGACCAATTACGTTAAACAAATGGCATTTATTCTCACTATGTAACGCGTAGAGTAGGCATATCAAAAGCAGGCTCCGGCCTGCCGCCTATTTCTCTGAAGTCAGGATAAACGCCATGAAGAAGATCGGATTTTTGTCATTTGGTCACTGGACGCCGTCGCCGCAGTCTGGAACCCGTTCGGCCGCTGACGCGCTGCTGCAATCCATCGATCTGGCCGTTGCCGCCGAAGAGCTGGGCGCGGATGGGGCCTATTTCAGGGTGCACCACTTTGCCCGCCAGCTGGCCTCACCCTTCCCGCTGCTGGCAGCCGTAGGGGCGCGGACCAAGCGGATTGAAATCGGTACCGGCGTGATCGACATGCGCTATGAGAATCCACTCTATATGGCAGAGGATGCCGGTGCAGCGGATTTGATCTCCGGTGGCCGTTTGCAGTTGGGTATCAGCCGTGGCTCCCCGGAGCAGGTGATCGATGGCTGGCGCTACTTTGGTTACGCGCCCTCAGAAGGGGAAAACGAGTCGGATATGGCGCGCCGCCATACCGAGGTGCTGCTGGACGTGCTGCGCGGTGAAGGCTTTGCCAAACCCAATCCGCAGCCGATGTTCCCGAACCCGCCAGGCCTGCTGCGCCTTGAGCCGCATTCCGAGGGTCTGCGAGATCGTATCTGGTGGGGCGCTGGCTCGAATGCCACCGCAGTATGGGCTGCCAAGCTGGGGATGAACCTGCAAAGCTCGACGTTGAAGGATGATGAGACGGGCGAGCCGTTCCACATTCAGCAGGCAAAACAGATCCGCGCCTATCGCGAAGCCTGGGCGGAAGCGGGCCATAACCGTACGCCACGCGTCTCGGTCAGCCGCAGCATTTTTGCTCTGATGGACGAGCGCGACCGGATGTACTTCGGTTCAAGCCGTAACGAAAGCGACAGCATCGGTTTCCTCGATGAGAAAACGCGGGCCATCTTCGGACGCAGCTACGCCGCAGAGCCTGACAAGCTGATCGAGCAGCTGAAGCAGGATGAAGCGATTGCCGAAGCGGATACCCTGCTGCTGACCGTGCCGAACCAGCTGGGCGTGGATTATAACGCTCACGTTATCGAATCCATCCTAAAACACGTGGCTCCGGCGATGGGCTGGCGCGACTAAGACCGCAACCCGGCAGGACAAAACGCCTCGCGTGCTTTACGGCATGCGAGGCGTTATAGTTTATAGAGCAAATGATGCAGGCATACACTCTGGAGACGGCCTATGAGTAGTGAAACACCCCTGAAATATTATGACATTGCGGATGAGTATGCGACGGAAGCCGCCAAACCCGTAGACGAGGCCGAACGTGACGCCCTGGCGCGCTATTTCGAGCTGCTGATCACCCGTTTAATGAACAACGAAGAGATCAGCGAAGAGGCGCAGCGCGAGATGGCCCTTGAGTCGAGCATTGATGCAGAACGTATCGATGAGATCGCAGAGTTCCTCAATCGATGGGGCAATGAGTAGCGTCTGTTCAAAGACGTAGTCTGCGCAGGCATTGTGCTTTACACTGCGCGCTGCAAAAATTGAGTAGATAAACGATTAATCAGGCGGTAATGGCGATGAACGGAACAATCACAACGTGGTTTAAAGATAAAGGTTTTGGATTTATCAAAGATGAGAACGGGGATAACCGTTATTTTCATGTGATTAAGGTCGCCAACCCTGAGCTGATCAAAAAAGATGCGGCGGTGACGTTTGAGCCCACCACCAATAACAAGGGCCTGTCAGCGTACGCGGTGAAGGTTGCCCCGGAAAGCAAGTATATCTATATCGCGGGCGAGCGCATTAAGCTCACCTCGATCAAGTCTTACGTGGTTTACAGTGAAGAAGTGCCTGCTGATGCCGGTATCGATAAAGAGAATCCGGTGCTGTCGGTGGGTATCCTGATGAACAGCATCCGACCGAAATCAGATATCAAGCCGGGCGAAATGCGCTCGCTGAAAAAGCTGGCGATCACCACCTTCCAGGGCACTACGCTTATCTTCTCGGCAGATGAGATAGATATTGATGCCACGGTAAAAATGCTTAAGGTCTGACGTTACGCAAAAGTAACGCTGCGCCCCCACCTCCCATCTCCATATATGGTAGTTTGCCTTTCATCCTGACGAAGGCAAACTACCAAAAATATAATCCTATCAAGGCCAACCCTTCTGCACGTTATCCATGGTGACATTGATAACTTATTCGCATTGATAAAAACCACGCACACAAATGGAACTGAGACATGATCGTGTCACCCCTCAACGTCATCCTGAGAACGCTACTGGTTCTCTCATTTGCCCTCGCGCTAAATGGCTGCTCTGTCCGTTACGATAAGAGCGGTAAGATGCTTTTTAACCCCGATTTGGCGAGCGTGCTGGGCAATGAAGTAGGCCAATTTACGCTGGCCGATGGCTCAAAAGGTGCGCTTCGGGAGCTGAATGGCCGCTATAGCCTGAAGTGGAGCAATCTGATGATTGAGCGTCCGCTGGAGGGCGTGAGTTGGGTGAGGATCATCAACCAGTACCAGGTTGAAGGGCATACGCTGCTGCTGCTAAAGGTGGCCACGCCCGCCTGCCCGGCGCAGTACCGTCTGGTAGACCTCCAGAATACACGTTCCCAGGAGTGGGCCTTTACGGGCATATGCGACATCGGGCCGGACGTGACGGCCAGCGCAGATAAGCTGCAGCTGAATTTTAAGGTCGATAATCGGATTGAGCAGTTCAACTGGCAGCATGGTGAGGTCTACCATCGTCGGCTCGCGGTTCAGCAACAAAAAACCGTTCAAAATAGCACTACGAATAAAACAACATCGTCCCGCAAGGCCAAATCTCAACCTGCGGTTAAACCGACGAAACGCACCCAGGTAAAAGCCGCAGAGCCGTTGCCGCCGAAGGTTGCCCAGCCAGAGCTGGACAACTCCTTGCCTACTGAAATCTACCAGCCAACAAAAACCCGCCAGACCAGCCTGGGTATTAAGTCATGACGGAGCAGGTTGTAGGAAATAGCGAGGTGCGGGACGGGATCAAGCGCTCCCCCCTCCCCGCCTGGCAAAACTGGCTGGTGATGGGCATCACCCTCACCTACCTCATCTGTGAACTGGCGTTCAATTCCCGCCTGCTGGATCTGGTAGGCACTATTTCAACGGCAGAAGAAGTTCACAACATGGAGCGGTACGGCAGAACCTTAACCGCCATTGCCGCAGCGCTTCTGGTGTTACAGTTTGCCCTTGTGGGCATCGCCAGGCTGAAGAGGAAAAACGTCTCTCTGTCGACAAGGGCCAGCGTAAGTGGGGTGCTTTGCCTGTGTCTGCTGACCGGCGCAGTAACGTGGCATGCGGTAGAGTGGTTTATTGAACGTCAGGTGTCAAACAGTACGGGGGCGTTTCGGCAGATGTCGCTTCTGGCGCAGCTCTACCAGCAATCGCTGATTGATGGGCACCAGACGCTAGAGGGCATTCCGCTCGATAGTCACGGCGGTCAGGCGCAAACATGGAGCAGCCCGTCAGGAAAGGCATTTCTGGCGATGCTGCCGATCCTGCTCAGCTCCGTTGATCGTTATCATGAGCTGCTGAAAAGCGGTGCGGAACAAAATTTGCGTGACAGCATCAGCGCCAGAGAGGGTGGCGTTCTTGGCTTCTATAAAGCCTGGATCCAGGCGCGGGAAGCCGTCCATAAACAGTACGTAGCCTATTACAACGACGAGATGGATATCAGCGAAACCGCTCGTCGGGAGCAGGAGAAAGCCTGGCAGCGGTATGAACGCTCGCTGCGCGCTAAGGGACTGAGAACCTGGAATGTCCCCCGGCGCTATTATGCCAGCGTCCGCAGCAATGTCCGCGCCCAGGGCGTCCCGGTAGCCAATAACTGGTCGCCATCCGATCGGGCTGGTTTTGATGCGGCGGTGGCGAAAACCGTCAGACAGCAGTATCTCGCCCAGCGTACCGTGGTATTCAACGGGGTGACGATCCCTAAACGCCTCGACTGGGGCGTCTTTTTCCGTCAGGAAGTGGTGCAAAAATCACTCCGCGAAAAATTATTGCTCCCGGCAGGCACGCCGGTGCGTGAAGCGTATCCACTCAACGACGGATTGAAGCTTTTTGCCCTTGAGCTACACGCAGCCCATCTTAACGAGGCGGTGAAAGAGCAGTTACCGACCCTGCGCGCGTCGTTACAGAGTTACAGTATGGGTGGAAAGAATGAAAAGCAGGGAGAAGATGCCGCACTCGCGGTGATTGTGCCGCCTGTTGCACTGATCTTCTCTCTTATTGGTGCGCTGACCCATCTGGCAAAACTGCTCTATTTAATTCTCGTTCCCCTGACCGCCGCCCTGTTAAGTAGAAAATCGTCGCGTGCCGTGCGCGTGCTTAATCATCATCCGCTGGTTTTCCCTGTGGCGCTGATCTCAGGGCTGCTGGTGATGTTCAGCTGCATGAATAACAGCATTACCGTTTCACCGGCCTATCAGGATTTAAAAAACGCGTTGCAGGGGGCGAATATTACCATCACCGATGAACCCCTGTTTCTGCGCGGCGAGTCGTTATTACGTATCGTTCACGCCGTCAGTATTGGACAGAGCTACAGCTATCCGATGAATCAGTATCTGCGGGAGACCGCGCTGGGCGGATTCGATTTCGGCTATAGCACACACGAAAACGCTATTCCCTCTGGGAATAAATAATTAACGAAGCGAGGCACAAATGAAAAAAAGCGTATTAGTTGCTGTTTTACTCGGTATGAGCGCATCGGTTTACGCCGGAGAAGCGCATGTTTGTGGTTCGCGTCAGGTGAATGCGCTGGCAAGCGATCAGGGGAATATCGATGACAGCACCGTGTTCACCTGCGGCGGGGGCGTAAAAGGAACCATTCCAGAACTGGCGAAACAGGGATGGAAAATTGTGCAGATCACCGACCAAATCGGTACGCTTTCGCAAACGGATCCCACGAAAACCACGACCTATTCACGCCTGATTATTCAGAAAGACTAAGCGGGTGAATTAACGCGTCGGGTAGCCTTCCTGCCGAAAATCCCGCACCATGCACTATAATTCGGCAACTCTTCACGTGACTGGCAGCCCATGACGACGCAACTGCTTACCCGACACTGGCGTATTCCCGGCGCGGTGATGCTTCTGCTCATCGCGCTCTTTACCCTCTTCACCCTCCACAGCCACTGGGGCGCCTTCCTGCAGTGGTGTCTGAGCACGCAAATCATGCTCCACCGCTACCTGGTGATGTACCTGCTGCAGCTCAATAACCATCAGTACAGCGGCGGCCTGTGGTTGCTGACCGGCGCATTTCTCTACGGCGTACTGCACGCCATTGGCCCAGGCCATGGCAAATTTATCGTAGCCACCTATCTCAGCACTAACCAGGAGAGCCAGCTGGCCACCCGGGTAGTGCCGTTTCTTGGCAGCCTGATGCAGGGTGTAAGTGCGATCCTGTTCGTGTTTATTCTGGCGGTTGGCTTTAACCTCGCGGCAGGCGACCTGAGCGAAAGTCGCTGGTACGTTGAGAAGATCAGCGCCCTGATGATTGGCGGCTTTGGTGCCTACGTGATGTACCGGGCGCTAAAGAGCCTCAGACCACGCAGGTTACGTATCGCCTCCCTGACGCCGCTCGGGCAGCAGCACGCCCCGGACTGCGGCTGCGGTCATCATGGGGTAGGCGTGGCGACGCAGGGCGACTGGAAGACGCGGCTGGGGGTGATTCTGGCCATCGGTGCGCGCCCGTGCAGCGGGGCGATTATGATCCTGCTCTTCTCTAACGCGCTGGGGATTGTCAGTTGGGGGATCGCTGCGGTTATGACGATGTCCTTCGGTACGGCGCTGTCGATTATGGGTCTCTCGCTGGCGGTGCGCTATGCCCGCGGGCGTACGGCGGCGCTGTTTGGCGGCGAGGCGCAGCGTCTGGCGTGGGTTGTGCCTGCGCTGAAGGTTGCGGGCGGCGTGGCGCTCATTCTATTTGCCACCGTGCTGTTTTTAACCGTGATCCCGGTGAGCGCCAACGGGGACTATATCGCGGCGGGTTGTTGAAGGTAGATTATTGATATCAGGCAATAAAAAAGCGGGCCGAGGCCCGCTTTTTACTGAGTGGTGAAACTTACTCGTTAATCTTCGGATGCTGATCGACCAGGCGCGAACGCTTCTTCTGCAGCTCCGCGATCTCCTCGTCGATATCCTCAATCTTCTGCTCAATGTTGTCGTGATGCTCCTGCAGGATCTCACGTGCTTCCTGCATATCCGATGCCGCAGGCGTCGCGCCGCGCAGCGGACGGTTGGCCGTCTCCTTCATCGTGATACCGGTGATCAGACCAATCACTGCCACCACCATCAGGTAGTAGGCGGGCATCATCAGATTCTCGGTGCTCTCTACCAGCCAAGCCGCCAGCGTTGGCGTCAGGCCCGCAATCAGAATCGAGATGTTGAAGGCGCTGGCCAGGGCGCTAAAGCGCAGGTGCGTCGGGAACATCGCCGGCAGCGTGGAGGCCATGACGCCGGTAAAGCAGTTCAGGATCACCGCCAGCATCAGCAGACCGGCAAAAATCAGGCCGATCACGTCGCTGTTAATCATCATGAAGGCCGGGATCGCCAGGAAGAACAGCGCGGTGCTGCCCAGAATGACGAACGGACGGCGGCCGAAACGGTCGCTTAACAGGCCCATTACCGGCTGGACGAACAGCATCCCGATCATGATGGCGATGATAATCAGCACGCCGTGATCTTCCGAGTAGTGCAGGTTATGCGACAGGTAGCTCGGCATATAGGTCAGGAGCATGTAGTAGGTCACGTTGGTGGAGATCACCAGGCCGATACAGGCTAGCAGGCTGCGCCAGTGCTTGGTTGCAATCTCTTTAAACGACACCTTGGGACCATGCTGCAGCCCTTCGCGATCGCCCTGCTCCAGCTTATCTACATGCTGCTGGAACGCAGGCGTCTCCTCCAGGGCATGACGCAGATAGAGGCCAATCAGCCCCAGCGGCAGCGCCAGGAAGAACGGAATACGCCAGCCCCAGTCGAGGAAGTTCTCTTCACCGACAACGGTAGAGAGTATTACCACCACGCCTGCGCCGAGGACGAACCCGGCAATGGAGCCGAAGTCCAGCCAGCTACCCATAAATCCGCGCTTACGGTCCGGGGAATATTCGGCAACGAATATCGACGCACCGGTGTACTCCCCGCCTACGGAGAAGCCCTGGGCCATCTTACAGACCAGCAGCAGGATCGGTGCCCAGATACCAATACTTTCATAGGAAGGTATCAACCCGATACAGAAGGTACTGATCGACATAATCACAATCGTGATGGCAAGTATCTTCTGGCGGCCGTATTTATCGCCCAGCATACCGAAGAAGAGTCCGCCGAGCGGTCGGATCAGGAAGGGAACCGAGAACGTACCCAGAGCAGCAATCATCTGTACGCTAGGGTTAGCATCCGGGAAGAAAACCTTACCGAGCGCGTAAGCCACAAAGCCATACACACCAAAATCAAACCACTCCATCGCATTACCGAGCGATGCAGCGGTAATAGCCTTACGCAGCTTACCGTCATCAATAATAGTGACGTCACCTAACGTAATAGGCTTAACTTTTTTCCTTTTAAGCATCTTTATCCTCTTTTGACTTGCGCCCTTAATCGCCTGGCCAGGAAGGCATACGCCTCTATGGTGATGCTAAACGTTCAGGATGCGGTGGCATCCCTCTTCAAGAGTAGCAGGTTTAGATATTCAGTTTGGTTAAAGCCTGTACAACTAAACCTGTTTACGCCTGATTGGGCAGTTAACGAGCTATTAACATTAACAGGGTTTAAATTTGTGATCAACTTCACATAAAGTGTGCGGTTACTCTATTTCCGTCGCGTTTGTAAATCGGAGTGGGGTTAACAGGAAAGCGGCCGAAATAAATATAAAATAATGTCACGTAACCCTTTTTCATTAATAATCCAGCTAATTATTTCATCGCTAGCGATTATAAAAGTGTAATTTTTACAAGGTATTTACACTGTTTTTCCCTTCTCAACGCGTTAGAAATCTTTACGTTAATTCTGTGACGAAGATAACTAAAACGCTGTTTTATTTTCATTGAATCAATATTCCAAAGATCGCATCATAATCGCAGTTCTAACGAGCTCGGGCTATCGGGACTGGCCACGCCAGCCACGTTTCCCCCGGTTCGACTTGCATGATGAGATCGAAGGCCTCAACGCCAGGATGCCTTAACTAATTGAAATTAAAACTATTATTTTCTCGCTCGTGCAGCGTGATGAGAAGTGAGGGTTCATAATGAAAATCAAGGCCACAATTGAACGTATCCCCGGTGGGATGATGCTGGTTCCGCTGCTGCTTGGCGCGATTTTAAATACCTTAGCGCCCGATACCGGTGCCTATTTCGGTTCATTCACCAAGGGTATGATTTCCGGTACGGTACCGATTCTGGCCGTCTGGTTCTTCTGCATTGGCGCATCCATTGATTTACGCGCTACCGGTACGGTCTTACGTAAATCCGGCACCCTGGTGCTGACCAAAATAGCCGTCGCATGGCTGGTGGCGATGATTGCCGCCAGCTTTATTCCGGAACAGGGCATCCAGACAGGCTTCTTTGCCGGGATTTCCGTGCTGGCGATTGTCTCCGCGATGGATATGACTAACGGCGGCCTCTACGCCAGCCTGATGAACCAGTACGGCACCAAAGAGGAGTCTGGCGCGTTCGTTCTGATGTCGCTGGAGTCCGGCCCGCTGATGACCATGGTGATCCTCGGCTCTGCTGGCCTGGCCTCCTTTGAGCCACACCACTTTGTCGGTGCGGTACTGCCGTTCCTGATCGGCTTCGCGCTGGGTAACCTTGACCACGACCTGCGAGCGTTCTTCAGCAAGGCCACGCCGGTGCTGATCCCGTTCTTCGGTTTCGCACTGGGTAACACCATCAACCTGAAAGTCATTATGGACACCGGCCTGCTGGGTATCGTCCTTGGCGTGGCGGTCATCGTCATCACCGGTATCCCACTGATTTTGGCTGATAAGTTCATTGGCGGCGGTAACGGTACGGCGGGGGTTGCGGCCTCATCAGCAGCAGGCGCGGCGGTAGCCAACCCAGTTATCATTGCTCAGATTAACCCGGCGTTCGAACCGGTAGCGGCGTCAGCGACGGCGCTGGTCGCAGCCAGCGTGATTGTGACGGCGATTCTGGTACCGATTATTACGGCACTCTATGCAAGACGCTTTGGTGAGCCGCAGGATGCGGTAAGTAGAGAGAAGCCAGTAGAAGCCGATTCGTTACACCACTAAGACTGTTATTTGTACTCCAACCCCTCCTGCCAGCCGGGAGGGGTTACACGCCCTCCCCAAAGATCTCATCCACCATTGCCGTTGCCAGCCGCGTTGCCGAACAGAGCCTCGGCATGCCTAGCGCCACGTTTTGCCAGCTTTGAGTGATGGTCCAGCATATCGGATGGCGATCCGCATCGCACCAGTCCCCCAGCCAGCCCAGCATATCTTTGTAATCCATCAGGCCCGGCGTTGTGGGGGTGGTTAACCACTGATGATAGAAGTGACGCGTGGCGGGCGAGGCGTTAATGCCCTGGGCCAGAAAATCGGCGGCCATGGCCCGGAGATTATCCTTCAGCAGCGAGGAGGCCTCCGGACTGGTCAGACGGCAGGCGTCGCCGAACGCGCCCCAGCGGAGCTCCTCAAGCGCGATATAGCAGCGCCCGGCCATAGACCAGCCGTTGTACTTACCGGCGCGCCAGCGGGTAAAGATCTGCTCGCTATGCGCGCCCGCCTGCACCATTAGGCCGCGCTGGGTTAAGGCTTTCTCTTTCCAGGCCGCGCGCTGACTGAAATGCTTATACAGCTCGCTAATCTGCTCAGGCAAGGCGGTAGAGGAGGCAGGACGACGCTCGATGCTGTTCAGAAGCGCAGCCAGACGCTGGGTAATACGCGCGAGCGCAAGCTGACCGGGATCGAACATGCTTGCCAGCTTCTCGGCCAGGCCGAGGCGCAGGGCATCGCTCTCATTAAAGACGCCCGCCATCGCCCACGGGCGCAGCTGCGTCTGGTTCATGATCTCCTGCGTCAGGCGATCGCGTAACAGCTGCTGCTGCGGTACGATCTGCGCCTGGCGGGGAGCATCAATGCCCAGCACCAGATCGACGATAAACTTGGGATGGATACACTCCAGCGTGCTCCCGGGTCCGTTCAGTAGTCGATTTTTCATGGTTGGTCTGCCGCGAATAGAGTTTGAATATCATCGCGTAACAGGCGGGCATCCTCGTGGATCCATTTTGCCGTCGTCATACACTGCTTCAGGTGCTGACGAAGCGCGATGACCGATGACGCGTTCTGCTGGCGGATGGCCAGACTGTCACGCAGGCTCTCCTGAAGTCCGGAAAGGCTTAACGAAAATTCGGCAAAGAAGGTGGCCATTCCTGCCGTCACTGAAACATCGACCTGGGCTGCTAAAGCTTTACGAATTTGTGCACAAAAATGCGCAACATGGGCGGTCAAATTCTTATGCAACAGTGAAACATCGATAACATAACGCGTGCGCGTGACGACGCAGTCACTCCAGCCCCAGCCAGGATTATTGAGCCAGCGGGACATCGACTCCCTCACGCCACCGACGCGGGACCGCCCCATCGGCAGATCCTCTGAGGCAATGGCGTCGACAAACAGCTGGCGCGTATTAAAGTTCAGGGTGCTGGCCTGGAAGGCAGGCAGGCTAATACGCGCCCGGAACCCGGTGTGGCTGAGCTCTTCTTTAATACGCGTTTCGATAGGGCGCATGGCATCATGCAGGGAGCGCGTGAGGGTATTCTCCAGCTGGTCGAAACGCAGCGCCAGCTCGCGACCAATCTTCTCCTGCGCCGCCAGCAGTATCACTTCGCAGGCGGAGCGGATCTTGCTCAGCACGATCTGCGCCTGTCCTTCATCCTCCAGCACCAGCTTGCCTGGGCCAAACTCCTCGTCCTGCTGCAGGTTGGCAAAGCTGAGATTGGCCATCTCCGTCAGCGAGCCATCTTTAAAATAGCTATCGATCGCGCTGACAATATCCGCCTGCTGGCTATTAATGAAAATATCCGCTGCGCTCAGCGCCTCGTCAACCTCATGGTTAACCTCATCAGTGACCCGCGCCTGGCAGCTTTTTAGCAGGCTCATATCCTCTTCGAGGCGGGCGATGTTTTGCTCAAGTTTCTCAAACGCCACCGTCAGGCTCTGATAGCGAAAATCCAGATATTCGTTAGCGCCGTGGGCGTAGTTTAAAAGCTTATGCGATGCCGAACGCAGGGCGTAGAGCGAGGCGTTGGCATGGGCGGCGTGAAGCAGCTTACGGATCGGCTGCTCAAACAGCGAATCCTCCCACAGCAGCTCCGCCGCATGATGAATGTGGGCGATGTCATCGAGATCCGCCAGCCGCCAGCGACGGCCCAGCGCCTCTTCGGCAAAATCCTGTACCCATGGCTGCTCGTTGGGATCCGGCAGCTTGCCGCGCAGGTTCAGCTCGTGGCGGGCGCGGTTCGCCAGATAACCCCACATGGAGGAGACCGGAAAGATCTGCTCAGGGTTGATATTGCCCTTCATCAGCGTCCCGGCGATCAGCGCCCGGACCTGCTCCTCATCATCGCTGTTGCGATCCTTTTGATCGAACTTGTTTACCAGCGCGTAGAGCGGTACGGACTTGCCTACCGCTGCGATCGCCTGGCGCACCTCTTCATCCGAAATAGATTTGAGCTGGGTGTAGTCGAGCACCGCCAGCACCGCCGAGGCGCGCGCCAGCTGCTCGTTCAACATCTGCTGCAGGTGCGGCTGCCCGGCCTCGTTTGGTCCAGGGGTATCCAGCAGCGTCAGCTGGCCCATGGTGTTCTCCAGCCCCGCGAGGTGCACAAACTCAACCTCAATGACGGGAATATGCTCAATGGCGGTATAGGCAGAGAAGGGAAAATCGACCTCCAGCGCTTTTGACAGACGCACCAGATCGTTCAGGCTCTTCAGGCAGTGGAAAATAGGCTGTGCGCCAAGATAGTGTTTATCAAAGGCGTCGCCCTGCTGGATACGATCCAACAGGGTCGTCATATCCTTGTCGATCTCCAGCTTCTGCGCCAGCCGCTCGCGGTCAACGGTAAACAGTCGGGTCTGGAGCTGCTGCGTCAGGGCGTCGATGGGCCCAACGTGGGAAAAGTGCAGCACCGGCTCTTTCTGTCCCGGCGTATGGCGAATAAGGGTGGGCAGAGCCGTCATCGGTCGGTTACGGTTGGGCAGCACCTCGGTACCGACAATGGCGTTAATCGTCGTCGATTTTCCCGCCTTCATCGTGCCGACAATGGCTAGCACCATCTCTAGCCGGGTAATTTTCCGCAGCTCATTATCGAGAGTGGCGTACTGGGCCTCCACGCCCCGAGTACTAAAATGCAACGGCAGCACGTTGGCGGTGTCTCTGTCCCCCGCAGACAATGCGCTATCCAGCGTCGCCATAGGGATGGCCTGCACCGACTGGAGATTATGCAGTGAAAGCTGCAACAGCCTCTCGGCTTCCTGGCTTAATTCGAAAATTGTCTGTGTGTGCATGATGAAAGTCTTTCCTTAACGCAAATTTTTCTTACTTTTATTTAGCCGTGCTATTTATTTAGTAAAGTTTCGGCTTTTATAATTACGTGTGGAAAATATCTAAAAAAGATAATCGCCTGAAGACGCTCAGGAAAATAAATAGTTTTTGTCTCAACTCATCGACAGATCTTTCGTTCCGGACCAAGAAGCCAGAGCGATTAGAGAGCGTAGCGCATTTTTATGTGCAAACAGGATATATCTTCATATATTTACCCACCTAATTTGAGGGTAAGAAACCACCTTCGGCAGAAGAGTGAGCGGGTGCCAGATGCCGTCGCGAATAGCGCTTAATGCTTCATCTCACCATATATGAATTGATGAAAAGTGGCAATTTCCGCCGAAAAATATTCTAAATATCATACATAAACCTATTCCCCCTGCGTCATACCGCTAGCATCGCTCACGGCTGTGCCAGGTTGTGTCAAGACCAGACATTTTTCTCTGCTTTTACATAAAAATAATAGCACCGACAACTGTAAGGTATTAGTGTATAATCGCCCTCTTTCTCGGCCTGTTGCCGAGCGTTTTGCGGGCCCTGCGTCCGCGTTGCCAGCCTTGCGAGGAGCGTACCATGTCACTTCCCCACTGCCCTAAATGCCAATCCGAGTATACCTATGAAGATAACGGCCTGCTTATCTGCCCGGAGTGCGCTTATGAATGGACGGAAAGCGAAGCCGCAACCGATACCGATCAATTAATCGTCAAAGATGCGAACGGCAATCTGCTGGCAGATGGCGACAGCGTGACGGTAATTAAGGATCTCAAGGTCAAAGGCAGCTCCTCAATGCTGAAGATCGGCACCAAGGTTAAAAATATTCGCCTCGTTGAGGGCGATCATAATATCGATTGCAAAATCGACGGCTTTGGTCCGATGAAGCTTAAATCAGAATTCGTTAAAAAGAATTAATCTTCGGCGACCCATTTTCAGACAGCGCTGGCGCTATCTTCATTATCCGGTCATGGTAACTTAACCTAAATGTCACACTCGGCGGCCAGGATAGGACGATTCTAACCGGAGGTCGTCCATGCAGGGTGCTCAACACCATTTTCGCCGTCTATCTAAAGCTATGAGCGAGCCGGGGGTCATTGTCACCTTCAGCCCGCTTAACGATGAGTGCCAGCCGCTCGATCTCGCCAGCGTGCTGCTAACGTTAACCGATAGCAGCCGCGCCCCGCTGATTTTACAGGTTGCCAGCCTGAGCGGCGGGCGCATGCTGCGTCTGACCGGCAACGGCATCGCCGATGAGCGCATGGTTGCCCCTCAGCTGCCGGAGCGCATCGTGCATGAGCTTACCGAACGTCTGCCCCCCTTCTCGCCGGATGTCGATCTGCTCCTGACCTGCGGCGAACGCCTGATGGCCATTCCCCGCACGACCCATATCGAAGTCCGCTGATTAGCGCGCCTGCGCTTTTCGTAGCGCCTGAGCCAGCTGGGCGCGGGTAAAAGGTTTACGCAGCAGCTCAACGTCCGGCAGAGCCGGGTTGTCCGCCGGGCGCAGATCCTGGCCGCTGATTAGCAGCAGCGCCAGGCCGGGATAGTGCTGGCGAGCAAACTGTACGACCTCCGCGCCGCTCAGCCTGCCCGGCAGCATCAGATCGCTCAGCAGAAAATCGATATCCGGCGCGGCGTCCAGCAGCGCCAGCGCCTGCTCGCTGTTTTCCGCCTCCAGCGTCAGGTAGCCGAGCTGATGCAGTTGCTCGCACAGCGTCTGGCGTACGTCGGCCTCATCCTCCAGGACCAGAATCAGCCGGTCGGTGTTATCGCCATCGGGCATGGACTCAGGCTCGCTGACGTCATGCGCCAGCTCGGAGGCGCGGGGCAGATGCAGCCGCACCGTCGTCCCCTGCTCCGGCGCGCTCTCAATCTCTACCCGTCCGCCCGACTGGCGAATAAATCCATACACCATCGACAGGCCAAGGCCGCTGCCGCTGCCGGTCTGCTTGGTGGTAAAAAAGGGTTCGAACACCTGAGCTTTAATCGCCTGCGACATACCGCAGCCTCGGTCGGCCACCTCCAGCGCCACCATATCCTGACGGCGTCCATCGCTGCGCGTGACCCGTTGGTTCCAGGTGCGGATGCGGATAACGCCGCTTCGGCCCTCCATCGCGTCGCGGGCGTTCATCACCAAGTTGATCAGGGCGTTCTCCAGCTGCCCGACGTCGATCCACGCCGCCCACGCGGGCTGTTGCGCCTCAATCTCCAGCGTCAGGGTGGCAGGCAGAGAGTGACGCAGCAGCTCGTTCAGGTTTTCCAGCAGAGGCTGCATCGCCACCGCCTGCGGGTGCAGGGACTGCTTGCGCGAAAACGCCAGCAGGCGCTGGGTGAGCAGCGCACCCCGCTCGGCGGCCTTCAGCGCCCGGCTGATGCGTGGCGCATCCGGCGAACCTGGGCTGACCAGCTCCAGGCTGCCGATGATCACCGCCAGCAGGTTATTAAAATCGTGCGCCAGTCCGCCCGTCAGCTGCCCCACCGCTTTCATCTTCTGACTGTGCAGCAGCGCCTCCTCCAGCCCTTGCCGTTCGGTGCGGTCAATCTCCATCTGGGTTGTCTTCTCCCGCAGCAACCGGGAGGTGTGCTCCAGCGAGGCGGTATTGCGGGCAAAGACGTTAAACGCGCGCGCCAGCTCCCCCAGCTCATCCCGCCGCTGTAGCGCCGGAACCGAGACATCCTGCTCCCCTCGTGCCAGCTGGCTCATCGCCCGGGAGATAGCCGTCAGGTTTGATCCCAGGTTCCGGTAGATGTACCAGCCCGCAAAGCCGGTGATCACCAGCGCCAGCAGAGCAAAGGCGATAATTAACAGGATGATAGACCTCAGCTCCCGGTGGCTTCGATCGATACGCTGCTGGGAGACGTCCACGACGCGTTCAACATACTGGTTGATATCCGTATTCAAAAAGGCCACCAGCGCCTTGATATGGTACATGTACCAGCTGATCGCCAGATCGCTCTCTTCAAGCTGCAAGGAGAGCGGCCCCAGCTTGCGCAGCTCGGCGGTGAAGTCGCCCAGCACGGTGTTGATGAGGGGTGAACCCGCCTCCTCGGGCAGTTGCGTCATAATGGTATCCAGCGCCGCTACCGTTGGACGCGGAGAAGGGGTTTGGATCGCCGCGCCGATCAGGCGGTCTATCTCATCCAGCAGTCGCGCATCCGGCACGCTGCCGCCGTCGCGCAGCATGATCCCCCGGATCTGATGCAGGTAGCTCTGATTTTGGTAGAGCGAGCTAAGCAGCGCGTTACGCTGCAGGTGGCGGCGATGGCCCCGCTCCAGCATCTGCGTTGCGCTGTGCTGGAGCTCGGTGCTGCGCTGAATGATCTGCGCCACCAGCTGCTGCTCGCTTTGCGCCAGCGGCGCGTGGGCTAGCTGCGCCAGCGAGCGTTGCAGAGCCGCCTGGGTCGCCTTCAGCCGATCGGCCTCACCCTGATACTCCAGCGCACCCACCACCTGCGACAGCCTGACCGCCGCCGTGGCGACGTTCGCCGTATCCCGCGCAAGGTTCATACTGCCGGTCATATCGTCCAGCGTCTGCTGCTGCACCAGCTCCTGGATCTGGCTGGCGTGGCGAAACCCCAGCACCGCAGCGCCGCTGACCATCAGCGTCACCACCATCACCAGCAGGTTAAAGATGAGCAGTCGCCCGCGCGCGCTGGCGAAAAAGTGACTTCCTTGCTGCGGCATATCACGCTCCCGGAAGAAAAATCACAATATGACAAATATGAACGGCTTCTGACATTTTGCGTTTACGTTCCTGTGATGGAGTGCTGATATCGCCCACCTCGCAGGAGATCCGCCATGAGCAGGACACCGGTACTGGAAATGCGCAATATTGCCAAAGCCTTTGGCAAATTCTATGCGCTTAAGGGTGTGGATCTCACGGTCTGGCCTGGTGAAATTCATGCCCTGATGGGAGAGAACGGCGCGGGTAAAAGCACGCTGATGAAAATTCTCGCCGGGGCCTACACCGCTACCAGCGGTGAGATCCTGATCGACGGCCAGCCCTACAGCATTAAAGGCCCGAAGGATGCCCTCTCTGCCGGTATTACCCTGATCTACCAGGAGATGCAGCTCGCCCCGAACCTCACCGTTGCTGAGAACATTTTCCTCGGCAGCGAGCTCTCCAACGGTGGGCTGATCAAGCGTAAAGAGATGGTTACCCAGGCGCAGAGCGTCATTAACCGCCTCGGGGCGCAGTTTAAGGCCAGCGATCTGGTGATGAAGCTGACCATCGCCGAGCAGCAGCAGGTCGAGATCGCCCGGGCGCTGCACCGCAACAGCCGCGTGCTGGTGATGGATGAACCCACCGCCGCCCTCTCCTCTCGGGAAACCCATCGTCTGTTTGAGCTGATCCTGCGCCTGCGCGACGAGGGCATGGCGATTATCTATATCAGCCACCGCATGGCCGAGGTGTACGAGCTCTCCGACCGCGTCAGCGTCCTGCGTGACGGGCAGTACGTCGGCAGCCTGATGCGCGACAAGCTGAACGCGGCCGAGCTGGTACGCATGATGGTGGGCCGCCCGCTCAGCGACCTGTTTAATAAAGAGCGCGACATTACCCCTGGCGAAACCCGCCTCAACGTGCAGAACCTCACCGACGGCGGCAAAATTCACCCTATCAGCCTGCACGTCCGCGCCGGGGAGATCGTTGGCCTTGCGGGGCTGGTGGGCGCCGGTCGCTCCGAGCTGGCGCAGCTAATTTTTGGCGTGCGCCGCGCCACCGGTGGCGTCATTGAGATTGACGGCGAGCCGGTGGTGATCCACTCCCCGCGCACCGCTATCGATTTGGGCATTGGCTTTCTCACCGAGAACCGTAAAGAGCAGGGGCTGTTTCTCGAACTGGCCGCTGCCGAAAATATCACCATGGCGACGCTGGAGCGCGATGCGAACTACGGCATGCTGGATCGCAAAAAGGCCCAGGCTATCTCTGACGACGCTATTCAGCTCTTGCAGATCCGCGTTCCCCACGCGCAGGTTCGGGCGGGGGGACTCTCCGGCGGCAATCAGCAGAAGCTGCTGATCTCCCGCTGGGTCGCTATTAATCCACGCATTCTGATCCTCGACGAGCCAACGCGCGGCGTCGACGTCGGGGCGAAAAGCGAGATCTACCGGATCATGAACCAGATGGCGCACAAAGGCGTGGCGATCCTGATGATCTCCAGCGAGCTGCCGGAGGTGGTTGGCATGAGCGACCGCGTCTACGTGATGCATGAAGGCACCATTGCCGGCGAGCTGCACGGAGAGGCGATCACCCAGGAAAATATAATGACGCTGGCAACCGGCGTAGATGAGGCGGTACACCATGGCTAAAAAAGAGACCTTAGCACCTACCCCACAGCAGGTAGCGAAATCCGCGTCGGCAAAGAAAATGCTGATGGGGGATCTGATGCAAACGGTCGGGATCCTACCGATCCTGATCCTGATCGTCGCCGTCTTTGGGTTTATTGCGCCTAACTTCTTTACCGAGAGCAACCTGCTTAATATCACCCGTCAGGCGTCGATTAACATCGTGCTGGCGGCGGGCATGACCTTCATTATTTTAACCGGCGGTATTGACCTGTCGGTGGGCTCGATACTGGGCACCACCGCCGTGGCAGCCATGGTCGTCTCGCTGATCCCAGAGCTGTCGATGCTGTCGATTCCGGCGGCGCTGATGCTCGGCCTGGTGCTGGGGCTGTTTAACGGCGCGCTGGTGGCCTTTGCCGGGCTGCCGCCGTTTATTGTCACCCTTGGCACCTATACCGCCCTGCGCGGCGCGGCCTACCTGCTGGCGGACGGCACCACGGTGATTAACTCCAGTATTAGCTTCGAGTGGATCGGCAATAACTACCTCGGCCCGATCCCGTGGCTGGTGGTCATCGCCCTGGTGGTGATCGCGATCTGCTGGTTTATCCTGCGTCGCACCACCCTCGGGGTCCACATCTACGCCGTCGGCGGCAACATGCAGGCAGCGCGCCTCACCGGGATCAAGGTGTGGCTGGTGCTGCTCTTCGTCTACGGCATGAGCGGCCTGCTCTCCGGTCTCGGCGGGGTGATGAGCGCCTCGCGCCTCTACAGCGCCAACGGCAACCTCGGCACCGGCTACGAGCTGGACGCCATCGCGGCGGTGATCCTCGGCGGCACCAGCTTTGTCGGCGGCATCGGCACCATCACCGGTACGCTGGTGGGCGCGCTGATTATCGCCACCCTCAACAACGGCATGACGCTGATGGGCGTCTCCTACTTCTGGCAGCTGGTGATCAAAGGGGCGGTGATCATCATTGCGGTGCTAATCGATAAATACCGTACCCGTCACCATCAAAGTGCATAACAACAATACCCTACAGATAAGGAACAGAATATGCGTTTGAAACCCTTAGTCACCGCGCTCTGTGCTGGCGCACTGCTTGCCGCAACGCCGTTTGCGCAGGCCAAAGATCTGAAGTCCATTGGCGTTACCGTCGGCGACCTGGCGAACCCGTTCTTTGTCCAGATCACCAAGGGCGCAGAGCTGGAGGCGCGCAAGCTGGCCGGGGATAACGTCAAGGTGACCCTGGTCTCCAGCGGCTACGATCTCGGCCAGCAGGTGTCGCAGATCGATAACTTTATTGCCGCGAAGGTAGACATGATCATTCTCAACGCGGCGGATTCCAAAGGCATCGGCCCGGCGGTAAAGCGTGCTAAAGATGCCGGGATCGTGGTGGTGGCGGTTGACGTGGCGGCCGAAGGTGCCGACGCGACCATCACCTCCGATAACACCCAGGCAGGCGAAATCGCCTGTAAGTACATCACCGATCGCCTGAAAGGCAAAGGTGACGTGGTGATCATCAACGGGCCGCCGGTCTCAGCGGTGCAGAACCGCGTTGAGGGCTGCCAGACCGAGTTCAAGCGTCACCCTGGCATCAAGGTGCTCTCCTGGAACCAGAACGCCAAGGGCAGTCGCGAAGGTGGCCTGGAGATCATGACCTCCCTGCTGGCAGCCAATCCGAAGATCGACGGCGTATTCGCCATTAACGATCCTACGGCGATCGGGGCCGATCTTGCTGCGAAGCAGGCCCAGCGCAGCGAGTTCTTTATCGTTGGCGTAGACGGCTCGCCGGACGGGGAAGAGGCACTGAAGCGTGAGAACTCCCTGTTCGTGGCCACCCCGGCCCAGGATCCGCAGGTAATGGCGGCGAAGGCGGTGGAGATTGGCTATGACATCCTGCAGGGCAAACCCGCGCCGAAAGAGCCGGTGCTGATCCCGGTCACGATGATCGATAAGCAGAGCGTAGCGAACTACAAAGGCTGGACGGTTAAATAACGTAAACGCCGGGTAGCGCTGCGCTTACCCGGCCTACGCCTCTGGAGGCCCGTATATGAAACGCTCCGCGATTAACGAAATCCTTGGTCACACGCGGCAGTTTTTCTCCATGCACGACGTGCACCTGCCGGCTTTTGCCAGCTTCGCCCCGGCCCGCTGGCGGCAGCTGCCTGCCGATGCCTGGCAGGAAGTGTTTGATCTGCGGCTGGGATGGGACGTGACTGCTTTTGGCGGAGCGAACTTTGCAGCACAGGGGTTAACGCTCTTCACTCTGCGCAACGGCTCTCCCGGTGGTACGCCGTGGCCCAAATGCTATGCGGAAAAGATCATGCACGTCCGCGACGGCCAGCTGACCCCCATGCATTTTCACTGGCGCAAGCGCGAAGACATTATTAACCGCGGCGGCGGTAATTTGATTATCGAGCTGTGGAACGCCGGATCCGACCAGCAGACCGAACAGAGCGACGTGACGGTGGCCATCGACGGCTGTTTACAGACGCATACGGCGGGCAGCCAGCTGCGCCTGGCACCAGGAGAGAGCATCTGCCTGCCGCCGGGGCTGTATCACAGCTTCTGGGGCGAACACGGCTTTGGCGACGTGCTGGTGGGCGAGGTCTCCTCCGTCAATGATGATGACCATGACAACCACTTCCTGCAGCCGCGCGATCGCTATAACAGCATTGAAGAAGATGAGCCCGCCCAGCTGGTGCTCTGTAACGAATATTCCCTGTTTCTTCACCCGGTTCCCTAACCAAGGAGGCTGCAATGCCGCTGATCTCTCTCGCCGAAGGATTGAAACATGCCCGTGTGCATCAGTATGCGCTGGGTGCCTTTAACGTCCTGGATACCCACTTTCTGCGGGCGCTGTTTGCCGCCGCAAAACAGCAGCGCTCGCCGTTTATCATCAACATTGCCGAAGTGCACTTTAAGTACCTGTCGCTGGATACGCTGGTAGAGGCGGTGAAGTATGAAGCTGCCCGGCACGATATTCCGGTGGTGCTTAACCTCGATCACGGCCTGCACTTTGAGGCGGTCGTGCAGGCGCTGCGCCTCGGTTTTACCTCCGTGATGTTTGACGGCTCAACGCTGGACTATGAAGAGAACGTGCGCCAGACGCGGGAGGTGGTGAAGATGTGCCACGCGGTTGGCGTCTCGGTTGAGGGCGAGCTAGGGGCGGTAGGCGGTGACGAAGGCGGAGCGCTGTACGGCCATGCCGACGAGGCGTTCTTTACCGATCCAGAAAAGGCCCGGGATTTTGTCGACCGAACCGGCATCGATGCGCTGGCTGTGGCGATCGGTAACGCCCACGGCAAATACAAAGGTGAGCCGAAGCTCGATTTTACCCGCCTGGAGGCGATTCGCCAGCAGACTGCCCTGCCGCTGGTGCTGCACGGCGGCTCCGGCATTAGCGACGCGGACTTCCGCCGCGCCATCAGCCTGGGCATCCATAAAATCAACTTCTATACCGGGATGTCGCAGGCCGCCCTGGCTGCGGTGGACAAAAGCATGGCCGCGCGGGATCAGATCTACGACGAGTTCGCCGAGCTGATGCTCAGCATTGAGCAGGCCATCACCGATATTGTTGCCGAGCAGATGCGCATCTTCGGCAGCGAGGGGAAAATCTGATGGCTCGCAGAGGCATCATCGCGGCGGGCAATATGCTGGTGGATCACGTCCACCAGATCGTGCAGTGGCCGGAGCGCGGCTGGCTGGCCGAAATTGTCCACAGCGAACGCTCCACCGGCGGCGCGCCGCTGAATGTTCTGCTGACGCTGGCGAAGATGCGTACCGGCCTGCCGCTACAGGCGGTGGGGCTGGTGGGCGAGGATAATGACGGCGACTACATTATGGCGATGCTGGAGCAGTACCACGTCAACCGCCAGCATGTTCAGCGCACCACCTTTGCCCCTACCTCCATGTCGCAGGTGATGACCGATCCCAGTGGCCAGCGCACCTTTTTCCACTCTCCCGGTGCCAACCGCCTGCTGGATCTGCCCGCCTTCGATCGCCTTGATAACAGCATGAAAATTTTCCATCTCGGCTATCTGCTGCTGCTGGACAGCCTGGATATGCCGGACGACGAGTTTGGCACCCGCAGCGCCCGGCTGCTGGCCCAGATGCACAGCCTGGGCTTTGAAACCTCGCTGGATCTGGTGTCGCGCAAAGGCGATCCCCGCTACCGTCCACTGGTTAACCCGGCCCTGAAGCATCTGGACTATCTGGTGATTAATGAGCTGGAGGCGGGCGAGTTCAGCGAGCTGGCGATCCGCCACGAAAACGGCGAGCCGCATATTGAGCATATCGCCCAGGCGGCGGCGCAGCTGTTAGCCGCAGGCGTGAAGCAGCGGGTGGTGATCCACTGCCCTGAGGGGGCGTGGGGACAAACGCCGCAGGCGCCGGGCGTCTGGATCCCCTCCTGGCACCTCGCGCAGGAGGAGATTGTCGGTAGCGTCGGTGCAGGAGATGCGTTCTGCGCCGGGTTCCTTTACGGCTGCCATGAAGCGTGGCCGCTACTGGAGAGTATCCAGCTTGCCCACGTCTGCGCCAGGGCCAGCCTGCTGGCCGCCAACGCCATCGACGGCGCGAAAACGCTGGACGAGCATCGGGCGTTTATCCGCGATAATGCTCAGGCCGCGATCTCGTTATGAACCACGTCGGCAGCGAATACGTAGCCCAGGCCACGGATAGTTTTAATCAGCGCAGGCTGATGCGGGTTCAGCTCGATTTTGCGCCGTAGCCGCATAATCAGTACGTCGATGGTGCGGTCAAAAACGTCCATGCTTTCGCTATGAGTGAGGGCCAGCAGCTGTTCGCGGTTCAGTACCCGCCGCGCATTCTGCATCAGTGCCAGCAGCAGGCCATACTCGCCCTGAGTGAGCGGCGTCAGCTGGCCGTGCGGATCGTGCAGCTCACAGCGGGTCGTATTCAGGCTCCAGCCGTTAAACGCCATATCTGCCCCTTTCGCGACAGGCACCTCCGCCGCCAGCGCGCCGGTACGCCGCAGCACCGCCTTCAGACGGGCCACCACTACGCGAGGGTTAAAGGGTTTGGCGATATAGTCGTCCGCGCCCATCTCAAGCCCCACCACCACGTCCGACTCGCTGCCCAGCCCGGTGAGCATCACCACCGGCAGCGCCGGCCGCACGCGCTGCAGCTGTTGCAGCACCATCAGCCCGTTAGTGTCCGGTAGCACCATATCCAGCAGCACCAGTGCGATTTCGGGTTGCTCAGCGGCAAGCGTCAGCGCCTCCCGGCCGCTATGACAGACGTGCACGGCAAAGACATGCTCGTTAAGCACGTCCTGCAAGAGTTCGCAGACTGCCGCATCATCATCCACTATCAGAATTGCCGGTTTCATCATCTACGCCCGTCAGAGAGACATGCCTAAGTGTTAGCCATTCTGGTGAGGATCGGCAGCAAATCACACCGCCACGTGCTGGATCTTTAACCGCTGTCACACCCCTTCGCTTTTCGACACGTCAAATGTGTCGATGCTCTGTTTATCGACAGGGTTTTGCCGCGCACTCGCCCGTCATCCCTGCTAATCCCCACAATAACAATGTGGCATGCAAGATGCATAGTGGGGCCAGGAGCGCAAAAGCGCGCTGTGTTTAACTGGAGCAGAAGCGATGAAAAAAGTCGTCACGGTTTGCCCGTACTGCGCCTCAGGTTGCAAGATCAACCTCGTGGTGGATAACGGAAAAATCGTTCGCGCGGAGGCGGCGCAGGGGAAAACCAACCAGGGAACCCTGTGCCTGAAAGGCTACTACGGCTGGGATTTTATCAACGATACCCAGATCCTCACCCCGCGTCTGAAAACACCTATGATCCGTCGCCAGCGCGGCGGCAAGCTGGAAGCGGTCTCCTGGGACGAAGCGTTGAACTATGTCGCCGACCGCCTGAGCGCAATCAAAGAGAAATATGGCCCGGACGCGATCCAGACCACCGGCTCGTCGCGCGGTACCGGCAATGAAACCAACTATGTGATGCAGAAATTTGCGCGCGCCGTTATTGGCACCAATAACGTCGACTGCTGCGCACGCGTCTGACACGGCCCCTCGGTTGCAGGTCTGCACCAGTCGGTCGGTAATGGCGCAATGAGTAATGCCATCACGGAAATTGATAACACGGATTTAGTCTTTATCTTTGGCTATAACCCGGCAGATTCCCACCCTATCGTCGCCAATCATGTGATCCGTGCGAAGCGTAACGGGGCGAAAATTATTGTCTGCGATCCGCGCAAAATCGAAACCGCGCGCATTGCCGATATGCACCTTGCGTTGAAGAACGGCTCGAACATTGCGCTGCTCAACGCCCTTGGGCATGTCATTGTTGAAGAGAAGCTCTACGACGCGGCGTTTGTGGCGAACCGCACCCAAGGCTTTGAAGAGTATTGCAAAATTGTTGAAGGCTACACGCCAGAGTCCGTCGAGGATATTACCGGCGTTAGCGCTCAGGCGATCCGCCAGGCCGCACGGCTCTATGCCGGGGCGAAAACGGCATCGATCCTGTGGGGCATGGGCGTGACCCAGTTCTACCAGGGGGTAGAGACCGTACGTTCTCTCACCAGCCTGGCGATGCTCACCGGCAACCTGGGCAAGGCGCACGTCGGCGTCAACCCGGTACGCGGGCAGAACAACGTGCAGGGCGCGTGTGATATGGGCGCGCTGCCGGACACCTATCCGGGCTACCAGTACATCAGCGATCCGGCGAATCGGGAAAAATTCGCCCGCGCCTGGGGCGTAGAGAGCCTGCCGGCCCATACCGGCTACCGCATCAGCGAGCTGCCGCATCGGGCGGCGCATGGCGAAGTGCGGGCGGCCTATATTATGGGTGAGGATCCGCTGCAGACCGACGCCGAGCTTTCGGCGGTGCGCAAAGGGTTTGAGGACCTTGAGCTGGTCATCGTGCAGGATATCTTTATGACCAAAACCGCGGCGGCGGCGGATGTCATTTTACCGTCAACGTCGTGGGGCGAGCATGAGGGCGTCTATACGGCGGCGGATCGCGGCTTCCAGCGCTTCTTCAAGGCGGTGGAGCCCCAGTGGGATCTGAAAACCGACTGGCAGATTATCAGCGAGATCGCCACGCGGATGGGCTACCCCATGCACTATAACAATACCCAGGAGATTTGGGACGAGCTGCGCCATCTCTGCCCGGACTTCTACGGTGCAACCTACGAGAAGATGGGCGAGCTGGGCTACATTCAGTGGCCGTGCCGCGATGAGTCGGACGCTGACCAGGGGACGTCATACCTCTTTAAAGAGAAGTTTGATACCGACACAGGGCTGGCGAAGTTCTTTACCTGCGACTGGGTTGCCCCTATTGATAAGCTGACCGACGACTACCCGATGGTGCTCTCTACGGTACGTGAGGTGGGCCACTACTCCTGCCGCTCAATGACCGGCAACTGTGCGGCGCTGGCCGCGCTGGCTGATGAGCCGGGCTATGCGCAGATCAATACCGCCGATGCCGCCCGGCTGGGCATCGAGGATGAGGCGCTGGTATGGGTCAACTCGCGCAAAGGCAGAATCATCACCCGGGCGCAGGTCAGCGACCGCCCGAACCAGGGTGCGGTCTACATGACCTACCAGTGGTGGATTGGGGCCTGTAACGAGTTGGTCACGGAGAACCTGAGTCCGATAACCAAAACGCCGGAGTATAAGTACTGCGCCGTACGCGTGGAGGCGATTGACGATCAGCAGGCTGCCGAGCGGTACGTCATCGACGAGTATAACAAGCTTAAATCCCGACTGCGGGAGAGTGCATTAGGTTAAAATAGCTGTACTAATTAATAACGGCCTCGAATAAGAGGCCGTTATTACAGGCTAATTATATTCATTCAATTAATTATTAATAGCGCAGCATGAACCACATCGCAGAATAATGTAATTACCTCAAGGGAATTACATTGCTATTTCTCTTTTCTTTTAACCTGAAGGCGATATCATTACTGGTGGGTGCTTAAGGCTTTCTGTCTTAAGCACGCTCATTGTTATTCCGAACAACCTTGAGAGTGTGGTGGACAGAGAGTTGAAGGCCCCGAGCAATGTTTCCATTAACTCGGGGGCTACTCTCACACAACCCTAGCAGGTTGAGAGTAGCCTCTTACCCTTTTTTTTGCAAGGAGTAAAAGGCATGACGCCATTGAAATACCTGTTAGCCATTCTGTTAGTGGTTTGTCTAACAATTCTGACTTTTGCTTTTATTAACCGCGGAAGGCTTTGCGAGTTTAATATAAAAAACGATCGTCAGGAGGTGGCGGCTAAATTAGCCTGTACAGCAGGCTAACTCAACGGGCGGGGTAACCCGCCCATATTGTTAGCGTTGTGTCCTTAATGCACCCTTTTATAATTTTTATAAATATATTCACGCCATGTGAATAATAAAAAACCCGCCTCGGCGGGTTTTTTATTACTTATAAAGTATTATTGATTAGCAGTCTTTTTAAACTTGCCCAAGGTCTCACGCTCGTAGGCCAGCGCTTTTTGGCTGTCGAATTTGCGTTCCCACTTGGCAATTACCAGCACCGCCAGCGCGTTACCCACCACGTTCAGCGCGGTACGGGCCATATCGAGGATACGGTCAACGCCGGCGATAAACGCCAGCCCTTCCAGCGGGATCCCCACGCTGCCCAGAGTCGCCAGCAGCACCACAAACGACACGCCCGGTACGCCAGCGATGCCTTTCGAGGTCACCATCAGCGTCAGCACCAGGATGATCTCCTGGCCCAGAGAGAGGTCAATGCCGTAGAGCTGGGCGATAAAGATGGCGGCGATGCTCTGATAGAGCGTGGAGCCGTCGAGGTTAAAGGAGTAGCCGGTCGGCACCACGAAGCTGGTGATGGACGCTGGCGCACCGTAGGCCTCCATCTTCTCAATAATACGCGGCAGAACGCTCTCAGAGCTGGCGGTTGAGTAGGCCAGGATCAGCTCGTCCTTCAGGATACGGATCAGCGTCCAGATGCTCAGCTTGCACATCCGCGCCACCGCGCCCAGCACCACCAGCGCAAAGAACAGGATCGCCACGTAGACAAGGATCACCAGCTTGGCGAGCGGCCACAGCGAGGCGAAGCCGAAGTTGGCTACCGTCACCGAGATCAGAGCAAACACACCAATTGGCGCATAGCGCATCACCATGTGGGTGACTTTAAACATGGTCTCTGAAATAGAGCGGAACACGGTCACCAGCGGATCGCGGTGCGCGGCAGGTAGGGACGACAGCCCGAGGCCAAACAGCACCGAGAAGAAGATGATCGGCAGCATGTCGCCCTTCGCCATAGAGGCGACGATATTCGTCGGCACCAGCGAGAGGATGGTGCCCATCAGCCCGTGGGCATGGCTCTGCACTTCCGCCGTGGTGCTCTGATATTTTGAAATATCCACCGTCGCCAGCTGCGTCATATCAATGCCCGCCCCCGGCTGGAACACGTTAGCCAGCGTGATACCCAGCACGATGGCAACGGTAGTGATGATTTCAAAATAGAGAATCGTTTTGACACCGATACGGCCAAGCTGCTTCGCGTCGCCCACGCCTGCAATGCCCACAACCAGCGTGGAGATCACAATCGGAACCACAATCATCTTGATCAGGTGGATAAAGATATCGCCCGCCGGTGAAAGCAGGTTTGCAATCAGCCACTCGCGGCTATCGCTTTGGTAATGCAGGAAACTACCCAGAAGAATACCCAGCACAAGGGCCAGCAAAATCTGCCAGGCCAGGCTGACTTTCACATTTTTCATAACTACAGACGTCCTCAATGAAGCACCATTCCGTGTACCGGAGCGATACATACTGAAAGGGGTGTGATTAGCGTTGCTTAGTAAAGCGGGGTTTTTTAACGCGCATTATCAGTACCATTTGCATGGTATCAAGTGCAACCCTTTAAGATGAGGGTCTTTCACCGCAAAAGTGCATAAGAAGCGACTTTTATCCCACACTTAATGCATAACTATATGTTATGGATAAGCTTTTCATTACTCATCCTGCAAACATCACCAATGGTGATTATTTCCCTTCAAAGATTCATTTGCTGAATTTTCAACCATTCAAACAATGCGTGATCTTCCGCCCAAAAAGTAAACAAAGCCGTGCTTCACTCTTCCCTTAACGTTTCCGTGACATATCCTTAACATCTTACAAGGAGAACAAAAGCCATGAGCCAAATACATAAACACTCTGTTCCCGCCAATATCGCGGAAAATTGCCTGATTAACCCGGAGCAGTATGAGGCGAAATATCAGCAATCCGTCAGCGACCCTGACACCTTCTGGGGTGAAGAGGGCAAAATTCTTGACTGGATCCGGCCTTATCAGAAGGTAAAAAATACCTCCTTCGCGCCGGGTAACGTCTCTATTAAATGGTATGAGGATGGCACGCTCAACCTGGCCGCCAACTGTCTCGACAGGCACCTGGCCGAGCGCGGTGACCAGACGGCCATTATCTGGGAGGGCGATGACGCCCAGCAGAGCAAACATATCTCCTGGCGTGAACTGCACGCCGACGTCTGCCGCTTCGCTAACGTCCTGCTGGCGCTGGGCATCAAAAAAGGCGACGTGGTAGCGATCTATATGCCGATGGTGCCGGAAGCGGCGGTGGCGATGCTCGCCTGCGCACGCATCGGGGCTATTCACTCCGTGATCTTTGGCGGCTTCTCACCGGAAGCGGTAGCCGGACGCATTATCGACTCCAGCTCGCGACTGGTGATCACCGCCGACGAGGGCGTGCGTGCCGGACGCAGCATCCCGCTGAAAAAGAACGTTGACGATGCGCTGAAAAACCCCAACGTAACCACTATTGAACACGTGGTGGTATTCAAGCGTACCGGGGGCAGTATTGAGTGGCAGGAGGGGCGCGATCTCTGGTGGAGCGACGTGATGGCGCAGGCCAGCAGCGAGCACCAGCCGGTAGAGATGAACGCGGAAGATCCGCTCTTTATCCTCTATACCTCCGGCTCCACCGGCAAGCCAAAAGGGGTGCTGCACACCACCGGCGGCTATCTGGTCTACGCGGCCACCACCTTTAAGTATGTCTTTGATTACCATCCGGGCGACATCTACTGGTGCACCGCCGACGTTGGCTGGGTCACCGGTCACAGCTATCTGCTCTACGGTCCGCTGGCCTGCGGGGCGACTACCCTGATGTTTGAGGGCGTGCCAAATTGGCCTACCCCGGCGCGCATGGCGCAGGTAGTCGATAAGCACCAGGTTAATATTCTTTATACTGCGCCGACGGCGATCCGTGCCCTGATGGCGGAAGGCGACAAGGCCATTGACGGTACCGACCGCTCGTCGCTGCGCATCCTCGGCTCGGTGGGTGAACCGATCAACCCGGAAGCCTGGGAGTGGTACTGGAAGAAGATCGGTAATGAGAAGTGCCCGGTCATCGACACCTGGTGGCAAACCGAAACCGGAGGCTTCATGATCGCTCCGCTGCCGGGCGCAACCGAGCTGAAAGCGGGCTCTGCGACCCGTCCCTTCTTTGGCGTTCAGCCTGCACTGGTGGATAACGAAGGTACGCCGCTAGAAGGTGCTACCGAAGGCAATCTGGCAATAGTCGACTCCTGGCCTGGGCAGGCGCGTACGCTGTTTGGCGATCACGAGCGCTTTGAGCAGACCTACTTCTCAACCTTTAAAAACATGTACTTCAGCGGCGACGGCGCGCGGCGCGACGAGGACGGCTACTACTGGATCACTGGCCGCGTGGACGACGTGCTCAACGTCTCCGGTCATCGCCTCGGCACGGCGGAGATTGAATCCGCCCTGGTCTCGCATCCGAAAATCGCGGAAGCGGCGGTAGTGGGTATTCCTCACAACATTAAAGGCCAGGCGATCTATGCCTATGTCACGCTGAACCACGGCGAAGAGCCGTCCCCGGCGCTCTACACCGAAGTGCGCAACTGGGTACGCAAAGAGATCGGCCCGCTGGCCACGCCGGACGTGCTGCACTGGACTGACTCGCTGCCGAAAACGCGCTCCGGCAAAATCATGCGCCGCATTTTGCGCAAGATTGCCGCAGGGGACACCAGCAACCTCGGGGATACCTCAACGCTGGCCGATCCGGGCGTGGTAGAAAAACTGCTCGAAGAGAAGCAGGGTATCACCATGCCGTCGTAACGATTCCATCCTCACCCTCTCCCGTATGGGAGAGGGAATAATAAAAACCCTCCCCTACAAAATACGTCTGGAGACTCTGTGATGAATAACGATATTTGTCAGCAGATAGAGAATAGTGCGCACTACAGGGAGCTCGTCGAAAAACGGCAACGGTTTGCCTTTATCCTTTCCATCATCATGCTGATTATCTATGTCGGCTTTATTCTACTGATCGCCTTTGCTCCCGGCTGGCTCGGTACCCCGCTCCACGCGGGAACCAGCGTGACGCGCGGCATTCCCATTGGCATTGGTGTCATAATCATTTCGTTCCTGCTGACCGGCGTCTATGTATGGCGCGCTAACGGGGAGTTCGACCGACTCAACAAGGCCGTTCTGCGCGAGGTAAAAGCATCATGAAACGTCTTCTGACGGCGCTTGCCGCCACGCTTCCTTTTGCTGCGAATGCAGCCGATGCTATCTCCGGGGCGGTACAGCGCCAGCCAACCAACTGGCAGGCGATTATCATGTTCCTGATCTTCGTGGTCCTGACGCTCTACATCACCTACTGGGCCTCAAAGCGCGTACGCTCGCGTAATGATTACTACACCGCAGGCGGCAATATTACTGGCTTCCAGAACGGGCTGGCGATCGCGGGTGATTTTATGTCCGCCGCCTCGTTCCTCGGCATCTCGGCGCTGGTCTATACCTCTGGCTACGACGGGCTGATCTACTCGCTTGGCTTCCTCGTCGGCTGGCCGATTATTCTGTTTTTGATCGCCGAACGTCTGCGTAACTTGGGACGCTTTACCTTTGCCGACGTCGCCTCCTACCGCCTGAAGCAGGGGCCGATCCGCATTCTCTCCGCCTGCGGTTCGCTGGTGGTGGTTGCGCTCTACCTCATTGCCCAGATGGTCGGTGCAGGCAAGCTGATCCAGCTGCTGTTCGGCCTGAACTACCACATTGCGGTAGTGCTGGTGGGCGTGCTGATGGTGATGTACGTGCTGTTCGGCGGCATGCTGGCCACCACCTGGGTACAGATCATCAAGGCAGTGCTGCTGCTGTTCGGTGCCAGCTTTATGGCCTTTATGGTGATGAAGCACGTCGGCTTTAGCTTCAATAACCTGTTCAGCGAGGCAATGGCGGTGCACCCGAAAGGGGAAGCCATCATGAGTCCTGGCGGGCTGGTGAAGGATCCGATCTCGGCCCTCTCCCTCGGCTTAGGCTTGATGTTCGGTACTGCCGGGCTGCCGCATATCCTGATGCGCTTCTTTACCGTCAGCGATGCCCGCGAAGCACGGAAGAGCGTCTTCTACGCCACCGGATTTATGGGCTACTTCTACATCCTGACCTTTATTATCGGCTTTGGCGCGATCATGCTGGTTGGAGCTAACCCGGCGTTTAAAGATGCGGCGGGCGCGCTGATCGGCGGCAACAACATGGCGGCGGTGCATCTGGCCAACGCGGTAGGCGGGAACCTCTTCCTGGGCTTCATCTCTGCCGTGGCCTTTGCCACCATTCTGGCCGTGGTAGCCGGGCTGACGCTGGCGGGTGCATCGGCGGTATCGCACGATCTCTATGCTAACGTCTTCCGCAAAGGTGCCTCCGAGCGCGACGAACTGAGAGTATCGAAAATCACCGTGCTGGTGCTGGGCGTCGTCGCCATCCTGCTCGGCATTCTGTTTGAGAACCAGAACATCGCCTTTATGGTGGGACTGGCCTTCTCGATTGCCGCCAGCTGTAACTTCCCTATCATCCTGCTCTCTATGTACTGGTCGAAGCTCACCACCCGTGGCGCGATGATCGGCGGCTGGCTGGGGCTGTTGACGGCGATAGTGCTGATGGTGCTTGGCCCGACTATCTGGGTACAGATCCTGGGCCATGAGAAGGCGATCTTCCCCTACGAGTACCCGGCGCTCTTCTCTATCGCCGTGGCGTTTATCGGCATCTGGGTCTTCTCCGCCACCGATAACTCACCGGAGGGTAATCTGGAGCGTGAGAAATTCCGTGCTCAGTTTATCCGCTCGCAAACCGGGCTGGGTATCGATCAGGGCCGCGCACATTAATCCTCCCCTCCCCGGCCATTCTGGCCGGGGATCACAGTTCTCTTCTTACCGTCGCGATACAGTACCCCAACCTATTTGAAACGCTGTTTTAATAAGAGAGGATACGATGAAGCGATATGCCCTTGTCGGAACCGGTGGTCGGGCCGGACTGTACATCTCTGCGATTGGCGGTCAATGGCGCGAAACGGCGCAGCTGGTAGCCTTCTGCGATACCAACCAGACGCGGATGGACTATGCCAATCAGCTGTTACAGAGCAGTGATAGCGAGCCGGTCTCCACCTGGAAAGCAGCGCAGTTTGCAGAGATGATCCGCGAAACACGGCCGGATACGATTATTGTCACCACCATGGATCGCACCCACGATGACTATATTGTGCGGGCGCTGCGGGCCGGGTGCGACGTCATCACCGAAAAGCCAATGACCATTGATGAGCAGCGCGCCCTGCGTATCCTCGATGCTATCGAAGAGACGGGCCGCAGCGTACGCGTGGCTTTTAACTACCGTTACGCTCCACACCACAGCAAGGTACGCGAGCTGCTGATGAACGGTACGATTGGCGAGGTCTACTCCGTCCATTTTGAGTGGCTGCTCAACACCGAACACGGCGCGGACTACTTCCGCCGCTGGCACCGGGAGAAGCGCAACAGCGGCGGTCTGCTGGTGCATAAATCGACTCACCATTTTGACCTAATGAACTTCTGGCTGGGAAGCTATCCCGAGCGCGTCTATGCCGAGGGCGGGCTACGCTTCTACGGGAAAGAGAATGCCGAGCGACGCGGCGTCACGCAGTTCTATCCCCGCGCTCACGGCTATGAGCAGGCGAAAGCGGATCCCTTTGCATTACAGATGGCCGACAACGCCCAGCTAAAAGCACTCTACCTCGATGCCGAACATGAAGATAACTACTTCCGCGACCAGAGCGTGTTTAGCGACGGGATTACGATTGAAGACACTATGTCGGTGCTGGTGAAGTACCAAAACCAGGTGCAGCTCACCTACTCTCTGAATGCCTATCTGCCCTGGGAGGGGCTGAACGTGGTGTTTAACGGCAGCGCGGGACGGCTGGAGATGAAGCTGGTAGAGAAGTCCTACGTTAACGCTGGCGGCGCACGTGAGAACGAGGGTAGCCTGGAAGGGTGCGACATCACGGTCTTCCCGATGTTTGCCGCGCCGTGGAAGGCGGAGTTCACCGTTGGCGAAGGCGGCCACGGCGGCGGAGATAACGCCATGCTGGCGGATCTATTCGGCGAGCCGGGGGACGATCCACTCAAGCGCGCCGCCGATCATCGGGCGGGCGCGATGTCGATCCTCACCGGTATTGCCGGGAATATCTCCATGCAGCAGCAGCGCCCGGTTAACTTCCGCGAATTTGAGCTGGTCGCCCGATTGAAGTAAAGCCTACGCCGCTGGTCAGAACATGATCCGTGCGACCAGCGGCGCAATCAGCACCATCACCACGCCGGAGAGCATCATTACCAGGCTGGCAACAACGCCCTCCTGCTGACCCAGCTCGTAGGATCGCGCCGTCCCCGCCCCGTGCGAGGCTGCGCCAAAGCCAGCCCCTTTCGCCATACCTTCCCGAATGGCGAGGCGCAGAAACAGCATATCCCCCACCGCCATCCCGAAGACGCCCGTGACTACCACAAACAGCGCCACCAGATCCGGCTGGCCTCCCAGCGGTCCGGCGGCGGCCAGCGCAAAGGGCGTAGTAACCGAACGCACCGCCAGGCTGCGCTGGATCTCATCCGGCAGGGTAAACAGACGCGCCAGCCATACCGAGCTGGTCACCGCCACCACCGTCGCGGTGACCGTCCCGGCGGTGAGCGACATCCAGTGACGCTTGATCATAGGCAGGTTGTCATAGACCGGCACGGCAAAGGCGATGGTTGCCGGACCGAGCAGCCACAGCAGCCAGTGCGCCTCACCCATGTAGTTCTGATAGGAGATATGACCGAACACCAGCATCAGCACCAGTACAATCGGCGTGCAGACCAGCGGCATCAGCGGCAACGTGCGAAAGCGGCGATAGAGCCTTTTATTGGCAAAGTAGATGAGCAGCGTGACGGCCAGGCAGAGCAGTCCCATTTGAAAGTCAGTCATGGCCGCTGCCTGCGCAGTTCGTAGCGGTAGACCTTATCCACCACCCAGGCCGTTGCCCCGAGAACCATCAGCGTGCTGAGGGCGATGACGGCGAAAATACGCCAGCCGTCGATCAGCAGCAGCTGGGCGTAGTTCACCACCGCCACCACCGCAGGCACAAAAAAGAGCAGCATCTCTGCCAGCAGCCAGCTTGCTCCGGCCCGCACCCATTTCAGGGGAACAATGCGGCACGTCACCAGCGCGAGCAGAATAATCATGCCCACCAGGTTAGCGGGCAGCGGCAGGCTGAGCCATTGCACAAGGTGCTGGGCCATGACAAAGAGTCCGGCATAGAGCAGCACCTGCAGCGGGATTTGCAGTCGGCGCAGGAGAGCAGGCGTAACACGGCTTAACGCCACGTCCATTAGGGTATGTCCATGAAATGTGATCGGAGACACAGTATAGAGAGCCACTACAGCGGGTTGAAATGAATTAAAATCATCGCAAACATAGTTGAAAGGAATAGTCATGGACATCAGAACGCTGCGCTATTTTGTGGAGGTCGTGCGCCAGCAGAGTTTCACCCGCGCAGCGGAGCGGCTGTTCGTCACCCAGCCCACGATCAGCAAGATGCTAAAAAACCTGGAGGATGAGCTGAACACCACCCTGCTGATCCGCGACGGACGCAGGCTGCTGCTCACCGATACCGGTCGGGTGGTCTTTGAACGTGGCCAGGCCATCCTTGCCGAGTTCCGTCAGCTGGAGGCCGAGCTGGACGATATTCAGCATCTCAACAAAGGGGTGCTGCGACTGGGCATACCGCCGATGGTGGGGATGCTGATGGCCGGACCGATCGGCCTGTTTCGCCAGCGCCATCCCGGCGTGGAGCTGAAAATCGCCGAATTTGGCGGCTTAACGGTCCAGCAGGCAGTAATGAACGGCGAGCTGGATCTGGCGATGACGGCGCTGCCGGTAGAGGAGGAGAGCGCCCTCACCACCCTCCCCCTATTTAGCCATCCGCTGTGCGTGCTGGTGCCCCGCTCCGGCGACTGGCTGAAATGCGAGGCGGTCTCTCCCGAGATGCTGGCCGACCATCCGCTGCTGATCTACAACGAGGATTTTGCCCTCAGCCAGCAGCTGATGCAGCTCTTCAACCGGCATGATGTGAAGCCGCGCATCGCCGTGCGCAGCGGCCAGTGGGATTTTCTGGCGGCGATGGTGCAGGCGGGGGTGGGGATTGCGATTTTGCCGGAGCCTATCTGTCAGCGGCTGGACAAGCAGACGCTGCGTTGGATCCCTTTGCAGAGCGATTTGCAGTGGCAGCTGGGAATGATCTGGCGGGAAGGAGTCTATCTGTCGCACAGTGCCCAGGCATGGTTGGCGTGCTGCGAAGGGTTCTGGCTACCGCCGAACCTGGCAACGCCGGGTGGCGGCTTCGCCTGACCCGGCCTACAGACGACATCATGCCCCCGTAGGCCCGGTAAGCGTAGCGCCACCGGGCAAGACAGCTACTTATTCTCTATCAGCAACGCTTCCAGCAGGTCGAGATCGTGCAGCAGCTTCTGCATCGTCTCGTTGCTGATCTGCCGCGTTGCCCGCAGGTGATACAGCTCGGCGCGCTCGGAGCGCAGCGCGGCCAGACGGAAACGACGCTCAAGGTTCTCCTCCTGCAACGATCCCTCAGCGTTGTTACGCCCGTCGGCTCGGCGACGCAGGTTACCGATCACCCGCGAGCTCACCTCGGTCAACAGCTGGTCATCGATATTCTCTTCGCTGCTGGCCGCCAGACGCTCCTGCATCTTCTGGATCGCCACAATCGCGACATCGGCAGTGACCGAACGCGCCAAACGTTCTTCTTTTGCCTGCTGGGCATGATCGCCCACTTCCATATGCTGGAGCAGCATCGGCAGCATCACCACGCCGATAAACAGCGAGAAGAGGATCACACCGGCAGCGAGGAACACCAGCTCGTAGCGGGCCGGGAAGACGTTACCGTCCGGCAGCAGCAGCGGAATAGAGAGCACGCCCGCGAGGGTAATGGCCCCGCGCACACCGGCGAAAGAGGCGATCAGCAGCTCGCGGGTGGTCCACGAGCCGAACTCCATCGGCTTCTTGGTTAAGAAGCGCTGACTGAATTTTTTCATCGTCCACAGCCAGCCGAAACGCACCAGCATCAGCGCGGCATAGATCAGCACGATGTCGGTAAACAGCATCCAGGTTTCGACGTTGGGATCGGCCTCGGCGGCCACCAGCGAGGACTCGAGGATCCCCGGCAGTTGCAGGCCCAGCAGCAGGAACACCATGCCGTTAAACACAAACTCCAGCATCGCCCAGGTGCTGTTGGCGCGCAGGCGCATCGCCAGCGGCGCGCGGCGCATCACCCCGGAGCGGGTGATGGTCATCCCTGCTGCCACGGCGGCCAGAATGCCCGAGAAGCCAATGTGTTCTGCAATCAGGTAGGAGGCAAACGGCAGCAGGAATAGCAGCACGATCTGCGTCGCTGGCTCATCGCCGCCCCAGCGGCTAAGGAAGCGCAGCGAGCGACCGTACAGCCAGCTCACGATGAAGCCTGCCAGGATACCGCCTACCGCCACCTTAAGGAACTCGACCGAGGCCCCGCCGACGGTAAACACCATCGTGCCCATCGCCACCGCGACGGCAAACTTCAGCGAAACCAGGCCCGAGGCGTCATTCATTAACGCTTCGCCCTGCAGAATACCCATGATTTTTTTCGGGATGCGTCCTTCTCCAACGATGCCGGAGAGCGCCACGGCGTCAGTTGGGGAAAGTACGGCCGCCAGCGCTAAGGCCGGCACCAGCGGAATACCCGGTACGATCCAGTAGATAAGGAAGCCGATGCCCACGACGGTGACCAGCACCAGCGCCAACGCCAGACCGAGGATCTCCCGCCCGTGTTCAAGGAATTCCCGCGTCGGCGTTTTCCAGCCGTCGGCGAACAGCAGCGGTGGAATGAACAGCACCAGAAACAGCTCGGGATCGAACTCAACGTGCAGGCCAAACGTCGGCAGCGCCAGCATTGCGCCGATGGCAATCTGCATCAGCGGCAGCGGGATCTGGAACGGTAATACGCGCGTGATGACGCCGGAGAGAGAGACCACAAGGGTCATGATGAGAATGGTAAAGAAGATTTCCATGCGTTCCCTGTTTGCGATGTTTTTTATATCGAGAGGTGACGAACGATGACGAGGCATCATGCCTCTCATAATAGAACATGCAGGCTAACGCAAAGGAAACAAGATGTGCCTTAAAAAATAAAAATGGGCAGCCTAAGCCACCCATTTTAAAGCGCAGAGAGGCTTAAATTGCCCAGCCACCCGCGTAGAAGGCTACCAGCGCAATGGCGATCACCACCGTGCCGATATTCAGACGACGCCATTCGCCAGAGACGATGCGGCCAATCACCAGCGAGGCGAAGCCGATCATGATGCCGGTAACGATGTTACAGGTCAGCACAATAAAGACGGCGGTGATCAGACCGGCCATCGCATCAACAAAATCGGCAAAGTCGATTTTAGCTACGTTGCTGAGCATCAGCAGGCCCACGTACATCAGCGCCGGGGCCGTGGCGTAGGCCGGAACCAGGTAGGAGAGCGGAGAAAGGAACAGGATCAGCAGGAACAGCACGCCGACGATAATCGCCGTCAGGCCAGTTTTACCGCCCGCCGCCGTACCGGCCGCCGATTCGATATAAACCGCTGCCGGGGCTGCACCCACCAGACCGGAGAAGACGCTGCTCAGGGAGTCGGTGGTCAGCGCTTTGCCGCCGTCGATAATCTGGCCGTCTTTATCCAGCAGGTTTGCCTGGCCGGCTACCGCGCGGATAGTTCCGGTGGCATCAAACACCGCCGTCATCACCAGCGCCAGCACGCTTGGCAGCACCAGCGGATTCAGCGCACCAACGATGTCCAGGCTACCGATCAGCGAGTTGCCTTGATCATCGCTCAGCGACGGCATGGCGAAAATACCGGAGAAGTGTACGGTCGGATCGAAAATCAGGCCCACAATCGACACGCCAATGATGGTCAGCAGAATGCCGCCCGGCACCTTCAGCTTCTCCAGGCCAATAATCACTGCCAGGCCAATCAGAGACATGATCACCGGGAAGCTGTCGAAGTTGCCCAGCGCCACCGGCAGCCCTTCAATTGGGTTTTTCACCACCAGGCCAACGCCGTTGGCGGCGATCAGCAGCAGGAACAGGCCGATACCGATCCCGGTACCGTGCGCCACGCCCTGCGGCAGGTTGCGCAGGATCCAGCTACGAATGCCGGTGGCAGAGATCACGGTAAACAGGACGCCCATCAGGAACACTGCGCCAAGGGCGACCGGAACGCTGATCTGCTGGCCCAGCACCAGGCTGAAGGCGGTAAAGGCGGTCAGTGAAATAGCACAGCCAATCGCCAGCGGCAGGTTTGCCCACAGTCCCATGACGATAGAGCCCACACCGGCCACCAGACAGGTAGCAACGAACACCGCGGCGGGTGGGAAACCCGCTTTTCCTAACATGCCAGGAACGACGATCACGGAGTAGACCATTGCGAGGAAGGTGGTTAACCCGGCGACCACTTCCTGACGAACGGTGCTGCCACGAGCAGAAATTTTAAACCAGGCGTCAAGCGAACCGCCGGTACGCGCTGAAGGCGTAGACATAGAAAACATCCCCTGAAGAGTTTTATTTTTCGTTGTTAGCGTGGTGGACAATCCACTGCCCGTTAAACGTCATCGTTCCGAAACAGGTTGTGGCTAAGCAGAGCCACAAAAAGCAAACGTTTAACTCCGCGCAAACAAAACGGCTGTAAAAAAAGGCAAACGATTATCTAGCCTTCATAGGGGGTATTTCAACTTAACTTTGCCGGTTTTTATTAAATTTCCCCTATGATGGTGAAAAAGCAGGCAGTGGATGCGCAAACGTTATCGTCTATGCGCAACCCTACAACGATTTAACCAGGCACGTGCCCGCGTCTCGTCATCCATCATCCTTTCGCATGATTACGCGCCGGGAAGCGCGAAGGGGCCACCCTGGGCGATAGCGCGCTGCCAGGCCGGACGATTTTCAACCCGCGTTTTCCACGCCTGAAGGTTAGGCAGATGATCGACGCCGCCGCGCGCCAGCAGGGCAAATACTGGGAAGCTCATCTGAATATCCGCCATGCTGGGCTGCTCGCCGGTAAACCATGGCTGGCTGCCGAGCTGCGACTCAATGTAGCGCGCATGGGTTTCAAGCTGCTTATTGAGCCAGGCTTTCTGCACCCCTTCACCTAATGCCTTGCCCAGGGTACGCAGACCAAAGGGCACCGGCGGTTTGCCGAGACTGCCAAACACCAGCTTCATGAGCAGAAGCGGCATCAACGATCCTTCAGCATAGTGCAGCCAGAAACGGTACTGGAGCTTTTGATGCGTATCCGTTGGCTTGAGCTGACCACGGGTGTCATAGGTTTCCTGCAGATGCTCAAGGATCGCGCCGGATTCAGCAATGATTGTGCCGTTATCATCCAGTACCGGTGATTTCCCCAGCGGATGTACTTTCTTTAGCGCCTCGGGTGCCATCATGGTTTTTTCGCGCTGGTAGCGCACAATTTGGTAGGGCAGACCCAGCTCTTCCAGAGCCCAAAGAACGCGCTGGGAACGCGACTGATTAAGATGATGTACAGTGATCACGGTTGTCTCCTGCTATCGATATGAGATAAGGCCTTGTCAGGCTTGCCCTCGCCTCCCCTAACTATAGAAAATTGCACATGATCCGCGAAAAATTTCGGCAAAACAGACGGGTTTATCTCTGGCAATCCCGGTCTGGTGGCATAGACTAAAAGTGTCAGCACAAACCGGAACCTCAACAACGCGTTCGAGCGAGGGGTGTTGATGTCGGGGGAAACCCTCCTGTAAAAGAGCGGGATAGAGCGAAAGACAAAGACCGGAAATAACTAAAGCGCCCTTGTGGCGCTTTAGTTTTATCTGTCGTTTGCCTCATCCTCTAACAGCCGGGCCCCCGTTCCCTGCTCTCCCAGCCGATCGCCTGGGTTACGCAGCGGACAGTCGCTGCGCGAGAGACAGCCGCAGCCGATACAGCCATTAAGATCGTCCCGTAGCGCCTCAAGCGTATGGATACGTCTATCCAGCTCCTCCCGCCACTGGGAAGAGAGCTGCTCCCACGTTTTGGCATTCAGCGTATGGCCTGCGGGCAATACGCTTAGCGCTTCGCCGATGGTCGCCAGAGGAATGCCGATGCGCTGGGCAATCTTGATGATAGCCACGTAACGCAGCACGTCACGGGTATAACGCCGCTGGTTACCCTCGTTACGGACGCTCTTAATCAAGCCTTTACTCTCATAAAAGTGCAGAGCCGAGACGGCGACCCCGCTACGTCTCGCCACCTCGCCTGGGGTCAACATCGCTTTAATACGTGGTAATTTCTTTTCCATAAAGCTCTTTACCTCAAGTTAACTTGAGGAATTATACTCCGCTTCAGACCAAACGACGACTTCAGCACTGAAAAAGAGGCAGCAGTATGTCCCATCAGCAAATTATTCAAACGCTTATTGAATGGATTGATGAACATATCGACCAACCCCTGAACATTGATGTAGTGGCGCAGAAATCCGGATACTCGAAGTGGTATTTACAGCGGATGTTTCGTGCGGTGACTCACCAGACGCTGGGGGATTATATCCGCCAGCGGCGGCTGGTGATGGCAGCAGAGGCGCTACGGACGACGCAGCGGCCAATCTTTGATATTGCGATGGAGCTGGGGTACGTCTCGCAGCAGACCTTTTCCCGCGTGTTCCGTCGGGAGTTCGATCGCACGCCGAGCGATTACCGGCATCAGATGTAGCGCGGGCGGATCAGCGCAGCGGCTGCCGGGTCCACGCCATAAAGTCCTGGGGCGACAGCGCCTTTGCGAAGTACCAGCCCTGGCAATACTGCACGCCGCGCTTTAATAGCCAGGTCACCTGCTCTGAGGTTTCCACACCTTCGGCAATGATCTTAAGGCGTAAGCTTTGCGCCATCTCGATGATGTGTTCCGCAATCAGGTGGCTGGTACTGTTGGTAGTCAGCGTATCGATAAAAGATTTATCGATTTTCAGAATATCGACGTTCAGCGAATATAAATTGTGCAGGTTGGAATAACCGGTGCCAAAATCATCAATCGCCACCTCATATCCGGCCTGACGAAACGCCTGGATAACCGGCGTTGTTTTCGGCACATCAATAAACCCACGCTCGGTCACTTCAATTTTAATTTGCTGGGCCTTGACGGCATGCTGTTGGGCTTTATCAGAAATTAACGCAATCAGGCGAGAGGAGTGGAAGTCCGAGGCGGATAGGTTAATTGAGATATAGAGCTGCGGGTTTTCTGATAAGAAACGACCTAAATCAGCGAAGACTTCCTCAACGGCATAATCGGTTACCCGTTCAATGAGCCCCTCTTTTTCCGCCAGCGGTATGAATTCCGCCGGGCTCATCACCTGCCCTTCAAATCCTGGCCAGCGTAACAGCGCCTCGGCCCCCACGCACTGGCCGGTTTTAATATCAATAATTGGTTGATAATTGAGCCGCAACTGCCGTTTTAGCAATGCGCGATGCAATAGCCGGCGCGGTGAATTAATTTCCTGGTGGGTTCGGGACCACATTAGCAAAATAATAATGCTGCAAATCATCCCCAGCGGCAGCGTGAGCGTCGCCTGATGATAGAGAAACTGGAAATAGCGATCGCTGGAGGTGGAGACAATAATCGCTATAGGACGCTTTTCCGAGTGGGCAATGGTATAGAAGCGGCCATCCTGCTGAAAGGTAAAGTCGTTGTTCTGCACCAGACCAGCCAGCACCCGGACATCCGCCGTTGGGCTCACCGAGAAGAACGCCTTTGTTACCGTGTCGTATACGCCGTAGGCCAGCGAGTGGTCATCCGACATCACCTCGCTGTAGGCCAGCGGATTGACCACTAGCGCATAGTGGCCGCGCTGCATATAGACCATCTTATAGCCAGCATAAAACGGGGTATCGCGGTAATAATAGATAGAGACGTCCGGAGAGCGGGTATATTCCGCAGCGGAAATAATATAGGGCTCAACGGGTGCCATTGAGGTAGAGCATAAAAACCGATCGCCATTAGCGTATATTATATCGGCAACGTAAAGCTGCCCGCGGATAATATTGAGCATATTATCGCGATGCGCTGGCGAGCAGATCCTGCCGTTAAATTTCTCTGCTTTGCTGCGAGCGATATCGACCTGCTGGATAACCAGCTCGGTTTTATCCAGCGCAAGTTGCGCAAATGAACGCAGCTGTATGCCAGTCTCTTTAACGGCGCGGATGTGAGCAAACCATAGCGCCAGCATCACAGGCAGCAAAACTACCATGATGATCCCGACAATCCTTAGCGCCTTGCGGCGTGCGCTATGATTCATTTCCGCCCTATATCCCTGCTTTATGTGTGCCTGCATGGTCGGCAGGAAGCTTTGATAAACAGGTGATTACGTTGCATGAATCATCAGACATTAGCAACCGACTTTTATCATTAATAACCTAATATTTAGTTATGACGATAATATTTGTCCGTAAGCCAAACTAAAAGTGTTCGCCCTGTTTATATTAAGGAAAATAATTATCCAGCTATCGATAAGGTTTTTCGTTAACGCCACAGGGGATCGCTGATTAAGCCAAACTGCCAGTGCGATAAAAAAGGATGAGCCCTGCGTTTATTTTTTCGTCTATGGAAATCCGCATTGAGCGAATAATGCTCGCCCCTATTTCCACACACTTTTAATGGTTAAATCACGCTCAAAAAGCCTACACCACGACTGGCTAATAAAAGAACAAATGTGATATAGTTCACATATCTTATGAAACCGAAAAAAGTGTTTCATTCTATCCCGTCAGTCCCTGCGAGCCTCACCCCAACGAAAGCGGCCCGCAGACGTGTGAGGTTACAAACTATGGCCACCATTACGACTAGCCTTGTTCTGCTGCGCTGGCAGCTTATGAGCGCGATCCTGATGTTTCTAGCCAGCTCGCTGAACATCAAGTTCCGTAAGTCCGACTATATTGGGCTGGCGATCGTCACCAGCGGTCTTGGCGTGGTAGCGGCCTGCTGGTTCGCCACCGGGCTGCTCGGCATTACCCTGGTCGACGTGGCCACTATCTGGCACAACATCGAAAGCATAATGATTGACGTCGCCAGCCATGCGCCGCCAGAGTGGCCAGTGGTCATCACCTGAGTTAAAAAACAAAAAACCCCGACGCGTCGGGGTTTTTTTATGGTTTACGCTAGCTCAGCGCGCACTCAGAACGGAATGTCGTCATCGAAGTCCATCGGCGGCTCGTTGTTAGACGGTGCCGGAGCGGACTGCTGCGGACGCTGCTGTGCGCCGCCGCTGAACTGGTTCTGATTGCCGCCCTGCGGCTGCTGAGGCTGACCCCAACCGCCCTGCTGGCCCTGGCCACCGCCCTGCTGACCGCCTGCCGGTGCCCCGCCGCCCTGACGGCCGCCGAGCATCTGCATGGTGCCGCCCACGTTCACCACCACTTCAGTGGTGTACTTTTCCACGCCGGACTGATCGGTCCATTTGCGGGTGCGCAGGGCACCTTCGATGTAAACCTGAGAACCTTTACGCAGATACTCACCGGCCACCTCGGCCAGTTTGCCAAACAGCACAACCCGGTGCCATTCGGTCTGCTCTTTCATCTCACCGGTCGCTTTATCACGCCAGGATTCGGAAGTAGCCAGCGTAATGTTGGCTACTGCGCCCCCATTCGGCATGTAGCGTACTTCCGGGTCCTGGCCCAGATTACCGACGAGAATCACCTTGTTTACGCCTCTGCTGGCCATGGTTGTGTCTCCTGAATACGTTTCTTAATCTCAATAGTGTAAGCGCGCGATTGTAACTTACCAAGCGACGCTTTGATACCTTGCGAGGAGGATTCCAGTAATCCGCCCGGCGTGCGCTATTTTCGCACAAATGCGCCGGGGATGCATTCTTATACTGTATATCCATTCAGGTTTTTTTGTGTCATAATTAACCGTTTCAGTTCAGTTCGCCGGATGTCCTTCAAACATACCGAGCGCCGAGTCTCTTACCGGGAAAGGTGAATGGATAAGATAGAAGTACGGGGCGCGCGCACCCACAATCTCAAGAATATCAACCTCGTTATCCCACGCGACAAGCTGATTGTCGTCACCGGGCTTTCAGGTTCAGGTAAATCATCCCTGGCTTTCGACACCCTCTATGCCGAAGGCCAGCGTCGCTACGTTGAATCGCTCTCCGCCTATGCGCGCCAGTTCCTGTCGTTGATGGAAAAGCCGGATGTCGATCATATCGAGGGTCTGTCGCCCGCGATCTCCATTGAGCAGAAGTCGACCTCGCACAACCCACGCTCTACCGTCGGGACCATTACCGAGATCCACGACTACCTGCGTCTGCTGTTTGCCCGCGTAGGCGAACCGCGCTGCCCGGATCACAACGTGCCGCTGGATGCGCAGACCGTCAGCCAGATGGTGGATAACGTGCTGTCGCAGCCGGAAGGCAAGCGCCTGATGCTGCTGGCACCGATCATCAAAGAGCGTAAGGGTGAGCACACCAAGACGCTGGAGAACCTGGCAAGCCAGGGCTATATCCGGGCGCGTATCGATGGTGAAGTGTGCGACCTCTCGGATCCGCCGAGCCTTGAACTGCATAAAAAACACACTATTGAAGTGGTCATCGACCGCTTTAAGGTGCGGGACGATCTGACCCAGCGCCTGGCCGAGTCGTTTGAAACCGCGCTGGATCTCTCCGGCGGGACGGCGATTGTCGCCGATATGGACGATGCGAAGGTTGAAGAGCTGCTCTTCTCCGCTAACTTTGCCTGCCCG
>NZ_BBMZ01000002.1 GCF_000759795.1 Pseudescherichia vulneris NBRC 102420
ATCGGCTGCCGGAAGCGACAGCTGCCAGTTACCATCCGTCCCGACAATAGCGGTGTAGGTTTTGCCGTTCAGAGTGACCGTCACCGGCTGGCCGCGTTCAGCGACCGAGCTGATGCCGCTCAGAATCTGCTCCTGGCCCAGCTCCTGGCCGTTGAGTTTGCCGTCCGCCGTCAGCGGCAGCAGGCTGAGCGCGGGCAGAGTGGTATCTACCTGCGCGGTGCTGGTGAGCGGCGCGCTGTTGCCTGCGGCATCAATCGCATTGACGTTGATGGTCAGCAGCCCGTCCGGGATGGTCTGCATATCGCTGGCGGGAACGATCGCGCGCCAGTTGCCGTCGCCGTCTACCAGCGCCTGATAGGTTTTCCCTGCCAGCTGCACGCTTACGCTCTGCCCGCTGCCGGAGACGCCGGTGTTACCGCTCAACACCTGATCCAGCCCTTTTTCCACGCTGTTAAGGTAGCCATCACCAAACGGTGCATCGATGGTCGGAATAGGCAGATAGTGGATCTGCACATTCAGCGTGTGGGTGTCGCCTGCGGCCTGGGCTCCCTGAGTAACAACCGCTTCTACGATGTTTGGACCGTCCGGCAGCAGCAGCAGATCGGCAGAAGGGATCTGTACGCTCCAGTTCCCTGCGGCATCGATAGCGGTAACGGCATACTCTTTGCCGTTAAAGAAAACAACGATACTGACGTCCGGCCCGGTCACCGTGGTTACGCCACGCACCTCCAGCGGACTCTGCGCCTCGTTGGCATTCAGGTAGTCATCGGTTGAGAGAATAGCGATGGCGATGCCGTTCTGGCTACCATCGACGTTAATGGTTTCGGTACGCACTACCGGCGTGCCGTTAGCATCGTTTACCGAGACGGTAAGGGAATTATCGCCCTGCGCCAGGGAGGCGAGATCGCCTGCTGGCAGGGTGGTTTTCCAGCTGCCGTCGCCCATCACCTGCGCATAGTAGGTTTTGGTTCCCAGCGTAATCGTCACTACCTGCCCCGCCGGGATATTCACGGTTTGGCCGGAGAGCGTCTGGTTCAATTGCAGCTCGGCGGTATTGAGGACGTTATCTCCCGTTACTGGATCGACAATCACCTGTGGACTGGTGAAGTTAGTAGTGAAGTCAGCCTGCCCGGTCGTCACGTTGCCCGCCAGGTCGACGATCTGATACTCCACGGTATAGGGCTGGCCATCCTGCAGCTGCTGGATATCGGCCTGGGGGATGCTTAGTTGCCAGCGGCCAAGGCTATCTACCGCAGTGGTGTAGCTTTTACCGTTTAGCGTTACCGTGACTGTGCTGCCCTGATCTTCGCTGCTGGAGAAGCCGCGAACGATCTTGTCTGAATTCAGTTGAGAGACATCAAGCGTATTGTTTGGTACGAAGGGGGTCATCTGGAGCACGGGCGGGACGGTATCCACCATGAGCTCCATCGAGGTAGTTACGGTACGCCCTTCACTGTCCGTCAGCACGACTCTCAGCAGGCGCAGCCCCTGCGGCAGTGACTGAAGAATGTCAGCCGGCATATCAATGTTCCATGTGCCGTCGCTATTGACCTGGGTGGTCCAGGTATATTGTTCGACAGTAACGACAATCGGGCTGCCAGCGTTAACGGCTTCTGTGCTGCCGCTTAATACTTGGGTAGCGCTGACCTCTTGCAGGTTCAGTATATTATCGCCCGTAAGCGGGGCAACCGAGAGCGTAGAAACCGGTGGTGTAGTCTCACCGCCATCGTCCGGCGGTGTCGTTCCACCATCGTCAGGCGGCGTCGTTCCTCCATCGTCTGGCGGTGTAGTCCCGCCATCATCCGGTGGCGTAGTCCCGCCATCTTCCGGCGGCGTGGTTCCGCCCTCATCCGGCGGAGTGGTTCCGCCCTCATCCGGCGGCGTGCTTCCACCCTCATCCGGCGGCGTGCTTCCACCCTCATCCGGCGGCGTGCTTCCACCCTCGTCTGGTGGCGTGGTTCCACCATTATCCGGCGGCGTTCCATCAATAGGTGGCAGGACGCCATTATCCTCGGCCTCCTGGCGACTGCTGCCGCTACCGCCGCCGCCCGCTGCGGCTGCAATACCAACAATACCCCCGACTGCGGCTATCCCGCCCAATACGGCTAATGCAGAGATCCCACCTGCGCCAACAAGAGAATCGACAGAGGCTTCAGAGAGTGCCGGTACGATTGCTTCCGCGGTAGCGGGCGCAGCGGACTCGGCAAAGGGGAAGACGGCGTGGTGGGTGCCCAGGTCGTCTTCAAAAATCAGTTCGCTATGTAAGCCATTCTCATCAAGCACAAAAAAGCGCTGGTAGCGCACCGTCGTACCGTCGTTCATATGGACGATCAGGTCATTGCCTTCACGCTGATAGTAATTAACGGACTCCGGGGAGGCATTAATACGAACGATGCTGGTCTGCATCAGATTAACCACGCGGTCAGCACTCTGGCCATATTGATTAACGACATCACCAGTTCTTTGATTTATAATATCCACTGACCCAGCAGGGCTAATTTGGGGAGCCATATAATGTCCTCTCGCTATTTAGAACGCTTTTTTGTGCATGTGCCAGACTTATTTTTGGCAGAGGAAGAGCGCTACCGAAATAAAATGGCAGAAATGAATCATCTTGGTAATAACTGGGCCGTAGATCTATAAGTTATTGTTTTTCAATGAATTGATACCTCTTGCATAACTTCGACGCAGAATTGATCTCATTAAAATATATAATCAATAGTCTGAAATTAGGCAAACTCCCAAGTCACAAATTTTCACATTTTTTTAAATACAGAATATATTGTTAACAAATTCGTTAATATTTAAGCGACGCTTAAATAGTGCGTATAGTGAATAGATGATTTTTTAATTATTAACATTAAGCGAAGCGGCGATATTGCGATATATCATATATGAGAAATATTGAATATATTCTCTCAGGCTTTATATTCTGAATAAAAGCGGCTTAACGCTGACAACGGAGCATCTCAGGCCTGAGGAATAGGGCCTGTTCATACTTTAACCAACTGAAGGTCATACGGATGTTGTAGTGATATGGACTGGTGCGTTGGTGGCAAAACCTGTTATACTGTAGTCAACACATTGGGGCTGATTCTGGATTCGACGGGATTTGCGAAACCCAAGGTGCATGCCGAGGGGAGGTTTGCCTCGTTAAAAGCCTCAAAAAAATAGTCGCAAACGACGAAAACTACGCTTTAGCAGCTTAATAACCTGCTTCGAGCCCTCTCTCCCTAGCCTCCGCTCTTAGGACGGGGATCAAGAGAGGTCAAACCCAAAAGAGATCGCGCGGATGCCCTGCCTGGGGTTGAAGCGTTAAAACTAATCAGGCTAGTTTGTTAGTGGCGTGTCTGTCCGCAGCTGGCAAGCGAATGTAAAGACTGACTAAGCATGTAGTGCCGAGGATGTAGGAATTTCGGACGCGGGTTCAACTCCCGCCAGCTCCACCAAAATTCTTTGTCGATGGTCACCAGAGCCTGAGACGAAGTCCTGAAAGCCCGTAAGGCGTGAGCCTGGCGGGCTTTTTTGTGCCCTCAATTTGTCCCGCGAAGTCCGAAGCCAACTAAATAAATCAAAACCTTTTAGGCCTACTGAGAGGCCCAACGAAAAGCTCTATTGTTTTCGTTGGGCCTAAACGCATGGAGACTCCCCATGGCAAGAAAAACCAAGCCGTTAACCGATACGGAAATCAAAGCCGCCAAACCTAAAGATGCCGATTACCAGCTGTATGAGGGTGACGGGCTTACTCTGTTAATCAAGTCCAGTGGTAGTAAGCTCTGGCAGTTCCGTTATTATCGACCTCTGACAAAGCAGCGAACCAAGCAGAGCTTCGGTGCCTACCCTGCCGTCTCACTTTCTGATGCGCGTAAACTCAGAGCTGAATCTCGAGTTTTGTTGGCGAAAGACATTGATCCTTAGGAACATCAGAAAGAGCAGGTTAGAAATTCTCAAGAAGCCAAAACCAACACTTTTCTGTTAGTAGCCGAACGATGGTGGAATGTGAAGAAAGCCAGCGTGACGGTGGATTATGCCGACGATATCTGGCGCTCACTTGAGAGAGATATTTTTCCAGCAATCGGTGATATCAGTGTCACTGAGATTAAGGCTCATACTCTGGTTAAAGCAGTACAGCCGGTTCAGGCCAGAGGTGCATTAGAGACTGTTCGCCGCCTTTGTCAGCGTATTAACGAAGTCATGATTTATGCGCAGAACACAGGCCTGATTGATGCTGTTCCCAGCGTAAAGACGATAATCTCAACAGCCACGCCTGTGCTATAGTGTAGGTACAAAACCCATCGCTTGATGTGGCGAGGTAATCGATAAAATCTCAGATTAAGCTCTTGATTAATTTTGTTTTTACTCATTTTCTTCATGGCATTATCCTTTGTTTTTTTGCAAAAAAATTAAACTGTCCGGGAAGCGATCCACTCGTCTACTGAGGTAGAGCGCCAGCCTACAAATACAGCCCCAAGCCGGATAGGTTTAGGAAAATCAGCATCGTAATACCGGGATTTTAGGTTCAATTTTTCGTAGATACTGGATCGGGATATACCCAGGAGCGTCGTTAACTCAGCCATACGCAGAATGCGCAAAGGCTGGTTAGAATGGTTTGTTTGTTCACATGGTTTTAACATTTTTAGTTCCCCTTATCGCAAGTCTTCGTCAGCGCTCAAACACTCTCATATCATCTGAGATACTGTCCGCGTCAAAAAACGGAAACCAACCGGAGGGAACGTGGGGACTCATGCTTTTGCTGATATGATGTATCGTCTTTACCAGTGCTTTGGCCTGTTTGAAAAGGATGACGAACGGCGTGAAGTGCGTGGAAACAGCATTTTTTCCTTTCATCAGAATTTTTTTGATCAAGGCTATAACGATATAATAAGAATAATTGACATCAATGAAGTCTTCTGCCTCGAAGAAAGGCGAGAAGTTTTTTACAAATACGAGCAACTATTTAACGCGATAATGCATATTCCTGTTTTTTCTTATCTGGACAATCACCAAATCGCAAAACGATATCTTCAGCTCGCATTGCCCCCCCATAGTGGCATTAGACATTTACGATTCCCTTCCCCCCAATGATGAAATGCATTTCTATTACCATCTTCATTTTTTTTAATCAGCACACATTATCCACACGAAAGCGTTGATACAAGAAAGATTTATGCTGGAGTGAAAGAATATTTACGGGTATATATTCGCACGCTTGAGTTTCACTACACTGATCATCTGGCTTCACTTATTGATTTCATTAACGGCATTAAAGAAAAGAGTGGGTAGAAGGGAGCCACTATAGAAAGAGTAATAAAAGATTGCCGTACAGAGTATGATGCAAGCTACATTCCTGAAAAGGATATAAAACTCAATTTACTGAATTTAAATAAAATTGAAAATGCTTATCTCTCGCTTAACGTACTGCTTGCATTTGAACGCAAGACCTCTGCTGTCACCGCGATATCAATGCATTACCGAAATACTATGAGAAATGGCATTAATTGCAAAAGTAGTTATGGCATTCTATGTCGATATCTCTATTCCAGAGGATACGATGAACAATTGTTACCCTATATTACACTCGCCTTGTATAACGAGGCAGTCCGACCGGTTTCGGTAATGATAGAGGAGAAACCGTATCGCTATGCTCACGAATTAAAATGGCTTATTTTTAACACCAGAAAAAACACAAAATACTCCAAATGGGATTTAGCCGAAATGGCATCTTGTTTCGATACTGCAGTTAATTCGGAAGTCCTAATACCCTACTCCCAACTTTTACAAATCATCATTTTTCTCAGTAAGAATAAAACAGATGAAGCATTCCGACTTGTAAACAACGTCCCATTAGGCACCTTACCGATTGGTTACCTTCCCTCAGCCTTTTCAGTTATCAAGCTGGCATTAAAAGTGAAACTGGAAAGAAAAAAATAAGAAATAAAACATTACTGTCTACGATAAACAGTACCTTAGGTAATCAAAGTACTATTACCGAACTTATTGCTATAACTCAGGGAGAAACCGATAGTAATGTTGTATTATGCGCAGATAACATGACGATCATGCGTGCAATAAAAGTGTACAACCACATTATAAGAAAGGTAGGCTATCCATCTGAAGATTCATCATCTGATATCTGTCCACAAGCCATATTCGGCTTGCTTGATGAAATAGAATGTGCACTGGGTAAGCTAAATATTCTTTTCTGCAAAACACATGATAACATTGATAGTAATGAACTGGCAGGGCTTATAGTGAAAAATAGAATACTAACAGCTCATGAATTGAATGAAAACTTAGTTGGCGTACTTGATAAATGCACACTTTATAATTTCCTGAGTAGCATTAATGTTTTTTATTAATTATCTGAGGTGCTCTGGAGAAGAACTAGGACACATCAGAATATTTTCCGGAGTAACAGAAAAACCAAGACGTCTTCGTGAAAAGATATATGAGGCTTTGAGGATTGGTTAATAAAAACGAAGAGCGGGGAGCTTAAGGAGAAGGGAAAAACGACCAAACGTTAATAAAAAGTGCTGACACACTGCGGAAAAGCAAATTACACTTTATGATTTCGCTGCTACAGCTGCTACGTGTAGCAGCTGTAGCAGGGGTCAGAGATAGATGAGTAAATTATTTATTTCAAATAATGAGTCGATCATATGTCAGACCAAGAACAAGTAAAATTTCATTTTCTAATTAAGAAGCAATTTTTCTCCTTTTAGTAAGCACATATATTTTATATATTATTTTCTACTCATGAAGAAACTCAGCAATAATACGTTTCACATGAATTTTCCTATCAGCATCAAGTCGTTCAAGGTCACTCTCCATTTTATATAAATATTTTTCCCCTCCGTAAGATTGCGCCACTCGCTTAAGTATTTTAAATTCTTCATCACATAAACACGCGGTTAGAGCCAGATCTCCCGGGTTCCAGGATGAAGACATAAAAGCATCAACAAGTTCATTTCGAGCAGTCTTACAACGATCCCAATCGAAGAATGAGAAGATATTAAAACGCTCCGAGAAATCATTGGCTGTTGATAATTCTTTATAAATAACGGGGAATAATGCGGATATCATCAATGAAACAGGTTTATGTCGAGCATTAAGCAATGATGGGATGAGGGTGGTCGCCGCATCAATTAGTGCTGAATAGGAAACCTCTTTAGCATCAGACATAAGTTTGGCGCAAGCATTATTAGCATCCTCATTTAAATAACTGACTTGCCTCATACGCAGCATATTCGCTATTTCGTTAACCACATATAATATTTTTTGACGAATCAATGCTTGAGATTTTTCTAGTACAATTACATTTCTACTGGCCAGTTCAGAATTAATCTCTCTCTCTAATGCGTTATAAATAACCCATTTTGGATCAAGATCATGACCAATAATATTTAGCAGCATGGACAAAATCTCTACATCATTCTCAAAACGATTACGTAGACATCTACCTAATGCATATTTTGCTATCAAAAGCTTTTGGTCGTTATTGACTTCTGAAATCACAACCATAACAATCCTGACATATATATTTATAGGAACGATGTCTTGTAATACAGCTCTTTCAAGTATGTCTAGATCATTTTTCGTCAGACGTTCGGCTACACTTTCACTAATCTTGATATTGGATAATAGCTTAACAAATTGTTGCTCATCCGCACGACGGATGACATTCGCTAAAATAATTGATGACGTTTTTTCAGATAAACTTGTTTCGTCAAGCAGCCAAAGCACATCATCTACAGTAGGGTTAATCGTCTGAGCTAGCAATGCCTGAGCCCGTGTAGAACTGTTTTTTGAAATTAATATCTTACGGACCTCTGAAATTCCCCCAATATCTCGAGCACGGTTAATTAGCGCCATACTAATTTTTTTAGACTGAAAATCATTGGTATTTTTCAACCAAACAAGTTCATCTGAAATCCCACTTATATCAAGGCTACTAATGATGGGGAGAGCGACTGGAAGATGACGATCTTCAATCAGCAAAGGAAGCAAAATTACCCCAACTTTAAATGAAAGTGATTTATCTAGCTCTGATAATACAAGTCCAGTGAAATGAATTAATTCATCATCACTAGTAATTTTACCTGCAAGTCCATCGCCTAACAAAACTAAGTTGGCAAATATATTTGCAGGTACGCTTAAAAGTACTTTTTTAACCATTGAACTTGGGCTTTTACCAAGCCCAGATGCGATCCCTGGCACCAAATTATTAATGATATCATCAGAATTAGTTTGGTTTATCAGGTTAATTATACCCTCTGGGTCTTTTTCAGATAAATACATGGCTAGGTTATTAACAGCAATTATACAACCAGCCATGTCACGCCCTATAGTTTTTCTGGTCAATGCGCCTGCAAATTCCCAAGCATCCTTTTCAGGTAGATTATTTTCGACCGTATTAATAACATCAAGTAAGCGCGGTGTTAACAATGCCATAGCATGTTCACCGTTTACCATTCCAGAATTAGCGATATCAAGCAGACCTAAAAATGCTGTCGGTGTTTGTTCCAGCTTATCAAAGAGTTCATCCCAGAGAAGAGCTATACGGAGTACAGAAACATTTTCAGCTTCATTGTTATTTATAAGTTTAAAAGCATTTTTTGACAATAGTCTCGGTGTTGACTCCTCAAAAACACGACGGACGATAACTTTTGTCCATCGATGCCGTGCTGCAGGTAATAAACGCCCGTCTACACGACGCCCTGGCCAGTCGGAAAAGCGAGCTTTTGCGTTAGAAGGCGAAAAAACAAGATCTAAATCACGCCCCATTATCTTTCTGGGAGATAACGCAAACGTTGAAAAGGTGAATTTTTGTCTGATATTTGGCCACAGTGCGACAAGTAAATGTAATGCGATTAGTTCAGGCTTTGGTGCATCAAATATGACTACCGGCTTAGGCTCTTCAAGAAAAAGAGCCTCAAGCAACTCGGATGCATTGAAACCCGTAATGGGTGGAAGTGTTTCCGTTACTAGTTCCTTTTCCTTACACTGGACAAGAACCGCTTCTATTTCAGATGGTAATTCTGAAGAATTAAGCAGCTCAAGAATAGCACTGAGCGGAGGTGTATTAGCCCATACATTGGCATCAACTAGTAAACTTTTAGTTCTAACACAACCAGCTCTAGGAACACTATGATCCTGCCAAGTTCTTGCAATTACATAATAGGTTCCGCTGGGTAGCGGATAAGCCGTTAGATAAGGTACGAATTGTTCTTTTGGACGTAGGGGGCCAGCTACATCGGAGAGACGATCCACCGTTGCCTGATCTTCTTTAGAAAGCAATGTAGAAGATGCCAGAAGTTGATGACCTTTACGGTATCCGTGTATCTGTATATTAATGGTGGTAACCATTTTAAAGCCCCACTGCCCATTCTATTGGTATCGTAATATCAAATATTTTCTGCCATTTCTGTCCATCATATACTGCAGTCCACCCCTGATCATTTGGACCTTCATCCAAAAATTTAATTCGGTATTCAGGATCATTTTTTAAATCGCCACCGATAGAGCTCAAACCAAAAACTTTAACATCAAGTTCGGTCAGGTCTGCTATTCTTCCCGCAACTAAAGGATATTCCTTTTCAAGATAGGCTATAGGCCCTTGTTCGAACTTGTCAGGATCGACACGATCCCAAGCAGCAACAACAACTGAAAGACGTGGGCGCCCGCCATCTTCGCGCCTAGCTAGAGAGTCTTCAAGAAAATGGATTAACTCGCACAACATAACTTGTGTAGGGAGCCCTTGGTCTTCCTCATTCCCCACCCTTTCAAGCATGTTCCTAGCTGTCACCCAATCTAATGGTCGAACGTCTTGATCAGAATCCACTCTGACAAAAAGCAACGCAGCGTCTGCTTGTTTTAGTTCATCCATCCAGTCTGAAGAAATTTCGTTCTCAATAACAGCATTGCGCCAAAGTTCTCCAGAAATATCAGGCACAATGACCTTTGATCTAGGTCCATCTTTAGTTGCGGCAACGACAACTTCAAAGTTACGTCGTATGTCGCTTAGTTCAGTACGTGGTGCGAAACTTCCCTGGAAGATGTGGTCAGCGACAGATAGCACAAAAGCAATATCTGGAGGTTGTTCTGCAGCATGTAATGCTCCCTTCCCATGATCCAATGCAAGCCACAGGGGCCCGATATAATTGGTCTTCCCCGAGTCTGGACCACCAAGCAATACTATTGATCGGCTCATATGCTTCTCCGATAGTTCAGATATTCACGTTTACTAGTCCCCTGCTCAGATGATTTCCAAAATATCAACGGCCGAGGAGGAGTAGTAACAGTAATGTTAATCAATTCTGCAATACCAAACCCTGCGGGAACCGTTTCTAACTGATCTGAGAATGGAGCAACCTCAACTATCTCGGCATTCGCTCCACGCCGATTTAACTCGTGTTGCATACGAGAGGAGATGTTTTCATCAACAGTGTATGAATCACGATGGGTAACTACGATTAAGAGCCGGGGAATATTGCCGCCGAACATTGTATGCAGTCGACCAGCAAGTTGTCCTAAACGAGCAATTGTGCCATGGCGCTTCTCTGGATCTTTGAGAGCACGGCCATCGATAACAATCCAGATAGTTTCCGCTGACTTTAGAAAATCTAGCCGTTCATATTGTGAATTAAAAATAAGGGCTTGTGTCCACTCACCAGGTATGTCGGGAAGGGCAAAATCTACCTTACGTCCATCGGATAATCTTTTTAGTTTAAGATGTAAAAAACCCGGACTGCGTTCATCTGTCAACTCCGTGTGAACCGTCATCTGCTCCGGAACCTGACCGTTATTCCATTCCCGAGCTCCTCGTGCAATCTCTTCAAAAGCCGTTAGGCTTCGACTATCAGCAAAGGACCAACCATCAAGTTTGGCATGTGATAGAAGAAGATAAAGGCTTGCTAAGCAGGCTGTTTTCCCCGATTCTGGATCTCCGAGAATACCTACGACATTTACATACCTTTTGCTCATTAAAGCATTGATATCATCCAGTCCAAGAGATTGTTTTGAACCAAATGTGTGGGATTGGGTTGGTTCTGATAGGACTGGGACACCGAGCTGCTCGATTAAGTCATTATAATCTGAAGCCTCAAGCGGTGTTCCTTCATCATCTTCCAGTGGAAGTCGGTTTGAACAAGATGTAGGGACATTTCCGAGAGTACAGATTCCTGTTTCATCGAAGGTACAGCCTTCATGCCTACATGAGCCACTCATATTGTTCCAGCTCCTTGTGACATCATTTTTGCAAATGTTGCTTCTAGCAGAGCTCTTTCCCCCCATTCAGAAACTGAACGTTTTATAGACGAATTTATTTGATCTATCTCACCTGTAGTTAACGCATGAAGGAGAGGGAAAACAGTTGGATGGGCAAGTATATGTTCCGCGGTCAATGCTGCACTGAGTGTCGTTCGTTCATCGCCAATTACAGAGAGTAGTTCTTCTAGATCAAGTTCTGGATTCTGCTCCAATGTACGAAGAACAATCTCACGATGCACCTCACAAGGCAAACGCCGAAGAATCTTGGCAGCTTCAATACCTGCCGTTACAATTCGCACTGGTTCGTCAATCTTTGATAGCTGCTTTTTAAGTAAACGGCTATGACCCAATTGTACCCACCACAAAAAATCGAGTTCCTCTCTATCCAAGACAGCGTTGCGACGTAATGCCTCTATGGTATCTTTGATTGCTTCAGGAAAATTATTCGTAACAATATCGTCCTCAACGGTTATATCCACTTCCGTTGGTTCAGGTACATGAATTCGCTCTCTTGCCTTTTCAGCTGAAACCGCGTAATAATTTGCGGCTTTATCTAAAATCTCTAAACGCAAAATTTCTCGACGCTCATCTGGTAATGCTGGCTGATAAGATAAAGCAGACCATAAAGAAGCAGCATAAATGGCTGGTATAGTCCATCCATTATTACCTACGGCACCACTTAGAATCGAAATCATCGCCATACCACAACAGACACCAACATCAAGAGGTCGTTCATCATAGAGGAAAGCAGGAGCCTTTTTCTGAATGCTGGCTTGGACTTGCTCACCCAACTCCTGTGAAGGGTCTCCGTTACCACCAAGTGCTCCAGCTATATCAGCGGCAAGGGAGACTATACTTGCTACTTTATTCTGTTTACCCCAAAGGGTTGCTAAACTTTTAACGGCAGCCTTTCGTGATTCAACATCATTATCACTAACAGCAACACCGCTGATTCGCATATGACGAGCTAAACTGTCCATTATTTCGCCTCTTCCTTACGGTCACTAATTAATTGATCAATCATGTTCTCAATTCCTTCCAGTTTTCCTTCCCGAACGAGTAAATCCAACAATTTTCGCTCAATTCCTTGATTCATCCGTTCATTAAAATTCTCTGAGAGAGCCCCAAGTTCAACAAGAATTCGTAAACGCTCGCCTTCAAAAAGATCGCGGAAGAAACGAAGCCTGGCAATTTCATAGCTATCTGAAGCAGATACAGAAGGCATACATTTTTTGCCCTCTTTTGAAGACTCTGCCGGTGTTTTTTCTATCCCAGTGGCTAAAGGAGTCGTATTCTCGTCTTCTGTTAGTTTTGGTTGTATTGGTGAAGAGGGCAAAGATAACTGTGGGCGTGGAGCAACACGAAAATTCGGTGAGTTAAGACGATAATTAGGGTCCCTTCCACCTAAGCGCTTATCATCACTTTCAAAACAAGTACGATGCGGATTCCAGGCTCTAGGATGTATGGTTACCGATAGCCCATCGATTTCTTCATCCCAATCAAACTCAATGATGTTATAAGTAAAGGTGTAGACGTCATCGGAATGATAAGGAACTGTTGCGCCAGCTGCGAGCATTAAAACATCACAACCTTGCTCAACACTATCCACAGACACTTTGGGATCATGCTCATGTCCAGAAATGAATACACGAGCACGACTACGTATGTATTGACGAACTTGTTCCTGATCTTTGTACCAACTTAAGGGGTGATGAACAAGAATTACATTTTCAACACCATCATCGCGTGGAATAGTGAATTGCCGCGCTCCTATCATCAATTCCGGATCTTCATCGCGTTCTTCACCATGGCAAAGTAAAGATGAATTGAGCCTTATAAAACGAATAGAGCGACCTGGAGCTAAATTAACTTCCAGCTCAGAGGCAAATACTCCCTCATCATTGAGTGGGCAATTGTAGCCAAAGCTGAAGTTGCCATAGTCTTCGAATCGAGCAAAAAGAGCGGCGCGATCCACTGCATTGTTCATAATTCGTTCATATTCTTGGGGACCACCTTTACGGATATGGTCAAGAATAGCTTTTCCGGATAACGACAGCTTAGAACGATCAAGGTCATGGTTACCCGGTACCATTTGAACACAATGGATTTCTGCCCCTATGCTGGAAGCAAGTTCATCCAACCATTCCCCTGCAGAATCGTATTCAGCCTTTGTCCCCGAATGAGCAATGTCACCTGTAACCAAGATCCCATGTGCTACTCCATTGGCTAAATTTGAAACTACATGTCGTGCATCAGAAATTAGTTGCTGCTTGACATCATCATGTATGTGGACGCGGTCATCACCTTTTTCTTGACCAAAGTGGATATCTGATACATGAACAAATACTGCTGGCATTCTTACCCCCAACATTTCTCATTTTAGATACACAAAAAATCCATAAAAGTATCAATCGCCTAACAAACAAAATACCACTTTGTATTAGTTAATCCCACCGATATTCACGAGATTATACAATGACTTCGAATCTTTGTCCCTTAATCAAATATGGACTGTTCTCACAACTTGGACTGACACCACACAAGGAGACGATCCGGCCCTATACCACTGTTCGGTCCAGAGGATAGCATTGTAAAAATCTTCAAATATATATCATTCAACTGCCCCCCTATTAATGGTAGAACCTAACAGTTCTGCCATTTTGTATGATTTTTCAAAGGAGTAGTGATGAGCAATTCTGAAGGCCTGCAGTCGCTGCAGAAGTCACTTTCCAGGTTGCCTCAATGGGTGTCTGAAAGCATTCTGCACCAAGTAAGCCAGTTAACCACCTACGAGCCATTGATCGGAATTATGGGTAAGACCGGTGCGGGAAAGGGCAATCTGTGCAACGCCCTGTTTACCGGTGATAAATCACCGGTCAGTGATATGGCAGCCTGTACTCGAAAACCGCTGCTGTTTCGCCTACAGCTCGGCAAACGCTTTATGACAATTATGGACCTGCCTAGTGTTGGGGAGTCAGAAATGCGGGATGAGGAATATGCCACGCTGTAACGTGAACAACTTCCCCGGCTCGATTTGGTATTGTGGCTGATTAAGGCCGATGACCGGGCACTGGCGATGGATGAACATTTTTATCATCAGGTGATTGGTGAGACGTATCGACATAAAGTGCTGTTTGTTATCTGCCAATCGGATAAGGTCGAACCCACCAGTGGTGGTGAAAAGCTATCTAAGAGCAGAAACAAAATATCAGTCGCAAATCTGTCTGCTGCATGAGCTGTTTCAGCCGATAAACCCTGTCTGTGCAGTGTCAGTCCGTCTGCAGTGGGGACTACGGGTGATGGCAGAGCGTATGATTCGCTGCCTGCCGCGTGAGGCCAGTAGTCCCGTTGTGGTACAGCTCATTACGTCGCTTCGTACCAATGCCGTTAATAAAAAAGCCTGTGACGATTTTGGTGAAACGGTCGGCTCGGTGTTGGACACAGTATGTCCCATGCCCCTGATACCGTCCCCAATTCGGACAGCCATCCAGTCTGTACGCGACATCGTGGTATCGGTCGCTCGTGCTGTCTGGAATGTCTTCTTCTGAATCGCTCCTTCTAACCCATTGTTTCCTCAGCCCTGTCGCGATTATGCGACAGGGCTTTTTGTTTTTATTCTTCCATAATGAGAAGTCTGCTTATGACCCGTCTGGCTTCGCGCTTTGGCGCAGCAAACCTTATTCGTCGTGACCGTCCGTTAACTCGTGAGGAGCTATTTCGCGTGGTACCCAGTGTTTTTAGCGAAGACAAACATGAATCCCGCAGCGAACGATATACATATATACCCACCATCTCACTTCTCGACAGCTTACAGCGGGAAGGCTTCCAGCCGTTCTTTGCCTGCCAGACCAGTGTTCGTGACCCTGAGCGTCGCGAGCATACAAAGCATATGTTACGTCTGCGTCGGGAGGGGCAAATTACAGGCAAACAAGTGCCGGAAATCATTTTGCTCAATTCCCATGATGGCACCAGCTCGTATCAGATGTTGCCGGGATTATTCCGTGCAGTGTGCCAGAACGGCCTCGTCTGCGGTGAGTCGTTTGGTGAGGTGCGGGTGCCGCACAAAGGTGATGTCGTGAGTCAGGTCGTTGAGGGGGCGCATGAAGTGCTGGGGATTTTTGACCGTGGGGAAGAGAAACGGGATGCCATGCAGTCGCTGATGCTGTCGCCACCTGCACAACAGGCGCTGGCACAGGCTGTACTGACGTACCGTTTCGGAGAGGACCACCAGCCGTTGACAGCACCTCAGATACTTTCCCCACGCCACTGGCAGGATGAGAGCAATGATCTGTGGACCACATAAACCCAAAGAAGCGGACTACGTTCTCTATGATGGTGATGGCCTTGAGCTACTCATCAAATCCAGCGGGAGTAAAATCTGGCAGTTTCGCTACATTCGCCCTGTCACCAAGAAACGTGCGAAGAAGAGCATAGGCCCCTACCCGTCAGTTACGCTTGCCGATGCCAGAAACTATCGCGCAGAGTCTCGTTCTCTTCTGGCGAAACAAATCGACCCTCAGAAACATTAGCAAGAACAACTTCGCAGTTCGCTGGAAGCTAAAACCAATACTTTCCAATTCGTAGCTGAACGTGGTGGAATGTGAAGAAAGCCAGCGTGACAGAGGGCTATGCCGACTATATCTGGCGCTCTCTTGAAAGAGATATCTTTCCTGCAATTGGCGACGTTAGCGTTACAGATATTAAAGCTCACACACTGGTTCAGGCCGTGCAACCGATTCAGGCCAGAGGAGCACCGGAAACCGTTCGTCGCCTGTGCCAACGCATTTATTAGGTCATGATCTATGCCTAAAACACAGGGCTGATTGATGCTGTTCCCAGCGTTAATATCTGTAAAGCCTTCGAGAAGCCTCAGAAAAAGAACATGCCCAGCATTCGACTGGATCAGCTACCTCAACTGATGCAGACAATGCGAACAGCCAGCATTTGCCTTTCCACACGCTGCCTGTTCATGTGGCAACTTCTTACTATTACCCGCCCTGCCGAAGCGGCTGAAGCTCGCTGGGAAGAGGTAGACATAGAAGCGCGAGAGTGGAAGATTCCTGCAGCACGCATGAAAATGAACCGCGACCATACTGTTCCATTGTCAGATGAAGCAATTGCGATACTGGAGATGATGAAGCCATTAAGTGGAAATCAAGAATTTATCTTTCCCAGCCGCATCAAGCAAAACCAGCCGATGAACAGTCAAACCGTTAACGCATCGCTGAAACGCGCAGGTTTTGGTGGGGTGCTCGTTTCACACGGTTTGCGATCTATTGCCAGTACAGCTCTCAACGAGCAAGGTTTTCCGCCTAATGTTATTGAAGCGGCGTTAGCCCATGTGGATAAGAATGAGATTGGCATCCTGTCGACATCATCGTCGCCTTACACAATCACAGCACTAGTCTAGTGAAACTCTCGAGGAAGCGGGACTGGCTTCGTCAACCTTGGCAAATGCCCTGACGCGCCCGTGGCCTAAAGGCAAACGGTTGATTGCCATCGCCATGGAGATCCATCTGTCAGAAACCTGCCGAGCCAATATCTCAACACTGGAAATTAATGCGAACCAAAAAAACCGCTTCATCCTATATCAACAAATGGCAGCTCTGATACATAACGAACCATGCTGTGTACCTATTCGCTACTCAGCCTAAGATGAGTATGGGCATAAAATTTCAAACTTACGCCGATTAGTAAGTAGCAGCATAGCAGGCTCTAAAACTAATGGAGCGGTGAATGGCTGCCGAAAAAGTGACAATAATATAGAAAAATAGCTAACATGAGATAAGCATAAGCGGTAACAATGGCATTGTTATAATGCTTAAAGAAATTCTGAATAGTTGGCTACGTTTCACAAATCGCATAGAGTTTGGTTAACCAATAAACCAAATTTCTATATTCTTAAGAAAATGCATGTTTATCATAGTGAGGTGCTGAATGGGATTCACATACCCTGCCATCGCAGGCGCAATGAAAAATGATCAAAGAGCCTTTTCTGCGGCTCTTGCCTCATTGCAAGGGACGGCCTCAAACTTTGCCACGCATTGTATCCAAGACTCCCGCGTCAGAGAGCAATATTTACGTGATATTCAAAAGATGTCTGCTGAGTTTGTCCATGCAGTTGAAAGCGGGAAGATGACGCCTCGAGAAGCAGCCTCTTTAGCCTCTCAAATGCGTAACGAAATACTGGATCTTTCACGATTAAGAAACAGCCCTGTCGGTAGGGCCTACGCGAAAAAACTAAAGCCGTCTGGACGCACCATGGCTGATTTAACCGAACATTACTCCACAAGAATGTTTCAACAATCTTTTGAGTCCCTTTCTGAAAGGCAACAAGCCACAGTATTTAAGGAAATGATCCAGTCGGCTGGTCGTGACAGGGGCGCAGTATCAGGTATTGCAAAAACACTAGGTGTTGCAGGTAAGCGCGTTCTTTTTGTGTCTTTGGCTATCGCTGCATATGAAATTTATCAGGCAGAAGATAAAACTACCGAAACCCTGCATCAGGGCGCTATAGCTACTGCCGGTATTGCAGGAGGATGGGGAGCCGGTGCTGCGGTAGTAGCAACTGGCGTTTGTGCAGCAACAGCACCACTTTGTATTGGTGTGGCTGCAATTGTAGGTGGCATCTTGGCCTCGGCCGGAACAGACCTCCTGTTTGGAACCATGTATGTTTTACCGCAGGAGAGAAACTAATGCACTTTAACGAAACCGAATTAGCTATCCGCGTCACTGTCTGGTACGCGTTATCTGAGCTTTTCACCGGGCGGGAGCTACAGGACTATGACTACAGATGGATAGCGCAGGAACTTAAGGATTCAGGGCTGAATCGGGAAGAGATCTTTGCCATCCTGGATCAGGAGGTTGCCCCTGCCCTACAAACTAACCTTCTATGCAACCCTACGCCGGTGATGGAGGGTTGGACAAAAAATGATATTAAACGGCTCGTAACTGAGTACGTAAATAAGAAGCCAACTATAATAGAGCGCTTCATCCCTGCAAGCTTGCTGCTGAAACAGCGCCGGAAATACATTCTTAACGAAATAAACAGGCTCGCTGCTGAGATGGATAAAAGTACATAGATCCGAAGAAATCCCGATAATCTGCTCCCTCACTGCTCAATCCCCCGTTACTCCTGCGGGTCATAGCGCAGCGTATCAATAATCAGCGCCAGCGCTGGCAGAAGCTGTTGCTCGCTAGAGTAGAAGATGTGATACCCCTGCTGCATGGGGCACCAATCCTGAAGCACCTTTTGCAGACGCCCGCTCTCCAGCCAGGGGCGAGCGAGGATCTCAGGAACATAGGCCAGCCCATATCCTGCCAGAGCGGCATCCATCGCGGCATAGACCGAATTAAAGATCAGCGGCCCGTCGACACGGCATTGCAGAGCAACATCGCCCCTCTTAAGCTCCCAGGCGTTAATCCCCTCCTTAAGGGAAAACCGCGTATTGATACAGGCGTGTATTGCTAAATCATCAGGCGTCTGAGGGATAACCCGGTCCTGAAGATAGGAAGGCGAAGCAACGATAACGGTTTGCAGATCGGGAGAGATAGGCACTGACGCCATGTTTTTCCCGATCCGGTCGCCCGGCCTGACGCCCGCGTCAAAGCGTTCGGCAACGATATCAGTCAGCGCAGGATCGTTAACTACCTCCAGCTTTACCTCGGGGTATTTCAGCAGCGCATCTGAAAGGCGGGGCCATATGAACGTATTAAACGCAAAATCTGACGCCGTTATCCTGACGCTGCCAGCAATCTTGCTGCCCAGCTCTCGCAGCGAGGCCAGCTCATCAGCGATAGTCGCAAACCGTGGCGACACGCGTTCGAGTAATCGCTCCCCCGCCTCGGTAGGTGAAACGCTGCGGGTAGTCCTGATTAGCAGGCGCAGTCCCAGACGCTCCTCAAGGTTGCGAATGGTGTGGCTCAGCGCCGACTGTGACACTCCTAGCTCCGCAGCCGCTCGGGTAAAACTGCGCGCTCTGGCAACGGTAATGAACGCCACAATATCTCGGTATATTTCATCAGCCATGCTCTGCTCCCCTCTTACGGTGTGAATAAAGCATCACGCCTGTTTTTCCTGATAGCGTAAGGCGTCGACCAGCAGCGTCATCGCCCGGGAATGCTGACGTCGGTTGGGATAATAGAGATGAAAGCCAGGCCAAACCGGGCACCACGTCTGAAGTACTGACACCAGCTCACCAGAATCAAGCCAGGGCTGAACCATATCCAGAGGCAGATAGGCAAGGCCAAAACCTTCCTTCGCCGCTTCAAAAATGTCATAGGCGTTATTACAGATCACCGGGCCGTTAATCCTGACGTCGAAGGTTCGCTGGCCGTCAGTAAACTCCCAGTCGTAGAGGCCGCCATAGGTTGATGTCCGCAACCTGATGCACTGGTGCTGACTAAGTTCGTCCGGCGTCTGGGGAGCGGCATGCCGGGCAAAATAGTCTGCTGAACCGACCACGGTATTTTTAACATCGGGGCCAATCCGCACGGAGATCATATCCTGCGCCAGTTCCATACCAAAGCGTACCCCGGCATCATAGCCTCTGGCGGCGATATCCACGCTGGCATACTCGCTGACAAGCTCAATGGTGATATCGGGATACTGTTTGAGGAAGGGGGAGAGTCTGGGCCATAAAACCGATCGGATGGCGTAATCAATCGCGGTTATACGCAGGGTGCCCGTTGGCTTGTCCCGAAGATCGTTCAATGAATTGAGCTCATTATCGATCTGCGCAAACTCAGGCACGAGGCGATCCACGAGATGCTGCCCGGCCATCGTTAAGGTTACGCTGCGGGTACTGCGTAATAGAAGACGAACGCCAAGACGCTCTTCAAGGCCGCGAATGCTGACGCTCAGCGCAGGCTGCGTAACGCCCAGCTGTGCCGCTGCTCGGGTGAAGCTTCCCGTTTGCGCCACGGCTATCAGCGCGATTAAATCCCCGAAACCTTCCCGTGCCATCTTTACCCTTACTCGCCCACAGCGCATTCAAGTTAGTCATTGTTCTACCAAAATCAGATTAATGAATTTTATTTATGAATGCAAGAAACTGGGCGGTATGGCTTATCGCTTATCTCTCCAGTAAATTAACTGGCAGACGATAATCAGCCGTATTCCAGAATAGATAAAGCCATAGCATGGCTATTAATATTTAATTGCCTGTTAAATACGCCTACCCGGAGGGGATTATGTCATTATTAAAGGCTACACTATTGTACACGTCATTACTTATGGCTAACGCGGCCATTGCTGTGCAAAACCAACCTACCACTGTCGCAAAGGGCATTAATACCATTGCGCGCCAGCAGGCATATAATAATGCTAAACAACCGAAGGAGCTGATGATTATCCCCGGCGCATCACATTTCGATTTATACGATAAGCCGCAGTTTGTTAACCCGGCAGTAGACAAACTCACCGCGTTCTTTGGTAAGAACCTGTAATTACTTCAAGGCGGCTTTAAAAAATCACCAAATAGACTCTTTCGTGATGTCCTTTATGCATCGCGCAGGGAACGTAATTTTAAAATTCAGCAGTAACCGGAGAAATAGATATGAACTACTCATTAGACAAAAAAGTTGCATTGGTTACCGGCGCAGCATCTGGAATTGGTCTGGCTACCGCGCGGGCTTATGCCGCCGCAGGTGCCTCGGTCGTCCTCGCGGATCTTAATACTGACGCGGTACAGGCTGCCGCGAATGATCTCATAGCCGAAGGATATAATGTCAAAGCCGTAACCTGTAACGCAGCTAATTTGGACGAAGTGGAAGCCATGATTCAGGAAACGGTCGCCACCTTTGGTCGCCTGGATATCGCCTTTAATAACGCCGGCATTCAGAATGTCCTGGCTGAGATTGCTGACGCTACGGCTGAAGACTTTGACCGTGTCAACGCCGTGAACCTGCGCGGCGTATGGGGATGCCTGAAATATGAACTTCAGCAGATGCGCAAACAGGGAAGCGGCGTGATTGTTAACTGCTCTTCTATAGGCGGTATTGTGGGTGGCGCAGAACGTGCAAGCTATCATGCCGCCAAGCATGGTGTGTTAGGCCTGACCAAAAGCGCAGCGCTGGAATATGCCGCCCGGAATATTCGCATTAATGCCGTATGCCCTGGGCTAATCTGGACGCCAATGGCGGAACAAATGGCCGCTTCCGGGCAGAAAGAGGCGCTGGATGCGATGGTTAATAGCGTCCCCATGCAGCGTCACGGTCGGGCGGAAGAGATTGCCGATGTGGTGCTCTGGTTATCCAGCGACGCCTCATCCTTTGTCACCGGTCAATCCATCTCTGTCGATGGCGGCTTAACCATGCGTTAATCCACCGTATGGCGGGATATTTATTTACGTATTAATTCACCCAAGAAATAATGTTTCCACTATTTATTGGTCAATATAAATATGTACATGTAAAAATCCCGCCTTCTTTAACTACGCAGGCAAAAACAGCTTTTTTTGTTCAAAAACATACTGTTCTTACGTGACCACTTTCACAAAATATCTTTCCATCATGGCTCTTAACGACATCAATAGACGCTTTGATCCTTGTCCCACCTTACACTCTTTCCCTCTAAAGGTCACCGACTGGCACGCCAGCCCTCGATTCCTACAGGCCTGGCTCAGGCTATTAAGATGTAATGGGATCTGGAAACTCTTCTTACAGATTAAGAAATATTAAAAAATCATCAAAGCATTATTAATACAATATAACCCATTAATTACTGCACATAACCTTTCCTTTCATTTGTTTCAAAAGTTAGTATATCCACCTTCAATATATCCATTAAGGATAAGGAAGAAGAATGGAACTTCATAAAATAAACAAGCCTCTTGAATCGATTAACACTATTTTATCTCACTTTCCTGTTAAACAGCCCTCTCTGCTTGAGCCGGGTCAGACATTACCTATAAAAGTGAAAAATGAAAAAGCCTCGAGAAAAATTTACTTTCTGCTTGATGGAGCACTGATTAGCTCAGTGGGTAAAGACGAAAAAAAACAAAACCTGGGCATTATGATGAGCCCATCAATTATTGGCCTTGGACAACTTGCTCCAGACGGCACTATTGCTCAGCATGAGGCTATTGCCCCCTGTATGATTGACTCAATTAATATTGATGACTTTATAAAGGTTATTGAAGAACAACATCTCTGGCCTGACGTTATTAACGTTATGGTTACCATTATCAACTCGTTAGCGGCACGCACCGCTACGTCCGGGTTACAGTCCGCCTATGAGATTATTAGAAGCTACCTTATCTATATGGACAGTGAAAACGCCTGTGCGATTAAAGAGCGCTATACCGTTGTAAAATATATGCAAACCTTCTCCAGATTATCGAGAAGTATTATTTTGAAAATCCTTTCCGAACTCAAAGCGGGTGGTTTTATTGAGATGGAAAAAGGCAGGCTGGTTCGTATTAACCGAAATCTTCCCGATCGATTCTGAGGTTCTCGCTGAGACGTTTAACCGTTACCCGGCACTATTTAACAAAAAATCTTCGTTCCGCTGGGTCAAATGAGTGATATATTTTCACGCATTAACCCCAAGGAGAGATCATGGCGGAATTTGATGTGATAGCGCAGGATTTGCTTGAGCGCGCGCGTACGCAAGAGGAGCGGCAGCAGTCTCAGGACAGGAAGCTGCTGGATCAGGTGCTGGCCATCTATGGTCAAAAATATGTCGCGGAGCAGCTGCGAAAGCTGGGTAAGAGCGAGTGGAGCCGGGAGACGCTTAACCGCTGGGTGAACGGTAAGAGCGCACCGAAAACCCTGACGGCATTAGAAGCTGAGCTGCTACAAAAAATGCTCCCTTCGCCTCCGGCGCATCATCCCAACTATGCCTTTCGCTTTATCGATCTTTTTGCCGGCATTGGCGGCATTCGTCATGGTTTTGAAGCCATCGGCGGACAGTGCGTGTTCACCAGCGAGTGGAACAAAAACGCGGTTCGTACCTATCAGGCTAACTGGTTTAATGACGAAGCATCACATCGGTTTAACCAGGATATCCGCGAAGTCACCCTCAGCGCGGATAAAGACGTGTCTGAAACCGAGGCCTATGCGCACATCGATGCCGCTATCCCCGACCACGATGTGCTGCTTGCTGGTTTCCCCTGTCAGCCGTTCAGCCTGGCAGGGGTCAGCAAGAAAAACGCCCTCGGCCGCGCGCACGGCTTTGAGTGTGAAGCGCAGGGCACCCTCTTTTTCGACGTGGCGCGAATTATCAAAGCGAAAAAGCCCGCTATCTTCGTGCTGGAAAATGTGAAGAACCTGAAGAGCCACGATAAAGGTAAAACCTTTGCCGTCATTATGGCGACGCTGGATGAGCTGGGCTATGAGGTTGCCGATGCGGCCGCCGTGGGCAAAGACGATCCCAAGGTTATCGATGGTCGACACTTCCTGCCCCAGCACCGGGAGCGCATCGTGCTGGTAGGGTTCAGACGCGATCTGGGCATTCATAATGGCTTTACCCTGCGCGACATATCTCGTTTTTATCCCGAACGCCGCCCTGCCTTTGGCGAGCTCCTGCAGCCGGACGCGGACAGCAAATACATCCTGTCAGAAAAGCTCTGGCACTATCTGTGGCACTACGCCAAAAAACATCAGGCAAAAGGTAACGGCTTTGGCTTCGGTCTGGTGGATCCCACCCGCGCAGAGAGCGTGGCGCGTACGCTGTCGGCCCGCTACTACAAAGACGGTTCGGAGATTTTAATCGACAGGGGATGGGATCGGGCGCTCGGCGAAGCTGATTTCAGCAACGCTGATAACCAGCTGCGGCGGCCCCGGCGCTTAACGCCAAGAGAGTGCGCGCGTCTGATGGGGTTTGAAAAGCCTGGGCAGGCACCGTTTCGAATTCCGGTCTCCGATACCCAGGCTTACCGCCAGTTCGGTAACTCTGTGGTGGTTCCGGTTTTCGCTGCCGTGGCGAAGCTGCTGGAACCCTACATTCTCGACGCGGTTAAAAGACGCTAGCGGCGTGACGGCTACGGGCAGGTCTCCTGCCCGAAAGCGGCATTATGAACGCGACTGTACCCAGAAGGCGTGGATCAGACCCGGGATGTAACCCAGAAGTGTCAGGATGATGTTCAGAATGAACGCCATACCAAAGCCCTTGCCAAGCAGGACGCCCAGCGGGGGCAGAATAATCGTCAGTACAATGCGCCAGAAACCCATAATTACTCCCGTGTAAAATTTATCCAGGTGGCTGTATAAAAAGAGATTTTCTCTTTAAGCGTAGCTATTTTAAGTCACTCTGCCACTTTCGCCCCGCGCTTTTACCCTCTTTTACTTACCCTTAAACTTTGGCTTAATCTCGCTTAAGGTGTTGAACGATAGTTATAATCGATCTTATTTATTTTCTCAGGCTGCTGGCCTGGCCTATAGTGATTGCATCAAAAGAGAGGAGAGACATTATGTTTTCAGTTGGTGATTATGTTCAGCCCCGCATCGGCGGCCAGAAGCTTAAAGTTGTAGAAGTGAATGATGATCAGATTGTTGCCGTACCCGCCAGTAATGAGCAGGGTGAAAAGGTAACCATTAAGGCTGCTGATGTGACTTTGTACAAAGAAGAAGGCAACTTCGGCGTCTGCTAAAAGATACTTCTCCTACGGTGGGCGCTCGCTCACCGTAACGCTTCCCCTCGCCGGTCCTCTCTTTCTAATAACTCATTGATTAATAAAAATTTAACCTAAAAACCCACCAAAAATAACGCAGCGGATGAAAAACAGCCTGCGGCAGAGAATGTTATCGACAAAAGCGTGATAAATAAAAATTTTACGCTAGTTGTACGTTGACAGGCAGAGATATACTCTATGCGCAATCAAAGCAGCATCGCAAAACGCTGTCTAACCTTTCCCTTTTAGTTACTTTTATGCAGGAGCATCAGCATGTTCTCTCCGCAATCTCGCCTGCGTCATGCCATGGCGGACACGTTTGCGATGGTCGTCTACTGTTCTGTCGTGAATATGCTGATTGAAATTTTCCTTTCGGGAATGACGTTCGAGCAGTCTCTCTCCTCGCGGCTGGTCGCCATCCCGGTAAATATCCTCATTGCATGGCCCTATGGCCTCTATCGCGATGCGTTTATGCGCTTCGCCCGAGGGTTCTCCCCTGCTGGCGGGGTTAAAAACCTGGCGGACGTGCTGGCATACGTGACGTTTCAGTCGCCGGTCTACGTGACGATCCTGTTAGTGGTGGGCGCTGACTGGCATCAGATCGCTGCTGCCGTCAGTTCAAATATCGTGGTTTCAATGGTGATGGGCGCCGCCTACGGCTATTTCCTCGATTACTGCCGTCGCCTGTTCCGGGTCAGCAGCTATCATCAGGCCAAAGCCTGATGGCGTGGCGAGTCAGGCCGACTCGCCAAAAAGCCCGGTCAGATAACGCTCCAGCGCCATACGTGAACTAAAACCGTGCGGAATGCCGTAGTGCTCCTGCGCATCGCCGCCTAAGTAGAGCGGAAAGTGCTGATAGTGATCGCTGGTTTTCATATCGGAAGCCGGCTCAGCCAGCGTCTGGCTGCGCTCTTTCAGCGTAGGATGAATAATCAGCGCCGTGCGCCCCATCCGTGCCTCACGGTTCACATACACATAGTTATCTCCGCGACGATAGCCATAGGCCTTTGGCGTCGCGACGTCCATGGTAAATCCCGCCTTCTCAAGAACGCGTGCCACCTCATCGGGTCGTAAGTACATATTTTATCCTCGTCATCGTCTACAGCAGCGCCACCTTACAGTATTGAGCATTAGCAGCGCTTTCGGAAAAGTCCATAAACGCCCCATCAAGTCGTGATTGCCGTCAGAGGTTAAAATTATGCGCTACACTGGTTAATACATCGAAATCAAGGGAGGATCATATGCTTAGAAGACCAAACCGTAGCGACGTAGATGCAGGCGTAGACGATATTAATAATGATGTCAGCCAGCTAGCGGACTCTCTGGAGGCGGTATTGAAGTCCTGGGGAAGCGATGCAAAAGATGATGCAGACGGCGCACGTCGTAAAGCACAGGCGCTGCTGAAACAGACCCGAGCCAAGCTGCATGGCCGCAATCGCGTTACGCAAGCAGCGACCGATGTTGCAGGCTGCGCGGATAGCTTTGTTAAAGACAGGCCATGGTGCAGCGTAGGTGCTGCCGCTGCCGCCGGGATCTTCCTCGGGGCGCTGCTAAGCCTCCGTCGATAATCTCCAACCCCGTGAGCTAACCCTCACGGGGTTTCTTTTATTTCCTGTATCACTCCTTTTCGTAAAGCCGCCCTACCCACTGCATCGCCATTTCGGCGGACGTTATATTCGTAAAACTCATCAAGATCCCGCTGCGCCCCGGTTGCGTGCTATGCCAGTCGCTTAACGCCTGTACTGCCAGCCCTCTCTGCTGCGCCCGCGCCACAATGGCTCTGTCATCGCCGTCGATATCGACCACCAGCTGAATGCCGCCGTGCTGAGGCACCACGTTAAACCCGTAATGGATGAGCGCCGCTTCCAGCCAGGCTCGCCGCTGCGCATAGTGCAGCCGCATCTTTTTCAAATGACGCCAGAAGTGTCCCTGCTGAATAAAATCCGCCAGCGCGCACTGCCACAGCGTGGGAACGCTGCACGGGGTGCTGTTGATCCGCTGACGGAACGCCGCAGCTTCGGCGGCTGGCACGACGATCCATGCCGTGCGTATGGCCGGAAACAGGGATTTGCTAAAGGTGCCGGTATAGATCACCCGCTGCGGTGCATCGAGGCTTTTTAACGGCGGCAGCGGCCTGCCGTGATAGCGGAACTCGCTGTCGTAATCGTCCTCAATAATCCACATATCGTGCTGGGCCGCCCGCGCCAGCAGCTGCCTGCGGCGGGGCAGCGACAGCGCCACACCCAACGGGCTTTGATGGGCCGGAGTAAGTAACGCAAACCGTGCCTGGGGCCAGCGCGCTATCGCCGCCTCGATATCCATCCCATTGTGATCCACGGGCACCGGAAGCCGCTGGATCCCTTCCCCATCAATGGCGGGATAGATCAACGGGAAACCGGGATCCTCCACCCACATGCTATCCCCAGGATGGGCCAGCGTTTGCAGGATCAGGCTCATCGACTGCGCATAGCCAGAGGTAATAAATATCTGCTCCGGCTGGCATTCAATGCTGCGGGAGAAGCGCAGGTAGTCGGCGATAGCCTGACGCAGAATAGCCTCACCCGCTGGATCCCCAAGCGTGAGATCGAAGCGCGACTGGGTACGCAGGCGTCGGCCGGTCAGCCGCGCCCATAGCGCACGTGGAAAGAGATCCAGCGCGGGCAAGCCCATCTGAAACGGCTTTGGTTCATGCTCGTCGCCGGGCGGCACGGCGGGTGCCTCTGCTAACGCCGAAGGCGAAGTCTGACTCACGAAGGTGCCCGCCTGTCCGCGCCGCTCCAGCCATCCCTGTGCCACCAACTCCCCGTACGCCTGCTCAACCGTCGTGCGTGAAATGCCATTCTCCTGGGCCCATGTCCGGCTCGACGGCAGGCGACTACCGGTTTTGAGCTCGCCAGAAGTAATGGCGGCTTTAAGCTGCCGGGCAATTTGCTGATAGCGTGCGTCCATTATGGTCTGCCTTTTTAATCAAAATATGGCTCTCCAGAGCAGACCATCATAGTGCTACATTTTCGCCATCTTAACGAGGAGAAGAGTGATGACCCAGCTACTACGCCAGCCTTTCTATGAACTTAGCCCAGCCATCTACAACGGCCTGATTCAGGCCAGCCAGGCGCTGGAGCGATGCTCGCTTGATAACACGTTTATTGAGCTTATCTACCTGCGTATTTCACAGATCAACGGCTGTGCATTTTGTCTCGACAAGCACAGCCGGGCGCTACGTAAAGCGGGCGTTGAGCAGGCAAAACTCGATGCGCTGGCAGGGTGGCGGATCAGCCACCACTTCAGTGATAAAGAGCAGGCGGCGCTGGCGTGGGCCGAGTCGGTTACCCATATTGCCGACAGCCACGCGGAAGAGAGCGTTTACCAGCCTCTGCTGGCCCATTTTAGCGCTGAGCAGGTGAGCGATCTGACCTGCGCTATCAGCCTGATGAATGCATTTAACCGCCTCGCCGTTGCCATGCGCCTGTAATTTCGGCTAAAAGCCACCCGCCCCCGTCGCCATCGTCGACGGGGCATAAGCCTGCCCTAAAACCTATATATAGCGTGGTTGATAATTTTTATAACTACATCTAGTATTCCTGTAAGCAAGAACAACATATCCCGGTGCGGTTTTCCGCGCCGGCCCACCATTATAAATGGGAATACGAATCATGCGCATAACTATTTACACTCGAAACGACTGTGTCCAGTGCCACGCCACAAAACGGGCTATGGAGAGCCGGGGCGTTGAGTTTGAGATGGTGAATATCGATCTCGTTCCGGAAGCTGCCGATACGCTGCGGGAGCAGGGTTTTCGCCAGCTGCCGGTAGTGATTGCGGGCGACACCAGCTGGTCGGGCTTCCGTCCGGATATGATTAACCGCCTGCTGCCCGCCTCCCGCGTCGCCAGCGCATGAGCACTCTCGTCTACTTCTCCAGCAGCTCGGAAAATACGCAGCGCTTTATTGAGCGCCTCGGGCTGCCGGCGGTGCGCATTCCGCTTAACGAGCGCGAGCGTATTCAGGTGGACGTTCCCTACATTCTGATCGTTCCCAGCTACGGCGGTGGCGGCACGGCGGGCGCGGTGCCGCGCCAGGTGATCCGCTTTCTGAACGATCCACAAAACCGGGCGCTGATCCGTGGCGTCATTGCCGCTGGCAACCGTAACTTCGGTGATGCCTATGGCCGCGCCGGGGATGTGATTTCCCAAAAGTGCAGCGTCCCTTACCTCTACCGTTTTGAACTGATGGGCACGCAGCAGGATCTCGACAACGTGCGAAAAGGAGTGAGCGAATTTTGGCAACGACAACCGCAGAGCGTGTGATGCAGACCGCGCCGGACTACCATGCGCTGAATGCCATGCTGAATCTCTATGATTCATCGGGCCACATTCAGTTGGATAAAGATCGTCAGGCGGTGGAGGCGTTTCACACCGCGCATGTCCTGCCGAATACCGTGGCCTTTGCCAGCCAGCAGGAACGTCTGGACTATCTGGTGAGCGAGGGCTACTACGACGGCAGCGTGCTGGCGCGATATAGTCAGGCGTTTGTCGTCGATCTCTTTACCTGCGCCCACCGGCGCGGCTTTCGTTTCCACACTTTTCTTGGCGCGTGGAAGTTCTACACCAGCTATACGCTAAAAACCTTCGACGGCAAACGCTATCTTGAGCACTTTGAGGATCGGGTAGTGATGGTGGCCCTGACCCTGGCCCAGGGCGACGAAGCGCTGGCTCGCCAGCTTAGCGAAGAGATGCTCTCCGGCCGCTTCCAGCCCGCGACGCCTACCTTTTTAAACGCGGGCAAGCAGCAGCGCGGAGAGCTGGTCTCCTGCTTCCTGCTGCGTATCGAAGACAATATGGAGTCGATTGGCCGGGCGGTAAACTCGGCGCTCCAGCTCTCCAAGCGCGGCGGTGGGGTAGCCTTCCTGCTGTCAAACCTGCGCGAGGCGGGCGCGCCGATCAAGCGGATTGAAAACCAGTCCTCCGGCGTGATCCCGGTAATGAAGATGCTCGAGGATGCCTTCTCCTACGCTAATCAGTTGGGGGCACGCCAGGGTGCCGGGGCCGTCTATCTGCACGCTCACCACCCGGATATCTTGCGCTTTCTCGATACCAAGCGGGAGAATGCCGATGAGAAGATCCGCATTAAAACGCTCTCATTGGGGGTGGTGATCCCGGACGTGACCTTCCGGCTGGCGAAGGAGAACGCCCCGATGGCGCTCTTCTCCCCCTATGACGTGGAACGCATCTACGGCAAACCCTTTGGCGATATCGCCATCAGCGAACACTACGAGGCGCTGGTCGCCGACGATCGCATTCGCAAAACCACCATCAACGCCCGTGATTTCTTCCAGCGGCTGGCGGAGATCCAGTTTGAGTCAGGCTATCCGTATATCATGTTCGAGGATACGGTCAACCGCGCTAATCCCATTGCCGGGCGGATCAATATGAGCAACCTGTGCTCGGAGATTTTGCAGGTCAACAGCGCCTCGACCTATGACGAGAACCTCGACTACGCCCAAACCGGACACGACATCTCCTGTAACCTTGGCTCGCTGAACATCGCCCACACCATGGACTCGCCCAACTTTGGCCGCACCGTGGAAACCGCCATTCGCGGGCTGACGGCGGTGTCGGATATGAGCCACATTCGCTCCGTGCCCTCGATTGAAGCCGGCAACGCCGCGTCGCACGCCATTGGTCTCGGGCAGATGAACCTGCACGGCTACCTGGCACGGGAAGGCATCGCCTACGGCAGCGAAGAGGGGATCGACTTTACCAACCTCTACTTCTACACCGTTACCTGGCATGCGCTGAATACCTCCATGATGCTGGCCCGCGAGCGCGGGCAGCGCTTTGCTGGTTTTGAGCAGTCGCGCTACGCCAGCGGCGAATATTTTACGCAGTACATTGAGGAGCGCTGGCAGCCGCAAACCGAGACCGTGCGGGCGCTGTTTGCTCAGGCGGGCATCGTGCTGCCGACGCGGGAGATGTGGTGCCAGCTGCGCGAGGACGTGATGCGCTACGGCATCTACAACCAAAATTTGCAGGCCGTGCCGCCCACCGGCTCCATCTCCTACATCAACCATGCCACCTCCAGCATCCATCCCATTGTGTCGAAGATTGAGATCCGCAAGGAGGGTAAAACCGGGCGCGTCTACTACCCTGCCCCGTTTATGACCAACGATAACCTGCATCTCTATCAGGATGCCTATGAGATTGGTCCCGAGAAGATCATCGACACCTACGCGGCAGCGACGCGCCATGTGGATCAGGGCCTGTCTCTCACCCTCTTCTTCCCGGATACCGCCACCACTCGCGATATTAACCGGGCGCAGATCTATGCCTGGAAGCGGGGCATCAAGACGCTGTACTACATTCGCCTGCGTCAGCTGGCGCTGGAAGGCACTGAAATTGAAGGCTGCGTGTCATGCGCGCTATAAGGAGAAGAGGATGAGCCGTTTATCACGGGTTAGCGCCGTTAACTGGAACATTATTCAGGACGATAAGGATCTGGAGGTCTGGAACCGGCTGACCAGCAACTTCTGGCTGCCGGAGAAGGTGCCGCTGTCGAACGACATTCCCGCCTGGCAAACGCTAAGCCACGCTGAACAGCAGCTGACGATCCGCGTCTTCACCGGCCTGACGCTGCTGGACACCATTCAGAACGGCGTGGGCGCACCGGCGCTGATGGCCGACGCCATTACGCCTCACGAAGAGGCGGTGATGTCCAACATCAGTTTTATGGAGGCGGTGCACGCCCGCTCCTACAGCTCGATATTCTCCACCCTCTGCCAGACTAGCGACGTGGATGCCGCCTACGCCTGGAGCGAGGAGAACGTCCCGCTCCAGCGTAAGGCGCAGATTATCCTGGCGCACTACGCCGCCGATGCGCCGCTGAAGAAGAAGATCGCCAGCGTCTTTCTGGAGTCTTTCCTGTTTTACTCCGGCTTCTGGCTGCCGATGTACTGGTCCAGCCGGGGCAAGCTGACCAACACCGCCGATCTTATCCGGCTGATCATTCGCGATGAGGCGGTGCACGGCTACTACATTGGCTATAAGTACCAGCGCGGGCTGGAAAAAGTAGATGCTGGCGAGCGGGAGGCGCTGAAAAATTTCGCCCTCGATCTGCTGATGGATCTTTATGATAACGAGCTGGCCTATACCGAGGCGCTCTACGCGGGAACCGGCTGGGAAGAGGAGGTGAAAGCCTTTCTCTGCTACAACGCTAACAAGGCGTTGATGAACCTTGGCTATGAGGCGCTGTTCCCGCCGGAGATGGCCGACGTCAATCCGGCGATTCTGGCGGCGCTGTCACCCAATGCCGACGAAAACCATGACTTTTTCTCCGGCTCCGGCTCCTCCTACGTGATGGGCAAAGCGGTGGAAACTGAAGACGCAGACTGGGATTTTTAATTGTTATTTTGGTGGGCCCTATTCTCCACGGGCCCGCCAGGATATTTCCCAAAACAGCCATTCATATTACAAATTTATTTCTTTCTAACGTATGGTTAACCTCTGCTAATTATTCCTCTGAAGGCTGCAAATTCGGAGGAATTTCCGTTGCCGCGGCAAAAAAAATTGCGCCCCTGCATATCGCCGCCAGGCCCTTATATCACTGGAAGTCGCGCCGTTCGCGGTTCGGCAAATTCCATGCCAGAGTGCGATTGAGGGTTGTCTCAGATTCTCACTGTGCTAGGGTATAGCCCGTTCATTATTTCCATCAGGATTGTTATTGATATAAATAAATACGGGAACTTTTTTATTGCATGGCAATTAAACTCGAAGTAAAGAATCTCTATAAAATATTTGGCGATAACCCACAGCGTGCGTTCAAATATATCGACAAGGGACTTTCGAAAGCACAAATTCTGGAAAAAACAGGGCTATCGCTTGGCGTTATCAACGCCAGTCTGGCCATTGAAGAAGGCGAGATATTCGTCATCATGGGGCTCTCCGGATCGGGGAAATCGACCATGGTTCGCCTTCTCAATCGCCTGATTGAACCCACCCGCGGCCAGGTACTGATTGATGGCGTCGATATCGCCAAAATCTCCGACGCCGAGCTTCGTGAGGTGCGCAGGAAAAAGATTGCAATGGTCTTCCAGTCATTCGCGCTAATGCCACACATGACCGTACTGGACAATACGGCGTTTGGTATGGAATTAGCGGGAGTGCCTGCGGGCGAGCGCCAGACAAAAGCGCTGGATGCGCTGCGTCAGGTCGGGCTGGAGAACTACGCCCACGCCTATCCGGATGAGCTTTCCGGCGGCATGCGCCAGCGTGTAGGCCTTGCCCGCGCTCTGGCCATTAACCCCGATATTCTGCTGATGGACGAAGCGTTCTCGGCTCTCGATCCGCTGATCCGGACCGAGATGCAGGACGAGCTGGTGAAGCTTCAGTCGCGCCAGCAGCGCACCATTGTCTTTATCTCTCACGATCTCGACGAAGCCATGCGCATCGGCGACCGCATCGCCATTATGCAGGGTGGCGAAGTGGTGCAGGTCGGCACGCCGGATGAGATCTTAAATAACCCGGCCAACGACTACGTGCGCACCTTCTTCCGCGGCGTGGACATCAGCCAGGTGTTTAGCGCCAAGGATATTGCCCGCCGTAGCCCGGTTGGCCTGCTGCGTAAAGCCCCCGGCTTCGGCCCACGCTCGGCGCTGAAGCTGCTGGAAGACGAGGACCGCGAATATGGCTACGTCATTGAGCGCGGCAACAAGTTTGTCGGCACGGTCTCCATCGACTCCCTGAAGGCGGCGCTGAGCCAGCAGCAGGGTATCGACGCGGCGTTAATTGACTCTCCGGCTCCGGTCGACGCAGAGACGCCGCTTAGCGAACTGCTCTCCCATGTAGGCCAGGCACCCTGTGCCGTGCCGGTAGTGGGTGAGGAGCAACAGTACGTCGGCATCATCTCAAAACGGATGCTGCTGCAGGCTTTAGATCGCGAGGGGGCAAACAATGGCTGATCAATCTAATCCGTGGGGAACCACCGAGGCGGCAGATGCCGCACAATCTACCGCAACGCAGTCCGCCGACGCATGGGGTACTCCGGCTGCGGCACCGACCGACGGCGGCAGTGCAGACTGGCTGACCAGCGCCCCGCCTGCGCCGGAACACTTCAATATTATGGATCCGTTCCACAAGACGCTGATCCCGCTGGACAGCTGGGTCACTACCGGCATCGACTGGGTGGTTACCCACTTCCGTCCGGTGTTCCAGGGTATCCGCGTGCCGGTGGACTATATCCTGAACGGCTTCCAGCAGCTGCTGCTGGGCATGCCTGCCCCGGTCGCCATCGTGGTCTTTGCCCTGATCGCCTGGCAGTTTGGCAGCGCGGGCATGGGCATCGCCACTCTGATATCGCTGATCCTGATCGGCGCGATCGGTGCCTGGTCGCAGGCGATGATCACCCTGGCGCTGGTGCTGACCGCCCTGCTCTTCTGCGTGGTGATTGGCCTGCCGATGGGGATCTGGCTGGCACGCAGCCCGCGGGCGGCGAAAATTATTCGTCCGCTGCTGGATGCGATGCAGACAACCCCGGCGTTTGTCTACCTGGTGCCGATCGTCATGCTGTTCGGTATCGGTAACGTGCCGGGCGTAGTGGTGACTATTATCTTTGCCCTGCCGCCGATCGTGCGTCTGACGATCCTCGGTATCAACCAGGTGCCAGAGGATCTGATCGAAGCCTCACGCTCGTTCGGGGCCAGCCCGCGCCAGATGCTGTTTAAAGTGCAGCTGCCGCTGGCGATGCCGACCATCATGGCCGGTGTGAACCAGACGCTGATGCTCGCCCTCTCGATGGTGGTGATCGCCTCGATGATCGCCGTGGGCGGCCTCGGCCAGATGGTGCTGCGCGGTATCGGCCGCCTCGATATGGGCCTTGCCACCGTCGGCGGCGTCGGGATCGTGATCCTGGCGATCATTCTCGACCGCCTGACCCAGGCCGTGGGTCGCGACTCCCGCAGCCGCGGCAACCGCCGCTGGTATACCTCCGGTCCTATCGGATTAGTGACTCGTCCTTTCATTAAGTAAGTTCTTGCCCGGCGGCACTCAGCTTGCCGGGCCGATCCCTCTCTTCCCATAATTAAGGAACAACGATGCGACATAACGTACTTATTGCCACAGCGTTTGCCACCCTTGTCTCAACCAGCACCTTCGCCGCCGATCTACCGGGCAAAGGCATGACCGTCCAGCCGATCCAGAGCACCATCTCTGAAGAATCCTTCCAGACGCTGCTGGTCAGCCGCGCCCTTGAGAAGCTCGGCTATACCGTGAATAAAACCAGCGAAGTGGACTACAACGTCGGCTACACCTCAATTGCCTCCGGCGATGCCACCTTTACCGCCGTTAACTGGCAGCCGCTGCATGACGACATGTACGCCGCCGCCGGTGGCGATAAGAAGTTCTACCGTGAAGGCACCTTTGTTTCCGGCGCGGCGCAGGGCTACCTGGTTGATAAGAAGACCGCCGAGAAGTACCACATCACCAATATCGAACAGCTGAAGGATCCCAAGATCGCTAAACTGTTTGATACCAACGGTGACGGCAAGGCCGACATGATGGGCTGCTCGCCAGGCTGGGGCTGCGAAGCGGTGATTAATCACCAGAACAAAGCCTTCGATCTGGAAAAAACCGTTGAGGTCAGCCACGGTAACTACTCCGCAATGATGGCCGACACCATTGCCCGCTTCAAAGAGGGCAAGCCCATCATCTATTACACCTGGACCCCATACTGGGTGAGTGATGTGATGAAGCCGGGCCGCGACGTGGTCTGGCTGCAGGTACCGTTCTCCTCTCTGCCGGGCGAGCAGAAGGATATCGACACCAAGCTGCCAAACGGCATGAACTACGGCTTCCCGGTAAACACCATGCATATCGTGGCCAACAAAGCCTGGGCCGAGAAAAACCCGGCGGCGGCGAAGCTGTTCTCCGTAATGAAGCTGCCGCTGGCGGACATCAACGCCCAGAATGCCATGATGCACGCGGGCAAAGCCTCGGAAGCGGATATCCAGGGCCACGTCGACGGCTGGATCAAAGCTCACCAGCAGCAGTTTGACGGCTGGATCAAAGAGGCGCTGGCCGCGCAGCAGTAAGCACTCTCTCCCTCACCTGCAGGTGGGGGAGCATTTTTTCAACAGCACGAACCGACACACGAACCCTCCCCAGCTATCCGCGAATTCGTTATGATAAATAATCATTTATCTGAATATCGCCTACTCATGACCAAATCAACCCATCCGCTCAGCCCCGCGCTGATTGTGCTTATGTCCGTGGCTACCGGCCTTACCGTGGCCAGCAACTACTATGCCCAGCCCCTGCTCGATACCATCGCGCGCGCCTTTTCGCTCTCCTCCAGCCAGGCCGGTTTTATCGTTACCGCCGCCCAGCTCGGCTATGCGGCGGGCCTGCTGCTGCTGGTGCCATTGGGCGATATGTTCGAGCGCAGGACAATGATCGTAGTGATGACCCTGCTTGCGGCGGGCGGGATGTTAATTACCGCCACCAGCCAGTCGCTGGGCATGATGATCCTCGGCACCGCCCTCACCGGCCTCTTTTCCGTGGTCGCGCAAATACTGGTGCCGCTGGCCGCGACCCTCGCCACACCGGCGAAGCGTGGCAAGGTCGTCGGAACGATCATGAGCGGCCTGCTGCTGGGGATCCTGCTGGCGCGCACCGTGGCCGGACTGCTGGCGAACCTCGGCGGCTGGCGTACGGTCTACTGGGTAGCCACCGTCCTGATGGTGGTGATGGCGTTTGCCCTCTGGCGCGGCCTGCCCAAGGTTAAGCAGGACAATCACCTCAACTACTTCCAGCTGCTCGGCTCGGTGTTCTCTCTCTTTACTCGTGACAGGCTGCTGCGTACCCGCGCCGTGCTGGGCTGCTTTACCTTTGCCAACTTCAGCATTCTCTGGACCTCTATGGCCTTCCTGCTGGCCGCCCCGCCCTTTAACTACTCTGAAGGCGTCATCGGCCTGTTTGGCCTGGCAGGGGCCGCGGGTGCGCTCGGTGCGCGTCCCGCAGGCAGCCTGGCGGATCGGGGCAAATCACACCTGACTACCACCTGGGGTCTGCTGCTGCTCCTGCTGTCGTGGGTTGCCATCTGGTTCGGCCACGCCTCGGCGCTGGCGCTGATCGTCGGTATTATCGTGCTGGATCTCACGGTGCAGGGGGTGCACATCACCAACCAGACGGTGATCTACCGCGTTAAGCCGGAGGCGCGTAACCGCCTCACCGCAGGTTACATGACCAGCTACTTTATCGGTGGCGCAGCCGGGTCGCTGATCTCCGCCAGCGCCTGGCAGCACGACGGCTGGCGCGGCGTCTGCGTGGCAGGCAGCGTGATGGCCCTGATCAACCTGCTGGTCTGGTGGCGCGGCTATCATCGGCAATCGGCTACGGAGTAACCACTCCTTACCTTTTATTGACTTAGGTAACGGCGGGGGTGGTAAGGTATCCCCGCTTGGTGACGGTTTCAGGCCCTAAATGTATATCCATAATTAATACATTTACTTTATTTGTCACTATCGTTACTATATCGGCTGTAACTAATGAGGTCATACCAAAAATGGATAGTTCGTTTACGCCCATTGAACAAATGCTAAAATTTCGCGCCAGTCGCTATGAGGATTTCCCGTTCAACGAGATCCTCCTTACCCGTCTGTGCATGCACATGCAGGGCAAGCTGCTGGATAACCGCAATAAGATGCTGAAAGCTCAAGGGATTAACGAGACGTTATTTATGGCGTTAATTACGCTGGAGTCTCAGGAAAACCACAGCATTCAACCCTCTGAGCTGAGCTGTGCGCTGGGTTCGTCCCGTACTAACGCGACCCGTATCGCCGATGAACTGGAAAAGCGCGGCTGGATCGAACGTCGCGAGAGCGATAACGATCGCCGCTGCCTGCATCTGCAACTGACCGATAAAGGTCATGAGTTTTTACGTCAGGTGCTACCCCCGCAGCATAACTGCCTGCACCAGCTCTGGTCTTCGCTTACCGTTGAAGAGAAAGAGCAGCTTGAGCAGATCACCCGTAAGCTGCTTACTCGCCTGGATGAGATGGATGAACAAGACGTCATCCTTGAGGCGCTGCGCTAACGCGACGATCCGCACGACAATCCTGATTACATAAGAAATTGCCAGGCCAGCACAACGTGCTGGCCTTTTGGTGAACAGGTCGGCTCAGCCGATGTGAAATAATAAGATCGTGGAGAACAAACATGAGCGCAAATGCGGAGAGTCAAACCCCGCAGCAACCGGTCAACAATAAGAAAGGTAAGCGTACGCGCATCCTGCTTATTCTGACCTTGCTCTTTATCGTTATTGCCGTGGCATATGGGATCTATTGGTTTTTAGTTTTGCGTCATCATGAAGAGACTGACGACGCTTACGTGGCAGGGAACCAGGTTCAGATCATGGCGCAGGTGTCCGGCAGCGTGACGAAAGTCTGGGTCGATAACACCGACTTTGTGAAAAAGGGTGACGTGCTGGTCACGCTGGATCCCACTGACGCGCAGCAGGCGTTCGAGAAGGCACAGACCGCGCTGGCGTCGAGCGTGCGCCAGACCCGCCAGATGATGATCAACAGCAAACAGTATCAGGCCAACATTGAGGTGCAGAAGACCGCCCTCGCCCAGGCGCAGAGCGATCTTAATCGTCGCGTGCCGCTGGGGACCGCTAACCTGATTGGCCGTGAAGAGCTGCAGCACGCCCGGGACGCCGTAGCCAGCGCCCAGGCCCAGCTCGACGTGGCGGTTCAGCAGTATAACGCCAACCAGGCGATGATTCTGGGCACTCGCCTGGAAGATCAGCCTGCGGTGCAGCAGGCCGCAGCTGAAGTACGCAACGCCTGGCTCGCCCTGCAGCGGACCAAAATCGTCAGCCCCATGACCGGCTACGTCTCCCGCCGTGCGGTTCAGCCTGGGGCGCAGATCGGCGTCACGACTCCGCTGATGGCAGTGGTGCCGGCCTCCGGCCTGTGGGTAGATGCTAACTTTAAAGAGACCCAGCTGGCGCACATGCGTATCGGCCAGACGGCAACCGTGGTGAGTGATATCTACGGCGACGACGTGACCTACACCGGTAAGGTGGTCGGTCTCGATATGGGTACCGGCAGCGCCTTCTCGCTGCTTCCGGCGCAGAACGCCACCGGGAACTGGATCAAAGTGGTTCAGCGTCTGCCGGTGCGTATTGAGCTGGATGCCAACCAGCTTTCCCAGCATCCGCTGCGTATTGGCCTGTCGACGCTGGTCAAGGTAGACACCAGCAACAGCGACGGCCAGATGCTGGCCAGCCAGGCACGCACCACGCCAGCCTATGAGAGTAACGCACGGGAGATCGGCCTCGAACCGGTGAATATCCTGATTAACGATATCGTGAAGGCCAACGCGGGCTAACCCTGATGAGCGCTACGCAACCGAGAAAACCGCTGGAGGGGGCGCAGCTGGTCATTATGACCATTGCGCTGTCGCTGGCGACCTTTATGCAGGTACTGGACTCCACCATCGCCAACGTGGCGATCCCCACCATTGCCGGTAACCTTGGCGCGTCACTGAGCCAGGGGACGTGGGTGATCACCTCCTTTGGGGTGGCAAACGCCATCTCTATCCCGATCACCGGCTGGCTGGCGAAGCGCGTCGGTGAGGTAAAGCTGTTCCTGTGGTCGACCATTGCCTTTGCCATCGCCTCCTGGGCGTGCGGAATGTCGACCAGCCTCAACATGCTGATCTTCTTCCGCGTTCTGCAGGGGATCGTTGCCGGGCCGCTGATCCCGCTCTCGCAGAGTCTGCTGCTCAGCAACTATCCGCCGGCGAAGCGCTCAATCGCCCTGTCGCTGTGGTCCATGACGGTGATCGTCGCCCCGATCTGCGGCCCGATTCTGGGCGGTTATATCAGCGATAATTATCACTGGGGCTGGATCTTCTTTATCAACGTGCCCATCGGTATCGTGGTGGTGGTGATGGCGATGCAGAGCCTGCGCGGACGGGAAACCCGCACCGAGCAGCGGCGCATTGACGCCGTTGGCCTGGCGCTGCTGGTGATCGGTGTTGGCTGTCTGCAGGTGATGCTCGACCAGGGTAAAGAGCTGGACTGGTTCAACTCCAGGGAGATCATTATCCTAACCATTGTGGCAGTGGTGGCGCTCAGCTTCCTGATAGTCTGGGAGCTGACCGACGACCACCCGATAGTCGATCTCTCGCTGTTTAAGTCGCGCAACTTCACCATCGGCTGCCTCTGTATCAGCATGGCCTACATGCTCTACTTCGGCGCGATTGTGCTGCTGCCGCAGCTATTGCAGGAGGTCTACGGCTACACGGCCACCTGGGCGGGGCTGGCCTCTGCGCCGGTGGGGATCATCCCGGTGATCCTGTCGCCGATTATCGGTCGCTTTGCCCATAAGCTGGATATGCGTCGGCTGGTGACCTTCAGCTTTATCATGTATGCGGTCTGCTTCTACTGGCGTGCCTACACGTTCGAGCCGGGCATGGACTTTGCCGCCTCGGCGCTGCCGCAGTTTATCCAGGGGTTTGCCGTCGCCTGCTTCTTTATGCCGCTGACGACCATTATCCTCTCTGGATTGCCGCCTGAGCGCCTTGCCGCCGCCTCCAGCCTGTCGAACTTTTCGCGTACGCTGGCAGGCTCCATCGGCACGTCCATAACCACCACGCTGTGGACCAACCGGGAGTCGATTCACCACGCCCAGTTCACGGAGTCGGTGACTCCCTACAACCCTAACGCCCAGCTTATGTATGACCAGCTGCAGGGAATGGGGATGACACAGCAGCAGGCGTCCGGCTGGATAGCCCAGCAGATCACTAACCAGGGCCTGATTATCTCGGCCAACGAGATATTTTGGATCTCCGCAGGGATCTTCGTGATCATGCTGGGGCTGGTGTGGTTTGCCAAACCGCCGTTTGGCGCAGGCAGCGGTGGCGGGGGCGCGCACTGATCGCTGAGTAAATTGACCGGACTGCGACAGGGATTGTCCGTCCTGATAAAGCCGTGCTCCTGAAATCGCTTCACGATAGTGAAAAGACAACAGGAGCACATCATGCTGAAAGATCCCGCCCAGAAATACCAGCCCTACCCCCCTCTCTCCCTGCCCGATCGCACGTGGCCGGAAAAGCAGATCGCCCACGCGCCGCGCTGGCTCTCTACCGATCTGCGTGACGGTAACCAGGCCCTGGCCGAACCCATGGACGTGGCGCGTAAAATGCAGCTCTGGAATCTGCTGCTCGACTGCGGCTTTAAGGAGATTGAAGTGGCCTTCCCTTCCGCTTCGCAGACCGATTTCAACTTTGTGCGTCAGCTGATAGAAAACCATCATATTCCCGACGACGTGACGATCCAGGTGTTAACCCAGGCGCGCGAGGATCTCATTGCCCGAACCTTTGAGGCGCTGCACGGAGCCAGCCGCGCAACGGTGCATCTCTACAATGCCACTGCCCCGCTGTTTCGCCGTCTGGTGTTCGGTATGGAGAAGGCGCAGGTGATTGAGCTCGCAACCCGCAGCACGCGCCAGATTCGTAAGCTGTGCGAAGAGAACCCGCAAACGCACTGGCAGTATGAGTATTCGCCGGAAACCTTCTGCTTTACCGAGCCAGAGTTCGCCCTGGAGATCTGCGAAGCAGTGGCGGCTATCTGGCAGCCCAGCGCCGAACGCCCCATGATCATCAACCTGCCCGCCACCGTGGAGGTGAATACGCCCAACGTCTACGCCGATCAAATTGAGTGGTTCTGCCGCCATTTTAGCCAGCGCGAGGCGGTCTGCATCAGCGTCCATCCACATAACGATCGCGGCACGGGCGTGGCGAGCGCCGAGCTGGCAGTGATGGCGGGCGCAGATCGCGTTGAAGGCTGTCTGTTTGGCAACGGCGAGCGCACTGGCAACGTCTGCCTGGTGACGCTGGCGATGAATCTCTACAGCCAGGGCGTCACGCCGGGGCTGGATTTCAGCGATATGACGCGCGTAGTAGAGGTGGTTGAAAGCTGCAATCAGCTGCCGGTGCACCCGCGTCACCCCTGGGCCGGACGGCTGGCCTACACCGCCTTCTCTGGTTCACACCAGGACGCAATTAAGAAAGGCTTCGACGCGCGCAGGCCCGGCGAACGCTGGGAGATGCCCTATCTGCCGATCGATCCGCAGGATATCGGCTGCACCTATGAGGCGGTGATCCGCGTCAATAGCCAGTCGGGCAAGAGCGGCAGCGCATGGCTTATCGAACAGAATCACGGCCTGACGCTGCCCCGCGCCCTGCAGCAGGACTTCAGCCAGCACGTGCAGCGGGAAGCCGACGAGGGCGGCAAAGAGATGACGCAAAATGCGCTCTGGCAGCTTTTCCGCAGTCGCTATGGGTTGGTGCCAGCACCACGCTTTCATCTGCTCAGCTACAGCAGTGAAAGCCAGCAGGATGGACTGTTACGGTTAACCGCTGCCATTTCGCACGACGGTGAAACGCGGCAGCTTGAAGGGTGCGGCAATGGGCTGCTCTCTGCCGCAGCCAGCGGGTTATCGTCATGGGTCGCGCAGTCGTTTGTGATAAAAGATTATCACGAGCACACCCTGGGCGAGCGCAGCGATAGCCGTTCGGTCGCCTATATTCACTGTCTGTTTCAGGATGGCAGCAGCCGGTGGGGCGTAGGCATCGATAACGACGTTGCTCGCGCGTCACTCCAGGCGCTGTTGAATACGCTGGCCTAACGAAAGTAGTCGCTGGGTGAAACGCCCATCACCCGGCGAAACATGGCGGTAAAGGCGCTATGGCTGCCGTAGCCGGTATCCAGCGCCACACGCAGCACCGACTGCCCCTGCGCCAGGCGCAGCAGAGCCGCCATCAGGCGAGCCCGGCGCACCCACTCGCCAAAGCTTAAACCCGTCTGCTGCTGAAAATGGCGGTTCAGGGTGCGCTCACTCATGTTGGTCACGCTCGCCGCCAGGGCGGGCGTCCACTCTCGGGCAGGCTCTTCGCCGATCCGCTGACACAGCGTGCGCAGCAGGTCGCTGTGCGGTTCAGGAAGATGGAAAGGCAGCGCCTGCATCACCCGGATCTCATCAAGGATCAGCTCATAGATTCGCTCATCGCGGCTGCCGGGCGCGTAGCGCTCAGCCAGATCGAACGATGAAACAATCAGCTCGCGCAGCAGAGGAGAAATTTGCACGATTTGGCAGGCCGCAGGCAGGTCAGCGCGGGCCAGCGGATCGATAAACAGCGTGCGGGCAGCAACGTTGCCGGTAATACGTAACGCGTGCTGCGTCGCGGCAGGGAGCCAGACGCCCCGCCCAGGCGGCACCACCCAGCAGCCTGCTGCGGTCTCAACCCTGACCACGCCGCTCAGGCTATGCAGCAGCTGGGCGCAGTCGTGCTGATGCCACGGCTCACTGTCGCCATGCGCGTAATCATGGGCAAAGGGGATCAGCGGGCGATGGGTAAACGAGAAGGTCGTGGTGGTGGTCATTGCCGGGCGCGGTGCCTGTCGTAGGCCCGGTAAGCGCGAGCGCCACCGGGCACGTCCACTAGATGTGCAGCTCTTGCAACTTATCTTTCGGCAGCGCCAGCTCGTCGTTGCTGTTGACGCGCACGTCGCGCTCCAGGATATGCCGCGCAATCTCCTGCGCCTCGTCCAGAGAGTGCATCTGATAGGTGCCGCACTGGTAGACGTTCAGCTCAGGGATCTGGTTCTGCTCTTTCACCTTCAGCACGTCAGCCATCGCCGCTTTCCAGGCATCGGCAACACGCTGCTCGTCAGGCGTGCCAATCAGGCTCATGTAGAAGCCGGTACGGCAGCCCATCGGCGAGATATCGATGATCTCCACGCCGTTGCCGTTCAGGTGGTCGCGCATAAAACCTGCGAACAGGTGCTCCAGCGTATGGATGCCCTTCTCCGGCATCACTTCTTTGTTCGGGATGCAGAAACGCAGGTCGAAGACGGTGATGGCATCGCCGTGCGGCGTGTTCATGGTTTTCGCAACGCGAACAGCAGGGGCTTCCATACGGGTGTGGTCGACAGTGAAGCTATCCAACAACGGCATTTTTTCACCTCCGGAGTGATTTTTTTAAAAATAAGTGAACTCTTTGAACGCATGCAAGTCTGAATATATGAAAGACGCGCATTTGTTATCATCATCCCTGTTTTCAGAGATGAAATTTTGGCCACAGCAATGTGGCCTTTTTCTTTTCTATCAGCTCTGTCAGGCGTGTTTTGCCAACAGATCTTCAAACGACTCGCTATCCGCCGCCTCAATCTCCCGCAGACGCGCCCAGGATGCATCGCGCTCTTTGGTGAAGTCCTCGTCCAGCAGAACCTCCAGCGGCTCTTCCCGCAGCATATCACGATACTGTGCCGCCAGCGCCTTGCCGGTGCCGCCAATACCGCTTTCAAGCATTGAGTGCAGAATACGCGCCGAGAAGGTCAGCTCCGGATCGTCAAAGCTCGCCACCAGCTGATCGCACACTTCCGCATAGGCGCTGCCGCCGTCAATGCTGTCCAGCGTCAGCGCAACGCGCTTCAGGTCACGGAACAGATCTTTGCCAACGTCTTTTAACGGGAACTGCGCGGTTTCACAGCCGATGCCCAGAGTCAGGCCTGGCTTGCGCCCTTCCAGGATCACACGATTCCAGTTGGTCCGCGTGCAGAGCAACTCGTCGCTACTCATCTCTGGCGCATCCGCCAGCACGCACCAGACCATAAACAGATCGAGGAAACGCACCTGCTGCTCGTCAACGCCCACCGCCGAGAAGGGGTTAATATCTAGCGAGCGAACTTCAATGTACTCAATGCCACCGCGCAGGAGCGCATCCGACGGCGCTTCACCGCTGCGGGTCACCCGTTTCGGGCGCACCGGCGCATAGAGCTCATTTTCGATCTGCAGAATATTGGTATTGATCTGCAGATGCTTGCCGTCCTTCGTCAGCCCCATCTTCTCGTAGTCAGCAGACGGCGTTTTGATCGCCCGTTTCAATGCTGCCACATAACCGTCTAAATCGTTAAACGTAATACCGAGATTGCTTTGCGATTTATTGGTATAGCCGAGGTCGCTCAGACGCAGCGAGGTAGCATACGGCAGGTAGTACATCCCCTCTTCCGTCTTTTCAAACGGCAGCGTAGTGGGTTTACCCTGCAGGAACGAGGAGCAGATAGCCGGAGATGCGCCGAACAGGTAGGGGATCACCCAGCCGAAGCGGTAGTAGTTGCGGATCAGGCGGAAATAGCCGTCAGAGACCGCCTCTTTATCCGTACTGCCGCATTTTGCCTGCCAGAAGGCCATTGGCAGAGAAAAGTTATAGTGCACGCCCGAGATGGTCTGCATCAGCGCACCGTAGCGGTTTTTTAACCCCTCACGGTAGAGCGTCTTGAGACGACCAATATTGGATTTGCCGTACTGCGCCAGCTCAATATCCTGCCCGTTCTCGATGTAGCAGGGCATACTCAGCGGCCACAGCCGTTCCTCTCCCAGGTTGCGCACGCTGTAACGGTGCACGTCGCGCAGCACCGTCAGCATATGATCGATATCGCCATCAACCGGGGTAATAAATTCCAGCAGCGCTTCAGCGAAATCAGTGGTGATCCATTTATGTGTCAGCGCTGCACCAAGCTGCTCCGGATGTCCGGTTGTTGCAAGCGTGCCGTCAGCGTTAACGCGCAGCGTTTCGCGCTCCAGCCCTCGCATAATCCCTTTCAGGACATGAGGATTTTTTTCCAGCCAGGACAGCGCCTGTGATACGTCCGGGATCAAGTTGACCTCCCGCCTGTCGAAATCATTTCTAATAAGCATAATTGTAATGGTTGACGATAAAAGCGTATGACCAACCAATTAGTGCCACCACGTTATACCTTGCAGGGTTGCAGCCGTCAGGACGGCGTAGCGTAGCCCCTTGCCAAGGCATAAAAAAAAGATAACCGGCCCCCACGCAATGCGCATCCATCCCGCAAGCAGGCACAGCAGATCACCGATAACAGGCATCCAGCTCAATAATAGCGTGGCTGCGCCATAACGTTTCAAATAGTGTTGGGCTTTTTCCTGCCAGCGTGATGTTTTACGCTGCGGAAAGAAACGTCCAAGGATAACGTTAGTCACCCCTCCAAGGCTATTACCCATTGTTGCTATTAACAAAAGAAGCCAGGGCTGACTGACGCCAGAGATTAACAGGGCAACCAGCAGCACTTCTGAACTGCCCGGCAGAAGCGTGGCGCTGAGAAAGCTGCTGGTAAATAGGGAAAGGAGTGACAGCGCGTCGCTCACAGCGTACGCACGTCCACCGCATCCATTCCTGCCCGCCGCGCCGCCTCTAGACCAAAGTCAGCGTCTTCAAACACCACGCATTTGGTCGGATCGACCCCCATCAGCTCGGCACAGAGCAGGAAGGTATCGGGCGCGGGCTTGTGGTGCTCGACGTCATCGGCAGCGACCACGGCGGTAAAGTACTGGCGCAGGTTAAGGTGAGTCAGCAGCGCTTCGGCAATGGCGCGCTCGCTGCCGGTGCCTACCGCCATGGGACGACGACCGTGCCACGCTTTCACCACCTCAATCAGCGGCAGCGGCTCTACGGTGTCCAACAGCATCGCCTTCACCGCCTCGGTTTTTTCACGCGCCAGGGCATAAGGATCGAGATCGCCGTGGTTCCATTCAATCACCGCCTGCGCAATACGCCAGGTCGGCGAGCCGTTAAGCGCGACAATAGCCTGCTCATCAAAGCGCATGCCATAGTGCGCCAGCACGTCGTGCCAGGCTTTACGATGAGTAGGTTCGGTATCAAGGATGGTGCCATCCATATCGAAAATCAGACCGTCATAACGTTCGTACATCGCGTTCTCACACTGCGGATAACAGAACATTACTTTAACGTAAACAGGGCGTTTTGTCGCTGATGGCGATAGAGAGTTAGCAGGTAAACAGGATATTTGATAGAGAAATTATGAGGATGAAACAGAGAAGATAATATCAGGAGAAGATGGTGCATCCAGGAGGATTCGAACCTCCGACCGCTCGGTTCGTAGCCGAGTACTCTATCCAGCTGAGCTATGGATGCATTAGGATGGTGCTTTACTGCTTTTTCTAGAAGATGGTGCATCCGGGAGGATTCGAACCTCCGACCGCTCGGTTCGTAGCCGAGTACTCTATCCAGCTGAGCTACGGATGCATCAGGGTACTGCTTTACTACTTTTTCAATGTCGCTCAACTTGCCGCAACACTGCACAATATGGTGCATCCAGGAGGATTACTTGGCTGCGCCTCGCCCTACGGGCCGTTGCTAAAGCAACGTTATCCTCCTTGGTGCTTGCGATAACTTCGCAGACCATGAAACAACAGTTTAGCTGTTATCTCGAAGAAAATGGTGCATCCAGGAGGATTCGAACCTCCGACCGCTCGGTTCGTAGCCGAGTACTCTATCCAGCTGAGCTATGGATGCAAATGGCGGTGAGGCGGGGATTCGAACCCCGGATGCAGCTTTTGACCGCATACTCCCTTAGCAGGGGAGCGCCTTCAGCCTCTCGGCCACCTCACCAACACGCCTCTTGCGAGTGCTTCGAAGAACTTGTTTCTGCTCTTCGTCGCTGCGTTGGCGCACATATTACTTTCTGGGACTTATAAGTCAAACAATTTTTCCCAGCACTGATTCGTTTGCACACTTCGCAAACAATTTGCACTGAAAAGGATCAAAAAGAGTATTTTATCAGCAGGATCCTTGACGTAACGCAGCATAAAGAAAGTGAGCCGAGAAATGAAAATGTCATGCAAAAGGGGGAGAATAAGAAGAAAGAGTGAAAAAAAGCGGGCTGGAAAGAGCCGCGTCTCGCCAGAAAGCGAGACGCGATGATATCAGTAGCTGGACTGTTGTGATTTTTCAGCCTGGATACGCTGGTAGATCTCTTCACGATGAACAGATACTTCTTTAGGGGCGTTCACACCAATTCTCACCTGGTTGCCCTTAACCCCTAAAACTGTCACGGTGACCTCGTCCCCAATCATGAGGGTCTCACCAACTCGACGAGTCAGAATCAGCATTCTTTGCTCCTTGAAAGATTAAAAGAGTCGGGTCTCTTGTATCCCGGCATTATCCATCATATAACGCCAAAAAGTAAGCGATGACAAACACATAAAGTGTAAGCAGTCACGGCATCACATTCTGTTAAATGTAAGTTTAGCCGATATACGCAACTTCAACCTGACTTTATCGTTATCAATAGCGTAGTGGCAAGTACGCCATAACCCAAGGGCTATGGCGTCTGCATTCGCTTTGTTTGTTCTTACAGTTTTGCGCTTACCCAGCCTTTGACGCTGGCTAATGCCGCAGGGAGCGCGGCTGCGTCGGTACCGCCAGCCTGCGCCATATCCGGACGGCCACCGCCTTTGCCACCTACCTGCTGGGCAACCATACCAATCAGCTCCCCTGCCTTCACGCGGTCGGTCACCTCTTTCGAGACCCCCGCAATCAGAGAAACCTTACCCTCTGCTACCGTGGCAAGAACGATTACCGCGGAACCCAGCTGGTTCTTCAGATCGTCAACCATAGTACGCAGCATCTTCGGCTCGACGCCCGCCAGCTCGCTCACCAGCAGCTTCACGCCGTTAATCTCTTCAGCCTTATCAGAGAGGTTTGCGCTCTCCTGCGCCGCCTGCTGCGCTTTCAGCTGCTGCAGCTCTTTCTCCAGCTGGCGGGTTTTGTCGAGAACGGTGCGCACTTTGTCGCTCAGGTTCTGACTGTCACCCTTCAGCAGCTGGGCAATGTCATGTAGCTGCTCACTCTGTGCATGGAGGCTGGCAAGCGCATTTTCACCGGTGACGGCTTCGATACGACGAACGCCTGCCGCAGTGCCGGATTCAGACACGATGCGGAACAGCCCGATATCACCGGTGCGGGAGGCGTGGGTGCCGCCACACAGCTCGGTAGAGAAGTCACCCATGCTCAGCACGCGTACGCGCTCGTCATACTTCTCGCCAAACAGCGCCATCGCCCCTTTGGCGCGCGCATCTTCCAGATCCATAATCTGGGTTTCGATCGGCAGGTTACGGCGGATCTGAGCGTTAACCAGATCTTCCACCGCGCGGATCTCCGCAGGCTTCATTGCTTCAAAGTGGGAGAAGTCAAAGCGCAGCACCTTGTCGTTCACCAGCGAGCCTTTCTGTGCCACGTGCGTACCCAGCACTTCGCGCAGCGCGGCGTGCATCAGGTGGGTGGCAGAGTGGTTCAGACGGATACGTTCGCGGCGGGCTTCATCCACCTCGGCCTTAACGCCGTCGCCCACTTTCAGGGAGCCGGATGCCAGCTTGCCCTGGTGACCAATCGCCTGACCATACTTCTGGGTATCGGTCACGGTAAAGGTGAAGCCGTTGCCTTTCAGCTCGCCCTTGTCGCCGACCTGGCCGCCGGATTCAGCGTAGAACGGCGTCGCGTCAAGAATGACTACCGCCTCCTGCCCTGCGCCAATCGTGTCGACGGACTGCCCCTCAACAAACAGCGCGGTCACCTTGCTGGTCAGCTCCAGGCTGTCGTAGCCCTTAAATTCGGATGCGCCGTCAACGCGGATCATCGCGTTGTAGTCTGCGCCAAAGCCGCTGGATTCACGGGCGCGGTTGCGCTGCGCTTCCATCGCGACGTTGAAGCCCTCTTCGTCGACTTTGATATCGCGCTCGCGACAGACGTCGGCGGTGAGGTCCATTGGGAAGCCGTAGGTGTCATACAGACGGAAGACAGTCTCACCGTCCAGCGTATCGCCAGTCAGCTTCGCCAGCTCTTCGTCGAGCAGCGCCAGGCCACGCTCCAGCGTGCGGGCAAACTGCTCTTCTTCGGTTTTCAGGATCTGCTCAACCTGCGCCTGCTGGCTCTTCAGCTCTTCGCCTGCCGCACCCATCACGTCAATCAGCGGGGCGACCAGCTTGTAGAAGAAGGTCTCTTTCGCGCCGAGCATGTTGCCATGACGGACCGCACGACGAATGATACGGCGCAGCACGTAGCCACGGCTCTCGTTCGACGGCAGCACGCCATCGGCGAGCAGGAACGCACAGGAGCGGATGTGGTCGGCAATCACGCGTAGGGATTTGTTGTTCAGATCGGTAGCGCCGGTCACTTTTGCCACGGCGGCGATCAGATCGCGGAACAGGTCAATCTCGTAGTTCGAGTTAACGTGCTGCAGCACGGCCGCAATACGCTCCAGGCCCATCCCGGTGTCCACGGACGGCTTCGGCAGCGGCTCCATGGTGCCATCGGCCTGGCGGTTGAACTGCATAAAGACGATGTTCCAGATCTCAATGTAGCGATCGCCGTCTTCGTCCGGGCTGCCCGGAGGACCACCGGCGATATGCGCGCCGTGGTCGAAGAAGATCTCGGTACAGGGACCGCACGGACCGGTATCGCCCATCTGCCAGAAGTTATCAGACGCGTAGGCACCGCCTTTGTTATCACCAATGCGGATGATACGTTCGCGCGGGATGCCAACTTCTTTTTCCCAGATTTCGTAAGCTTCGTCGTCGGTTTCGTAGACGGTTACCCACAGGCGATCTTTCGGCAGGTTGAACCAGTTTTCACCGGTCAGCAGTTCCCATGCGTACTGGATAGCATCGTGTTTGAAATAGTCGCCAAAGCTGAAGTTACCCAGCATTTCAAAGAAGGTGTGATGGCGCGCGGTGTAACCGACGTTTTCCAGATCGTTGTGTTTACCGCCCGCACGCACGCAGCGCTGCGCGGTGGTAGCGCGGGAATAATTACGCTTGTCGAGACCAAGGAAAACATCCTTGAACTGGTTCATCCCGGCGTTGGTAAACAGCAGAGTTGGATCGTTGTTGGGTACCAGGGAGCTGCTCGCAACAACCTGATGACCTTTACTATGGAAAAAATCGAGAAACGCCTGACGGATCTCAGCGGTGCTCTTGCTCATAATTATCCTGAAATCAAGCTAACGAAATGTCGCAGCTGGCGTTTCTCCCTGTTACAGGCGACGACCAGCTACTGGAAAAAGTGGGAATAAGATAAGTTTTCTTGACTGCGAAGTAAAATCCCGTATGCAGCCAGGCCGTAAAATTTCACCAAAGTTCTTTAATATCCTCCATCAGGAATCCCCGATAGAGTAAAAAACGCTGTACTTTCACCTTCTCAGCAAAGACCGCTGGCAGCGGATCGCCATATTTGCGCTGGGCCTGCTCGCGGGCAATCTCAATCCAGTCGATGTCGCTTTCGCGCATCGCCTCCTCTGCCGTTTCCCGATCAATTCCCTTCTGGGTCAGCTCCTGGCGGATACGCGCCGGGCCATAGCCTTTACGGCTGCGGCTGGCGATAAACTGGCGGGCAAAGCGGGCATCGTCGAGGTAGCGGTTTTCATAGCACCAGTTCACCACGTTATTGATATCGTCTTCGGTGGCGTCTACCGGCTCGGGTCCGGTTTTGGTCATCACCGGGGCGGTGAGCTTGCGGCGGAACTCCTGTTCGCTGTGGTCACGCATGCCAAGAATACGCATGGCGCGATCGAGCAAACGGGAATAGGCGGAGCGGCGGGGCGAGGTATCTGTCATGGCACACCTGCTGGATAGATAAATAGCAAAAAGGGCTGCATCGGCAGCCCTTGTTCATTACGTCAGATTATTAAAAATCTTCGTTGGTCTCTTTCGCATTGACGTCGTTGTCGTCAACCGTGAAGTCCGGTTTGCTGTCCGGGTTCGTGAGCAGAATTTCACGGATCTTCGTTTCGATCTCTTTCGCGGTAGCCGGGTTCTCTTTCAGCCAGGTAGTCGCATTCGCTTTACCCTGACCGATCTTCTCACCGTTGTAGCTATACCATGCGCCCGCTTTTTCGATCAGCTTCTCTTTCACGCCCAGGTCAACCAGCTCGCCGTAGAAGTTGATGCCTTCGCCGTAGAGGATCTGGAACTCAGCCTGTTTGAACGGCGCAGCGATCTTGTTTTTCACCACTTTGACGCGGGTTTCGCTACCTACCACGTTATCGCCCTCTTTCACCGCGCCGATACGGCGGATGTCGAGACGCACGGAGGCGTAGAATTTCAGCGCGTTACCGCCGGTGGTGGTTTCCGGGTTACCGAACATCACGCCAATCTTCATACGGATCTGGTTGATGAAGATCAGCAGGGTGTTGGACTGCTTCAGGTTACCCGCCAGCTTACGCATCGCCTGGCTCATCATACGTGCCGCGAGGCCCATGTGAGAGTCACCGATCTCGCCTTCGATCTCGGCTTTCGGCGTCAGTGCCGCAACGGAGTCAACGACCAGCACGTCAACCGCACCGGAGCGCGCCAGCGCGTCACAGATCTCAAGCGCCTGCTCACCGGTGTCCGGCTGGGAGCAAAGCAGGTTGTCGATATCAACGCCCAGCTTGCGCGCGTACACAGGGTCAAGCGCGTGCTCAGCATCGATAAAGGCACAGGTTTTACCCTGACGCTGTGCAGCAGCGATAACCTGTAGTGTCAGCGTCGTTTTACCCGAGGACTCCGGCCCGTAGATCTCTACGATACGGCCCATTGGCAGGCCGCCCGCACCGAGGGCGATGTCCAGCGAAAGCGAACCCGTGGAGATCGTTTCTACGTCCATAGTACGGTCTTCACCCAGGCGCATGATGGAGCCTTTACCGAATTGCTTTTCGATCTGGCCCAGTGCTGCCGCCAACGCTTTCTGTTTGTTTTCGTCGATAGCCATTATTACTCCTGTCATGCCGGGTAAAGCAGGTGATGCTCGCCGGGGATTACTGTTTTGTTGCGCTCATTATACTGTATACGCATACAGTATCAAGCTCTTTGTAGAAAATGTTGCCACAGGGTTTGCAGGGCATACGCGGTGGCCTGGCGGCGCACGTTTTCACGGTCACCGGCGAAGCATTCCCGCCGCGTGATCCCCTCTCCCGCCGCGCTGGCAAAGCCAAACCACACCGTGCCAACCGGCTTGTTTTCGCTGCCGCCGTCCGGCCCCGCGATGCCGCTAATGGAGACGGCATAGGTTGCACGAGCGGCCTTAATGGCACCGATCGCCATCTCCACCACCACAGGCTCGCTCACTGCGCCGTGCTGGGCTAACGTCTCGGGTTTAACGCCGATCATCTGCGCCTTGGCTTCATTAGAATAGGTGACAAACCCCCGTTCAAACCAGGCGGAGCTGCCGGCGATATCGGTAATGGCTTTCGCCACCCAGCCGCCGGTACAGGACTCGGCCGTGGTCACGGTCGCGCCGCGCGCCTTTAACGCCTGCCCGATGCGCTCGCTCAGCTGCATCAATTCACTGTCAGTCATAACCGCTCCGTAAACGGCTGAAATGAGAGAGATAAGATAGCACTTTCTCCCTTAATATGGGGGCGAGGACGGGATTTTACGAGGCCGATTCAGAAAAAAGGCCAGCGTGCGCTGGCCTTGGATCGCGGGTAAGCGCTACTGCACGCGCGCCAGCGACACCGCCTGGCCCAGCTGCCAGACCGCCATCGCATAGTGCGTGCTGGCATTGTACCGGGTGATGGTGTAGAAGTTCGGCAGACCGTACCAGTATTCGTACCCGGTCCCGACGTCAAGACGCAACAGGCTTACCTGCTGATGGTTGCCCACCGGCTGCTGAGGCGTCAGGCCAGCGGCCGCCAGCTGCGAGACGCTGTATTTGGTTTTAAAGCCGTTTGCCAGACCCGGTGCCTGACCATTAGCCGGAATGGCGACCGGATCGCCCTTCACCCAGCCATTGGCTTTAAAGTAGTTCGCCACGCTGCCAATCGCGTCAACCGGATCCCACAGGTTAATGTGTCCGTCGCCGTTAAAATCGACCGCCAGTTTTTTATAGGATGAGGGCATAAACTGTCCGTAGCCCATCGCCCCGGCAAAGGAGCCTTTCAGCTCCAGCGGATCGTCCTGCTCGTCACGGGCCATCAGCAGGAAGGTCTCCAGCTCGCTGGAGAAGTATTCGGCGCGGCGCGGGTAGTTAAACGACAGGGTCGCCAGCGCGTCGAGAATGCGCGTTTTCCCCATCACGCGGCCCCAGCGGGTCTCAACCCCGATAATGCCCACGATAATCTCCGGCGGCACGCCGTAGACCTGCCATGCACGGTTGAGGGCGTCTTCATACTGGTTCCAGAACGCAACACCGTTCTGCACGTTATCCGGAGTAATAAACTGCTTCTTGTAGCGCAGCCATGCGCCGTTCGGGCCGACTGGGGCTGGGCCAGTAGGTGCCTGGCGATCCATCAGGCGCAGGACGTAATCAAGACGCTTCGCCTGGGATAAAATTTCACGCAGCTGCTGGGGATCGAAACCATGCTTGCTGACCATTTTATTAATGAACTGCTCTGCCGCCGGGTTATTGGCAAAGTCACCGCCTGACATAATGACATCATGCTGCGGCTGAAGCAGGAAACCGCCGGATGGCGTACCGGTGGTAGCCGGAGGCGCTTCAGGCGTTTTGGGTTTGCTGCTGCAGGCAGAGAGCAAAACAAGCGCGGGAAGAAGAGTGATATAACGACGCTTAAACATGGGTTGTCCCTAATACAAAATCGACCTGAGAGAATCATGGTAAATCATCTGGCTGGCCTTTCAAGCCCAGCCGCTTCGCCAGAACCGTAGGCCGGGCAAACGCAGTGCCGCCCGGCGTTGTCGCATCAGCACGGTAACGCCCGGTGGCGCTCCGCTTACCGTGCCTACGACGCTTTCAAGCCCAGCCGCTTCGCCAGCCGGTGCAGGTTGGCGACGTCCATCTCCAGCGCCCTGGCACAGGCGGCCCAGCTCTGGTTATGCTGCGCCAGCGTCTGGCGGATAGTCTGGCGCTGAAAATCCTCCGTCGCCTCGCGCAGGTTCCTGCCCGGCACGGAGGGCGCGGCGTCCGCTATCTGCGGCAGAGGCGCGTCGGCAAAGGCAAAGTGCTGCGCCTCCAGCGTGACCTCATCCCCTGCCCGTGCGGCACGCGCCAGCACCACGGCACGATGGATGGCGTGCTCCAGCTCGCGCACGTTGCCCGGCCAGCCATACTGTAGCAGCTGCGAACGCGCTCCGCTGCTTAATAGCACCTGCGCGAGGCCAAAGCGCTGCCGACACTGCTCGCAGAAGTAGCCTGCCAGCAGTACGACATCCTCACCACGCTCGCGCAGCGGCGGCACCGCCAGCGGAAAGACGCTCAGGCGATGGAACAGATCGGCGCGAAAGCGTCCGGCCAGCACCTCCTCCCGCAGATCGCGGTTGGTGGCCGCCAGCACCCGGACGTCAACCCGCAGGCTACGATCGTCCCCGACGCGCTGAATGTCCCCGTACTGCAATACGCGCAGTAGCTTAGCCTGCAGCGCCAGCGACAGCTCGCCAATTTCATCAAGGAACAGCGTGCCGTTATCGGCCATCTCAAACTTGCCGCTGCGGTTGCTGATTGCCCCGGTAAACGCCCCTTTGACGTGACCAAACAGCTCGCTCTCCGCCACGCTCTCCGGTAGCGCCGCGCAGTTAAGATAGACCAGCGGCTGGTCTGCACGCGGAGAGCCTTCATGAATGGCTTTCGCCACCAGCTCTTTGCCGGTGCCCGTCTCGCCGCTAATCAGCACGTTCAAATCCGAGGCGGCAACAATGTCGATCTCCTTTTTCAGCTGCGTCATGCCCGGCGACAGGCCGATCATCCGGGTAGCGGTCACCGGCTCGAAGATCGCGGGCGCGCCCGGGAGCATATTCTGGCTCTCCAGCTGCTCAATCAGCAGGGCGTTATTGAGCGCCCCTGCCGCCAGAGCGGCAATCAGCCGCAGCTCCTCATCGCTGAAGTTATCGAAGCGATCCGGCGACATGCCGTCGAGCGTAAGGGCGCCAATCAGGTGCTGCCCAGCAAATAGCGGCAGGCCGATGCAGGCGTGCACTTTCAGCGCCTCCTGGCCCGGAATGAGCCCGTCATAGGGATCGGGCAGATCGCTATCGGCCGGGAAACGCACCACGTCCCCTGCCCTGGCGATAGCTTCCAACCGGGGATGTCCCTCCAGGGTAAAGCGTCGCCCCAGCACGTCCGGCGCGAGGCCGTCGATGGCTAAGGGAATAAACTCCCGCGCGCTGTAGCGCAGCAGCGCCGAGGCGTCGCAGCCTAAGACCTGACGCAGGGTGGCAATCAGCCGCTGAAAGCGATCCTGATGGCCGATGCCACTTTGTAACTCAATGGCGATCCCCGCTAATACCTCAACTGAAAAACTCATCGTTACCTCGCTGTCATTTTGACAATTCATAGTGTCATATTGACAACAATAATGATAGTCAAAATGACTACCCATCTTGAGTGATATTAATTAAAAAACGTTTAATTTCAATAGCTTAAAAAGTTGGCACGCAACTTGATATAAGCAAAGCATCTGAGTCAAACATGCTGAATTGAAATTGAGGTTGCTATGTCTATTCTGGTTAAAAATAACATTCATTGGGTTGGTCAACGTGACTGGGAAGTACGCGATTTCCATGGCACCGAATATAAAACGCTGCGCGGCAGCAGCTATAACAGCTATCTCATTCGCGAAGGCAAAAACGTGCTGATCGATACCGTCGATCATAAATTCAGCCGCGAGTTCGTACAGAACCTGCGCAGCGAGATCGACCTTAACGCCATCGACTATATCATCATTAACCATGCCGAAGAGGACCACGCGGGTGCGCTGACCGAGCTGATGTCCCACATCCCGAATACGCCGATCTACTGCACCACCAACGCCATCGACTCCATCAACGGTCACCATCACCATCCGGAGTGGAACTTCCACACCGTGAAGACCGGTGATACGTTAGATATCGGCAACGGCAAGCAGCTGATCTTTGTCGAAACGCCGATGCTGCACTGGCCGGACAGCATGATGACCTACATGACCGGCGACGCGGTGCTGTTCAGCAATGACGCCTTCGGCCAGCACTACTGCGATGAACGCCTGTTCAATGATGAAGTGGATCAGGGCGAGCTGTTTGAGCAGTGCCAGCGCTACTACGCCAACATCCTGACCCCGTTCAGCCGTCTGGTGACGCCAAAAATCACCGAGATCCTCGGCTTCAACCTGCCGGTGGATATGATTGCGACCTCTCACGGCGTGGTCTGGCGTGAAAACCCGACCCAAATCGTTGAGCTGTATCTGAAATGGGCGGCAGACTATCAGGAAGATCGCATCACTATCTTCTACGACACCATGTCCAATAATACCCGCATGATGGCAGACGCCATTGCCCAGGGGATCAACGAAGTAGATCCCAACGTAGCGGTCAAAATCTTCAACGTGGCGCGCAGCGATAAGAACGAGGTATTAACTAACGTCTTCCGCTCCAAAGGCGTGCTGGTGGGCACCTCCACCATGAACAACGTGATGATGCCAAAAATTGCCGGTCTGGTAGAAGAGATGACCGGCCTGCGCTTCCGTAATAAACGCGCCAGCGCCTTTGGCTCCCACGGCTGGAGCGGCGGCGCGGTAGACCGCCTCTCTACCCGTCTTCAGGATGCCGGTTTTGAGATGTCCCTGAGCCTGAAGGCGAAATGGCGTCCGGATATTGATGCCCTTGAAATTTGCCGCCAGCATGGCCGTGATATCGCACGTCAGTGGGCACTTACTCCGTTACCTGTCGCTGCACCTGCGGCCGCAACAGCGCCAGAGGCCAGCCCCTGTGCAACTGCCGCCGATCTGGGGCCGAGCATGCAGTGCAGCGTTTGCCAGTGGATCTACGATCCCGCTAAAGGTGAGCCGATGCAGGAGGTCGCCCCTGGGACGCCATGGTGCGATGTGCCGGACAACTTCCTCTGCCCGGAATGTTCCCTGGGTAAAGACGTCTTTGATGAACTGGCTACGGAGGTAAAATGAACCACGGCATCGTGATTATTGGCTCGGGCTTTGCCGCCCGCCAGCTGGTGAAGAATATCCGTAAGCTTGATGCGAACGTGCCGGTGACGCTGATTGCAGCCGACAGTATCGATGAATACAACAAACCGGACTTAAGCCACGTGATCAGCCAGAGCCAGCGTGCAGACGACCTCACCCGCCAGACGGCGGGGGAGTTTGCCGAACAGTTTAACCTGCGGCTGTTTCCCTACACCTGGGTGACCGATATTGACGCCGCCGCGCACGTGGTGAAAGCGGGCGATCGATCCTGGCAGTACGATAAGCTGGTGCTGGCGACGGGCGCATCCGCCTTTGTGCCGCCGGTTGAGGGACGTGAGCTGATGCTTACCCTCAACAGCCAGCGGGAGTATCGCGCCTGTGAAACCGCGCTTCGCGACGCGCAGCGGGTGATGATTATCGGCAGTGGTCTAATTGGCACCGAGCTGGCGATGGATTTTTGCCGCGCCGGAAAAGAGGTTACCCTCATCGACCGGGCAGCCAGCATTCTGCCGACGCTGATGCCACCAGAAGTAAGCAGTCGCTTACAGCATCGCCTGACCAATATGGGCGTGCAGCTGCTGTTGAAATCGCAGCTGCAGCGGCTGGAGGAAACCGCTGACGGTATCCGCGTTCAGCTGGATCGCAGCCGCAGCGTTGAAGTAGATGCGGTGGTGGCTGCCACCGGCCTGCGGGCGGAAACCGCCCTGGCGCAGCGCGCCGGAGCAGAAACGCATCGCGGAGTGAAGGTCGACAGCTACCTGCAAACCACGCAGCCGGATATCTATGCGCTTGGCGACTGTGCGGAGATCAACGACAACGTCCTGCCGTTCCTCCAGCCGATTCAGCTTAGCGCCATGTACCTGGCGAAAAACCTGCTCGGTGCCAGCGTTCCACTTAAGCTGCCCGCGATGCTGGTAAAGATCAAAACCCCTGAGCTGCCCTTACAGCTGGCGGGCGACTCCGGACGACGCGATCTGCGCTGGCAGATGGAAACCAGCGCTGCGGGGATGGTCGCTCAGGGGTTTGATGAAGGCGGTCAGCTCTGCGCCTTTGCGATTAGCGAGGATCGCATGAAAGAGGCGTTTACTCTGCTGAAGCAGCTCCCGCCAGCGAGTCATAGCCCCGTATCCGGTAGTTAACAATCGAGGCTAGCCAGCAAAGGATAAAAATCGCCACCACGATAAAACCGGTATCGCCGAGGTTATCGTTCAGCGTGGCGATAGCATCCCATACGCCGCCGCTCAGGGCGAACTTATCCACCAGCAGCCCCAGCGCTTCCAGCCCGCCGATAAACAGCGCCACCACCACTGACGTACCGGTGATAGTCATGTTGTAGTAGAGCTTGCGCTGGGGTTTAGCAAAGGCCCAGCCGTAGGCGTTGACCATCAGCAAATTATCCAGCGAATCTACCAGCGCCATGCCGCTGGCAAACAGCGCCGGGAAGACCATAATCGACCAGATAGAGATGCCGTTAGAGGCGCTGGCAGCAGAGATCCCCAGCACGCCAATCTCCGTTGCGGTATCGAACCCCAGACCAAAGAGAAAGCCCACCAGATACATGTGCCAGCTCCTGCCGACCAGGCGAAAGGCGGCGCTAAACAGCCAGTGCATCACCCCACCCGGCGTGGCGCTTTCGGCATCCACCGGCTTACCCTGTTTCAGGGCCTGGAAGCAGCGCCATACGCCGCGCAAAATCACCAGGTTCACCAGCGCCATTGCCAGCAGAAAGATGGCCGACACCGCCGTACCAATCATGCCGCCGGTTTCGTGAAACCACGCCATGCGGTGCTGGAACGCCGCCGCCGTGGCGGCAATGGCCACAGAGGCCAGCACGACGATGCTGGAGTGGCCCAGCGAGAACCAGGCCCCGACGCCAAACGGGCGTTTGCCCTGCTGCATCATTTTACGCGTCACGTTATCGATAGCGGCGATGTGATCCGCATCGACCGCGTGGCGCAGCCCGTAGCCCCACGCCAGCAGGCTAGCGGCCATTAGCGCCGGACTACTGGCAAAGGCGTGCCACGCCCAGCCCCAGGCCAGCAGGTTAGCCATCGTTAGCCCCAGCATCAGCAGCGCCGCACGCGGCTCGCTGCGTAAAATTCGCATCAACATCATCAATTCCTTAGTTATAAGCGTCTGGCAGCGGCAATCACCGCCTGCCCAAAGGCAAGTGCGCCGTCCCCCGCAGGCAGTCTGCGGGGAAACAGCAGCGTAAAATCAGAAAGGTAAAACGCGAGGCGCGCGCGCAGGAGCCGGTTATGGATCACCCCGCCGCTAAAGCAGAGCGTGCGGATCTCACGCGCGTCGGCGTGCTGGCGCATCAGATCGGCCAGTCCGTGGGCGAGAGCGTCATGAAAAGCCCATGCCCGCTCGTGCGGTTCCGCCTGCCAGCCCAGCAGCAGTTGCCAGAAGCGCGCCAGATCGAGCCTGCCCTCGTGCAGCGGCAGGATGAGCGGATGCGCCACGCCTGCGCAGCGTTCGGCCAGCGCCTCCAGCCGACAGGCCGCCTCCCCCTCGTAGCTCAGGGTCGTCGGGGCGCACCCCAGCGCACAGGCCACGGCGTCAAACAGACGCCCGCAGGAGGAGGCCAGCGGCGTATTAATCCCCCGCTCGATTGCCCGCGCCAGCGGCGGCCAGTTCTGCGCCTGCACCGGCTGGGTTTTAGGGTAGCGCTGCCACTCCGGGACAAACGCCAGGCAGTGAGCCAGTAGGTTCCGCCAGGGCTGCTGCGCGGCCAGATCGCCACCTGGGAGCGCCACGGCGGGCAGACCGCCCAGATGTTCGCACTCGCGGTAGTTCACCCGCAGACACTCCCCTCCCCACAGCGCGCCATCGGCGCCCATGCCGATCCCGTCCAGCGTCAGGGCGATAACGTCCCCGCCCGACAACGGCCAGCCGTGCTCGGCCAGGCAGGCCGCCGCATGAGCATGGTGATGCAGCACCGGCATCACCGGCAGTCCGCTCTCGGCCGCCCACTGGCTGGATCGGTAGCCCGGATGGGCATCGCAGACAATCTGGCGAGGAGAGAAGTTATAGATGGACTGCATCAGATCCAGCGCCTGTCGCCACTGCGCCTCGACGCCCTCGTCACCGAGATCGCCGAAGTGTTGGCTCATCACCGCCTGCCCGCCGCGCACCAGGCAGAAGGTATTTTTCATGTCCGCACCCATGCAGAGCAGCGGCGGCACATCGGTAAAGCCCGGCGGCAGCGGCAGCGCGTCCGGCACAAAACCACGCGAGCGCCGGAGCACCTCTCCGTCGGCCCGCATAACCGAGTCGTCCATCCGCTGGACGATATCGCGGTTATGCAGCAGGAAACCGTCGGCGATGGCGGCGAGATCCCGCTGCGCCTCGTGGTTAGTTAACGCGGGCGGTTTACCGCTGAGGTTGCCGGAGGTCATTACCAGCGGACGCTTAAGGCTCTGCATCAGCAGGTGCTGGAGAGGATTGGCGGGCAGCATCACGCCCACCTCGTTGAGTCCCGGCGCGATAGCCGCGTCCAACTCGGGCAGGAGGGTTTTATCCACCAGCACCACCGGCGCGGCCGGGGTCTCCAGCGCCGCGCGGGCCGCCTCAGGCAGGTTCTGCGCATTGGCGATCATCACCGCCAGCGGCTTGGCTGGACGCCGCTTGCGCAGACGCAGACGCGCCACCGCCTGCGGGTTAAGCGCGTCGCAGGCGAGATGAAAGCCGCCGAGGCCCTTCACCGCCACGATGCCGCCTGCATCCAGCACGGCCAGCGCCGCTGTCAACGCTGCCTCTTCCGCCAGCGTCTCACCCGCCGCGTGCCACGCTAGCTGCGGGCCGCACTCAGGACAGGCCACCGGCTGGGCGTGAAAGCGGCGATCCGCCGGGTTGCGATACTCCGCCTCGCAGGCCGGACAGAGCGGAAATGCCGCCATGGCGGTCTGCGGGCGGTCATAGGGCATAGCGCGGATAATGGTCACCCGCGGCCCACAGTGGGTGCAGTTGACGAAGGGGTAGCGATAGCGGCGATCAGTGGGATCGTTCATCTCTGCCAGGCAGGCCGGACAGGTTGCCGCATCCGGCACGATCTGGGTATCCATGCCGCCCCCCGCGCTGGGCAGAATGGTGAACGCCACAGGACGCTGCGGCCAGTGAAACGGCACAGCCTCGATCTGGTCGATGCGCGCCAGCGGCGGGCAGGCCTGCCGCATCTGCGCCATAAACCCGGCCTCCTCTCCCCAGAGCCGCACCACCACGCCCTGCCCGTCATTGCAGACGTCGCCGGTACGCTGGCGCCGCTGCGCCAGCTGCCAGACAAAGGGGCGGAAGCCCACCCCCTGAACTTTGCCCCGCACGCGGATAAGGACGCCGCTATCACTCATGCCCTATACCGCCGCGTCGCGCAGGCGGGTTTTCATCGCCTGATAGGTGGTCTGGGTATAGTTTTCCGCCCAGGGCTGATCTGCAATGGTGCTGACCTTCACTGCGCAGTACTTGGTCTCCGGCGTTTTGGAGATCGGATCAAGGTTGTCCTGGGTCAGCTCGTTGCAGGCCCCAATCCACCACTGGTAGGTCATGTAGACGCTGCCGCGATTAATGCGCTCGTTCACGTCGGCACGGCTGATTACCTTCCCGCGCCGGGACTCCACCCACACCAGCTGCCGGTCATGAATACCGAGCGCCTGGGCATCGTCCGGGCTGATCTGCACAAAGCCTGGCTCGTCGGCGAGAGTTTGCAGCGCCGCGCAGTTGCCGGTCATCGAGCGGCAGGAGTAGTGCCCCACCTCGCGCACCGTGCAAAGCACTAGCGGGAAGTCGGCGTCCGGCACTTCGGCTGGGGCACGCCATTGCGCCGCAAACAGGTGCCCTTTGCCGTCCGGGGTATCGAACTTGTTACCCTGGTAAAGATAGGGCGTTCCCGGATGATCCAGCGTCGGACAGGGCCACTGTACGTGTCCCATATCGCCCATCTTCTCGTAGGTGACGCCGTAGAAGAGCGGGCACAGCTCGCGCAGCTCGTCCCAGATCTGCTGGTTGCTGTCGTAGTGCATCGGGTAGCCCATCTCGGTGGCGATCAGGCTGATGATCTCCCAGTCGCGCTTGACGTTGTACTGCGCGTCCACCGCCTTCTCGAACCGCTGGAAGCCGCGATCGGCACAGGTAAAGACGCCGCCGTGTTCGCCCCATGAGGTCGCGGGCAGCAGGACATCCGCCTGCTCGGCGGTTTTGGTCATAAAGATATCCTGCACTACCACGAAGTCGAGCGCCTCAAAGCCCTTGCGCACCAGGCCCAGGTCGGCTTCGGTCTGGAGCGGATCCTCACCCATGATGTAGTAGGCTTTGACCTTGCCCTCCAGCGCCAGATGCGGCACTTCGGTAATGCGTACCCCGACCTGGTCGTCCATATCCGCAGCGTTAATTCCCCAGGCCCTGGCGAATTTCTCCCGCACCGCCGGATCCACCACGTCCTGGTAGCCAGGGAACTGGTTGGGGATCACCCCCATATCGCACGCCCCCTGGACGTTATTCTGTCCGCGCACCGGCCCGACGCCGACGTGCTCCCGGCCAAGGTTGCCGGTGAGCAGCGCCAGGCTTGCCAGACCTTTCACCACGTCCACCGCCTGGCCGAACTGGGTAACGCCCATGCCCCACATGATGGTGGCCGACGGTGCTGCGGCGTAGGTACGCATCGCCTGGCGGATCTGCTGGGCGCTGACCCCGGTCAGGTGCTCAACCGCTTCGGGCGCATAGTCTTTGACCACCTCGCGGTAGGCGTCGAGGCCGCTGGTAAAGCTGGCTACATACTCTCTGTCGTACAGCTCCTCCTCCAGCAGCACGTAGCCAAAGGCGTTGACCAGCGCCATATTGCAGCCGTTGTTGATTTGCAGATGCTGATCGGCAATGCGCGCGGTCTCGATCCGTCGCGGATCGCAGACGATGATTTTCGCCCCGTTCTGTTTAGCTTTGATCACCCGGCGGGCAACGATGGGGTGCGAGTCGGCGCAGTTGTAGCCGAACACCAGCAGGCAGCGGGAGTGTTCAATATCGCCGATGGAGTTGCTCATCGCTCCGTTACCCAGCGCCTCCTGCAAACCCGCTACCGACGGGCCGTGGCAGACCCTGGCGCAGCAGTCGACGTTGTTAGTGTGCAGCACGCCACGGGCAAACTTCTGCATCACGTAGTTGGTTTCGTTGCCGGTCCCGCGCGAGGAGCCGGTGGTCATGATCGCCCGGCCGCCATACTGGGCTTTGATCTCCCCCAGCCGTTTTGCCGTGTAGCGAATGGCTTCATCCCAGCTTACGGGCGTTAGCTTGCCGCCTTTCTGGTAGCGGATCATCGGCTGGGTCAGGCGCGGCGTCAGGAGTTTCGTATCGTTAAGGAAATCCCAGCCGTAATAGCCCTTCAGGCAGAGCTGATTCTGGTTGGTGACGCCTTCCGCCGCTTCGGCACGAATAATTTTGTTGTTATCGACCACCAGCTTCAGTTTGCAGCCTGCGCCGCAGTATGGACAAACGCTCGTAATTTTTTTCATCAGTAACAGACCTGTTAAAAGTTGAAATGCTGTTCAGTTAAAAGAGGAGTGAAGCAGCGGTATCGAGTGCCGCACGGCGGCGTCTCTCAGCGCTGAGCTGCTCCAGACGCGCTCTGTCAACACAGACCAGCGCCTCGGTGGGGCAGACTTCCATGCAGGCGGGGCCTGCCTCGCGGGTATGGCAGAGGTCGCACTTGTTGGCCTCGGCTTTCTCCGCCCGCACGTTCAGGCCCGCGCCGCTGTTGCGAACCACCGGACGCACAACGACCTCCATCGCACCATAGGGGCAGGCAACTACGCAGGTTTTGCACCCGATGCAGCGCTCCTGCATCACGTTAACAAAGCCTTTGTCCCGGCTGATGGCGCCGTTGGGGCAGACGTTGGCGCACGGGGCGTCCTCGCACTGACGGCAAAGGGTCGCGGTAGAGATGTTCACGCCTTTAATAACGTGAATACGCGGCAGGAAGGTGTCGGGGGTTAAAGAGGCACAATCCTGTTGCGCCTGATGGGAGACCACGCAGGCAACTTCACAGGTACGGCAGCCAATACATTTACTGGCATCAGCCATGATGAAACGGTTCATCAAATTCTCCAGCATTAACGGTAGTGTGCCGGAGTATTCACGAATCGTGCCAGAGTTTATTTAATTGATTTATATGACTTTTAAAATAAGGAGAAACTGTCATCGACACTTGTGACGATGACAGCTGTCGACATCAGATATGCGGGCCATGGCTAACGGAGCCGCGCAGGATCAGCTCGCCGATAAAGGCCGGCTGGGTAGTGAACTCCCCGCCATCGAGCATAAAGATAAGGCGGTTGATGGTCTCTTTGATCATCTCCGTCACCGGAATTTTGACGCTGGCCAGCGGCGGGACGGTATAGGGGGCGATGGCAATGTCATCGAAGCCAATCACCGAGACCTGCTCCGGAACAGCAATGCCGCTGCCGTGCAGCTGGCTAATGGCCCCTATCGCCATATCGTCATTGCTGGCCACCAGCGCGCTGAAGCGCACCCCGCGTTCCAGCAGCGTGGCGACGCCCGCCGAGCCGCTGGCAGGCGTCCACTTCCCCTCGACGATCAGTTCGTTACGCACCGCCACGCCGTGCCGTTCCAGCGCCTCTCTATAGCCGGAGAGACGCTCGTTGCCGGTAGGCGAGTCGAGGGAGCCGGTGATAAAAGCGATGTCCCGATGCCCCTGGGCCAGCAGCGTCTCTACCGCCGCCAGGCTGGTGCTTTTCTGGTCGCAGTAGACGCAGTGGCTGCTGTTTTTTCGCAGCCGCCGGTTGAGCACCATAATGGGCTGGGTATGGCCGTCGATGATCGTGTCGATCTCGTCGACGCTGAGAAAGCGCGGGTAGATCACAATCGCATCGCAGCGTAGATCGAGCAGATACTGGATCGCCTGCCGCTCTTCGTCAGCGCTGTGTTTGCCGTCGGCAAGGATCAGCTGGCGACCACGATCCTCCGTCATCCGCGCCGCATGAAACAGCAACTCGCTAAAATAGACCCCGTGATAGAGCGTATTGGTCACCACCAGCCCGAGGGTTTGGGTGGTTTTCGCCGCCAGGTTACGCGCCAGCAGGTTTGGCCGGTAGCCGCTCTCCTCAATAGCTTTAAATACGCGCTCCCTGGTCTCCTGGCCAACGTAGCCGTTGCCTGACAGCACGCGGGACACCGTCGCCTTCGATACCCCTGCCCGCTTCGCTACCTCCAGCATCGTGGTCATATTTGCTTTCCTTTCATTTGTCTATCCGCAGTTTACTGCACCCGGCACGGATTTGCAGCGCTTTGCCCAGCAGCGATCATGGTGATCGTCCTCACGGATCTAAACATCCATCATTGAATATAAAAATGAAACTCAGCATGCTTTTGTGGAACCGGTTTCCTACATCACGTCTCACTGCTCGCGGTGCAGCCGTAACCCCATACTAAAACAGGATAAAAATCCGATGGCCAAAAACTATGCTGCGCTGGCGACGACCGTAGTCACCGCGCTGGGCGGGGCGGACAATATCGCCGCCGTCACCCACTGCATGACGCGCCTGCGTTTTGTGGTGAAAGATGAGACGCAAATCGACAGCGCCACGCTGAAAAGCACTCCCGGCGTGATGGGCGTGGTGCGCAGCGACAGCCAGTGCCAGGTGATCATCGGCAATACGGTGTCGCAGGCCTATGCCGAAGTGGTGCGCCTGCTGCCGGCCGATATGCAGCCGGTGGTCGACAGCGGGCCGCAGAAGCTGACCCTCCGGCGCATTGGCGCAGGCATTCTCGACGCCCTAATCGGCACCATGTCACCGCTGATCCCGGCGATCATCGGTGGCTCGATGGTCAAGCTGCTGGCGATGATCCTTGAGATGACCGGCGTGCTGGAGAAAGGCTCCTCTACCCTGACGATCCTCACCGTCATCGGCGACGGGGCCTTCTTCTTCCTGCCGCTGATGGTAGCGGCCTCGGCGGCGGTGAAGTTTAAAACCAACATGTCGCTGGCGATTGCCATCGCCGGGGTGCTGGTGCATCCGAGCTTTATCGAACTGATGGCGAAGGCGGCTCAGGGCCAGCAGGTGGAGTTCGCCCTGGTTCCGGTAACGGCAGTGAAGTACACCTACACGGTGATCCCGGCGCTGGTGATGACCTGGTGCCTCTCTTACATCGAACGCTGGGTGGATCGCATCACCCCGGCGGTGACAAAAAACTTCCTTAAGCCGATGCTGATCGTACTGATCGCCGCCCCGCTCGCCATTCTGCTGATCGGGCCGATCGGGATCTGGATCGGCAGCGCCATCTCCGCGCTGGTCTACACCATTCACAGCTACTTAGGCTGGCTGTCGGTGGCGATCATGGGCGCGCTCTGGCCGCTGCTGGTGATGACCGGCATGCACCGCGTCTTTACCCCGACCATCATCCAGACCATCGCCGAGACCGGCAAAGAGGGCATGGTGATGCCGTCCGAAATTGGCGCGAACCTGTCGCTGGGCGGCTCGTCGCTGGCGGTGGCGTGGAAAACCAAAAACCCGGAGCTGCGCCAGACGGCGCTGGCGGCGGCGGCCTCGGCCATTCTGGCGGGTATCTCCGAGCCTGCGCTGTACGGGGTGGCGGTGCGCCTGAAGCGTCCTCTGATCGCCAGCCTGATCAGCGGCTTTATCTGCGGCGCGGTGGCCGGGATCGCCGGGCTTGCCAGCCACTCGATGGCCGCACCGGGACTCTTTACCAGCGTCCAATTTTTCGACCCCGCTAATCCAATGAGCATTGTCTGGGTCTTTGCCGTAATGGCGCTGGCGGTGGTGCTGTCGTTTGTGCTCACCCTGCTGCTGGGCTTTGAGGATCTGCCCGTCGAGGATGAGGCAGCCAAAGCGCGTGCGTTGCAGGCGGCAAAGCCCGCGGCAGCGGCCAGAGCTTGATTTAACAAGAGGTAAACTATGTCTGTATTTCCAGAGGGATTTTTATGGGGCGGCGCACTGGCCGCCAACCAGTCGGAGGGAGCGTATCGCGAAGGCGGCAAGGGGCTGACCACCGTTGATACCATTCCGCACGGCGCAAACCGTCTGCCGGTCAAGCTGGGCCTGGAGAAGCGCTTTACCCTGCGCGACGATGAGTTCTACCCCAGCCACGAGGCGATCGATTTCTATCATCGCTACCGGGAAGATATCGCCCTGATGGCGGAGATGGGCTTCACCGTGTTTCGCACCTCCATCGCCTGGGCGCGCCTCTACCCCAACGGCGACGAGCTGACGCCCAATCCCGACGGGATCGCTTTCTACAAGGCAGTATTTGAGGAGTGCCGGAAGTACAACATCGAGCCGCTGGTGACCCTATGCCACTTCGATGTGCCGATGCATCTGGTGCGCGAGTATGGCTCCTGGCGTAACCGTAAGATGGTAGAGTTCTTCACCCGCTACGCCCGCACCTGCTTCGAGGCGTTCGACGGGCTGGTGAAGTACTGGCTGACCTTCAATGAGATTAACATCATGCTGCACAGCCCCTACTCGGGCGCAGGGCTGGTGTTCGAGGAGGGTGAGAACCCGGAGTGGGTCAAGTACCAGGCGGCGCACCACGAGCTGATCGCCAGCGCGCTGGCCACCCAGATTGCTCACGAGGTGAACCCGAACAACCAGGTCGGCTGTATGCTGGCAGGCGGCAACTTCTATCCCTACTCCTGCAAGCCAGAGGACGTCTGGGCGGCGCTGGAGAAGGATCGCGAAAACCTGTTCTTTATTGACGTTCAGGCGCGCGGGGCCTATCCGGCGTGGACGGGGCGTATGTTCCGCGAGAAGGGGATCGCCATTGAGATCCTGCCCGGTGACGAGGAGATCCTCAAGCACACCGTCGATTTTGTGTCGTTCAGCTACTACGCCTCCCGCTGCGCCTCGGCGGAGATGAACGCGGGCAACACCAGCGCGGCTAACGTTGTTAAGTCCCTGAAAAACCCCTGGATCGAGGCCAGCGAGTGGGGCTGGGGTATCGATCCTCTCGGCCTGCGCATCACCATGAACATGATGTATGACCGCTACCAGAAGCCGCTGTTCCTGGTAGAAAACGGCCTGGGGGCGCGGGATGAGTTCGATGCTAACGGTGAGATTAACGACGACTACCGCATCAGCTATCTGCGGGAGCATATTCGCGCCATGGGCGAGGCGGTGGCGGACGGCATTCCCCTGCTCGGCTACACCTCCTGGGGCTGCATCGATCTGGTGGCGGCGTCAACCGGGGAGATGAGCAAGCGCTACGGCTTTGTCTACGTTGACCGCGACGACCAGGGCAACGGCACGCTGGACCGCGTCCGCAAGAAGTCGTTCTGGTGGTATAAGAAGGTGATCGCCAGCAACGGGGCGGATTTAGAGTAACTTGTAGGCCCGGTAAGCGCAGCGCCACCGGGCGTATCTATGTCGATGCGGCAACGCCGGGCGGCGCTGCGCTTGCACCGGCCTACGGGGCACGGTGCCGTTTGCCCGACCTCTGGGGTTATTTTACAGCGCCGCAAACCCTCCCTGCCCCTGCCAGCCGTCAAGCCGCTGATACACCGTCTCTACCGCCTCTTTAACCGGCGGCGTCATCGGGTAGTAGAAGCCGACAATATCCGGCTGGATGCCAAGGAAGATCACCTCCCCCACATCCTCTTTGAGCTGATCCACCAGATAGTTCAGCGGCATATTGTGGGTGGTCATCATAAACAGATCGGCAATATCGTCGGGATCGACAATACGGATCTCGCCGGGATTGAGTCCCATGTCGGTGGCGTCGACGATCAGCAGGCGATCCGGGCGCAGCTCGCGGATCGCCACCACGTCATTTTCCGGCGCGCTGCCGCCGTCAATGACCTGCCACGTGCCCGGCTGCCGGGCGGCGCACATCTCCGCCAGCAGCGGGCCTGCGCCATCGTCACCCATCATGCTGTTGCCTACGCAGAGTAAAACGTCAGTCACGGACTCTCCTCACCATCAGATAGATGGCGCTTTCCTGATGAATATCATGCAGCAGACTGAGCAGTACGCGACTCCACGTCTGCTGCTGCGGGGTCTGAACCGCCAGCGCCCGGTCAAAGGCGCTTGCCAGCATCGCGATATGTGAATGGTCGATGACAATCTCGCCATACTTCGGCACGCCCGCCATCTTGCGTCGGGCAGTGCTTCCCTCCTCCAGGGTGGCGATCCACGCCAGGTAGTCGTCCCACGGGCAGGTCAGCGCCGCCTCCAGGCAGTCGATCACCCCCAAGTGGTGACCGATGGCGAGGCTGTAGTAGACCACCTGCTGCGCCTCGGCGGGCGTGGCGTCGTTCTCATCGATAAACTTCCGGCTCAGCTGGCTGAAGACCACGGATTCACTCATGAGATCCGCGCCTCATCGACGACGGTGTTAAGGTGCGCCACAATTTCGTTCAGGCGCGGATCGTCCTCTGCCGCCAGCCAGCGCGCCACCTGGTTCTCACCCAGCGCCCGCAGGCGCAGGTAGTCGTCAGCGATCTCGCGCCCGTAGCGGTAGCCCGCCAGCCGCCGCGCCTCGCGATCGACACGCACCCGCAGGGGCTGGACGATATCCTCATGCAGCAGCGCCGCCGGCTGGTTGTCCTCTTCTCCCGGCAGGCGAGCGTGAATTTTCTGCTCCAGCAGACCCAGCGCCATGGCAAAGCCGTAAAGCGTTGCGGCGGGCGTCGGCGGGCAGCCGGGAATGTAAACATCCACCGGGACGATTTTGTCGGTGCCGCCCCAGACGCAGTAGAGATCGTGGAAGATGCCGCCGCTGTTGCCGCACGCCCCGTAGGAGATGCAGATTTTCGGATCGGGAGCCGACTGCCAGGCCCGCAGCGCCGGGGAGCGCATCGCTCGGGTCACCGCCCCGGTGAACAGCAGAATGTCGGCGTGACGCGGAGAGGGCACAACCTTGATGCCGAAGCGTTCGGCATCAAACAGCGGCGTCAGGGTAGCGAAGATTTCGATTTCGCAGCCGTTGCAGCCCCCGCAGTCGACGCGGTAGACATAGGCCGAGCGCTTGATCTTTTTCAGCAGCGAGGCCTTCATGCTGGCGATGGACTCCTCCACCGTCATCGGCACGGGAATGCCGTTGGCATCGCGCGGTCCCAGTAAATTGCTCATCAGCTGGCCTCCTGCATATGGCGGGTAAGTTCAATGCGATCGGACGATACCAGGCACTTCTGCCGCTTGCACGCCGGACAGGTTTCGAAGCCTTCGCGGTGATGCTCCGCCCGGCTGTCGCCGTTATGCGCCAGCAGCGCAATGGCGTAGTCGATCTCTTTCTGCACCGCAAAAGGCCGCTCGCACACGCGGCAGTGGCACAGGTCAAAACGCGACTGCTGTAAAAAATCCTCTTTCTTCCACACCGCCAGCTCATACTCCTGGGAGAGGGTAATCGCCGCCGTGGGGCAGACCTCCTCGCAGCGCCCGCAGAAGATGCAGCGCCCAAGGTTAAACTGCCAGGCCTGCTCGCTGCTCGCCAGCAGGGTCTCTACCGATAAGGCATTCGAGGGGCAGGCGTTGACGCAGGCCGCGCAGCCAATGCACTGGCGGGGATCGTGCTGCGGCTTGCCGCGAAAGTGCTTATCCACCTCAATAGGCGCAAGCGGATAGGACGCGGTAGGCGTGCCGGTCTTGATCACTTTTTTGATAAAGGTAAACATGACGACTCCTTATTTCAGCGGCGAGTTTTTACGCTCAATGCCGTAGCGCTCAAGCTCTTTGTAAGGCACGACCTTGCTCTTCTTCTTGCGTACGTCCACTACCGTCATACGGTCGGTGCAGGAGTAGCAGGGGTCGAGGCTGCCGATGATCAGCGGCGCGTCGGAGACGGTGTTGCCGCGCAGCATATAGCGCAGGGTCGGCCAGTTGGCGTAGGTCGCCGCCCGGCAGCGCCAGCGATAGAGCTTCTGGTTATCCCCGGTCATGCTCCAGTGAATATCATCCCCGCGCGGCGCTTCGGCAAAGCCAAGGGCGAAGCGGTTAGGGATATAGGTGAAGCCCTCCACCATCAGCGGGCCGCCGGGCAGATTATCCAGCCCGAACTCGATCATATTCAGGGCAGTGAGCACCTCGTTGATGCGCACCTTGAGGCGGGAGATAACGTCGCAGCCCTGCTCGCTGTGCACCTCTACCGGCAGCAGGCCGTAGCCGACAAAGGGGTGATCGGCGCGGGTGTCCCGGGCGTGGCCGCTGGCGCGCACCATCGGGCCGACGTTGCTGAAGTCGCGGGCGATCTGCGGATCGAGACGGCCAATCCCTACCGTGCGCTGCTCAATATTCGGCGTGCTCATCAAAACATCGACCAGCTCCTGCACGTCGCGGCGCATCTGGCGGGCAAGCTGCCGGGTCTGGATCATGTCATCCTTCAGCATGTCGCGACGAATGCCGCCGATCAGGTTCAGGCCGTAGGTTTTACGTGCCCCGGTGAGGATCTCCGCCATCTTCATGGAGGTCTCACGCACGCGGAAGAACTGCATAAAGCCGGAGTCGAAGCCGACGAAGTGGCAGGCCAGGCCGAGGTTCAGCAGGTGGCTGTGCAGGCGCTCCACCTCCAGCAGAATGGCGCGGATCATCTGGGCGCGCTCCGGCACCACGATGCCCATCGCGTTCTCCACCGAGGTGGTATAGGCGGTGCTGTGGGCGAAGCCGCAGATACCGCAGACGCGATCCGACAGGAAGGTCACCTCGTTGTAGCCCATGCGGGTCTCCGCCAGCTTCTCCATGCCGCGGTGGACGTAGAAGAGGCGGTAGTCGGCATCGATAATGTTTTCGCCGTCGACAAACAGGCGGAAGTGGCCCGGTTCATCGGAGGTGACGTGCAGCGGGCCAATCGGCACCACGTTGTTCTTTTTGCTGCCCAGTTCGTTAATGAACTCGTAGGTTTCGCTGTCGGTGGTCGGCGCGGGACGCTGACGGTAGTCCATGCTGTCTTTACGCAGCGGATAGAGTTCATCCGGCCAGTCGTCCGGCAGCACCAGACGACGCTCGTCCGGCAGGCCAACCGGGATCAGGCCGTACATATCGCGCACCTCACGCTCGCCCCAGACGGCGGCAGGCACGCGCGGCGTGACCGAGGGAAACTCCAGCGTGTTGGCATCAACTTCTACGCGCACGGTGATCCAGCACTTAGTGCCCTGCTCCATCGACAGCACGTAGTAGACGGCATAGCGGCCGCAAAGCTGGCGCTCGTCGTTGCCAAACAGCACCGACAGCCAGCCTCCCTGCTGGTAGTAGAGATACTCCACCACCTCTGGCAGGGCGTTCACCTTCACGGTAATGGTCAGCTGATCGCGGGTCTGCCAGGCCTCATCCAGCACCGCGCCGGGAATGGCCTGATGCAGCGCCGCGAGATAGTGCTGACCCAATTTTTCTTCAGACATGTTCAAACTCTCTTTCATCACGCCGCCAGCAAGGAGACGAAGGCTAAAAATGCAAAGCCAAACCCGGCCCAGGTCACGCGGGAGGTCGCGCAGAAGCGCAGCCGCGCCATACTGTTCTCAAACAGGGCAATTACCAGCACGCCCAGCACCAGCTTGACGACGGCCACCACCAGCGCCAGCAGCAGGCCGCCCGCGCTAAAGGTCACCATCTGCCCCCACGGCAGGAAGAGGCCAACAAACAGCTGCAATACCACCAGCTGCTTGAGGCTGATGCCCCACTTCAGCAGGGCAAAGCCGTAGCCGCTGTACTCGGTCAGCGGGCCTTCCTGCAGCTCCTGCTCGGCTTCGGCGAGATCGAACGGCAGCTTGCCCATTTCGATAAAGGTGGCGAAGGCGCAGGCGCAGAGCGCCAGCAGGAGCGGAATGCTACGCCCAACGGGCCAGGACCAGAGCGTGGCGGTCATGGTGCTGATATGGGTCGAGCCCGCCACCAGCGCCACGACCCACAGGTCGAGAAGAAGGATCGGCTCTACTAATACGCCGAGCATCGCCTCACGGCTGGCTCCGAGGCCGGTAAAGGGGCTGCCGGTATCGAGCCCGGCGATGGCAAAGAAGAAGCGGGCAATGGCGAAGAGGTAGATCAGGGTGATGAGATCCCCCAGCGCCGGTAGCGGCGAGGCCACGGTCACCACCGGCAGCGCGGTGGCGATGGTCAGCATCACGCCGATCATCACAAAAGGCATCAGGCGGAATACCCAGCTGGCATCCGCCGGGGCGACGCTCTGACGCCCCAGCAGCTTGATCAGATCCCGGTACTCTTGCAGTACCCCTGGCCCACGGCGGTTATGCAGGCGGGCACGGGCCACGCGGCTTATCCCGGACAGCAGCGGCGCAAAGGCAAAGAGCACCAGCGCCTGAAGTAACGGATAGAGAACGCTCATGTTCAGGCTCCTCGTGAAATAACAATAACCACCAGCACCGCCAGCTCGACCAGCGCCAGGCGACGAACCAGCGCCGGAGCAGCGTGCTGCCAGACCGGCATCAGCGCCACCGGGTTGAGCCGCTTACGCAGGCCGAGCACCGGCGCAAAGGCCTCTTTCACCGGCATTGCGAAACCGTGCGCGGTGATCACCATCGACTGTTCATGCTCGTAGCCGCACGCCCAGGCCGCACCGCGCGAGCGCGACGGCAGGCGGTGACCTTTGAACAGCATCATGATGATGAACGGCAGCAGCGGGCAGGCGATCAGCAGCAGGGCAATCATCGGCTGCGAAACGACGCTTGTGGTAGTGAGCGGTAACGGCACCGCGGCGGAGAGCAGCGGCAGCAGCCACGGCGAAGCGATGCCGCCGATGAGACAGCACACAGCCAGCCCGACAACAGAGGCGGTCATCAGCCACGGCGCGCGACGGGCATTGGCGGCTTCCGGCGTACGCGGTGCGCCAAGGAAAGTGACGCCGTAGACCTTGGCCATACACATCACCGCCAGCGCGCCGGTGATCGCCAGTCCTACCGCCAGCAGCGGGCCGAGCAGGCGGGCGATAAAGAGGTCGCTGCTGCTCAGGGAGAAGAAGCCCTGGTAAATCACCCACTCACCGGCAAAGCCGTTCAGCGGCGGCAGCCCGGCCATCGCCATCAGCCCCACCAGCATCATCAGAGAGATAACCGGCATCCGTTTTCCGATGCCGCCGAGCTTCTCAATATCGCGATGGCCGGTAGTGAACCAGACGCTGCCCGCACCCAGCAGCAGCAGGGTTTTAAACAGACTGTGGTTGATGAGGTGATAGAGGCCACCCACCAGGCCCAGCGCAATCAGCGCCGGTTGGCCGAGGGCGACCCCGGTCAGGCCAGCGCCGAGACCCAGCAGAATAATGCCGATATTTTCCAGAGTGTGGTACGCCAGCAGGCGCTGGATGTTGTGCTCCATCAGGGCATAGAGGCCGCCGACAAACGCGGTCACCGCTCCGAGCAGCAGCAGGCCGAGCCCCCACCACAGCGGCATGGCCTGCCCGGCCAGCAGCGGCAGGACAAAGAGACCAAACAGCCCGACCTTCATCACCACGCCGGAGAAGAGCGCGGCGGCAGGGGCATCGGCCCCGGCATGCGCCTGCGGTACCCAGCCGTGCAAGGGGATAATTCCCGCCAGCATGCCGAATCCCACCAGCCAGAGCAGCCAGATCGCCGTTCCCGGACCCTCATCAACGAAGCGCGCGGCGAGGCCAGTAATCTCCAGCGTGCCGTAGCGCTGCCACAGCAGCCAGCAGGCCGCAGCCAGCAGTAGCGTTCCGATGCGGCCCTGGGTAAACCACAGCTTGCCGGACTGCGCGCAGCCAGTAAGAAACGCGCCGCACAGCGCCATGATCTCTGCCATCACCACCAGGGTAAGCAGATCGCTGGCGACGATAGTGCAGACCGCCGCCGCCATCAGCAGATTGACCAGCAGGCCGTTAACCTTCACCTGCGCATGTCGGTGCCACGCCACGTTATAGAGGCTGATAAAAAACCCCGGCAGGGCGATCGCCAGCAGCCAGACGGCGTTGAGCGGCGTCAGGCGGATCAGCTGAGGCAGGTAGAGCACCGCGCTCTCCCCGCTTGCGGTTCTGCCGGTTAACAGCCCGGCAGCCACGGCGATCACCATTCCGCAGGCCACCGCTCCGCCAACGCCGGCCAGCAGGCCGCTTAAGCCGCGGTGAAACGAAAAAAGCAACGCCAGCACCGCCGCCGCAACAAACAGCAGGACGGCCAGGTCGATCAGCATAAATGCGCTCATTTCGCGCCTCCTTGCAGGTTGAGCAGCGAGAGGTCGCCATAGTCGCCGTTGAGGGTCAGCTCGCGCTTGCGTTTGCTGGCCCGGGCGATATCCAGCGAATTTACCATCCGCAGCGCGCCGGTTGGGCAGGTGCGGATGCAGGCCGGGCCGTTCTCATCGAAATCGCAGAGATCGCACTTCACCGCCACGGCGCGTATGCCGGGCACCCAGTCGAGCAGGGAGCTGACGCGAGCAGGGGCAGGCGGCGCGGGGGGCGCTTTCGGTGAGTTGGCGTTAGCCGGAATATGCAGCGGACGGCTGCCGCTCATCTCAATCGCGCCGAAAGGACAGGCGATTGCGCACAGCTTGCAGCTCACGCACAGGCTCTCATTGAGCTGTACCGCGCCGTCCACGCGATTGATCGCATTGACCGGGCAGACCCCGGCGCAGGGCGCATCCTCACAGTGGTGACAAAGTTGCGGGGCAGACTCTTTGGCGCTGCGCATCACGCTCAGGCGGGGCATCGATTGCAGCCCGTGCTGGCGGTGCGTCTCTGAGCAGGCGGCTTCACAGGTGTGGCAGCCGATACAGAGCGTGGCGTCAGCAATAACAAAACGATTCACCGGACACTCCTCAGGTGGTCATTTTTGACGAAATCGTGCCGACGGCCTGTCATTTCGACACTCCTCGACACGGCAGGCATTCAGGCCACCGAGGCCTGGGCGGATTGATTGACGAGCTGGCGGAGATCCACCGGCGTGTCCTGCTGAATAGCTGAATACAGGCCGTTGTAAACTGGACCGATCTTCTCTAAGTAGTGCTCCAGCACCTGGGCGCGGTCGCGGTTGTTGATCCGGCCATCAATGCGGCCGTCCTGCGCCAGCTGGGCCTCGGCAATCAGCAGCTGCTCGCCGCCGTTTTTGCTCTCCACCCGATAGTGGATGGTGTGGCTGTTAAAGCCGTCCGCCAGGGCGACGGTAATAAGGAAGTGTTCGAACAGCACAAAGCAGAGATCCCGCTCCGGCGCGCAGTACATGCCGTGATGCAGGTGGGCTTTGGAGAGCGTAATGCCCTGAACCAGCGAGTTGCAGTAAGCCTGCCACTCCTCTTGCAGGCGATGGTGCCGTTCGGCAATGAAGTCAGCTTTTTCGCTAATTTCCCAAATGGTCATTTCAGGTTACCCGGTTAGTTGTGACCAGCCGATATAGCACTTTTCATGCCATTTTTTAAATTATTGATTTTTATTAAAATTAACTGAATGGCAGTGTCATTTCGTCAGCGTCGACATCGTCAGTAACGTCGTTTTCGTTGGCTGGCACCGTTATTGCATTATCGGCGCTGTGAATAACGGGAGGCCCTATGCACGAAATAACCCTATGCCAGCGGGCGCTGGAGCTTATTGAGCAGCAGGCGGCGGCGCATGGCGCACGGCGGGTGACCGGCGTATGGCTGAAGATAGGCGCGTTCTCCTGCGTGGAGAGCAGCGCCCTCACCTTCTGCTTTGAGCTGGTATGCCGGGGCACGCTGGCGGAAGGCTGCACGCTGCATCTCGATGAGCAGCAGGCGGAGTGCTGGTGCGAAAACTGCCAGCAGTATGTGACCCTGCTGAGCCAGCGGGTGCGTCGCTGCCCCCAGTGCCAGAGCAACATGTTGCAGATCGTGGCCGACGACGGCCTGCAGATCCAGCGACTCGAAATTGAACAGGAGTAGACTATGTGTAGTACCTGCGGCTGCGGCGAAGGCAATCTCTATATAGAGGGCGATGAGCACCGCCCTCACTCGCCATTTCGCAGCGCCCCCTTCGCCCCTGCCCTGCGCAGCGGCCAGGCGATTACCGGGGTGAAAACGTCATCCTTTACCCCCGCCCGGACGCCGGAAGGCGATCTCCACTACGGCCACGGCGTTGCCGGAACCCATGCGCCGGGCATGAGCCAGCGGCGGATGCTGGAGATCGAGATCGACGTCTTAGCCAAAAACAACCACCTTGCCGCCCGCAACCGCGCCCGCTTTGCCGCGAAGCAGCAGCTGGTGCTTAATCTGGTCTCCAGCCCCGGCGCGGGTAAAACCACCCTGCTGAGCGAAACGCTGCTGCGGCTGAAAGGTAACGTTCCCTGTGCGGTGATCGAGGGCGATCAGCAGACCGTCAACGACGCAGCACGCATTCGCGCCACCGGCACCCCGGCCATCCAGGTCAATACCGGCAAAGGCTGCCATCTGGACGCGCAGATGATCGCCGACGCCGCCCCGCGCCTGCCGCTGGCCAACGGCGGGATTTTGTTTATCGAGAACGTCGGCAACCTGGTCTGCCCGGCCAGTTTCGATCTTGGCGAACGCCATAAGGTGGCGGTGCTGTCGGTCACCGAAGGCGAAGACAAGCCGCTCAAATATCCGCATATGTTTGCCGCCGCCTCGCTGATGCTGCTTAACAAAATCGACCTGCTGCCCTACCTCCACTTTGATGTGGAAAAATGCCTCGCCAGCGCCAGGGCGGTGAACCCGGACATTGAGATTATCCAGCTCTCCGCCACCAGCGGCGAAGGCATGGACCAGTGGCTGGCCTGGCTGGAGGCGCAGCCATGTGCATAGGCGTACCCGGACAGATCAGCGCCATCGACGGGCTACAGGCGAAGGTTGAGGTGTGCGGCATCCAGCGCGACGTCGATTTAACCTTGGTGGGCAGCGTGGATGAGTCCGGCTGCTCCCGCCTCGGCCAGTGGGTGCTGGTCCACGTCGGCTTCGCCATGAGCGTGATCGACGAAGCCGAGGCCCGCGACACCCTGGCGGCGCTGCAAAACATGTTTGAGGTCGAGCCAGACGTCGGCGCGCTTTTGTATGGGGAGAGTGCCTGATGCGCTTCGTTGATGAGTATCGCGCTCCGGAAGCGGTGATGCAGCTGCTTGAACGCTTACGCGACCGTGCCCGCCGTCTCGACTACACCCCGGCGCGCCCGCTACGGATTATGGAGGTGTGCGGGGGACATACGCACGCCATCTTTAAGTTTGGCCTCGACCAGCTGCTGCCGGAAAACATCGAGTTTATTCACGGTCCCGGCTGCCCGGTCTGCGTCCTGCCGATGGGGCGCATCGATGCCTGCGTGGAGATTGCCAGCCGTCCGGAGGTGATCTTCTGTACCTTTGGCGACGCCATTCGCGTTCCGGGAAAAAATGGCTCGCTGCTGGCGGCGAAATCACGCGGGGCCGACGTGCGCATGGTCTACTCGCCGATGGATGCACTGAAGCTTGCCGAAGCCAATCCCGATCGCAAGGTGGTCTTTTTTGGGCTGGGATTTGAGACCACTATGCCCGCCACCGCCGTGACCCTGGAGCAGGCTCGTGCCCGCAACCTCACCAACTTCTTCTTCTTTTGCCAGCATATTACCCTCGGCCCTACGCTGCGCAGCCTGCTGGAGCAGCCGGATAACAGCATCGACGCCTTTTTGGCCCCCGGCCACGTCAGCATGGTGACCGGCACGGCGGCCTACGGCTTCATCGCCGATGAGTTTCAGCGTCCATTAGTGGTGGCTGGATTCGAACCACTTGATCTACTGCAAGGCGTGATGATGCTGGTTGAGCAGAAAATAGCAGCCTGTAGCCGGGTAGAGAACCAATATCGGCGGGTGGTGCCCGACAACGGCAATCCGCTGGCGCAGCAGGCTATCGCCAGGGTGTTTACCGTTGAGGGCGAAAGCGAGTGGCGCGGGCTGGGCGTGATTGCCCACTCCGGGGTGCGTCTCAGCGATGCGTTCCGGCGCTTCGATGCCGAAACGCATTTTCAGCTCTGTCCGCAGCAGACCTACGACGATCCGCGCGCCCGCTGCGGCGAGGTACTGACAGGTCGCTGTAAGCCGCACCAGTGCCCGCTGTTTGGTCAAACCTGCAATCCACAAACCGCCTTCGGCGCGCTGATGGTCTCTTCTGAAGGGGCGTGCGCCGCCTGGTATCACTATCGCGCCCAGGAGTGTGAAGTATGAGTACGGTGCAAATGGCCCACGGCAGCGGAGGCCAGGCGATGCAGCAGCTGATTAACGCCCTGTTCATGCAGGCCTTTGATAACCCCTGGCTGGCGGAGCAGGAGGATCAGGCCCGTCTCGATCTGACTGACCTGGCGGCAGGCGGCGATCGGCTGGCCTTCTCCACCGACAGCTATGTGATCGATCCGCTCTTCTTTCCAGGGGGCGATATCGGCAAGCTGGCGGTGTGCGGCACCGCTAACGATATTGCGGTCAGCGGTGCGATCCCGCGCTATCTCTCCTGCGGCTTTATCCTCGAGGAGGGGCTGCCGATGACGACCCTGCAGGCGGTGGTCAACAGCATGGCGGCCACGGCGAAGGCGGCAGATATCGCCATCGTCACTGGCGACACCAAGGTGGTGCAGCGCGGGGCGGCGGATAAGCTGTTTATTAACACCGCAGGCATTGGCGCGATCCCCACCGGCCTGAACTGGCGCGCGCAGACGCTGCAGCCGGGAGACGTCGTGCTGGTGAGCGGCACGCTGGGCTGCCACGGGGCGACCATTCTCAACCTGCGCGAGCAGCTTGGGCTGGACGGCGAACTGGTGAGCGACTGTGCGGTACTCACGCCGCTGATCCAGTCCCTACGCGCGATTAACGGCATTAAGGCCCTGCGTGACGCCACGCGCGGCGGGGTTAACGCGGTGGTGCATGAGTTTGCCGCCAGCAGCGGCTGCGGCATTGAGCTTAACGAGGCCAGCCTGCCGGTGAAGCCCGCCGTACGTGGCGTATGCGAGCTGCTGGGCCTTGACGCCCTCAACTTTGCCAACGAGGGCAAGCTGGTGATTGTCGCCGAGCGTCAGGCCGCCGAAGCTGCGGTTGAACGACTGCGCCAGCATCCGCTGGGTGGTGATGCGGCAATTATTGGTGAGGTCGTGGCCCGTAAAGGGGTACGGCTGAGTGGTCTTTACGGCGTGAAGCGCACCCTGGATCTACCCCACTCTGAACCCCTGCCGCGCATTTGCTAAGGCATTTTGCAGGCAAGATAAAAAACGATTAGGCTTTTGGCACCCCGTTCGGTGCCTTTCTGGATTAGCACAATGTCGAATACACCGATGGGCGATCTCGGACAGCAGGGGCTGTTCGATGTCACCCGGACTCTATTACAGCAGCCGGATCTCGCCGCGCTGGCACAGACCCTGACCGGGCTGGTCAGGGAGGCGGCGCTGGCGGATCGCGCCGGAATTGTTCTCTGGCGCGCCGGGGATCGCCGGGCCAGCTACTACGCCTCCGGCCCCGACGGCACGCCCGTGGCGTATGAGGATGAAACCGCCCTGGCCCATGGCCCGGTGCGCCGCATTCTTTCTCGTCCGCAGGCTCTGCACTGCAGCTACCAGGATTTTAGCGCGGCCTGGCCGCAGCTTGCGGAAAGCCATCTCTACCCCGCCTTTGGCCACTACGCACTGCTGCCGCTGGCGGCAGAGGGGCAGATTTTCGGCGGCTGCGAGTTTATCCGCCGTGATGACAGGCCCTGGAGCGCCCAGGAGATGGAGCGCCTGCACACCTTCACCCAGATCGTTGGCGTGGTGGTGGAGCAGATCCAGAGCCGGGTCGACAGCGGCCCGGACTACGATCTCCTGTGTCGCGAGCGCGACAACTTTCGCATTCTGGTTGCCATCACCAACGCGGTGCTCTCCCGCCTTGATATGGACGAGCTGGTGGGCGAGATTGCCAAAGAGATCCACCGCTATTTCGATATCGACGCCATCAGCATCGTGCTGCGCAGCAGCCGCAAGGGCAAGCTGAACATCTACTCCACTCACTACCTCAACGAGCGTGCACCCCTGCACGAGCAGAGCGAGGTTGACGAGACAGGCACCCTCTCCGAGCGGGTATTTAAGAGCAAAGAGATGCTGCTGCTCAACCTGCACGAGCGCGACCGGCTAGCCCCCTACGAGCGGCGGCTGTTTGAGACCTGGGGCAACCAGATCCAGACTCTCTGCCTGCTGCCGCTGATGTCCGGCGACAATCTGCTGGGCGTGCTTAAGCTGGCCCAGTGTGAGGAGAAGGTCTTCACCACCGCCAATTTGCAGCTGCTGCGTCAGATTGCCGAGCGGGTGGCGATTGCCGTCGACAACGCCCTTGCCTACCAGGAGATCCAGCGCCTCAAGGAGCGGCTGGTGGATGAGAACCTCGCCCTGACCGAACAGCTAAACAACGTCGAGGGTGAGTTTGGGGAGATCATTGGCCGCAGCGAGGCGATGTTCAGCGTCCTCAAGCAGGTGGAGATGGTGGCCCAGAGCAACAGCACGGTGCTGATCCTCGGCGAGACCGGTACCGGCAAAGAGCTGATCGCCCGGGCGATCCACAACCTGAGCGGCCGCAACACGCGGCGGATGGTCAAGATGAACTGCGCGGCGATGCCTGCTGGCCTGTTAGAGAGCGATCTCTTTGGTCACGAGCGGGGGGCCTTTACCGGGGCCAGCGCCCAGCGCATCGGACGCTTTGAGCTGGCGGATAAAAGCTCGCTCTTCCTGGACGAGGTAGGCGATATGCCGCTGGAGCTGCAGCCCAAGCTGCTGCGCGTGTTACAGGAGCAGGAGTTTGAGCGCCTCGGCAGCAACAAGCTGATCCAGACCGACGTCCGGCTGATCGCCGCTACCAATCGGGATCTCCGGCAGATGGTGCAGGATCGCGAGTTCCGCAGCGATCTCTACTACCGGCTCAACGTCTTCCCGATCCATATCCCGCCCCTGCGTGAGCGTCCGGAGGATATCCCCCTGCTGGTGAAGGCCTTCACCTTTAAAATCGCCCGGCGGCTGGGACGCAATATCGACAGCATCCCTGCTGAAACGCTGCGCACCCTCTCCAGCATGGAGTGGCCGGGCAACGTGCGCGAGCTGGAGAACGTGATTGAGCGGGCGGTGCTACTTACGCGCGGCAGCGTGTTGCAGCTGTCGCTGCCGGAGATTGCCGTTGCCGCGACCACGCCGGTAGCGGTCGCCCAGGACGGTGAAGAGGAAACGCAGCTGATCCTGCGGGTGCTGCGGGAGACCAACGGCGTCATCGCCGGGCCGAAAGGGGCCGCCCAGCGTCTGGGCCTCAAGCGCACCACCCTGCTCTCACGGATGAAAAGATTGGGCATTGATAAAACGATGTTGGGATAAATTATTTCTTGCGCTGATACTTCTCGGGCAACGGCGGCACCGGGCGCTTATCGTCAATCAGATGGCGCACGGTGAGGATCGGGTGGTGCCACAGCATACGCGGCCCGGCCCAGCGCATAATCTGCTTCATCTCTTCCCGCTTCGCCGGCTGGTAGCAGTGCACCGGGCACTGCTTACAGGCCGGCTTCTCCTCACCAAATACGCACTTATCCAGGCGTTTTTCCGCATAGGCAAAGAGCGCATCGTAGTGCCCCTCTTCCGTGGAGGCAGCGGGCGCGCCGCGCTGATAGAGGGCAATCATCCTGCGGATAGTGAGTTTTTCACGGGCGATGCGAGGGCCAGCCATAGAAGACGCTCCTGGGGGAAGAAAGAGGCATTTATAATACATCTTCTGCACGAGCGGCTCAAAGAGTTCAGATTGTTCTGCCCTGCAGAGTTAAAAACGTCGACTATACTCAAACTTCATCACAACAAAGGAGGATGTATGGTTAATAAAAGTGAAATTCGTGAACACGCTCAGGTTATCGCCAGCTGTGGTACCCACGTTGGCACCGTTGACCACCTCGAAGGCGAAGACAAGATCAAACTGGCAAAAAGTGATTCGGCTTCTGGCGGTGTGCACCACTATATCCCTCTAAGCTGGGTTGAAAAAGTTGACGGTAACAACGTGGTTCTCAACAAGAACTCGGAAGAAGTGAAATCTTCCTGGCAGACCGCGTAACTGCAGTTTCTGCGCCGTTCGGGCCTCTGGCCTGAGCGGCGCGCTCTATTTTCCCGCCCTTCTCTTAGTTCTAAAAATAACCCCACCTGTCAAGCAACTGTTTTTAAAAGATAAACAGACACACTTTTTTTGTGACGAAACTTTACAAATAAGGGATAATTTGTGAAAAGTATTAGTCAGCCCGCGCATTACGCGGCATAGTGACAAGCTAAAGCGCTGGGGTGAGGATAGAGAATGTTTTCTTTTGTCGCCAGACAGGCGATTTTTGATGAAAATTTGCAGACCTTTGGCTACGAGCTCCTGTTCCGGGACAGTATGGCTAACCGTTTCCCCAACGTTTCACCTGAACACGCCACCGCCCAGCTCATTGAAGAGCAATTCTTTGGTGCGCCCAGCGACGGCCAGAAAGAGTCGGGTACGGTATTTGTTAACTTTCCCTATGAACTGCTGCTCCAGGGGCTGGCGGAAACGCTGCCTAAAGATCGGGTGGTCATTGAGATCCTTGAAACTGCCGAGCCGACCGGGGCCCTACTCGCCACTATTAAAAGACTGCATCAGCAAGGGTTTCGCGTTGCGCTGGATGATTTTTCCCTCAGCAGCGACTGGGATATCTTTATTCCCTACATCAGCATTATCAAATTCGATATTCGAGAAAATAGCTGGCCGGAAATTCAGGACTACCTGCTGTGTCGCGAGGCGCTGCTGAAAAATACCCTGCTGCTGGCGGAAAAGATCGAAACCTTCGACGAATACGAACTCTTTAAAAACGCCGGCTTTACCCTTTTTCAAGGCTATTTCTTTAGCAAGCCGGTGGTCTACAAAAGCAATAAGCTGGTGCAGAACCATATCGTCTCTCTGAATTTGATTCAGGAGGTGAATTCCGATGCGCCCAATTTGCAGCGTATCGAGGATCTGCTCAAGCACGACGTCGCCCTCTCCTATAAGGTGATGCGCTATGCGCAGAACATTCTCTATAACACCCGGGGCATTAAGGGGACGCGCAGCCACTCGCTGAAGGATATTGTGGTTTATCTGGGCGCCAAAGAGCTGCGGCGCTTTGTGCTGGTCACCTGCCTCAGCTCGATGAAAGACGTTAAAACCAATGAAACCTACTATCAAAGCCTGATCCGCGCCAAGTTCTGCGAGCTGGCGGCGGCCCGCCTGCGTGGCAGGGTCTCGGCCAACGACGCGTTCATGGTGGGACTCTTCTCGTTGCTGGATGCCGTATTCGAGATCCCGCTGGAGGAGCTGATTGGGCAGGTAGTGATTTCTCAGGACGTCCGCATGGCCCTGCAACAGCACCGGGGTCTGCTGCACCAGTTTGTTGCTCTGGCCGAGCTGTACGAGCAGCGGAAGTGGGAGGAGGCCAGCCAGCATGCTTACCGACTGGGGCTGACGCGCGGAATGGTGGCTGAGATGATGTCCTCAGCCACCCAGTGGGCCGACGAGATGCCGGTTAACGCCCCGCTGAAGGCCAGCCCGCCGAAGAGCGCCCGCGTGCGCTAAACCACGGCGCGCTCGGCGTTAACCACCGCCACGCACTGCCCGGCCCGCACCGACGATCCCGGCTGCACCCGAACCTGATCCACGATGCCATCGCAGGTGGCCCGCAACGGGATCTCCATCTTCATTGACTCCAGGATCACCATTACGTCCCCCTCCTTGACCCTGTCGCCCGGCTTGACCAGCACCTGCCAGAGATTACCGGCAATAGGGCTGTCGATGCCACGCTGACCCGCCTGGAGCGGCGCATCGTCACCCACCTCCGGCATAGCGTCATTACTGTCAAAGTGCGCCTGACCAGAGGCCACCCAGCGCTCTCTTTCAGCATTAAACGCCGCCTGCTGATGGTGGCGGAAGGCATCAATGCTGGTCGCCTCCTCGGTCAGAAACTGCTGGTACTCTGCCAGCCGCAGCGTGCTCTGCTCAATGCGCAGCGGATAACGTCCGAGCGGGAAATCGCGGCGAATGGTCAGCAGCTCTTCGGCAGAGACCGGGTAGAAACGGATCTGGTCGAAGAAGCGCAGCAGCCACGGCTTGCCGCCAAAATCCTCGACCGCATGATAGCGATTCCACATCTGCAGCGTGCGTCCGACGAACTGATACCCCCCCGGCCCCTCCATGCCGTAGACGCAGAGATACGCCCCGCCAATCCCAACCGAGTTCTCCGCCGTCCAGGTGCGCGCCGGGTTATATTTGGTGGTCACCAGCCGGTGACGCGGATCGAGCGGCGTCGCCACCGGCGCGCCGAGATAGACATCCCCCAACCCCATCACCAGATAGCTGGCGTCAAACACCGTGCGATAAACCTCGTCAATGTTGTCGAGATCGTTGATGCGGCGGATAAACTCCAGGTTGCTTGGACACCAGGGCGCATCCCGGCGCACGGTGGTCATGTACTTGTCGATGGCTTTCTGGCAGGCCGGATCGTCCCACGACAGCGGCAGCCAGACCACACGCGACGGCACCTGCAGATCCTCCTGCTGACATACCGAGTGCCACACTTCGCGTACGATCGCCAGCAGGTGCGACAGCGTCAACGCCTCCGGCTGATAGTGCACCTGTAGCGAGCGGATGCCCGGCGTCAGGTCAATCACCCCGTCAAGGGCCAGCGCCTCCAGGGCCTGCATCAACGCGTGGCCGCGAAAGCGCAGAACCAGATCCAGCTCGGCATCGCCAATCTCCAGCAGCAGATGGGTATCACCCGAGAGGCGCGCCACCAGCCGCTTGTCTGCCGCGCCGGTCTCCATCACCACCGGCGAGGTGAGCGGCTGCATCTGCCAGTTGATTGCCACCGGTTGCAGGCTCGCCAGCTCCTGGCTGCGCCCCTGCGCCAGCAGGCGGGCGGTGTCGATGTCCACCGGTACGAAGCGCACCCGATCCCCGGCGTTAAGCTGGCCGAGCTGCCAAAGATCCGCCTCGATGACCGTCACCGGGCAGACAAAGCCGCCGAGGCTTGGGCCATCCGGGCCGAGGATCACCGGCATATCGCCGGTAAAGTCCACCGCGCCGATGGCATAGGGGTTGTCATGAATGTTTGAGGGATGCAGACCCGCCTCGCCGCCGCTGTCGCGCGCCCACTCCGGTTTCGGGCCAATCAGGCGCACGCCGGTGCGGCTGGAGTTGAAGTGCACCTCCCATTCGGTGGCAAAAAAGGTCGGGATCCACTCGGGCGTAAAGTACTCCGGCGCGCCGTGCGGGCCGTAGATCACCCGCAGCTCGCGTACCGTCCCGAGGGACGTATGCAGCGCCGCAGGCAGGGCCGCGCCGCAGCGGGTATCGGTTAACGGCGCAAGGTGCAGCACGTCTCCGGTGCGCAGAGCGCGCCCGGCGTGGCCGCCAAACTGGCCGAGGGTAAAGGTGCTCTTGCTGCCTAAATAGTCCGGCACGTCGAGACCGCCGCGCAGGCAGAGGTAGCTGCGCACGCCCGCCTCCAGGGTATCTCCCAGGGTTAACGTGGTGCCCGCCCGAATGAAGAAAGTACAGTTCATTGCCTGCGGCTGGCCGTCCAGTTCGACGCTTATCGCTGCGCCGGTGACGACCGCCACCGCATCGGTATTAAACTTCAGGGTTGGGCCGCTGACGGTGATCTCCAGCCCTGCCGCATCGTCGGCATTGCCTAACAGACGGTTGCCAAGGCGCAGAGCGCGATCGTCCATCGGCCCGGATGGCGGGACGCCCACCGCCCAGTACCCCTGCCGTCCCGGATAGTCCTGCACCGTAGTTTGCGTCCCGGCGCTGACCACCTCCAGCGTCGCCGCCTGATAGCTCAGGTTCTCAAGGCAGCGGGTCCACGGCTGGCCGCTGGCAAAGGGCGCGTCGCGCAGAATCTGCCGCAGGTACTGGCGGTTAGTCTCTACGCCATAGAGGCGCGTCTCTTCCAGCGCGCTGTCCAGCCGATCGATGGCTTCGTCGCGGGTAGCGGCGTAGGTAATGATCTTAGCCAGCAACGGATCGAAGAACGGCGGTACTTCGCAGCCGGACTCTACCCAGGTGTCGATCCGCAGCGTGGTGCGATCCTGCTGCGGAAAATTCACGTTGGTCAGCAGGCCCGGCGAGGGCTGGAACTCACGGCCCGGGTCCTCGGCATAGACGCGGGCCTGGATCGCATGCCCGCACGGGCTTAAGCCAGCCGCGATCTCGGCCAGCGGCGGCAGATCCCCTGCCGCCAGGGCGATCATCATCTGAACCAGATCCACGCCCCACACCTGCTCGGTGACACCGTGCTCGACCTGCAACCGGGTGTTGACCTCCAGGAAGTAGAACTGCTGCGCGCTACTGTCGTAAACAAACTCCACCGTGCCGGCGCTGCGGTAGCTCACCGCCTTGCCCAGTTCGATAGCCGCCTGGCAGAGCGCCTCGGCCATTCCCTCAGGCAGCGCCGTGGCGGGGGTCTCCTCCAGCACCTTCTGGTTACGCCGCTGCACCGAGCAGTCGCGTACGCCGAGCGCAATCACCTCTCCTTCACCGTCACCAAAGATCTGTACTTCCAGATGGCGGGCGCGCTCAATGTACTTCTCAATAAAAACGCCCGCATCGCTGAAGTTATTTTTCCCCAGCCGCTGCACCGCATCGAAGGCCTCCGCCAGCTCTGCCGGGCTGTAGCAGACGCGCATTCCGATCCCGCCGCCGCCCGCCGTGCTCTTGAGCATCACCGGGTAGCCGACGCTTTCTGCCGCGACCAGCGCTTCCGCGACGTCGGCCAGCAGCTCGGTGCCCTCCAGCAGCGGCACGCCGTGGCTTTTCGCCAGCGCGCGAGCGGTATGTTTCAGGCCAAAGATGCGCAGCTGCTCGGGGGTTGGGCCAACGAAGGCGATCCCGGCGGCCTCGCACGCGTCGGCAAAGGCGGCATTTTCCGACAGGAAGCCGTAGCCGGGATGGATAGCCTGCGCCCCGCTCTCTTGGGCAGCGGCGAGGATCTTTTCCACCTGCAGGTAGGTTTGCGCCGCCGGGCCTTCGCCCAGGCTGATCGCCTCGTCGGCTTCGCGAATATGCAGGCTGCTGGCGTCGGACTCCGACCAGACCGCCACCCCTTTCACGTTCATCTCCCGCAGGGTGCGCAGGATACGGCAGGCGATAGCGCCCCGGTTAGCAATGAGTAATTTAGTAAACATGATCCAGACCCGAACCGTGGCGGGTCGTCCCGCCGGGAATAATCTCGCCGCCTGGTCGTCCAGGGGGAAAAGGCAGTTATTTCTGCGGCTTATTGTCAAGCGTCAGGCGATTGGCCCTTACCGTAAACAGGCGGTAGAGCATGAGGCGCAGGCGGCTCAGTTCCATACCAGCACCTCCGCAGGGGTCGGATTCCAGCCGTTGCACGGGTTGTTAAGCTGCGGACAGTTGGAGATCAGCACGATGACGTTGCACTCCGCGCGCAGCTCAACGTACTTACCCGCAGCGGAGATGCCGTCTTCAAAGGTCAGCCCACCCTCCGGCGTTACCGGCACGTTCATAAAGAAGTTGATGTTGGCCCCGATATCGCGCTTGTGCAGACGGCCATCGTGCAGGCAGGCGCAGAGAAAGTTATCCCGGCAGCTGTGCATGTAGCGCTTGTCGAGCGAATAGCGCACGGTGTTGCTCTCCTGGGCGCAAGCTCCGCCGAGGGTGTCGTGGCGGCCACAGGTATCGGCCACGATGGTCAGCAGCGGATTGCCCAGCCCCGACCACAGCACGCTCCCGGTGGTCAGGTAGGCGTTGTTCTGGCGACGTAGGGTGCGCTGGGGATCGTAGCGCTCGCGCGGGTTATCGGCGTTATAGAACAGGGTATCGATGGCCTGGTTGCCTTCGAGATCGTGCAGGCGCAGGGTCTGCCCCTTCTTCACTTCAAACAGGTAGTGCTCACCCGCCGGAATGGTATGGCGGAACACCGCTTCTGCCGGATGTTTTTGGCTTTCAACAAGAGACATTTTTCGGCTCCTTACAGGGCAAACAGCTGGGTGTTGGTAAAAGCGCGACCGTTTTCGGGACGGGTCAGCAGGGCATTAACGGCGGCCTCGTTGTCGGTGGCCTCGAACCAGCCCAGCGCCACCGGACGCGGGGCGTACTCGGGCTGCGGATCCATCGGGTGTGGCAGCGCGGTCAGGACGATTAGAGTGTCCATCGGGGCATACAGCTCGACATAGCTTCCCGGCGTTGAGAAGCCGCTGTGGAAGGTAAAGGCCCCCTGCTCGTCAACGCTGACCTTGCTGAAGAAGTTCACCACCATCAGCAGATCCTCAAGATTGAGATCCCATTTGCCCATCTCCACCAGCAGGTTATCCATGCCGTTGCGGTAGAAGCCGTTGCGCAGCTCCTGATAACGGCCCTGACCATACTTCTCGGCGGTCTCCTCGGCGTTCAGCACCCCGCCAAAGGGATCGTGCCAGCCGCAGGTATCCGCCACGATGCCCGCCAGCACGCGCCCCATGTCGGAGTAGAAGCAGTGCCCGGCGGTGAGCCTGGCGGTGTGCTGGCCCTTGAGAGTATCCGGCAGGTTCAGACGCTCGCTCTTCTCGTGAGCGTTGAGCATCATCATGCTGACGTTCGCCCCGCCCTCGCTGTCGGTGAGGCGCAGGATCTGCCCACGCTTGAGAATAAAAGAGGCGTGACCGCCGCCGGGAACGGTCTCCTCGCGAATGGCGGTTGCGGTATGCAGAGAGTGCGTCATCGAATTAGCTCCTTAAAGAAATGACGTTAGCGGGCGGCGGGGTCATGACCTCCGCCATGCGCGCCTCGTTCAGCGGGATGTCGTACGTGATCCGCGCCCCGTAAGCGTTCGGCTCGTGGGGGTCGATGCGCACCTTGTCGAAAACCAGCAAGCGCGTGCCGAGGTTGAACCCCTCGGAGAGATCGTGAGTGACCATAAAAACGGTCATCCGGGTTTCGCTCCACAGCTGAAGCAGCAGAGCGTGCATGTCCTTGCGGATGCCCGGATCGAGCGCGCCAAACGGTTCATCCAGCAGCAGCACCCGCGGCTGCATAATGAAGGCCTGGGCGATGGCTAACCGCTGCTGCATCCCGCCCGAGAGCTGGGCTGGATACTTAGTCAGGGCATGACCAAGACCGACCTTCTCCAGCATCTGCGCCGCCTGTTCGCGGGCCGCTTTTTTACGGCTGCCGAACAGGCGGCCTAGCAGCGGACTGGTCGGCAGTTCGAGGCCGATAGCGACGTTATCCAGCACGTTAAGGTGCGGAAACACCGAGTAGCGCTGAAACACTACGCCACGGCTGCGATCCGGCTCCGCCGCCAGCGGCTGGCCGTCAAGGGTAATGCTGCCCCGGGTGGGGCGCTCCTGGCCCAGCAGCAGGCGCAGGAAGGTTGATTTGCCGCAGCCCGATGCCCCGACCATGGAGCAAAACTCCCCCTGCTGGATTTGCAGGTTGACCCGCTCCAGCACCACGTGGTTGCCGTACTCTTGCCAGATGTTGTTGATATCGATAAAGCTCATGCCTTCCCTCCTTCCGCCCAGGGAAAACAGGTTCTGTGCAGCGCCCGCAGCGCCAGATCCATCAGCCAGGCCAGCAGGGTGATCCAGACGACGTACGGAATGATGACGTCCATTGCCATATAGCGGCGGACCAGAAAGATGCGGTAGCCCAGCCCGGCGGTGGAGGAGATCGCCTCGGCGGAGATCAGGAACAGCCACGCAGATCCGAGCAGCAGCCGCAGAGAGGTAAGCAGGCGCGACAGCAGCTGCGGCAGTACGACGCGCAGGACCAGCGTCCAGCTGCTGGCCCCCAGCGTCTGGGCCTTAATCAGGATCTCCTGCGGGATCTCCCGCGCCCGGTGCTCAAGATCGCGGGCCAGCATCGGCGTAATGCCGATAACGATCAGCATGATCTTGGACAGTTCATCAAGACCGAAGACAATAAACAGCACCGGTAGGATCGCCAGGGGTGGGATCATCGACAGCACGGTCATCAGGGGCGACAGCGATGCCCGCCACATTGGGAAGACCCCGGCGGTGATGCCGATGCACAGCCCGATCAGCGAGGCGATAACCAGCCCGGTGAGCAGGCGCGCCAGGCTCACCAGGGTATCCAGCCAGAAGAGGTAGTCGCCGCTGCGCCTGTCCGGCGTGAAAGCCATCCGATCAATGGCGGCCAGCATGCCGTCGAGGCCCGGCAGCAGCTTGTCGTGCGGGTTGGCCTCAAGGCGTACCGCGGAGCCAAGAAAGTAGGCCGCCAGCAACAGGACAAACGGCAGCAGCACCAGCATAAGGCGCATACCAGGCTGTGGGTGGCGGTTAATTTGTCGCATGCACAGGCTCCGTTAGTCTTAAAGTTTGCCGTCGGCGGCCAGCTTCACGAAGCTGTCGTCAAAGCGCAGCTTGACGTTGCCCGCATCGCCCTGGGTCACGTTGCCTGGGAAGGCCATGCCGATAAAGTCCGCGCTCTGCGCCCCATCACCCAGTAGCCCCTTGTCGAAGGAGAACTGCGCTACGCGCTGCATGGTTTTCGCCAGATCGCTCGAAGTAGTGAAAGCGAGGTTATCCGCCGGGGTATAGAAGAGATGGGTGGTTTTTAGCTGCGCCTGGTAGCCCGCCAGATCGGTGCCGGAGGCTGCCGCCATGGCGTTCAGCGCCTTCGCATCCTGGGCTTTCATCAGGCCCATCATTTCGTACCATGCTCCGGTCAACGCCTTGCCCAGCGCCGGGTTATCCTTCAGCGTTTCGGTATTGACCACCATCATGTCGATCAGCTCGCCCGGTACGGCGGTAGAGCTAAATACTTCGGTGGTTTTCGGCGTCGCCTTGATGGTGGAGAGCTGCGGGTTCCACGCCACCGCCGCCTGGACGTCATCGGTGGCGAACGCAGAGACGATGTCAGCATCGGAGGTGTTCACCACCGTCACGTCACGCTCCTGCAACCCGGCCTTCTCCAGACCGCGCACCAGCAGATAGTGGGAGACAGACAGCTCCGGCAGGTAGATTTTCATCCCTTTCAGGTCGGCGAGCTTTTTGCGTTCGCCCTTAAGCACCACGCCGTCGTTGCCTTCGGAGTAGCTGCCGAGGACCAGCGCCGTGGTATCGACCCCGCCTGCGGCCGGAATGGTCAGCGCATCCATATTGGTCATGGTGCAGCCGTCAAACTGACCGGCGGTATACTGGTTAATGGATTCGATATAGTCATTGAGCTGGACGACGTTGATTTTGATGCCGTACTTACTCGCCCATTTGTCGATGATCTTCTCGCTGCTGATGGTGCCCCACGGCATCCAGCCCGCGTAGATGGTCCAGCAGACGTTGAACTCTTTTTTAGCCGCCGCGAATGAGGGAACGCTGGTAAGCAGGGCCAGCGACAGAGCAAGCGTGCGGAGAAAGGAACGTTTTTTCATTATCTGACCTCGGGTTGGCACAAAAACAGGGAGCAGCGCGACACCCTCTGGTGCTGCTGTCTCCCGGGCTTTTGTCCCGCCGTGTAACCTCAGAGAGGTCGCCAGCTCTCGGACCAGCATTCATCAGCGATGAACCGGAACCCTAGCCAGCCATTTTGTACAGATACGTTGTGTTGCGCTGCCTTCTGGATAGAACAGTGCAAAAGCTATGCCAGGCGCTAACGCCCGCAAACGGTGCCTGCTGCGAGCGCAGCAGGCGAAAAGTGCGCCCCAAAATTGGGCAGTGCTATGTGATGGTGCAATACGGCCGGATCCTACTCTTCCGCCTGGCTTTTACTGCCGGAGTAGATAAACCAGAGGGCAATTCCAAGGCAGACTACTGCCCCCAGTCGGGTAGCGGAGAAGGGGATCGCCTCGTTATGCAGCCAGCCAAAGTTATCGATCAGCATGCTCATCGCCAGCTGGCCGAAGATCACCGCCACGGTGGCCACCGCCGTGCCGATACGCTGCACCGCCAGCACCATAATCACGATATAGGGTACGCCCAGCAGCGCGCCGAGCAGCTGCCACTTCGGCACCTCCAGCAGGGTGACCGCATGCTTTGTCTCGAAGAAGAAGATCAGCAGGGCGGTAATCAGCGCTCCTACCGAGAAGGTGAGAAACGCGCTGCGAAACACGCCTACCTTGCTGCCCAGCTGGCCGTTGATCGCGGCCTGCACGCTTAACAGTGCGCCGCCCACTACGGAGAGAATAATCATCAGTAGGATCATTGTTCGTTATCCTTTTGCCACCAGCGCCAGTGCGGCGATGATGAAAACCAGTGCCCACAGGCGCTTTGCATCAATTTGTCTGCGCCCGGTCCCAAACAGTCCAAAGTGATCGATCACCAGGCTTTTAAACACCTGTCCGGCCAGGATGCCGATCATGCACATGGCTACCCCAACAATCGGCGCGGCCAAGGTGAGGATCACCACGTAAACCGGGCCGAGCACACCGCCGAGCAGCTGCCAGCCGGGCTGGCTGAAAAAGGAGGGGCTGGTGCGCGGGCTGAAGAAGAGCATCAGCAGGAAGGTGAGCGCGGCCCCGACGCCAAAGATGCTAAAGGTGGCCCACAGGTGCCCTACCTCGCCCCCCAGCGGGCCGAGAATGCCAGCCTCTACCGACAGCCCCATGCCGCCCACGATCACCAGTAAAATCAGTAAGAATTGCATGACTACGTCTCCCTTAAGAACAGAAGCGCAGCAGCCTAAAGCAACCTTCAATATTAAAAAACGCTATAATGCGGGAAACACCTTTGCAGGTTCTGCACTAATGAACGATACAGGCTCGATCACTCTGCGCGCGCTGCGCTTTTTTGTTGCCGTCTACGATAAACAGAGTTTTTCAGCAGTGGCGCGCCGGGAGGGCGTCTCCGCCTCGATGATCTCTCGCACTGTGATCCAGCTGGAGAACGTGCTGGGGCAGCAGCTTTTCTATCGCAATACCCGGGCGGTGATCCCTACCGAAGCGGGTCATCTGTTTATGGTGCACGCTCGCGCCATGCTGGAAAACATGCACAGCGCGCAGACGGAGCTGCAAAACCGCGCCGCCGTGCCCGCCGGGCTGGTGCGTATCAATGCCCCGGTGTTCTTTGGTCAGCACCATATCGCTCCCTGGCTCAGCGACCTGGTGGCGCGCTATCCGCAGCTACAGATTGAGCTGAACCAGACCGACGACTATATCGATCCCCATCGCGACGCTGCCGATCTGATCTTTCGCATTGGCACCCTAACCGACTCCTCTTTTCATGCGCGTATTTTAGGCACCCAGCGCTACTACCTGGCCGCGTCACCGGACTACGTAGCAAAACACGGCGTGCCGCAGACGCCAGCGGAACTGAATCAGCATCGCTGCCTGGTCTACAGTGGCTCCTCCGGCCCTAACCGCTGGCTATTTAACGCCGAGGGCAGCGAGTGGGTGCACTACCCGGTAGCGGCCCACCTCAGCTCAAATAATGCTGAGACGCTGCTTACCGCTGCGCTGGGCGGCATGGGAATTGTGTTATTTCCGGACTGGATGGTGGGCAGCTGCCTGCGGCAGGGAACATTAGTTGAGCTATTAGCTGACTATCACCCTACAATTAATGCCGGGCCGCAGCATATTGCCGTGATTTATCCCAACACCCGACATCCGCCTTTAACAGTACGTGCGGTTATCGATTATTTTGTCGAGGTTTATGGCACCCCCCTTTATTGGCAGGTCACCTGAACTCATGAGAAAGTTGTAGAATTAAAAAAATCTTCTACACTTATTTCCAAGGCTTCGATTTTAATCACGTTTTGATGAGGTCTTTAATATTCAACTGACAATCAGGAGAGTCTAATGAAAAAAGCGATCGTTTTACCTGTTGCAATTTTACTTGGCGCAGCGGCCCTGTCTGGTTGTACCCGTACCAGCTATGCGATTCATACCAACGATGGCCGGACCATCATCACCGATGGCAAACCTGAGCAGACCGATGCAGGCCTGTTAGGCTATAAAGATGCCAACGGCGTTAAGCAGCAGATAAACCAGTCCGAAGTTCAGAAGGTCTCTGAAGTGCCTCATTAATAGAAGGGCCCCTACGGGGGCTTTTTTATTGCCCCCTCCACCCTCTCTCAATTAACGCCCCTTGCGCTTCTCAGAATACATCACCGTATCGGCATCCTTTAGCATATCCACGAGATCGTCATATTTTTCCGTGCTATTTTCCAGCATGCCGTAGGCGTAATTTAACGGATATTTCTTACCTACATGACTATACCAGTCATCTATTTTAGTTTGCAGATTGAATAAAAACGCGTCGGCATCATTCTGTCCATTATGCGCCAGCAGCACGGCAAAAGCGCTACTGTCCACGCGCCCGCAGACGTCGCCACTTTTCATGCAGCTATTAAGACATTTGGCGAAGGCACGTAGAGCATTATCTCCCTCAGCATGCCCCCAAATATCATTAAGAGAGTGCAAGTCTTCGACCACGAAATAGAGCAGCGTAAACGGCGTTGCGTCCCGGGTGAGCTCGACAAAGCGTTTATCGCCAATCTGGAAAAAACCACGGCGGTTAGGCAGCTCGGTCAGCTTATCGGTCATCGCCATGCCGATAATCACCAGCTCATCTTCCACAATCGCGCCTAAATCGAGCAGGAGATTAATATCGTCGGAGCTGAACTCCCGTGGCTTATTATCCAGCAGGCAGATGGTCCCGGCGATCGATCCATCGGGCAGGCGCACCGGACAGCCCGCATAGAAACGCACAAAGGGTTCATCGTGTACGAGCGGGTTATTGTCGAAGCGGTCGTCTTTCAGCGCATCTTTAACGATCATAATGCCCTGCAGCAGGATCGCGTGGGCGCAGAAGGAGACGTTGCGCGAGGATTGCCGCATATTGAACCCCTCGCAGGAGATCATCCACTGCCGATCCCGGTCCAACAGGGTGATCAGCGCAATGGGCACGTTAAAGGTCGCTTTTGCCAGCCGGGTAAGGCGTTGCAGCCGCTCATCGTCTTTTTTATCAAGTAAATCCATCATATAGAGCGATTTTAAGCGCTCTTTTTCATTAGCAGGTACACCGGGAAATTTCATAGACGCCCTCTCTGGTTTTAAACAATATAACCGAGAAGTGCAGTTTTGGTAGGTTTGACGCCGATCATGCCGCCAGACAGTAGAGAATGGAATGATGTACGGCACAGAACGAACATGACAAAGGGATTTTGCGATGAGCCGATACAGCGTTTCACATAGCGAAGGAAAGTATGCCAGTGGGTCCGACGAGCTGGTTTTACAAAATAAGTTAGGTATCACCTGTGCTAAAGAGATGGATGGCGCAGAATTGGTACTATTAGAGAAGCTCTATCAAACTGTTTTTGAAGAGAAATTCCCAACCGGTAAAATATCTTTCTCTATGATAAAGCACTGGCATCGCATTTGGTTAGGAAATATATATGAATGGGCTGGGCAGATAAGAGCGGTAAACATTAGTAAGGGAGGATTTATGTTTGCTCCCGCAGCTCAGTTACAAAAATTGATAAGCAGCTTCGATAAAAATTACCTCGCGACATATACACCATGCCATGGAATGGATATCGCTCATCTTGCAGAGGCCATCGCTGTTGTACATGTAGAATTAATACTTATCCATCCATTCCGTGAAGGTAATGGCCGTTTGGCACGGCTGCTGGCCGATGTGATGGCCGTTCAGGGCGGGCGTAAACCGTTGAATTATCAAAGCTGGGAGCATAATAAAGCGCGCTATATTGCTGCTATTCATGCTGGTATGGTGATGAACTATAACCCAATGGCGCAATGGGTTATAAAGGCGCTAGAGGATTAGATGGCTAAACGTAGATGGGCAAACTTCTTACGCTGGATTTTTAAGGAAGCTTCAATAGACTGCGATGATTGCCCTGTTTCGATGGCCGTTGACGTCACGACGGTCCGAGTAAGCTGTTCACGCGAAGGTTTCTTGTAGGGTACATTCCCGTTTTTAACGCTATCCATACGGTATCTCCTGAGCAGCTCAAATAGAATACTATTATAAGCAAATACCGCCACGCTGTCTGCGAACTTATGATGAAGTACCTTGCCCAGGTCGCTCTCCCGCGTTCTGGGCAAGGCGCTAAACGGCGTTAGGCAACGCTGGCGATAAGGCCTTTGTCTACCTCCGCGCGGCTGATCGCACCGGTATCGTAGTGAAACACGGTCAGCACACGGCCGTTGCTCAGATCCTGCACCAGCGCCGGGGCGATGCGGAAGCTGGCTGCCAGTTCATCGCGACCCAGTCCCGGACGACGCTTGCGGCGCTCGACGCGGAAGCGGATCTGGTTATATTTGGCCCAGCCAATCAGCACCGCCGCGTTGATCAGGGCGACCATCAGGTAGAACGTCACCGTATTGACGGTAGAAAAGAGCGGGCCAAAGCCAATAAACGGCGCGTTGGCCAGCGCGTTGATCAGTCCTGCATAGACGAGGTAAGAGAACCCCAGCCAGGCAATCAGGGTCAGGGCCACGTCAAAAATACGCGGCATAATACGCAGTTCAGTAAAAATCAGCGGTTGTTTCATGGATCATTTCTTCCTATACCACGGTCAGGACTTACCCAGCGCGCTCTGCTGCGCTTGCGCATCAGCATCACTTTGGGGAAGGCGACCAACGTTGTGAACAAACTCAACATCCAATAAACCACCGGGAACCAAATGATCCAGAAAAGCGACGCGCCGATACCATGCTCATAGCGTCGTTCAATAATCAAACTCACCAAAAACTGCAGGAGACAAACCACGCCGAGCATGAGCCCGGTAAAAGCCGGTGGGAACAGATGTTGTACATGGAGAGAACTGGGCATGGGGAAAACCAGCCCAACGAGGAACAGCAGGATCGTTACCGCATAGGCAAACGCCCAGGCGGTCGAGAGGCAAAACTCCAGGAATAGCGGCCACATGCGGCGATACTCCCAGGCCCACAGGCGGCGCATGTTGACGATAAACACCTCTGCCCCGCCCTGGGCCCAGCGCAGGCGCTGCTTCCACAGACCTTTCATGGTCTCCGGCATCAGGATCCAGCAGAGCGCACGCGGCTCGTAGAATACGGTCCAGTGACGCAGCTGCAGCTTCCAGCTGATGTCGATATCTTCCGTGATCATATCCGGGCTCCAGTAGCCCACTTCCGACAGCGCGCGACGGCGGAAGGCAGCAATTACGCCGGAGACGGTGAACACCTGACCGTAGACGCGCTGGGTGCGCTTGATCAGGCCGATGATTGAGGAGAACTCGCCAACCTGCACGCGGCCCACCAGCGTAGAGCGGGTGCGGATCCGCGGGTTGCCGGTGACTGCACCGACGCGAGGGTATTGCAGCAGCGGTGCCACCAGGTAGGCCGCCGCGTCGCGATCCAGCAATGCATCACCATCGATACAGACCAGGAAATCGCTCCGCGCCGAGGCCGCGCCGGTCTGCAACGCCACCGCTTTGCCCTGGTTCTCCGCCAGATGGATCACCCGCAGACGCGGATACTCAATCGCCAGCTGATCCAGCACCTCGCCGGTGTTGTCCTTTGAGCCGTCGTTGATGGCGATCACCTCGATATTTTCATAGCGCTGGGCCAGCGCCGCCTCAATGGTCTCCCGCGCGTTCAGCCCCTCGTTATAGCAAGGGATCAGGATGGAAATGAGCGGGTTCCCCTCCAGCTGCGGCGGCGGCGTGTTTGGCCCCCAGGGCCAGTGACGCTCCCGATGGAACCAGAAGTAGAGCCCGCCGCTGATCCATAACGCGGACATAAACAGCGGCCAGAAGAAGACGAAGTTCAGGATCATATCGCCGGTGAAAATCGCCGCGACCCCCAGCGGGAAGCTGAACATCAGGCACAGTATGAGAAACGCTACAATGCGATCGGTCATTTTTGCGGATACCAGTATGATGAGAAGGCAGAGCGGATCTCAGACATCTCGGGTTGATCGTTAAGGAAATCGTCAGGGTAGTAGCCGTAGCTGTCCGCACCGCTCAACTTGAGCTGGCGCATCCACTCGGTCATCTGTTTGCCACTGATGTCTTTCTCTTTCGCGTCAGCACGCCAGTCCTGCGCCTGCAGTTCAAAGACGGTTTTATCTAGCGCACCGGGGCGCTGGCCCACAATTTTCACCATTCTGTCCAGCCAGGCTTTGTCCTCGCCCTCCGGCACGCCCTCCATCCACGGCATGGCCATCGGCGCAGTCCAGTCGTAGGTAGCCAGGAAATCGTCGAGGTTCTGTGCGAACCACGCTTCGCTCTCTGGCTCCATGATCGGCGGCGCGTAGATGTTGCGGGCGGTTTGCACCTGCGGCCCACGAATGGCGCGTACCGACGCGGTGAGATCGCGGGTAAAGTCGATCAGCGTCTTACTCTTGAAGCGCGTCCAGCGTTTAAAGGTCTCTGGATTGCTGCGGATCTCCTCGATGCTGCCCGGGAAACCTGCTGCCTTGTAAGCGCGCAGCGCATCCGGCGAGGCATCCTCGAAATCGCTCAGGAAGGCGTCATCGTGGAACAGCACGCCGTTGAAGGCGGCCCCTTTCGCCAGATCTTCATAGATGTCGGTGATACGCTTGCGGGCCTCCGGGTTCCACGGCGACAGGCGCACGTACTGCTTGCGCTCCACCGCGCTGCGCTTGGTATCCGGGTTCCAGGCCGTGACGCGTGGGAGCGGATCGTCCATCTGGAAAGCCAGTACCGGCATCCAGGCATAGACGTTCACCCCGCCGCGGCTCTGTAGCTGCCAGGCGATAAAGTTGAACAGATCGGCGCGCATCGGCAGCCAGCGGTTCGGGAAGTAGAGCTCGCGGATGTTGCCGTCGCCCTCGGGATCGGCGTACGCCTGCAGGAAGACATGGGAGATCTTCATGTCGTACACACGCTGGATCAGCATGTCGATGTTGCGTCGCTGCTGCGCCGGATCCTTGTCATAGACGTAGTCGAGATCGATATGCATCACGCGCATATTCTGCTTCTCACGCACCTGGGCAACCTGGCTGGCAAAGGTTTTCAGCGACGGGTTGTTGGTGATCAGGATGCGCGGGATATCCTCCAGGTTCGCCGCGTTAGCCAGACCCTGGTTGAGGGTAAAGGCCATGCGATAGCCGTGCTGATGGATCAGCTTCAGCGACGTACCGTTTGCCGCTCCGTAGGGCCAGACCCACGCGCGTGGCGCTTTACCGGTGACCTCGGTGATTTTATTGGTCACCAGATCGAGGTCCTTGTTGATACGCGCCTCATACTCCTCGTCGGTTTCATACTTGCCGGTGGCTTTGATGTAGCCACGGTTGGCAATGGCTGGCTCCTTGCTACCCTGCGGGTTCGCCTGGATGCCATAGTGGGACGCCCAGGTGTGTGCCCCCACCTCAACCAGCGGTGACTCGCCCATCTCCTTGACCATCTGCCAGGTCGCGAACTTGTCACGCGCCGTTTTTAAGCCGCCGAAGTCGATTGGCTGGTTGGCAGGTGTATCCACCCAGCTGCCCACCGGGGCCCAGACCGCAGGCCAGTTGTAGGCTTTGAGGATCGGCCAGACGCGGGTGTAGAAGCTGCTGTAGCCATCGTCAAAGGTCAGCATGACCGCCTTTTCCGGCAGCGTGATTTTACCGTCGTGCGCATCCAGCACCTGCTGCGCGGAAACCGGTTTATAGCCATTGTCACGCAGCCAGGCGATCTGATCGTTTAATGCGCTGGTGCGCACCGAGAGATAGCGCTGGTCCGCAGCGCCATCCTCAACGTCGTGATACCCCAGGACCAGAAAACTGTTTTTTGGCCAGGCGCTGTCCGCGTTCAGCGGCGGTCTGGCAGAAGGTGGAAGATAACCCGGCTTCTCAGCACTGCTACAGGCGGTGATGAGCATCCATCCGGCGATGAGTGTTGCGGCTCGCAGCCATTTCTTAAACATGACCTGTCCTCAGAACCTGACATTCAAATCAAATGCGAGGGAGATATTCCGCTCACGCTTACCGTCGTAGGGACGTTTATCCCAGGTCAGCATCAATCCGCCGTCCACGACGTTGTTCCACTGAACCCGTTGTCCATACCCAAATTGATTTATTGCCCCAACGCTGTGGCCTTTCTGCCAGTAGGCCCCTGCCCCAGCGGCAATCTCCTGTTTCCATATCGTGTCGTAGTGCTGATACATCACATGCTCGGCGGTCAGCGCCGGCACCACAGAGAGATCGCGTTTCGGGTTGTAGTAGTAGACATCCTCCTTGGTGTTGGTACTGCCGCTAATGCCCGGCGTGAAGTCGAGAGTAAAGCGCGGGGTGGTCCACAGCCGCTCTTTGCCGCTCAGGCCGTACTCGATGCGATCGTTATCATCAGAGAAGTGCGAGGCGGCGAAGGAGAGCTGATACTCCCGGCGCTCGGTCTGGTGCCAGCGCAGATAGAGATCGCCGCTGTTGGCATAGACGTTGTTGCGCAAAGCGCGCAGCGGGGTATTGCGCGACAGCCGCTCCGCAGAGCCGCCCAGCCGCCAGTTGTCGTTGAAGTCATGCCACGCCGACAGACGTCCGCCAGTCTTCTGCCCGTCGCCGTAGTTACGCGTTGACACTTCCATTTCGGCCCAGTAGTCCCGCGCCGTCCATTCGGTACCGACGCCGAGATCGCGGTTGATCCCCTTACCCTCTTCAAATTCGCCGCTGGCGAAGTTATAGGCCGTAAAGAGCCGCCAGTTATCGGCGATCGGCGGGCTATAGAGCGCCGCGTTAAAGATGAAGTCGTGCTGGCCGCTGACCGGGCTATCAGAGGAGATCCCCTGTGAACCGTTGATCCGCAGCTCGCTCTTGTGGTGTACCTCACGGGCGCGGGCGAGGCGCAGAGAGGATTCATCATCCGGGCTGCGGGCGATGACGTCGTTGGTCAGCTCGTCCGCCTGCCGCCACTCCTGCAACTCAAGGGCGTTCCAGGCCTGCTGCTTCTCCAGCTCAAGGTTGCTTGGCTCGATCACCTCAGCCAGCTTCAGCTCGCGTTCAGCCTGGCGCGGCAGGCCACGGGCGAGCAGCACCGAGGCGTAGGTAATACGCAGCGCCTGGTTGCCGGAGCCGGTACGCGCCAGCCACTCCGCATGCTTTTGGGCCTCCGGCAGATCGTTGGTCTCAATCTCATACTGGGTGAGCAGGCTCTGGCCCAGCAGCCAGCTATCGTTAGGCTGCGGCACGGGGGAACCCAGAACCCGCATCAGGTAGGGGCTCTTTTTAACCAGATCGTCGACCTGGCGCTTCGCCGCCGGGTAGTTGCCGCTGTCGATATGGGCATAGAAGAGATCCTGCTGATCGTCTTCGGTCAGCGGCGTCGCCGGGATCGGGCCGTTGGGGTAGTAGATCGCCATCAGCATCTTTTCGGCTGTCTGTGGATCCTTCTCCGCCAGGTAGGCAGAGGCCACCCAGCGCTTGGCGTAGTCCGGGATCGGCTGGCCGTCCGCAGAGAGCGACTCATACTCCTTCACGGTCTCTTTGGTACGCTTGCGGATCACCAGCGCGCCCAGGCGGTCAATGCGAGCGCGGCGCACGTCGGCCTGTGCCGACGGATCGTCCTTCCAGGCGGTAAGCAGCGCGTCGTAGCGGGCGATGGCTTTATCGGCGACGAGGAAGCGCTCCTCTTCGTTACGGGTAGGGGTAAACGCCGAGCGCACGGTCTGGGCAACCGCGTCCAGCTCCAGCCGCCGCTCAAGGGGGCCTGACGCCACAGAGGGCGGGGTGAGATCCAGCGCCGGACCGGCAATACGGTTGGCAGAGAGCACCGCCAGCTTGGTGGACTGGACGCTTTTGTTCTGCGGATCCAGCGCCTCGGCACGGCTGGTCGCCAGCAGCGCATCCCAGTTTTTACCCTGCGAATGGTAGACGTAGGCCACCAGCGCATCACGCTCGGCCCCCGGCTCCTCCGCAGCCCATCTGTTAGCTTCGGTGATCGCCTGCTCGTTACGGCGGGCGTCGGCCAGCGTCATGATCCAGCCGGTACGCGCATCAGCACTCTTTGGATCGTCCTTGAGGACGTTCTCCCAGACAGCCAGCGAGGCATTCCAATTTTTCTGGTTACGCAGCGCGCGAGCGACAGCGATTCGCCCACGGGGTGGAACCTGGAGGCGATCCTGATAGCGCTGCCAGATACGAACCGTCTCGGCATTGTCATCTGCCCAGGCGGTCACCTGCAGCCAGTCAGCGACCTGATCGGGCGTGAGCGGCGTCTGCTGTTCCTGAGCCTTTAAGTAATTTAGCAGCGGCGCTCGCTCCCCTTCCCGCGCCTGCACAATCAGGGCATCGTATTCAGGAGAGGCTCCGTACGCGAACGTCGGCAGCATGATGCTTGCAGTAAATAAGCACGTGCCGGAACGAAAGCGTCTTACTAAATTGTTACGTCGGTGAATGCTGAACATAGCTGTGCTGTCCTTATTTCCTTATGCCGGAATAAATAAGCATTATCATTAATATGCTGCTGCAATATGCGAGGGGCATCCCCGCGCATCACGGTAATTTATTAGCTTTCACGAAAAATTAATTTCAATTACTACTTTCTTCGTATTTCAACAGTTTCCAGAGTGTATTAAGGCACGTTTTAATAATAAGATCTCGATGTGTGCAAACGTTAGCAGCGGAATATTTTTTTTGCCATCACTGTTAAACAAGTCACGTTAAAAAGAAAATTTTAACACCACTTTTTCTAATACTTTTGGCATTTAATCTTGCCGTATAGCAAAAAACAGGCAAACAACGGCGCTTTTATCTGTGCAGTTAAAAGTTGACTTATTTTATAAAAAGGTTACTTTTCAGGACATGAAGACGTTTCTTATAATTGTCCCTGATGGCGGTATGTTATTTGAGGCCGCTGGCATTGCCGATATTCTGATGCACGCTAACCGCCTGCATCTGGAAGAGTTTTCTGCCGCCCGCTACCGGATAGACATCGCCACTACCCAGCCTCACCAGGTCATTCATGGTCAGTCCGGGTTAAACCTGCTAGCGGATTTCAGGCTGGTGGATCTCGATTATACCGAGCCGCGGGATACCATCATGGTGACCGGCAAGGGCATGAACGAGCAGGAGAACGGCGCGGTTGTGGACTGGCTGCGTCTTGCCGCGCCTCATGCACGTCGGGTGGTCTCTATCTGCGGTGGTGCGCTTCTGCTGGCCCAGGCGGGCCTGCTGGATGGTCGCCGGGCAACGACCCACTGGCGGCGGCTGGAGGAGATGCAGTCCCACTATCCGCTGGTGAAGGTGGAAGGCGGGCCGCTCTATATTCAGGATGGCCATATCTGGACCTCTGCCGGGGTTAGCTCCGGCTTCGATCTTACGCTGGCGTTGGTGGAAGAGGACTATGGCTTTACCCTGGCGCGCGACGTGGCCCAGGATCTGGTGATGTATCTGCGCCGTCCCGGCGGGCAGATGCAGTTCAGCCGTTTCCAGCTGCTTGATGCCGACGGCCCCGGCCCGATTGGCGACGTACAGCGCTGGATCCAGGAGAACCTGACCGCCGATCTGTCGGTTGAGGCGCTGGCGGATCGGGCGGCAATGAGCCCGCGCAACTTTACCCGCGTCTTTACCCGCGAAACGGGCACCACCCCTGCACGCTATGTGGCAGAGGCGCGTCTGGCCGCCGCCAGAAACCGTCTTGAGCAGACCATGGATACGCTGGAGCGCGTGGCGGTCGCAACCGGTTTTGGCAGCAGCATCAACCTGCGCCGAATTTTCGAGAAGCAGCTCAAACTCACCCCCGGCGAGTATCGTCAGCGCTTTCACAGCCGCAAGATGGCGTAAAGTGATCCTTTTTTGTCATTTACGCCATTACGGGCGCGGCCTACTCTGATTCCAGTTACAGCATAACAGGAGTACATCATGGTTAAGGTCGGTATTAATGGCTTCGGCAGGATCGGTCGCAACGTGCTTCGTGCCGCGTTAGGTAATGCAGACGTGCAGATTGTGGCAATCAACGATCTGACGGACAGCAAAACGCTAGCGCATCTGTTAAAGCATGACTCATTGCTGGGGACGCTCCCCGTACCGGTGGAGGCAGCAGAGGGTGAATTGAAGGTAGATGGAAAACCCGTTCGGGTCTTTTCCGAGCGCGACCCGGCAAATATTCCGTGGTCCAGCGTCGGCGTTGAGATTGTGATTGAGGCCACCGGCTTCTTTACCGATCGCGAAAAAGCCGAGGTGCATATCACCCACGGCGGTGCTAAGCGGGTGATCATCTCTGCTCCCGGCAAAAACGACGATCTCACCATCGTGCTGGGGGTCAACCACGACAGCTACGATCCGCAGAAGCACTTTGTAGTCAGCAACGGGAGCTGCACCACTAACGGCCTGGCCCCTGCCGCTCAGGTGCTGCATCAGCGCTTCGGGATTGAGCATGGCCTGATGAACACCACCCATGCTTACACCAACAGTCAGGCGCTGCACGATCAGCCGGAGAAAGATCTGCGTGGGGCGCGTGCTGCGGCCCTGTCGATTGTCCCCTACTCCAGCGGCGCGGCGAAGGCGCTCGGCAAGGTTATTCCTGAACTGGAAGGCCGCCTCACTGGCTACTCGCTACGTGTGCCGGTACCGGTGGTGTCAATTGTCGACCTGACCGTGACCCTGAAGCGCGACGTGACCGTGGACGACGTCAACGATGCCTTCCGTCAGGCCGCCGCCGAAGGGCCGTTGCAGGGCATTCTGGGCTACAGCGACGAGCCGCTGGTCTCCAGCGACTACCAGGGCGATCCGCGCTCCTCAATTATCGATGGCCTCTCTACGCTGGTCATCGGCGGGAACCTGGTCAAGATCCTCGCCTGGTATGATAACGAGTGGGGCTTCTCTAACCGTCTGGTCGACCTTGCTAAACTGATGGCGCAGCGCGGTTTGTAAGCGTTGCTAAGAGATAAAAAAGCGGCTCTGTTTCATCAGGGCCGTTTTTATTAGTATTGCTTAATTATAGATAGGTGTTAATCAACAAAGAGAGAGTGGCTTCACTTTTTATGGGTAGCATGATTTTTCAATCTATTCATTAAAACGTGAGGTTTATTATGGCTGATATTACTTTATACACTGAAACAGATTATCAGGGCGACAGCATTACGGTGCCGCTGTATGAATTAGGAACAGTTTTATCTGACTTCGTTTGGCACTACCGCTCTGCCAAGCTCAATGGCAATAAGCTGAAGGCATTTGCCACGTCGTTAGATTTTGATCCTGTTAATAGTGAAGAAACATTCACCAGTGAAGATGTACCTGATTTTGCATTGTTGTTTAAAAGCATTGAAAATATACTTTCAATAACCACATTCCCTATGAGTAAAGGCGATATAATTGTTGGCATGGATATTCACAACAGTAAACGTGGCTTCCGGACGCTGGCTTTTAGTTGGCTACCTAAACAAGGCGAATATAACTTTAGCGAGTGTTACGAGAATTATACCCTTGATATTACCCGGGGAACACTTGCCATTCTCAACACAGCAGCGTTATCTGCCGTCAGCGTTAAGCTAAATGCCGAAACGGTAACGTTCGATAGTGCAGAACTGGTTGCCGCGCAAATTGGTTCTGAGATAACAGTTGACATTTCTTATTCATCTGAGACAGATTCAATTGATGTCAATCTGGACTCATCTTACTTCACAAGCTCAATTGAAAAATTAGATGAACTTCACTTCCTTGTTCATTTTGAATATAATCCAACCGGATTTTATACTAATGCATTTCTACATGCCAAAGAGGATTACTCAGGGGATAATATTGCGTTTCCTCAAGGTTACACTTTATACCTCCGTAATGAAGAAGGCATATGGCGTTATAAATCACTCGAATCGATAACAACCCTTCCCTATGCGCTATCGTGGTCATATACGAACTATCCTGAAAATGGCACAGGTTATGATTTTAACCAGTACCGAAGTTATGTTGCTAAAACCTCAATCCCTACTCTTGCGGCCATCTTTGATGAGAAGAGTTCATCACCCGTTAGTAGTGTTTATTGCTCTGCCATACTGCCTGTATACCTACGGCCAATAAATGCAGATGCACCAGAGAACTGGTTATCTTTTGTGATTGAAAGCACCTTTACTTCAGTAAGGGTCGCAGACGGAAAACAAACTTACACAGCATTTTGTACCAATAATCCCGAGGCCGTGCAAACAGGCGTGATGTGTTTCGTTAGTGAATATAGTTTCGAAACAGATGTTAGCGCCTGTACTTTACGCTACGGTACCTTAAGTGCCGATGGCGCGACGGCAACATGGAGCGGCGAGACAACGCTGAATATTGAGTATGGTGGAGCCGATAATTTAATTATATCGCTTGCAGAGGATGCGCCAGAAGGCTGGGAGATTACGTCAGTGACGAGAGGCGAGGATGGCTGGTATGTAGATATTACCGGAACGGCGTCTTAAGCGTTTAATAAGGGAGCCCAGGCTCCCTGATGCTCTCTAACTGCATTGCGCTGACACATCTGCCAGTTGACGCAGGATGGAAAGAAAAATTTAATTAGCTCAAACATCGGCACCAAACCAAATGCCGTAGAACATCAGGAACGCACTGAATGAAACCGAACATTTTGCCGCTATCAACAGAGCCGGGCCCAATTTATTCGAGACAGATAATATTTTTTGATAATTTTCAGCGTTGTGCACTTCATGGGATCCCATGATCTTTGCAAAAATGGTGCAAAGGAGAACAACCGCCAATTTCACTCCCCATAAACACAAGAGTGACAGGGAAACGATAGCCGTATAATGCCTGGCCGTTGCTATTGAAAATAGTGAGAGTGACAGGGACAACCATTTAAAAAAGAAGCCTATAACAAATGTCCCTAAAAGAATTAGCCCAAGCAGTAAAGCCATACCCACCCATTGCTTTTTAGAGAAACGATCTTTTCCATTCCAAATCAGAAATAGCGCTAATCCTAAAAAGACAATAAAACCAAACCAGCCCATTTTCCCCGCCCCGGCGTAATATGAATGATTGATTAAAGGATATACTGTAATCAATACTTTACTACACGCCTGCCAGTTACCATGATAGCAACTGGCAGGTATCGTCAACTTAAGTGATGCCCTAAGGTTTTTCGATATGGAATGTTGAAAGGATGATTTCCAGACAGCGTTTATTCGCCTCGAAGTGGTAGTCGCTGTGATTGCGGTGCCTGCCGACCAGCTCTACGTAGCCCCAGGCTTTACCCAGGCTGAAAATATAACACTGGTACATAGCGCGCATCTTTTCCTCGGCGCTGAATAGCTCGCCCTGGCAGGTGGAGAGCGTTTCTCCCAGCGAGGGGTTAAACGCGTTCTTTACCGTGCTCAGCGCTTCAGTGGTAAGCGTGACGGCAGTTTCATGCTCATGGAAACGCTTGGTGGCAACCATGAAAACATCCTGTGCGTTAAACAGCGTCTCCTGCGAATAGAAGCACAGATTAATCACGCCGTAGTTGATATCACCAAAGGTATGCTCAACCACCAGCCGCGTGTCCGTCAGCGCCTTAGCCTGCCAGGAGTCCGGGATTTTAAAGCCGCTGCTATTTTTATTGCTGAGGCTTACGGTCTTCAGCAGTTCAGCGAGGGCCAGATTACTGCGATGCAGCAGATCCCAGTTCACCACCGTAAAATACATATCATTGGCCAGCGCCGGATAGTCACGCGATGCACAGGCCGCTTTAATCAGGAAGTAGTTGCCGCCGCCCTCTTCAGGGTTGTAGTCCTTCTGCACGGTAAAGCGTGAGATCACTTCGTCGCCGGAGGAGTGGGTTTTAAGCGTCAGCACATCGGCAAAGACGCCGCTACCGGCAGGATTGACAATCAAGCGCTGATTCAGCACTTTCTCGCCCATCAGCTCCAGCTTATTAAACAGCCAGTCCGCCGGGTTCATCTCCCACTCACAGCGCTCGTAAGCGGCCCACACTTCCATATAGGGCTGGGCGTCATTCGTCACGTAGCGGCCAAGGTTAGTCAGACCGACCTCGGCAATGTGCTGCGGGGTCAGCTCTGCGGGTTTGACGCGCTTCGGCAGGATCACCCAGTACTGAAGCATTTTCTTATCGGAAGAAGTGTACAGGCACTTCCAGTAGTTCGCCTCGATGTCTTCGTTGCTGGCTGCGGATGCAACGGGAAAAGGATAGTTATTTTCGGTGTTCATAAAACCTCTTCAACTTAAACCGTGGTAGCAAACCAGATACCGTAAAACATAAGGATACAGCCAAGTGATGCCAGGCATTTTGCCAGCACGCGCAATTTTGGACCATATTTATTGACTATTGCTGATAACTTTGAATAGTTCTTCTCGGTGTTATAACGCTTATGAAAGCGCATAATAATATCAAAGATAGTACAAAGCATTACCACAAAAAACTTCGAAAACCATATCGTCATAAATGAGGCAGAGATAAGCACCGTTAGCATCTTCGCTGTCTCTTTAGACATTAAATGCCCGTGTTTCCCCAGCAGTGCCAATAGGATCGCTAACACAAAGGTTCCGATCAGCACAGCAACAAATTTCACTACAAAGGCGCGCCACTCTTTTTTGGTAAAAAGATCCCTACCATTCCAGATATAAACCAGGGTAGTGACTATAAATAAAATAAAGCCTATCCATTTCATTATGCAACTCTCTCCATATACTTTTTAACCGCCGACCAAAACAGTAACACACCCGGTAATGATTGTCCCATCACCGCTGTCTACCGGAGCTGGGGCGGCGGCAGGCTCGTCATCGTCACCCCAGATATAGTCAATGAGGTCGAAGACACGACTAAATACTACCTTTACGCTCGCATCACCCTTGAGTCCGACGAATGTTGCTACCCCTCCAGTCAACCTTACATTGGCAGAGTAGTCGGTGGCATCCCAAAACAAGCTTCCGCCTAACGATCCCCCAAATGAGCCAGCATTAACGTCGGCTTTTGCATCCGCAATGATAAAGCCGAGAATATCAACGTTGGCCATCCCTTCGGCTTTTATCCCTTTTGCTTCCGCACCCACATCGGCGGTAAAACCGTATCGTCCATTATTACCGGTATACCCTTCAAGCACGGCCTTGGCTTCTGCCGTACCGATGGTAACATCTCCCGCAATGCCGCCATATAACCACTTCTCTTTACCGGCAGCGGCGGTACCGCCATACTGCACTCCTGTCAAAGCGCCATTAGCATTGAAACCGTAAATGCTATTATCGCCGCCATAGAGTGAACCGGTGGCATTGCCGACAGCGAGCTTATTACGCATCTCGCCTCTTACCAAATCCTGACTTTTCATGTTACCGAGGGTAATGTCGGACATTGAAAAGCCGACCGAGCCGGTATCAAGATCGCCGTTAAGGCTTTTATCCTCCATACTGGCATACGCGCCCAGCACGCGAGCATCGTAATTGTCGCCATGCATCATGCCATCTTCACCGGCCTTTTTCGCCGCTGTTCCCCCCCAGTACTGCGGTGCAGCGGGTTTCGGCGCAGCGGGTGCAGGCGAGCCGCTGGTGTTGCACTTAGTCTGATCCCCTAAGCGCGCAAGCGGCACACCGTTCACCAGAACCGTGCTGGATCCCGCGACGATCGCACCGCTGCCGTGCTTTGAACAGGACAAGGTGTCCCCCTTACGGGCGGCAGGAAAACCACCGATGATCACATCGGGGCTTCCGGACTGTATTGGACCGGTATGCGCGCTGGTGTCGATTGTTGCTCTCGCAGCAGGCTGTCCCATAATCACTATCCTTCTGCTGAAATTAGCTGTTAATTTTAACGACAGCGCCTTTAATATCGGTCAGGTTGGTTCCGCTGATATTAAGCGTGTCATTCACTTTCAGCTCGCCATCTTTTCCGCCACCCAGCTTGGTCATCTCCGTCCCTTTGAAGGAGGCTTCGGTAATACTCTCTGCCTTCAGCGTACCCTCACCAACGATAATTTCGATGGTCGACGGCGTGATAAGAATATAGTTATCCTTCACCTTCAGCTTGATAGAGGTATTGGCTTCCAGCAGGGCATTACCGTCTTTATCCATGGTTAATACGGTTTGGTTTTCACCGACGTTAATCTTGTGCTGGCTTCCGGTATTGCTGGTTGAGTTCACGCCGACGTTCACGTCGCGATTGCGCTTAACCTTAACGTGTTCATCCTGCCCGATGGTTTTTGTCCGATCGACACCGACGCTGTGGGTTTCACTGTTTTCAATGTCAGTATCCATGTTCCTTTCGGCATGCACCCAGATCTGCTCTGCACCGGCCTTATCCTCAAAGCGCAGGGCGTTAGCATTGTCTTTGTGCCCGTCTTTACTGCGGCTGAAAAAGCCCATCTGCGTGGCGGCAGCGGGTAAGGTCCACGGCGGCATGCTGCCCTCGTTGTAGACACGACCGGTGATGATCGGCCGGTCCGGATCGCCGTTGATAAAGTCGATCACCACCTCATCACCCACGCGCGGGATCTGCACGCTACCGTAGCCCTGGCCTGCCCAGGCGCTGGAGACGCGGATCCAGCTGGAGCTGGTGTCATCCCCTTTCGCCAGCCGATCCCAGTGGAACTTCACCTTCACGCGGCCATATTTATCGGTCCAGATGGATTCGCCTTCCGGGCCGACCACGCGTGCGGTCTGCGGGCCAAAGGTGCGCGGCCAGGGTGTAGCCTGCGCCGGTCGGAAAACCACCGATGTCGGGATGACCGAGAAGTCGATACGGTGAATGGTAAAGCCGTCTGCGCCGCTGGCGTAGCGGTTCTCTTCGAACTGATAGTGTACCGCCGTAGTGAGATACTCCCCGTTGTCGCTGAAGAAGGGGGCATTCAGGAGGGCAAACGTATAGCCCGGCGCGATGCCCATTGCCGTCGCGGTGGCGTGGATCTCCTGGTGCTCCACCTGCCAGCGCTCCTGGCGGATGCGGGCATAGAACTCCCCGTGGCCGTGCTCAACAAAGCGCCCCGGCCAGTCGTAGACGTCAATACCGCCCGGCTTCGGCGAGGTGGGGTTCTGCTGGGCCTTGAACAGCCACGCGTTCGGCTTGCGGAAGTCGTAGTCGTCAAGGCTGTAGATGCCTGGCGTTACGCTGTCGGCCAGCGCCCACTGGCTGATGCCCTCTTCATCCGTACTGCCGCCCGACGGCGTCATGTGGTACGGGATCATCTCGTAGCCGCTAAAGGGTTCATGCTGGGTGGCGGAGTCGGTTAACACCAGCGTGTGGCGATCCGCTTCGTGCTTAAAGTAGTAGGTGATGCCTTCCAGCTCCATCAGGCGGCTGATGAAGTCGAAGCTGCTCTCCTGATACTGAACGCAGTACTCCCACACCCGGTAACTGGACACCAGGCGATCCTCGATATTGACCTGACATTCTCCGAGCAGGGTTTTAACGATCTGCGGCACCGTCTGGCCCTGGAAGATGCGCAGGTTGCGGTCGCGCGTCATTGGCCACAGATCGGGTTCAACGATCAGCTCATATACCGCATAGCGCGACCCGGACAGCTCGACCGCGCTCACGCCTACCTTGGTGATTTTGCCGTTGATATAACGCGGCGACAGCAGGCTCTGCGTCGGGATGGTGATAGTCACCGGCTGGCCCAGCAGCGTACTGCGGTCAAGGCGGGCATCGGTACCGAGCAGGGTCAGCGTTAGCGCGAACGTCTCTGAGAGCGCCTCACGGCCAGAGAGTTTCCAGAAAAGCAGTCCCTCAACGGGAAGCTGGACAGTGATACGGTTAAGCATAATCTTTATTCCATACGGTTTATGCGATGCAGATGATGTGATGGTAAATTAAAGGTGCTGGCAAGATTAACCTACCCAAATTGGTACCTGAATTTTATTTCGATTCAGACTCGTCCCGCTTGATGGGGTGTTTTTTAGCCACGTAGATGAGCGATCCTATTTTTAGTGCCTCAGAGAGGATCAGCAGAGAGATATTCATCCAGCCTCCTGCAATTCCTACCTTCCCGGCAAGTAAGGGGAAGAGCGCAATTGAACAGCGGAACGTCAAAAAACGCAGCACTTCCTGAACCAGGGCAAATTTGATGGCGGCCCCGCTTCTCTTGAAGAAAAGCCACGCCGAGATGAAAAACGTAAATGGCGTAATGATATAAGCCAGATAAAACAGCCCCGCCAGGGGACCGGCAGAGGCAAAAAAGAGGATCACCACAGCCAGGTTACCGGCCGCTGATGCCCACATATTTTCCAGAGACGAGATCGGCCCCATAATGTACCAGGCAATACCGATCGCATCCATAACGCCCCAGAAATAGAAGACTTTTTCTCTTGTGGTCATAATTTATTTCTCATTTATTCAATGGGGTCGGGCGGCCACTTCCCACCGTGCTCAATCAGCTTTTCTTTAATTTTGATCAAATCTTGATAGTGTTCATTATTTGCTTTAGACCTATCTAAAAAGCGTTGCAGCTGATATCCCATTGTCCAGCCACCTTTACCCCGGAAATCAGGATCGGCTCCACGCTCCAGTAAAAGCAAAACATGGTCGTATTCGCCAAAATCGAATGCTTCAATTAATAGGGTATTCCCTAGTGAATCAGTGATATCGACATTAGCTCCATGATCAAGCATCGCTTTTAACGTCTCGGTATTTTTAGCTTTAATGGTTTCGAACAGAATAGGCTCATGATGGATTTTGTCTCTTGCATCAGGTGATAATCCACCATCAAGCATTGCCCTGATCCACTCTCCACTGTCTCCTTTTAAGACAAACTCAGCCGGGCTGCTTCCACCAGCTGGGCGAGGCTGGAGCGGATCTGCTCCGGCCTTTACCAGTTCGGTAATGATTTTTAACCGGGATGCTGTCTTTTTATCGTATATGGCATTGTTAATGGCCCAGAACAGCAGCGTCATATCCTGCTGTCCGGGTTTGTTAAGATCGGTATTCGGCGCGAGTTTTTTCACTTCGTTAACTTCGCCACGCTCGATTGCCTTTGCCAGCACGAGCTGCTGGCCGCTGAAGTAATCCTGCGGATTCAAATCTATTCCCTGCCTGCATCCCTGCGCGATGAAAGTAAGCATCAGTGCGAGGCACACTGAAAATAGTGCTTTCATTAACAACTCCCTGTTATCACAGTATCTGTAAAACGAATAACATAGTTACTCAGCTGGTCGAACGGGAGGCGAAGGTGGCCACTCACCGCCTTTTTGAATCAGCTTCTCTTTTATCTTCGTCAGGATCTGGTATTCATCACTGCCAGGCTTCGCCCGGTTCAAAAAGCGTTGTAGTTGGTTGCCCATTTTCCAGCCGTTATGTGCTCGAATTTCAGGGTCCGCACCACGGTCTAACAGGAAGAGAACATGATCGTATGAGTGATAATTTAACGCTTCGAACAGCAGAGTACTATTTAATGAGTCTGTAACGTTAATATTGGCTCCGTGATCGAGCATCGCTTTTAACGTCTCGGTATTTTTAGCTTTAATGGTTTCGAACAGAATAGGCTCATGATGAATTTTGTCTCTTGCATCAGGTGATAATCCACCATCAAGCATTGCCCTGATCCAGTCTCCACTGTCTCCTTTTAAGACAAACTCAGCCGGGCTGCTTCCACCGGCTGGGCGAGGCTGGAGCGGGTCTGCCCCCGCCTTCACCAGCTCGGTAATGATTTTTAACCGGGGAGCTGTTTTCTTATCGTTTATGGCATTGCTAATGGCCCAGAACAGCAGCGTCATATCCTGCTGTCCGGGTTTGTTGAGATCGGTTTCCGGCGCGAGTTTTTTTACCTCGTCAACTTCACCACGCTCGATTGCCTTTGCCAGAACGAGCTGCTGGCCGCTGAAGTAATCCTGTGGATTCAGCTCCATTCCCTGCCTGCATCCCTGCGCGATGAAAGTAAGCATCAGTGCGAGGCACACTGAAAATAGTGCTTTCATTAACCACTCCCTGTTATCACAGTATCTGTAAAACGAATAACATAGTTACTCAGCTGGTCGAACGGGAGGCGAAGGTGGCCACTCACCGCCTTTTTGAATCAGCTTCTCTTTTATCTTCGTCAGGATCTGGTATTCATCACTGCCAGGCTTCGCCCGGTTCAAAAAGCGTTGTAGTTGATTACCCATCGTCCAGCCATTACTGTCCCGGCTATTCGTATTAGCCCCACGTTCTAATAGTAATAAGACATGCTCGTATGAGTGAAAATCCAATGCATCAATCAGCAATGTATTTCCTAACGTATCCGGAATATTGATATCAACGCCTCGATCTAGCATTGCTTTTAGCGTCTCGGTATTTTTAGCTTCAAGCGTGTCAAATATAATAGGTTTATTGAACGTTTTGCTTTTCGCGTCAGGAGATAAACCACCGTCAAGCATTGCATTTATCCAGTCCGCACTGTCACCCTGCAGTACAAATTCAGCCGGGCTACTTTTCCCTTGAGGACGTGGCTGAAGCGGATCTGCCCCCGCTTTTACCAATTCGGTAATGATTTTTAACTGGGACGGCGTTTTATTATCATATGTCGCATTCATAACCGCCCAGAACAGAAGTGTCATCTCCTTTTGCCCCGGTTTGTTAAGATCGGTTTCTGGCGCGAGTTTTTTTACCTCGTCGACTTCGCCGCTCTCAATTGCCTTTGCCAGCACGAGCTGCTGACCGTTAAAGTAATCCTGTGATTTTAAATCCATATTCTGCTTACACCCTTGCATCATAAACATAAAGAGCAGCGCGAGGCTGAATGAAAAAAACGTTTTCACACACGGCTCCTAATTATCGAAATATCTTCGTCTTTTTGCTGCTCAATGCAGTGAATTGCCTGATCGATACCGTGCCGGTCAAGTGCTCCACCCGCGCCACCGGACAAATCGTGTGGAATACCGGCTGCATTTGGGCTTAGAGCTGATATCTCTTCTTTAAGGAGAAGACCTCCGGGGCCAAAGTCCTTGATGATACCTGCGTCCTCCGAAAGATTAACTTCCTGAATTTTTGTCAGGAGTTCCCCATTTACTCGGTAGGCTTGGATATTTTCTGGGTTACCTAATAGAGTTCCACCGTATTTTTCAACAGTGCCACTGTTTAACCCGGCGGCGTTAAACGTCCATCCGGGTTTACCACTGGCAATTGACGTTGCCGAAGCCAGTCCACCACCAAGCGAGTGTCCAGCAATGTCAATATTTTGTCCAGACTTTGCCAATCTATCTCCTAATTGTACGGCTTTTTTATAATATTCAGAATTCAACCCAACACCTTGAGCACCGTTGTTCGCCCAGTCAGCACCGTTTTCAATTAATTTTCCCCCTTCCTCATCGGTGAACCAAGAGCGTAACCAAGTCACTATCTCCTTTCCAGATGCCAATCCTGGTGCCCTTGATCCCCTAAATACCAGCGTAGGGTTCATATCATTACCAAAAACATTGGGATCCGGCTGATAAAGGCGCGATAGAAAGTCTGGAGATTTATTTTTGTCAAAAAGCATATCTTTTTCCAGGCCAAACTTTTTCAGCACTGCATCATCATTGCTGATATCCGTCCAGCCTTCTGGCACCCCCGGCGTCGCTTTCAGCGGGTCGACGGTTTTATAGACGTTCTCTGCAAGCTTCGCTTTTTCTACGGCAATATTGTTTGCTGCCAGCCGCTTGGCAGCAATTTGCGCATCTGGATAGGGGCTGGCAATGCCTTGGCCGATAAGCTCTTTTCGCGCCTGCCAGCGCTGGGCCTTGGTCATCTCCTGAAGCTGTGCGGCATAGGTCTGATTGTCTTTTCCAGGTGTTGCCTGCTGTCCCACCTGAGGTGCTTTGGATTTTACCACCTGCTGGACAGGGATCACGGTAGCCGGGGGTCTTCCATACGTCCGCACCATGGTTTCGTAGCGTTCGATGACGGTGCTTACCGAGTACGACCAGCTCAACCCCTCCTTCCCCGATGGGGCGAGCGTAAGCTCGCCCTCACCGTTGATGTAAAACATCTCCGTCGCCGCTGACCAACCCCGAGTGCTATCATCAATCGCTACCAGCCTGCCGAAATCCAGATCCCGCACGATAATCTTTCGCGTATTGCGCCCGGGCTGGTTCGGGTTGGCTCCGCTAATCGACTGAAGCAGATCGTAGCGCGTAAACAGCGAGCGTAACGAGTTTTCCGGTACCGACATAATCCACTGTCCGGCTACCGAAGGCCGCATAATTTTATCGAACATTGCGGGCCGCACTTTTTCACTATAAAGATAGATAAATTTAATTTTGTACATAGGCTTTGTCCTGTCACCCTTCCCTGACTTCCGCCGCGTTTACGGGTTCACCAGCCACGTGCCGGGCTTGGCAATGTTCAGCGTCTGCGTGCGCGTTTTACCGCTCCCCTGCAGTTCAAAAGTGAACTCCCCTGCCGGGAGGGTAAGAGAGGCGTAGCCGTTGGTCGCCGGGCGCAGCGCCTTTGACTCGCCGTTGATCTGCAAGGTTTCCCCCTCCAGCATGCGAATGTAAACCAGCACAATTGGCTCGGCTTCAACCGCTGCCGGTGGCGGGCTTTCCACCGCCGGAGGGGTTTGAGTTTGCGCAGCGGCCGGAGCCTCATTTGCCGTAACGGCCGTTGGAGCCTCGGTCGGTGCTGGCGGGGCGGTGACGGCGGTATCGACGCTGGCGGTTTCGGGCGTCTCATCGTCGCTGCCGCTGAACAGCAGCGCGCCCGCCACGATACCGACGATAATTCCCGCGGCACCAATGGCCGGAACCTTGTAGCGCCGCCAGTCCAGGGCGGAGGTCGGCTCCGGCGTCTCCTCGACCGGGACCAGCATGGTGCCCGGCTTTTTGGCGCTCAGCACGTCGTCAATGCCCGCGACGGGCATGTCGATAAGGGCGGCAAATTCGTCAATCGACTGGGGGCGATCGTCCATACGCAGCATCAGCGCACGGTCCACGGCCTGGAGCAGAGAGAGCGAATAGCCCGCCGGCTGCAGCTCGGCCAGCGGTTTATAGGTATCCTGAATCGAGCGCACCACGCTCACCGGCGGCGGCGAACCAGCGATCAGGGTATGGATCACGGCACCCAGCGCGTAGATATCGGTCCACGGCCCCTGTTCGCTCTCGTTGTCATCGGTGTACTGCTCAATTGGCGCAAAGCCCGGGCGCAGCATTGTCTCCGTCTCGTCGGAGAGGTTGCCGATGGTGCGACGCGCCGAGCCGAAGTCGAGCAGTACCGGCAGGCCGTTATCCTGGATCTGAATATTATCCAGGGAGATATCGCGATGCAGGTAGCCTTCATCGTGAATGGTCTTGATTGCGCCAAACAGCATCGGCAGCATGCGGCGGATCCACGCCTCGTTGACCATCTCTGGTTTCTGCTCGCGCAGACGAGAGAGCGTGGTCCCGCTGTAGAACAGCGTCCCCATGTAGGCAGTATCGTTCTGGACCCAGAAGCGCAGAACGTGCAGCAGGTTAGGATGGTTAAAGCGCGCCAGCAGGCGCGCCTCCTGGATAAAGCTGTTCAGCCCGGCAGAAAACGCCTTACCGAAGCGCTCGCTGCGCAGCACCAGGGTCATGTCATCGCCACGCACGGCAAGCGAGGCGGGCATGAACTCTTTGATGGCGATAGTGCGCTCAAGCTGGTGGTCCCAGGCACGATAAACGATGCCGAATCCACCGCCGCCAATCACCTCTTTTATCTCAAACTCATTGAAACGGTACCCGACCGGCAGCGCGTTTGGGACAGTCCGATTGTTATCATTATCCATCATGTTTAACAGTTCTCTTGATGATTGCGTTACACGGCAAACTGACAGTGAAACTCGCCCTGCTCACAGGTGACACGCAGACGTTGATACTGCTCATCACTGCGGCTGGCGGTGAGTAAAATCTGGCTCATCTGCGGCAGCAGCGTATTGGTAAGAATGGCGTCAACCATACGCCCGCCCGACTCGACCTCGGTACAGCGCTGAACAATCTGCTCAACCACGCTGTCGTCAAATTCTGAATGAATGCCGTGGTTCTCCTCCAGACGGCGCTGGATGCGTTTAAGCTGGAGGCGAACGATCTGGCCCAGCATATCGTCGCTGAGCGGGTAGTAAGGCACCACCAGCAGGCGACCCAGCAGCGCAGGCGGGAAGACCTGTAGCAGCGGCTGACGCAGCGCGCCGCCCAGCGCCTCCGGCTCCGGCATCAGCTCCGGATCGGCACACATGGCGCTAATCAGATCCGTGCCGACATTGGAGGTGAGGATGATAATGGTGTTGCGGAAGTCAATCAGGCGTCCTTCACCATCCTCCATCCAGCCCTTATCAAAGACCTGGAAGAAGATCTCATGCACATCCGGATGCGCTTTTTCAATTTCGTCCAGCAGCACCACGCTGTACGGGCGACGGCGAACCGCCTCGGTTAACACGCCACCCTCGCCATAGCCCACGTAGCCCGGAGGCGCGCCCTTAAGGGTGGAGACGGTATGCGCCTCCTGGAACTCGCTCATGTTAATGGTGATGACGTTCTGCTCGCCGCCGTAGAGCGACTCAGCCAGCGCCAACGCGGTTTCGGTTTTACCGACGCCGGAGGGGCCGCACAGCATAAAGACGCCGATGGGTTTGTTGGGATCGTCAAGCTTCGCACGCGAGGTCTGTACCCGGCGAGCGATCAGCTCCAGGCCGTGACGCTGGCCAATCACCCGTTGATTGAGCGTATCGGCCAGGCTCAGCACCGCGTCGATCTCGTTTTTCACCATCCGCCCCAGCGGGATGCCGGTCCAGTCAGAGACCACTGCGGCCACCACGTTCTCATCCACGGCGGCGAACAGCAGTGGCGCATCGCCCTGCAAGGTCTTCAGCGCCTGCTGCTGATCAGCGAGCTGGCTACGCAGTTCGGTCGTCTCCTCATCCTCGGCGGCAAACAGCGCCGCGCGCAGGCGGATGATCTCCCTGACCAGGCCACGCTCCTCTTCCCAGCGCTGGTTTAACGCCTCGCGCTGGGTCTCTTGCTGGTCGCGCTCCGCCTGAAGGGTCGCAACCCGGTCGCTTTCACCGACCCCGACCCGCGCTTCACGTCCGGCAATCTCGATCTCGACGTCGAGGGCAGCAATGCGGCGCAGGCAGGCTTCAAGCTGCGCCGGCGGTGCGCTCTGGCTGACCGCGACGCGGGCGCAGGCGGTATCAAGCAAGGCGACCGCTTTATCAGGCAGCTGGCGCGCGGGAATGTAGCGATGGGAGAGCTTCACCGCCGCGCTGACGGCTTCATCCAGCAGCAGCACCTGATGATGCTTCTCCAGCGGCGAGACGGTGCTGCGCAGCATCAGTACGGCTTTCGCCTCGTCCGGCTCATGCACCTGCACCGTCTGGAAACGGCGGGTCAGGGCCGGATCCTTCTCAATATACTTTTTGTATTCTGCCCAGGTGGTTGCGCCGATAGTACGCAGCTGACCACGCGCCAGGGCCGGTTTTAACAGGTTGGCGGCGTCGCCGGTGCCCTGCTGGCCGCCAGCGCCAATCAGGGTATGAATTTCATCAATGAACAGGATCACCGGCGTCACGCTGGACTGAACCTCATTGATCAGCGCCTGGAGCCGGGCCTCAAACTCCCCTTTCATACCCGCGCCCGCCTGCAACATGCCGATATCCAGCAGCCACAGCTGAATATTTTGCAGCGGCTCCGGCACGTCGCCCTCGGCGATACGCAGCGCTAACCCCTCCACGACCGCCGTTTTACCGACCCCCGCTTCCCCAGTCAGCAGCGGATTATTCTGCCGACGGCGCATCAGAATATCCACCATCTGGCGGATCTCCTCATCGCGTCCTACAACCGGATCGATTTTTCCCTCTCTGGCGCGGGCCGTCAGATCCTGACCGTACTGCGCCAGGGTGCCCTGCGCAGCGGGAACCGCGCCGGTGGGTGCCTCTGCGGCAGCGGCGGCCTGCTGCGTCTCTTTGCTCTGGGCGCAGATGGCGTCGAACTGCTCCAGCAGCACCTCAACGTTGATACGGCCAAACTGGGCGGAGATGCTTTTCAGCACGTTCGCCAGGTTCCAGGTTTTAAGCAGGCCGATGAGCAGGTGCCCGCCTCGAATACGGCTTACGCCAAACGTCAGCGAACCGTATACCCAGGCGCGCTCAACGGCGCTATCGATATGCTCAGAGAGATCGGAGACCGAGCTGGCCCCACGCGGCAGCGCATCCAGCGCGGCGACGATATCGCGGGTGAGCTGCGGCTCATCGAGAGAGAAGTGGCGGATCACCTGCTGTAGATCGCCATCCTGCTGCTGCATAAGCTGATGCAGCCAGTGCACCAGCTCAACATACGGGTTTCCGCGCAGCTTGCAGAAGGCGGTAGCGCTTTCCAGCGAGGTAAATAACAGCGTATCGAGTTTGCCGAAAAGCACGGCACGGCTGATTTCTGACATGTTCGGTTCCATTGATAACATTGATGTGTGACGTCAGAGACGAAAATCAGAGCTCTGCGCTAAAAACCAGGTCGCCGCGGGGTATCGGCAGAGGCTGTTGTCCAAGCCAGGTGTTATACCCCAGCCGACCTCCTCCCCCGAGCGCCACGCCGCGTACCGCATCGGCTCGTAATAAAATTTGCGTATCCCACTGATACTCCAGGCCAAGATACTGGCGCACCCAGTCGCGCAGCTCCGTTACCCAGTCTTCGCCAGGCAGAAAGCGGTCATACTCCTCTGCGCTCAGCGGGCCTATTTCGATACGAAACTTATGCTGCACGTCCCGGACGGCCACGCCAAGAAACGCCGACTGGCCTAGCCGGGGCAGGCGTCGCCCCGCACCGAGCTGCGCCTGCTCACGGGTGGAGAGCGGCATCCACTGCGGCACGTTCATCGCCAGCTTTACCGGCACCTTAAAGTAGTTGCGCAGGATCTTCTCCAGCCCTTCCGGATCGCGGCTGTGGCGCGTCAAGTGCCCGGCATGGGTAAAGCGCGCGTGTGGACTGAGGCTGCCTTTTGCCATCTGGCCCGGCTGCCCCATGCCGATAAGCGACGCCAGGTAGCGGTCAAAACGCTTATTGTCAGGACGATCGAGCGACACGGCGGGCTGCGCATCGGCCCACGCGCGGTAGAAGAGCAGCGTTAGACGATGATGAAAGAGATCGGCGAACGCGGCCAGGCTATCGTCCTGATGGTGATGGATACGCTCCCGGGCGTACTCCGTCATATGCACCGGCAGCGGGCCGTTGGGGCCAAACATGCCGAAGCTCAGGATAGAGACCTCATGCAATCCGCTCTGCGCACGCTGGCGAACCTGTGCCACCGTGGAGGGGGCAAAGCTCATGGAGGGCTGCTGGCCGATACGGAGCGGCTCAAATTTGGGCAGCGGCGCGCGGCCCAGCGGGTAACGCTCGCCCCCCTGGGCGTCAACGCGTCTCAGCAGCTGGAACAGATCGTAGCGCCAGGGCGCGTCCATCACCCCGCGCCAGAACCTCTCCGGCAACGGCGTCAGGCGATGAACCTGCCGTAGCGTAGTCACGGTTTCACTCATATCAGCGCCCTTTTGCCCATTCTCGGTGCCCAGTAGCCAATCTCGCCCCGCTGCTGGCTCTTAAGCGTGAACTCGGTAAAGCTGTTGATGGAGACCAGCCGGGCGAAAAGGCGCTCCAGCACGCTGCCAAACAGCCACGGGCTGGAGCCGGAGAAGGCCTGCTCGTCCACCGTCAGGGTAATGCCGATGCCGCGGGCGAAAACGATAGGCCCTGGCTCCGGCACGCGGCGATGCACCGGCTCCAGCACGCAGTGGCGAACGCCCTCGATCTGGCGAGCAATGGGCGCTTCGGCCAGGCCCGCATACAGCCCGAGAAGCTGGCGCAGCGCGGCGGCGCCATCTTCGTTTTCGCTGTCCATCAGGCTCAGGTAGTTCATTTGCAGCTGGCTGATGAGCCGCCAGGTGCTGAAGCCCTCTGCCAGCGCCGGACGCGGCGGCGTGGGGCCTTTACGCAGGCTCAGCTTTTTCACCGGCATCGAATCGGACAGGATAAACTGGCCGAGCTCCTGCTGGAGCATCAGCGGCAGATCGCGGCTGGTACAGAGCACCTCGGCGGTGATATAGCGCAGGCTCTCCTGCCACGGCGCATGCTGCTCATCTACCAGCGAGACAAACACTTCCGAGCCGGTGTAGCCAGTACGAGTGCCGTAGCGCAGCGCATGTTCGGACAGCACGCGCTGCTCGCGGCGCAGGGAGAAGTAGGCTCCGTAGTTGCCTGCATCCTGGCTCCAGGTGCTCCAGAACGGACGAAACGTCTGATCGTCACGCTGGCCGTCGGCGCTACCGTAAATCTTGTTTACCGCATAGATTTCATAATCCAGCGGACGGATATTATCGACCACCAGATGACATTCGTGCTGGTTATCACTCAACTTCTGGCGGGAAGCCACCTTCGGGAAGAGGTTGATCACCGGCGTGCAGTGCATCGCCAGATGGCTGCCGTCCACGACCCGCTCCAGCTGCTCGTCGGTTTTATCCAGCAGGATGAAAATATCAAACGCATGCTCTGCTTCGCAGCGGCTAATCAGCTTGCCCAGCCCGCTCAGGCTGATAAAGCGGAAGCGCGCCGGGAAAGCAAAGTACTCCTGAAGCAGCCGGTAGCCGTCAAAGTTGCGCAGATCCTCTGGCAGCAGCGCATGGTCGGCGTCAAAGCCTTCCTGCCGCAGGGCGTTTTCCGGCAGCTGCTGACGCTGCGGGTGTAGGCCTACGGTCTGGCAGACAACGCCAACGTGGTGCTCCATAACCAGCTCCAGCAGCTTCAGCGCTTCGATGTCGGGGCCGCTCAGGAAGAAATCCAGCCGATCAAAGTTGAGATGACCCAGGTGCTGCGGGCCGTCGCAGGCGATGCGGATCCGCAGGGCGCTGGTGATCCCCCGCTGGCTGAGGCCAAGCTGGGCAAGAGGCAGATCCGCAGGCACGCCGCCCAGCTCAACGCTGTCGATTTTCAGCGGCAGCAGGTTGACATCATGCGCCGTGGTATAGCTACAGGTGACCCCACTCTTTTTCAGCGCCAGGCTGTCCATCATGGTGCCGCGAGGCACGATAAATCCGTTGCTCAAATCGCCCCGCCCGCTGTCGGGCTGTAGCTCGGCGATGGCCATGGACGGCGTAGGAGCCAGATAGTTGGGGGCCAGCATCTCCAGCAGGCGCTGGGAGAAACGCGGAAACTCGGCATCCATTTTGAGCTGTACGCGGGAGGTCAAAAAAGCAAAGCCTTCCATCAGGCGCTCGGTATACGGATCTGCTACCTCAATACCCTGCATCCCCAGCCGCCCGGCCACCTTGGGGTAGCGCTGGGCAAACTCTGCGCCCATCTCCCGCAGATAGGCCAGCTCGCGGTTGTAGTACTCAAGCAGTTTACTTTCCATAGTTACCCCGCATCTTTAAGTTCGAAATGACCGTTTTCCAGATCGACATCCGTGCGAAACAGAAACTCCAACGGGTACGGTACGCACCACATGCGTCCTTTGATCTCTATCGACAGCACGTTGTGCAGATCGAGTGACGCCGTGTCGGATATGCAACGCACCTGGAGCCCTTGCGCCATAATGCGCGGCTCAAAGTTAACGATCGCCTCGGTTAACTTGCGCTGGATATCGTGCCATTCGATATCCGACATCCGTTTACCCGCCAGCGGCGCAACGCCGAAATTCACCACCGAGCGGCGCACTTCCGGCAAGGCGCTGAGATCGTGGGACGAATCTTGGTTGATGGTATTAAACAGCCACTGCAGGTCGCGCAGCACCTGCTGGCGCAAAGCCGAGTGGGTAATAAAATTGCTGTTTGCTGGCTCCCGCTGCTTTCCGGGATCGTTGTCCGTCAGGCGATCCAGCAGCGAGGGCTGCATCTTGTCGCGCGCGCCCACTCTCTCCTGCTTGCTGCGGGCTTGCCAGCCGCTGCGCAGCAGATCGCCTTCGGGCTTATTCATGCTCGCTGCCTGCCGTAAAGGTAATCAGGCTGAGTGACAGCAGCGGGCTTTCACTCTGGTCGCTAAGCCACGCCTTCTGACCCAGCCCCTGATACAGCACGCCGTCGTTATCAAGCGGCAGCCATTCAGTCGCCCGACCCAGCTTGACGTCGTCAGCCGCATCGGACTCAAACGGATAGCGCGCTGGAAGCTGGCAGACCTGCTCGGTGCCATCGGTCAGGCGAACCAGCGCGTGACGCCACACCAGGTCGGTGACGCTGGCCGGAGCCTGAAAACGGATCTCTTCGATGGCGCTAAAGGGCAGCCAGAAATAGCGGCCGTTGAGGATAGTTTCACAGACCGGCCCCAGGCGCGCGTCGCCATCCATCAGCCATGCAAAGGCCTGGGTCTCTTCGTTATCAAACGTAAGCAGGCCAGCGCTGGCCTCTGCCTGCTCCAGCGCCTCAAGGCGTAGCGTCCGGGCGCGCTCCCCGGTTTCAGCCAGCGCCGAGGCGAGCGTAGCCAGCCAGGGCCACTGCGTATCCGGCATTGACGGACGCGCCAGGCCTGCCATAACTTGGGCACGCTGCAGTTCCCCCTGCATGGCCTGCTCAAGCAGCGTCACGGTAGGCTTCGCCTGTGGCTTCATTGCCAGCCAGCTTTTCAGCTGGGTTATCGCCCGCGTCCAGTTACCGCTCAGGGCCAAAAACTGAACAAACGCGGCGCGCAGATCGGCATCCGCCGGACGGGATTTGATCTCGGTTTCCAGGCGCAGCAGGGCGTCATTAATCGACTCATTACCCAGATGTTGATAAAGCGTATTCATAGCGGCTCCTTAGTTCGCGGCGCGCCAGGCACCGACCGCAGGATCACGCAGCTGCGGGCGCAGCGCATCGACCAGGACAATTTTGAGCGTGGCATTAGGGGCCAACCACGGGGTCCAGAGCTGCTTCACGGCCTGCAAACGCGTCTGCAGTTGCGCATCGTCGCTGGCCAGCTCCTGAGAGACCTGCACCACCACCGTACCCTCGCTCTTCCAGCTGTTAAGGGCACTGTCGTAAGGCAGGATCATCCAGCTCTGCTCGCTACCTTTGGTGCTGAAAACCATGCGCTCTTTATTCACGGAAGTGATGAGTACATCGTCCGCATTAACGCTGTCGCTCAGGCCAGTGACCGGGAAGCCGTGAACATAGGTCACCGGAGTCTCCTGCTGCCCGCTGCTGCTGGCCTGCGTCATTACAGCATGACCGCTCAGCCAGCTGCCTTTTTCACAGCTCGCCGTGCCGGATGCCGGAATAAACAGCGCCGGTGCGGCCGCACCGCCCTGCCAGAAGGTACGCAGATGACAGCCGTTTTGCAGCGTAAACTCCTGCCACGGCGTGCGATCCGCCGCGACCGAGAGCGTTTCCGGATTAACGGCAGGCGGGACCAGCGCATCGTTAGTGGCTGCGGTTACCTGCGGCTGCGTCTGCGCGACTGTGACCGCCCACTCCTTGTTTTTATTCGCCGTACCCTGAGCCAGCGTGGCACCCGCAGGATCGTTCAGCGTCCACGACAGCTGCTGCAGCTTGCCGCACTGGTTTTCCAGCAGCGCGCCCAGCCGAGGCATAAAGCTGTCGAGTATTGAGACCTCTTTATTGCCGTTCGCCACGATGCGTAACGCGACGTCTTGCTTACACCAGCTCTGCGGCGTTTTGTCCTTGATATCGTCTATCCAGATATCCAGCTTTTGTGAAGGCGACTGCACGATGCGATAGTTTTCAGCCTGTGCGGTGCCCGCGACAGCCAGAAGCGCCAAACCCGATAGCCAAAGTTTCATATAAGTCCTTGTGTGCCTAATCAATCCCGGAGGGGGAAAAACTGAGCTGCATCAGAGAGCGTATGCAGCAAGGTGGTGTCCTGAGGGCTGCCCATCCATACCGCCACGGCGGTGTAGTTATCCTGAGCGCTTCCCTCGCTTTCGCTGTTTTTTTGAATGAGCTGCTGCATTAAGGTCAGCCACTCCTGGGGCGTGTTGACCATATGCAGCGACTGCTTCATCTGCTCTTCGCTAACGCCGTGCCAGAAGCCGTCGGTGCACAGCAGAAAGACATCGCCATCCTCGACCGGAACGACGTCGCTGTAGCTCGCCTCCGGGCCGCCGTTCTCTATGCCCAGCGCCAGATAGAGCAGGTTGCTGTTGATGTTATCCGTCTGGTGCCCGGCATCTTTCATCTGCTGGATCAGGCTGTGGTCGGTGGTTACGTGAGAGAGCCAGCCGCGACGAAACAGGTAGAGGCGGCTGTCGCCCGCGTGCGCCCAGTAGGCCAGCTTGTAGTCACGATCGATAAACAGGCTGACCAGCGTGGTGCCCATCCGGCGGTAGTCCTGCACCGCCTGCTGTTCGCTGAGAATGGCGCGGTTCGCCTGCTGAATATAGTCGGGAATTTCTTGTGCGTTCAGGTGCTTATCGCCGTCGAAGCGCGAGATGATACTGTTGCGGGCAAGCTCAGCCGCGACGTCGCCGCCCGGCAGGCCTGCGATACCGTCACACACCACGAAGCAGGCCGCGCGTTCCCCGATGTTTTCTCCCGTCTGATCCTGGTTACTGGCGCGCGTTCCCTGGCGGGAGAGAGAGGCCGTTGCGATATTCATTCTTCTTCCGATCCGCTTTGTGAGTCTTTGTACTGATTCACCTCCATGTCATAGGCATGCAGGAAGGCTTCGCCAAACAGGGTATGGAAGTCATCTTCAATCTCGCCTGCCGTCTGGCCGTAGGTGCGAACGAAGTAGTCCCACAGTGCGGCTTTACGGCTGCCCGGCAGGGACAGACGCGACGTCACGCCATCCAGCTTCGCCTGCTCTTCGAGCTGCTCCGGGTTAAAGGATTGCAGCATAGCGGCGATAATGGCGCGGATGCCGGAGATCATGCCCAGCTGGTGCGCCTGAAGATCGATCAGCGCATCGCGCACTGATTTCTTCGGCGGCATAAAGCCCGGCATGCGGGTACCAAACATCTGCATCAGCACCGTTTTCCCGGAAGGGAGCAGCTTGAACGGGTTGTTGGCGTCGTCCAGCACCATGGTCATGTCCGCTTTCACGCCGCGCTTGAGGATCGATCGCGACGAGAGCAGCGCCACCGTTCCCTGAGAGAACATACTCAGCATCTGCCCGAGCTGGCGCATATTTTCCCGGTCGAACTGCGGCGTCGGCTGCATATCGCCAAGGCCCATCCCTTCCAGCAGGGCTTCCAGTAATTCGCCCTGCAGTACGTCGCCCCGAGCAGGCTGGTGCTGGGACGAGGACGCAGAGGCGGCGTTTTGCACCGGATCGATACGCAGGCGGCCTTTTGGCGTCTGCATTTGCGTGCGCGCAACCGCCTGCGGCGTAGGCATGGTAAAGCCCGCGTAGTCCTGGCGATCTGGCTCTTCGGCTGGCATGTCAGGTTCAGCATGCGGCGCTTCCGGCAGCGGCTCGGCGGCAAACAGCGGCGAATTGGCCAGTGGATCGGCATCGTCAGGCGTCTGGGCCAGCGGCGCTACGGTTTCAGGCTTTGACGTCAATTCAGGTTCAGGCTTCTGCTCAGGTGCAGCGGTCAGCGGCGCACCGCCCATCAGGCCAAGGGGATCGTTATCTTCAGCAGGCGCATCGCTCTTAGCCAGTGGATCGTCTTTGGGCGACAGACTGTTTTTAGCCGACAGTTCGTCTTTCGAAGAGAGATCGTCAGGATGGGTGAGCGGCGCGCCGCCCATCAGCCCAAGCGGATCGTCATTACGCGCGGCAGGTGCGCTGGCAGAGCCGCCGAACAGCGCCAACGGATCGAGTTCATCCTTCGGCTCCTCTTTTGGCAGCGAAGGCTCGCTCTCTTTAGGCGGCACCAGCGTGCTGGGCGTAGCGTCATTGAAAATGCTGTCGCTTTTAAACAGCGCCTCGTCGCTGAACAGCGAGTCGGTATTAACGTTTTTACGCTCCAGCTGGGGATCGCTGTTCTGGAACATCGCCAGCGGATCCTCGGCGTTGCGTTCCGGCTCCTTGGGCTGCGAGAACGGATCGTGAGATTCAGCAGGCTGCGGTCTGGCGCGGCTGCTTGAGATGCTGTCGGAGATAGAGAACTCCTGCATCAGGCTGTCCCAAATCTCAGTAGGCACCGCCGTAGGTGCGGCGTCCGTTTGCGCAGAGTCGCTGGCCGGCTTCGATGCGGGCGCTGGCGCGGCGGCAGGTTTCGGCGGCGGCGGCGTAACCACTGCTGCCGGACGACTTACCGGCGCAGCCTGCTGTTGCAGGCTGGTGACCTCGATGCGGTAATCATCAATACCCAGGATGTCGCCATCCTGCAGCTCGACCTGGCGTCCGCGCTCCAGGGGAATATCATTCAGCGCCACACGGGTCACGCTGCCCCGGTTGGTGATGTGGCACTCGCCCTGGGCATCCACATGGACAATAGCCTGCAGGCGAGAAATCGTGCGGTCGTTATCCGGCAGCACCAGATTGTTATCCGTTCCGCGACCAATGGTGCCACCGGGCGCATAAAATTCGAAGCTACTCAGGGGTGGCTGATGGCCAGGTTTTGTCGAAATAATCGTGAATCGCATAGCGTATTCCTGCTGGTATGGTTAGCACTCAAACGCAGCCGCTCTTAAGGAAGAATGGCTGCGTTTGGGAGCGAATAAGTTGATTAAGAAAAAGCTTAACGGTGAAAATAAATACGTCTTGAAAATAAGTTGCAAATTGTTTTAAGGGCTAAGATTTAACTGCATGATTAATGTTATTTATAGAGCAAAAATATAGCAAAACAAACAGACAACCAAAAAGTAAACATATAAGCTTGGATTATGTATAGCCGATGGCATTTGATTATCCAATTGATCCTTGAATCAGGTAAGGACTGTACAAACGCATATGCTTCTGGCTGGACGTAACGCTCGCGGGTAAATTTCATTTTCACCCCTTTATATAAACGCACAAACCAAATTATTTTTTGATAATTAGCTATTGAGCCAAAAAAAACAGCATAAGTTGTCATTATATCAATATCAAAACCATGTCCAAGGTACTCATCCAGCAACCTTCTATACTCCTCCTCATTCTTTTTAAACTGATACCTGTTAAAAATATCAATTATCACAGCAACTACAAATAATGAAACCCCTAAAAAAAGCAGTATGTTTTCCAATTCTTTGCGCCCTGATATAAATTAAATAGCGTAGATCATTTATGCAGTTAAGCAGTCACCCACACATTATGATAAAGATTTACCTCTTATCTATATTTTATAATTATGCCCGACACAAAAAATACCAGACCCAGCCCCATTATACAGGCTAATAATTTATAAAAATCTTTCACCCAAGCCCAGTCGAAATTTTCTATCAAAACTTGCTTAGCCTCTGGCGTAACCCAACGGTTCTTTTCAAGCTGAAAGGCTTTTCCTTTCATGATTATTTTTATCAGCGAAACGCGAAACCCAAAACCGTACATCCCCATCTGTTCATAAAAATAATAATCTTCTAATTTTATTAGTGATTTTTGCTGAAGAAGTCTAAATGCTTCTTTCAGTTGAGTGTTATATTTTTTGTAGAATCTATTATAAAAATAAGCCGTAATGGCTGTGCCAATTAAAGCGCCATAAGCTAGAGACACTAAAATGATGTCTATTGTCAATTTAGTCACCACTAAAAATGAGGTGATTTGCTTTTTTGCCTAATGATTCGCCCAACTTGGAGCCAAACCAAGTTGTAGCTCCAGTTAATAACGTACTGACTACAACACCACAAACTATTGAACCAACTCCTAGAGTTGGTACACCAACTGCAACACAAGCTGTTGTGGCACCGCTTATAGCGGCACTAGCACCAACATATGAACCTGCAACCCCACCAACAAAATTACTGTACTTTCTAACCGCCACTTTCGCACATTCACTCTCGCGCCCAGTGGTACAGGCATGATACACATCGTTAGTGGTATTCATAAACGAGAGGCCTAACGCCACCCATCCGCCCGCCTTCATAAAGCTCGCTGCTTTTGCTGACCGGATAATGTAGCTGGCATACCCGGGGATGGTGCCCACTCCAACCGTACTCCACTCATGAATAATTGAGCGTGTGGACAAGCCAAGTGCTCTTTTGATGCTGTCATAGCGGTCTATGTTTAACGACAGACGGCCAATGCCTTTTAGCAGCGGCTTAAGCTGGACAAACAGCGCGTTTCGCTCTGTATAGAACTGCTGGCCAATCAGCGTGCCCTGCGTACGGAACTGGTTCTGGTAGGTCTGCTCTATCTTCACCAGAATCGACTCAATCTGGCGAAAATATCTTTCTCCCGCTTCTCCTGCCGTTCCGACAACTTTTTCGCCCAGGGAGGTTAACGCCGCAATGTGCTGATAGTGCTTATTCAGAAATGCCGCTACATTGTCATCTGTTGTTGCCAGGGCTGCGTTCACTTTTTGCTTCGCCATAATTATATGATTAAGCTGATACACCTGATTCTGATTCGCCGGGTCGGCGACGATCAGGATCTGTCCGGGCTTGACCCAGCGCATATCCCTGTTGAGATGCATAAAGTAACGGGCCGCTTCGCTGTTTGGATTGTTAAACAGTAAACGCGCCTGCAAATCCAGGGTGCCCGCCTGCTGCACTACGCAATACCCGGGCGCTACAGTAGATTGTGTTCTCATCTTTAATCCCTGTTAAATCGCTTTAACAGCAACCTCTGCCTGCTGTTTTAAAGCGACATGAGAAGACGACTTCTCATTTTTACTAAAAATGATTTTGAAATGAGCTCAGCCTGTTAAAGGAACACCTGGTAACCTGACGTAGCATTGCTAACAATTTCAAAATACGGTTTGTAAAAATGATTCTACTGCGAACCGGTTAATCTCTGTAATGTATTTGTGCGATCCATCGTTATTACGGCTTGTACTATTTAAACTTACAATAGCTATTTAGTGCCTTTATCGTAGATCTTGTTAATGGCTTCGCTATTAGCGATAAGCGTACATTTCAGCACTTGATACTCACCCGGAAGTGAACCACCGATCTTTTCTTGAAGCTGATTATCAATGGTTTTGTCTGCCTCTTCGAACAATTCAGTGGACACGTTACTGGCTTCAAGCCACGCAGCTGCGCTGACCATAGCGTCATTCTTTAAAGACTCACTGTCAGCTATTTTACTAATGCAACGGTTTTGCACCCAATTACTAAAAATCTCCTGCTGAGAAAAGCTGTTTACTTTTGGCAACGTTTGCGCGCAAACAAAAAAGGAAATCATTAATGGAAAGAAAACCAACAAAGTCACTAGTTTTTTAATCACAACATAACATGCTCATTCTCGCATTAAAAAATAGTACAAATATACTACATCACATTGAGGGCAACTTCTTAAGCTACACCTTATAATAAGCCGCCCTATTCATTTATTGTTCGTAAGGCATTTCCTTTAGGGTTTTAATGCGATCCAGATCCATCTGAGTAACACATTCATTCGTAAAGTCGAGACGTAAATTTGTACCTTTTGTTGCTGGGTGTGCTTTGAGAACACACTGATAATCACGAAATTTTAGCCAAGAGCGCTGCGCTTCAAGAAAGGTACTAAGATACGATTTCTTAACCTCGGGCTCATTGCGAAACAATTGGTCAATACGTTTTTTTGTATTGGCGTATTCCTTATTTAAGGTAGACTCAGCTTCAGCTTTATTTGCAGTTGAGCAATTCAAAACTTCAGCATCATTAGCGCCTTGTGAGCAATCTTGTATCGCATATGCATTTACTGAATATGTAGTACCTAGTATTAAAGCTGGAACAAAAAATCTAAAAATCATTTTTGACAATCCTGTACTGACCCAATACATATTCTTGTAATTCAAAACGGGCAGCATAACGCACCGCGTCATTTCCATCCGTAACCCTAAGAGTTACATCGTACTCACCAGCCTGCCAGTTGATACCGTTCCATTGATGGCAATCATGGACATCTAACCTAACAACAGGCGAATAGGTAGCAGGTTCAGAAATCGTTCTCCAATCTGCCCCCTCTCGTTTCATAACCGTTGGTGCATGGCTGCTTAAAGAGTTATCGGGACCTGAGCCACGGATAATACTGAAGCATGGCTCGTTTTCTTTTAGCGTCACCAATAACGGTTCATACTGAGCAGGGTGAGAGATGCAGCCGCTATTGATAAAAACAACTACCGAAGCGACAGTGAACATTCTCATAACCAAACCCGCTACCTTCAACGTTTAAAAGTATTTGCGACAAAGATTGCTATCTATCAGGTACAATCTATTACATAAACTGCTGTGTAATGGTATCAACTCTATCTTTCATTGCTTTCTCAATGCAATCTGTATCAGCCTTACATTGGTTACGTTTTTTTAGCCAGTTCATTTGAGTTGCTTTTATCTTGTTTAAGGTAGCTTTGTCATCGGGCATAATTTTTTGTTGTTGCATCACCAATATCTTGTAAGCTTGATTAACGCTATTATCCCAAGAGGCTAGCTCATTATCGGCGCATATTGTTCTTTCAGTCTGGTTCAGAGTGCCTTCGCATTGAAATGAGGGCTGAATCTTTTCATTCGTACCGATGCGCTGCATTATGAGATAGCTATTATCGTACCAGTTAGTTATTAACAAGTTAGATTCTAGTAATGCCGCCCAGTTACTGATGGTTTCACCTTGCGGGCCAAACTTACCTGCCCCGCAGTCGATGAGTACTGGCGTAACATCTTTTTCTGACAGACCAAAATCCTTTGCTTTGGGATCGTGTGGTTCAGCGTAACGTTTTCCGGAACTTTGTTGAATCAGTTTATCTAGTGAAAGTGTTCTTTGTTCCGCGTAATGAGCATTAGAACAGGTTACCGTGGAATCAATATTTGAGTGAATTCCACCATTATCAAAATTGACCTTTCTTCCTACATAATGAGGATCGTTTTCTGTCGTGGCAGCGGTAGTGGTTGCCAGAGTGTCTAAACGTACAGATATGACCCGCCACTGCCCGCTTATTTCATTAACACCTGAGACTAGATCATTAGCGTACAGGATTGCTGGTGTAGCAATAAAAAAGCCATATAAAAAAGATTTAATAAAGCTCATTTTTACAATTCGCTTAAGTATTTACTTAGACGCTCAGTTATCTTGCTTACCTTTATACTTTTTAATAAGGGCAGCCAACTCTTTGCTATGATAAAAATCTATACACTTCGCCATTGTCATGGGTACGCCCGCCTGGCTTCCATATTTCTTATCAAGGAAGGTTTTGCCCAGCTTTTCTACGGCGGTATACGCTTCCAGCGAGTAGTCACCAAACTCAACATATCCCCTGGCCGCAGCAGAAGCATCTTCTCTCACTTCATCAGCCTGATACCCCTGAGCAAGACAGGTGCTCAAAGCATAGTTTTTCAAATACTCTTCTGGGCTGTACTCCATGCGACCAATCGCTTGCGAAGATAGCAAAAAACAACCCAAGGCAAGCAAACTGCATTTATCTTTCATCATCATGCCCCAGGAAAGATAAAGTGAGCCCTTGCGGGCTCACTGCTATTACGCTTCTTTGTTTTCTTTGATGTTCCAGCCAGCGCTGCTTTCAGCACCTTTACCACCAGCAGCAGTCTGCTCCCAGTACTGCTGTTTCACTTTCGCAGCCTGGAATGCATAGGTCACACCAACAGTGTCACCGTTGTCTGCACCGGTGTACTGAACGGACGTTACCAGCACGTCTTCCAGCGTGATACGACCGTATTCCACCTGCTGACCGCCTGCTTTACAAACAGACAGTTCAACTTTGGTCAGGTGTTTACCGCTGGCGCAGTGCTTCAGGATAGCAGTCGTTGATTTGTCGATCAGCGCGTTAACGTGCAGGTCGTTAAAGTTAACTTTACCGGCACCGCCGCCACCGCCAACGCTCATATTACCCGGTTGGGACGCACCCCAGGAGAAAGAGTTAATGTCAGTCCAACCAGTGTGATTCGAGTCTTTCGATTCACCTGTAACACCTTCAACCTTCAGGAACATATCAATAGCCATAGTATCTACTCTTCGTGATTGAAAATTATTGCTTTCAAAAAAGCACTTATATGGCAAACAGGAAAGCATGGGGCTGAATAAAACCGTCCATATTTTACCTCTGCCTCTAGCCTGAACGCTGTTAACGCGTTCAGATCATCCAGAGCGGTTGCAATAGCCACCACTCTAAATCTGGTCAGACGCGCTTATTACGCGAATGAGTAATAATTTGCTCGTGCGGCACTTACATCCGCAGCTTTGTTTTTCCGCCAAAGAATATACTGCAATCAATGCAAAGGATAACACTACCAAAATTAGTGCCCTCATCACTTGCGTTATAGTGCTACGGCTGCGAAAAAATCAGTGAATCACCCAACATTAACTAACAACACTTATAAGTAACAGGAGTTAGTATTAATCCCTCAACTCGGTGGATTATCTTCAATCCAGGTACGTTCCGGATCGCCGCTAATCAACTGCGGGATCAGTCTATCAAGCTCATCGCTATGGTAAAGACGTAGACAATTTAAGGTCATGCCCTGTACCTTTGGCATTCTTTCGGAATGAAACGAATTTGCGCTATTTTTATACTTATTAATAATAGCGTTAATTTTATCATTGCCGTTTTCAACGTCGAAAGGCATCCACTCAACTAATGCATTACCGCTGCGTGCGGCGTCCAGTGAAAACTGACTCTTATCATCTGCAACTTGTGCAAGGCAGCGGGTTAGCACCATATCTTTAAGGACTTGCTTGTATGGCATCTTTTTTACAAACCATACTGGATCATCACCTGCATTTGCTGTTGCTGAAATGACAAACAATACAAACCCTAAAAGTCTATTATTCATAGCAACGCTTACCTCCCTGGCGGGGATCTGACTGATACTGTTACTTTGATATAACGCTATTCGAAGCAAAATAGCCCAGTATTCACCCTAAGCGAAAACCCTTACAAGCTTACTTCAGCTCCCAAAACCAGATCTCTTTACAGTCTGTATAGCAATCTGAGTTACATTGCATCATGTTATCGCCAACTGGCTCCAGCAGATCTATATGGCCACCGTTGTAATTGGTAATCTTATTGAAGAACACCACGCCTTTGCGATTTCTTAATTTCTCTGCTGCCTGACGGATATCACTGTAGATCTCAGCTTTACCAAACACGCTTGTTTTATAAAGCTGATCTGCGAGTAACTTCGCCCCCGGCTCAATCTTCTTGCCTTTATAAGGGCCTGCCTTAACCGATAACCGACCTTCAAAGTTGACATTACATTTCAACAAAGCAAGGCTCATACGTACAGCACAGGTATTTTGATAACCAGCGTTAGATTTAATGAGTGCACTCGCATCATAACCAATTTCCGAAAAAAGTTGGTCTCGTGACACGTATCCAGGACGTACCTCATTAGCCGAATAATGGTTTTTCTTTAATTGCTCATAGAGTGGTTTCATTTTGGTTTGGTCTCTCCGCAGGGAAGGTCTTTTGCCAATGCCTCAGTGATAAGAACAGATGCTCGCTCTTTTTTTCGCTCGGGGGACAATTTATTCATATAATCGAATAATCCCTCACGTAGTGATCCCGGTAAAGCCAGCTTATAGCTGCACCATGCAGTACCTTCCGTGGCATCCATTACGCCCAGCAAATACATATTCGCTTTAATGCGCTCTCGCTCATCGGTTTTCGAAAGCCAGGCATTGAGAAAGCGCTCACCGCTTAGATTGACATCATTTCGTGAGAGTAAAGCCGTATCGCGCAAAAGGTTGGATGTGTCATCCGCTGGTTGTGATTCCGATGCAGACCATGCTGTTCCACTGAGGCTAAGCAGAACTAATGGCGCAGCGAGAACGCATTTTAGCGACATATCATATTCCTCCTGAATAATTGAAGCGGCTTGCCATGCCGGATCGCACGATCCGGCATGGCTATCATTTAAGAATCGTTGCTCTTCAGCGACGGCAGCTTCGACACCAGACGCAGAGAAACGGTCAGGCCTTCCAGCTGGTAGTGCGGACGCAGGAAGAACTTCGCGGCGTAGTAACCTGGGTTGTCTTCGATCTCCTGCACCTGCACTTCTGCTGCGGCCAGCGGTTTGCGGGATTTGGTCTCCTGCGAAGAGTTAGCCGGGTCGCCGTCGACGTAGTTCATCACCCAGTCATTCAGCCAGCGCTCCATCTCTTCGCGCTCGCGGAAGGAACCAATCTTGTCGCGCACGATGCACTTCAGGTAGTGCGCGAAGCGGCAGCAGGCAAACAGATACGGCAGGCGTGCCGCCAGACGGGCGTTGGCAGTCGCGTCCGGATCGTGATACTCCGCTGGCTTCTGCAACGACTGCGCACCAATAAAGGCGGCAAAGTCGGAGTTCTTGCGGTGGATCAGCGGCATAAAGCCGTTCTTCGCCAGCTCGGCTTCACGACGGTCGCTAATGGCGATCTCAGTCGGACACTTCATGTCCACGCCGCCGTCATCGCTCGGGAAGGTATGGCACGGCAGGTTCTCTACTGCCCCACCCGACTCCACGCCACGGATAGAGGTGCACCAGCCGAACTCTTTGAAGGAGCGGTTAATGTTGGCGGCCATCGCATAGGCGGCGTTTGCCCATGAATAGCTGTCATGGTTCGCGCCGTCGGTCTCTTCTTCAAAATCGAAGCTATCTACCGGGTTAGAACGAATGCCGTAAGGCAGGCGCGACAAGAAGCGCGGCATCACCATGCCCAGATAGCGTGCATCTTCGGATTCGCGCAGTGAACGCCAGGCGGCGTATTCGGTGTTCTGGAAAATCTTGGTCAGGTCGCGTGGGTTCGCCAGCTCCTGCCAGGACTCCATCTGCATGACGCTTGGCGCAGTACCGGTGATGAACGGACAGTGTGCCGCAGCACCAATGCGCGCCATCTCGCTCAGCAGCTCCACATCCTGCGGGCTGTGGTCAAAGTAGTAGTCGCCCACGATGCAGCCAAACGGCTCGCCACCGAACTGACCATACTCCTGCTCGTAGACTTTTTTGAAGATAGGGCTCTGATCCCAGCCCACCCCTTTGTAACGCTTGAGGGTACGGCCCAGCTCCTGCTTGGAGATGCTCATAAAGCGAATCTTCAGCATCTCATCGGTTTCGGAGTTGTTTACCAGGTAGCTCAGACCACGCCACGCGCTCTCCAGTTTCTGGAACTCGTCGTGGTGGATGATCTGGTTCACCTGGCGGGAGAGCTGCTCGTCGATACCGGCGATCAGGTTCTGGATGGTACGGTAGGTATCGTTAGAAAAAGTAACCGTGTTCTCCAGCGCCTGCTGCGCCAGGGTTTTTACCGCGCTCTCTACGGCTGAACGTGCCTGGTCAGTCTTCGGGCGGAACTCTTTGTTCAACAGCGCGCTGAACTCATCCTGGCTAAACGCCTGCCCCGCCTGCTGCTCATGTTGTTGAGAAGGATTGCTCATCGATTACTCCTCGTTACCTTTTACGCTATCGTCATTTTTTGGCATCTGGCTCAGGGATTTGAGCAGGGTCGGATCCTGAAGGATCTTGGCGATCAGCTCTTCTGCACCGTTTTTACCGTCCATGTAGGTCAGCAGGTTGGAGAGCTGCGTGCGCGCCTCCAGCAGCTTATTCAGCGGCTCGACCTTACGGGCAATCGCATCCGGCAGGAAATCTTCCATGCTTTCAAAGGTCAGATCGACGTTCAGCTTGCCGTCGCCGGTCAGCGTGTTGTCCACGTGGAAGGCCACGCGTGGCTTCAGGGCTTTCATACGCTCATCGAAGTTGTCGAGGTCGATCTCCATGAACTTACGCTCGTCAACCGCAGGCAGGTTCTCAACCGGTTTACCCGCCAGGTCCGCCATCACGCCCATTACGAAGGGAAGCTGGATTTTGCGCTCCGCACCGTAAATCTCTACGTCATACTCAATCTGTACGCGTGGCGCACGGTTACGTGCGATAAATTTCTGCCCACTGTTACTCATTGCCATGATGCTCTCCATCAAAGATGCGCTGTGAAAATGTGGCGACCAGCATCAGGCCAGACGCCGTTACAGGGTTATGCGTCAATCGCGACGCCCAAAAATGTTTTCCAGTTGATGCACGCCATCCGGGGCCAGATCCCGAATGATGTCCATAAAGTTGAGTTCGATTAGCTTCTGCACCCGGTCAATCATCAGCGGCGCAGGATGGCTAGGTTCATGCTGAGCGAAATACTGTTTGGCTTTCTCCAGCATCAGCTGAGCGTCGGCGCGGCTGGTGACCTGCACGCTGCGCCAGTCGGCGGCGTACTGAACCGGCTGGGCCGCAGGCGCAGTAGGTGTTTCCTCGCTTGCAGGCGCGGCGTCCTGCGGCGCTACTGCGGCACCGCCGTCGGCTGACTGGCAGGCGTTAGCCACCAGCCCCACGGTTTTTTGCAGCTGCTCCATCTCCGGCACGCCGCTTTCGCTCAGGTAGCCAATCAGCAGTTCTCGGATGGTTTGCAGACGCTCGTGGATCTGCACCACCGCCTCAATGCCCGGCTGGCCACCGCGGGCCAGCTCGTCAATGAGCCGCGCCCGACCACCCGGGTAGTCGGCGCACTCGGTCTTGCTGCCGTCCAGCAAGGCTTGCGCATCGCGGAGCGAAATTTCATCGCCGCTGGAGCGCAGCAGCGGCGCACTGCGCAACGCGGCGGTGAGTTCTGACTTATCGCTTAGCGCGGCCAGGGCGTTAATGCGGTAGATGGGATCGGTTTCGCCATACTCCTCCAGCAGCGGATAGAGCGGCTCCCAGTAGAGGGAGATCGCCTGCTGGATTAACAGCAGCCCATCGGCATAGCCCGCTAGCCCGCGGCGTTTGGTCCAGGCGTGGGTTAACGCCATGATCACCCGCAGATCTTTGGTGCGCTCCAGCAGACCGGAGGCAAGCTTCTCCACCGTGGTCCAGTCAGCAGGCTCAGCGGGAATAATGGTCGTGCCAAACTGCTGCTCGGCTTTCCCCTGGCTGGCCTGCTCCATCGCCTGGTAGTCAGCGTCATATTCCAGATTGTCGCCGCAGGGTTTCTCCGGGCTTATCGGGGTAAGAAAGTGATCGATGCTCATCAGATACCTGCTTATTCAAACATGGGCGGATAAAGCCCGTGACGTCCGGGTCTGGCCCCGCCTGCGGGATCGAACAGCAATGTGAAGAGCTGTCCGGTAAAGTTACCGCTGTGAACGTGGGTGTAGAGCGGATAGCCATCGCTGCGGTTGGTCCACCAGAAACTGGTCTGCCGCTGCGGGTCAAAACACTCTGCCGCCTGCGGCCAGCTTAGCGTGCAGCGCTCTTCGCCTTCATAGCCAATGACGTCAAGGATGTCAGAGCGCACCTGCGGCTCTGCGGGCTGTGGCGAGGGAATGGCCATCAGCGCCTGATCAAGCTGTTCCGCAGAGAAGGTGTTGCGCACGGCGTGCAGCAGGACGCGACCCAGCTGCTGATACCAGCGTTCCGCCTGAGCCAGCAGGCGCGGCGACCACTCGGTCGGGTTAAAAGAGAGCTGGGCGCACACCGGATAGCGACGGCCAACGCTGTCGCGCCCCGGCAGCAGGCAGCCCATCTGCACCATCTGGCTGCCTAACATTGGCGGCACCACAAAATTCCACACCGGCGCGGCGCTGAAGTCACGCTCGCCGCTGCGGAGCTCCTCCTGCTGCCAGGCGTGCAGACCTACCTGAAACCAATGCGACCACTGGCGTTGCAGCGAGTCGGGAAAGCGACGCTGTAAAAAATCGCCGGCACTGGGTAATTTTCCGTACCAGCTTGTCGCGGGGGTATTCGTCATACGGCTATCCTTGCGATTAAGGGCATGAGAAACGAGGAAGCTGGAACGGGTTGCGAATACTGTTTGGCGCAAACTCCAGCGTGACCTGATGGCCATCTACGGTAAACGTCGCCTGACGGCTCAAACTGCCGCCGCCTGGGCTGATACGTGCTTTATCAAAGAAACGGTTAAGTGCCCAGGCACCGTTGGTGACCAGCGTCGAGGTGCTGCCGTTCGCCAGCCCCAGCTGCATACGCACCTGGTTAGTACCGCCCGGCCCCGGCCAGGTCATGATCTGCACCGCCTGCGGCCCATGGCTGTAACGCAGCATCTGACCGTCTACGTCCAGGGACAGATTGAGGATCGTGTTGTCCATGCGCACGGTGCGCACCGTGACCTTATAGGATGGCGTCGCGGCACCGCTGGCAAAGAAGGCATCGCGAATCGACTGCGCCTGCTGGAAGGGACGCAGCAGCCCTTCGCTGCCCGGCAGCGTTTTGCCATCGATGCCCGGCATAAAGCGCCAGCTCGACTGGGTGGTGTCGACTTTATTGGTCAGGTTGTCGCGGAAGAAGGCATCCATCAGGCCGGTTCCTGGGGCAAACATCCGCGCCAGATCGTCCGGCGTCACCTCGCTGTTGGCGCTGCGTACCAGCGGGTAGCGGCCCGCGATAGCCTGACGGCAGAAGCTGCCCACTTCGACATTAATCCGCTTACGCACATTATCGAGGTCGCGGCGCTGGGTATCGCTGCTCGCACCGACCGCCATGTTGCTGAACATGGTCTGCAATCCGCCCGGCAGGCGACCCGCGCTGGCCTGCAGGCGGCTGATAGCTTCCCCTCCCGGCGCTGGCATGCCGCTGTTCGCTGCATCCTGCACGGCGGTCAGATAGCGGTACAGCTCATCCACCTGCTTGAGGAAATCATCAAAGACGATGGTTTTACCGCCCTTCTCCAGGGGCTGCGCCAGCTCAATCATCGGCGCGTAGTGGTCGGTCACCAGCTGCTCCGGAGCTTGGGTCACCACGGCCCCCTGCTTCGGCGCGCCGTCGTTATTGCTGAACAGCGCCTCCAGGGTACGCGTGGCGCGATTGTTCTGCTCTTTGGCCTGCGCGGCATCTGTCGGGCTCGGCGTGTCACGAGAAAGGGTCAGCACCTTGCTCAGATTCATCACCAGACGACGCAGCGGCGAGTTGCTGCCGGAGAGCAGCCGGGCAGTATTAATGCGCTGGGAGAGATCGGCGCTGTTGTTGAGCTGAATGTCGGCCAGGAAGCTGTCCCAGTTGGCGATAAAGTCGCGCATATAGAGCTGACGCACGGCGTTATCGGTCTGCTGCTTATCCTCCTGGGCCGAGGTGCTTCCCAGCACCCAGGCATCATCCTCATGCAGCGCGCTGGTGACGCTATCGATTTGCCCGTTGAAGCTTTTCCAGTAGCCGTCTGGGGTATACAGGCCCGGGACGCCTTCGCTCACCGGCTTGCCGCTTTTACGGGAAAACACCAGCTCGCTCTGCGGTCCGCCAAGCATCGACAGCGATACCGGCTTGAGGTTTTCGTCATGCTCAAGCAGGCGCTTAAGGCGGCCATACACGCGCGTAGAGAGCGGCTGCTGGTTGATAAGCGCCCGCTCACGGGCCACCAGCGTCTCGTCTTGCGCATACGGCGAGGCCTGGATCTGCGGCTCCAGCAGCTGGGTCAGATGCCACTCCAGCTCACGCAGCTGTGCCTGAGTGATGTTTTGCGGCAGGTTGCGCTCCAGGTTGAGCATTACCCACGAGTGCAGGAATTTGCCATCGTAGTGCTTCGGCTGGTAGAGCATCTGGTAGGCCTTCAACGCTTCGTAGCTGTACTCTACGTCGCTGCCGTTGTCATTACGTAACCAGGTGGTGATGTGCATCGCGACGGCAGGCAGCAGCATTTGCTCCAGCGCTTTTTGATACAGCGCCTGCGATGCGTTGCTGACGTCATACCCGCGATACAGCCCCATACGTCGGGTGATCGGCGGTTCGTTGATATCAAACTCGTTGCTTTTCGGCAGTTCAACCAGGCCATTGAGCAGCGGCAACAGCGCAAACAGGTCACGCTGCTGAAGGTTTTGCAGCGCCTTGCTCTGCTGTTCAACCTCCGGCACCTTCGCCTGCACCTCTTTCAGGTAGGCGCTGTTTTTACCGTAGCTGGTGAGCCACAGGCCGCCCAAAATAACCAGCAGGGCCAGCAGAGCGGCATAACCAGACCAGATCACCGCCCGGTTGCGTAGCTCCCACCAGCGATTCTCCCCGGCGATGCCCGCTTCCTGGAAGATGACGTTTTGCAGCAGGTTCTTGATGAAAAAGCTCTGCCCTTTGGCTCCGGGGATCGGTGCCTCTTTGCTTACCGAATCCCAGTTGTCCGCCTCGTTGCCCTCTGGCAGTGAAAGCGCCCGGTTCAGCTCGCCCATCACCCGGTCAAACGGCATTCCCTCCTGGGTGCCGCTGGCAAAGTAGATCCCGCGCGGCGAAAACTCGGTTTCAAAGTTGGAGCGAGCAAACACCGTGCTCAGGTAGTCAGCCAGCAGCGGACGGAGCGCAGCGAACTCCTGCGGGAAGAGCCAGGCTTCAGCGCGAGTTTTGGCATCGTGCTCCTGCAGCATGGTCTCTGGCAGGCCCGCATCCAGGCGCTGCTGAAGCAGGGAGAACTCCTGCTCGAAGTTCCCCATCAGGTCAAAATCGGCCTGCTTAGCCTGCTCCCACGGCAGGGTAAAGCCCCAGATCTGGTCGCGCTGTGCCTTATCGAAATCGGAAAACCAGGCGCGGAAGCCTTTAAGCAGATCGACCTTGGTAACCATGACATAGACCGGGAAGCGAATGCCCAGCTGCTCGTGCAGCTCCGACAGACGCTGGCGCAGGTTTACCGCCTGCTGGCGGGAGGCCTCGGCGGACTGCGTCAGCAGATCGGAGATGCTAATGGTGATGATGACGCCGTTAATGGGCTGGCGGCGGCGGTATTTACGCAGCAGCTGGACAAAGCTGAGCCACTCCCCGGCATCCTGGGCCTGCTCGCTCTCCTGAGTGGTGTAGCGGCCTGCGGTATCCAGCAGCACCGCCTCATTGGTAAACCACCAGTCACAGTTACGCGTGCCGCCAATACCGCGCAGGGCGGTTTTCCCAAAGCGATCCGCCAGCGGGAACTGGAGGCCGGAGTTGGCCAGCGCGGTGGTTTTACCGGAGCCCGGTGCGCCGATGATCACATACCACGGCAGCTGATAGAGATACTGGGTGCCGAAGCGTTGCGTCCACTGCGCGCTGCGGTTGCCCGCCTTGCTGAAATGGGCTTTCTTCAGCATCTGCGCCGCTTCATCAAAACGGCTGGCAAGGATCTGATCTTCGCTATTCAGCCGCTGCTGCGGATCCACCGACTGCGGATCGGTCGTATCCTCTTTGAGCTTATCCATCAGCTTGCGGTTGAGCCAGGCGTTATAGAGGCGAGGCACAATGTGGCTCTGGGCCCAGATAAAATAGAGCACCACGATGCTGATGACACGGTTCTGCTCTGATTCAAGCGGTCGGGTATCGACAATCGATAGCAGTGGGCCAATCATCCAGATCACCGCCGCCAGGGCTGTCACGCCAAGGAAGCCCCACAGCAGGCGATTGGTAAGAATGGAAAGAAGTGTTGTCAGCATCCTAGTTTCCTTGCGGCAATCCGTTCAGCTCAGCCTGCGTATTCTCAGGCGATACCAGCAGAGTAATTTCTACGCGGCGGTTACGGGCGCGGTTTTCCGGCGTCGTATTGGGTGCGATGGGGTCCATCTCCCCTCTCCCCTCGGCTTTCACGCGCTGAGGTTGCGAGAGGCGATCCTGCAACTGCTTTTGCACGGACCGGGCGCGCTCAAGAGAGAGCTCGTAGTTGGAGGCGAAGCGGGCGCTGCGGATCGGCACGTTGTCGCTGTAGCCCACCACCAGGATCTTGCCGCTCACGTTGTTCATCGCCTGGGCGATACGCTCGATAACCCGGTCATAGCGGTCTCTCACTACCGTCGAGGCAGAGGCAAACAGCCCATCCCCTTTCAGGATCACCACGCTGCGGTCCGCTTCGTCTTTCACTGCCACCAGCCCTGCCTCGATCTCAGGCTTGAGGAAGCCACGCAGATTCAAGACGGCAGGCAAACGCTGCGCGGGCTGCTGAATGGTCGCTTCGGGCAGCGGCGTCTGGTAGATCTTGGCCAGCACCGGATTGGTGCTGTCGCCCAGCCGCCAGTTGAGAATGATGTAGAACAGGCAGGCGGCGAATCCGGCCAGCGCCACGCAGGCCCACAGTGGCACCATGGGTCGCCACAGCTTACGCAGCACCGGCTGGTCTTCCGGGTGTGGAGAGAGCGGCGGCGGATAGCTGCCGCGCACGCCACGGATCATCTGCCACAGCCGCTGCTTGATGGTTTCAAGCTGGGTACGGCCGTTATCGAGCACCCGATAGCGCCCTTCAAAGCCGAGCAGCAGACAGTAGTTGATCATCTCCAGCAGCAGAATGTGCTCGCGCGGGTTCTGCGACAGACGCGCCAGCAGCTGGAAAAACTTCTCTCCGCCCCAGGTTTCATTGTGGAAAGTGACCAGCAGACCGCTCCCGGACCAGACGCCGCTGCTCCCCCAGGGCGTCAGCGCGGCGGCTTCGTCGAGCGCCGTGCAGAGGCAGTAGCGCGCACCGACGATGGTTTCGTACGGTAGCCCTGCCTGCTGACAGCGCACTTCGAAGCGCCGGATCTCATCGATTAAACGCTGACGTAGTCCAGCCTGATCGTCATGGGACACTGAATGACGGATCTGCGGGATAGCATTGAGCAGCGGATTCGCTGCTGCCACCAGAAGGTTATTGCTGCTCGCTCCGGTAAATGCGGCATCGTTGCCGGAAGCCTGTCGTTCCTGCATGTTAAGTGCTCGCTTTATTATTCTGTTGGGCTACGAATGGCCCAAAACGCCATATCCAGTCCTGGAAATTCGCCTGCCAGATGCAGGGCAAACGCGCCGGACTTATCCATTTCGTTCCACAGCTCGCCGCCTTTTTCCAGCTCAAAGTAGCTGTATCCGGCATGCCATGGGATTTGCGGCGGAGCCACCGGCATGGCGCGCAGCGCAATACCCGGCAGCTGGAGCTGCACCAGATCGCGGATTTTAGAGACGGGGGCGACCTTCATCTGCGCCGGGAAATGCGTTTGCAGATGTTCACCTGGCACGCTGGCTTTTACCGCCAGTACGAAGCCAAACTCGCGCACCATGCTGATTTCCGGCACGGTCGCGATGTTGAGGCCGTGAGAGCGCTCAGTAAGCGGCAGTTGAATCGCCTGATCTTCCATCACCATCGACAGGCCCTGACGCAGCAGCAGCATCAATTTGCTAAAGCAGCCAGCCAGATCGTCATGGTTATACACCGGCAGTACGCTTTCCGTGGTGCGGTGAGCGTTCCAGGTCGCCAGCTCAGAGGCAAAAGGCAACCAGCTACGCCAGAGCGTCTCCGGGTGCAGCAGCGGCAGGGATTTGATATGCGAAACTTCACCAAGGTGACGGTTTAGCAGCGACAGCAGCGTGAACTCAATCAGTTCAGAGGTGTTGAAGCGACCCGGCTGACGTAAGCGGCCTGCGATCTGCTGGCTTCGCTCACCCAGCAGGCCGTGCAGATCGTTGATCATGCTGTAGATAGCATGGCTGTTGTTGGCGTTCAGCATCGGCGGAATGTAGCTGTTGTCCAGCCGGACGTGGTTATCGTTACGCTTTTCATTGACGAACGCGACGCCAATCGCGGTCCACTCTGCCGTCAGATCTTTCTCCAGCATGAGCTTCAGGCGCAGGCGACCAAACTGTACCGTAGCCTCCCCTACCGACAGGGCGTTGTCATCTTCCACCTCCTCTTCAAACGTGACAAAGCGCGCCAGCGAGGCCTTCTCTTCGCTGAAGACCACCTCTTCACGCTCGCCCCGGCGTACCGGCAGCGCCAGCACGACCTTTTCACCAGAGAGGTTATCGGGGATCTGCAGCGGCAGCGGGCCGTTACGGCTGTCGCGGAAATGGAAGAAGGTCCCGTCGGGCATCAGTCCGCTGGCGTAGCTTAGCGCCACACACCCCTGGCGCAGCATGGCCTCGTCGAGCTCCAGATCGAGAAAACCCCACAGGTAAGCGCGTTGCAGCATACCCCACTCACGAATGTGGCTTTGCAGGTAGCTTTCCGCGCGCTGAAAATGGTGCGGACGCAGAAACATCCCTTCGGTCCAGACGACCTTTTCTGCTTTCGTCATGATGATCTGTTTTCCTGTTAAGAAACGCGTTACTGGCTGATGACGCGGATCCCGTTTACGTCAAAAAAGAGAGTGGCTTGCAGTTCTTCTGCAGACCCTTTCCAGAACTGGTAGATATGTTTTTCGCCCGGCACGGGCAGAGGAAGTGACATGCGCCATTTTTTGCCGTCCAGCGCCTGGTATTCCCCCATGATGCCAACGTATCGCGCCTCAGGAGAGCTTTGTCCGCTCAGGCTTTTCGACAGTTGGCCGGGCATCAGGAAGAACACATCGCTATTCAACAGGTTTGCGCCAAGCACAGCTGACGCGTTGTTCTGCAGGGAGTAGAAATCGGCAGACATAAAGTCCGCATCCGATTTCAGCAGCAATACCCTGACCTTGAGTGGCGCAGAATCATTGATTTGTGGATGGGCCTGAAACTGCAGGGTGTAGCGGGAAGGCTCGCTGTGTGAAGACGATGCGCAACCACTTATCAATGCAAACATGAACAGCAAAAACGCCAGGGAAGCCCTGCCGAAAAAAGTATTCTTATTCATGAGGATTCGCTCGCAAAAGCTCTATTAATCCAGGATCCAGGTGCCGTTATTATTGTCTTTGCAGGCTTTACCGCTGCCATCAACGTTCACGCAGGTGGCTTTTTTCCGTGCTTTTGGCCGAACAGAAGGTTTACGAATGGTGGCTTCATACTGATCCGCTTTAACCACGGCGCGCATTGGCACGTAACCGATCAGCTCGTCTTTACCTTCGTCTGCCAGCGCCATCCAGAAGTGTTCCACCTGCCCCAGCACTTCATAGGTTTTACCGGTCTCAAGCGTACGCACGACCTTGCCGCTAAAGTCAGGGCGGGTCATTAGCGAGGCGGGGTAGAGAGCGCGGTAGGAGGCGTTTACCGGCGTAAACTCCGCTGGCGGCGAGACCGCATTACGGTGGGTCAAGGTCACGCCGTTCACCTCGTGGGTGACGAGAGTATCGTCAGTCATTGCAGGCTTGGTCGGTGCTTTACACCCTGCAACCGTCATAACAAAGAGAAGGGAAATAATGAGTCGCTTTTTCATATGCTTTTCCGTAGCAATATTCTGAAGATCGTTAACAGGAGATGTGAAGTTTCACTTAAGTGCTATCATTACAGGAAAATGATAATTTACCGTACTCTGCCTATGCAAAAGGCATAGCTACCGCACGAAACTTAACGAGTAAGTTCCATTTCTCGACTGCTTTTTTTGACAACTGAGAAACAATTGTAAAGCAAGTTTCCATCAATTCAATATACGTCGGCGCATGCTACCTGTTTTAAGGGCACAGCAGAGCACCATAAGTGCTAATAGTAGAATCCAACAGTGTACATGGCAAAAAAGCACCAATAAAGCTTTAAAAGACTCCAGCTAATTAGATAACTACATGATAAATAGGGTTTATTAACGGCACCTGTGACGTTAACTCATAACGCAAGATAATTACAATTACCACTACTATAATTAGTAGCAATGATTCATTGCCGATCATCAGAATATAGCATTAAAAAATATTAATTGTATTTTTAAGGCATCTTTATAAAAAGATAAAATATCCTATATGAGATACCCGATCGTTCGCCTGGGAAATGTTAATGGCACGCACCGGGTAAATAACGCACCGTGACTATAAGCCTGACAAAAGTAAACTAAATATATTCTTCCACTATTGCCCTAAATAGTTTAGCGGCACTAAATTATCTTTATAGAATAAACAGGCGAAAATAGGCTTTGTAGCGCCATGCGTCTCTGGTATGAGCTTACGCTTCTTTAACCTGTGCTAAAACATCTTCGGTTGCTACGCCGTTCCTCTTTAGTAAAACTGGAAGGCGTCTCGTGAAGTTCTTTATCGCTGCTTTCCAGCGAATGCGTATCTCCGTTATCATGTCCCCCATGCAAATACCCACGACAACAACTGTATCTGCACCTCATTTTAAATCAGGGAACTGGACATAACTTCATGAGTACACAAGAGAACTTCGACGCCCACACGCCCATGATGCAGCAGTACCTGAAGCTGAAAGCCCAGCATCCGGATATCCTGCTCTTCTACCGGATGGGGGATTTTTATGAGCTGTTCTATGACGATGCGAAACGCGCTTCGCAGCTGATGGACATCTCCCTGACTAAACGTGGTGCCTCGGCGGGTGAACCCATTCCGATGGCGGGCGTGCCGCATCACGCGGTGGAGAACTATCTGGCGAAGCTGGTGAGCCTCGGTGAGTCGGTGGCCATTTGCGAACAGATTGGCGATCCGGCCACCAGCAAAGGGCCGGTTGAGCGCAAGGTGGTGCGCATCGTCACGCCTGGCACCATCAGCGATGAAGCGCTGCTGCACGAGCGTCAGGACAACCTGCTGGCGGCCATCTGGCAGGACAGCAAAGGCTTTGGCTACGCTACCCTGGATATCAGCTCCGGGCGTTTTCGCCTGAGCGAGCCAGCGGATCGTGAGACCATGGCCGCTGAGCTCCAGCGCACCAATCCGGCAGAGCTGCTCTACGCCGAAGATTTTGCCGAGACCGCCCTGATAGAAGGCCGTCGCGGTCTGCGCCGCCGTCCGCTGTGGGAATTTGAGATCGATACCGCCCGCCAGCAGCTGAACCTTCAATTCGGCACCCGCGATCTGGTGGGCTTTGGCGTCGAGAATGCTACGCGCGGCCTGTGCGCTGCGGGCTGCCTGCTACAGTATGTGAAAGATACCCAGCGCACCTCCCTGCCCCACATCCGGGCAATCACTATAGAGCGCCAGCAGGACAGCATCATTATGGATGCTGCGACCCGCCGTAACCTGGAGATCACCCAGAACCTGGCCGGCGGCATTGAGAACACCCTCGCCTCGGTGCTTGACTGCACGGTCACGCCGATGGGTAGCCGCATGCTTAAACGCTGGCTACATATGCCGGTGCGTGACATTAAAACGCTGACCGAGCGCCAGCAGACCATCGCCGCGCTACAGGACGCCACTGCAGAGCTCCAGCCGGTGCTGCGTCAGGTCGGCGATCTGGAGCGTATTCTGGCACGTCTGGCCCTGCGCACTGCGCGCCCGCGCGATCTGGCTCGCATGCGTCATACCTTCCAGCAGCTCCCCACCCTAAGAGAGATGCTGGCCGAAGTCGATAGCGCGCCGGTACAGCGGCTGCGGGAGACGATGGGCGAATTTAACGAGCTGCGCGAGCTGCTGGAGCGGGCAATCATCGATGCCCCGCCGGTGCTGGTGCGCGACGGCGGCGTGATCGCCCCCGGCTATAATACCGAGCTGGACGAGTGGCGCGCCCTGGCGGATGGTGCAACGGACTATCTGGATAAGCTGGAGATCCGCGAGCGCGAGAAGCTGGGTCTCGACACCCTGAAGGTAGGCTATAACGCGGTGCACGGCTACTTTATTCAGATCAGCCGAGGCCAGAGCCATCATGCGCCTATTCACTACGTGCGTCGCCAGACCCTGAAGAACGCCGAGCGCTATATCATTCCCGAGCTGAAAGAGTACGAAGACAAGGTGCTGACCTCGAAAGGCAAAGCGCTGGCGTTGGAGAAGCAGCTCTATGACGAACTCTTTGACCTGCTGATGCCGCACCTGGCCGATCTTCAGCAGAGCGCCAGCGCCCTGGCGGAGCTTGACGTGCTGGTTAACCTGGCCGAACGCGCCTACACCCTTAACTACTGCTGCCCAACCTTTAGCGATAAGCCGGGCATCCGTATTAGCGAAGGGCGTCATCCGGTGGTTGAGCAGGTGCTGAACGAGCCGTTTATTGCCAACCCGCTGAACCTCTCGCCACAGCGGCGGATGCTGATTATTACCGGGCCCAACATGGGCGGTAAAAGTACCTATATGCGCCAAACCGCGCTGATTGCTCTGCTGGCCTATATCGGCAGCTACGTCCCGGCGCAGAAGGTAGAGATTGGCCCTATCGACCGCATCTTCACCCGCGTAGGCGCGGCGGACGATCTGGCCAGCGGGCGTTCAACCTTTATGGTAGAGATGACCGAAACCGCCAACATCCTGCACAACGCCACGGAAAATAGCCTGGTGCTGATGGATGAGATCGGGCGCGGCACCTCCACCTACGACGGGCTGTCGCTGGCGTGGGCCTGCGCAGAGAACCTGGCGAACCGCATTAAGGCGCTGACCCTGTTTGCTACCCACTACTTCGAGCTGACCCAGCTGCCGGAGAAGATGGAGGGCGTGGCTAACGTGCATCTTGATGCGCTGGAGCACGGGGATACTATCGCCTTTATGCACAGCGTGCAGGATGGCGCGGCCAGCAAAAGCTATGGCCTGGCGGTAGCGGCCCTGGCGGGCGTGCCGAAAGAGGTGATAAAGCGCGCCCGGCAGAAGCTGCGCGAGCTGGAGAGCATTACGCCAAACGCAGCGGCCACCCAGGTCGATGGAACGCAGATGTCGCTGCTTGCCGCACCGGAGGAGACGCATCCGGCAGTTGAGGCGTTGGAGACTCTCGACCCCGATACCCTTTCTCCGCGCCAGGCGCTGGAGTGGATCTATCGCCTTAAGAATATGGCGTAGTTTTTTGTGGGCCTGGCCTGAGCTTCTATACTTAGGTTTTCATCCAAAAAAGGAGCGAATACATGACGATCCATAAGAAAGGTCAGGCACACTGGGAAGGCGACATCAAAGGCGGTAAAGGCACCATCTCTACCGAGAGCGGCGCATTAAAGCAGCAGCCTTACGGTTTTAACACCCGCTTCGAAGGCGCGGCCGGGACGAACCCGGAAGAGCTGATCGGTGCTGCGCACGCGGGCTGCTTCTCTATGGCGCTGTCCTTGATGCTGGGTGAAGAGGGCTATACGCCGGAGAGCATCGACACCACGGCAGATGTGTCGCTGGATAAGGTCGACGGCGGCTTCGCGATCACTAAAATCGCGCTGACCAGTACGGTGAAAGTGCCGAATATCGAAGAAGAGACCTTCGATAAGATCATCAACAAAGCCAAAGCGGGTTGCCCAGTTTCCCAGCTGCTGAAGGCGGAGATCACTCTGGACTATACGCTCAATTAATTTGGGTTATGCCGGGCGGCGGCTCTGCCTTGCCCGGCCTACGGGTTCAGTGAAAATCTTTGCAATCCGAAAGCATAAAAGAAAAAGGCCAGTCAGATGACTGGCCTTTTTTGGAATGGTGTCGCTTATTCGCGGAACAGCGCTTCGATATTCAGTCCCTGCGTCTGCAGAATTTCACGCAGACGACGCAGACCTTCAACCTGAATCTGACGAACGCGTTCACGAGTCAGGCCAATCTCACGGCCCACATCCTCAAGCGTTGCAGCTTCGTAGCCCAGCAGACCGAAACGACGTGCCAGCACCTCACGCTGTTTGGCGTTCAGTTCGAACAGCCATTTGACGATGCTCTGCTTCATGTCATCGTCCTGCGTGGTGTCTTCCGGACCGTTATCTTTCTCATCGAAAGCCTCAACTCCGTTCTCATCAAATTCCGCATCTTCATTTAGATCATGAACTTTCAGCGTATTCTGACTCATAAGGTGGCTCCTACCCGTGATCCCTGAACAAAATCTCCATACCCCTTTTCTTAGTCGCGGCAGCGGCTTTTGCACAAGCTGCCACGGCAAAGCAAAGATAGTATAACGACTTTGCCAAATTATCGCTGCGGTAAATAACGCAGCGGGTTGACGGATTTCCCCTTGTAACGAATTTCAAAATGCAAACGTGTAGAACTGGTTCCGGTGCTACCCATGGTAGCTATCTTCTGCCCCGCCTTGATGTCTTGTTGTTCCCGGACCAGCATCGTATCGTTATGGGCGTAGGCACTCAGGTAATCATCGTTATGTTTGATGATAATAAGATTACCGTAACCGCGCAGAGCGTTACCGGCATATACCACGCGTCCATCTGCGGTCGCGACGATAGCCTGGCCTTTCGACCCTGCGATATCGATCCCTTTATTGCCACCTTCGGTTGCAGAGAAGTTATCGATAACGTTGCCATCAGTAGGCCAGCGCCATGTTGAAATCGGTGCGCTGGTTGACGTACTGCTGGCTGTCGGTTCGGTGGTACTTACCTCAGAATTACTAACCGTAGGTGCTGTAACAGGCGCTGTGACTACCGTCGCAGGCTTGTTGTTCGGCAACATTTTGTTAGCACTCTGTTCACCTGAGTCCTCAGAATACGTAATTGTCGGTTGCGGCGCAACTACTACGGTTGATTTTTGTGCAGGCGGAGTCACGATTCCTTGCGCGGAAGCATCGGCCTGAGTGATTGCATTACCGCCAGTAATTGGCGTACCGGATGAATTCCCGACCTGGAGAACTTGCCCGACATTCAGGCCATACGGGGCGGCAACGCCATTCCGCTGGGCCAGATCACGGAAATCATTGCCCGTTACCCAAGCAATGTAAAACAGTGTGTCACCGCGTTTCACAGTGTAAGTGCTGCCGCCAGTATAGCTACCTTTCGGAATGTTCCCATACTGACGATTGTAAACAATTCGACCATTTTGCGTCTGAACTGGCTGCGACGTCACCGGTTGAGGGGTCGCTGGCTGAATGGTCGTTGGCGGCGCGATAACCGGCTGAACCGGTTGAATTTGCGGTGCCTGCTGCGGCGTACTGCCCATCTTCGGTGGAGGGGTAATTAACATCCCGGATTCGGTGCTGCTGCCGGAGGCGTTGCCGCCGTCAACCGAGCTTACCGGTGCGGGTGGATTACCAGAATTTGAGCATCCTGCCAGCCAGAGCGAAACCAGTGACAGTGCCGCAATCCGGCTTAAGGTGAATGTTGGGCTTCCCGTGCTCATTTATCCCCCAAAAATGTATTTGCTTGTGCGTGTTGAAAACCGTGGCGTTAATTAACGCCGCCCCACCTTACGCTTAAACTCGCTGAAAACTTTAGGAAAAATCCGGGTCTCAGGCCAGCTCGCCTTTCACCAGCGGGACAAAGCGTACGTCTTCCACGGTTTCGATGATAAATTCGCTTCCCCGTCGATGGATGCACTTTAGCTGCTGGTGCTCATCGCCCACGGGTAAAACGAGAATGCCGCCGTTATCCAGCTGCGCCAGAAGCGCAGCGGGGATCTCCGGCGGTGCGGCCGTCACAATGATGGCATCAAACGGCGCGCGCGCCTGCCACCCCTGCCAGCCATCGCCATGACGCGTAGAAACATTATGCAGATCGAGCTGCTTCAGGCGACGACGCGCCTGCCACTGAAGACTCTTGATGCGCTCAACGGAGCAGACATGGCGCACCAGATGCGCCAGGATAGCGGTTTGATAGCCAGAGCCGGTGCCAATCTCCAGCACTCTGGAGTCCGGCGTCAGCGCCAGCAGTTCGGTCATCCGCGCCACCATATAGGGCTGCGAAATGGTCTGCCCCTGGCCGATAGGCAGCGCGACGTTTTCCCACGCTTTGTGTTCAAACGCTTCATCAATAAATTTCTCACGGGGAACCCGTGCGATAGCCTCCAGGACATGCTCATCTTTAATGCCCTGGGTGCGTAACTGATCGAGAAGGGCTTGTACGCGTCTGCTTACCATTGCGTGTTCACCCCGGCACGGCTTAACCAGTCCGAAACAACGTCACGCGCACCGTACGCAGTAAGATCGACATGCAGCGGCGTCACCGAGACGTAGCCTTCATCTACGGCGGCGAAGTCGGTGTCCGGCCCGGCATCGTGCTTCTCACCCGGCGGACCAATCCAGTAGAGCGTATTGCCGCGCGGATCCTCCTGCGGAATGACCTTATCCGCCGGATGGCGACTGCCGCAGCGGGTCACGCGAATGCCTTTGATCTGATCGAGAGGCAGATCGGGCACGTTGATATTCAGAATGCGGCCGGTGCGCAGCGGCTCCCGGCTCAGGGCGCGAAGAATGGAGCAGGTCACGGCAGCGGCGGTGTCGTAGTGCGTGTAGCCGTTAAGCGAGACCGCCAGCGCCGGGAAACCAAGGTGACGCCCTTCCATTGCTGCGGCTACCGTCCCGGAGTAGATCACATCGTCGCCAAGGTTAGGCCCGGCGTTGATCCCGGCCACCACGACGTCCGGACGCGGGCGCATCAGCGCATTAACGCCCAGAAAGACGCAGTCGGTAGGCGTCCCCATCTGCACGGCGATATCGCCATTTTCGAAGGTAAAGGTACGAAGTGACGATTCCAGCGTCAGGGAGTTAGAGGCTCCGCTGCGGTTACGATCGGGCGCGACAACCTGCACATCGGCAAATTCCCGTAAAGCATGGGCCAGAGTCTGAATGCCTGGCGCATGGATCCCGTCATCGTTACTCAGCAATATTCGCATAATCACCCGATGTATTGATAAGTTCCCTTACAACGCTGGTGGCAAAGCTCCCGGCTGGCAGCCAGAAGCGCAGTTCAACAGTAACATCATCCCACCAGTTCCAGCTCAGCTGCTGCGGATAGAGCAGCGCGGCGCGGCGCGAGGCCTCAACCTTTTCACGCACCAGCAGGGACTGTAACAGAGACGAATCGCTAATGGCCGCCTCTTCACGCGCCAGTGCCTCGCGCTGGGTTCCCCACTCGCCGGTGCCCGGCAGCGCAGCGGTAATCAACAGCGCTTTGTCATCGACGCGCGCCTGAAGCGATGCCAGCTCTTCCGGCGTGGCCACGAACCAGCTTCCGCGCCCCGCTAATTGTAGCGCATCGCCGTCAACAACTTGATTAAAGTCCGCTTTTTTCAGACGCTCGCTGACGATCTGATTAAACAACGCGCTGCGGGCCGCCGACAACCAAAAACTACGTTTATTGCGATCGCGCACCGGGGCATCGCTCTGCGCCCAGCGCAACGCACCGTGCAGGTTGCTGCCGCCAATACCAAAGCGCTGCGCGCCAAAGTAGTTCGGGACGCCCTGCTCGGCGATTGCCGTAAGACGCGCCTCGACGTCGGCGCGGTCGCTGACTTCGCGCAGCGCCAGCGTAAACTGGTTGCCCTTTAGCGCCCCCAGCCGCAGCTTGCGTTTGTGCCGTGCGTACTCAAGCACCTGGCAGCCTTCCAGCTGAAACGCGCTGAGATCTGGCATCGCTTTACCCGGCACGCGGGCGCAGAGCCACTGCTCGGTCACTGCATGCCTGTCTTTCTGCCCGGCGAAGCTGACCTCCCGGGCGGAGATTTTGAGGAATTTTGCCAGCGCGTCGGCGACAAAGCGGGTATTGCAGCTGGTCTTCAGCACCCGCACCAGAATATGCTCACCCTCGCCGTCGGGCGCGAAGCCTAAATCTTCTACCACGACGAAATCTTCCGGGTTAGCCTTCAGCAGGCCGCTGCCCAGCGGTTTGCCATGCAGGTACGTCAGCGCGTCAAACTCGGTCATTTAGCCGCCTTGACTAACAGCGCCACGGCTTCGCAGGCAATGCCTTCGCCGCGTCCGGTAAAGCCCAGCTTCTCGGTGGTGGTGGCCTTAACGTTAACGTCATCCATGTGGCAGCCGAGATCTTCTGCAATAAAGATGCGCATCTGCGGGATATGCGGCAGCATTTTCGGTGCCTGGGCGATGATAGTCACATCCACATTGCCAAGGGTATAGCCTTTTGCCTGAATACGACGCCATGCCTCGCGCAGCAGCTCGCGGCTGTCAGCGCCTTTAAATGCCGGATCGGTGTCCGGGAAGAGTTTGCCGATATCGCCCAGCGCCGCCGCGCCCAACAGCGCATCGGTTAAGGCGTGCAGGGCCACGTCGCCATCGGAGTGCGCCAGCAGCCCTTTCTCATAGGGAATACGTACGCCGCCGATGATAATCGGGCCTTCGCCGCCAAAAGCGTGTACGTCAAAGCCGTGTCCAATACGCATTATCAGTTCTCCATAGAGGCGTTACGGGTAAGATAAAATTCTGCCAGCGCCAGGTCTTCAGGCCGCGTCACTTTAATATTATCAGCGCGACCGGCAACCAGCTCGGGATGATAGCCGCAGTGCTCCAGCGCTGAGGCCTCATCGGTGATGGTTGCCCCATCGTTAAGCGCCCGCGTCAGGCACAGTTTAAGCAGCGGCAAGGGGAAAAACTGGGGGGTTAGCGCGTGCCACAGATTGTTACGATCCACGGTGTGGGCAATGGCGCTCTTGCCGGGCTCGGCGCGCTTCATGGTATCGCGCACCGGGGCGGCCAGAATGCCACCCGTACGGCTGGTTTCGCTAAGAGAGAGCAGACGGGAGAGATCGTCCTGATGCAGGCAGGGACGGGCCGCATCGTGCACCAGCACCCACTCGGCATCGCCGGCAGCGTGCAGGCCAGCCAGCACCGAATCGGCGCGCTCTGCGCCACCGTCCACCACGGTCACCTGAGGATGATGCGCCAGCGGCAACCGGGCGAAGCGCTCGTCGCCTGGGCTGACGGCAATAATCACCCGCTCAACACGCGGATTTGCCAGCAACGCCGCAACCGCGTGTTCAAGGATGGTTTTATTGCCAATCGAAAGATACTGTTTAGGGCATTCCGTTTGCATACGACGGCCAAATCCGGCGGCCGGTACGACGGCACAGATGGCCGGAACTATTGCTGCCATGTAAGAAAACCTGGGCCTGTTATCGATTATTTTGTGGTGACCCTGGAGTGCGTTTAGACGCATCCGGAACCAGACGATAAAAGGTTTCGCCCGGCTTGGTCATACTGAGTTCGTTACGTGCACGCTCTTCAATCGCTTCCTGGCCGCCGTTGAGATCGTCAATCTCGGCGAACAGCTGATCGTTGCGCGCTTTAAGCTTAGCGTTTGTTGCCTGCTGTACTGTGACATCATCGCTGACGCGGCTGAAGTCGTGGAGGCCATTCTTGCCAAACCACAATGAATACTGTAGCCAGACCAGCAAAGCCAGCAACAGCAGCGTTAATTTACCCATCCTGCCCCCTGTAAAACGGCATCATCATCCCATAACTTACGCCAGGACTCCACTCTAAGCCGATGCCGTAACGACGCTGCCAAATGTACCATACCTCACGCGCTCCAGGCACTGCCCACACCTGGAAACATCGTCTTAAAAAGCGTTACGGTTTGAATTATGGCGTGCTTTAACCCATCAGCCACATAAATAGCATACCGAACATGGCGACGCTGGCGAGCGCCGTCACCAGGCTGCTGTAAACCAGCCTGCCGTTAAGCAAGGAGTGGATAGCAATCCCGACCATAACCGCAACGGGCATTAGCGCCAGAAAGAACGGCCAGGTATAGAGAAAGAAAAAGAGGGTGTTAGAGCCGTACAGCAGGAACGGAATGCTTAGCGCCAGCAGCCATGAGGCAAAGCCAACGACAGCGCCTGGCAGTGACCAGGTCGTCTCTTCGTTGGCAACGCCGGTTTCAGATGGGGTAATAGTAATATTCTGGCTATTGCGCATAGTGGATCCTGTGACCTGACTTGCCGGGCGCAAAACCCGGCGTTGTCTCAGGATCTGATAATATCGTCCCGTTTCAGTAGATCTAATAATTGAGCCACTAAATTTGTTACTAATTGTTCGCCGTCCAGATGCACCTCGGGTAACTCAGGTGCCTCATAAACGGAATCGATGCCGGTAAAATGGCGTAGCTCACCGGCCCGCGCCTTTTTATACAGCCCTTTGGGATCCCGCGCTTCGCAGGTAGCCAGGGAGGTATCAACAAAGACCTCGTAAAAACGTCCCTCGCCTACGCGCTCGCGCACCATCTGCCGCTCGGCCCGGTGCGGAGAGATGAAAGCCGTCAGCACCACCAGCCCCGCATCGACCATCAGCCGGGCTACCTCGCCCACGCGGCGAATGTTCTCCTTGCGATCGTCGTCGCTGAAGCCCAGATCGCTGCACAGACCGTGGCGTACGTTATCGCCGTCCAGTAGATAGGTGCTCACGCCCAGCCGGTGCAGCGCCTCCTCCAGCGCCCCGGCGACCGTGGATTTACCCGAGCCGGATAGCCCGGTAAACCACAGCACAACCCCACGGTGGCCGTGGAGTTGCTCCCGCTGCTGCGCGGTGACGGGATGCGCGTGCCAGACGACGTTCTCGTCATGATCCGCCATTATTTGCCTCCCAGCAGATCGCGTGCGCCCCAGTGTGGGAAGTGCTTGCGCACCAGCGCGTTCAGCTCCAGCTCAAAGGCGCTGAACTCAGACGGCGCAGCCACGGCGTCAGCGTTCGGCTGATTCACCATGCCCGCCCCGACGGTAACGTTGCTCAGGCGATCGATAAAGATCATCCCGCCGGTAACCGGGTTATCCTGGTATTTATCCAGCACCAGCGGCTCGTCAAAGGTCAGATCAACCAGACCGATACCGTTCAGCGGCAGCGCATCGACGCTGCGCTGGGTCAGGTTATTGATGTCCACCTGATACTGAACGCCGTCCACCCGCGCACGGGTCTTCTTGCCGGCGATTTTGATGTCGTAGCTCTGGCCTGGGGTCAGCGGCTGCTCGGCCATCCATACCACGTCTACCGCAGCGCGCTGTACGGCTGGCAGGTTCGCCTGCGCATCCAGCAGCAGATCGCCCCGGCTGATGTCGATCTCATCCCTCAGCACCAGGGTCACCGCTTCGCCCGCGCCCGCTTCCTGCAGATCGCCATCGAACGTCACAATGCGTGCTACCGTGGACTCTACGCCCGATGGCAGCACCTTAACGCGCTGGCCAACCTTGATACTGCCGGAGGCCACGGTACCGGAGAAGCCGCGGAAGTCGAGGTTCGGACGGTTAACGTACTGCACCGGGAAGCGCATCGGCTGGGTATCGACTACGCGCTGGATCTCAACGTTCTCCAGCACCTCCAGCAGCGTCGGGCCGCTGTACCACGGCATGCTTGCGCTCTGGCTGGCAACGTTATCCCCTTCCAGCGCCGACAGCGGCACAAAGCGGATATCGAGGTTGCCCGGCAGCTGCTCGGCAAAGGTCAGGTAGCTCTGGCGGATCGTGTCAAAGGTCTCTTCGCTAAACTCCACCAGGTCCATTTTGTTTACCGCCACCACCAGGTGCTTAATGCCCAGCAGGGTGGAGATAAAGCTGTGGCGACGGGTCTGATCCAGCACGCCTTTACGCGCGTCGATCAGCAGGATCGCCAGATCGCAGGTCGAGGCCCCGGTCGCCATGTTACGGGTGTACTGCTCGTGCCCCGGGGTATCGGCGATAATGAATTTGCGTTTTTCAGTAGAGAAGTAGCGGTAGGCCACATCAATGGTGATCCCCTGCTCACGCTCGGCCTGCAGGCCATCCACCAGCAGCGCGAGGTCAAGCTTTTCGCCCTGAGTACCGTGGCGCTTGCTGTCGTTGTGCAGCGTGGAGAGCTGATCTTCATAAATCTGGCGCGTGTCGTGCAGCAGACGGCCAATCAGGGTGCTTTTGCCGTCGTCGACGCTGCCGCAGGTCAGAAAGCGCAGCAGGCTTTTGTGCTGCTGGGCGTGCAGGTACGCTTCGACGCCGCCTTCATTAGCAATTTGTTGGGCAATAGTGGTATTCATGGCGGCTCCTTAGAAGTATCCCTGGCGTTTTTTCAGCTCCATCGAGCCGGCCTGATCCCGGTCGATGACGCGTCCCTGGCGTTCGCTGGTGGTGGAGACCAGCATCTCTTCGATGATCTCCGGCAGCGTCTGGGCGTCAGACTCTACCGCGCCGGTCAGCGGCCAGCAGCCGAGGGTACGGAAGCGCACCATGCGCTGTTTAATCTCTTCGCCCGGCTGCAGGTCGATGCGGTCGTCATCGATCATCATCAGCATGCCGTCACGTTCCAGCACCGGACGTTCAGCCGCCAGGTAGAGCGGAACGATTTCGATATTTTCCAGGTAGATGTACTGCCAGATATCCAGCTCGGTCCAGTTCGACAGCGGGAAGACGCGGATGCTCTCACCTTTATTGATCTGGCCGTTGTAGTTGTGCCACAGCTCCGGACGCTGATTTTTTGGATCCCAGCGGTGGAAGCGGTCGCGGAAGGAGTAGATACGCTCTTTCGCGCGGGATTTCTCCTCGTCGCGGCGCGCACCACCGAATGCTGCGTCAAAGCCGTACTTATTCAGCGCCTGCTTCAGCCCTTCCGTTTTCATGATATCGGTGTGCTTGGCGCTGCCGTGCACGAACGGGTTGATCCCCATCGCCACGCCTTCCGGGTTTTTATGCACCAGCAGCTCGCAGCCGTAGGCTTTGGCGGTACGGTCACGGAACTCATACATCTCACGGAATTTCCAGCCAGTGTCGACATGCAGCAGCGGGAAAGGCAGCGTACCCGGATAGAAAGCCTTGCGTGCCAGGTGCAGCATAACGCTGGAGTCTTTACCGATAGAGTACATCATCACCGGATTGGAGAATTCAGCCGCCACCTCGCGAATAATATGGATGCTTTCCGCCTCCAGTTGTCGCAGGTGGGTGAGTCGTTTTTGATCCATAACCGTTCCTTAAGGGGAAATTGACCACACGCGACGATCTGTTCTGTGCGTCTGTTATCTGTCGCATGCGTCGCTAAAACAAGGGATAGAGGGACTATAGGGGGCGTCTAAGACCGAATGAAATTACGAATTGGAATGAGTAGTTACTCAATGGAATAACGTTGAGCAAAAGCAAATATCAAAAAGTGCTTAACGTGAGAAAATACGGGCGTTTAAGCCTAATTGAAATTGTGTAACTCCGATCACAGTTTCATACTAGGCAGGTCAAAAATTTTGCTTCATTTTTAAGGACTCCCTATGTTTCCCGCATTGCGCCACCTCGCTATGGCTCTGGCGCTCGGTGTGTGCTTTACCGTGCCGGCACAGGCTAAGATCAACCAGCCCGGCGAGATGGCCAGCGAGCAGGCTCGCCATATTGCTACCTATTTCCCAGGCCGCATGACCGGCACACCTGCGGAGATGCTCTCAGCCGACTATCTGCGCCAGCAGTTTGAACAGATGGGTTACCAGAGTGACATCCGCAAGTTCAACAGCCGCTACATCTATACCTCACGCAATAAGAACCAGAACTGGCACAACGTGACCGGCAGTACGGTCATCGCCGCCCACGAAGGCAAGCTGGCTCAGCAGATCATTGTGATGGCGCATCTCGATACCTACGCACCGCGCAGCGACGCCGATAGCGATAACAACCTTGGCGGCCTGACGCTACAGGGGCTCGACGATAACGCCGCCGGGCTGGGGGTGATGCTGGAGCTGGCTGACCAGCTGAAGGATATGCAGACCCAGTACGGCATCCGCTTTATCGCCACCAGCGGCGAGGAGGAGGGACGACTGGGCGCGGAAAATCTGCTGCAGCGCATGAGCGACGCCGAGAAGAAAAACACCCTGCTGGTGATCAACCTCGATAACCTGATCGTTGGCGATAAGCTCTATTTTAATAGCGGCAAAAGCACGCCTGCCGCCGTGCGCAAGCTGACGCGGGATCGCGCTTTAGCCATCGCTCGCCAGCACGGCATCACCGCCACCACCAATCCAGGCCTGAACCCGGACTATCCGAAAGGCACCGACTGCTGCCACGACAGCGAAGTGTTCGATCGCGCGGGTATTCCGGTGCTCTCCGTCGAGGCGACTAACTGGTCGCTGGGGAAAAAAGATGGCTACCAGCAGCGGGCAAAAACCAAAGCGTTTCCCGACGGCACCAGCTGGCATAATGTGCGTCTGGATAACCAGCAGTTCATCGACAGCGCCCTGCCCGGCCGCATCGAGCGCCGCAGCCGCGACGTGATGCGGATTATGCTGCCGCTGATGAAGGAGCTGGCGAAGGCGGAGAAAAACTCATAACGCCATCGTAGTTTGGTAGGCCGGGCAAGCGCAGCGCCGCCCGGCGATGAGTATTGCAGCCAATCGAGGATGTTAGGCTTGCTTTAGCTCTTCAAAAATTTCAGGGTGCTTATTGAGTATCGCGATTAAAAGTGCCGATCGCCGCCATATACGTGTCGCCAGCGTCATCGCCTAAGATGCTCTCTCCGCATGCATCGCAATAGTCGCCTTTAATAGCGAGTATCTTCGTTTTGCGACCTTTGTGCTCGTATTCAACGTCGCGGGTTTCGTGCTTAAGCTCTGCACCGCAACAGATAGGGCATTTCATTTCTATAGCTCCTTAAATGAGAAGACCTCGGCACCATCTTTAACAATAAACTTAACAGCAGTCACGAGGCGGGAAGGATACCCATCATTTTTATTTCTTCACCATGCCTTTTGTTGAGATTAATCTCACACTGATCAATGAATGCTTGATAATCGTAAGCGTCCTCATTAATCTCTGTCGCCACAGCCAAGCATAGCTCTTTTCTATACTGCTTCCATAGTTTTTGAGCATGTAAGAAACGTTGACTGTATACCTCTCCTGAGGTTTTTGTGGCGTCTTCTTTTCCATTAAACAAACCGACGTTATTATCTTTAATACCTTTATTTGTTTCTATAATGGTTTTTTCCAGTTGTGATTCGCTTTCAATTTTTTTCTGATGAAGGCAGCTTTCTTGCTGATTCGGATTAGCATGCTGAACAAAGCATGCTTTTGCCTCTGAGCCTTCATATAGTGCAGCGCTAGCCAGCACAGGAAAATGCAGCATGAAAGTAGCAATGATTAAAATTATCTTCTTCATCTCAAATACCTTAATCTCTGTCTATGCTCTTCAAATCTCATATAATATATATCATTTCTGATATAAGATCTTAATTCTTCTTTGCCAGCAATCGCTGCCTCAAAGAGACTTCGTGCGTTATGTACGCCCTGATAAAAAATATCAACAATGACATCTCTTATTCTTAAGTCAAGTTTTTCCCACAGCGGAGCATTTGGTATAGTATGTGATACTCTTTGATAAAGATTTCTCGCTTCTAACAGTTTTATTTTGTAAGCTATTTCAAACAATCGTACCTGTTGTAAATGAGTGATTTCGCCGACCAGTGGGCCATATGACTTTACGAAATCATGGGCTTGTCGTCCAACAAGCCCAACAGCTTTAGAGCAAATAACTCCCTTATATTCCTCGATTCTGGCTTGTCTGAAATGCGTCATTATTTCGCCAGCGCTACGGCTTTTCATATCGTAGCCACGTCCTATGGTGACACCGGATAAACCAGCAGGCCAGTGAAGGACTCGCGAGAAAAGTTTCAAGTTCTCAGGCTGGCGAAATGGTTCAGGTCCTCGCAAATAGTCTATTCCTTCAGCATCAAAAGTAATCTGACCTTCACGCACGTGCAGCGGGCCTGTATCACGAGGTCTCCAGTGTGGCGCTATGGCCTTACTGAACATAGAGAAAAACCAAACTTGCTGTGGGTGAACTAAGCCAGAGGAAGACATATTCAATAGTCGTTGATACCAGATAATCGCTGCATTAGTTTCCGGGTCACATTGACCTGTAGTACGAAGATGATGACCATGGATATGGTTGTAACCAGCATCAATCATCATTTTCTGTAGCGTTCTAACGTCTTCCGGTGCATTGACACCAAAGATACCGATAGAACCAGCGGGGTGAAATACACGGGGTGAATGGTAGGGCACGGTGTTTTGCTCCTCGTCTCGTAAATGATGAGAACCTTTAATTCATTGATTTAATGAATAAATAGTCTATTCTCACCGACTTTTTCCAATTCTACCGCCACCCCCACCCATGACCCTATCCTAAATTGCTTACTCCCCCACTCTCAGCGCAAAAACCAAAAAAAATGCCGACCCTAAAGTCAGCATTTTCCGTTCGGAGCGTTACATCACCCCTCGTGCAGTCCGCATTCGCGCTTGAGGCCGAAGAAGCGGGTCTCTTCCTCTGCCATGCCCGGCTCCCATTTGCGGGTGGTGTGCGTATCGCCCACCGAGAGGTAGCCCTGGTCCCACAGCGGGTGGTACTTCAACCCGTGCTTCTGCAGATACTGATAAACGGTACGGTTATCCCAGTCGATGATCGGCAGCACCTTAAACACCCCGCGCTGAACTGCCAGCACCGGTAGCGTGGCGCGGCTGCCGGACTGCTCCCGGCGCAGGCCAGCAAACCAGGTCTGCGCCTTCAGCTCTTTCAGGGCGCGGTTCATCGGCTCGACCTTATTGATCTCGTTGTACTTCTCAATGCCTTCCACGCCCTGCTCCCACAGCTTGCCGTAGCGCGCTTCCTGCCACGCCGGGCTCTGCTCCGCACGGTAGATCTTCAGGTTCAGCTTGAGCTTGTCTGCCAGCTCATCAATGAACTGGTAGGTCTCCGGGAACAGGTAGCCGGTATCGGTCAGGATCACCGGGATGTCCGGGCTGATCTGATTTACAAGATGCAGACTGACCGCCGCCTGGATACCAAAGCTTGAGGAGAGCACATACTCGCCGGGCAGATTTTCTAACGCCCAGACGACGCGCTCTTCCGCGCTCAGTTTTTCCAGCTGGCCGTTGGTCTCCGCCAAAGCCAGAATGCGTTCGACTTTTGGCAGATCGTTAAGGGCATTTAGATCGAGTATGGACATAAGAACCTCGTTTGCCTGTTACGCCGAGCGGCACTGCGTTTGCCCGACCTACGATTTTGTAGGCCCGGTAAGCAACGCGCCACCGGGCATGACCACATTACTCCCAGAAATCCCGCGCCGGATCCAGCACCGGACGGATGATCCCCGTCCGGACGGTGAAGTCGCCGAAGCCTTCGCCCGCTTCGCGCTCTTTCGACCAGCGGCCTACCAGCACGTCGATAGAGTCGAGGATCTCTGACTCGGTGATGTTCTCACGGTACATGCGCGGAATGCGCGTCCCCATCCGGTTGCCACCAAGGTGCAGGTTATAGCGCCCCGGCGCTTTACCCACGAGGCCCATCTCCGCCAGCAGCGCACGGCCACAACCGTTCGGGCAGCCGGTCACGCGCATCACAATATGATCGTCACCCACGCCGTGCTTCTCCATAATCGCTTCGACTTTGTCGACAAAGCTCGGCAGGAAACGCTCCGCTTCCGCCATCGCCAGCGGACAGGTCGGGAAGGCGACGCAGGCCATGGAGTTCTCGCGCTGCGGTTTCACCGCATCCATCAGACCGTGGGAACGCGCCAGCTTCTCAATCTTAGCCTTCTCGCTCTCCGGCACGCCCGCAACGATCAGGTTCTGGTTCGCGGTCAGGCGGAAATCGCCCTTGTGGATCTTCGCGATCTCCAGCAGGCCGGTCTTCAGCGGACGATCCGGGTAATCAAGGATACGGCCGTTTTCGATAAACAGCGTCAGGTGCCACTTGTTATCGATGCCCTTCACCCAGCCGATGCGATCCCCGCGGCCGGTGAACTCGTACGGACGAACCGGCTCGAATTTCATGCCCGCCCGGCGCTCGACTTCCGCTTTAAAGGTCTCAACGCCCACGCGCTCAAGGGTGTATTTGGTCTTGGCGTTTTTACGATCGGTACGGTTGCCCCAGTCGCGCTGGGTCGTCACGACCGCTTCTGCCACCGCCAGGGTGTGCTCCAGCGGCAGGAAGCCAAACTCGCTCGCGGTGCGGGCGTAGGTTTTCTTGTTACCATGCTCGATAGAGAGGCCGCCGCCCACCAGCAGGTTAAAGCCGATCAGCTTGCCGTTCTCGGCGATGGCGATAAAGTTCATGTCGTTGGCGTGCAGATCGACGTCGTTCTGCGGCGGGATCACCACCGTGGTTTTGAACTTACGCGGCAGATAGGTCTGCCCGAGGATCGGTTCTTCATCGGTGGTCGCCACCTTCTCCGCATCGTGCCAGATCTCAGCATAGGCGCGGGTGCGCGGCAGCAGATGCTCAGAGAGCTTCTTCGCCCACTCGTAGGCTTCCGCGTGCAGCTCCGACTCAATCGGGTTAGAGGTGCAGAGCACGTTACGGTTCATGTCGTTGGCGGTCGCCAGCGCGTCCAGGCCTACTTCATGCAGCATCTGGTGGGCAGGCTTAACGTTCTTCTTCAGAATACCGTGGTACTGGAAGGTCTGACGGTTGGTCAGACGAATGCTGCCGTAGATAGTCTTCTCTTCGGCAAACTTATCGATGGCCTGCCACTGCGCCGGGGTGATGATCCCACCCGGCAGACGGCAACGCAGCATCATGGCATGGCGCGGCTCCAGCTTCTGCTCGGCGCGTTCGGCACGAATATCACGGTCATCCTGCTGATACATACCGTGGAAGCGGATCAGCAGAAAGTTGTCACCTTTAAAACCGCCGGTAAGCCCGTCGTTCAGATCTTCCGCAATCGTACCGCGCAGGTAGTTGCTCTCACGTTTCATACGCTCGGCGTCGGTCAGTTTACCTTCGACCACCAGCGGACCTGGGTGTTTATCGCTCATTAGTAGACATCTCGCTGATAACGGCGCTCTACGCGCAGCTCACTTAAATATTCGTCAGCCGTTTCGGTATCCATGCCACCGAACTCGGCAATCACTTCCAGTAAAGCCTGCTCAACGTCGCGCGCCATACGCGTCGCGTCGCCGCAGACATAAATGTGCGCACCTTCGTTGATCCAGCGCCACAACTCTGCGCCCTGTTCGCGCAGCTTATCTTGTACGTATATTTTCTCTTTCTGGTCACGAGACCAGGCCAGATCGATGCGGTTCAGCACGCCCTCTTTGACGTAGCGCTGCCACTCCACCTGGTACAGGAAATCTTCGGTAAAGTGCGGGTTGCCAAAGATCAGCCAGTTTTTACCCGGTGCCTCGTCCGCCGCACGCTGCTGCATAAAGGCGCGGAACGGAGCGATACCGGTGCCAGGGCCGATCATGATCACCGGCGTCTCTGGGTTAGCAGGCAGGCGGAAGTTATCGTTATGCTCAATGAACACGCGGATCTCACCGTCCTCTTCGACGCGATCGGCAAGGAAGCCCGATGCACCGCCGGTGCGGGCACGGCCTTCAACGTCATAGCGCACCACGCCAACGGTGACGTGCACTTCGCTCTCGACTTCCGCCTGGGATGAGGCGATGGAGTAAAGACGCGGGGTCAGCGGACGCAGCAGGCTAATCAGCGCCTCGGCATCCAGCTGGGCGGCAGAGAAGCGCACCATGTCGACGATCGGCGTCGTCGCGGCGTAGTGCTGGAGTCGCGCCTTGTCGCCCACCATCGGCAGCAGGGTTTCACTGCGGCTCAGTTTGGCGTAGTTCTCAACGATGCTGGCAGTGTTGACCGTCAGCTCAAAATGCCATTCCAGCGCGTCAGAGAGCGGCAGCGTTTTGCCATCCACGGTGACCGGCTCGTCGCCTTTCAGCCACAGCAGCTCAATCAGCTCGCGCACCAGCGCTGGATCGTTCTGATACCACACGCCCAGCGCATCGCCCGGCTGGTAGCGCAGACCGGAGTCGCCCAGATCGATCTCGATATGGCGAACGTCTTTCTCGGAGTCACGACCGGTGATCTTCTGGTTCACGGCAAGCGTAGCGACCAGCGGCTCTTCTTTAGTATAGGGGCTGGAGAAGACCTCGTTGACCACGCCGGTAGCGGTCACTGCCGCCTGGGCCGGGCTTTCGGTGGGCACGCGGGCCTTGAGGATCTCAACGATGCGGGCCCGCCACTCGCTGGCCGCCGTCTGATACTCAACGTCGGCATCCACGCGATCCAGCAGGCGCTCGGCACCCAGCTCCGCCAGCTTGCTGTCAAAATCTTTACCGCACTGGCAGAAGAATTCGTAGGAGGTATCGCCCAGGCCAAACACGGCAAAGGCACTCCCGTTAAGCTTCGGCGCTTTTTTCGAGAACAGGAACTTATGCAGAGCGACCGCTTCTTCCGGTGGCTCCCCTTCACCCTGGGTCGAAGCAACCACAACCAGTAGTTTTTCATTGGCAATTTGTTTGAATTTATAGTCGCCAGCGTTGACCAGGTTGACGTTGAGCTTCGCCGCCAGCAGATCGTCACGCAGTGCTTCTGCGACGCGACGGGCGTTACCGGTTTGCGATGCGCTGAGCAGCGTGATCGTCGGCGTCTCTGCCGCCGGAGCCGGCGCTGCCGCCATCGCTGCTGCGCCAGGCTGCTGGTTAAGCACGCCCCAGAAATAGCCGGAAACCCAGGCGAGCTGGGTCGGTGTTAAATCAGTGGTGGCTGCCTGAAGGCGCGCCAGCTGCTCCGGGTTCAGCGGAAGCAAAGCGGAAGGTGGGGCCTGTGTCGTCATGCGTCGTTATGTTCCAGTAAGCAAAGCGAGTAAAAAAGCGTAAAAACAGAACAGAGTGTAAGGTTAACGGCGTGAATAATAACAATTAAAGAAGGGATGGAAATAACAAATAACTAAAAACGCTAACCGCTTTTAGTCATAGTTATTAACAGTAAAACAGGTTAATTAATCTATTGATTTAAAAAGGTAAAATGTGAATTTCATGACTATAGTGCAGGCTTTACCGCTTTTGCCTGTTTTAGTTAATGCCAAAAAAGGTCAATTCCGGTAGTATGCGGCGGTTTTTGCCTGTCTGAGAATTCATCATGTCTACCACGTTATTTAAAGATTTCATCTTCGAAGCCGCTCACCGTCTGCCACACGTGCCCGAAGGCCACAAATGCGGTCGCCTGCATGGCCACTCGTTTATGGTGCGCCTGGAAATTACCGGTGAAGTCGATCCCCATACGGGTTGGATCATGGACTTTTCCGAGCTAAAGGCGGCGTTTAAGCCGACCTACGACCGGCTGGATCACTACTATCTGAACGATATTCCCGGTCTGGAAAACCCAACCAGCGAAGTGCTGGCGAAGTGGATCTGGGAAGAGATGAAGCCGCTTGTGCCACTGCTGAGCGCAGTAACCATCAAAGAAACCTGTACGGCGGGTTGCGTCTATCGCGGAGAGTGAGAGGCGATCGTGTAGGCCCGGTAAGCGTTAGCGCCACCGGGCGTATCGGTCTATATCAGGCAATATTCAGATATTTATGCGTCTGCATCGACAGACGCCAGTTGCGCGCGATGCAGGTTTCAATGCACAGACGCGTCGCATCCTCTTTCTGGCTGATCGGCTGAAGCGCGATCACCCGCGGCTTATCGTCGTGCAGCGTTGCCAGCAGTTCATCCAGCGCCTCAACGTCACGCATCCGGCCAACCGGGTGCTTGATCTCATCCGCACGATCCAGCGCCTGCTGGAGGATGTCATACCCGCCACGCATATTCACCTTCGGTGAAACCGTCACCCAGGTGTTGGTCGAGGTGCGCACTTCATGGGTGCCGCTGGTTTCGATCTGGCAGCTAAAGCCGTTTTTCTCCAGCAGCATCGTCAGCGGGATCAGGTCGTGAATGCAGGGTTCGCCGCCGGTGATCACCACGTGGCGAGCGGTATAGCCCTGACGCTCAATGATGGCCAGCAGATCTTCACTGCTTGCCGGGCCCCACTTATCGCTCTCTTTGGTTTTCGCCAGCACGCTGTAGAGGGACACTTCTCGATCGGCGAGCTTATCCCAGGTGTGCTTGGTATCGCACCAGGCACAGCCTACCGGGCACCCCTGCAGACGGATAAAAATAGCGGGAACGCCGGTAAAGTAACCCTCACCTTGCAAGGTCTGGAACATCTCATTAATCGGGTACTGCATACTCATCTCTGTTTGGCTGTAAAAGGTAAGTATCGCAGATCCCTGCCCTCAGGTCATGTGCAGCAGCTGCGCTATTGCAGCAATAAAAAAACCCGCCGAAGCGGGTTTTCTATTAAGAGTGAAAAGTCAGGGGATTATGCCTGGCCTTTGATCTCTTTACGACCGTTGTACGGCGCTTGTTCACCCAGCGCTTCTTCGATACGAATCAGCTGGTTGTACTTAGCAACACGGTCAGAACGGCTCATGGAACCCGTTTTGATCTGGCCAGCAGCGGTGCCCACAGCCAGGTCAGCGATGGTTGCATCTTCAGTTTCGCCAGAGCGGTGAGAGATAACCGCGGTGTAGCCAGCGTCTTTCGCCATTTTGATCGCAGCCAGCGTTTCGGTCAGAGAACCGATCTGGTTGAATTTGATCAGGATGGAGTTAACGATGCCTTTCTCGATGCCTTCTTTCAGGATCTTGGTGTTGGTTACGAACAGATCGTCGCCAACCAGCTGGATTTTGTCGCCCAGCACTTTGGTCTGGTAAGCAAAGCCGGTCCAGTCAGACTCGTCCAGACCATCTTCGATGGAAACGATCGGATACTGTTTGGTCAGATCTTCCAGGAAGTGGGTGAACTCTTCAGAGGTGAACGCTTTGTTGCCTTCGCCAGCCAGAACGTATTTGCCATCTTTGTAGAACTCAGAGGCTGCACAGTCCATCGCCAGAGTGATGTCGGTACCCAGCTCGTAGCCCGCTGCTTTTACCGCTTCAGCGATAACAGCCAGTGCTTCGGCGTTGGAACCCAGGTTCGGCGCGTAGCCACCTTCGTCGCCCACAGCGGTGTTCATGCCTTTAGACTTCAGCACTTTCGCCAGGTTGTGGAACACTTCTGAACCCATACGTACGGCTTCTTTCAGGGATTTCGCGCCAACCGGCTGAATCATAAATTCCTGAATGTCTACGTTGTTGTCAGCGTGCTCGCCACCGTTGATGATGTTCATCATCGGAACCGGCATAGAGTATTTGCCCGGGGTGCCGTTCAGTTCAGCGATGTGCGCATACAGCGGCAGGCCTTTAGAGGCAGCAGCAGCTTTGGCGTTCGCCAGGGAAACAGCCAGAATTGCGTTAGCACCGAAGTTAGATTTGTTCTCAGTACCGTCGAGGTCGATCATGATCTGGTCGATGCCAGCCTGATCTTTAGCGTCTTTGCCAAGGATAGCCTGAGCGATTGGGCCGTTAACCGCGCCAACGGCTTTGGTCACGCCTTTACCCAGGAAACGAGATTTGTCGCCATCGCGCAGTTCCAGCGCTTCGCGGGAACCAGTAGAAGCACCTGACGGGGCAGCAGCCATACCGACGAAACCACCTTCCAGGTGTACTTCGGCTTCAACAGTCGGGTTACCACGGGAGTCGATGATTTCACGACCGATGACTTTAACGATTTTGGACATTAGGATTTCCTCAGTACAAGTTAATTAAAACTCCAGACAAACAGTGCATCCCTAAGGATGCACTGTCGCTCTAACTCTTACTTCGCCTGACGCTTCTGGTAGTCGCTGGCGGCTTTCACAAAGCCTGAGAACAGCGGATGCCCGTCGCGCGGCGTTGAAGTAAATTCCGGGTGGAACTGACAGGCAACAAACCACGGATGGTTTGGCACCTCGATGATCTCGACCAACTGATCATCGCCGGAACGGCCTGCAACACGCAGACCCGCAGCTTCAATTTGTTTCAACAGCATGTTGTTAACTTCATAGCGGTGACGATGACGTTCAACGATAGTCGACGAACCGTACATCTGACGCACCAGGCTATCGTCATCAAGCTGGCACTGCTGCGCACCAAGACGCATTGTGCCGCCCAGGTCGCTCTTCTCAGAGCGCACTTCGACGTTGCCCTCTTCGTCACGCCATTCGGTAATGAGAGCCACAACCGGGAACTTACAGTCTGGCACAAATTCCGTTGAGTTAGCGTTGTCCATCCCCGCCACGTTGCGCGCAAACTCGATCAGCGCAACCTGCATACCCAGGCAGATGCCCAGATAAGGAATATTGTGTTCACGCGCATAGCGCGCGGTGGCGATCTTACCTTCTACGCCACGGTAGCCGAAGCCACCAGGGATCAGGATAGCATCCAGATCCTTCAAGATTTCTACACCACGTGTTTCAACATCTTGCGAATCGATCAATTTGATGTTGACGGTAACACGATTTTTCAGGCCGCCATGCTTCAGCGCTTCAATCACCGACTTGTAGGCATCCGGCAGCTCAATGTACTTGCCGACCATACCGATGGTGACTTCACCTGACGGATTCGCTTCTTCATAGATAACCTGTTCCCATTCGCTCAGGTTAGCGTCCGGGCAGTTCAAGCTGAATCGTTTACAAATATAATCGTCCAGCCCCTGTGATTTCAACAGGCCTGGAATTTTATAAATCGAATCGACGTCTTTCATTGAAATAACGGCCTTTTCCGGCACGTTACAGAACAATGCAATTTTCGCACGCTCGTTGGCAGGTACGGTACGATCGGAACGGCAAACGAGGATATCTGGCTGAATACCGATAGAGAGCAGCTCTTTTACAGAGTGCTGGGTAGGCTTGGTTTTCACTTCACCCGCTGCCGCCATGTACGGCACCAGAGTGAGGTGCATAAACAGCGCGTGTTCACGGCCGATATCCACCGCCAGCTGGCGAATGGCTTCAAGGAACGGCAGGGATTCGATATCACCCACGGTACCGCCGATCTCAACCAGCACCACGTCGTGACCTTCGCCACCGGCAATGATGCGCTCTTTAATGGCGTTGGTAATGTGCGGAATAACCTGAACGGTTGCGCCCAGATAGTCGCCACGGCGCTCTTTGCGCAGTACGTCGGAATAGATACGGCCAGTAGTGAAGTTGTTGCGGCGCGTCATCTTAGTACGAATGAAACGCTCGTAGTGGCCCAGATCCAGGTCGGTTTCAGCGCCGTCTTCCGTAACGAACACTTCCCCGTGCTGGATTGGACTCATGGTACCCGGATCGACGTTGATGTACGGATCCAGTTTCATCATGGTCACGTTAAGGCCACGGGCTTCAAGAATGGCTGCGAGGGAGGCGGCTGCAATGCCTTTACCCAGAGAGGATACAACCCCGCCGGTCACAAAAATATAGTTCGTTGTCATGCTGAACCTGAGAAGTTAGGTTTAAAAGACGATGGAATAACCAGGACGGGAAAGTAGTATACCGGAACTAGGCAGTCGCCACAAACTTTCATTATCCCTCCTCTTCTCATCTTCAGCTCACAACGGGGAGAGAGAAAATAGCTCGTTTGCGGCAAATGTTTTTGACGCAAATCAAGCGCTTGTTATTTAAAAAATCCCACTTTTCGCGCTTGATTCACAAAATTCGTTAGAGATCAGATTCCTGGCGCTTTACCTCCTGCCAGACTTCTTCCATGGTGTTGAGATCAACGCCAGTCATTGTCAGACCACGGGCGGCGACAATTCGCTCAACTTCCCGGAAGCGGCGCTCAAATTTGAGGTTCGCTTTTTGCAGCGCGGTTTCGGCTTTTACCCCTAAATGACGGGAGAGATTGACGGTGGCGAACAGCAGATCGCCCACTTCCTCTTCCAGTTTGGCCTGATCCACGACCGCCTGTTTTGCCTCGTGCATCACCTCGTCGATCTCCTCATGCACCTTATCCAGCACCGGGCCGAGAGAGTCCCAATCAAAGCCCACCGCCGAGCAGCGTTTCTGGATCTTATGGGCACGCATCAGCGCGGGAAAAGCGTGGGGAATATCGTCCAGCGCCGAGTGCTGCGCTTTTTCAGCCCGCTCGCTGGTTTTGATCTCTTCCCAGCGCGCCAGTACTTCGCTGCTGCTGCTGGCGGTCGCATCGGCAAAGATATGCGGATGGCGGCGTTCAAGCTTGTCGCTGATGGCCGCGCAGATGTCGTTGAAGTCAAAACGCCCCTGCTCCTGCGCCATCTGGGCATAAAACACCACCTGGAACAGCAGATCCCCTAGCTCGCCGCGCAGATCGTCAAGATCGTTGCGGGCGATGGCGTCGAGCACCTCATAGGTCTCTTCCAGCGTATAGGGGGCGATGGTGGCGAAGGTCTGCTCTTTATCCCACGGGCAGCCGGTTTCCGGGTCGCGCAGGCGCTGCATGATGTCCAGCAAGCGATTGATTTGATTCATACGATTTCCTGAATAGAACGCCGGGTGGCGCTAACGCTTACCCGGCCTACGGTAGAGCGAATCCCCGGCGAGCAACGCGCCGCCGGGGAAAATAGCAGAGTATGCGGTTAACCGCCGTGCAGACGACGGGCGTCAATCACGTCTGGCACCTGGTTGAGCTTGCCGAGCACGCGTCCCAGCACCTGCAGGTTATAGATCTCGATATTCATATCAATGGTAGCCAGCTGCTGCCGGGTATCGCTCCGGCTGGCTACGCCAAGCACGTTCACCTTCTCGTTGGCGAGGATCGTGGTGATGTCGCGCAGCAGGCCGCTGCGATCGTTGGCGGTGACGCGCACCACCAGCGAGTAGCCTGCCGAGTAGCTCTCGCCCCATACCGCATCGACAATGCGCTCCGGCGCGTGGGATTGCAGATCCGTCAGCTGGTCGCAGTCGGCGCGGTGGATAGAGATCCCACGCCCCTGGGTGATAAAGCCGACGATCTCATCCCCCGGAATGGGCTGGCAGCAGCGGGCAATGTGGTGCATCAGGTTACCGACGCCCTCAACCACCACCCGGCCATCGTCTTTGCCGTTGCGCCCCTGCGGCGCATAGGATTTCTGCTGCAGCTGCTTCAGCGCGGCGGCATCCTGCTCTTCGGCGCTGGGCTTGTTAAAGTGCGACTGCAGGAAGTTCACCATCTGATTAAGGCGAATATCGCCCCCGCCGATGGCCGCCAGCAGCTCCTCCATTTCATTGAAGTTGTAGCGCGGCAGCAGGAGCTTCTCCGCCTCTTTCAGGCTGATGCCCAGGTGCGCGAGCTCATCGTCAAGGATCTGGCGACCGGCAAGGATATTCTTGTCACGATCCTGCTTGCGGAACCAGGCGTGGATCTTCGAGCGTCCGCGGCTGGTGGTGACATAGCCAAGGTTCGGGTTCAGCCAGTCGCGGCTCGGGTTCGGCTGCTTCTGGGTGATGATCTCAATCTGATCGCCCATCTGTAGCTGATAGGTAAAGGGCACGATACGCCCGCTGATCTTCGCCCCGATGCAGCGGTGGCCGACGTCGCTGTGAATATGGTAGGCGAAATCGAGCGGCGTCGAGCCGGCGGGCAGATCCACGACGTCGCCTTTCGGGGTAAAGACGTAGACGCGATCGTCAAAGACCTGGCTGCGCACCTCGTCGAGCATTTCGCCGGAGTCCGCCATCTCCTCCTGCCAGGCAATCAGCTTCCGCAGCCAGGCGATACGATCCTCGTGGCTGTTGTGGGCGCTGGTCGCCGTGGTGCCCTCTTTGTATTTCCAGTGCGCGGCAACGCCCAGCTCCGCATCCTCATGCATCTGTTTGGTGCGGATCTGGATCTCAACGGTTTTGCCGCCCGGCCCCAGCACCACGGTGTGGATCGACTGATAGCCATTCGGCTTCGGGTTGGCTACGTAGTCGTCGAACTCATCCGGCAGGTGACGATGGTGGGTATGGACAATCCCCAGCGCGGCGTAGCAGTCCTGCAGGCGCTCGGCGACGATACGCACCGCCCGCACGTCAAACAGCTCGTCAAAGGTGAGATGCTTTTTCTGCATTTTGCGCCAGATGCTGTAGATGTGCTTAGGCCGACCATAGACTTCGGCCTTCACCCCCTCGCGCTTCATTTCAGCGCGCAGGTGACCGACGAACTCATCAATATAGCGTTCACGATCGATGCGCCGCTCGTGCAGCAGCTTGGCGATACGCTTGTACTCGTCCGGGTGCAGATAGCGGAAGCAGTAGTCTTCCAGCTCCCACTTCAGCTGGCCGATGCCCAACCGGTTTGCCAGCGGGGCGTAGATGTTGGTGCACTCTTTGGCGGCCAGCACGCGTTCGTCTTCCGGAGCGTCCTTCACTTCGCGCAGGTGTGCGACACGCTCGGCGAGCTTGATAACCACGCAGCGGAAATCATCCACCATGGCCAGCAGCATGCGGCGAACGTTATCGACCTGTTCAGAGGAGACGGCGTCGGTATGCGTGGCCTTGAGCTGGCGGATCGCCGCCATATCACGTACGCCATAGATCAGCGCTACTACGGACTTGCTCACGCTTTCGCGCAGCACCGCTTCGCTCACCACCTCGGCATCTGCCAGCGGGAAGAGCAGCGCAGCCTGCAAGGTGTCGAGATCCATACTGAGCATGGAGAGGATTTCCACCATCTCGACGCCGCGCCACAGCAGCAGCTCGGCGTCAGGGTGGCCCTGAGTATGTTGCAGGCAGTACGCCCAGGTTTCGGCTAAGCGCTCACACGACGGCTGACTGGAGATGCCCAGACTTGCGATCCATTTTTTCGAATCGAATTCACCCGCTCGATTAAGATGTGCACTTCTTACCGCAACCATTGTCCTCTCCTTTCAGGGACGAAGCCTGCCGAATTCGGCAAGCCAGAATTAATCACTCGCGCTCAAACAACACCATCGATTCCAGATGCCCGGTGTGCGGGAACATATCCAGCATCGCGAGATGCGACATAGTGTAGCCCGCATTTAATAATGCTTCGCTGTCTCGGGCAAGCGTCGCGGGGTTGCATGACACGTAGACCACCTTTTTTGGGGATAGTTTTAGCACGTGCTGCATCACGCCTGCCGCGCCCGCGCGTGCCGGGTCGAGCAACACCTTCGTGAAACCGTGCTGTGCCCAGGGCTGTTTTGTGACGTCATCCTCCAGGTTTTCATGGAAGAAGGTCACGTTTTGCAACCCGTTCTGCTGCGCGTTCTCCTGCGCCTTTGCCACCAGCGCCGCCACCCCCTCCACGCCCACCACGCTGGCGGCGCGCTTTGCCAGCGGCAGGGTAAAGTTGCCCATGCCGCAGAAGAGATCCAGCACCCGGTCATCCGGCTGAATATCCAGCCACGCCAGCGCCCGGTCTACCATCTGCTGGTTCACTTTATCATTAACCTGAATGAAATCACGCGGGCTAAAGGTCAGGCGTAGCCCGTCCGAGGTGTACCAGGGCAACTCACCGGATACCTGCTCCAGTATGGCGCTTTCCGGAGCAAGAAACAGCGCAACGCCGTGAGAATGCGAAAAGCGTTCCAGTTTTTCGCGATCGGCGGCCGGAAGGGGAGCCGTATGGCGCAATACCATCAGCGGGCCGTTATCGGCCAGCACCAGCTCAACGTGGCCAAGATGGCGTACCGCCTCCAGGCTCTGTAAGCATTCACGTAGTGAAGGGATCAATGCCTCAAGACGGGGCGCCAGCACCGGGCAGCGCACCACGTTGACGATGTCGCTGGCGCTGGCTTTGCGAAAACCCATCTCCAGCGTTTGCGTCTTCGGCTGATAGTTCAGGCTCAGTCGTGCCCGCCGCCGGTAGCCCCACGGCTCGGCGGCGAGGATGTCGTCTACCTCGTGCTTCATCAGACGCGCCAGCGCCTTACTTTTGCTGCGCTGCTGCAGCGCCACGCTGGCATGCTGCTGCTGGCAGCCGCCGCAGACGCCAAAATGCGGGCACGGCGGCGTTTCGCGATCCGGGCTGTCGTTCAGCCGACGCTTCACCGCCCCGCGCGCGAACTGGCGTTTATCTTCCGTCAGGGTAATTTCGCCGCGCTCGCCGGGCAGCAGTCCGGGGATAAACAGCGCTTTGCCGTTGTGACGTGCAACACCCTGGCCAAAGGGATCCAGGTCATTTACTGTTACGGTTATGATCTCACGCGTCGTCACGCGCCGTTTTGCAGAGTAGAATTGCGCCATTGCCGGGATTTTTCTCAATCAAACATAATGACTCTAATTGTCCCATAACGGAACTCCATGACCAACTACAGCCTGCGGGCGCGAATGATGATTTTAATCTTAGCGCCAACCGTTCTGATCGGTTTACTGCTTAGCGTTTTCTTTGTTGTCCACCGCTACAATGACTTACAGCAGCAGCTTGAGGATGCGGGGGCAAGCATTATCGAGCCGCTGGCGGTGGCGAGTGAATACGGTATGAACCTGCAAAACCGGGACTCGATCGGCCAGCTGATCAGCATTCTGCACCGCCGCCACTCCGACATCGTGCGTGCTATCTCCGTCTACGATGACAATAACCGGCTGTTCGTAACCTCTAACTTTCATCTCGATCCCAAAGAGTTAAGGCTCCCGGATGGCGCGGCCTTCCCTCGCCTGCTGAGCGTGACGCGCCATGGCGATCTGTTGATCCTGCGCACGCCCATTGTCTCCGAGGGCTATTCACCCGACGAGCCCACCATGCCGGATCTCAAAACGACCAATAACATGCTGGGCTACGTCGCGCTGGAGCTGGATCTCCGCTCCGTGCGTTTACAGCAGTATAAAGAGATCTTTATCGCCGCCATGATGATGTTCTTCTGCACGGGGATAGCGCTGATCTTTGGCTGGCGGCTGATGCGCGACGTTACCGGGCCTATCCGCAACATGGTCAATACGGTGGACCGCATCCGCCGGGGCCAGCTGGATAGCCGCGTTGAGGGCTTTATGCTGGGCGAGCTGGATATGCTGAAAAACGGCATCAACTCGATGGCGATGTCGCTGGCGGCCTACCACGAGGAGATGCAGCACAACATCGATCAGGCGACGTCGGATCTGCGCGAAACCCTTGAGCAGATGGAGATCCAGAACGTCGAGCTGGATCTGGCGAAGAAGCGCGCCCAGGAAGCAGCCCGCATCAAGTCCGAGTTTTTGGCCAATATGTCCCACGAGCTGCGCACCCCGCTCAACGGCGTGATTGGCTTTACCCGGCTGACGCTGAAATCCGAGCTGACGCCGACCCAGCGCGATCATCTGCATACCATTGAGCGCTCGGCGGACAACCTGCTTACCATCATTAACGACGTGCTGGACTTCTCCAAGCTGGAGGCGGGCAAGCTGATCCTCGAGAGCATTCCCTTCCCGCTGCGTAACGCCCTCGACGAGGTAGTCACCCTGCTCGCCCACTCGGCCCACGACAAAGGGCTGGAGCTGACGCTCAACGTCAAAAACGACGTGCCGGACAATGTGATTGGCGATCCGCTGCGCCTGCAACAGGTCATTACCAACCTGGTCGGCAACGCCATTAAGTTTACCGAAAACGGCAATATTGACGTGCTGGTAGAGAAGCGCGCCCTAAGCAACAACAAGGTGCAGATCGAGATGCAGATCCGCGATACCGGGATCGGCATTCCCGAGCGCGATCAGTCCCGGCTCTTCCAGGCGTTCCGCCAGGCGGATGCCAGCATCTCCCGGCGGCATGGAGGTACCGGGCTGGGGCTGGTGATCACCCAAAGACTGGTGAACGAGATGGGGGGCGATATCTCCTTCCACAGCCAGCCTGGGCGGGGTTCGACGTTCTGGTTCCACATTAACCTCGATCTTAACCCTAACGTCAGCAGCGAAGGATTGCCTACCGACTGCCTCGCCGGTAAGCGGCTGGCCTACGTTGAGCCGAACGCTGCCGCCGCCCAGAGCACGCTGGATCTGCTCCAGGGAACGCCGCTGGAAGTGATCTACAGCCCGACCTTCTCTGCCCTGCCGGAGGCGCGCTACGATATCCTGCTGCTGGCCGTGCCGGTGACCCTGCGCGAGCCGCTCACCATGCAGCACGAGCGGCTGGCAAAGGCCGCCTCCATGACCGATTTCCTGCTGCTGGCGCTGCCGTGTCACGTGCAGATCAACGCCGAGCAGCTCAAGCAGGAGGGTGCCGCCGCGTGCTTGTTAAAACCGCTTACCTCCACGCGCCTGCTGCCTGCCCTGACCGAGTACTGCCGCCTGAATCGTCCTCGCGAGCAGGCGCTTAACGACGATCGCAAGCTGCCGATGAGCGTAATGGCGGTGGATGACAATCCGGCCAACCTGAAGCTTATCGGCGCGCTGCTTGAGGATCAGGTTCAGTATGTCCAACTGTGCGACAGCGGTCATAGCGCGATCGATTGTGCAAAGCAGATGCAGTTCGATCTGATCCTGATGGATATTCAGATGCCCGATATCGACGGCATTCGCGCCTGCGAAACCATTCGCCAGCTGCCGCACCAGCAGCAGACGCCGGTGATCGCGGTAACGGCCCACGCCATGGCCGGGCAAAAAGAGAAGCTGTTAAATGCCGGAATGAGCGGCTATCTGGCGAAGCCGATAGAAGAAGAGAAGCTCCACAGCCTGCTGCTGCGCTACCTTCCCGGCCCTGGAGTCAGCCAGTGGCTCACCCCGCCGGAGCCGGAGTCGGTAGACGTACCGGAAAAGCCTGAGGTCTCTCTGGACTGGCAGCTGGCGTTGCGTCAGTCGGCAAATAAACCCGATCTGGCGCGGGAGATGCTACAGATGCTGATCGCCTTCCTGCCGGAGATCCGCAATAAGGTTGAGGAGCAGCTGGTAGGGGAAGCGCCTGAAGATTTAGTCGAGGCCATTCACAAGCTGCACGGCAGCTGCGGCTACAGCGGCGTACCGCGCCTCAAGCGGCTGTGTCATCTGATCGAACACCATCTGCGCAGCGGCATGCCCGCAGAGGATCTGGAGCCGGAGTTCCTGGAGCTGCTGGATGAGATGGATAACGTGGCGCGGGAAGCGCGCAGATGGATTGGGTGATAGCGTCGTCGTCACGTCGGGCGGCTCTGCGTTTGCCCGGCCTACGGCGGATATGGTGCCCTATGTAGGCCCGGTAAGCGTAGCGCCACCGGGCGTTACTATGCTTTCGATTAACGCAATGCCTGGCCCGCTTTCAACACCGCTGCCACGTTGCGTGCCGTCATGCGCACGTTTTCCGCCGCGTTTTTCAGGGCGTCGTCCAGGGTACAGATGCCGTAGATCACGCTGAATACCGCGTCGATCCCGTGCTCGTGCACCACGCTGACGTCCGCCGTCAGGCTACCCGCGATGCCGATCACTGGCTTGTTGTAGCGCTTCGCCACCTTTGCCACACCCACCGGGACTTTACCGTGCACCGTCTGGCTGTCGATCCGCCCCTCGCCGGTGATCACCAGATCCGCTTCGGCCACATAGCGGTCGAGATGCAGCGCGTCGGTGACAATCTCAATGCCCTGCCGCAGCTCAGCACCGCAGAACGCAAACAGCGCCGCGCCCATGCCGCCTGCTGCCCCGCCCCCGGCAAGATCCAGCACGTCGAGATCGAGATCGCGCTTGATCAGTTGGGCATAGTGCGCCAGCGCCGCATCAAGACGGGTAATCATCTCCGGCGTCGCTCCTTTCTGCGGCCCAAAGATCGCCGTTGCGCCCTCTTTGCCAGTCAGGGGATTGGTCACGTCGCAGGCGACCTCAATACGGCAGTCGTGGAGCCGCCTGTCCAGTTCGCTGATGTCGATCCGCGCCAGCGTCTCCAGCGCGCCGCCACCCTGCCCGAGGGCGTTGCCTTCGCTGTCCAGCAGCTTCGCCCCCAGCGCCTGCACCATGCCTGCGCCGCCGTCGTTGGTGGCGCTACCGCCGATGCCAATAATGATATGCTTAACGCCTGCGTCCAGCGCATGACGGATCAGCTCCCCCGTTCCCCACGAGGTGGTGATCAGCGGATTACGCTGCTCGGGTAACACCAGCTCAAGGCCGCTGGCTGCCGCCATCTCAATAAAGGCGCTCTGCTCGTCGCCGGAGAGGCCATAGAAGCCCTCAACCTGAGCGCCAAGCGGGCCGGTCACGGCAACCTCGACGATCCGCCCCTGAGTGGCGGCGACCATCGCTTCAACCGTGCCTTCACCGCCATCCGCCACCGGCAGTTTGATGTACTCCGCCTGGGGAAAGATCTCACGAAAGCCCTGCTCTATGGCGGTCGCGACATCAAGGGCGCTCAAACTCTCTTTATAGGAGTCCGGTGCGATAACAATTTTCATAAGCCGTCCTTACGCAGAGTGTGATTGCCTAAACCCTACAGCCGGAAAAATAGGGAACAGGCCGATCCCGCCGGGACCGGCCTCTGCATTAACGCACCATGCACGGACGTTTGTTATCAAACGTCCAGCCCGGGATCAGATACTGCATGCCCATAGCATCGTCACGCGCGCCGAGACCGTGCTTCTGATACAGCTCGTGCGCCTTCATCACCTGATCCATATCCAGCTCGACGCCCAGACCCGGCGTGCTCGGCACCTGCACCATCCCGCCCTTGATCTCAAACGGCGCTTTGGTCAGGCGTTGGTTGCCCTCCTGCCAGATCCAGTGGGTATCGATAGCAGTGACTTTACCCGGCGCGGCGGCTGCCACGTGGGTGAACATCGCCAGTGAAATGTCGAAGTGGTTGTTGGAGTGCGAGCCCCAGGTCAGGCCGAACTCATGGCACATCTGCGCCACGCGCACGGAGCCCTGCATGGTCCAGAAGTGCGGATCCGCCAGCGGGATATCCACGGACTGCAGGGAGAGCGTATGGCCCATCTGCCGCCAGTCGGTGGCGATCATGTTGGTGGCGGTCGGCAGACCGGTGGCGCGGCGGAACTCGGCCATCACCTCACGGCCAGAGAAGCCCTGCTCTGCGCCACACGGATCTTCTGCGTAGGCCAGCACGCCCTTCAGGTGCTTACCGATGTTGATAGCCTCGGCCAGCGACCATGCGCCGTTCGGGTCGAGGGTCACGCGCGCCTGCGGGAAGCGTTTCGCCAGCGCCACAATGGACTCGGCCTCCTCTTCGCCCGCCAGCACGCCGCCTTTAAGTTTAAAATCGTTAAAGCCGTATTTCTCATAGGCCGCTTCGGCCAGACGCACCACGCGATCCGGGGTCATCGCCTCTTCATGACGCACGCGATACCAGTCGCATGGATCATCCGGCTGGCTCTGGTAGGGCAGCGGCGTCGCTTTGGCATTGCCGACGAAGAACAGGTAGCCGAGCATCTCCACTTCGCTGCGCTGCTGACCGTCGCCGAGCAGGGTCGCCACGTTGACGCCCAGGTGCTGGCCCAGCAGATCCAGCATCGCGGCTTCGATCCCGGTCACTACGTGGATGGTGGTACGCAGGTCAAAGGTTTGCAGGCCACGGCCCGCCGAGTCACGGTCGGCAAACTGGTTGCGGACGGCGGTCAGAATGTTTTTGTACTCGCCAACGGTTTTACCTACCACCAGTGCGGCGGCATCTTCCAGCGTCTGGCGGATCTTCTCGCCGCCTGGGATCTCGCCCACGCCAGTATGACCCGAGTTGTCTTTGATGATAACAATGTTACGGGTGAAGAACGGCGCGTGCGCTCCGCTCAGATTCATCAGCATGCTGTCGTGGCCCGCAACCGGGATCACCTGCATGGACGTAACGACCGGGGTAGAAAATTGATTGCTCATCGTTTAATCCTTCTATAACAAATTTAGTGTCGACCAAAGACGGGGCGTTTGCGATCGAACGTCCAGCCGGGGATCAGATACTGCATCGGGCCCGCGTCATTACGCGCCCCGCCCGGAAGCGTCTTATACAGCGCGTGGGCTTTCTGTACCTGGTCCCAGTCCAGCTCTACGCCAAGGCCCGGCGCGTCCGGTACGGCAATCTGGCCGTGCTTAATCTCCAACGGCTGTTTGGTCAGGCGCGCGTCACCCTCCTGCCAGATCCAGTGGGTGTCGATGGCGGTCGGATTACCCGGCGCGGCGGCACCAACGTGGGTAAACATCGCCAGTGAGATATCAAAGTGGTTATTGGAGTGGCAGCCCCACGTCAGGCCCCAGTCGTCGCACAGCTGCGCCACGCGTACCGCCCCGGAGAGCGTCCAGAAGTGCGGATCCGCCAGCGGAATATCCACCGCGTTGAGCATCACCGCGTGGCCCATCTCACGCCAGTTGGTGGCGATCATATTGGTCGCCACCGGCAGACCGGTTGCCCGACGGAACTCCGCCATCACCTCCCGGCCAGAGAAACCCTGCTCTGCACCGCACGGATCTTCCGCGTAGGTCAGGACGTCATTCAGCCCTTTGCAGAGTTCAATGGCCTCATCCAGCAGCCACGCGCCATTGGGATCGACGGTGATGCGGGCGTCCGGGAAGCGTTTTTTCAGCGCGCGGGCGGTGTCAATCTCCTGCTCGCCCGGCAGCACGCCGCCTTTCAGTTTGAAATCTTTGAAGCCGTAGCGATCCTGTGACGCCTCCGCCAGGCGTACCACCGCCTCGCTGTTCATCGCCTCCTGATGACGGAGATGATACCAGTCGTGGTTGCCCTCGGTTTTGACGCGATACGGCAAATCGGTCTTCTGTCGGTCACCGACGTAGAACAGGTAGCCGAGCACCGTCACGGCGTCGCGCTGTTTACCTGGCCCCAGCAGCTCGCAGACCGGCACGCCGAGCGTTTTGCCCAGCAGGTCGAGCAGCGCGGCCTCCAGGGCCGCCACCGCATTCACCCGCAGCTCAAAGGTCCAGGCACCTTTGCCGAAGGTATCAAAGTCAGCCGCCTGGTTGCCTTTATGCACCCGCTGAACCACCTGGTTTAAGCGGGCAACCTGCTGGCCGATCACCATCGGGATCGCATCGGTCAGCGTTTTAAGGATCACTTCGCCGCCGGGCGCTTCCCCCACGCCGGTGTTCCCGGCGTTGTCGGTCAGCACCACGATATTGCGGGTGAAGTGAGCGTTATGTGCCCCGCCGATATTCATCAGCATGCTGTCGTAGCCGGCAACCGGGATCACTTTCATATCGGTAATAACGGGGCTGGATTGCATACTCATCGTTAGCGTCCTGTCACAGGTTTCAGTTCGACACGTTTGATATCACCCACCAGCACCAGATAGCTCAATACCGCGACCAGGGCATGGACACCGACGTAGATCAACGCGCCGTTAAAGGAGCCGGTGGTGCCCACGATGTAGCCGATGGCGATCGGGGTGACGATCCCGGAGATGTTACCGAACATGTTGAACAGGCCGCCGGAGAGGCCGCTGATCTCTTTCGGTGCGGTGTCGGCCATTACGGCCCAGCCCAGCGCGCCGATGCCTTTGCCGAAGAAGGCCATCGCCATAAAGCCGATGATCATCCACTCCGCGTCGACGTAGTTACAGAACACCATCACCATCGACAGCAGCATCCCTAATACGATAGGTGTCTTACGGGCAATGTTCAGCGAGCCGGTACGGCGCATCAGCCAGTCGGAGATGATGCCGCCCAGTACGCCACCGGCAAAGCCGCAGATAGCCGGGATAGAGGCGACAAAGCCCGCTTTCAAAATCGACATGCCGCGTGCCTGCACCAGGTAGACCGGGAACCAGGTGATAAAGAAGTAGGTCAGGGCGTTAATGCAGTACTGGCCGATATAGACCCCGATCATCATGCGCGAGTTGAGCAGCTGCTTGATTTGCGCCCACTTAACGCTGAAAGGCACTTTTACTTTGTTGCCCGGCTGATCCATGTTGATCAGCCCGCCGCCTTCGGCGATGTACTCCAGCTCTTTCTTGTTCACGCCAGGGTGCTGATTCGGCTCGTGGATCACCTTCAGCCAGACAAAGCTGATGATAATGCCCAGACCGCCCATGAAGAAGAAGACGTGCGACCAGCCCACTTCGTGGGTCAGCCAGCCCATGATCGGGGCGAAGATAACGGTGGCAAAGTACTGGGCGGAGTTAAAGATCGCAACCGCCGTGCCCCTCTCCTGCGCCGGGAACCAGGCCGCCACGATGCGGCTGTTACCGGGGAAGGAGGGCGCTTCCGCTAAGCCCACCAGGAAGCGCAGGGTGAAGAGCGCAACGATGATGCCGAAGCCGCTGAAGATATCCACGAAGCCCTGCAGCAGGGTAAACAGCGACCAGATGAAGATAGACCAGAAGTAGACACGTTTTGAACCAAAGCGGTCGAGCAGCCAGCCGCCGGGGATTTGACCGATAACATAGGCCCATGAAAATGCAGAGAAAACATACCCCATGCCAACAGCATCAAGACCGATATCTTTTGCCATTTCAGAGCCGGCAATGGACAGCGTCGCGCGGTCACCATAGTTGAAGGATGTGACGATAAACAGCATCACCACTATCCAGTAGCGAGCGTTAGTGCGCTTTTCGGCGCTGCTCGCTGCGTGGCTTAATGAACTCATTATTGCACTCCTGAATTATAGCGTTGAGCTACATTCATTCTGAAAAGCACAACCTGTAGGGGTATCAGAATGACGTACTGGTGTTTTATGGCAGTCTCTGTACAGCGGTTCGTTAGCCCCTGCGGACTGCCTTTTAATAACTGGCGAGAAAAGTATATGAAGTGGCCAGAATCTGCTCACCGTGCACGCACACAATATTCAGGGTGCTTATCACTCTGCTTTGGGGCATAGGCACAAGGCGATGGGGGGGAGTTCACGGAATTGAAAAGCGTCAGGAGTAAAAGAGAGGAAAAAAGACGATGGCCCTCCCCAGGCGGGAGGGCTAAATGGAATTTATTTTAGCAGGGTTCCCCACTGCTCAACCCACGGGTTCGACTCCGTCTCAGGCTCAGGGTGTTCGCTGGCGTCAATGAGCAGGACATCGCCGACGCGCTGCGCCTGCTGGTCTGCAAGCAGCTCGGCAAACCGTTTCCCGCCGCCGCAGAAGTGGGAGTAGGTGCTGTCGCCCAGCGCAATCACGCCGTAACGCAGGTTGGGCTGGAATCCGAGCGAATCGCGGATCGCTGCGTAGAGCGGCGCGATGTTATCCGGCAGATCGCCCTGCCCCGTCGTAGAGGTGACCACCAGCACGGTTTTGTCCTGGTAATAGGCCCAGTCCGCCAGCGTGCCATCCTCAAAGACCTTAACCTGATGCCCCTGCCCGGTCAGCAGCGTCTCCGCCTCTTCGGCCACCAGCAATGAGTTGCCATACATGGTGCCAACAAAAATACCAATCTCTGCCATTTTTCACTCCCTGGTTGCTAACTGCCAGGTTTCATCCTGGCCGCTGTCCGGCACAAACTCAACCCTTTCATTCATCGGGAGAAGGCCGCGCCAGCCAAACTGGGTTAACGCCTGCATCCAGACGTCGTCCAGCCCGGCGCGCAGAGTTAACGGCTCGCCGGTAAAGGGATGGGTCAGGGAGAGCTCGCTGGCGTGCAGCATCAGACGGTTCAGGCCAAAGTGCGCCGCCGCGCTGCGGTTCTGACGCAGATCGCCATGCTTGCTGTCGCCGATAATCGGGTGACGAAGGTGAGTCAGGTGACGGCGCAGCTGGTGCTTGCGTCCGGTTTGCGGATCCAGCTCTACCAGCCCGTAGCGGGTCGTCGGAAACTTGCTGACGGCAACCGGCAGCTCGACGGTGGCCAGCCCGCGATAGCGGGTCACCGCTGGCTGCGGCTCTTTGTCAGTGCGGGAAAACTTATCGGCGATCTTATCCAGTTCCTCTACCAGCGGGTAGTCCAGCGTGGCGGCGTCCATCAGCCAGCCGCGAACAATCGCATGGTAGCGCTTCTGGATCAGGTGTTGCTCAAACTGCTGGGAGAGCAGACGCCCCGCCTCGCTGGATAACCCCATCAGCAGCACGCCAGAGGTGGGCCGATCCAGACGGTGAGCGGTAAAGACGTGCTGACCAATCTGATCCCGCACGGTTTGCATCACCACCACTTTTTCATCGCGATCGAGCCAGCTACGGTGCACCAGCCAGCCGGAGGGTTTGTTCACCGCCACCAGCCACTCATCCTGATAAATAATCTCCAGCATCAGGTGTCGCTACCGGCAAAGAGCGCATCAAGGCGTTGCAGATGCACAAGGATGACGTCACGCAGCGGATCGCTGGCATCGAGCGCCATCTCGTAATAAGGAGTCACGGCAAAGGTCTGCGGCAGCGGCTGACCGCTGTCCAGCAGGGCGTGCATGCGGGGGATCAACACCCACTGCAGCCACTCCAGCGGGGCAAGCGTATCCAGGCAAAAGGGCTGCGTGCTGGCAAACGCGCTGCTCTCTGGCGCAACGCCCTGCCAGATTTTTTTCTCGCGCAGCAGCGCCTCAATGGCGTGCAGCTGCTCGCGTACGCTGATATGAAGAGACATAGAAACCTCAATGACGATCGAACTGGCGCGCAGAATAGCATTGCGGAGGGGGAAATAAAAAAGGGAGCACTGTAATTAAACAGTGCTCCCGGTTCGTTTAGCAGCAGTCCGGCTACCTTGATGCTCCCTGCTCATCCATGAAAACTTTTCCTGCGGTCTCCTGACCTGTTCATCCATAAACCCTGTTCATCCATAAACCATGCTGCCTGCTCGCATCGCCCGATACGACACGCTTAATCCATTAAGCGACATCCTAATCATCCTGATCCACCGGATATCCTGCCCGGTTCACATTCTCCTTCCTGGAGGTGTCCTTCAACGCGCTCCGGCGTTATCCTTTTTGCTTCATCCTGAAGCCTTTCCCTGCAATACCGTCCCGGTATGTCCTGTGCCAGAAGCGACATCATCCTGATATTCACTTCGTGTTCAACATCCTGTCGACACAAATAGAATCGACCTTTCCGCTTCGTCTTGCAACCCTGCCATAAGACTTTAGTGCGGATTAATTTGCGTTAAATGTCGCGCAATTTTTAGTAAATTACTGATTTGAATTTGCTTTATCGATTTTACATATTCAAAATGTTTTTTAACAAAATGGCAATATCCTACACGCTTGTAAGAGATCTCTCACACGCGTAATAGAGGATTGGATTACATGACAGGCTCAAGCCGCTGAAGGAATAGCGCTACCGAAGGGGCAAACACGGTGCGATGACGGGTACCGAGCGTCTCTTTCACCACCTCGCCGGTTAAGTTACAGATCGAGATGACATCGAGTTCGCTGTCGAGCGTGGCGATAAACAGCGTGGGTGGCAGCTTTAATCGCTTCTGCGTCACCAGATGTCCAATGAGATTCTCCTGAACACGCAGGAAATCGTCCGCACTCCAGGTTTGCAGGAGCGTCAGCGCCTCATTCTCGAATCGTGCCAGCATATCACCGGCAAACTGTGTGGAATAAAAGCTGTGAACTGCAGGTTGTATCACAATATCTAATGCACGTTCAACAGCGTTTACATTCTCTTCTGCATCAAAAGGTTGGGGTTGCCAGATGACCCGGTCTTCCAGCGAGGAGATCACACAGGGCGACGGCACGCCATACAGCGCTTCGCTCTGCGGCCAGCTATTGTGGGTCTCATGCCAGGCGTCGCAGTAGCGCGCGGTAAAAGCCTTCAGGGCAAGGGATGTCTCTTGGTCCACCGGTTCCTCTCTTCACTCAGCCAGGATAAACTTAAGGCTGAGAGTTTACCTGCAAAACGGCGATGAAACATGTCTTCTTCTTATGATAACCACCAGGCGCTGGCTGGCCTGACCCTGGGCAAAACCACCCGCTACCGCGATACCTACGACGCAACCCTGCTGCAGGGTGTTCCTCGTAGCCTGAATCGCGATCCCCTCGGCCTGCACGCCGACAGCCTGCCCTTCCACGGCGGAGACATCTGGACGCTGTATGAGCTGTCATGGCTCAACGCCAACGGCCTGCCGCAGGTTGCAGTGGGCCATGTCGAGCTGGACTACGCCAGCGTTAACCTGGTGGAGTCAAAAAGCTTTAAGCTCTACCTGAACAGCTTTAACCAAACGCGCTTTAGCAGCTGGGAAGAGGTTCGCACGACGCTGGAGCGGGATCTCAGCGCCTGCGCGCAGGGTAAGGTGAGCGTGATGCTCTATGCGTTAGATGAGCTGGAAGGCCAGCCGATTGCCCACTTCAACGGCAAATGCATCGATAACCAGGATATCGTGATCGATGACTACCAGTTCAACGCCGACTACCTGCAAAACGCCGCGGGTGGCAGCGTAGTGGAAGAAACCCTGGTCAGCCACCTGCTGAAATCCAACTGCCTGATCACCCATCAGCCGGACTGGGGTTCCGTTCAGATTCAGTATCGCGGGCCGCAGATCGATCGCGAGAAGCTCCTGCGTTATCTGGTCTCCTTCCGCCACCACAACGAGTTTCACGAGCAGTGCGTTGAGCGCATCTTTAACGATCTGCTGCGCTTCTGTCAGCCGGAAACGCTGAGCGTCTATGCTCGCTATACCCGTCGCGGTGGTCTGGATATCAACCCGTGGCGTAGCAACACCGACTTCCAGCCCGCTACCGGTCGTCTGGTGCGCCAGTAGCGGCGGCAAAAAGTACGATTTTTTACTGATTTGCGCGGTGGATTCCGCGCCTGAGGTTGTTAAACGTCATAAGCCAGGGCTATTGTAATCACAGGGAGCGGCGATTTTCGCCCCATAAGGAGTTCACTTGATTACACATATTAGCCCGCTAGGCTCAATGGATCTGTTGTCGCAGCTGGAAGTCGATATGCTCAAAAGCTCGGCCAGCAGCGACCTTTATCAACTGTTTCGTAACTGTTCACTTGCCGTTCTAAACTCAGGAAGCCAGACCGACAGCAGTAAAGAGCTGCTGTCCCGCTTCGAGAATTTTGATATCAACGTGTTACGTCGCGAACGCGGCGTAAAGCTGGAGCTGATCAACCCGCCGGAAGAGGCATTCGTTGACGGACGTATTATCCGCTCGCTCCAGGCTAACCTCTTTGCCGTGCTGCGCGATATCCTGTTCGTCAACGGGCAGATCCACAATGCCGGGCGCTTCCAGCACCTTAACCTGGAGAGCTCTACCCACATCACCAACCTGGTCTTCTCGATCCTGCGCAACGCCCGCGCGCTGCACGTGGGCGAAGCACCTAATATGGTGGTGTGCTGGGGCGGCCACTCGATCAATGAAACCGAGTACCTCTACGCTCGCCGCGTCGGAACCCAGCTGGGTCTGCGCGAGCTGAACATCTGCACCGGCTGTGGCCCTGGCGCGATGGAAGCCCCGATGAAAGGGGCGGCGGTGGGCCATGCCCAGCAGCGCTATAAAGAGGGACGCTTTATCGGCATGACCGAACCGTCCATCATCGCTGCCGAGCCGCCTAACCCGCTGGTTAACGAGCTGGTGATCATGCCGGATATCGAGAAGCGTCTGGAGGCCTTCGTACGTATCGCCCACGGGATCATCATCTTCCCCGGCGGTGTGGGAACCGCAGAAGAGCTGCTCTACCTGCTCGGCATTCTGATGAACCCGGCCAACCAGCATCAGGTGCTGCCGCTGATCCTCACCGGACCAAAACAGAGCGCAGACTACTTCCGCGTGCTGGACGAGTTTATTACCCATACGCTCGGCGAATCGGCCCGCCGCTACTACCGCATCATTATTGACGATGCGCCGGAAGTGGCTCGCCAGATGAAAAAAGCGATGCCGCTGGTGAAAGAGCACCGTCGCGATACCGGAGACGCCTACAGCTTTAACTGGTCTATCCGCATCGCGCCGGATCTGCAGATGCCGTTTGAGCCGACCCATGAGAATATGGCCAACCTTCAGCTCTACCCGGATCGGCCGGTAGAGGTGCTGGCGGCGGATCTGCGTCGCGCCTTCTCAGGGATCGTGGCGGGCAACGTCAAAGAGGTAGGTATTCGTGCCATTGAAGCCGCCGGACCGTACAAGATCCACGGCGACCGGGCAATGATGCGCCGGATGGACGATCTGCTCCAGGGCTTTGTGGCTCAGCACCGCATGAAGCTGCCGGGCTCGGCCTATATCCCCTGCTACGAAATCTGTGCCTGATTTCTCCTGACCTGCCGGGTGGCGCTCCGCTTACCCGGCCTACTCAATACATACACTAAGCTTATAGTTCTTAACCGCCCCGCAAAAGCAATCGATTGCTTAGGAAATGCCCCCCGTTATTTATCTAGAAAAGTTTTGCTTAAATCTGATAAAACGCTGCTATCTACGCCTTTTACCGGGTGATTATCGTATTTCACATCTACCGCTTTGATCGCAAATCCTGGCGATGGTAGCCTTCGCCACCATAAATCTCCCTGTGGGCATTTTTAGCAGCGCGTTGGTCTAAACACAGCCATATAGAAAGTGGATTATTGCAATTGAGATCGCGATCACTGTCAGGGTCATAACATAAATGTATCGTTCCGCCGCAAAATGTAACGGAGAAAAATAATCCCAAGACGTTACTTAACCCAATTTTATATTACCGTTGGGTGCTTTTTCATCGGATTTGACTAAGCGCCTGATATTTAGCTTTTAAAGTAAATGGAGATAGAGATGGAAACCACGCAAACCAGCACCATTGCTTCGCAGGCAACGCGAAGCACATGGCGTAAGAGCGATACCATGTGGATGCTGGGCCTGTATGGCACGGCAATTGGTGCAGGCGTTCTGTTCCTGCCGATTAACGCCGGCGTCGGCGGCATGATCCCCCTGATCATCATGGCGATTATCGCCTTCCCGATGACCTTTTTTGCCCACCGCGGCCTGACCCGCTTTGTGCTGTCAGGGAAAAACCCTGGCGAAGACATCACCGAAGTAGTGGAAGAGCATTTTGGCGTTGGTGCCGGTAAGGTCATCACCCTGCTCTACTTCTTTGCTATCTACCCGATCCTGCTGGTTTACAGCGTGGCGATCACCAACACCGTCGACAGCTTCCTGACCCACCAGCTGGGTATGGTTTCGCCGCCGCGCGTCGTGCTGTCCCTGATCCTGATCGTCGGCATGATGACCATCGTGCGCTTCGGCGAGAAGATGATCGTTAAGGCGATGAGCATCCTGGTCTTCCCGTTTGTGATTGCCCTGATGCTGCTGGCGCTCTACCTGATCCCACAGTGGAGCGGCGCGGCGCTGGAGACCCTCTCCTTTGATGCGGCCGCTAACACCGGACAAGGCCTGTGGATGACCCTGTGGCTGGCGATCCCGGTGATGGTCTTCTCCTTCAACCACTCGCCGATCATCTCCTCCTTCGCCGTTGCTAAACGCGAAGAGTATGGCGATGACGCAGAGAAAAAATGCTCCCGCATCCTCTCCTATGCCCACATCATGATGGTGCTGACGGTGATGTTCTTTGTCTTCAGCTGCGTGCTGAGCCTGGCCCCGGCCGATCTGGTTGCGGCGAAAGAGCAGAACATCTCTATCCTCTCTTACCTGGCTAACCACTTCCATGCCCCGGTCATTGAGTGGATGGCACCGATTATCGCCATGGTCGCAATCACTAAATCCTTCCTCGGCCACTACCTGGGCGCGCGCGAAGGCTTTAACGGGATGATCATTAAGTCCCTGCGCGGCAAAGGCAAAACCATGGAGATCGGCAAGCTAAACCGCATCACGGCGATCTTCATGCTGCTGACCACCTGGCTGGTTGCGACGCTGAACCCGAGCATCCTCGGCCTGATCGAAACCCTGGGCGGCCCGGTTATCGCCATGATCCTGTTCCTGATGCCGATGTACGCCATCCAGAAAGTCCCGGCGATGCGTAAATACAGCGGCCATATCAGCAACGCGTTTGTCGTGGTGATGGGTCTGATCGCTATCTCTGCGATCTTCTACTCCCTGTATCACCTCTTCGCTGCTTAAGTTATCCCCCCTCGCCGCCCACCCGGGCGGCGAACCCAGCACTACGCCATGGACAATTATTATGATCAGCGTATTCGATATCTTTAAAATTGGTATTGGCCCCTCCAGCTCGCACACCGTCGGGCCAATGAAAGCCGGAAAGCAGTTCACCGATGACCTCGTGGCGCGCGGGATCCTTGCCGAGACTACCCGCGTGGTGGTTGACGTATATGGCTCGCTGTCGCTTACCGGCAAAGGCCACCACACCGATATAGCCATTATTATGGGCCTTGCAGGCAACCTGCCGGACAGCGTCGACATCGATGCCATCCCGGCATTTATTGCCGATGTCAGCGCCCGAGGCCGTCTGCCGCTGGCGAACGGACAGCATGAGGTCGATTTTCCCCTTGAGCAGAGCATGAACTTCCATGCTGACAATCTCTCTCTGCATGAAAACGGGATGCGTATCAGCGCCCTGGCAGGCGATACGCTGCTTTACAGCCAGACCTACTACTCTATCGGCGGCGGGTTTATCGTCGATGAGGCGCACTTCGGCCAGACCAGCGACTCGCCGGTTGCCGTGCCCTATCCCTATAAGAACGCCGCCGATCTGCAGCGCCACTGCCAGCAGACTGGCCTGTCGCTCTCCGGGCTGATGATGGAGAACGAGCTGGCCCTGCACAGCAAAGCGGCGCTGGAGCAGCACTTCGCCAGCGTCTGGGCGGTCATGCGCGGCGGCATCGAGCGCGGAATTACCACTGAAGGGGCGTTGCCGGGCAAGCTGCGGGTTCCGCGTCGGGCAGCAGCGCTGCGCCGGATGCTGGTGAGCAGCGATAAAACCACCACCGATCCGATGGCAGTGGTCGACTGGATCAACATGTTTGCCCTGGCGGTCAACGAAGAGAACGCCGCTGGCGGGCGCGTGGTCACCGCACCGACCAACGGCGCATGCGGTATCGTTCCCGCCGTGCTGGCCTATTACGACAAGTTCATCCGCGAAGTGAACGCTAACTCGCTGGCGCGCTACCTGCTGGTGTGCAGCGCCATCGGCTCGCTCTATAAGATGAATGCCTCTATCTCCGGGGCGGAGGTGGGCTGTCAGGGTGAAGTTGGCGTCGCCTGCTCAATGGCGGCTGCCGGGCTGACCGAGCTGCTGGGCGGTAGCCCGACCCAGGTCTGCATCGCAGCGGAAATCGGCATGGAGCACAACCTGGGTCTCACCTGCGATCCGGTTGCCGGTCAGGTACAGGTTCCCTGCATCGAGCGTAACGCCATCGCCTCTGTCAAAGCGGTGAATGCCGCGCGGATGGCGCTGCGTCGCACCAGCGAGCCGCGCGTCTGCCTCGACAAGGTGATCGAAACCATGTACGAAACCGGCAAGGACATGAACGCCAAATACCGCGAAACCTCCCGCGGCGGGCTGGCAATGAAAATCGTCGCCTGCGATTGATCCCCTGAGCGATGAATGGTCTCCGCCTCCCGTCAATGATACCCTTAGCCGGTCTGTCATTGCCGGGAGGATCGCGTGGCCGTTCATCTGCTTATCGTTGATGCACTTAACCTTATTCGCCGTATTCATGCCGTACAGGGCTCACCCTGCGTGGATGCCTGTACGCACGCGCTGGGACAGCTAATTGTTCACAGCCAGCCGACCCACGCGGTCGCGGTATTTGACGACGAGGCCCGCAACAGCGGCTGGCGGCACCAGAGGCTGCCGGACTATAAGGCGGGCCGTCCGCCGATGCCCGATACCCTGCACGGCGAAATGCCTGCCCTACGCGCGGCGTTTGAACAGCGCGGCGTGCGCTGCTGGATCTCCGAGGGCAACGAGGCGGACGATCTCGCTGCCACCCTGGCGGTAAAGGTGGCCCAGGCGGGACATCAGGCGACCATCGTCTCAACCGACAAGGGCTACTGCCAGCTTCTCTCCCCCACCCTGCGCATTCGTGACTACTTCCAGAAGCGCTGGCTGGATGCGCCCTTTATTGCAGGCGAGTTTGGCGTTCTGCCGGAGCAGCTAACGGATTTCTGGGGACTGGCGGGCATCAGCAGTTCAAAAATACCCGGCGTGGCGGGGATTGGTCAGAAGAGCGCTGCTCAGCTGCTGACGCAGTTTGCCACGCTGGAAGGGATCTACGCCCATCTGAACGAGGTGCCGGAGAAGTGGCGCAGCAAGCTCGAGGCGCACCGGGAGATGGCGTTTATCTGCCGCGAGGTGGCAACGCTACAGACCGATCTGCACCTCGACGGCAATTTACAGCAGCTAAGGTTAGTGTAACCGCCCGGTGGCGCTGCGCTTACCGGGCCTACAAAACCAATAACTTAGCGCTCGTCGCGACGGCCACCCACGGCTGCCCACCAGCGACGGACGTGCACCGTCACCTCTTCGCGATCGTGGTAGAGCTGACGGGCCTGGATCTGGGCATTGATGCCGTTCGCTTCCAGCTGCTGCTGAATATACGCGAGGTTGTTCGAGACCTCCTCATAGCGCTTTTTCATCGGCAGCTTGAGGTTAAAGATGGTTTCCCGGCACCAGCCGTTAACCAGCCACTGCGCCATCAGGGCGGCAACCTTTGCAGGCTTCTCCACCATATCGCACACCATCCAGGTAATGTTGCTGCGCGTTGGGCGATATCTGAAACCGTCTTCCCGCAGCCAGGTCACCTGTCCGGTATCCATCAGGCTCTGGGCCATCGGGCCGTTATCCACCGACGCAACCCACATGTTGCGCTTCACCAGCTGATAGGTCCAGCCGCCAGGGCAGGCCCCCAGATCGACGGCGTGCATGCCGTTGGCCAGGCGCTCATCCCACTCGTCCGCCGGGATAAAGACGTGGAACGCCTCTTCCAGCTTCAGCGTAGATCGGCTTGGCGCATCGGAGGGGAACTTCAGGCGCGGAATGCCCATGTAGAACGGCGAGTTATTGTCGGAGTAGGAGTAGCCGGTGTAGCAGCAGCCCGGCGCGATAAAGAAGACATGCACCACCGGACGCTTGGCGGTTTCGTAGCTGGTGAGGATCTTCGCCTCACGCAGCGCAGCACGCAGCGGCACGGTGAACTTACGGCAGAACTTCATCAGCTCTTTGCTTTCATTGGTGTCGGCCACCTCAACGCGCAGCTCGCCGCCCTTCTCGACCACGCCCTGCAGCATGCCGACGATCGGCGTAATGCGATCCTCCGGGGGCAGATCCTGGAGCAGTTCACCGACCACGAACATCTGGCGGACAAAAATCAGCGAGCTAAACGGCAGCTCCCGCGCCAGCTTGTCGGCCTCTTCGGCCTGGTAGCACTCGAAAATCACATAGCCAGCGTTATCTTTGACGCGGGCAAAACCAAACACGTTCAGCCGCCCGGCTTTATCGGTGATCTCTGCGGCGCACTCTTTTTCAAATCCGGGGCGACACAGCAGTACAAGCTTATTCATGACCAGGGCCTTTACGTTTCAGACGAACTGCGCCAATTAACATTAATACCCAGCCGGTAAGGAAGCTAACGCCGCCGACCGGGGTGACAAACGCCCACAGGCGCAGATGCGACAGCGCGAGGCAGTAAAGGCTCCCGCTGAAGAGAACCGTACCCAGTGCCAGAAAGACGCTGCTCCAGTAGAACCAGATGCTGATCCGGCGCTGCATCGCTACCGCCAGGCCAAAGACCGCCAGGGTGTGAAACGCCTGGTACTCAAGACCGGTCTGGATCCAGCCCATCTCGGCGGCGCCTAACGATTTACTCAATACGTGTGCGCCAAACGCGCCCAGGGCCACAAAAATAAAACCGCTGATAGCGGCAAAAATCAGCATAAATCGGCTGGTCATAGTCTTACCCTAAAGTCATGCGCTAACCGCGCGCCTATATACGTTATTGCTCATAGCGAAAGCGAAATTTCTCTTGCTCGGCTGCCGCTTTGGCCAGGATCCACTGGCGGAAGGCGGCTATTTTACCCAGTTCTGCCTGACTGTCATGACAAACCAGATAAAAGGCGTTTTTACTGACCAGCACGTCGTTAAACGGACAGGCCAGGCGACCGGCTTCGATCTCCGACTGGGCCATCACGTTATTTGCCAGCGCAACGCCCTGACCGTGGATCGCCGCCTGCAGCACCATGGCGCTGTGGCTGAAGATGGGCCCCTGCTGCACGTTAAGATTCAGGCCCAGCTGGCGGGTATAGGTCTGCCAGTCGCGGCGCGAAGCATCATGCAGCAGCGTATGCTTAGCCAGATCCTCAGGGGTCTTTATCGGCTTGTCCCCCGTCAGCAGCAGCGGTGAGCAGACCGGCAGCAGATATTCTGCGTATAATTTTTCAACACGCAAGCCTGGCCAGTTGCCCCGACCGTAAAAAATGGCCACGTCGACGTCGTCCGCCAGCTTATCGACCTCACGGTCTACGGCCTGGATACGGACGTCGATTCCCGGATAAGCTGAGTTAAAGCTAGAGAGTCTTGGCACCAGCCACTGAATGGCAAAGCTGGGCAATAAACTGACGGTTAACGCCCCTTTTGCGCTGCGCGACTGCAGCTTGCGTGTGGCCTCGGTGAGCTGGGAAAAAATCTCTTTGATATCCTGAAAATAGCTCTGCCCCTCCTCCGTTAACAGCAGGGATCGGTTGCGGCGGCGGAACAGCTTGAGCCCAAGAAAATCCTCAAGAGACTTGATCTGGTGGCTTACTGCGGCCTGCGTCACAAAAAGCTCATCGGCGGCGCGAGTAAAACTTAAATGGCGGGCGGCAGCATCAAAAACACGTAATGCATTTAAGGGCGGTAATCGCTTAGACATGGGTTATTTGGCTTAGGTGTTAAATCATTTTAACAAACAGGAAACAACACGTTACCTATTAGTTTTTTTTATCTGAGCCATTATAAATTGTCCGTTGAGGAACTACCAGCAAATACCTATAGTGGCGGCACTTCCTGAGCCGGAACGAAAAGCTTTTTTTGGAATGCGTGTTCTGATGGGCTTTTGGCTTACGGTTGTGATGTTGTGTTGTTGTGTTTGCATTTGGTCTGCGATTCAGACCATGGTAGCAACGCTACCCTATTTCACTTCCTGTACATTTACCCTGTCTGTCCATAGTGATTAATGTAGCACCGCGAATTGCGGTGCTTTTTTTTAGGCTATTTTTAGTAGCTTAAATTTCAGTAGCTTAACCCGAGATTATTTCTCCAGCGCGACCATCTCTTTCACGTCGCTGCGGTTAATCTGCTGTTTATTACCGTTCGCATCTTTATACGAGATCATTCCGGTCTGATCGTCAGTCTTCGGCTTACCGTCGGAAACAATCGTACGACCGTCATTGGTGTGCATGACATAGTTCGGACCAGAACAGGCGCTCAGGGCAAAAGCCAGTGTACAAGCAGAGATAATTGCGGCAGTCTTTTTCATCTTCTTCTCCTTTTAGCAATAAATGCTATTCAAACCGTTTTTCTTAACAGGCTTCAATCGACACCTAACACTTATCAGCATAATCGGCTTACATAAATTCGCCAGGATAAACAGATAATTCCGATGGTTAGCACTTTGCTTGTACATTGGTGAAAATTGCGCGACGATCCTTATATTGATATGAGGAATTCTATGAACGCTTTTAATCCTGCGCAGTTTCGCGCCCAGTTCCCGGCGCTTGCCGATGCCGGTATCTACCTGGACTCTGCCGCCACGGCGCTGAAGCCCCAGGCGGTGATCGACGCGACGCAGCAGTTCTACAGCCTGAGCGCGGGCAACGTCCACCGCAGCCAGTTTGCCGAGGCCCAGCGGCTGACGGCACGCTATGAAGCGGCGCGGGATCGCGTTGCGGCTCTGCTCAACGCCCCCTCCGGCAAGAATATCGTCTGGACGCGAGGCACCACCGAAGCCATTAATATGGTCGCCCAGTGCTATGCCCGTCCGCGCTTGAAGGCGGGAGATGAGATCATCGTCAGCGTGGCCGAGCACCATGCCAACCTGGTGCCGTGGCTGATGGTGGCGGAGCAGACCGGGGCTCGCATCGTTAAGCTGCCGCTGGCGGCCAACGGCGTGCCGGACGTTGAGCAGCTTGATGAGCTGATCACCCCGCGCAGTCGTATTCTCGCCCTCGGGCAGATGTCTAACGTTACCGGCGGCTGCCCGGATCTGGCTCGCGCTATCGCCTGGGCCCACGGCGCAGGCATGAAGGTGGTGGTCGACGGCGCGCAGGGCGCGGTGCACTTTCCCGCCGACGTACAGAAGCTGGGGATCGACTTCTACGCCTTCTCTGGCCATAAGCTGTATGGCCCAACCGGGATCGGCGTGCTTTGCGGCAAAGCCAGCCTGCTGGATGAGATGTCGCCCTGGCTGGGCGGCGGTAAGATGATCGCCGAGGTCACCTTCGACGGCTTTACCACTCAGCCCGTGCCCTATCGTCTGGAGGCGGGTACGCCCAACGTCGCCGGGGTGATTGGCCTCTGCGCCGCGCTGGAGTGGCTGGAGGGGTTTGATATCGTGCAGGCCGAAAACTACAGCCGTGGCCTGGCGACGCTGGCCGAAGAGGCGCTGGCCCAGCGTCCGGGTTTCCGCTCGTTCCGCTGCCAGGACTCCAGCCTGCTGGCGTTTGATTTTGCCGGCGTGCACCACAGCGATATGGTTACCCTGCTGGCAGAGTACGGGATCGCCCTGCGCGCCGGGCAGCACTGCGCCCAGCCGCTGCTGGCCGCCCTCGGCGTGAGCGGGACGCTGCGCGCCTCGTTTGCTCCGTACAACACGAAAGCCGACGTCGACGCGCTGGTTAACGCCGTCGATCGCGCCCTTGAGATACTGGTGGATTAATGACTAGCCCTGCTTTTGCCGGACACCCGTTTGGCACCGCCGTCACCGAAGAGACGCTGAAAAAGACCTTTGGCCCGCTGACCCAGTGGGAGGACAAGTATCGCCAGCTGATTATGCTCGGCAAGCAGTTGCCACCCCTGTCGGAGGAGCTAAAGGCGCAGGCCCGGGAGATCCCCGGCTGTGAAAACCGGGTCTGGCTGGGCCATACGCGCACGGCAACGGGGAAAATGCACTTCTTTGGCGACAGTGAGGGGCGCATCGTACGCGGCCTGCTGGCGGTGCTGCTGACCGCCGTCGAGGGGAAAAGCGCCGACGCCCTGCTGGCGGGCGATCCGCTGGCGCTGTTTGATGAGCTTGGCCTGCGCGCCCAGCTGAGCGCCTCGCGGACACAGGGCCTGGCGGCGCTGAGCGAGGCGGTGGTAGAGGCGGCGAAGCAAGTGTGAAAATGCCGGGTGGCGGCTTCGCCTTACCCGGCCTACGCACTACGAAGTGCGAGCCGCCTTGGCCATCATCTTCTTCAGCGCATGGGAGACCGCCACGAAGCCAAAGGTGGCGGTGACCATGGTGGCCGCACCGAAGCCGGAGGCGCAGTCCATCCGCTTCGGCCCCTCTGCGGTACTCTTCATGGCACAGACCGAGCCGTCTGCCTGCGGGTAGACCAGCGCCTCGGTAGAGAAGACGCAGTCCACGCCCAGCTTGCCCTTGCTGTTTTTCACCACGCCAAAGTCGCTTTTCAGCCGTTCGCGCAGCTTGGCCGCCAGCGGATCCTGAATCGTCTTCGCCAGATCGCTGACCTGAATCTGCGTCGGATCGATCTGCCCGCCCGCGCCGCCGGTGGTCACCAGCGGAATTTTATACCGGCGGCAGTAGGCAATCAGCGCCGCCTTGGGGCGCACGCTGTCGATCGCGTCAATAACGTAGGTGAAGTCCTTGTTCAGCAGTGTCGCCACGTTGTCGGCGGTCACGAAGTCGTCCACCACCGTTACCAGGCATTCGGGGTTGATCTGGCGAATGCGCTCCGCCATCACCTCGGCCTTGGCCAGCCCAACGCTGTCGCGCAGGGCGTGGATCTGCCGGTTGGTGTTGGTCACACAGACGTCGTCCATATCGATCAGCGTGATAGCGCCAATCCCGGTGCGGGCCAGCGCCTCCGCCGCCCAGGAGCCCACGCCGCCAATGCCGACCACGCAGATATGCGCGCCAGCAAACAGCGCCAGCGCATCTTCACCATATAACCGCGCCGTGCCGCCAAAACGCTGACGCCAGGCATCGCTGATTACCACAGACATAAGACCTCAGAGAGTAAAATTGGGCGCGCAGATTAGCATATTCAGCCGCTAAAGACGTTACCGGTTCCTGCTCCCGGCGCGTTTTTCAGTACCCAGACGCGACCGTAGTGGTTGTACCATCCAGCGCGGTGCCCGGCCTCGGGACCAATCCCCTGATAGATATCAAAGTGCTGACCCTTAATCGCGCCACCCACGTCGAGGGCGACCATCAGGCGCAGCTCATACTGACCGTTGAACTTGCCGTTATTATCCAGCAGCGGCACTTCCGCCAGCAGGGTGGTTCCCGCCGGGATAATGCTGCGGTCGGACGCCACCGAGGCGCGGCCAATCAGCGGCACGGCGCTGGCACCTTTCACCGGCGCATAAGACTGCGGCTTGAAGAAGACGAATGAAGGGTTCTGCTCCAGCAGCTCCTGCACCTCCGCCGGGCTGTGGGTTTCGCCCCAGTGGCGGATCGCCTGCATCGACATATCCTCGCGCTTCACTTCCCCACGATCGATCAGCACTTTACCGATGCTGCGGTAGGCGTGGCCATTTTTACCGCCGTAGCTGAAGAAGTTAAGCGGGCTGCCGTCGCCGAAATCGATATAGCCGCTGCCCTGCACGTCCATAATAAAGTTGTCCATCAGCGAGTTGCTGTAGGCCAGAACATAGTTGTCACTGAGCGCGCCCGCGTAGATCTCTGCCCGGGACGGCAGGCGGCCACGTTTAGGCGGCATGCGGTAGATAGGATACTGGAACTCGCCCTGCCGGGTATGGCGGGCCTGGACGACCGGGGTGTAGTAGCCGGTAAACTGAACGTTGCCGTAGTTATCGGTGCCGTTCATCTGCCAGGCGTCAATGCCGTACTGGCGCATAGTGCGGGTATCGCCCCCGGCGCGCAGCCACTCCTGCACCGCACTGTAGACGGCGCTCTGGTTGCCATAGAGGCGCGGCGAAGCGCTGCGGATCTGGCCTACCTGCTGGGCAAAGTCACCGCCGTTAATCGGTGCACCCACCGCATCGGGCTGGTTTACCAGGGTGAAAGGCTGGGTTAATTTCCCGTCTTCATACTGCTGACCGCGATCGGTCGGTTTTGAGGAGCAGGCGGCAAGCAAAGCCAGCGCTGCGCCCGTGAGGAGATACTTCGACCAACGTCCTTTCATTGTTTCTCATCTTTTGGTTAACCAGGGGGCGTGATGAAGATAACAAACCAGTTTCGCTAATGAAATGCGAAATACGGGACTTAACGGCAATTGCGCTCAAAAAACGCGCATAATGTGCCTTTTTTATGCAGATACTTTCATTATTTAACAATTTTCTCGAAAAAGGGTTGCGTCAAAGAGCGAGCGGAGTATAGTGCGCTTCCACGGACGCGGGGTGGAGCAGCCTGGTAGCTCGTCGGGCTCATAACCCGAAGGTCGTCGGTTCAAATCCGGCCCCCGCAACCAATACAGTGTGAAAGAAAGAAACCTGCTGAATAAGCAGAGACGGACGCGGGGTGGAGCAGCCTGGTAGCTCGTCGGGCTCATAACCCGAAGGTCGTCGGTTCAAATCCGGCCCCCGCAACCAACACTGTGAAGTAAAATTGTGTAGTAAAATAAGAAGTAGAAGACTCGGACGCGGGGTGGAGCAGCCTGGTAGCTCGTCGGGCTCATAACCCGAAGGTCGTCGGTTCAAATCCGGCCCCCGCAACCACTTCAACAATAAACACCCTTCCGGGTGTTTTTTTGTATCTGTCTCCCGGAAAATCTTCCGGAAAAACCTCTCGGCAAAAACGTTAGCCCCTGCGGGCCAACGTCACACCATCAGCAAAGTACGCCTTGATCCCAGCCAGAATCGACTCCGCGACCTCCTGCTGAAACGCCGAGGTTCTGAGCTTGCGCTCCTCTTCCACATTACTGATAAACGCCGTCTCTACCAGAATCGACGGGATATCCGGCGCTTTCAACACCGCAAAACCCGCCTGATCGACCCGGTTTTTATGCAGCTTGTTGACGTGCCCGAGGCGGTTTAGCACCTCTTTGCCAAACTTCAGGCTGTCGTTAATGGTCAGGGACTGCACCATATCAAACAGGGTATGATCCAGATACTGATCGCCGCTCTTGCTTACGCCACCAATCAGGTCGGCGGCGTTCTGCGTCTGGGCGAGGTATTTTGCCGCCGTACTGGTGGCTCCTTTCGTTGACAGCGCAAAGACCGACGAGCCGCGGGCGGCCCGGCTGGTAAAGGCGTCGGCGTGGATAGAGACAAAGAGATCGGCGCGCTGCTTCTGCGCCTTAGCGACCCGCACCTTCAGCGGAATAAAGACATCTTCGTTACGCGTCATGTAGGCCTTCATATTGGCCTCTTTATCAATCAGCGCGCGCAGGCGGCGGGCAATTTGCAGCACCACGTCTTTTTCACGGGTTTTGTATTTTCCGATCGCACCCGGATCCTCGCCCCCGTGGCCGGGATCGAGCATGATCACCACCGGGCGGTCGCGCCCGGCCTTACCCGGCTTCGGTCCGCTCTGGGCAGGCGGAACCTGCTTCTCCAGACTGCCTTTGTTGTAATCCTCCAGCAGCGCCAGGAGCGGATCCTGCTCGTTCTGCCCGTTAACCGGGTAGAGATCCATCACCAGACGCTCTTTAAACTCAGCTACCGGAGCCAGCGAGAAGAGGTGTGGCGTGACGTTCTGCTTAAGTTCAAACACCATCCGCACAGTATTGGGATCGAACTGACCGACGCGGGCAGATTTGATAAAGGGATCGCTGTCGTGGATCTGTGTGCCCATCCCCTTCAGGACCGAATTAAGGTTCACCCCTTCGATATCCACCACCAGCCGTTCAGGGTTGCTTAAGGCGAACTGACGGTACTTCAGCACCCGGTTTGACTCCACGGTAATACGCGTATAGGTCGATGCGGGCCAGACGCGGACGGCAATAATCTGACTTACCGCGGCTAAACCTGCCTTGCTTACGCTAAGCAACCACAGAGCGCCAGCGCCTTGCAACAGCCGGCGACGGCTAAGAGCTGAGTTGGATCCTGACATGCCTCTCCCGAGCAAAAAAATATGACATTTATTATTAAAACGGCCTGCTTGATGAAAAACTTTAACGAATGATGCATAAACTGTCATCAACAAAAGGGTAAACATTGATTTAACGGCAGTGACAATGTGGAGATTTTTCTCGCATCCCGGTGAAATTTTGACTTGCGCCCACGGCAATAAAAGAATAAAAATACATAAATTACGAATAATCATGCAATGAGGGTTGTGCCGTGGTGAAGGAGCGTCGAACCGAACTGGTACAGGGATTCCGCCACTCTGTTCCCTATATTAATGCCCATCGGGGGAAAACCTTTGTCATCATGCTGGGCGGTGAAGCCATCGAGCATGAGAATTTTTCCAGCATCGTCAACGACATCGGGCTGCTGCACAGCCTCGGCATTCGCCTGGTAGTGGTCTATGGTGCACGGCCGCAGATCGATGCCAACCTGGCGGAGCACCACCACGAGCCTATCTATCACAAGCATACCCGTGTAACCGACGCGAAGACCCTGGAGCTGGTCAAACAGGCGGCGGGGCTGTTACAGCTCGATATCACCGCCCGTCTCTCCATGAGCCTTAACAATACGCCGTTGCAGGGGGCGCATATCAACGTGGTGAGCGGCAACTTTATCATTGCTCAGCCGCTGGGCGTGGATGACGGCGTCGACTACTGCCACAGCGGACGTATTCGCCGCATTGATGAAGAGGCGATCCATCGCCAGCTTGACGGCGGCGCGATTGTGCTGCTGGGGCCGGTGGCGGTCTCCGTGACCGGGGAGAGCTTTAACCTCACCTCGGAAGAAGTGGCCACCCAGCTCGCGATCAAGCTGAAGGCGGAGAAGATGATCGGCTTCTGCTCCTCGCAGGGGGTAATCAACGACGAGGGCAATATCGTCTCGGAGCTGTTCCCCAACGAGGCGCAGGCGCGGGTGGAAGAGTTGGAGGGGCGGCAGGACTATCACTCCGGCACGGTGCGCTTCCTGCGCGGCGCGGTGAAGGCCTGCCGCAGCGGCGTACGTCGCAGCCACTTGATTAGCTATCAGGAAGATGGCGCGCTGTTGCAGGAGCTTTTCTCCCGCGATGGCATCGGGACGCAGATCGTGATGGAGAGCGCGGAGCAGATCCGCCGCGCCACCATCAACGACATTGGCGGCATTCTGGAGCTGATCCGTCCCCTGGAGCAGCAGGGTATTCTGGTGCGGCGCTCCCGTGAACAGCTGGAGATGGAGATCGACAAGTTCACGATCATTCAGCGCGACAACCTGACTATCGCCTGCGCGGCGCTCTATCCGTTCCCGGAAGAGAAGATTGGCGAGATGGCCTGCGTGGCGGTGCACCCGGACTACCGCAGCTCGTCGCGGGGGGAAGCGCTGCTGGAGCGCGTGGCCCTTCAGGCGCGGCAGATGGGCCTCAGCAAGCTGTTTGTGCTGACAACCCGCAGCATCCACTGGTTCCAGGAGCGCGGCTTTACGCCGGTGGATATCGACCTGCTGCCGGAGAGCAAGAAAGAGATGTACAACTATCAACGCCGCTCAAAGGTGCTGATGGCCGACCTTACCTAAGCACGTTCTTCCCTACCCGGCCGGGTAGGGATTTTGCTATTTGACCTGGGCAAAAATCTCGCCGAGGCCGCTGCGTCGTTCGGTACGGGTAGCAATGGCCTGCACCAGAATACGCTCGTCGGCATAGAGCGACAGGCGACGGCGGGCGCGAGTGATCGCGGTATAGACCAGCTCCCGAGTCACCACCGGCACCATCTGCCCCGGCAGGATCAGCGCGGCGTGGTCGAACTCCGAGCCCTGCGATTTATGCACCGTCATTGCCCAGGCCGTTTCGTGCTCCGGCAGGCGGCTGGGCTGCACCGATTTGATGCTGCCGTCCGGCAGCGGGAACCAGACGCGCGTCCCCTGCCCGCGGTTCAGCGCCACGCCGATATCGCCGTTAAACAGCCCCAGCGCGCTGTCGTTGCGGGAGATCATCACCGGGCGTCCATCAAACCAGCGCGAGTGTGGTGTCCGACCGATCCGCCGCTGGTTCGCCAGGGTCTGCTCCAGCCGCTCGTTGAGGCCTGCTACGCCAAACGGTCCCTCGCGCAGGGCGCAGAGCAGCTGATACTCGCTAAACGCCGCGAGGATCGCCTTTGGCTCCGCCTCATCCCGCACCAGCTGCAGATAGCGAGCGTAGCCCGCCAGCGCATCGTCTAACAGTGCCTGGTAATCGTCACGCGCCTGGAGAGGCTTGTGCTCAATGTCGCTAAAGCCCTGGCTAAATACCGAGCGGGTACTCTTCTTGTCGCCCCGGTTTACCGCCGCCGCCAGCTGGCCAATGCCAGAGTCGCTGCCGAAGCGGTAGCTGGTTTGCAGCAGGCAGAGGCTGTCGCGCAATGCGCCTGCCCCGCCCGGCTCGCCACCGGGAACCGCCATGCCGGTCAGGCGGGAGAGCTGCTCCGCCCGCGCCGGGGTAAAGCCCGCGTTAACCCACGCGCAGATATCTCCCAACACCGCTCCCGCCTCTACCGAGGCCAGCTGATCGCGGTCGCCTAAGAAAATCACTCGCCCATGGGCAGGCAGCGCATCAATCAGCCGGGACATCATCGGCAGGTCAATCATTGACGCTTCATCCACCACCAGTACATCAAGGTGCAGCGGGTTCCCGGCGTGATAACGCAGGCGCTGGCTGCCGGGCTGAGCCCCCAGCAGGCGGTGCAGCGTGCTGGCCTCCACCGGCAGGCGCTTTTTCTGATCGTCGGTTAATGCCAGCTGGCGCAGGGCGGCCCCCAGCGACTCCGTCAGACGCGCCGCGGCTTTCCCGGTCGGAGCAGCCAGATGGATGCGGCAGCGGGCGCCGTTCGCCATTTGTACCAGCGCCGCCAGCAGCTTCGCCACCGTGGTGGTTTTTCCGGTGCCGGGCCCGCCGGAGATCACCGAGATCCGCCGGGTCAGCGCCACCGCTGCCGCCACCTTCTGCCAGTTGATCCCCTCCGTTGACGGGAAAAGCCCGTCGAGGATCTGGCGCAGCTGGTCTTCGTCAACGCTCAGCGGCTGGTTAACCTCGCTAAAGAAACTCGCTACGGTCAGTTCGTTGCACCACATCCGGTTAAGGTAGAGGCGCTCCCCGGCCAGCACCATCGGCGCAGGGGTATGACCGTCGCTGACGGCCTCGGATCGCTGTAAGATCCCAGCCCAGTCGCAGGGCGCACCGGCCTCGGCAAACAGCGCCATCAGCAGCGAATGGCTCTTATCTTCGGCCTCAGCAGCCAGTCGGGAGAGGGGCAGACAGACATGGCCCTCCCCCGCGTCGCGGCTAAGTATTGCTGCCGCCAGGGTTACCGCTGGCTCGTCGCGTCCGGCCACGGTCAGGGCAAACTGGACGTCCAACGGGCGAAACAGCTTCTGAGCCAGCGCCTCTATAAGCAGAGTTTGCATCGTCACTGTGCGGTCTCCTGATAGTCTTCACTGGCCTCTTCACCGCTAAACAGGGCATCCATCTCGCTAATTAGCCGTACATCGGGACGGGTGGTATAGATGCCCTGCTCGCTGTTTTGCGCATCAACGCCGCGCAGGAACAGGTAGATCACGCCGCCAAAGTGGCGCTCATAATCGTAGTCCGCAATGCGGTGGCGAAGATAGCGGTGTAGCGCCAGAGTATAAAGTTGATACTGTAAGTCGTAGCGATGCGACTGCATCGCAGCCGCCATCGCCTCTCGGGTATAGGCTTCGCTGCTCTCGCCCAGCCAGTTAGATTTGTAGTCCAGCAGGTAGAAACGCCCGTTGTGGCGGAAAACCAGGTCGATAAAGCCCTTGAGCATGCCGCGCACGTCGCGGAAATCCAGCGGCGAACAGCCCGCTGAGAGCGGATCGTAGCGACGGATCGCCGCGTCCAGCTTCTCTGAGGTCAGGGTCTGGGCAATCGGGATATAGAACTCCATCTCCACCTGCTTGTCTTTCGCGGTGAGCTGGCTTAACGATAAACCTGATTCAATAAGCGGCGCACGCAGGATGGCATTGATCCATGCCAGCAGCACCGGCTGCCACTCCTCGCCAAAACCGCCCGCCTGAAGGCGCTCGCTCACCCACTCCTCGGTCACCGGCTGAGTGAAATCGATATCTTCAAACAGCCCGTGTAAGAAGGTGCCCGGCGACGCCCCGCGTGGGAACGCGTGCGGCGTTAAGGCCGGTACCTCGTCCGCCTGGCGTTCACCTGCGGCGTCCACGTCCAGCCGGGGAAGCAGATCCTGGGCGATACCGTGCCCGCGCTGCTGCAGGCCAGAGTAGCTGGTCACCCGCCAGTCGTCGAGAATAGGACGGTCAATGTGTCGGGCGCGCAGCGACGGCGGCAGGGAGAGGGTGTACTCCCAGCGCGAATTATCCGGCGTGCCGGGAATGCTCAGCACGATATCGTCGCTGCTCAGCGCCTCCAGGCAGTGGCGTAAGCCTGCGGCATCGCGCGGCTCGCCCTGCTGGATCAGCCTGCCCAGCGCACTATGGTGAAAATCGCTCTCGCCGCTCTTCTCTCCGCGACGACGGAACAGCGGCGCAATACCCAGGCTACAGTGCCATACGGAGCGCGTCAGCGCCACGTAGAGCAGACGCAGATCCTCCGCCAGCCGCTCCGCCTCGGCTAATTCAATGCTCTCGTCGGCCTGGCTAAGATCCAGCACCGCCTCAAAGGAGGTGCGGTCGTGATAGAAGGCCTGGTCCTGTGCGCGGTAGTTGGCAATAAACGGCAGCCAGACCAGCGGGTACTCCAGCCCTTTCGCTTTATGGATGGTAACGATCTGCACCAGGTGTTTGTCGCTCTCCAGCCTGAGCTGCTGGCTGGCGGCGTTGCTGTCCGGCTCGGCGATATGCTGCGCCAGCCAGCGCACCAGCGCATGCTCGCTCTCGGTATGCGCTCCCGCTTCCTGTAGCAGCTCGCTGATGTGCAGAATATCGGTCAGACGCCGCTCGCCACCGGAGGTCGCGAGCAGGTTTTCCGCAATATTGCGCTGGGCCATCAGGGTGCGTAGCATCGGCATGACGCCGCGCTTTTGCCACGTCTGGCGGTAGCCGTCAAACTCCTCAACCACCCGATCCCAGGCCTCTTCATCCTTATTGAGCTGCTCAATATCCTGGGCGGTCAGACCGAGCATCCCCGTCGCCAGGGCGCTGCGCAGGGTGCTCTCCCGCTCGGGCGTCAGCACCGCCTGGATGAGCCACAGCAGCTCCTGCGCTTCCGGCGTCTCAAAGACGCTGTCGCGGTTGGAGAGATACACCGAAGGGATGTTCAGCAGCGTCAGGGCGTCACGGATCAGCGCCGCTTCATGGCGGCTGCGCACCAGGACGGTTATGTCAGAGGCCTGCACCGGCCGGGATCGCTTGCCGTCATGCAACAGAGCGCTACCCTCCTGACCCGCCACCAGCCAGTCGCGGATCTGCGCCGCGCAGAGCTGGGCCATAAAGGCCTGGTAGTCCCCGATGCCAACGCCATCGCCCTCCATCAGCCACAGGTTCATGGCGGGCTGGGTTTCACCGTGCAGTTCAAAACGCAGGGGCTGGTTTCTTTCCGCCGCCTTCACCGGCATGAAGGGGATCTCGCGGAACATAAAGGCGTTATCCATCTGGCTAAACAGCGTGTTCACGCTATTGACCATGCCTGGTGCAGAACGCCAGTTGGTATCGAGCGTATAGTGAGCGCTAACTTCCCCACGCGCTTTCATGTAGGTGAAGATGTCCGCGCCGCGAAAGGCGTAGATCGCCTGCTTGGGATCGCCAATCAGCAGCAGCGCGGTATCCGGCTGCTGTCGCCAGATGCGGCGGAAAATACGGTACTGCTGGGGATCGGTATCCTGAAACTCATCGATCATCGCGACCGGAAAACGCTGGCGGATCGCGGTCGCCAGCGCCTCGCCGTTTTCACTGTTCAGCGCCTGGTCAAGACGGCTCAGCATGTCATCAAAGCCCAGCTCGCCGCGACGGCGCTTCTCCCGCGCCACCGCCTCGCGGATCTCCCGCATGGCGGTGGTCAGTACCAGATCGCTGAGGGTAAGCGGCTCGGCCAGCAGCCCCTCAATGGCGACAAACAGCGGGTGCTCCGGCACAGCGCCGCCCGCCTTGGTGCGCGAGGTTAAAAAGGACTGGGCGAACTTCTCCAGCGCGTCCGGCAGCAGATAGCTACGGGTCTCCTCCTGTGCCCAGGCACTGATCTTCTCGATCCACTTGCCCTGGTTACCCCGGTTAAACTTGCGTCGGTCAATGCCTGAATTTTCAATCAGGGGATCGAGCTCCGCTACCGCTGCAAGCCACTGCTGCTTGATGGCATCAATACGGGCGATGATTTTCGCATGGCGCGAGGCCAGGGTCTCATCCGCAGGCGGTGGAGATTTGATTACCGGTGCCTCCCCCTGCAGATAGCGGTTAATTGCGTTCAGCAGCTCCAGCGGCCCCTTCCACGAGGCATGGATCACCTCGGCAATGTCGCGAGGCAGCGGATAACAGTGGCGACGCCAGAAGTCCGCGCAGGCCTGCGCGCGCAGCAGGGACTCATCTTCAATCAGCTGCTGCTGGAAAAGCATGCCGGACTCAAAGGCGTTGAGGCTCAGCATACGCTGACAGAAGCCGTGGATGGTAAAGACCGCGGCCTCATCCATCTGCCGCTCGGCCAGCATCAGCCAGCTCGCTGCCTGCTGCTTATCGGGAATATCGTTAAGCAGGCGGGCATAGAGCGGATCGGCGCTGCTTTCACGCAGGCAGGCGATGCGCAGCTCGTGAATGTTGCTGCGGATACGGCCACGCAGCTCTTCGGTGGCGGCTTCGGTAAAGGTCACCACCAGCAGCTCTTCCACGGTAAGCGGACGCGAAAAGGCGCTCTCGCCGCCCAGGCCCAGCAGCAGGCGCAGGTAGAGGGCGGCGATGGTGTAGGTTTTCCCGGTGCCCGCAGAGGCTTCAATCAGGCGCTCACCGCGTAAGGGTAAGCGCAGGGGGTCCAGAGTCTCAGCGGGGTTACTCATTGTTTCTCACTTATCAGGGGCAGCGTGCGCTGCAACGCGCTGACGTTGTCCCATACCTTCCAGCCTTCAGGGTGTATATACCCGGATTTATCACTTGGTGTGCCGGAGACCTGGGACAGGATCGCCATCCCCTGCGGCTCTACCACCGCCTGGTGGAAGAAGTCGGCAAGCTTCTGCGGCGTCAGCTGTTTAATCTCAGCGACAACTTTATCACGGGAATCAAAGCGCATATTACCCCGGTCGAAATCTTTGCTGATCTGCGTCGCTTCTTCACCCAGCGTTTGCGGGGCCTGAGTAACCTGGGCGATCACCGCCTGCTGAAGCTGGGCAAACTCTTCTGCGCTCATTTTGCGCAGCCGATCTTCCGCCGTGGGGAAGAAGGCCTGGTAGCGCGCCCACAGCGCCGACGGCTGCTTGTCGCTGCTCTGAAGCAGGAAGCCCAGCCCCCACTGGCGGCCAACGCTCATCGGGAAGGCAAACACCGCATAGCCGAGCTGCTCTTCGGTACGCAGCTGGTTGTAGAACCACGGCTGGATGATTTGCCCCAGCATCGCACTGTAGGCTGAGCTGCTGTACTCGTCATAGCCCGGAGGGACAAACACGGCGGCCAGCGCCGAGTCACTGGTGCTACCCGCTTTTTCAAAGATTATCCCCTGCTTTTTGTCTACCAGCACGTCGCGGTTGCGACACCACTGGTTTCCTTTCGCCGCAAGCTGATCCTGCACCTGATGGGCCAGGTCTTTCGCCTGCGTCTCGCTCATATTGCCGACGATTAAGAACTCCGGACGAGCGTTGCTTTTCAACCGATCGCGGTAGGCCATCACATCTTTCAGGGTAATCTCCGGCAGCAGCGCCCGGCGCTCTTCACGCTGGAAATAGGGAACCTGAGAAAGCATCTGCGCCGGCATGATTGCCTGCTCGTAGGCTTTGCCCTTCTCGGCGGAGTCCATCATCTGCGCATACCAGGACTTCGCCTGCGCCAGCTGGTCCTCGGTTGGCGTATAGCTGAAGTAGCCCGCCAGCAGGTCTTTGAAAAGCTGCGGCAGATGCTGGGTATAGCCGTTAGCATTGAGCATCAGGCCGTTATTGGCGTTAGTGGAGAAGCTAATCCCACCAACGGCGGCCTGGTTGCTGAGCTGATCCAGGGCGAGCCCGGCCAGATAGTCATTAAGGGCGAACATCACCTGGTTTTTAGCGCTGTCCATCGCCAGCGGATTGCGCAACACCACGCTAACGTCAGCCTTTGGCTCGCTGGCAAAGTAGCGGCTCGGCATGTAAACCACGCGCAGGGTAGGATCGTCCACAATCAGCTCGGGATGAGTGTAATTTTTTGCTGGCTTTTGCAGCGTGAAATCATCCGGAATATAGGGGTTCAGCTCCGGCAGCGACAGCGCGATGGCGTTGGATTTCTGCTGCCAGTCGGCGAAAGTCTGGTCGCTAATTTTATCGACCTGATAAGGCGCATCGACAAAATAGGCGGTTTTATTGTGCGGCTCCTGCGGGCTGATGTACCAGATGCGGGCGTTCTGCGGCGTCATCATTGCCAGACGCGCCTTAACGGCCTCGACATCAAACTGGTCAGCAATGTTTACCGCGTCGAGGGTGTGCTCAACCGGCACGCGGATCATGGTATCCGCCAGCCACTCAACATAGTCCATATCCCGGGTAATTGAGGGATAGCGGAAGTCGAGATCCAGCACGTGGGACAGCTCGTCAAAGTAGCGCTTGTCCACGCCCTTCTCACGCAGAAGCTGGAGATAGCTAAAAATAGCCGCAACCACCTCATCACGGTGCGCCAGCCCCTTGTCGGTCAACGTCGCGGAAATCGCCAGCACGCCGCTGTTGCCGTTAACGATGGGGTCAGAGTCGGCGCGGATCCCTTCGGCCAGACCCTGCTGCTGTAACCAGTCAGAGAGCGTGCCCGGACTGCGGTTGCCAATCAGATAGGTAATCAGCTCGTCGGTTTTGCTGCGGAACTGCGCCGTATTGTTATCGATGCGGAACTCAACCCGCACCACTTTACGCGGCATCACCGGCACATAGTGGAGGATCAGCCCCTTCTGCGCATCGGTCACCACCGGTACGTCAACTTTCGGCAGCGCCAGCGCTTTGTTCGGCACGCGGCCAAAGGTTTTCGCCGCGATGGCGGCCAGCTCCGGCAGCGGACGATTGCTGTAGACCACGGCCTTCATCAGGTTCGCCGAATAGTATTTGTCGCGGAAGGCCAGCAGCGCCTCCTGCACCGGGCTACCCGGCTTGTCGCTCAGGGTCTCCAGGTTACCCCCGGAGAAGCGTGCAGCCGGATGTGCCGGATTAATGGTTTCAGCGCTCACCTGGGCCATGCGCATCCCGTCCCGGGAGCGGGCAAGCGTCAGCTCGGCGTTGACCGCGTTACGCTCGCGTTCGGCATACTTTTTATCAAGCAGCGGCGAGGCGATGGCATCCGCCAGCCGATCCACGGCCCCTTCCAGCGCGTCGTTCTCAACTTCCAGATAGAACGCGGTACGGTAGGGTGCGGTGCTGGCATTGTGGCTGCCGCCGTGCAGCTTTAAAAATTCAGCCAGGCTGTCCGGCTGCGGGTAGTGGGTAGAGCCCATCAGGGTCATGTGTTCAAGATAGTGCGCCAGGCCGGGATGCGCCTCCGGATCCTGCAGCGAGCCAACGGGTACCACCAGCGCGGAGAGCGATTTCACCGCCTGCGGATCGTTAACCAAAAGAACCACCATGCCGTTATCGAGGCGAATAGCCTGATACTGACGGGTGTCCTTATCGCTTTTACGAATGGTTTCCTGAACGGGTTGCCAACCGGTGTCTGCCTGACTTAACGGTGCCCAGAAGGCGACAAATAAGACTAATGCTTTGAACCAGGTGCTGCTGGGCATTCACGAACCTCATCATTAACAAACCAGTGCCGGAAGTACCGGCATATCCAATCAGTCCGTGATTCGCTGCGCATCATAATGGAAGCCCTTCCACTGCGCAATTTTTACACACTTCATCAGGACTGACTAAAGCGAAAGAGCGGCAGTAAGTAACGCTCTGCCTGCTTAACTATCTCGGCATAGTTTTCAGGTTCGAGGGTACGCCACAGGCGCTGGTACCATACGTCCTCCCCCTCGCCGCTGACCACCATATTGCCTTCATAAGCCTGCAGGAATTTGCTCCGTGCCTTAGCGAGCGTCTCCTCATCTTTTAACATCGCATCATTTGTCGCGTCATAACAGGCTTTTATCCATGCCCCACCGCTTTCAGGTAGCAGCAGCAGCGGTTTTTTCATCCCCTCGCGGTAGCCTTCGACCAGCTCCTCAAGGTACTTGAGGGCCTCTTCCTGCTTGAGAGGCGGGAACTGCCAGGCTTTATCGTTGCGGACAAACAGCCGACTCTCTCCCGTTCCGCCGCTGGCACAGTAGACAAGATGTTCCAGCCAAAGTTGCAGCCCCTGTGAGACCTTCAGCATCGAAGGACGCCAGCGCAGCAGGCCATCCTCCTGCACGTGCTGTAGCCAGCCGGTCAGGTGTACCTTGCCGCAGTCAAGCTCGATCTCCATGCTCTCGGCTGGCTTGCGGTGCTCGTGAACCCGCGATGCCAGCTGCTGCATCTCCTGATGCTGGCTCTCCCAGACAATCTCACCAAATGCGCCGTAGGGAAGCTGGCCTGCCGCACGGTACTGACGGAAGAGTTTCTCGACGTCCTCCTCCTCGACAAGGGTGTTGAGCAGCGCCTGGTTGAGCTGGTAGCGGTCCAGGCCATCAATGATGAACGGCTCGGCGTCGGGAATATCGCTCGCCTCGGGACGGAAGTTAACCTTCAGACGCATCTGGAAGAAGGCCCGCACCGGATGCGCCCAGAAGCGCTGCAGCTGCTCAAACGCCAGCGTCTCCAGCGGCTCATCGTCCAGCTCCTGAATAAAGGTGGCATGAGCTACCCCCTGCTGGCTGGCGGCGGGCAACCACTCCCGGGCGTAGCTTTGCAGCTCATCGGCAATAAAGTTTTCTGCATCGAACGGCATTCGCGTATGCAGGTGAGTAATATGATCCACCACCCGTCGCGCGCTCTCGTCGCAGGTGAGTGCCTCATCGCCGGGCAGATAGTGGCTCTGCCCGATATAGTCCACCAGCTCCTGCACCAGCACCGACGGGAACCGTTCGCTGTTATCCTGAATCGAGCGCCCAATATAGCTAATGTAGAGCTTCTGCTGCGCGGAGATGAGCGCCTCCAGGAAGAGGTAGCGGTCATCGTCCCGGCGGCTACGGTCGCCGCGCATCGGTTTCTGGCTCATCAAATCAAAGCCAAGCGGGGCCAGCGCACGCGGATAGACGCCATCGTTCATCCCCAGCAGGCAAACGACCTTAAAGGGGATTGAGCGCATCGGCATCAGGGTACAGATATTAATAGGCCCGGCGAGGAAGCGCTGGCTGATGCGCTCCTGATCGAGCCTCTGCGCCAGCTCGTCGCGCAACAGCGAGAGCGGCACCGCCTCGTCATAGTGTGCGCCAACGCCCTGGGTAATGACCGCCTGCCACTGCTGTTCAATCAGCGCCAGCGCAGCTTCGGTATCGGGATCCGGCAGGAAGAAGTCGTTGAGCATGTCCCGGCAGACCGGTAGCCACTCGGCCAGCGGGCGATCCTGAGCCAGCCCTTTGCGCCACAGCCTGAGCTGCATCAGCAGCGAGGCCAGATGGCCCACCAGCTCGGCAATCAGGCCGCTGGACTCATCGTAGGGCAGCACCGACTGCCACTCGCCCTGACGGCTCTCCATTGCATAGCCAAGCAGCATACGCGTCAGACCAAACTGCCAGGTGTGCTGCCCGGTCGCAGGCAGCGCCAGCTCGCGCACGTTGTCGTCATCCATGCCCCAGCGTACGCCGGACTCGTTGACCCACTGGCGGAGATAGCGCAGCCCCTCTTCATCGATGTTAAACCGTGCGGCAAGCACCGGCACGTCCAGCAGGGCCAGCACGTCCTCCGACTGAAAACGGCTGTCCGGCAGCGAAAGCAGGCTGATAAAAGCCTGAAGCGCCGGGTGTGACTGACGGGCGCGACGGTCGGAGATGGCATAGGGAAGATAGCGTTCCCCGCTGGCACTGCCAAATACCGCCTGGATAAAGGGGCTGTAGCTGTCGATATCCGCCACCATCACAATGATGTCGCGCGGGGAGAGGCTGGGATCCTCCTCCAGCATCGCCAGCAGGCGATCGTGCAGCACCTCCACCTCCCGCTGCGGGCTGTGGCAGACGTGCACCGCCACGCTGCGGTCCTCCCGCTCCAGCCTGCGCTTAGCGTCGCTGCGCTCATACTCCTTGGCCGTTACGCCAGCGACGGCGCTGTTTTTCAGCTCCAGGATGTCATACTGCAGGTTTTGCAGCAGCGCGCCGGGCGTAATATCAACGAAAGCGTCGAGATCGTCGTAGCGATCCATCCCTGCCAGCAGATAGATGTAGTCGCGCCCCAGCTTGCCCCACGAGGCCAGCAGCGGGTTACCCACCTCCTGCTCGCCTTCGCTGTTAAACAGGCCCTCTACCGGCTGATCTTCACGGAACAGGGCCACCGGATGGGCATCAAGGTGGTGTTTACGCTGGCGGGCAATGAGCCGGGAGAGAAACGCCGGATCTTTGATATCCCCCCAGTAGTAGCGGCAGGGATTGGTAAACAGCAGGTGAATATCCACGTGCTTGCCCAGCGCCTGCAGCGCCTGGAGATAGACCGGCGGCAGAGCCGAAATGCCGCAGATGAACACCCGGGAAGGCAGCCCGGCAGGTGGCGTCGTCGCGGACTCCAACACGTTGATAAAACGCTGATAGAGGTTGGCGCGGTGCCAGTGCGGCTGCCCCAGCGCCGCAGTGTGCTCCACTAGCGCCCGCCAGAGCGGTGCCTGCCAGATCTGCGCTTCACCGAGGCCATCGATCAGGCCGCCCTCTTCCCAGCGGGTCAGCCATTCTGGGCGAAAGACCAGATACTGATCGTAGAGATCCGCCACCCGAGACGAGAGCTGAAACAGCTTACGCTTGTCATCGTCGTCGTTGAGGTAGTGGCGAAGCATGGTGAACGCCTCCTGCTCCAGCATCTGCGGCAGCAGGGTCATCAGCTTCCAGCTCATGCTCTGTTTATTAAAGGCGCTCTCTTTCGGGATGTCCGGCAGCACGCGGACAAACATATCCCAGATAAAGCTCGCCGGGAGCGGAAAGTCGATATTGGCAGCGATGCCAAACTTTTGCGACAGCGTCATCTGTAGCCATTGCGCCATGCCGGTACTCTGTACCAGCACCATTTCGGCCTCAAAGGGATCGTCGAGCCGTTCGCGCTCAACGATAAACTCCATCAACGCTTCCAACACATCCAGACGATTGGAGTGATAGACCCTTAACATAAACGCTCCTGACTACTTATAAACTGGGCAATATAACCGCGTCATCTTCCCCTGCCTGCCCACCGGCGAGGTGATGGTTACGCTGATGCTGACACATCCGGCGTCCGTTGTCTGTACCCGGCTGACCTGCCAGCCGGGCGGTAGCGGCGCGGGTCGGAGCTGCGCCTGCTGCCAGCCGTAGCGCCACAGGTAGCGGTAGTGGCTCCAGGCGGTGAAGCCCTCAAGCAGCACGCGATGATACCCTGTCAGCGCCGTGACAACCATGACCAGCAGCACCATTGCCAGCAACGTTTCCGGCAGGCTAAAGCCCCTCTGGCGAGCTACGGCATCTGACACTGGCGTATCTCCTTGAGAGGACAGAAATCGCTCCAGCCGTGGGGCGAAAACGTCACGCCGCTCTCGCCTATCGCTCCGCTGCGCCACAGGGTTTCGCTCCCGCTGGCGGCGATCAGTAGCAGCGTCCGGTCGGCAAAAATGCGCAGGCAGACCCGCCACGGCTGGCTGCGATGCGCCCGGCACTGCACGGCAGGCTGCATCTGCCAGGCCTGCATTCGCCCCCACTCCAGCGCCGAGTGGGCATCGGCCAAATTGCGCATTGCCCGACTTTCGCTAGTAATGCGCTGCGTATGGGTGCGCTGGCGCTGGTTTAAACCGTTAAGCATCAGGCTACCTAACACCAGCAGCAGGAGCACCAGCGCCAGGGATGATATTCCTCTTTCGTCTCTCACAGATTTCACTTTTCATAAATTGTACCCCGCCACGCTGTACGTCGCGCTAATGGCTTCCTCGGGATGGTTAAGGGGAGCCGCCGCCAGCGTGACCGTCAGCACGGGGGCTAAAACGCCCTGCGGTTGGCGGATCACCGTGAAGCGCTGCACGCTGACCGTGGCGGGATCGGTGATTTTATCCCACCCTTTCTCTTCGCAGCTCTCTGCCCCCTGCCGCGTCTCCAGTACGCCGTTCTGCAAGCGAAAGCCGGTCTGCTCGGCCTCCGAGAGAGGCGAATGCTCCCACCGGCCATTGCTGTTGGCATCCCACTGGACGATCACGCAGGCCCCCTGCCGCCCCATCACCAGCGGCTCTCCGCTGCATTCTCCCCGGCAGTAGCCAGCCCGCTGGAGATGCTTTCCCAGCGTGAAAAGATGCTGCCAAACCGTCTCTTCCAGCGCTTGCTGCCGGGTCTGATGGAGCATCGCCGCTTGCAGCGCAGGCAAAAATCGGGCGGCGCTGAGCAGAAGTACGCTGCCGATGGTCATCGCGATGAGCACCTCCAGCAGGGAGAAACCACCTTCGGTCAGCTGCATGAGTCGCTGTCTGTACGCTGGCATACTCTTATCCGCCCCCAGTTCGATACAATGATTTGCCACTCCCCCGCCTCGCTGCGCAGTGTGATATGTCCGGCCCATGCCGTATTGCGCAGCCCGTAAAAGCCGAGCGAGGGGGTGATATCCACCAGTGCCACCTCAGGCCAAAGCGAGCGCAGCGCAAAGGGATTGTCCGCGCCGCACGTTGCCTGCGCATCAGCTGACGCCAGCAGGCACCAGCGGCCGCTCTCCTGCCTCACCTGTACCTTGCGATCCCGGTTGTGCCAGTTGGCGTCGTCCCGCAGCAATTCCAGATAGTCACGCACCTGCCAGGTGGTTTGCCACAGACGCTGGTGCGCCTGGTAACTCTGCCAGCCGTACAGCCCCGACGCGCCAAGGATCACCAGCACAATCATCGCCACCGTGATCTCTATAAGGGTGTAACCCTGCTCTTTTTTCATGGCCGTACTCTGCGCCTGATGCGCGATGCATGCGAGGTGAGATGCTCGCTTTTACGAGGCGCTACGGGAAAAATATCGGGGATTGCAGAGGGTTACATCACAGCGGGAAAGCGGATCGCAGAATGGGGTAAAAGCGGAAAAAAACCGGCGCAGTAACGCGCCGGCTGTGGCAGGCTGTGATTATCAGATAGCGACCGGGGCTTTGATGCCGGGGTGCGGATCGTAGCCTTCGATCTCAAAGTCGTCGAAGCGGTAGTCAAACAGCGACGCCGGCTTACGCTTGATAACAAGCTTCGGCAGCGCGCGCGGCTCACGGCTCAGCTGCAGGTGCGTCTGTTCCATGTGGTTGCTGTAGAGATGGGTATCGCCGCCGGTCCAGACGAAGTCACCTACCTCCAGGTCGCACTGCTGCGCCATCATATGCACCAGCAGCGCATAGCTGGCGATATTAAACGGCAGGCCGAGGAAGACATCGCAGGAGCGCTGGTAGAGCTGGCAGGAGAGCCTGCCATCCGCCACGTAAAACTGGAAAAACGCGTGGCACGGGGCCAGCGCCATTTTGTCCAGCTCGCCCACGTTCCATGCGGAGACGATGATCCGTCGGGAGTCCGGATCGGTCTTCAGCTGGTTCAGCACGGTCGCGATCTGGTCGATGTGGCGGCCATCCGGCGTTGGCCATGCGCGCCACTGTTTGCCGTAGACCGGGCCGAGATTACCCTGCTCGTCGGCCCACTCGTCCCAGATAGAGACGTTGTTTTCATGCAGGTAGGCGATATTGGTATCGCCCTGCAGGAACCACAGCAGCTCATGAATGATTGAGCGCAGGTGGCAGCGCTTGGTGGTCACCAGCGGGAAGCCCTCCTGCAGGTTAAAGCGCATCTGATGGCCAAAAATGGAAAGCGTGCCGGTGCCGGTACGGTCGTTTTTCGGTGTGCCTTCATCCAGCACTTTTTGCATCAGTTCTAAATACTGTTTCATGATTCCTCAGGAGACGTGTTGCTGCGGGCGACGGCGGTACGCCCAGACCATCATCAGCGCGCCCGCAATAATCATTGGGATAGAGAGGATCTGGCCCATGCTGATGTACTGCACCCACTCGCCGGTAAACTGCGCGTCCGGCTGGCGGAAGAACTCCACGATAATGCGGAATGCGCCATAGCCGATCAGGAACAGGCCTGATACTGCACCCATCGGGCGCGGCTTACGGATAAACAGGTTAAGGATGATAAACAGCACAACCCCCTCCAGCGCCAGCTCGTAAAGCTGTGAAGGGTGGCGCGGCAGTACGCCGTAGGTGTCAAAAATAGACTGCCACTCCGGGTGCGAAGGCAGCAGTGCCATATCTTCAGCACGGGAGTTAGGGAAGAGCATCGCCAGCGAGAAGCTCGGATCGACGCGGCCCCACAGTTCGCCGTTGATAAAGTTACCCAGTCGCCCGGCGCCCAGCCCAAACGGGATCAGCGGTGCGATAAAGTCGGAGACCTGGAAGAAGGTACGCTTGGTGCGTTTGGCAAAGATAATCATCACCACGATCACGCCAACCAGGCCGCCGTGGAAGGACATGCCGCCATCCCAGACGCGGAACAGATAGAGCGGATCCTGGATAAAGGTCGGGAAATTATAGAACAGCACATAGCCGATGCGCCCGCCAAGGAAGACGCCCAGGAAGCCCGCATAGAGCAGGTTTTCCACTTCGTTTTTTGTCCAGCCGCTGCCGGGACGATTTGCGCGGCGGCCAGCCAGCCACATGGCAAAAATAAAGCCAACGAGGTACATCATGCCGTACCAGTGCAACGAAACCGGTCCGATAGAGAAAATTACCGGATCGAAATCGGGAAAACGCAGATATCCATTATTCATCTGTCACCACAAAGTGTTGTTATTCCGCCAAAAATCGACAGCGGTTAAGATGTGCGCTCGCTTAACAGGGCGCTCCAAAGCTGGGAATCATAGCATAAGCCAGGCGGGCGATTAGGGCGAAGTTGTAAAAGATCTGTATCGTCCCTTTACCCGCCGCCGGTGCGCTAGCGTCCGCCGCGGATCAGGCCACCCATGCCACGGCGCTCCATAAAGGCAGCCACCTGATGGCGCACCTCGGTGGTAAACTGCGCTTCCAGGGTACGGTTTGCCAGCGTCTCGGCATCTTCGCGGTCGATATGACGCAGCAGATATTTAACGCGGGCCACCGAACGGCCGTTCATCGACAGATGACGGTAACCAAGACCGATCAGCACTGCCACGCACATCGGATCGCCCGCCATTTCACCGCACAGGCAGAGATCGATGCCATAGCGCTCCGTCTCCTGGGCGATAGTCGCCAGCGCGCGCAGCACCGCCGGATGCAGGCTGTCGTAGAGGCTTGCCACGCGGGTGTTGTTGCGATCCACTGCCAGAAGGTACTGGGTGAGATCGTTGGTGCCGACGGAGATAAAATCGACCCGGCTGGCCAGATGCGCCAGCATAAAGACCATGGAAGGGACCTCCAGCATCACGCCGATGCGCGGTCTGGGGATGGCGTAGCCGATCATCTCTTCCACTTCCCGCCCGGCGCGCTCAATCAGGCGACGAGCCTCGTCCACCTCTTCAATGCTGGTGACCATCGGCAGCAGGATGCTGAGGTTGCCGGTGGCGGCGTTGGCGCGCAGCATGGCCCGCACCTGAATCAGGAAAATCTCTGGCTGATCGAGCGTAATACGGATCCCACGCCAGCCAAGGCAGGGGTTCTCCTCGCTGATGGGCATATAGGGCAGTTGCTTATCCGCCCCGACATCCAGCGTGCGCAGGGTCACCGGCTTCTCGTTAAAGAGCTGCAGCATCCCCTGGTACTGGGCCACCTGCTCCTCTTCGGAGGGGAAGCCGCTTTGCAGCATAAACGGGATTTCAGTTCGGTAGAGGCCAATGCCGTCGATACGGCTGCCAAGCTGCTCCTCATGCGCAGGACTCAGCCCGGCGTTGAGCATCACCTTAACCCGATCGCCGCTTTTCAGCTGGGCGGGAAGGTTAACCTCATCCTCCGCGAGCTTGCTTAGCTCGTTCTCTTCGGTGATAAGACGTTGATACTCCTGAAGCAGGATCGGTTCAGGATCAACCAGCAGCTCACCCCGGTAGCCATCCACCACCAGCGTGCGACGATGCAGCACCGAGGGCTGAATATCGGCCCCCATGACCGTTGGGATGCCCAGCGCGCGCACCATAATCGCCGCGTGGGAGTTGGCTGCGCCGTCGCGTACTACAACGCCCACCAGCCGATCGTGAGGCAGCTCGGCCAGCGTGGTAGCGGAGAGCTCGTCGGCGACCAGCACAAAGCGCTCGGGCCAGGTATTGGGGCCCTGTAGGCTATCGTCGAGGTGGAACAGCAGGCGCTGCCCCAGCGTGCGCAGATCGCCAGCACGCTCTTTGAGATAACCGTCGGAGAGGGCGGCAAACTGTTCGGCAAAGCGTCCGATGACCTTTTTCACCGCCCACTCGGCCACGAAACCGCGATCGACCTCGTCGAACAGCTCGCGTCTGAGGCGGGCGTCCGACAGCAGGTGCGAATAGAGATCGAAGATGGCCGCCGTCTCTTTCTGCTGCCCGGCAGAGAAGCGCTTGCTGTAGCGACGAAACTCGCCGGCGGCCTCTTCCAGCGCACCGGTGAGCCGCTCGCGCTCAAGGGCGGTGTCCAGCGTCGAGGCCTCGTAGACCTGCTCCATCAGCGGCAGCGTGGCATCCATCCACCCCTCGGCGATGGCAACGCCGGGTGCGGCAGGCAAGGCACGAATACGCGTCTGCCGATACTGACCAAACAGAGCGGTAAGCTGTGACTGGGAGAGGATCGCCGCCATCTGGGTGGCCAGCGTGACCAGGAATGACTCTTCGCTTTCATCAAACTGGCGCAACTCGCGCTGTTGCACCACCAGCACGCCAAGCAGCTGGCGCCGCTGGATAATCGGCACGCCAAGGAAGGCGCGGAACCGCTCCTCTTTTACCGAGGGAATGTATTTAAAGCTGGGGTGCTTTTGCGCGTCGGCGAGGTTAATCGGCTCCGCCAGCCTGCCTACCAGACCGACGATACCCTGATCGAATGCGAGCGTGATGGTGCGACCGCGCGGCTTTTTCAAACCGCGCGTCGCCATCAGGTAATAGCAGCGTCTGTCGTGATCGGCGAGGTAGACCGAACAGACTTCGGTATCCATCGCCAGACAGATGTCCGTCACCAGAATATCCAGCGCCTCGTTAAGGCGCGGCGCGCTGGCAACTTTCTCAACTATTTCTCGTAACCGGGTGAGCATGATATGTATGGCTTATCCTCTCTTACGTCGCCAGGCAGGAGAGTGTTGTGGCTTTGGGGTGCTCTCTGCCAGCGCCATGACCACACTTGCAAACTCCTTCATCACCCGACGATAAACATCGCGCTTAAACGAGACAACCTGACGAACAGGATACCAGTAGCTTACCCAGCGCCAGCCATCAAACTCAGGTGTACTGCTGGTTTGCATATTGATATCCGCATCGTTGCTGATCAACTGCAAAAGAAACCACTTCTGTTTTTGGCCGATACAAACCGGCTTTGTGTCCCAACGCACCAAACGTTTTGGTAACTTGTAACGCAACCAGCTGCGGGTCGAAGCAAGAATACGTACATCCTTACGGCTCAGCCCCACCTCTTCGAACAGCTCCCGGTACATAGCCTGCTCCGGGGACTCTCCAGGGTTGATACCGCCCTGGGGAAACTGCCATGAGTGCTGACCGAAGCGCCTGGCCCACATAACCTGGCCTTGTCGATTACAGATTACGATACCCACATTTGGGCGGTAGCCATCGTCATCAATCACCGGACTACCTCAAAATAAACCTGAATTAAACGATTGTTTCACACTCGTGAGATACGGTAAACCACTCTCTCAATGCGCTATAACCGAATAACATTTGAATAACTCACAATTATCACCTGAGTTATAAACAGAATGGGCGCATCGGCGGCGGTTTTATTCACGATTTCTGTGGATAGAGTTGTGCAGAAGTACGGAATTACTCCGGGAAAACCCTGACGGCCCTGAACAATCAGTTTATCACTCGTAAAAATAATTTGGGACTATTCATTAGGTTATATCACGATCTTTGTGCTATCGGGATCATTATGTGATGTGTATCACAGGCACGATCCGACAACTGATGAAAGATCGAACAGAGTCGGTTTTATCCACAGTTTGTGCCAATAAGTTAAGCACAATTTGTGCGAAAATTCGATTTTGGTCGCACGTCAAGGCTGTAAATGGAAACAGTAGTGCGGGTTTTTCTCACTTATCCCACTTTTCTGTGGATAACATGGTGTAAGATCCTGTTCATTGTCAGTGACCAGAATTGGAAAACATTGCGAGCCGTTGCGCAACACAGAGCACGCAAGGGAAAAAAATCCTAAAAATCATCGCGTTGTTTATCGCTGTGGGAAAAAATCTATCGCGTTGCCCCCTGTGCACTATTGCTGTTCATTTTTTAACCAGAGGTTGTACATATGTTGCCGCTCTCACCTTTTACCTCTCCGCCGGACTCGGAAAGCGCTCTGCTTGAGCAGGCGCAGCGGTTGGCCGGGCTGACTCTTGGCGAGCTGGGTGCGCTGGCTGGACTGCCGGTTCCGGCAGACTTCAAGCGTGATAAGGGCTGGACCGGGGTGCTGCTGGAGCGCTGGCTAGGGGCGAGCGCGGGCAGCAAGCCTGAGCAAGATTTCGCTGCGCTAGGGGTCGAGCTGAAGACCATTCCGGTGGATAGCCTGGGCCGTCCGCTGGAGACAACCTTCGTTTGCGTTGCGCCGCTGACCGGCAACAGCGGCGTCACATGGGAGAGCAGCCACGTGCGTCACAAGCTGAAGCGGGTGCTGTGGATCCCGGTAGAGGGCTCGCGGGAGATCCCTGTCGCCAGCCGCCGGGTTGGCTCGCCGCTGCTGTGGAGTCCCAGCGAGCAGGAAGAGCAGCAGTTGCGCATGGACTGGGAGGAGCTGATGGATCTTATCGTGCTGGGTCAGGTAGAGAGCATTACCGCCCGTCATGGCGAGGTGCTACAGCTTCGCCCAAAGGCGGCGAACAGCAAGGCCCTGACCGAGGCGGTGGGCCAGCATGGCCAGCCGATCCTGACGCTGCCGCGCGGCTTCTATCTGAAAAAGAACTTCACTCGCGCACTGCTGGCCCGGCATTTTTTGTTGCAGGGATATTAAATTTTTTGCCCTCGCCTGCCGGAGGCTTATAATTAGCGCTTCTTTTTTTGGCAGGACTTTACGATGTTATTTGCATGGATAACCGATCCCAACGCCTGGCTCGCGCTCGGTACGCTGACGCTGCTGGAGATTGTGCTCGGGATCGACAATATTATTTTCCTCTCTCTGGTCGTCGCTAAACTTCCAACCGCACAGCGCAACCATGCCCGGCGTATTGGCCTGGCAGGCGCAATGCTGATGCGTCTGGCGCTGCTGGCCTCTATATCATGGGTGACCCGGCTGACGACGCCGCTGTTCAGCGCTTTCGATCATGCGGTCTCCGCTCGCGATCTGATCCTGCTGCTCGGCGGTCTGTTCCTGATCTGGAAGGCCAGCAAGGAGATCCATGAAACGATCGAAGGTGAAGAGGAGGGGCTGAAAACCAACGTTCACTCTTTCCTCGGCGCCATCGTGCAGATCATGATGCTGGATATTATCTTTAGCCTCGACTCGGTCATTACGGCGGTCGGTCTGTCGGATCATCTGTTCATTATGATGGCGGCGGTGGTGATCTCCGTCGGCGTGATGATGTTTGCCGCCCGTCCTATCGGCGAATTTGTTGATCGTCACCCATCGGTAAAAATGCTGGCTCTGTCGTTCCTGATCCTGGTTGGCTTTACGCTGATGCTGGAGAGTTTTGGCATCCACGTGCCGAAAGGCTATATCTATTTCGCCATGTTCTTCTCGATTGCCGTCGAGACCCTGAACCTGTTGCGCAATAAAAAGAATCCGCTGTGATCTCTCGCTCCCCCGCTCCGGGGGAGCCATCGCTGCATTAATGGGCGAGAAATTTGATGATGACGCCTGAAGCGACGCCGGTAATCGCAATCATTGAGCCAACGATTGTCGTAACCTGCGCTCTAAGCGTGTTATGAAGCTCGGCCTTTACATCTGCAATCCTGACGTTAGTCTCTGCTATTTCTACCCTGATGGTTGAAACGTCCTCCTTTGTTGCATAGTTAGATTTAATCACGGCGACATCCGTTACCAGCGACTCGACCTTCTCCTCAAGCGTTTTCACGCGTATCTCCATCTCTCCTTCTCCGTTACTTGTAACGTTAATTACAACGCGAAAATATTACCATGCTATGCGTATGGTAAACCGTGGCGAATGCCGCTATTTCTTGTAGTCTTTTAAGATTTTCCCGCTTTTTCCTTTCGTATCCATGCGTTATTACTACACTCAATACATATTTTGGCCTTAAGAAGGAGAAAAGCCGTGAAAAAATGGGCAGTAGTGATTTCCGCAGTGGGTTTAGCCTGCGCAGTTTCAGGATGCAGCAGCGACTATGTGATGGCGACGAAAGATGGCCGTATGATCCTGACCGAAGGCAAGCCAGCAGTAGATGATGATACCGGGCTGGTCAGCTACCGCGACCTGCAGGGCAACGAGATGCAGATTAACCGTGATGACGTGTCGCAAATTATCGAACGATAAGTGCTAAGGTCAGCAATCTGCTGGCCTTTTGATTTTTCTCTTCCCCTTTTGCCTCCCCTCTGCCATGTTTATATTCCTTTGTCAGGAAGCCCCTGACGTTGTTAAAAAACAAGGAAGCCGGCTATGCATTATCACCGTATCCCTCACAGCTCGCTTGAGATAAGCACGCTGGGGCTGGGCACAATGACCTTTGGTGAGCAGAACAGCGAAGCCGAGGCCCATGCACAGCTTGATTACGCCGTAGCCCAGGGTATTAACCTGATCGATGTGGCAGAGATGTACCCCGTGCCGCCGCGCCCGGAGACGCAGGGTTTAACCGAGACCTACGTCGGCAACTGGCTGGCGAAGCACGGCAACCGTGAAAAACTGGTTATCGCCTCCAAAGTAAGCGGGCCGAGCCGCAATAACGACAGCGGCATTCGCCAGAATCAGGTACTGGATCGCAAGAATATCCGTGAAGCGCTGGATGCCAGCCTGAAACGCCTGCAAACCGACTATCTCGATCTCTACCAGGTCCACTGGCCACAGCGTCCGACCAACTGCTTTGGCAAGCTGGGCTATGAGTGGGCCGAATCCACCCCCGCCGTCACCATTCTCGACACGCTGGAAGCGCTGACCGAATGTCAGCGGGCAGGCAAGATCCGCTACATCGGCGTCTCAAACGAAACGGCGTTTGGCGTGATGCGCTATCTGCACCTGGCGGATAAGCACGATCTGCCGCGCATCGTCACCATCCAGAACCCCTATAGCCTGCTTAACCGCAGCTTTGAGGTCGGTCTGTCAGAGGTGAGCCAGTTTGAGGGCGTTGAACTGCTGGCCTACTCCTGCCTGGCCTTCGGCACCCTGACCGGCAAATACCTGAACGGTGCGAAGCCCGCCGGCGCGCGCAACACGCTGTTTAGCCGCTTTACGCGCTACAGCGGCGAGCAGACGCAAAAAGCGATCGCTGCCTACGTGGATATCGCTAAACGGCATAATCTGGACGCGGCGCAGATGGCGCTGGCCTTTGTCCGCCGTCAGCCGTTCGTGGCCAGCACCCTGCTGGGCGCCACGACCATGGAGCAGCTAAAAACCAACGTTGAGAGCCTCTATCTGGAGCTGAGCGAAGAGGTATTAGCGGAGATTGAAGCGGTGCATAAGGTTTATACCTACCCAGCACCGTAGTACGGATACCGTGTCGACTGTAGGCCCGGTAAGCGTAGCGCCACCGGGCATAACTATGCCGATGCGATAACGCCGGGCGGCACTGCGTTTGCCCGGCCTACAGTGGCTACAGTGGCATAGAGTGGTTAGCGACGGCGCTGCCACAGCCACAGGCCAGCAATCGCCAGCGCAAACAGCACGCCAAAGCCGACCCCGACGCCGACCACCGGCGCACCCGCCTTCACCGCCAGCGAATACAGCCCCAGCATCAGCAGCATCGCCGCGTTCTCGCCCAGGTTCTGCACCGCGATGGCGTTGCCCGCTCCAACGGAACGTTTCCCGCGCTCCTGCAAAAGCGCATTGAGCGGCACGACGAAAAACCCACCCAGGATGCCGATGAGCACCAGCAGACCGTAGGCAGGCAGCAATGCATGTTGTAACGAAAAGAGTGTCACCACCACGCCAATGAGGATCCCGGCAGGCATGCAGCGAGCCACCTTCTCCAGCGTCACCAGCTTCGCCGCCACGCCCGCGCCAACAACGATACCCACCGCCACCATGGCATTAAGGTAGGTTGGCGTCGCGTTATCGGTGATGCCGAGCGCCACCGGCACCCACAGCACCAGCAGGAAGCGCAGCGTCACCCCCGCGCCCCAGAACAGGCTGGTGCCCACCAGCGAGAAGCGCGTTTCGCCATTCAGCCACAGCGTTTTACAGGCGTGAAAGAAGCTCTGGGTCATTGGGGCAAAACGCCAGCTCTGACCAGGCCGGGCCGCAGGCAGTTTGGGGATCAGCAGGTTCGCCACCACCGCCCCGGCGTAGACCAGAGCGCAGACGCCGAGCGCTGCCAGCACATGCCAGTCCGCCAGCACGCCCCCAGCCACCGAGCCAAGCAGGATGGCGGCGATAGTCGAAGATTCCATTAGGCCGTTGGCCTTCACCAGCTTATCACCGGTGGTCAGCTCGCCGAGGATGCCGTATTTGGCCGGGGAGTAGGCCGCCGCGCCAATGCCCACCAGCGTATAACCAACAAACGGGTTAACGCCCACGCAGATACTCAGCGCGCCGAGCAGCTTTAGCCCGTTAGCGAACATCATCACCCGCCCCTTGGCAAAGCTGTCCGCCACCTGACCGACAAAGGGGGCGAAGAGTATGTAAGCACCTACAAACACCATCTGCAGGATTGGCTGGCTCCAGTCGGGATAAAACTCCGCCTTAAGCAGCGCCAGGGTGGCAAACAGCAGGGCGTTGTCACCAAACGCCGAGAGGAACTGGGCGGCGGTGACCGCCAGCATCCCCTTCGACAGGAGAGAGTTGTTCGTGCTTACTGGCTCATGCATGTTCCGCTTCCGCCTCGTCGAGTTTGCTCTTCAGGGTAACAAAATCCGGTTTGCCGCTGCCCAATACCGGCAGCTGTTTCAGGAAACGGATATCACGCGGCACGGCCAGCTCCGGCACGCCCTGCGCACGCGCCTGCTTAAGCAACGTCTCACGGGTCAGCTCGCTGTCGGTGGTAAACATCACCAGCGCCTCGCCTTTGCTGGCGTCGCTCTTCACAACCGTAGCGTGCATTTTGTCCGGCGAGGCCATGAGAGCCAGCTGCTCTACCATCTCCAGCGAGATCATCTCCCCGGCGATTTTGGCGAAGCGCTTGGCCCGGCCCTGGATCTGCACAAAGCCCTGCTCATCGAAGCGCACGATATCCCCGGTGTCATACCAGCCGGGTTCGCTCACACCCTCGGCGTTCTCCGCCGCCGGGCGTTCAAGCACGCCAGGATTCTCAACGCGCAGGTAGCCGGTCATGATGTTCGGCCCCTTCAGCTGCAGCCTGCCGCCCTCTTCAATGCCCGGCACCGCCATCAGACGTGCGTCCATACCTGGCAGAATACGCCCCACCGTACCCGGCTTCGCCGCCATCGGCACGTTGATGGAGACCACCGGCGCACACTCGGTGACGCCGTAGCCCTCCAGCACCCGCAGGCCGAACTTATCCTGCCAGAGCTGGCGAGTGCTCTCCTGTAGTTTTTCCGCCCCTGCTACCACATAGCGTAGGCGGTAGAAGTCGTAAGGGTTGGCAAAGCGGGCATAGTGCCCAAGGAAGGTCGAGGTGCCAAACAGCACGGTGCAATTACGGTCATAAACCAACTCCGGCACGATACGGTAGTGCAGCGGGCTGGGATAGAGAAAGACCTCTGCCCCGGTCAGCAGCGGGGTAAAGAGCCCCACGGTCAGGCCAAAGGAGTGGAACAGCGGCAGGGCCGACATAAAGCGATCCCGGGCGGTAAAGTCCGCGATGGTGCGGATCTGCTCCACGTTGGCGAGAATGCTTTTATGACTGTGCACCACCCCTTTCGGATTGCCCTCGGAACCGGAGGTAAAGAGCACCAGCGCATCATCTTCCGGCTGCTGCGGCACCTGGGCGAGATGCGGCATCAGCAGATGGCCGAAGATCCACAGCTTATCGGCGGTAGTCACTTCGCCCTTCAGATCTTCCAGATAGATCCAGCGCACTTGGGTCAACTGCTCCGGGAGATGCCAGAGCTTGCCCTTCTCCATAAACTGGCGGGAGGTAAAGATGGTTTTGATCTGCGCGGCGGTAATGGCGCTGCCCAGCCCCTTCACCCCTGCCGTGTAGTTCATCATGGCCGGGATGCGTCCTCGGGCGATGGCTCCGAATATCACCGCCGCCGCGATGCCCGCGTTGGGCAGCATCAGGCCAATTTTTTCGCCCTGGGCGCTGTACTTATCCAGGATGCGCGCCACAAACAGCGTTTTGGTCAGCAGCTTGCGGTAGGTATCGGGCTTGAAATTGATATCCTCGACGCAGTTCTTGCCCGCGCCGTAGCGGTACTGCGCCGCCAGCAGAGCTTCGAACAGCGTTTCCCGCGGGCGCACGGCCATGCGCGCTTCCATCATGATCTGATGCAGCATCTCACCCGCCAGCCTGCGGCGATCGCGGGCGCGCGGGGCATCGGGCATTGGCAGCTGCGTCGGCGGCAGGATATGCAGCCTAATACGCGGGAAGAGGCGCTGCTTCACCAGCCCCTTCAGGCGGCTAAAGAAGGTCAGCTCTGCGCCTTCAATGCGCACCGGGATCACTGTCGCTCGCGATTTAGCAGCCACAAAGGCCGCCCCGTCATAAATTTTCATCAACGAGCCGGAGACGGAGATACGCCCCTCGGGGAAGATCACCACCGGTCGCCCGCTTTCGATCAGCCGCACCAGCTGTTTGATCGACATTGGCTTGGTGGGATCGAGCGGAACAGAGTCGATCATGCCCGACAGGGCGCGCATGTACCAGCTCTGGCTAATTGAGGTATAGACCGCGAACACCGGACGCCCCGGTAAGAACAGCGCCAGTAGAATACCGTCAATAAAGGAGACGTGGTTTGGGGTAATAAGGACGCGCTCGCCGCTCAGCGCCTGCGTATTGCCCGTGAGCTCTACGCGATAAAGCAGACGGAAGAGGGTACGGAAAAATCCCAGCATCATTAACTTCCTGTGTCAGTCGTTTGGGTATGGCAGATTGTGGCAGATTACACGAGAAGTGTAGCGGGCGGCAAAATCGGGGCGAAAAAAAACCTGCGCATCCGCGCAGGTTGGTGCAAAAAGTGAGTACTCTATACGTACTGAAATCTCACCAATCAATACCTCTGGGATCTTGATTGTGGCCCCTCCCCCCAGCGGATGCCAGGGAACAATCGCAACAGCTCATCGCAAAGTGTAACTAAAGGTTTGAATTACCCTTTTTCTGTTTTATTTGCCCGGTAAAACGGTGTAACAGTTTCACACTGCACATGCGCTTTGGCTCACGTTTGCGCACTTCAGAAAAGCAAGAGCCTTGAACCTGCCGCACTTTTCCGCAACACTTAACCGGGTGTAAACGCTTACCCATCAAAGAAGGTTCAGAATGGCGACTATAAAGGATGTTGCAAAGCTCGCAGGTGTCTCTGTCGCCACGGTGTCGCGCGTTATTAACAGTTCCCCCAAAGCCAGCGACGCCTCCCGGCAGGCGGTGCAGAGCGCCATGGCGTCACTCAACTACCATCCCAACGCCAACGCCCGTGCGCTGGCCCAGCAGTCGACGGAGACCCTCGGACTGGTGGTCGGCGACGTCTCCGATCCCTTTTTTGGTGCCATGGTCAAAGCCGTAGAGCAGGTGGCCTACCATACCGGTAACTTTTTACTGATCGGTAACGGCTACCATAATGAACAGAAAGAGCGGCGCGCCATTGAGCAGCTGATGCGCCACCGCTGCGCGGCGCTGGTGGTGCACGCCAAAAGCATTCCCAATGAAGAGTTAGCCGCGCTGATGGATCAGATGCCCGGCATGGTGCTGATCAACCGTATTCTGCCTGGCTATGAGCAGCGCTGCGTGGCGCTGGACGATCGCTATGGCGCATGGCTGGCGACCCGACATCTTATCCAGCAGGGACATACCAAAATTGGCTATCTCTGCTCTAACCACGCCATCTCCGATGCGGAAGATCGCCTTCAGGGCTATTACGATGCGCTGCGGGAGAACGGCCTGCCCTGTAACGACAGGCTGGTGACATGGGGCGAGCCGGATGAGAGCGGCGGCGAGCAGGCGATGACCGAGCTGCTCGGGCGTGGCAGGCACTTTACCGCCGTTGCCTGCTATAACGACTCGATGGCCGCCGGGGCGATGGGCGTATTAAACGATAACGGCATTGAGGTGCCGGGCGAGATTTCGCTGATTGGCTTTGATGACGTGCTGATCTCCCGCTACGTCCGTCCGCGCCTGACCACCGTGCGCTACCCGATCATCACGATGGCAACCCAGGCCGCAGAGCTGGCGCTGGCGCTGGCGAAAGAGCAGCCTCTGCCAGAGATCACCCACCTCTTTAGCCCGACGCTGGTGCGCCGTCACTCGGTGGGCACACCGCAGGAGAGCTAAAGCGCGCAGCGGTAGAGGTGCACCGTGGTGGCCGGGTAGTCCAGGCCGTCACCAATATAGTGCCAGCCAAAACGCTCGTAAAAATCGCGGCAGGCGGAGTAGAGATGCAGCTGGGTAAAGCCCCGTTCGCGGGCGTAATCCTTCACGTGCTGCTGAAGCCTGCCCGCTAGCCCCTGCCCGCGCGCGACCTCATCAACATACAGCGCTGCCAGCCAGGGCCAGAGATCCTGGCGGCTGATGAGATCGCAGCGCCAGAGCCCCACCGTGCCTAACAGCCTCTCGCCTTCAGTGGCAATGAACGTCACAGGCAACGCCTCAGGCTGCTGACTGTGGGCAACCACGCTGGCAAAAAAATCCCGTGACAGCGTGTCGCCAAAGGCCTGCCATAACCAGTCGGTTACCTGGTCCGCAAAGTGCGGCGCGTCGTACAGAGGCAGGATCTTCAGGCTCATCGTCTTACAGCAGCTCCAGCGCCAGCAGCTCGTCGATGGTCTGCCGACGGCGGATCAGCCGCGCCGCGCCGTGGTCAAACAGCACCTCCGGCAGCAGCGGGCGGCTGTTGTAGTTGGATGACATCGATGCGCCATAGGCCCCGGTATCATGCAGCACCAGGTAATCTCCCGGCACCACCGCAGGCAGAGCGCGAGTTTCAACTTCCCCTCCTGCCTGCTGGGTAAAGACATCTCCAGATTCACACAGCGGACCGGCCACCACGGTATCGATGAGCGGCTCAGCCGTCAGATCGCGACCGTCTGCCGCCAGAGCGCTGATGTGGTGATAGCTGCCGTACATCGCCGGGCGCATCAGATCGTTAAAGCCCGCGTCGATCAGCACAAAGTGACGGCTGCCCATCGCTTTGACGCTGCGCACCTGGGCGACCAGCACGCCGGATTCGGCGACCAGAAAACGTCCCGGCTCGATCTCCAGCTTCACCGGATGCCCCAGGTGGGCGGCAATTTTTTCCCGGGCGCTGTTCCACAGGCCAAAGTAGTGATCGGTGTCGATCGCCTCTTCCCCTTCACGATAGGGGATCGACAGCCCGCCACCGGCGGAGATCGCCTCCAGATCCTGACCGAACTCAATAACCTGGCTCACCATCGCGCCGCAGACCTGCTCAAGGTGGCCATAGTCCACGCCCGAGCCGATATGCATATGAATTCCCACCAGCTTAAGCTGGTAGCGCTGCATGACCTCCAGCGCGGCGGGCAGATCGCTGTACCAGATCCCGTGCTTGCTGTTCTCGCCGCCGGTATTGGTTTTCTGGCTGTGACCATGGCCGAAGCCCGGATTAACCCGCAGCCAGACGCGGTGACCCGGAGAGACCTCGCCCAGCTGGGCCAGCATATCCACCGATCCGGCGTTAACCGGGATCTGTAGCTCATGCACGCGGGCCATCGTCGGCGGATCGATCACATCGGCGGTAAAGACGATCTCATCCGCACCGTTCTGCGGCTGATAGCCTGCCGCCAGCGCGCGCTCGATCTCACCCAGCGATACCGAATCCACCTTGACGCCCTGCTCGCGCATTAGACGCAGAATATGAATATTGGAGCACGCCTTCTGGGCGAAACGCACCACGTCAAACTGGGCCAGCTGGGCAATACGGCGGCGGATAATTTCGGCGTCGTAGGCCCAGACCGGACAGCCAAATTCAGCTACCAGGCTGTGCAGGTTGGCGGCAGTGAGCGCGGTGTCGGTGTTATTTAACGGGCGTGGCATGGCGAACTCCATCATCATTTTTCACTATTACGCCACAGGGCAAAGAGAATAAAAAATATCGTTATGTTACGATTCTATTCATATCTGATATACCTTGCGCCGCAGGAAAGCCTATGCCCGCCGTTAACCTTCGCCATATCGAAATTTTCCACGCCGTGATGACCGCCGGGAATCTGACCGAGGCCGCCCGTTTGCTGCACACCTCGCAGCCCACCGTGAGCCGGGAGCTGGCGCGCTTTGAAAAGGTGATTGGCCTGACGCTGTTTGAACGTTCGCGGGGACGACTGCACCCCACGGTGCAGGGTCTGCGCCTGTTTGAGGAGGTGCAACGCTCATGGTACGGCCTGGATCGCATCGTCAGCGCTGCCGAGAGCCTGCGGGAGTTCCGTCAGGGGGAGCTGTCTATCGTCTGCCTGCCGGTCTTCTCTCAGTCGTTTCTTCCCCTGCTGCTGCAACCCTTTCTGGCCCGCTACCCGGAGGTAAGCCTCAACGTGGTGCCGCAGGAGTCGCCGTTGCTGGAGGAGTGGCTCTCTGCCCAGCGTCATGACCTCGGCTTGACCGAAACCCTGAGCACCCCCGCCGGGACCGAACGCACGCCGCTGCTAACTCTCAACGAGGTATGCGTCCTGCCCGCCGGACACCCACTGGCGCGGCACAAGGTGCTTACCCCCCAGGATTTTCAGGGCGAAAACTACATTAGCCTGTCGCGCTCGGACAGCTATCGCCAGCTGCTGGATGCCCTGTTCAGCGAGCACCAGGTGAAACGCCGCATGGTAGTAGAGACCCACAGCGCCGCCAGCGTCTGCGCAATGGTCCGCGCTGGCGTCGGGGTGTCGGTGGTCAACCCGCTCACCGCCCTCGACTATGCCAGCAGCGGCGTAGTGGTCAGGCCCTTCAGCATCGACGTACCCTTTACCGTCAGCCTGATCCGCCCCCTACACCGCCCCGCCTCCGCGCTGGTGGATGCCTTCTCCACCCATTTGCAGCAGACCGTGTCGCACATTATCGCGCCGTTAGAAGCGGTGCTGGCTGAGCGTTAGTCCAGCATAAAGTCGACGACGTCGGCGGCGTGCAGCGCGGCTGTATCAAACACCGGGATCGGGCTTTGATCCTGAGAAACCAGCAGGCCAATTTCTGTGCAGCCGAAGATCACCCCCTGCGCCCCCTGATTCGCCATCCGCGCAATCAGATCGATAAAGTAGGCCCGCGACGGCGCGCTAAAGGTGCCCAGGCATAGCTCGTCAAAGATGATCTGGTTAACCTTACTGCGATCCTCTCCGTCCGGGACAGGGGTCTCAATACCGTAGGCGTCACGCATTCGCCCGCGGTAGAAATCCTGCTCCATGGTGTAACGGGTACCTAGCAGCGCCACCTGTTGCAGGTTGGCTTTCTGGATCGCCCGGGCAGTGGCGTCGGCGATGTGCAAAAACGGCACGCTGCAATGATCCTCGATCTGACTGGCGACCTTATGCATGGTGTTGGTACAGAGCACGATCCCCTCGGCCCCGGCGCGCTCAAGCCCTGCGGCGGCGCTGGCAAGTATCTCTCCGGCCTTGTCCCAGTCGCCGCTCGACTGGCAGGCCTCAATATCATGAAAATCGACGCTGTGCAGCAGCAGGCTGGCAGAGTGCAGGCCACCCAGCCGGGCCTTAATCCCTTCATTAATCAGACGGTAGTAGGGAATAGTCGATTCCCAGCTCATGCCGCCCAGCAGCCCTATCGTTTTCATCGTTTCTCTCCCCCTGTTATCCGCCCGTGAAAGCAAACTTGTGATCGGCTTTCCACTTATTAGGCGTCGCGTTTCTTTTTAACGCTGGCTGATATAAATTTAATGAAACATTGTTTTACTCTTAAACCATTTTACTACAGGACGCTCTCATGTTTACTTTCCACCAGCAGACCCAGCTCGACGATCTGGGCAATGGCGTTACCCGGCGCATTCTGGCCCATTCGGGCAAAATGATGGCGGTAGAGGTGAATTTTAGCGAAGGCGCGGTTGGCCCACTGCATAACCACCCTCATGAACAGCTTACCTATGTTTTATCCGGCGAGTTTGAATTTACCATCGGCGATGAGAAACATATCGTTCGCGCCGGGGATACTCTCTATAAAGAGCCAAACATCGTGCACGGCTGCGTCTGCTTAAAAGCAGGTACCCTGCTCGATACCTTTACGCCGGTGCGTGAGGATTTCCTCAAAGCGTAACCGTTACCCATCCCATTAAAAAGCCCTCCGCCGCGAGGGCGTTTTTATTTATATCAAATCATTAGCGCGTTAATCATTCATTTATCCAGGCACTTACCCGGCGCGTGCACTGGAAATGTCACCTGGCTCACCTTATTGAAACGTCGTTTCGACTTTGATCACATTTCCATAATTAATCGAATGACGCAGAAATAAATCGCAATAAGATAAATTAAAACACCGTTTTAAAAAGCAATCATACACCCAGGCAGGTATATATGAATGAAAACAGACTGCTGGGATTGGCCTGGATATCGCCCTATATCATCGGGTTGATCGTCTTTACGGCCTTTCCCTTCGTTTCCTCGTTTTTCCTCAGTTTTACTGAGTATGACTTAATGAGTCCGCCGGTATTTAACGGGATTGAAAACTACCGTTACATGCTGACCGAAGACTCCCTGTTCTGGAAATCGATGGGGGTCACCTTTGCCTACGTCTTTTTAACTATCCCGCTGAAGCTCGCCTTCGCGCTGGGGATTGCTTTTGTTCTTAACTTTAAATTACGCGGCATCGGCTTCTTCCGTACCGCCTACTACATTCCATCCATCCTGGGCAGCTCCGTTGCCATCGCCGTGCTGTGGCGCGCCCTGTTTGCCATCGACGGCCTGCTGAACAGCTTTATCGGCGTCTTCGGCCTCGATCCGGTGAACTGGCTGGGTGAGCCGTCGCTGGCGCTGATGTCCGTGACCCTGCTGCGCGTCTGGCAGTTCGGTTCTGCCATGGTGATCTTCCTCGCCGCGCTGCAAAACGTACCCCAGTCGCAGTATGAGGCGGCGATGATCGATGGCGCGTCGAAGTGGCAGATGTTTATGAAGGTGACCGTGCCGCTGATTACGCCGGTGATCTTCTTCAACTTCATTATGCAGACCACTCAGGCGTTCCAGGAGTTTACCGGCCCGTACGTCATTACCGGCGGCGGCCCGACCTACTACACCTATCTCTTCTCGCTCTACATCTACGACACCGCCTTTAAGTATTTCGATATGGGCTACGGCGCGGCGCTGGCGTGGGTACTGTTCCTGGTGGTGGCCGTCTTCGCCTCCATTGCCTTTAAGTCATCAAAATACTGGGTCTTCTACTCCGCCGATAAGGGAGGCAAAAATGGCTGACGTCCAACAAATTTCTACGGCAAGAAGCATCGCTGACCAGGAAGTCGCGCGTACCTTGCGTAAAGAGAAGATCAACGCCAGCATCCGCTACGTGATCCTGCTGTTCGTTGGCCTGCTGATGCTCTACCCGCTGGTGTGGATGTTCTCGGCGGCGTTCAAGCCGAACCACGAGATCTTCACCACCCTGAGCCTGTGGCCAGCCAACGCCACCTGGGATGGCTTCATCAACGGCTGGAAAACCGGTACCGAGTATAACTTCGGCCATTACATGCTGAATACCTTCAAGTATGTGATCCCGAAAGTGATCCTGACCATTATCTCCTCCACCATCGTGGCCTACGGCTTTGCCCGCTTCGAGATCCCGTGGAAGAAGTTTTGGTTCGCCACGCTGATCACCACCATGCTGCTGCCAAGCACCGTGCTGCTGATCCCGCAGTACCTGATGTTCCGTGAGATGGGCATGCTCAACAGCTATATGCCGCTCTATCTGCCGCTGGCCTTTGCGACTCAGGGCTTCTTCGTCTTCATGCTGATCCAGTTCCTGCGCGGCGTGCCGCGTGACATGGAGGAGGCGGCGCAGATTGACGGCTGTAACTCTGCTCAGGTGCTGTGGTATGTGGTGGTGCCGATCCTGAAACCGGCGATTATCTCGGTGGCGCTGTTCCAGTTCATGTGGTCGATGAACGACTTTATCGGCCCGCTGATCTACGTCTACAGCGTGGATAAGTACCCGATTGCCCTGGCGCTGAAAATGTCCATCGACGTGACCGAAGGCGCGCCGTGGAACGAAATTCTGGCAATGGCGAGTATCTCCATTCTGCCGTCCATCATTGTCTTCTTCCTGGCTCAACGCTACTTCGTACAGGGCGTGACCAGCAGCGGAATTAAAGGTTAAGAGGGAAATATCATGGCTGAAGTTATTTTCAACAAGCTGGAAAAAGTGTACTCCAACGGCTTTAAAGCGGTACATGGTATCGACCTGAAGATCGCTGACGGGGAGTTTATGGTGATTGTCGGGCCGTCCGGCTGCGCCAAGTCCACGACCCTGCGCATGCTGGCCGGGCTGGAGACCATCAGCGGCGGCGAAGTGCGTATCGGGGAGAAGATCGTCAACAACCTTGCGCCGAAAGAGCGCGGCATTGCGATGGTGTTCCAGAACTATGCGCTTTATCCGCACATGACGGTGCGGGAAAACCTCGCCTTCGGCCTCAAGCTGAGCAAGATGCCGAAGGCGCAGATCGATAAATATGTCGATGAAGCGGCGAAGATCCTTGAGCTGGAAGAGCTGCTGGAGCGCCTGCCGCGCCAGCTCTCCGGCGGCCAGGCTCAGCGTGTGGCGGTAGGCCGGGCGATTGTGAAGAAGCCGGACGTGTTCCTGTTTGACGAACCGCTCTCTAACCTTGACGCCAAGCTGCGTGCCTCCATGCGCATCCGTATTTCGGATCTGCATAAGGAGCTGAAGAAGTCCGGGAAACCGGCCACCACCGTCTACGTGACCCATGACCAGACCGAAGCCATGACCATGGGCGATCGCATCTGCGTGATGAAGCTGGGGCATATCATGCAGGTTGATACCCCTGACAATCTCTATCACCACCCGAAGAATATGTTCGTGGCGGGCTTTATCGGCGCGCCGGAGATGAACATCAAGCCCGGCAAGCTGATCGATAAAGCGGGCCGCCTGCATATCACCATCGGCGATGAGAGCCTGCCGCTGAACGCGCGCCAGCAGGAGAAAGTTGCCGCGTATCAGAACCAGTCGGTGTTTTTCGGCGTGCGTCCAGAGTTCGTTTCCCTCTCCGATGAACCGTTCGCCGAAGGCTGCTGCAGCGGTGAGATGGTGCGCACCGAGAACATGGGCCATGAGTTCTTCGTCTATCTCAAGGTTGCCGACTATGAGCTGACCGCCCGTATCCCGTCCGACGAAGCTAAACCGATGATTGAAAAGGGCCTTAACCGTAAGGTCTATTTTAAGTTTGACATGGATAAGTGTCATATCTTTGACGCGAAAACTGAACAGAACATCTCTCTCTAACTGGAGTATAAAAATGAAAAAAGTGCTTTTAAGCGCAGCAATCTCCGCCACATTAGGCCTGAGCGCCCTTCCTTCACAGGCGGCCGATAGCGTCGACCTGCGTATGTCCTGGTGGGGCGGCAACGGCCGTCACCAGGTGACGCTGAAGGCGATCGAGGAGTTCCACAAGCAGCATCCGGACATTAACGTCAAATCAGAATACACCGGCTGGGATGGCCACCTCTCCCGCCTGACCACGCAGATCGCTGGCGGCACCGAGCCTGACGTGATGCAGACCAACTGGAACTGGCTGCCGATCTTCTCTAAAAACGGCGACGGCTTCTACGATCTCAACCAGCTGAAGGACGTGATCGATCTGAGCCAGTTCGATCCAAAAGAGCTGAAGTCGACCACCGTCAACGGCAAGCTGAACGGGATCCCGATCTCCGTGACCGCGCGCGTCTTCTACTTCAACGATGAGACCTGGAAAAAAGCGGGCGTTGAATACCCAAAAACCTGGGACGAGCTGAAAGCGGCGGGCAAAACCTTTGAGAGCAAGCTGGGCAAGCAGTACTACCCGGTGGTGCTGGAGCATCAGGACACCCTGGCGCTGCTGAACTCCTACATGATCCAGAAGTACAACATTCCAGCGGTGGACGAGAAGACCAAAAAATTCGCCTACAGCAAAGAGCAGTGGGTGGAGTTTTTCCAGACCTATAAGGATCTGGTCGACAACCACGTGATGCCGGATACCAAATACTATGCGTCGTTTGGTAAGAGCAACATGTATGAGATGAAGCCGTGGATCGAGGGTGAATGGGGCGGCACCTACATGTGGAACTCCACCATCACCAAATACTCTGACAACCTGAAGCCACCGGCGAAGCTGGCGCTGGGCAGCTACCCGATGCTGCCGGGCGCCACCGACGCGGGTCTATTCTTTAAACCGGCCCAGATGCTGTCGATTGGTAAATCGACCAAGCATCCGAAAGAGGCGGCGCAGCTGATTAACTTCCTGCTGAACAGTAAAGAGGGCGCGGAGACGCTGGGCCTTGAGCGTGGCGTACCGCTGAGCAAGGCGGCGGTAGAGACCCTGACCGCTAACGGCACCATCAAAGAGGACGATCCGTCGGTTGCGGGCCTGCGTCTGGCGCAGTCCCTGCCTGCCAAGCTGACGGTATCGCCTTACTTTGACGATCCGCAGGTAGTGGCCCAGTTTGGGACCTCCCTGCAGTATATCGACTACGGTCAGAAAACCGTGGAAGAGACTGCGGCTGACTTCCAACGCCAGGCCGAGCGTATCCTGAAACGCGCAATGCGCTAGGTCTCACAGCTATGCCGGGCGGCGCGAGCGCTTGCCCGGCCTACGGTTTATACCCCGATATTCCTTAATTTTTCTCCCGCCATCAGCCTGCGTTCAATGTGCTCCAGGGTGACGTTTTTCGTCTCCGGGATCAGCCAGAACGTAATACCGACAAACACGATATTCAGCGCGGTATAGAGCCAGAAGGTTCCCGCCGCACCGATAGCATCAAGCAGCGTCAGGAAGGTTGCGCCGATGATCATGTTCGACACCCAGTTGGTGGTGGTCGAGCAGGTAATACCGAAGTCGCGGCACTTCAGGGGCTGGATCTCCGAGCAGAGGATCCACACTACCGGTGCGGCGCTCATGGCGTATCCGGCGATACAGATCATGGTCATGCCCACAGAGAGCCAGGAGAGGCCGCTGGAGGCGGTGCCGTTATCGAACTGCATCAGACAGTAGCCCAGCACCAGCGTGCCAAAGGCCATGACGCTAAAACCGATCTTCAGCGCGGGCTTACGTCCGGCTTTGTCGACCATAAAGATGGCGATAAAGGTAGCGAACATAAAGGTCAGGCCGACCACCAGAGTGGCGATCATCTGCTGTTCGGTAGTGGTAAACCCGGCCATCTTAAAGATGCGCGGGGCGTAGTACATAATGATGTTCATCCCGGTAAACTGCTGCATCGCCTGCAACAGCATGCCGAGAAACACTGCCCGGCGCACGTTGCGGTTGGCTTTGAACAGCCCCCACCCGCCCTGCTTGTGCTTCAGGCTTTCACGGATCTCATTCAGCTCCTCGCGCGCCTTCTCGGAGGTATCGCGCAGCATGCGCAGCACCTCCTCCGCCTCAATATGCCGCCCCTTCTCCGCCAGCCAGCGCGGGCTATTCGGCAGGAAGATCACCAGCACGATCAGCACCAGCGCTGGCAGAGCCAGCACGCCCAGCATGGCGCGCCAGTTACCGGAGTAGCTCAGCGCCGTGTCGGAGAGAAAGGCCATCACAATCCCCAGGGTGACCATCAGCTGGTACATGCTGATCATCTTGCCGCGCACGTTCTCGCTCGCCATCTCGGAGAGATAGAGCGGCGCGGTATAGGAGGCGATGCCCACCGCGACGCCAAGGATCACCCTTGAGAAGATCAGTACCTCGACGTTGATAGCGAAAGCCGACCCGAGGGATCCCACAACAAAAAGAATGGCTCCCGCCATCAGGCTGTATTTACGCCCCAGGCGAAACGAAAGCCAGCCGTTAAATAGCGCCCCGATGGCCGCCCCCAGCATCATGCTGCTCACCACCCACTCCTGCTGGCGGCTGGTCAACGTAAAGTGGTCGGTAATAAAGGGGAGCGCCCCGGCGATCACGCCAATATCCAGACCAAACAGCAGACCGGCCACGGCGGCGGAGATAGAGACAAAAAGATTCATGCGCCGCGTATCCTGCAACGCGCGCGGCAATGACGGTGCGTTATGACTCAATGAACTCATCTTTTGGTGCCTGAAGTAGTAAATCGTCTATTGAAAGTAAGAGAGGGACGGCGAAAGGTGTCAGGGGTTAACAGTCATAGATATGGATAATATTGCTATGCATATGGTTTATGTGATGGATATTCCACTTTCATAACCACATTTAATATTATCAAATTATTTTAATATGATGTTTTAGTTAATAAATAAGCAGAGAAGCGCCTTTATTTGGCATTTTGATATGGATATTTCTCGACAGGGAATATGGATTTATCTGATTTCAAGAGATAAAAAATCCTGCCGCGTGGCAGGATCTTGTAGGTCGGGTAAGCGCAGCGCCACCCGACATGTAATTACGCTGGATTAACGCGCCAGCCAGCCGCCGTCTACCGCCACGGTGTAGCCGTTGATGTAGTCAGAGGCGCTGGAGGCCAGGAACACCACCGGCCCCATCAGATCGCTTGGCAGACCCCAGCGGCCCGCCGGGATGCGGTCGAGGATCTCAGCGCTGCGCTGCTCGTCGGCACGCAGCTGCTGGGTGTTGTTGGTCGCCATGTAGCCCGGAGCGATAGCGTTGACGTTGATGTTGTGCTTCGCCCACTCGTTCGCCATCAGACGGGTGATGCCCATCACGCCGCTTTTAGAGGCGGTGTAGGACGGTACGCGGATGCCACCCTGGAAGGAGAGCATCGAGGCGATGTTGATGATTTTGCCGCCGTTGCCCTGGGCGATAAAGTGCTTCGCCGCCGCCTGGGACATAAAGAACACGCTCTTGATGTTCAGATCCATCACGTCGTCCCAGTCTTTTTCGCTGAAGTTGATCGCGTCTTCACGACGGATCAGACCTGCGTTGTTCACCAGCACGTCGATATGGCCGAACTCGCTCACCGCGCGCTCCAGCAGCGCAGGGATGCCGTCGATCTGACGCAGGTCAGCGGTCAGGCTCAGGAAGCGGCGACCCAGGGCGGTAACGCGCTCGATGGTCTCGGTCGGCTCAACGATGTTAATCCCGACGATGTCACAGCCCGCTTCTGCCAGACCCAGCGCCATACCCTGGCCCAGGCCGGTATCACAGCCAGAGACAACCGCAACTTTACCTTCAAGAGAAAATGCATTCAGAATCATAGTGGTTCCTTAATCTATCTGCGCCTGTTCGCCAGGCATGGTTTGCTTTGCTCTCCGCGACTTAGCGCAGATCCTTAACGGCAACGTGGTCCATATCATCAAAGACCTGGTTCTCGCCTACCATCCCCCAGATGAAGGTGTAAGCCCGAGTACCCACGCCAGAGTGAATAGACCAGCTCGGTGAGATCACCGCCTGTTCGTTGTGCATGATGATGTGGCGCGTCTCCTGCGGCTGGCCCATCATATGGAACACGCAGGCGTCCTCATCCATATTGAAGTAGAAGTAGACTTCCATCCGGCGCTCATGGGTATGGCACGGCATGGTGTTCCACAGGTTGCCTGGCTCCAGCTCGGTCAGGCCCATGCTCAGCTGGCAGGTCTCCAGCACGTCCGGCACGAAGTATTTGTTGATGGTGCGGCGGTTGCTGGTGAGCGGATCGCCAAGGGTCACCGGGGCAACGTCTGCCGGGGTCACTTTTTTGGTCGGATAGGCGGTGTGCGCCGGAGCGGAGTTGTAGTAGAACTTAGCCGGTTTTGCCGGATCGACGCTGGCAAACACCACCTCTTTGGCCCCTTTACCCACGTACAGCGCATCGCGATGGCCGATTTCGTAGCACTGGCCGTCAACGGTGATGGTGCCCGGCCCGCCGATGTTGATGGTGCCCAGCTCGCGGCGCTCAAGGAAGTAGCTGACGCCCAGCTGCTTGCCCACTTCGCCGCCGACGGCGACGGTTTTTGCCACCGGCATAATGCCGCCAACGATAATGCGGTCGATATGGCTGTACACCATGGTGTAAGCGTCGGCCTCGAATACCTGCTCAACTAAGAACTCGTCGCGCAGCCCCTGAGTGTCCAGCGTCTTAGCATGCGCGCTGTGGATGCTTTGTCTGACTTCCACATTTACCTCCAAAATCGTTTTTGACCAAACGTCACATAACGGCGCAACGAAACGCTGTTCCGTTTTGTAGTATGGCGGCCATATTATCCCGGCTAAAACGTGTTTTCAATTGCAAATAAAACATTGTTTCATTTTTTCTGCGATTTCATTTGAAAATTGCAATTAGGATCACGATTGTTAGGGGTTGACGTCGACATGCAGGCAAATCCCATCCGGCGACACCAAGTAAAAAGCATTATTTAACAATAACTTATAAAATCTTTGAATTTTGGCTATCTCGTTGATTTTTCTCGTCATAAAACAAAGACGTCCGTTTTCCTCATACCTAAACGCAATATTCGCGCGACTTTTTTCTTATAAAGTGCGTGACCAATCACACATATTGAAACGATGTTTTGATAATTTAACACCTAGTTTTTAAACTCATAATCCATTTGGGTCATTACGCTGGCCGATACATCGTGACAGACCCCCTTAACAAGGAGATAAGTATGGCGAAAGGTATGCGGGTTAAGCTCAACTATGCAGTCAGCCGCGATCCCGACACGGGTGCGGAAGTGATCCGCTTGACCCCTCCCGAAGTCACCTGTCATCGTAATTACTTCTATCAGAAATGCTTTTTTAATGATGGCAGCCACCTGCTCTTCGCAGGCGAATTCGATGGTCACTGGAACTACTATCTGCTGAACATTGCCAAGGCCGAAGCGGTACAGCTGACCGAGGGCGCGGGCGATAATACCTTTGGCGGCTTCCTGTCGCCGGATGATAGCGCTCTTTACTACGTTAAAAATGACCGCACCCTGCGGGAAGTGAATCTGGAAACCCTGGCCGAGCGGGAAGTGTATCGCGTACCGGATGAGTGGGTTGGCTACGGCACCTGGGTGGCGAACAGCGACTGCACCAAGCTGGTCGGCATCGAAATTGCCAAAAGCGACTGGACGCCGCTCAACGACTGGAAAATTTTCCATGACTTTTTCCTGAAAGGGCCTCGCTGCCGCCTGCTGCGCGTCGATTTACAGACCGGCGAAAGCGCTACCATTCATGAAGAGAAGCTTTGGCTGGGCCACCCTATCTACCGTCCGTTTGACGACAACACCGTCGCCTTCTGCCACGAAGGCCCGCACGACCTGGTGGATGCCCGCATGTGGCTGGTAAACGAGGACGGCAGCAACATCCGTAAAGTGAAGACCCATGCTGAAGGCGAAAGTTGCACCCATGAGTTCTGGGTACCGAACGGCTCGGCGCTGGTCTACGTCTCCTACCTGAAGGGGCAGCAGGGCCGCACCGTTTATCGTTTTGATCCGAACACCGGGGTTAACGAAGCGATCATGGCGATGCCGGCCTGCTCGCATCTGATGAGCAACTTTGACGGCACGCTGCTGGTGGGTGACGGCTCAGGCTCGCCGGTGGACGTCAACGATGCCGATGGCTACAGCATCGATAACGATCCCTATATCTACGTGTTCGACGTGGCGGAGAAGCGCTACTTCCGCGCGGCGCGTCACGATACCTCCTGGGCCACGGTGGCAAATAGCCGTCAGGTGACCCATCCGCATCCGTCATTTACGCCGGACGACAGCGCGGTTCTGTTTAGCTCTGACAAAGACGGCAAGCCTGCGCTCTATATTGCCCGGCTTCCCGAACAGCGTGAATGGCTTCAAGCATAATTGAGTGTGTGTTTAGTAACTGGCCTTGCCCTCCGTATGGAGGGCCTTTTTTTATCTGAGCTATCTCTTCTCAAAAATCTATTTTCTTTTGCTAATCTTAATATAACGAAAAAACCCCGGCCAACTGCTCCGGGGTCTTCTCATGAGGGTTCTGTTAGAAGGTATATGCTACGCCGACACGGAAACGCGTTTGGCGTTCGTCGGTATTTCGCACGCCGACGTTACCCACTTCCGCATAAGGGGCCCAGTTTTTATCCCATTTATAGGCCAGCTTGGCGTTATATTCGTTAGAATAGGTTTTGTTATTTTCACGAATAACGTCTTCGGAGCTTTTCGCGTAGACGTAGTTCAGCTCGGGACGCCAGTCGCCCATTGCCCAGCCTACCCATGCATCAAATTTATTTACTTTGTTATCAACCACATTTGAGTCCGGGTTGCGGGTGTACTCATAGCGGTAGCGACCGGCGATATAGACGCCGTTATCAAAGCTGTACTGCGCATGCAGATAAGGTTTATAGATTGAGAAGGTGTCTTTACTTTCGATATTAAAGCCCGGGGTAAGGGCAATGTTATCTGTCGCTTTCCAGCGCCAGTTTATGGATTCTTCATGACCGTTGCCAACCAGTTCGGTTAATGGCTTATCGGCATCATCGCCGCCCGATTTCCATTTTGCTTCAACGCCAAAACCCAGGCCATTATCAAAGCGGTGGGAAACCGATACGCGGTCGGCGTTAGTTTCATTATCAATATATTCGTGACGCAGATCGACAGTCACAGCCTGCGCAGCAAAAGAGGCACCGATGAGAGACGCAAGGATCAGAGTATTTTTAAACATAGCCACCCTCAAAAAATTAAAATGATGTTCCGTTTTTATGGAATTGCATTTTATTTTTTAAACAACTTTATTTTAGTGATCGAGATCGTAATTGTCTGTTTCAAAAAATTAGGCAAATCAAGACGTGATGAATATCAACAAAGCGAGGGTTTTTTGGCTATAAATAACGACGCAGATCACAGCAGGCGGATATTAACGAAATAATTACAAATATCTTATAATAACTTAAATCATATATTTATCAGTGAGTTATTAAATTAGGTAACAAATAGTCACATATGTGACTTTATTAAAGTCGTATAATACTTTTCTTAATCATCTATTTAGGCGCAAAAAAAGCCCGCTGTTTAGCGGGCTTTTCTAACGCATCAAACTCAGTTGTTAACTGGGATCACCGCGCCTTTGTACTTGGTACGGATCCAGTCCTGGATCTCTTTCGAGTGCAGCACGTTCACCAGTGCGACGACGTCTTTCTTCTTCTCGTCGCCACGGTGTACGGTGATGATGTTAGCGTACGGGTTGTTCTCGCCGCTCTCTACCGCAATAGGATCTTTGACCGGATCCAGACCGGCGTCGATGGCGTAGTTGGCGTTGATCACCACCGCATCGCCTTCGTCGTTGTTATACATCTGCGGCAGCAGAGAGCCTTCTACGTTCGGCAGGAACTCCAGCTTCTTCGGGTTCTCCACGATGTCGCTGATGCGCGCATTGACTTTATTCACGCCCGGCTTCAGCTTGATCACGCCCTCTTTCTCGAAGATAGAGAGAATACGGCCCTCTTCCGCAACGGCATCACGCATGATGACCTTGCCACCCTGCGGCAGATCCTTCAGCGACTTGTATTTTTTCGAGTAGATACCGATCGGCTCGATGTGGATCGCACCGGCGCTGACGAAGTCATAGGTTTTGTCGCCTTCGTGATCTTTCAGCACGCTGTTCAGGTACGGGATGTGCTGGAAGTAGTTGGCGTCGATGTCGCGGCTGGCCAGAGCGGTGTTCGGCAGGATGTAGTCCTGGAACGGTTTGATCTCAAGGTCGATACCCTGTTTGGCAAGGATAGGTTTAGCCTGCTCAAGGATCTCTGCGTGCGGCACGTTAGATGCGCCCACGGTCAGGGTATCAGCCCAGGAGGCGAAGCTCAGGGCGCTAAGGGTTGCTGCGGCAATCAGTGTCAGTCTCTTTTTCATGATGTTGGTTCCCAATTTGTTGTTGTGTTTAGCGTTTATCTAACAGAGAGGTAATCACGTCGCCGCAGAACTGGATGATGAAGACGATGATCAAAATGGTCACCGTCGCCACCAGCGTGACGTCGTTGTGGTTACGCTGGAATCCTTCCAGATAAGCAAGATTTCCTAAACCGCCCGCGCCGATCACCCCGGCCATGGCGCTGTAGCTCACCAGCGCGATCAGAGTCACGGTGATGCCTGACACCAGCGCAGGCGACGATTCAGGCAACAGCACCCGAAACACGAGCGTACTGAGGCGCGCCCCCATAGAGCGCGTGGCTTCAATGACGCCTTTATCCACTTCACGCAGCGCAATCTCTACCAGACGGGCATAGAACGGCGCGGCACCAACAATCAGCGCCGGCAGCGCCGCGTTGGCCCCCAGAATGGTGCCGACAATCGTTTTAGTGAAGGGGATCAGCAGCACGATCAGAATGATGAACGGAATCGAACGGAAGACGTTCACCACGATGGAGATCACGCTGTAGAGCGGCTTGTTCTGGAACAGCCCGCCCCTGGCGGTTAAAAACAGCGCCAGCCCGAGCAGGATCCCCAGCACAAAGGTCGCGACGCCAGAGAGCGCCGTCATGTAGAGGGTTTCTTGCGTGGCGGACCAGAGCTGGTCCAGACGCAGATGCGGGAATAAATTCTCAACCATGTTTGATCACCTCGCCGTCAATATCGCTTTTCTGCAGATCTGCGAGGATATTGCCTAGTTGTTCCTGGGTTGCCACTACGTGCACCCATAGTTGTCCAAAGACGCCGTGCGCCGTCTGGGTCATTTTACCGTGCAGGATATTGAACGGCAGGCCGTAGCGCAGGGTCAGCTCACCCACAATCGGCTTGTGCGTGCTGTGACCGGTAAAGGTCAGCTTGATGACGCTGCCAGCCAGATCGTGGGCCAGCTCCGGGTTAAACGCTTCCTCTTCCGCGTACTGGCTCACCTGGCGTACAAACTGGCGGGTGATCGGCTGCTGCGGACGGGTAAAGACATCCAGCACGTCGCCCTCCTCCACCACTCTGCCGTTCTCCATGACCGCTACGCGGTCGCAAATCTTGCGCACCACGTGCATCTCATGGGTGATCAGCACGATGGTCAGCTTGAAGCGGCGGTTGATATCCAGCAGCAGATCGAGGATCTGATCGGTAGTCTGCGGGTCGAGCGCCGAGGTCGCTTCGTCGCACAGCAGCACGTCCGGACTGTTCGCCAGCGCACGGGCAATGCCGACGCGCTGCTTCTGCCCGCCGCTCAGCTGGGACGGATAGGCGTGTTCACGCCCGGTCAGTCCTACCAGCTCAACCAGCTCCGCCACCCGGGCGGTGATTTTTGCTTTCGGCACGCCCGCGATCTGCATCGAGAAGGCGATGTTTTCATTTACCGTGCGCGACCAGAGCAGGTTAAAGTGCTGGAAGACCATGCTGATCTTCAGCCGTGCCTGGCGCAGGCTCTCACCGCGTGCCGCGGAGATATCCTGACCGTTGATGGTCACGCTACCCTCAGTGGGCTTCTCCAGGCCATTGAGCAGGCGGATCAGGGTGCTTTTCCCCGCGCCGCTGTAGCCGATGATGCCGTAAATTTGCCCCTGCTCAACCGTCAAGTTCACATTATCCACGGCGGTAATAGGTACCTTTCCGTGGTCAAAAATCTTAGAGATATTCCTCAGGACGATCATTTCGTTGGTGTATCCGTTATGGCGGTTTAGCAGTATGGATGTCTGAATGATGATAAACAGGCGTTATTATCTTTGAAATAACAAAGAATGCATAAGATATAACGCACAGATCTATACGGCGTATACCGTGACCTGCCGTCTATAGGATTAATTCAGCAACCGTTAGCGAAAAAGCGCATAAGATTAGCACTGCTTGTCTATCTGCGGTAGCAAAGGTAAAGGCTAACCCATTGTTTTACAAAACGGATAAGCGTAGCGCCATTCGGCGTTACATCCAGATGGCTTTCCATCCTGACGGCTAAATAGCACAGATATGCCATTTCGTTCTATTTAGCAGAGAATCATTCTTTAAAACCTGTTTTTCGCCGCCCTATCCTCCTGCTATCGCATCTCATAACAGGTGACACAACATGTCCGTATACCACTCCATTACCGACCTTATTGGTCAGACGCCGATTTTGCAGCTACACAAACTGGATACCGGCTCGTGCGAGCTTTTTCTCAAGCTGGAGAACCAGAACCCCGGCGGCTCAATCAAGGATCGGGTCGCGCTGTCGATGATTAACGAGGCCGAGCGCCAGGGCCTGCTCGCGCCCGGCGGGACCATTATTGAGGCCACCGCAGGCAACACCGGTCTGGGGCTGGCGCTGATTGCCGCTCAGAAGGGTTATAAGCTGGTGCTGGTGGTGCCGGACAAGATGAGCCAGGAGAAGATCTACCATCTGCGCGCACTCGGCGTTCAGGTGCTTATTACCCGCTCCGACGTGACGAAGGGACACCCGGAGTACTATCAGGACTACGCCCGCCGCCTCGCGGAGGAGACGCCGGGTGCTTACTATATCGATCAGTTCTCCAACCCGGCTAACCCGCTGGCGCACGCCACAGGTACCGCCCCGGAATTGTTCGACCAGCTGGCAGGCAGGATTGATGCCGTCGTCGTGGGCGTGGGCTCCGGCGGCACGTTAGGTGGCCTTCAGGCATGGTTTGCCACACACTCACCGCACACCGAGTTTGTGCTCGCCGATCCCGTCGGCTCGATTCTGGCGGATCAGGTTGAGACCGGAGAGCACGGCGAAGCGGGCTCCTGGCGGGTCGAGGGGATCGGCGAAGACTTTATTCCTCCTCTCGCCCATCTGGAGAACGTCCGCCAGGCGTACCGGGTCACGGATGCGGAAGCCTTCGCCACCGCCCGTCAGCTGCTACAGCGCGAGGGGGTGCTGGCTGGCTCCTCCACCGGCACGCTGCTGACCGCTGCCCTGCGCTACTGCCAGGCCCAGACGACGCCGAAGCGGGTCGTGACCTTCGCCTGCGACAGCGGCAACAAATACCTCTCCCGCATGTTTAACGACGAGTGGCTGCAACAGCAGGGCTTGCTGGATGATGACCAGCCCACGCCCGCTGCGCCTGGTAACGCCCTGGCGACCCTCAGCGTGCACAGCGGCGCCTTTAACGACCAGCACGGGGCGGTAATGCCGCCTATCTATGCCACCTCCACCTTTGCCCAACCGGCACCGGGCCAGCATACCGGCTATGAATACTCCCGCAGCGGCAACCCGACGCGCCATGCCCTGGAGAGCGCCATCGCCGAGCTGGAGGGCGGCACGCGTGGCTACGCCTTCGCCTCAGGTCTGGCGGCGATCTCTACCGTGCTGGAGCTGCTGGATAAAGATAGCCATATCGTCGCCATCGACGACGTCTACGGCGGCACCTATCGACTGATTGAAAACGTGCGCCGCCGCAGCACCGGGCTACAGGTGAGCTGGGTGAAGCCGGACGATCTTGTCGGGCTGGAGGCCGCCATCCGTCCGGATACGCGGATGATCTGGGTGGAGACGCCCACTAACCCTCTGCTAAAGCTGGCGGACCTGGCGGCTATCGCCGGGATCGCCCGCCGTCACAACGTCATTAGCGTGGCGGATAACACCTTCGCCTCGCCGCTGATCCACCGCCCGGTGACGCTGGGCTTTGATATCGTGGTGCACTCCGCCACCAAATACCTCAACGGCCACTCCGACGTGGTGGCCGGGCTGGCAGTGGTGGGCGATCGCCCTGAGCTGGCGGAGAAGCTGGGCTACCTGCAAAACGCGGTAGGTGGCGTGCTCGATCCGTTCAGCAGCTTCCTGACCCTGCGCGGGATCCGCACCCTCGCCCTGCGCATCGAGCGCCACAGCAGCAACGCCCTGACGCTGGCCCGCTGGCTTGAGCAGCAGCCGCAGGTGGAGAAAGTGTGGTTCCCGTGGCTGACGTCCCATCCGCAGTATGCCCTCGCGCGCCAGCAGATGGCTCAGCCGGGGGGCATGATCTCTATTGTGATCAAAGGTGACGACCAGCGTGCGCCCGAGGTGATTAGCAAACTGAAGCTGTTTACCCTCGCCGAGAGCCTGGGCGGCGTTGAGAGCCTGGTGAGCCAGCCGTTCAGCATGACCCACGCCTCGATCCCGCTGGCGCAGCGCCTGGCGAACGGCATTACGCCGCAGCTGATCCGCCTGTCGGTGGGCATTGAAGATGAGCAGGATCTGCTGGCGGATCTGCAGCAGGCTTTGGCCTGATACCGGCGCGCGCGCCCGGCGATTGCGACTATGCTTAGAGGCTAAGGGTTTTGCTTAAGCCAGTCTCAGTCGCAGGAGCGCGCACCGCTATGCTAGTAAATAGTCTGATCGTCATCTTGAGCGTTATTGCGATGGAGGGCATCGCCGCATTCACCCACCGCTACATTATGCACGGCTGGGGATGGCGCTGGCATGAGTCACACCACACCCCGCGCAAGGGCGTGTTTGAGCTGAACGATCTCTTTGCGGTGGTGTTTGCCGGGGTGGCTATCGCGCTGATTGCCGTGGGCACGGCGGGCGTCTGGCCCCTGCAGTGGATTGGCTGCGGCATGACGGTCTACGGCCTGCTCTACTTCCTGGTGCACGACGGTCTGGTGCACCAGCGCTGGCCCTTTCACTGGATCCCGCGCCGGGGCTACCTGAAGCGGCTCTACGTCGCCCACCGCCTGCACCATGCGGTGCGTGGCCGGGAGGGCTGCGTCTCCTTCGGCTTTATCTATGCCCGCAAGCCTGCCGACCTACAGGCGATCCTGCGCGAACGCCATGGCCGCCCGCCTAAACGGGACGCTGCCAAAGACCGGCCGGACGCGGCGTCACCCTCGTCGTCTTCGCCCGAATAACCTGCCCCGGAGCCGCCATCAGCATGGCAATCTTTTCACCTTTGCTGGTGTGCTGCCGACGATCCCAGGCGCTGCCTCCCGCCGCTTTTACCTTAATACCGATCTCCCGGTAGACGCTGCGGGCGGTGGCGATCGCCCAGGCGCAGCGCGGCGGCAGGTCGTGCAGCCCGGCCTGTGAGGAGATGTAGTACGGCTCGGCGGCATCAATAAGCCGCTCCGCCACCCGCGCCAGCGCGGCGCGATTCTCCCGCGCGGCATAGTTCTCCGGGGTCAGCCCGGCATCGTGCAGCCACTCGGCGGGCAGATAGCAGCGGTCAATAGCCGCATCGTCAATAATATCCCGTGCAATATTCGTCAGCTGAAAGGCCAGCCCCAGATCGCAGGCGCGATCCAGCACTCGCTCATCCCGCACGCCCATGACCCTGGCCATCATCAGACCCACCACGCCTGCCACGTGATAGCAGTAGCGCAGCGTATCCTCAAAGGTGACATAGCGGGTCTGGGCCACGTCCATCGCAAAGCCGTCGAGGTGATCGAGCGCCATGCGGGGCGTAATGCCGTGGGTCAGCGCCACCTCCTGAAAGGCGGCGAAGGCCGGATCCTGCATCTCCGCCCCCTCAAACGCCGCCAGGGTCAGCGTGCGCAGCCGGGCCAGGCGCTGGTTTGCCTCCTCCTCTTCCGCGGCCTCGCTGGCGAAGCCGTGGGTCTGGTCATCAATGACGTCATCGCAGTGGCGGCACCAGGTGTAGAGCATCAGCACGCTGCGGCGGGTGGCCGGGTCGAACAGCTTCGCGGCGGTGGCAAAACTCTTCGAGCCGTTGGCCATGGTCTGCGTGGCGTGGTCAAGCAGCAGCGGTTGGCTCATTGCAGATCCTCAATCATCAGGCTGGCGGTGGCTTTCGCCGAGGCCACCACGCCAGGAATGCCTGCCCCTGGGTGAGTGCCTGCGCCCACCAGGTAGAGGTTGGCAATGTCGCTGTCGCGGTTATGCGGGCGGAACCAGGCGCTCTGGGTCAGCAGCGGCTCGATGGAGAAGGCTGAACCCAAGTGCGCATCCAGCGTGTCGTGGAAGTCTGCCGGGGTAAAGATCCGCTGGGTCACCAGCTGGCTACGCAGACCGGGCATATAGCGCTCTTCCAGGTAGTCAAAGATGCGGTCGCGCAGCTTCGGCCCCTCCTGCGCCCAGTCCAACGGCGCGTTGCCAAGATGCGGCACCGGAGCCAGCACGTAGAAGCTGGCGCTGCCGGGAGAGGCGAGCGAGGGATCGGTCACGCAGGGCGAGTGCAGGTAGAGTGAGAAGTCATCCGCCAGTGCGCTGCCGGTAAAGATATCGTCGATCAGCTCCCGGTAGCGAGGACCAAAGCAGATGGTGTGGTGCGCCAGCTGCGGATGGGACTGGTTCAGGCCGAAGTAGAGCACAAACAGCGAGTTGCTCATGCTCTTGCGCTCTAGCGTCGCCGCCCGCTTCTGCCCTACCGGATGGTGGCCAAGCAGCTTTTTATAGGTGTTCACCACGTCAGCGTTCGAGGCCACGGCGTCGGCGTCAAAGGTACGACCGTCCGCCAGCCGGACCTGGTTTACGCGGTTATCGGTTACCACCAGCTCTTCGACCCGGGCGTTGAGCACCATCTCCCCGCCCAGATCGGTAAACAGCTTCACCATGCCGTTCACCAGCGCCCCGGTGCCGCCCTCGGGGAACCAGACCCCCCACTCCCGCTCAAGGGCGTGGATCAGGGTGTAGATGGACGAGGTGGTGAAAGGGTTACCGCCCACCAGCAGAGAGTGGAAGGAGAAGGCCTGACGCAAGTGCTCATCCTCGATAAAGCGCGAAACCGACTGGTACACGCTCTGCCACGCTTGAAGCTTAAGCAGCTGCGGCCCGGCGCGCAGCATGTCGCGAAAAGAGAGAAACGGCACGCTGCCGAGGCGCAGATAGCCCTCCTGAAATACCGCCTGGGAGTAAGCCAGGAAGCGCCGGTAGCCCTCGACGTCACGGGGATTAAACTGGGTAATCTGCGCCTCAAGCTCGGCGGTGTCGTTGGCATAGTCCAGGGTCTTCCCGGACTCCCAGCAGAGCCGGTAGAAGGGTTTTACCGGCAGCAGCCTGACGTAATCCTCCATGCGCCTGCCGGCCAGGGTAAACAGAGCCTCAAGCGCGGTGGGATCGGTGATCACCGTCGGCCCGGCGTCAAAGGTAAAGCCCTGGTCATGCCAGACGTAGGCGCGACCGCCGGGCTTGTCCCGCTGCTCCAGCAGTACGGTTGGGATCCCTGCCGCCTGCAGGCGAATCGCCAGCGCCAGGCCACCAAAGCCTGCGCCAATCACAACGGTTTTTTTCATCCTTTATCTCGTCTGTCAGGAAAATGGTTCAGCGCCGCGCGCCAGGCTTCGCCCAGCGGAACCGGCGGCTTGCCCGTCAAAATGCGGGCCTTATCGAAGAGAGAGAGCCGACCGGCGTAAAAGCGCTCTACGGTGGGCTCCGGCAGCCCATAGAAGCGCTGCATCACCCGCCAGCGGTTCTCCTCGCGTCCCGCCAGGAAGAGCATCCGGTTCAGCAGGCGGAAAAATCCCTGCCTGCGCCAGTGGCGTTCGGCAAACTGCCGGGTGAGCTGATAGAGCGGAACGCTGCTCAGCCGCGGGCTATCTGCAATCGCGTCGGCGAGAGCCACCGCCAGCGGCAGTGAGTATCCGGTGGTGGGGTGAAACAGCCCCGCCCTCATCCCCGCGCGCGGCACGCCTGGCGCATCGGCCCACAGAGCATGGATGTCGCCCGCCAGGGTAATCGGCAGACAGCCGGACTCCTCGCGTTCAAGCTGGGCCAGCTGCCACCCTTTGCTGTGAGCATAGTCGGTAATGGTTTGACGCAGAGCGTTATCATCAAGCTGCGGGGTGTTGGCGTAGCGCGTATCCTCGATCAGCAGCGTGTCGGCGGAGAGCGGCAGCGTGTAGACAAAGCGATAACCCTGCTGCTGCGCCACCGTGGCGTCCATCAGGATCGGCACGGTCAGACCGTGGGGCTGGCTCAGCCGCCACTGCTGACCAAGAAAGAGCTGATAGCCGGTCTGCATCGCCGAACTGGCGGTCACGCCGCGTCCGTCAATCACCGCTCCGGCCAGCAGCGCCTCGCCGTTAGCCAGCCGCACGCTATTGGGTAACACCTCGCTCACCGGACAGTTTAGCCAGATGTTCTCCCCCAGCGCCTGATGCAGCGCCTCGACAAAACGCTCTGACGTAATGGAGTAGTAGCCGCGCGCAAGCCGACGATGAAGATCGGGAAACTGCACCTCATAGCCCGGCCAGGCGTGGGCCACCAGCGGGGCCAGCCAGGCGTGCTGCTCGGGGGTAAGATCGTCTTCATGGAATGACCAGGTATGGTTCCCGCCAATCTGCTCCCCGGCCTCAATCAGCAGCACGTTAAGCTGCGGGTAGCGTTGACGCAGTCGCCAGGCGATCAGCCCGTTGGCCAGGCCACCGCCGACTAAAATCAGATCCCTCACGATACGCTTTCACTCCCTGCTATGGCCTGTTCAATCAGGGTCGCCGCGCGGGGCGTGCCCCCAGCGTCGTTAAGCTGCTGGCGGGCCGTCGCCAGACGCTGATGCAGCGTCTCATCCCCCAGCAGTTGGGCAATCTCATCCGCCAGGGTCTGCTGTCTGGCAAAGCGCGATACCCGGCGGCCCAGCCCGTTATAGACCAGCCGGGCAGCCACGGCGGGCTGGTCAAAAGAGAGCGGCACCGCCAGCACCGGCGTGGCGGCCGCCAGCGCATCCAGCACGGTATTGAGACCGCCGTGGGTGATCACCAGATTCGCCTCAGCAACGTAGCGCGGCTGGTCGACAAAGCTGGTCACCTCCGTCGCACCGCAGGCATAGAGCGAGTCGGCCTGAGCCTGGGTCAGGCCATCGCAGTGGGCAATGGTCACCTCCGCCCCCACGCTGGCAGAGGCTCGGGCGATCTTCTGAAACAGGCGTAGACGGTGGCCCTGGAGGGTACCCAGCGAGGCAAAGATCCGCGGCGTGCTGCGCGGCGAGCGTTCTACCTGCGGTGGCGGCTGGTAGCGCAGCGCCCCAACGTAGTGAAAACAGTCCGGCAGCTCCCGGCGTGGGAAGTCGAGGGCCGGAACGGACTGGCTAATCTGCGCCAGCGGCGAGAGACACTCGTCGAGACGCCTGCGCTCCGGCAAACCAAAGCGCTGGGCGTGGCGCAGGATCGTCTGCCCGTGCGGGTACATCAGCGCATCGTAGATGCGTTCGCTGACCTGAAAACGCCGCAGGGCTCTCTTATCCTCGGCGTAGTGAAACGGCATCACCGGCAGCGGCAGACCGGGCTCGCGGTTGACCGGCAGCGCGCAGGCAATTGAGATAAACGGCAGTCCCAGCGCCTCGGCGACCAGGCTCCCGGCGGGCTCCATCTCATCAACGATCAGCGCGTCCACCGCCAGCCGCTGCAAAATAGCGGGCAGCTGCTGGCAGAGCGCATCGGTCAGGGATGACATGGCCGCAATCAGCCGCAGCAGGTTGCCATTGCTTTGCTGCTGGACGTTGCGCTGGGCCTGTTGCACGCTAGCGGGAAGCGGATAGAACGCCACCCGCTCCGTTTCCTGCTCGGCCAGCGAGGCGACGTTGCCGGTGAGAAAGGTCACCCGATGGCCGCGTTGGGCTAGCTCTAGCGCCAGGGCATGCAGCGCCACCGCGTGGCTGTAGAGCGGCGGTGCCACGATAGCAAAATGGCTCATGGCGTATTCCGCAGATAGCGGATATCCGCCTGCCGTAGCTCGCTCAGGCTGCGGCTGCCGGTGCAGAAGCAGGCAACCCGCATCTGCTCAATAATCACGTTGAAGTGATCGATCACCTTCTCCGTGGAGACGCCTGCGCTGCCGAGCACGGCGGCGGCCTGCCCTACCATGCACGCGCCGAGCCGCAGCGCTTTCGCTGCGTCGACGCCGTTCTTAATACCGCCCGAGGCAATGAGGGGCATCTGCGGCCAGGCCTCGGCGATCTCAACCAGTGCCTCAGCGGTGGGGATCCCCCAGTCGGCAAAGACGTTGGCTACGCTGCGCTGCTGCTCGGTGGCCGCCCGCTCGCCTTCAACGGCGGCCCAGCTGGTACCGCCCGCACCCGCGACGTCAATCACGGTAACGCCAGCGTCGATCAGCTGTCCGGCTACGGCACGGGAGATCCCTGCTCCCACCTCTTTCACCACCAGCGGAACGGGCAGCTCGCGGACCAGGGTTTCGATGGCCGCCAACCGTCCGCGCCAGTCGCGATCGCCGCCGGGCTGTAGCGCCTCCTGCAGCGGGTTGAGGTGCACAATCAGGGCATCCGCCTCGATCATCTCCACGGCCCGTCGGGCGTAGTCGATACCTTTCCTGCCGCTCAGCTGCGCCGCGCCGAGGTTCGCCAGCAGCGGTACGTCAGGGGCCAGCTGCCGCAGGGTTTTATCCAGCCCTAAGCCCGCGTCGCTCTCAATGGCGACGCGCTGGGAGCCCACCCCCATCGCAATTTTTAGCACCTGCGCCGCCTCGGCGAGGTGGCGGTTGATATGGCGCGAGCGCTCAACGCCGCCGGTCATGGAGCTGATCAGCAGCGGAGCCTGTAGCTGCCGATTAAGGAAGGTGGTTTCCAGCGTGATGTCGCTAAAATTCAGCTCCGGCAGGGCGCAGTGGGTAAAGCGCCAGCGCTCAAAGCCAGCGCTGGCCTGGGTTACGGCGCGACGGGGGTCGAGAACGATATCCAGATGATCGTTTTTACGCTGAACAAGGCGCTCGTCCTTCATTCATCACTACTCCTGTAATGTGGTTCCATCGTTATGTACGGCTTGAACCCGGAAGGGCAGTATCAGGCGATTTTCATCACCGGTGACCAGTCGGCAAGGTGATGACCAAACCACAGATGCATAAACTGTCGGATGGCGCCGCCCTGCGGACAGGCAAAAGTGAGGTGTTTGTCGGCGGAATCAATATGCTCGCGCAGCTTTTGCCGGGCTGCATCTGCACCCAGCCGGTTGACCAGCGTCGATTTTCCCGCGTCCTTGTTGCGATCTTTACCGGTTTCCGGATGATCGTCACGCAGATCGTCCAGCAGCTGAAACGCCTGGCCGAAGTCGAGAGCGAAGGCGTGCAGGGTCTCTCGCGTGCTCGACGACGAGGCGGAAGCAATGGCAACGATCTGCAGCATCGCGCTGAACAGAATGCCGGTCTTGAGGTGGTTGGTGCTGAGGATAGCGTCAGGGGTACGGTCGAGGGCGGCGTCGTTGAGATCGCGAAACTGTCCCAGCACCAGGCCCTGCACGCCCACGGCGGTAGAGAGCTCGTTGACCGCCTGAGCACGCCTCTCCCCCGGCAGATCGCCGGTGGCGGCGATCAGGCCAAAGGCTTTAGAGAGCAGCCCAACGGAGGCAAGGATCGCCACGCTCTCACCAAATTTTTTGTGGGTCGTGGGCTGACCACGGCGTTGCTCGGCGTTATCCATGCAGGGCATATCGTCGAGCATCAGCGACGCGGTATGGGTGAGTTCAACGGCACAGGCGAGATCGAGCAGCGTGGGCATACTGCCCTGGTAGCGGAGGTCACGGGCGGCCAGCAGCATCAGCAGCGGACGGATCCGTTTGCCCGGTGCCATGACGCCTTCACGCATCGCAAGGCTGACAATATCCTGGCTGTCAGTTTCAGGTAACAGGCCAGCCAGGTGATCGTCAATGGATTGTCTCATTACTTCAATTTCGCGATGAGGCGAAGTGCCCGCTTTACTGCCACTCACCATTGCAAGGTTACCCGCTATATTGTCTTTTAGTATCAGTTAACCGTAGACCGCGCGGATAGCTCTCGCCAGGTTCTGAAGTAGTTTTACATTGATCGACGCATGAGACGCTGTGCCTTTAGATCTGCGCCATACCGCCATCCACGAACAGCTCTGCGCCGTTGATAAAGCTGGCCGCGTCAGAGCCAAGAAATGCGACTACTTTCCCAATCTCCTCCGGCTCACCGAGGCGGCCTAACGGCACCTGGGCAGCGAGGGCGTCAAACAGTCCCTGACGATGCTCATCCGGCACCAGCTCACCGAGGCCAGGGGTACGAACCGGGCCGGGGCTGACCACGTTGACGCGAATGCCGCGATCTTTCAGATCCAGCGCCCACGAGCGGGCAAAGTTGCGTACGGCGGCCTTGCTGGCGCTGTAGACGCTGAAGCTGGCGGTGCCCTTAACGGAGGTGGTCGATCCGGTTAAAATCACCGATGCGCCATCCACCAGCAGCGGCAGCGCCTTCTGCACCGTGAACACCACGCCGCGCACGTTGGTGCCAAAGATACGGTCAAAATGCTCTTCGCTGATGGCACCCAGCGGCTGCATGTCACCGCCCCCGGCGTTGGCAAACAGAATGTCCAGCCGCCCGGCCTGTTTCGCAATCTGGGCATAGACCGCGTCCAGCTCCGTCAGCTTAGAGGCATCGGCACGAATGCCGGTTGCCGCCGCGCCGATGGCATCTACCGCCGCGTCCAGCTCGGCCTGACGACGCCCGGTAATAAAGACCTGTGCACCCTGAGCCGCCAGCACCTGCGCAGTTGCCAGACCAATGCCGCTTGTACCGCCGGTGACCAGTGCAATTTTACCGTCGAGTTGTTTGTTCATCTTCTTGTTCCTTACCTGTTTAATAGTGAGTATCGGGATTGCCCGTCACCGCATCGTCAGGGCATGGATGAACTCTACTGCGCATTGGATTGGTGAAAAATAGTGGAAAATAGAAAGGACTATTTACGGCTGTGGATAATCGCCAGTGAGGAGGGACGCGTAATCCTGGCGTGAAACCTCGCTAAAGCCGCTGATCAACAGCGCTGTACACAGGGTGCGATACGCCGGATCGCTCACCAGCTGGCGCAGCGCATCGCGCAGCAGCGCAATGCGTGACGGTGGCGTGTTTTTGGCGGTAATCAACGGCAGCCCCGGCGCGGCGCGGCTTGCCCCCATAACGGCAAGGTTAGAGATTAACTGTGGCGCATGGCGCTGGAGCAGAGCAAAGGTCACACAGTCGATGGCCGCAATATCCGCTCTGCCCTCGCCGATCTCAACCAGCGACTGGCGGTGGCTGCCGCTGAAGATAACCTCATTAAAGAAGATCCCCTGCTGCGCCAGCGGGGCAGCCATCTGCATAAACACGTTGTAGCCCGACTGGGAGTCAGGTGCATTGCAGACCGCACGGCTGCCGCGAAAATCCGCCAGCGTTTTATGTCTGTCACGCTGGCGCACCACCAGCAGGCTGCGGTAGCGGATGCCTTCGCAGCCCGGAGCAGAGTAGTGAAAGCAGCCCACCGTCTGCACCTCCTTTAGCTGCGTGACCAGCGGATAGCCACACGCCTGGCTGAGCAGCAGCTCGTCATCCTGCCAGTGGCTCAGCAGATCCTCCTGCGGCCAGACCGGTGTGACGGCAACACCCCTTGCCGCCAGCAGATCCTGCACAGCCTGGATCAGCGCCTCGCTATCCGGGCGGTGCAGGTCATACATTGGAAACGCAATCTTATTGCTCATTACCGTTCGCCTTGCTAAAGCCGGGGTGAACATTGACGTTCACCGAGCGGCATAAAAAGTGCCGCAGCCACTCGCCGTAGCCGCGCACCAGAAAGCCGCCGTTGCGCTGCTGATAGCTTGCCCGATCGCGCAGATAAACGTTGCGAAGTCCGTACCAGGGCACGCCCGGCAGATCGTGATGCACAGAATGGTAGTTCAGATTCAGGAACAGCACCCGCCACGGCAGCGACGCCTCGTTGATCACCGAGCGCGCCAGCAGATCGTTATCCGCCCGATGCTCCAGAAAAGATCGCACCTTCGTCAGCGCCAGCGCCGGATAGCTGACCGCCAGTACGAAGTAGAGGATCGAGAATTCGCAGTGCACCAGCCAGGCAAAGGTTACCGCCAGCAGGATACCGTGCACGATCCACATCGCCATCGCCCGACGATCCAGCTGGCGAAATGAGGTCAGCATCCCGCCCACCAGCTGGATGATATCCAGCGCCGGGGCCAGCAGCAGGCGGCCGGGGAAGGTGTTGCGCAGCGCAATCAGCTTGCGCTGCCAGGGCGCATAGCGCCGCCAGCGCCACTCGGGAATGTAGTAGGACTCGGGATCGTCCTCCGGCTGGGTGAGCAGATGGGTACGGTGGTGCGCCAGGTGCGCATCGCGATAGAGGCCATACGGATACCAGATCGCCAGCGGCATTAGCCCCAGCAGTTGGTTCACCCGTGGATAGCGCGTGGGGTGGCCGTGGATCAGCTCATGCTGGAGCGACATGTACCAGGTGGTGAACCAGATCAGCAGCAGCGTGGCGGGCAGCAGCCCCAGCGTTTGCCAGAACGCCAGCGTCGCAAACCAGCCGCCGTAGATCGCGACGATCAACATCCAGGTCGGCAGCTCGCTGCGCCACAGCCAAGAGCGGGCGCGCTGTCGAACCCAGTCGCGCTGCTGCTCGTGCAGCCAGCCAGCGGTGCTTTTCGCCATCGTTTTCCTCTACTCAGCTTGCTCGTCAGATAGCGCAAACGATGTGAGAAAACAGCGGTAATGACAAAGAATTTAAATGGCTTAGCTTTTGCGCGGCGCGGCAATATCCACCGCAGATAGAGCGCCCGGTGATAAACACCGGGCAGAGAGAACGCGTTATGCGCCAGCGTTATCCAGGGCGAGAATATCGTCCGGCGTGAGTTGAAGATTGATGGCCTCAACAAAGCCGTCGATGTGCTCAATTTTGGTCGCGCTGGCGATAGGCGCGGTTACGCCGGGGCGGCTAATCAGCCAGGCAAGCGCCACCTGGGCAGGCTTGACGTTGTGCTTCTCTGCAACGCTGTCCAGCCCCTCCAGAATGGCGTAGCCACGCGGGTTAAGGTATTTACCAACGCCCTCGCCGCGCTGGCTTTGGCCCAGATCCTTCTCGCTGCGATACTTCCCGGAGAGGAAGCCGGAGGCCAGGCTGAAGTAGGTCACCACGCCGATATTCTCCCGCACCACCAGCTCCTGCAATTCGCCTTCAAAGCCGTCGCGATCGTAGAGATTATACTCCGGCTGTAGCACCTGATAGCGCGGCAGGCCATTGGCATCGGCTGCCTTAAGTGAGGCCTCTAGCTGCGATGCATTGAGGTTGGATGCACCAACCGCGCGGATCTTGCCCGCCTTCAGCAGCTTCTCATAGGCGCCGAGGGTCTCCTCATACGGCGTGCTGTCGTCTGGCCAGTGGGAAAAGTAGAGATCGATATAGTCCGTTTGCAGGCGCTTCAGGGAGTCATCAACCGCCTGCTCGATCCAGCGGGCAGAGAGCCCTTTTTTCCCCGGCTCGCCAAGGTCGGATCCCACTTTGGTAAACAGGGTGATCTTTTCCCGTGCGCCAGGGTGGGCAGCGAACCACTTGCCAAGGATCGTTTCGGATTCGCCACCTTTGTTACCCGGTGCCCAGGCAGAGTAGACGTCAGCGGTGTCGATAGCGGTCAGGCCGCGCTCCAGCAGCGCATCCAGCAGAGTGAAGCTCTGCTTCTCATCAACGGTCCAGCCAAAGACGTTACCGCCAAAAACCAGCGGTGGAATGTGTAATCCCGTCGTGCCTAATGAACGTAAAGCCATGCGCAATACCCCTTTTTTGAGTTACGGTATAGGCAATCGTAGACAAAACACGGCGAGGCATAAGCAATCTTTTGCGTATGATTATCAGAATCAGGCAAAACCGCATTAAAAGTGAAAATGAGGCTCTATATTTGTTAGATATACTTAACTTATAAATTAATTTCACTAAGCAACAATGGTTTGTTTTACTTATAGGTGAGAAAAGCTTAAGGTATCTTTGTCACCTTGTTCAGATAAAGACGTATCCAAATAATGAAGAAAGCAATAGTTTTTTTACTATGGTCAGGTATAACTCTGTCAGCGCTACTTGGAGTGTTATCAGCAGCCTTGAATATTATGTTGATGCTTTCGTTAGCTTTTGATACGCCCGTAGATAGCTATACTTATGGTTTCCTAATTGGCCGCTGGAGCTTTACGCTTATCATGGTTATTACATTCTATGTTTTAAAGCGGTTAATAAGGAAATATAGCTTATAGCTAATCACGCATACTAATAAGCCATATCAAATAATATAGCCTGCTAACATGCGCTGATTACCCAAGGAAAGGTAAGGAATTATCTTTCAAACAAAAAATCAGGCTTTATGTAATAGAGTTTTAAGTTTGATTCCCGGCACAGGGATCCATGAATGCATATAAAATGCTACGGGTCAGCTGACCCGTAGCAGAGAGGGTAAAGATTACTTCAGACGGTAGGCCACCACAGCGTCGCCGCCTTTGGTGCCCAGCGAGCCGTGACCGCCTGCGGCAATAACTACGTACTGCTTGTTATCACTACCCAGGTAGGTCGCCGGAGTCGCCTGACCGCCTGCTGGCAGCTCGGTCTGCCACAGCAGCTTACCGGTGTTGATGTCGTAGGCGCGGAAGAAGTTATCCGCCGTTGCGCCGTGGAACACCACGTCACCCGCCGTCACCAGCGGACCGCCGTGAGCGACCATCCCCATCGGGAAGCCGATTGGGAAACGCCCTGGCAGGAAGGTGGTGTTGAGGTTTTTGGTCGTCCCTACTCGACGCATCCACTCCGTTTTACCGGTGGTCAGATCGACACCCACCATGCGGCCCCACGGTGGAGCAATACACGGAATGCCCAGATCGGAAGAGAGCTGCTGAATGTGGATCGCGTAAGTCCCCTGGAAGTTCTCGTTCCAGTACGGCGAGTTCTCCTTGGTAAACAGACGCTCTTCTTCTGTCTGTGGGGTACGTTTGATCAGGTTGTATTTATAGGCCAGACGCACTGGCGAAGCGATCAGGATCTGACGCTCCGGATCGATAGCCACCGACCCCCAGTTAAACACGCCGATGTTACCCGGGAAGACAATGGAGCCGCCTTCGGTGGCCGGTGTCCACGGGTTACCGTCGTAGCGCAGCGATTTGAAATCGATACGGCAGGCCATCTGATCGAACGGCGTGATCCCCCACATCGCTTTTTCGCTCAGCGGATCGGGAATAAAGTTCAGCGCGGAGACCGGCTGGGTCGGCGAGAAGTTCTCCCCGGTGATGCCGCCTTCGGTCGATACTTTCTGCTGGTTGATCGGGTAGACAGGCTCCCCGGTCAGACGGTTAAGCACAAACAGGTTGCCGGTTTTGGTCGGCAGAATAACGACAGGCTGCTTTTTGCCCTGGTAGTCGATATCCAGCAGCGACGGCTGGGACGGGTTATCGCGGTCCCACAGGTCATGCTTCGAGGACTGGAAACGCCACTTGAACGCACCGGTATTGAGATCCAGCGCCACCAGCGTGTCGCGGAATTTCTCGGTGTTGCTCTGCGGATCGCGCTGGGTACCGACTTCATCCGGCGAGGCGTTGCCAAACGGCACGTAGACCAAGCCGTTTTTCAGGTCGGCGCTAAGGGTAGCCCAGGCCACAGGAGTATCCTGCGGGAAGGTCTGCCCGGCGGCAATCGGCTGGGTATTCTCAGGATTTGCCGGATCGAAGTTCCAGACCAGACGACCGGTTTCGGCGTCAAAGGCACGGATCACGCCAGACGGGTTACCGCTGTTATAGCCGTTATCCATCACGGAGCCGCCGAGGATCACCAGCTTACCGGCGACCAGCGGAGCAGCGGTTTGCATCAGCGCGTGCGGACGAACGGTGCCCATGTTGTCATGCAGATCGACAATGCCGTTAGTACCAAAATCGGCGCACGGTTTACCGGTATCGGCATCCAGTGCGATCAGTTTTGCATCGGTAGTGGCGTTGAAGATGCGGCGAGTACAGGCTGCCGGTGCAGCGTTCGTCGCTGCCGGCTGGGCTGCGCTGCTGTTCTGCGCGGCTGCGCTGCCGTCGTAGTAGCTTACGCCACGGCAGGTCTGGTGCTGCTGGAGGTAGGAGCGATCCTTCTCAGGAACGTATTTCCACTTAAGCGCCCCGGTCTGCGGATCGAGAGCGTGAACTTCATTGTGCGGCGTACAGAAGTAGAGCGCATTGTTAACCTTCAGCGGCGTCGCCTCGAAGGTGTATTCCGTCGCGTCTTTGCTATCGCGCAGGTCGCCGGTGTGGTAGGTCCAGGCTACTTCCAGATCGCTGGCGTTATCTTTATTGATCTGGTTGAGCTTAGAGAAGCGCAGGCCGTTGGTAGTGCCACCGTAGGCGGTCCAGTTGTTTTCCGCGACGTCAGCGCTGGAGGCATTACGTGCAGTAGTAATAGTGCCTTCTTGCGGATACGGATCGTAGAAGCAGAGGCCGATCACCAGGGCGATCATCACCGCTACGGTACCGCCGAGGAAAGGATGGAAGCGACGCTCCCCTTCGCCATTGGCACGGAATAGCGGACGAACCACCCACGGCATCGCCAGCCAGAGGCCGATGACGCCAATCAGATCGCCGCGCGGGATCCACTGCCACTTATCGAAGCCGACCTCGTAGATGATCCAGGCCAGAACAATCCACATCAGCACCGCGTAGAGGCTAAGCGCAATGCGTTTGTTCAGGTAGAGCGTCACGGCGGTGGCAATGAGCCCCACGGCCATCACCGCGTAGAATGGCGAGCCACCGACCAGCAGCAGCTTCGCCCCCATATAGAGCATCGCGAGCCCAATGAGCGCGATGACAATACTTGTTATTTTGTTAAGCATGATTCCCCTGACATAGACAAATGTACAATTGAAACGGTGTTTTACAACAATTTCGAAACAATGTTACAACGATCACAAAAAAAATATAGAGTTAGCGTCGTTGCAAATTTGTCGTTTTGTGCGGGGAAAGGGTTGGAGCAAGGGTAAAAGGCGGGAGGCGCGGCCCCCTCAGGCGTTACGCGTCAGCCCAAACAGCCAGTCATTATGCAGTTGCTCCCGTAGCCGGTAGCTTTCGTGCAGCTCCTTCTCCAGGGTGAAGCCCACCTTTTCCAGCAGGCTGCGGGAAGCGAGATTGCCTGCGGTCACGGTGGCAATAAGACGGTTGATTCCGCCCTCGCGGAAGGCGTAATCGCAGACGGCTTGCAGAGATTCTGTTCCGTAGCCTTGCCCCTGGGCATCGGGCGCAAATAAAAAACCGACTTCGGCGCAGTCGCTATCGCGATGGATATAGCCCGTCACGCCCAGCTTTTTTCCGCTGGCTTTGTCAGAAACCACGAGGCACAGCCAGTGCGGGCTTTGGGGTGACCAGAGCGGCAACCGTGACGCAAAAGCGGCACGGATCTCTTCGTCTGACGGCATATCCGCCACGTAATACATTACCTGCGGATCTGTCTGTAGCGCGTGGAAAAAGTCCCAGTCGCGCTCTGTAATCTGCGTGCAGGTAAGTCTGGCGCTATTTATCGTTATCATTGAGAAACTCCAATACGTTAACACCCTGATTACCCGGAAAACTTTCGCGATCCGGCCACGCACAGAATAACACCCAGCGTGCTGGCGAGCATCGGCGGATCGACAGTTTCGTGCAGCAGCACGGCGGATAAGCCAAGCCCAAAGAACGGCTGCAGCAGTTGTAGCTGTCCTACAGTGGCGATGCCGCCCATTGCCAATCCTTTGTACCAGAAGATAAACCCAATAAGCATGCTAAACAGCGATACGTAGCCTAGCGCAACCCAGGTTGGCGTAGAGACGGCGCTAAACGATTCTGGCCGCGTGGTAAACGAGGCGATCAGCATGAAGGGCAGCGCAACGATCAGCGCCCAGCTAATGACCTGCCAGCCCCCCAGCTCCCGCGTCAGCTTTGCCCCTTCGGCATAGCCCAGTCCGCAGACAATAATGGCCGCGAACATCAGGAGATCTCCCGTCAACGACGCAGAGGCATGTTGCGACAGGGCAAAGCCGATCACCAGCAGGCTGCCCAGCACGGAGAAGATCCAAAAAGCAGGCCGTGGACGCTCGCCGCCGCGCAGCACGCCAAAAATCGCCGTAGTCAGCGGCAGCAGGCCCAGAAAGACAATGGAGTGCGCGGAGGTAACGTGCTGCAATGCCAGCGCCGTCAGCAGCGGAAAGCCAACCACCACGCCCAGCGCAACGATAACCAACGGCATAAGCTGCGACCGAAGCGGACGCTTTTCACGAAAGGTAACGATCAGCGCGGTTGCCAGAATACCGGCAATCGACGCGCGCAGGAACGTCAGAAAAAAGGGATCCATATCAAGTACGGCAACGCGGGTAGCGGGCAACGAGCCGCTGAAGATAATCACCCCAAGCAAACCGCTGAGCCAGCCCGATCCCGCTTTATGCGCAACTGCATTAACCATTTTTTACCACTCTCTATCAGCTTGAGTCATGAATAGCGGGATGGTAGTTTGCTTAATCCAGTACAATCAAAAAATTGTCATAGATACATGTCATGAAGGCGCGCTATAAATCGATCGTAGATAATTTTGCTGAGGCTATACGCTCCGGCAAAATTACAGCAGGTAGCCAATTACCCACGCACCGACAGCTTGCGTTAACCGAGCATATCTCGCTGGTGACGGCGACCCGGGTATATCGCGAGCTGGAAGCAATGGGGCTGGTCAGCGGTGAAACCGGACGAGGCACCTTTGTCAGGGATATCTCTCTGCCGCCCGGACACGGCGTGGATCAACTCGCCGTTGCCACAAACGTGCTGGATCTGAACTTCAACTATCCCTCCCTGCCGGGTCAAGGGGAGCGACTGCGCGACGCGCTCAGACAGATGGCGGCGGGCGGGGATATCGAATCCCACCTTCGCTATCAACCCCATGCGGGACGGCTGGCGGAGCGAGAAATTATCGCCCGTCACCTGACCCAACGCGGTTTTCGCCCTGACGCAGAGAATGTGCTTATCGTTAACGGTGCCCAGCACGGGCTGACCATCACCGCGATGGCCCTGCTCAAACCCGGTGATGTCGTCGCCGTAGATGCGCTAACCTATTCCGGTTTTAAAGCCTTAGCGGCACTCTGTCATCTTGAACTGGTTGCCATTCCCTGCACTGCCGAGGGACCGGATCTGCAGGCGCTGCGCCAGCTCTGTACCCGGCGGCAGGTGCGGGCTATTTACGCCATGCCGACGCTGCATAATCCTCTTGGCTGGGTACTGGATCGCCAGCAACGAAAAGCGATTGCCGACATTGCCCGGCAGCATGATCTGCTTATTATTGAAGATGCTGCCTACGCGTATTTGATCCGACACCCACCTCCGCCCCTTGCTGTCTTTGCTCCAGAAAGAACGGTCTATATCACCGGCTTTTCCAAAAACGTTGCCACCGGGCTGCGCGTAGGCGTTGCCATCTGCCCTGCTCACTATCGACCTGCGCTTGAGCGGGCAATAAGGGCCACGGCGTGGAATACGCCTTCGCTGATGACAACGCTGGTTTGCAACTGGATTGAGGACGGTACCGTTTCGCGGTTTGAGACGCTTAAGCGCCGCGATGCCAGGCTGCGCCAGTCCGTAGCAAGAGAGTGTCTGGGTCATCTCCCCTGTATTACGCATCCCGATTCCTATTTTATTTGGCTGCCGCTGGCGGAAGAGGCCAGAGCCGACCGGGTGGTAAAAGCGTTAATGGATAATAATATTTCGGTATCCACCGCCGAGCCATTCTCGGTTTCAGCAAGCGTGCCGCAGGCCATTCGCATTGCACTAGGCTCGGTGTCTATGGATAACCTGCGCAGCGCGCTGGTAAAGGTACGGGAAGTCATTGAGTTTGAACAGTATGGGTTGCGGGGAAGCGATGGTGTTTGACTGTCTTACCTTAGGTCATTTATACGTGAGGTTAGCGTAATTTAACTTCTCTTTTTTAATGAGCCTCACAATCAAGACATACGCAGCAGTAGTAATAGCGATGTTGATAATAAAGATTGCGATGTAAACGGCCGTGCTTTGCAAACCGTTAACCAACGACTCATAAGGCATAACCCGAAAAACGATCCAGAACAGCCAGGTATACAAGAATACCTTCAGAAATCGCCGGACTGTAGACGTCATCCACTTTTTCGCATGATGACCAACCGTGCTGCGTTTAACGGCAATATGGTATGCCGTTATTAGTGCACTCAGTAACGGGATGCTAATTAGCGTATTAATTAAAAGGCTGAAGTAATCGGACACCGCCTCCCATGCCTCGGGATTTGGCTCCCCCTCGATAGCAGCGGTAAATCGCTGTGCGCCTTCAAAATCAAACCGTTCCGTAATAGCACTCACTACCCCATCGTAGGGCACCCATTTAGCCACAAGAAACATAATTAAAATGAATAATGCAATTTTTATAATCGGGTTAAATTTATCTTTTACTGCCACTAGCAATTGCCTCAATAGCGCCGGATCGATATCTCCCTTCGCTAAGATAAGAGAAACTTTTTAAACGTTGTGACATTCTCTCCTGAATGAACCCTACCTTCAACTTATCAAGTACCTCCAGGCCGATCTTGACCTACTGTAATGCTGCTGAACCTGTCCAGATAGCGTTGCATTCGATGCCAGCAATCTTGTTACCGGTATCACGGAAAGCACTTTACGTAACCCAGATGTTAAATCCCGCAATTGTTAACCTTCCCGCTTCAACCACACTATTGTTCCTGATTACAGAACCCGTACCTTAACGACACCTGGTGACATCAATGACAACTAAAGTTACCCGTAAAGAAAAGATCAGTTATGGCCTTGGGGATATGGCTAGCCATGTTGGTTTGGATAACGTGATTATCTTTCTCACGTTTTACTATACCGATGTAGTGGGTCTACCGGCCGCATTCGTCGGAACCATGTTTCTGTTTGCCCGCACCGCCGATGCCATTATCGACCCTGCGATGGGCTATATGGCCGACCGTACCCGTTCCCGCTGGGGAAAATTTCGCCCATGGATGCTGTGGCTGGCCCTACCTTTTGGCCTGAGCTGCCTCCTGACCTATGCCGTACCGCAATCGCTGGATATGACAGGTAAAATGATTTTCGCCAGCGTTAGCTACACCTTTATGATGCTGATGTATACCGCCATCAATATCCCCTACTGCTCGATGGGCGCGGTGATTACCCCTGATAACGACGAGCGCATCTCCCTACAGTCCTGGCGCTTCTTCCTTGCTACGCTTGGCGGCGCCATGTCGACATTCTTCATGATGCCGCTGGCGGAGTACCTGGGCGGAGCGGATAAGCTGGCAGGCTATCGCTGGGCAATGGCGATTATGGCCAGTGCGGCGGTAGTTATGTTCTGGATCTGCTTTGCCAATACCCGCGAACGTATTAAAGCGCCCGCCACTCACAACAACTACCTTGCCGAACTACGGGATCTGCTGCGTAACGATCAATGGCGGGTCGTCGCAGTGCTCGTGATAACCAACATTGGCTTTGGCGTCATCCGCCTCGGGGCGATGATGTACTTCGTCACCTATTACCTCGGCAGCGCCAGCTATTTCATGTGGATGCTCGCTGCGCACATCCTTGGTAAAGCCGCCGGTAGCCTGCTGGCCAAGCGTCTGACCCGCAATTTCAATAAAGTTCAGATGTTCGGCTACTGTGCGGTACTGGCCGGTGTGCTCAGCATCGCCCTGTTCTTTGCACCGAAATCCGTTTTCGTCCTGGTTCCGCTAACGTTTATCGTCTCGACGCTCTATCAGGCGACCACCACGCTGATGTGGGTAATGATGGCCGACGTTGCCGACTACGGCGAATGGCGTCAGGGCAAACGTATGGATGGCATCATTTTCTCCACCTTCCTCGCCGTCCTCAAACTGGGAATGGCGCTCAGCGGTGCCATCGTCGGCTGGACCCTGGCCTTCAGCGGCTACGTCGCCAACGCGCCGGAACAGACGTCGCTGGCCATGCACAGTATCGTCGCCCTCTTCACCATCGTTCCCGGACTGCTCTCTCTGGCGGCTTTCGCCACGCTGCGCTGGTACAAGCTTGATGACCAGACCATGCAGGAAATCAATTTGGCTAAAATGCAATCTTTTGTGAAAGGATGACCTCTCCATGAGCGAATTAATTGAGCACGCTAACGCCATCGAATGGCGCTTCGAACGACAGATTTTACGTCTGGAGCCCTGGGGCAAGAATAGTCTGCGGGTACGCGCCACCTGCGCGCCGGCGTTTACTTCCGAGCCTCACGCTCTGCTGACGCCAGAATCATGCCAGGCCGACATTTTGCGAGATGCTGAAACCCTGACTCTGCGCAACGGCAACATCAGCGCGGTATTGAACCTTAAGGGCCAGCTGGCATTTTACAATCAGCACGGCGATCTACTGCTGGAGGAGATGTGGCGACAGCGTTCTACGGTTGGCATCGGTGCCAGTGAAAAAAGCCAGGACAAATACGTCAGCGCCCTGAAGCTGGATGGACGAGAATTTAAACCGCTGCCCGGCGGTAAATATCAGCTGACAGTACGTTTTGAAGCCCGCAATGGAGAACGGTTGTATGGCATGGGGCAGTATCAGCAGCCCTGGCTGGATCTGAAAGGCTGCTCTCTGGAGCTGGCGCAGCGTAACTCGCAGGCCAGCGTACCGTTTGTCCAATCCAGCCTCGGCTATGGCCTGCTGTGGAATAATCCGGCCATTGGCGAGGCTAGCTTTGCGAAAAACCACAGCCAATGGACCGCCCGCGTCACCCAGGAGATGGACTATTGGATAACCGCTGGTGATACCGTGATGGAGATGACCCGCCAGTATGCTAAAGCCACCGGTACGCCGCCCGCCGCGCCGGAATTTATCAGCGGTCTGTGGCAGTGTAAATTGCGCTACCGCACCCAGCAGGAGGTGTTGGACGTCGCTCGCGAATATCACCGACGCAACCTGCCGCTGTCAGTGATGGTTATCGATTTCTTCCACTGGCCGAATCAGGGAACCTGGTGTTTCGATCCTACCGACTGGCCGGATCCGCGGGCGATGGTAGAAGAGCTGGAATCAATGGGCATCAGGCTAATGGTTTCGGTCTGGCCGACCGTGGAAGCGCGTAGCCCGCTATTTCCGCAGATGAAAGCCAAAGGCTGGCTGGTGACCAGCGATCGCGGCGTGCAGATCAACCTCGATTTTATGGGCAACACGACCTTCTTTGACGCTACCCACCCGCAGGCGCGGCAGTTTGTCTGGGATACGGTGAAGAAAAACTATTTTGACTACGGGATCAAGCTGTTCTGGCTGGATGAAGCCGAGCCGGAGTACCGTGCCTATGACTTCGATAACTATCGCTACCATGCTGGACCGGTACTGGAAGTGGGCAACCGCTATCCGCGCGATTTTGCTCAGGGTTTCTACGATGGCCTGCGCGCAGAGGGCGAAAAGGAGATCGTCAACCTGGTGCGCTGTAGCTGGGCAGGCAGCCAACGCTACGGCGTACTCGCGTGGTCCGGGGACGTTCACTCCTCTTTCCATTCGTTCCGCAATCAGCTGGCTGCCGGGCTTAACATGGGCCTGGCGGGCATTCCATGGTGGACCACCGATATCGGCGGTTTCCAGGGCGGCAACATCCACGATCCCGCCTTTCACGAGCTGCTGATCCGCTGGTTCCAGTGGGCGGTGTTCTGTCCGGTCCTGCGTATGCACGGCTATCGCGAGCCGCGGATCCAGCCGCCGGAAAGCTATCGCCACGGTATTCCGCAATGCGATAGCGGTTCGCCCAACGAGCTGTGGAGCTACGGTGAGGAAAACTTCGCCATCATGCAGCGCTGGCTGGGCGTCCGCGAAGCGCTACGCCCCTATATTGATGAACTTTACGCCAATGCGCATCACCACGGCGATCCGCTCATGCGTCCGCTCTTCTGGCACTATCCCGACGAGGCGCAAAGCTGGCAGGTGGAAGATCAATATCTGTTTGGCCGTGATCTACTGGTCGCTCCGGTTATGCACGCCGGTCAACGTCAGCGCGATGTTTGGCTACCGGGCGACCACCAGTGGATCAATTTACAGGGAGAGTGCTATCAGGGCGGGCAGCGTATTTCAGTTCCTGCTGAACTGGAAACGATCCCGCTCTTTATTCGGGAAGGCAGCCCGCTGATTTCGCTCCTGGTAAAGTAAATCCCTAAATGAGCCGGTTATGCCCTCGTGGCATGCCGGTATTTCGATAATGATTTGCCTGTGGAGCCAGCTTATGGGTTCATCTGCTGAAGACCATTTTTTGTAGAAAAAACCGCGGAGAGGTAACGCCCGCTATCAGTAGCGTTTTTTTCAATTGTATAAAACACGGTATATGTATGGCCCTTTTGGAAGTCATAACCAAATGTTGGCAGACACTGTCCGTTAGTGATATACACAGGGTCATGTTCTAATGTCTTGAGAAGATTATTGTTTTCTCCGTCAGAGAACTGGACTGAAGAAACGAACTCCCCAGCATAGACAGGTGCAGTAATACAAATCTGGTTATCTTTTAATGTTACATTAGCGGGCTCTTTAGGCGGAATTCTATCGCCAGGCCCTGGGCAGCCTGAAAGTAAAAAGGCCACGACTATAACTGAATAATTTTTGTACATTGACACTCCTTTGTCTGAGCTTTCATCCCATAAAATCTCGAGTGTTAGTCTCTTACGCCATTAGCGGTTAGGTTAATAACAGGCATCACTGCTACATCATTTTCGTAAAAGAGATCTGAGTTAGTGAAGTTATAGATCTTGCCGGTCATTTTCACATTTACCGTGTTTCCGTAGGCAGTCGCTGTCACTGCATCAGTATTCGTTTCAAGAAAAGGCGCTCGCTCCTTCAAAGCATTGGTTACGTCGCCGTTTCCCAGGTCTTTATCGAGGTAAAAACGATAAATATTTGAAACAGTTGCGTTTCCCTCATCGTATTTCGTGACGTATAACCAGACGCTGTCCGACAGCTTTTGTTTACTCACAAAGGTATCGTGAGGTGGGGATTTAAAAACATAGTAATAGGCCGCGTAACCGCCTACGAGCAGTAACAACACCACGGTCAGCATACCGTGCAGCTTTTTAGTAACCGAGCTTGCGAGCATAATCTATCCTTGGCTCAATCCCATACTGTAAGTAAAGTTATCAGAAAGGTATGTAATCGTCAGGCGAAGTCTTGTCGTGCCCTTCTGGGGCCACCAAGGCATGGTGGCCCGCACTTTAACTGTAAAGCCATCGTCCTGCTTTTGCCGAATCAATAAACATTCTCAAGGTCAATGGCACTTTACCAGCATTATTATTTTTTTTTGTAAAAAAAGTTTTTGGCTTCCATGGAAAATGATTATCCATATGAAAGCTATCACAATTTACACTCAATTTCGTTGACAGTGCGTCTATTAAATCTGAGATATCTTCTCGCTCAAACGTTTCCTGAAGAGCCTCATCATCTGAAATATCAACGGTTTTGAAAAAAGTTGTAACCCTTGGCAGATTATCCAGAATGAAAGCCCTGTATTGATCATCGCTTTTTGAATTGCTCACCAGATTTTATCCTCCGGGCGCACAATAGTATTGAATCGATTTACGGTGTGATAGCCAATCATCGAAACATCAACCGCCAAAATAACCCATCCGAGAACGGGCACTGTCCGGCCAACAAAGGTTCCCAGATTATTTACCCAGAAAATTTTCAACCTTCTGAGCGAAAATGATTGGTTACACAGTGGGTTACAGTAAGTAACTCTGCAAGGAGGCTTTAAGCCATGTCCCTTAGGATTCAGTAATTTATTGAACTTTAAGAAGTGTTTTGGAGCGGGCGAAGGGAATCGAACCCTCGTATAGAGCTTGGGAAGCTCTCGTTCTACCATTGAACTACGCCCGCTTTGAGGTGCGTAAGGCATTATAAACCTTACGCACCGTCTGGCAAGGCAGAAACACGCTAACCGATGGTTAATTAATCAGTTAGCACTTCGGCGGGGTGCCCTGCGGCGGCAGGTAACGGATCGGGTCGATGGCGGTGGCGCGGTAACGCAGCTGGAAGTGCAGCTTCACCGAGTCGGTATCAGAGCTGCCCATCGTGGCAATCTTCTGCCCTATTTTTACGCTCTGACCATTATTCACCAGCAGCGTATCGTTATGAGCATAGGCGGTGATGTAGTCCTCACTGTGCTTGATCATAATGAGGTTGCCGTAGCCGCGCAGCTGGTTACCTACGTAGACCACCTTCCCTGACCCGGCGGCATAGATCGCCTGCCCGCGCGAACCGGCAATGTCGATACCCTTGTTACCGCCATCGGCGGAGGAGTACGGCAGCACCACGGTGCCGCTTGTCGGCCAGCGCCAGCAGCGCTGCCCTACCGGTGGCCAGGAGGCTGGCGGCACGGTGACGACGCGTGAGGAGGAACCACCGCTGCTCTTACCGGAGGCCTTTTTGCCGGAACCGTTAGTCCGCAGACGCTGGCCGATCTCGATGGTATAGGGCGGAGAGATACCGTTAAGGCGCGCCAGATCCCTGACGCTGGTGCCGGTCAGGCGTGAAATACGCGACAGCGTATCGCCACGTTTAACGACGTAAACATCTTCATCCGACAGCTTGTTTGATGAACAGGCAGCCAGCAGCATGCCCAGCATCAGACAGATAATAAGGCGAAACGGTTTTCTCATCGGGCGTCCTGCGCTCAAAACGGATCCTCAGGTAATTGTTATGGGGTTGTTTATGATAGCAGCCATCCGCCGGAGGCTAAATGTCTTCACGGTGATTTACATTTCAGGGGAATGGATGCCCGGTGGCGCTACGCCATAAAAAAAGCCCCGCAGTTCATTACCGTCGGGGCCTTATTAACGCGTTACGTCTTACTTAACCGGACGCATCGCCGGGAAGAGGATCACGTCGCGGATGGTGTGGCTGTTGGTGAACAGCATCACCATACGGTCGATACCAATGCCCAGGCCTGCGGTCGGCGGCAGGCCGTGCTCCAGCGCGGTCACGTAGTCCTCGTCGAAGAACATCGCTTCGTCGTCACCGGCGGCTTTCGCGTCAACCTGGTCCTGGAAACGCTGGGCCTGGTCTTCCGCGTCGTTCAGCTCGCTGAAGCCGTTGCCGATCTCACGTCCACCGATAAAGAACTCAAAGCGGTCGGTGATCTCCGGGTTTTCATCATTACGACGCGCCAGCGGAGACACTTCTGCCGGGTACTCGGTGATGAAGGTCGGCTGGATCAGGTGCGCTTCAGCGGTCTCTTCGAAGATCTCGGTCACGATACGACCCAGACCCCAGCTCTTCTCAACCTTGAGGCCAAGACTTTCAGCGATGGCTTTCGCCGCGTCGAAGTTATCCAGATCCGCCATGTTGGTTTCCGGACGGTACTTCTTGATCGCCTCGCGCATGGTCAGCTTCTCGAACGGCTTGCCGAAGTCGAAGGTCTCCTCACCGTAAGGCACCTCGGTGGTGCCCAGAATGTCCTGCGCCAGGGTGCGGAACAGAGACTCGGTCAGCTCGATCAGATCTTTATAGTCCGCGTACGCCATGTAGAGTTCCATCATGGTGAACTCAGGATTATGACGAACGGAGATGCCTTCGTTACGGAAGTTACGGTTGATCTCGAACACGCGATCAAAACCACCGACCACCAGGCGCTTCAGGTACAGTTCCGGCGCGATACGCAGGTACATGTCCAGATCCAGCGCGTTATGATGAGTGATAAACGGACGCGCGGAGGCACCGCCCGGGATCACCTGCATCATCGGGGTTTCCACTTCCATAAAGTCGCGGTTAACCATGAACTGGCGGATACCGGCCATGATCTGGGAGCGGATCTTAAAGGTCTTGCGGGACTCATCGTTGGAGATGAGATCCAGGTAGCGCTGACGGTAGCGCGCTTCCTGATCCTGCAGGCCGTGGAACTTGTCCGGCAGCGGGCGCAGGGCTTTGGTCAGCAGGCGCAGCTCGGTGCAGTGAATGGAGAGCTCGCCGGTCTTGGTCTTGAAGAGCTTACCTTTCGCGCCGAGGATATCGCCCAGGTCCCACTTCTTGAACTGCTCGTTGTAGATACCTTCCGGCAGATCGTCACGGGAGACGTAGAGCTGAATGCGGCCACCGACGTCCTGCAGGGTGATGAAGGATGCCTTGCCCATGATACGGCGGGTCATCATACGCCCGGCCACGCTCACTTCGACGTTCAGCGCTTCCAGCTCTTCGTTCTCTTTTGCATCAAACTCGGCGTGCAGCGCATCGGAGGTGCTGTCACGACGGAAGTCGTTCGGAAACGCAACGCCCTGCTCACGCAGCTGCGCCAGCTTCTCACGGCGGGTTTTTAATTCGTTATTAAGATCGACCGCCGCGTCAGCGCCCTGTGCTTGTTGTTCAGACATGTTGGTTCCTCATAGCCCTGCTTTCAAACTTGCTTCAATAAACTGGTCAAGACTGCCGTCCAGCACCGCCTGCGTATTGCGGGTTTCAACCCCGGTGCGCAGATCTTTGATACGGGAGTCGTCCAGTACGTAAGAACGGATCTGGCTGCCCCAGCCGATATCGGATTTGTTATCTTCCATCGCCTGCTTCTCAGCATTTTTCTTCTGCATCTCCAGCTCATAAAGCTTCGCTTTCATCTGCTTCATGGCCTGGTCTTTGTTCTTATGCTGGGAGCGGTCGTTCTGGCACTGAGTCACGGTGTTGGTCGGAATGTGGGTAATACGCACCGCCGATTCCGTACGGTTAACGTGCTGACCGCCCGCGCCGGAGGCACGGTAGACGTCGATACGCAGATCCGCCGGGTTGATTTCGATATCGATATCGTCTTCCACTTCCGGATAGACAAACGCCGAACTAAAGGAGGTGTGACGACGGCCGCCGGAGTCGAACGGGCTCTTACGCACCAGGCGATGCACGCCGGTTTCGGTACGCAGCCAGCCGTAGGCGTAATCGCCGATGATTTTAATGGTCACCGATTTCAGGCCAGCAACTTCACCTTCGGACTCTTCGATAATCTCGGTTTTGAAGCCGCGCGCTTCGGCCCAGCGCAGATACATACGTGTCAGCATGCTGGCCCAGTCCTGCGCTTCCGTCCCGCCGGAGCCAGCCTGGATATCCAGGTAGCAGTCGGCGCTGTCATATTCACCGGAGAACATGCGGCGGAACTCAAGCTGCGCCAGTTTCTCTTCCAGCACGTCAAGCTCGGCAACGGCCTCGTTAAAGGTCTCTTCGTCGTCGGCTTCCACGGCCAGCTCCAGCAGGCCAGAGACATCTTCCAGGCCCTGGCGCATCTGATCCAGCGTGTCGACGATGGCTTCCAGCGAGGAGCGCTCTTTACCCAGCGCCTGCGCGCGTTCAGGTTCGTTCCAGACGTCCGGCTGTTCCAGCTCGGCGTTTACTTCTTCAAGACGCTCTTTCTTGGCATCATAGTCAAAGATACCCCCTAAGAACGTCTGAGCGCTCTGTGAGGTCCTGAATGCGGTTTTTTACAGGATTGATTTCAAACATGGCTGTATTCTTTTCTGCGCTTGTCAAAATGCGGTTATAAGGGCGGGATCTTAGCGGATTCGCGCCCTTTTTTACAGTGAAAGTGATGCTAAATCGGCCAGATATCGTCGATGATCAGCTGCACGCTGCGATTACCTCGAAACTCGTTCACATCAAGTTTATAGGCAAGGCTCACTTCACGCACGCCGTTGTCCGGCCAGATAGTGGTATCAACGTTAAAGGCGATGCCGTCCAGCAGCGGGCCGCCACCGACCGGCTCAACCATAACCTTCAGGTGGCGCTCGCCGACGATACGCTGCTGCAACAGGCGAAAACGCCCATCGAACAGCGGCTCCGGGAACATCTGTCCCCACGGCCCGGCGTCGCGTAGCATCTCTGCGACCTCCAGCGTCATTTCAGCAGGGGAAAGCGGGCCGTCTGAGACCACCTCACCCTGTAACAGGGCAGGATCCAGCCACTCGGTGACCAGATCGCCAAAGCGCTGCTGGAACTCCTCAAAGCGCGATGCCTCCAGCGACAGCCCCGCCGCCATGGCGTGACCGCCGAACTTCAGCATCATGCCCGGATAGAGCGTGTCGAGACGCTCAAGGGCGTCACGCATATGCAGGCCCTGAATCGAACGGCCGGAGCCTTTCAGCAGGCCGTCCCCCGCCGGAGCAAAGGCTATGACCGGGCGGTGGAAACGCTCTTTAATGCGCGAGGCGAGAATACCCACTACGCCCTGGTGCCATTCAGGATGATACATCGCCAGCCCACCGGGCAGCGTCTCGCTGCTGCGCTCCAGCTTCTCGCATAGCGCCAGCGCCTCGGCCTGCATCCCCTGCTCAATCTCTTTACGCGTCTGGTTGAGCGCATCCAGCTCGCTGGCTAACACCCGAGCTTCACCGACGTTGTCGCAGAGCAGCAGCGCCACGCCTACCGACATATCGTCGAGCCGTCCTGCGGCGTTAAGCCGGGGACCGAGGGCAAAGCCGAGATCGCTGGCCGCCAGCTTCTGTGCATCGCGGTTGGCGATCTCCAGCAGCGCTTTAATGCCCGGACGGCACTTGCCCGCACGAATGCGGCTCAGCCCCTGCCAGGTCAAAATACGGTTGTTGGCATCCAGCGGCACCACGTCGGCCACCGTGCCAAGGGCAACGAGGTCCAGCAGCTCCGCCAGGTTAGGCTCGGCCAGGCCACGTGCGGCAAACCAGCCCTGGTCGCGCAGATGGGCGCGCAGGGCCAACATCAAGTAGAACGCGACCCCTACCCCTGCCAGCGACTTCGACGGGAAGGTGCAGTCGCGCAGGTTCGGGTTAACAATCGCCTCGGCGTCCGGCAGCGTCTCGCCTGGCAGGTGGTGATCGGTCACCAGCACCGGGATCCCCAGCTCATGGGCGCGATCGACGCCGGCATGGGAGGAGATACCGTTATCCACGGTCAGGATCATCTGCGCACCGCGGGCATGTGCCTGATCGACCACCTCCGGGCTTAGCCCGTAGCCGTCGTCAAAACGGTTCGGCACCAGGCAGGTGACGTTCCCGCAGCCCAGCGCACGCAGGGCCAACACGCTAAGGGCGGTGCTGGTGGCACCGTCGGCGTCAAAATCGCCGACGACGACAATGCGCAGCTCCTCTTGCAGGGCGCGATAGAGCAGCGCCACGGCTTTATCGATGCCGCTGAGCTGCTGCCATGGGAGCATCCCTCTGACGCTGCGCTCCAGCTCCCCGGCTGAACTTACGCCGCGGCTGGCATATAAGCGCCGCAGCAGCGGGGGCAGGTTCGCTGGGAGATCCGCCGCCTCATCCACCGTTCGGCGGCGAAGTTGTCTCTGATGTTTCACGAAAATTATTTACCGCTCATAGATTTCTGCTGGTCGAGGAACGCCTTCAGCTCCTGCGGACCCTGGTAGCCCGGCACAACGTAGCCGTTGCTCAGAACAATAGCCGGGGTGCCGCTGACGCCGAACTGCACGCCCAGCGCATAGTGGTTAGCAATGTCGATATCGCAGCTGGCTGGCTGTACGCCTTTGCCGTTCATCGCGTTGTCGAAGGCTTTATTACGATCTTTCGCGCACCAAACCGACTTCATATCTTTTGCCGCATCGCTCTGGATACCCTGACGCGGGAAGGCCAGGTAGCGCACGGTGATGCCCAGCGCGTTGTAGTCTGCCATCTCTTCATGCAGCTTATGGCAGTAGCCGCAGGTGATATCGGTAAACACGGTAATGACGTGTTTCTCCTGTGCGGCCTTGTAGACAATCATCTCTTTTTCCAGCGCGTTGAGATGGGTCATCAGCATCTGGTTAGTGACGTTAACCGGCTGCGCACCGCTGACGTCATACATCGGCCCCTGGATAATATGCTTACCGTCGTCGGTGACGTACAGCACGCCGCTGTTGGTCATAACGGTTTTCATGCCGCTCACCGGCGCGGGCTGGATTTCGGTGCTCTGTACGCCCAGCTTCGCCAGCGACTGTTTGATTGCCGCGTCATCAGCGTGGGCCATCCCGGAGAGCGTTGCCGCCAGCAGGGTAAACATCATTAAACTCTTTTTCATAACCGTCCTTAACTGTTCAGCATCATGCCCGGGGGTGATGCTGTTGATGAAGTTGTCGCAAGCGCTCTGTGGCCACATGGGTGTAGATCTGGGTCGTAGAGAGATCGCTGTGTCCAAGCAGCATCTGCACCACGCGCAGGTCAGCGCCGTGGTTTAACAGATGCGTGGCAAACGCGTGGCGCAATACGTGCGGCGAAAGCTTTTCACTGTCGATGCCTGCCAGCAGAGCATAGTGCTTAATCCGGTGCCAAAAGGTCTGCCGGGTCATCTGCTGGGCGCGCTGGCTAGGGAAGAGCGTATCGATTGAGGTGCCGTTCAGCAACCATGGCCGCCCATGCTCAAGATAGTTCTCCAGCCAGTAGACCGCCTCTTCCCCCAGCGGCACCAGACGCTCTTTGTTACCTTTACCGATAACCCGCACGACGCCCTGGCGCAGGCTGATATCGCTCATGGTCAGCCCCACCAGCTCCGAGACGCGTAGGCCGGTGGCATAGAGCACTTCCAGCATGGCCTTATCGCGCAGCTCCAGCGGCTGATCCACCAGCGGAGCCTGCAGCAGGCGTTCAACTTGGGCCTCGCTGAGATCTTTTGGCAGCCGCTGCGGCAGCTTAGGCGACGCCAGCAGCGCGCTGGGATCGTCCGGGCGCAGCTTCTCCCGGTACAGATGCTGAAAGAGACGCCGTATGGCGCTCAGCAGGCGCGCAGAGCTGGTGGCTTTATATCCGCCTTCAATGCGCTCCGCCAGCAGCGCCTGCAGGTCGTCGCTTTGCGCGCTCTGTAACGACAGGCCGCGATGGTGCAGCCACTCCGCCACCATGCTGAGATCGCGGCGGTAGGCGCTTAGCGTATTCTCCGCCAGATTACGCTCCAGCCAGAGCGCATCAAGAAACTGTTCTATGCGTGCGAGATCCTGATCCATTTGAGCCTCTTGGGGTCTGCGGCTCTCCATTATGCCTGATTGCTCACCGATTCTGGTACACTGTGCGCAAAGCCCCATCAGGAATTGAGACGTTTACGCTATGAACATTGGTCTTTTCTATGGTTCCAGTACCTGCTACACCGAAATGGCGGCGGAGAAAATCCGCGACGTTATCGGCCCGGAACTGGTTACGCTGCATAACCTGAAAGACGACGCTGTCTCCTTAATGGAGCAGTACGATGTCCTGATCCTCGGCATTCCCACCTGGGATTTTGGCGAGCTTCAGGAGGACTGGGAGGCCGTTTGGGACCAGCTCGACGGCCTCAACCTCGACGGTAAAATCATTGCGCTGTACGGCATGGGCGATCAGCTCGGCTACGGCGAGTGGTTCCTTGATGCGCTCGGCATGCTGCACGATAAGCTGGCCGCCAAAGCCGTGACCTTTGTTGGCTACTGGCCGACAGAGGGCTATGAGTTTACCAGCCCTAAGCCGGTGATTGCCGATGGTCAGCTCTTCGTTGGCCTGGCGCTGGATGAAACCAACCAGTACGATCAGAGCGAAGAGCGCATCCAGAGCTGGTGCGAACAGATCCTCAGCGAAATGGCGGAGCAGTTCGCCTGATTTTTGTCAGTGCTCCCCTGTCGCTGGCTGCTGGAGCAGCATCCGGCGCAGGTCTCGCCACTCGCGTTCGTCCATACTGTCCGACGCCAACCACAGGTGATGCACGCGTCCGCCCTGCTTTTTACGCAGGCGCAGCATCATGCCGCTGGTTAGCATCCAGGGCGTGCCGAGAATATCCCACTCCATGCCCTGCCAGCGCAGCCGGGAATCCATCAGCAGCTTGATTTCACCATGGCAGGCGTTGATGCGCCGCTGGCTGCGTACGCAGTCAAACACCACCAGCGACAGCAGCATAAGCCACAGCGGCGTATAGCGCAGCGGCCAGGGAGCCAGCAGGATTAATGCCGCCACCAGGCCGTGAAGCAGAAGAGAGAGCCACTGAGCGCGCCACGAGACGCGTAGATCAGATTGCCACAGGACCACGTTCCCGATTCCGTGTCTGAATTAACTGCACCATTCTCTGCAACTCCGTGTCGGCAGGTTCACCGTGATTCATTAACCAGTTAAACAGATCCGGATCGTCACTTTCCAGCAGGCGAACGAAGAGCCGTTTGTCGTCATCGCTCAGCGTATCGTACTCGTGTTCAAAAAAAGGCATGATGGAGATATCCAGCTCGCGCATTCCCCGGCGGCAGGCCCAATGGATGCGGGCTTTATTATTTATGTCCATGTCTTCTCCCTGCATTACGATATAGAAGTATCGATAGTGCAGACAGTGTATCGTGTTTTTTGTTCATCCCTTACTGGAAAGTTGATAATTAGGAAGGGTGCTTCCAACATAAAACATCCCGGACGTACGTTTTGCATTTTATTGCGTAGCGCTACGCATCCTGGTGAAGTGAGCACAAATCGTATGCTTTTACCGCTTGCATTGGTCGGCGGCTCTTTTACCATTAAGCATCTAACAGCGTTAAGCAAACCAGGACACTATTATGGCCTTTACTCCTTTTCCTCCGCGCCAGCCTTCCGCCTCTGCGCGTCTGCCGCTGACGCTTATGACGCTCGACGATTGGGCGCTGGCAACCCTGACCGGCGCAGATAGCGAAAAGTATCTGCAGGGCCAGGTCACCGCTGACGTTGCCGCCCTGACCGAGCACCAGCATCTGCTGGCAGCGCACTGCGATGCCAAAGGCAAAATGTGGAGCAACCTGCGGCTGTTTCGCCGCGACGGCGGCTTTGCCTTGATTGAGCGCCGCAGCATTCGTGATGCTCAGCTGACCGAGTTAAAAAAATACGCGGTCTTCTCTAAGGTCACTATCGCGCCGGATGACGAGCACGTGCTGCTGGGCGTGGCCGGTTTTCAGGCCCGCGCCGCGCTGGCGAACGTATTTACCACCCTGCCCAACGCTGAAAAGCAGGTCGTACAGGAGGGGGCAACCTCTATTCTGTGGTTCGCGCACCCGGCAGAGCGTTTCCTGCTGGTCACCGACGTGGCCACGGCAGAGCTGATTAGCGAGAAGCTACGCGGCGAAGCGCAGCTGAACAACAGCCAGCAGTGGCTGGCGCTGAACATTGAAGCCGGCCTACCGGTGATCGACGCCGCTAACAGCGCCCAGTTCATCCCTCAGGCAACTAACCTGCAGGCGCTCGGTGGCATTAGCTTTAAGAAAGGGTGCTATACCGGCCAGGAGATGGTCGCCCGGGCGAAGTTCCGCGGTGCTAACAAGCGTGCCCTGTGGTATCTGGCGGGCAAAGCGAGCCGCCTGCCGGAGGCGGGAGAAGATCTTGAGCTGAAGATGGGTGAAAACTGGCGGCGCACCGGGACTATCCTGGCTGCGGTACAGCTTGATGATGGCCGCCTGCTGGTACAGGCAGTGATGAACAACGATATGGAGCCGGACAGCGTCTTCCGCGTGCGCGACGATGCCAATACGCTCAGCATCGAGCCGCTGCCCTACTCGTTAGAAGAGTGAGTCGTTACGCCGGGTGGCGGCTTCGCCTTACCCGGCCTACGGTTTTGTAGGCCCGGCAAGCTTGCGCCGCCGGGCAAATACTCGTGTTTATCCTACGTAGAAGTAGATGGCGAGGAAGTGGCACAGGCTGCCGCCCAGCACAAAGCCGTGCCAGATCGCGTGGTTGTAGGGAATGCGCCTGCACACGTAGAAGATCACCCCCAGCGAGTAGACGATGCCCCCCGCGGCCAGCAATATGAGCCCGCCCATAGAGAGCCTAACGGCCAGTTCATAGATGACCACCAGCGACAGCCAGCCCATCGCCAGGTAGGTCACCAGCGAGAGCACCTTAAAACGGTGGGCAATGGTCAGTTTGAACAGGATCCCGAGCAGCGCCAGGCTCCAGATGACAATCATCAGGCCGCGTGCCAGCGGCGAATCCAGCCCTACCAGTAAAAAAGGCGTATAGGTACCGGCTATCAGCAGATAGATAGCACAGTGGTCGAATTTCTTCAGCCACGGCTTTGCGCGCGGATGGGGAATAGCGTGATAGAGCGTTGAGGCCAGAAACAGCAGGATCATACTGCCGCCGTAAAGGCTGTAGCTGGTAATGGCCAGTGGGCTGGCATGATTATCCATGGCCTGCATCAGTAGGAGCACCAGTCCCACCACACCGAATATCAGTCCAATACCGTGACTAATGCTGTTGGCTATCTCCTCAGCCAGTGAATATCCCTGTTTTTTTAATGGTTTATCAACCATAGCTTACTCCAGAAAACAGAGGCTTGCGCCGGGTCATTCAGTAGCCGATAGCTGTCTGAATGATAACCACCCTAGAGTAACTGAGAATGATTCCAGTGCACACCTGTTAGCTAAAATAAATAATCCCGTTCAGAAGTGTAGCTAATTCACGCTTCGTTCGGCCTACAGATGTTTCTCCTTTTTGGTAGCAACCCGCCGCGCCGCCGTTTCCCGTTTTGGGCAAAATGTGGCAGCATAGAGAGGTGCCGCACCGTGCAGATAACCGTCTGAAAAAGGAAGCCTCGTGACCCTGTTTAACCACTCCGCTGTTGCCAGCCTCAACAACCTTGAGATGATGGTCTACAACGTGGTCATTAAAAATCGCGATAAGGTGATGTACATGACCATTCGTGAGCTGGCCGATGCCGCAGGCGTCTCTACCACTACCGTGCTCCGCTTCTGCCGCAAGCTGGAGTGCGAAGGCTACTCTGAGTTTCGCGTGCGCTTTAAATTATATTTAGCTCAAAGCGAACCGCAGCCCGCTAATTTTGGTGCCAGCGAAATTATTAGCTTTTTTAAAAGCGTTAATAACGATGAATTCGATCGTCTGTTAGATCAGGCTACTGATATTATTTTAGCTTCCGAACGTATTATATTTGTCGGCGTCGGCACCTCCGGCTCGCTGGCAAAATATGGCGCACGCTTCTTTTCCAACGTGGGTAAATTTAGCAACCACGTTGACGATCCCTATTTTCCCGTCACCAACGATATGGCAAAAAACGCGCTGGCAATTGTCCTCTCCGTCTCCGGCGAGACAGAGGAGATCCTGCGCTTCGCCAGCCAGTTCAGCCTGCATCACTGCAAGGTGATGTCGATTACCAGCCACGAGCACTCGGCGCTGGCTAAGCTGGCAGATTTTAATCTCTCCTGGCATATTCCCCAGACGCGCATTTCAGGGGGCTACGATCTGACTACCCAAATTCCCGTGATCTATATTCTTGAAACCCTGGGCCGTAAGCTGGCGAAAAAATTAGCCTAAAAAAACAGGCTGTTTTTTCTCTGTAACATATTACCGAAGCGGCAAACTGTTATATCGTGACTTTCGATTGGGCTTTGCTAGACTCGGCGTAAACCTATTTTCTGTCGGTTACAGCGGGATAAATAAGCATGAAAAAGATCACCTTACCAAAAGACTTTTTATGGGGCGGCGCGGTTGCTGCGCATCAGGTTGAAGGCGGCTGGAACAAAGGCGGCAAAGGCCCGAGTATCTGCGACGTGCTGACCGGCGGCGCGCACGGCGTACCGCGTGAGATCACCCAGGAAGTTGTGCCCGGCAAATACTATCCGAACCACGAAGCCGTTGAGTTCTACAGCCACTACAAAGAAGACATCAAGCTGTTTGCTGAGATGGGCTTTAAGTGTTTCCGTACCTCTATCGCCTGGACCCGTATCTTCCCGAACGGCGACGAGCAGACGCCGAACGAAGAGGGTCTGAAGTTCTATGACGATATGTTCGATGAGCTGCTGAAATATAACATCGAGCCAGTGATCACCCTCTCCCACTTTGAGATGCCCCTGCATCTGGTGCAGGCCTACGGCGGCTGGACCAACCGTAAAGTGGTGGACTTCTTTGTGCGCTTCGCCGAAGTGGTGTTCGAGCGCTATAAGAGCAAGGTCAAATACTGGATGACCTTCAACGAGATCAACAACCAGCGTAACTGGCGTGCGCCGCTGTTTGGCTACTGCTGCTCCGGCGTGGTCTATACAGAGCATGAAAATCCGGAAGAGACCATGTACCAGGTGCTGCACCACCAGTTCGTTGCCAGCGCGCTGGCGGTGAAGGCCGCACGGGAGATCAATCCAGAGATGCAGGTTGGCTGCATGCTGGCCATGGTGCCGCTCTATCCGTTCTCCTGTAAGCCGGAAGACGTAATGTATGCGCAAGAGTCAATGCGCGAGCGCTGGGTCTTTACCGACGTGCAGCTGCGCGGCTACTACCCTTCCTACGTTCTGAACGAGTGGGAACGTCGCGGCTTTGATATCAAAATGGAAGCCAATGACGAGCAGATCCTGCGCGAAGGTACCTGCGCCTACCTCGGCTTCAGCTACTACATGACCAACGCGGTGAAAGCGGAAGGCGGCAGCGGTGACGCAATCTCTGGCTTCGAAGGCAGCGTGCCGAACCCGCACGTTAAAGCCTCTGACTGGGGCTGGCAGATCGACCCGGTCGGCCTGCGCTATGCCCTGTGTGAGCTGTACGAGCGCTACCAGAAGCCGCTGTTTATCGTGGAGAACGGCTTCGGCGCGTACGATAAAGTGGAAGAGGATGGCAGCATCAATGACGACTACCGCATTGATTACCTGCGCGCCCACGTGGAAGAGATGATCAAAGCCGTGACCTACGACGGCGTCGATCTGATGGGCTACACCCCGTGGGGCTGCATCGACTGCGTATCGTTCACTACCGGCCAGTACAGCAAACGCTATGGCTTTATCTATGTGAACAAGCACGATGACGGCACCGGCGACATGTCCCGCTCCCGTAAGAAGAGCTTTAACTGGTACAAAGAGGTGATCGCCAGCAACGGTGAGAATCTGTAATTGTTAGATGCCGGGTGGCGGCTCCGCCTTACCCGGCCTACCTGACGTGGTCGGCGGCTACTTGCCGCCCGCCATCTCAATAAAACTGCCTGTCACGTACGACGCCTTCTCGCTCAGCAGCCAGACTATTGCCTGCGCCACCTCTTCCGGCTGACCGCCACGCTGCATCGGCAGCACTGATTTAACCCTATCGACCCGTCCTGGCTCACCGCCATCGGCATGCATTTCGGTATAGATAAACCCTGGCCGTACGCCGTTAACGCGAATGCCCTGCGCCGCAACCTCTAGCGACAGCCCGGTAGTCAGCGTATCGACCGCACCTTTCGAGGCGGCATAGTCCACATACTCGCCGGGCGCGCCCAGCCGCGCCGCCGCTGAGGAGACGTTGACGATGGCCCCACCCTTGCCGCCGTGTCGGTGCGACATTCGCTTTACCGCCTCGCGACAACAAAGAAAGTAGCCCGTTACGTTGGTCGCCAGCACGCGGTTAATACGCTCGGCGGTGAGGTTTTCCAGCGTACTCTGCGTAAACAGAATGCCCGCGTTATTGACCAGCGCGGTCAGCGGTTCGTTCTTCTCGTCGATACGGGCAAACATCGCCAGCACCTGCGCTTCATCGCTGATGTCTGCCTGTACCACAAACGCTCTGCCGCCCGCAGCGATAATTGTGTTCACCACCTCGGTTGCCGCATCCACGTTGTGATGATAGTTAACCGCCACGCCGTAGCCTTCACGGGCCAGCTCCAGCGCCGTGGCCCTGCCAATCCCCCGGCTTGCGCCGGTTACCAGTGCAATACCCATTCTGTTCTCCCAATAAAAAAGCCGGGTGGAGGCTTCGCCTCACCCGGCCTACGTTATCACGCCAACACTATTACTGATATTCGCTCATCGGCACGCAGGAGCAGAACAGGTTGCGGTCGCCGTAGACGTCATCAAGACGCTTCACGGTCGGCCAGTACTTGTTCGCAGACCCCGCCGGGAAGACTGCCAGCTCGCGGCTGTAGTCGTGGCTCCACTCCGCCACCAGCTCGTGCTGGGTATGCGGGGCGTTAACCAGCGGGTTATCCTCCAGCGTCCACTCACCGTCCTGCACGCGATCGATCTCCATGCGGATAGCCAGCATTGCATCAATAAAGCGGTCCAGCTCGGCTTTGCTCTCGGACTCCGTTGGCTCCACCATCAGCGTACCCGCAACCGGGAAGGACATGGTTGGCGCGTGGAAGCCGTAGTCAATTAGACGCTTGGCAATATCCAGCTCGCTAATACCGGTCTGCTCTTTCAGCGGACGAATATCCAGAATGCACTCGTGCGCCACGCGGCCATCGCGGCCGGTATAGAGCACCGGGAAGGCGGACTGCAGGCGGGTAGCAATATAGTTAGCATTGAGGATCGCTACCTGGCTGGCTTTCTTCAGCCCTTCCGCGCCCATCATGCGGATATACATCCAGCTGATTGGCAGAATAGAGGCGCTGCCGAACGGAGCAGCAGAGACCGCGCCCTGACGGGTCAGCATCCCTTCAATCTGTACCACGCTGTGGCCCGGTACGAACGGTGCCAGGTGCGCTTTAACGCCGATAGGCCCCATGCCTGGACCGCCGCCGCCGTGCGGGATACAGAAGGTTTTATGCAGGTTGAGGTGCGACACGTCCGCGCCAATAAAGCCAGGGGAGGTGATCCCCACCTGGGCGTTCATGTTCGCGCCGTCGAGATAGACCTGACCGCCGTACTGATGGACGATTTCACACACCTCGCGGATCGTCTCCTCATAAACTCCATGAGTCGACGGGTAGGTCACCATGATGCAGGAGAGATTATCCCCCGCCTGCTCGGCTTTGACACGCAGATCGGCCAGATCGATGTTGCCGTTTTTATCGCAGGCGACCACAACCACCTGCATACCGGCCATCTGCGCCGACGCCGGGTTGGTGCCGTGGGCGGAACTGGGGATCAGGCAGATATCGCGGTGGCCGTCGTTGCGGCTCTCATGGTAGTGGCGGATTGCCAGCAGGCCTGCGTACTCCCCCTGCGCGCCGGAGTTCGGCTGCATGCAGAGGGCGTCGTAGCCCGTCAGCTTCACCAGCCACTCAGAGAGCTGGTTGATCATCTGATGATACCCTTCCGCCTGATCTGCCGGGCAGAACGGGTGCAGCTCGGCGAATTCCGGCCAGGTGATAGGGATCATCTCTGCGGCGGCGTTCAGCTTCATGGTGCAGGAGCCAAGCGGGATCATCGCCTGGTTCAGGGCCAGATCCTTACGCTCCAGCGAGTGCATGTAACGCATCATCTCGGTTTCGCTGTGGTAGCGGTTGAATACCGGATGGCTCAGGATAGCGTCATCACGCAGCATACTCGGCTGAATTGAGCGGCTATCGTGAGCCACCTCTTTATCCAGCGCATCGATATTTAAGCCATGGCCGTCGCCGACGATCGCGTCAAACAGCGTCGCCACGTCTTCCCGGGTAGTGGTTTCGTCGAGGGTGATGCCCACGGCGTTATGGATGTCGCTGCGCAGGTTGATCTCTGCCGCTTCGGCACGCGCCAGCACGGCTGCTTTATCGGCAACCTCCACGCAGAGGGTGTCAAAGAAGTGCGCATGGCGCAGCTTCAACCCTTTCTGCTGTAGGCCGGTGGCCAGAATGTCGGCCAGGCGGTGGATACGGCCCGCAATGCGTTTCAGCCCAACCGGGCCGTGATAAACAGCGTAGAGGCTGGCGATATTCGCCAGCAGCACCTGCGAGGTACAGATGTTGGAGTTCGCCTTCTCGCGGCGGATATGCTGCTCGCGAGTCTGCATCGCCATGCGCAGCGCGGTGTTACCGGCAGCATCTTTCGATACGCCGATAATACGGCCAGGCATGGAGCGTTTGAATTCATCTTTGGCGGCAAAGAAGGCCGCATGCGGACCGCCGTAGCCCATCGGCACGCCGAAGCGTTGTGCCGAGCCGAAGACGATATCCGCCCCCTGCTTGCCCGGCGCGCTGAGCAGCACCAGCGCCATAAAGTCGGCCGCGACGCTTACCACAACCTTACGCGCTTTCAGCTCGCTAATCAGCGCGCTGTAGTCATGCACTTCGCCAGTGGTGCCTACCTGCTGAAGCAGCACGCCGAAGAGATCCTGATGATCCAGCGCTTTGTCGGCGTCGTCGACCACGATTTCAAAGCCAAAGGTTTCCGCGCGGGTGCGCACCACGTCCAGGGTCTGCGGATGCACGTCGGCGGCAACAAAGAAGCGGTTCGCCCCTTTCAGCTTGCTCACGCGTTTGGCCATCGCCATCGCTTCGGCCCCTGCGGTCGCTTCATCAAGCAGCGACGCGGAGGCGATATCGAGACCGGTCAGATCCAGCGTGACCTGCTGGAAGTTGAGCAGTGCCTCAAGGCGGCCCTGAGAAACTTCCGGCTGATAGGGGGTATAGGCGGTGTACCAGCCTGGGTTTTCCAGCATATTGCGCAGGATCACCGGCGGCAGCTGCACGGCGGTATAGCCCATGCCGATGTAAGACTTAAAGCGCTTGTTGCGCGCGGCGATGGCTTTCAGCTCGGCCAGCGCGGCAAACTCCGTGGTCGCTTCGCCAATCTGCGGCGGCGTTGCCAGCTGAATGTCCTGCGGGACAATCTGGCCAATCAGGGCGTTAAGTGAATCTGCGCCAACGGTTTTCAGCATCTCTTGCTGCTGAGCAGCGTCCGGCCCGATGTGGCGATCGATAAAAGCGTCGCGGTGTTCAAGCTGGCTTAAAGTCTGGGTCATGAGCGATGGTTCCTGAAACGTGCGGTGAATCGTGGTTGTTCGTGCTTAATTGCCCGGTGGCGCTGACGCTTACCGGGCCTGGAGGCTTTACTCGTCTTCTAACAGAGATTCATAGGCAGTTGCGTCTAATAACGCTTCAACCTCTGCTTCGTCGCTGGCCTTGATTTTAAAGATCCAGCCGCCAGCGTACGGCTCGCTGTTGACCAGCTCTGGGTTGTCGCTGAGGGCATCGTTGACTGCCACGATCTCGCCGCTCACCGGTGCATAGATGTCAGAGGCCGCCTTAACGGACTCTGCAACAGCACAGTCATCGCCCGCGCTGACGGTTGCGCCCACGTCCGGCAGGTCAACGAACACCATATCGCCCAGCAGCTCTTGCGCATGTTCGGTGATGCCAACGGTGTAGGAGCCGTCTGCTTCTTTGCGCAGCCATTCGTGTTCTTTACTGTATTTCAGGTCGCCAGGTACATTGCTCATTAACATTTCTCCACGATAGATTAGGTTACGCGACGGCTTTGCCAGCGCGTACAAAAACAGGTTTCGTTACCTTCACCGGCATTTCACGGTTGCGGATCTGCACGATAGCCGTGTCGCCAATCCCAGCCGGTACGCGGGCCAGCGCGATGCTGTAGCCCAGCGTCGGCGAGAAAGTGCCGCTGGTGATAATGCCTTCCTGCGAGTTGCCGCTGGCGTCGGTGAAACGCACCGGCAGTTCGTTACGCAGGACGCCTTTTTCGGTCATGATCAGGCCAACCAGCTGTTCGGTGCCTCTTTCACGCTGGACTTCCAGCGCTTCGCGGCCAATAAAATCGCGATCGGCAGGCTCCCAGGCGATGGTCCAGCCCATGTTTGCCGCCAGCGGCGAAACGCCTTCGTCCATCTCCTGGCCATAGAGGTTCATACCCGCTTCCAGACGCAGCGTGTCGCGCGCGCCGAGGCCGCAGGGTTTCACGCCTGCGCCAACCAACGCCTGCCAGAAATCCGCCGCCTGCTCACTCGGCAGCGCAATCTCATAGCCTGCCTCGCCGGTGTAGCCGGTGGTGGCAATAAACCAGCCGTCCGACTCCACGCCAAAGAAGGGCTTCATGCCTGCCACGGCCTGACGCTGGGCATCGGTAAACAGACCCGCCGCTTTCGCCTGGGCATTCGGCCCCTGAACGGCGATCAGCGCCAGATCGTCACGCACGGTAATGTCGATATCAAAGGGCGCCGCGTGCTGGGTGATCCAGGCGAGATCTTTTTCGCGGGTGGCAGAGTTCACCACGAGGCGGAAGTGATCTTCGGTAAAGAAGTAGACGATCAGGTCATCGATGACGCCACCGGAGGCGTTAAGCATACCGCTGTAGAGAGCCTTGCCCGGCTGGGTCAGTTTAGCCACGTCGTTGGCCAGCAGATGGCGAAGAAACGCCCGGCAGCTGCCGCCGCGCAGATCGACGATGGTCATATGCGAAACATCAAACATACCGGCATCGGTACGCACCGCGTGGTGCTCATCGATCTGTGAGCCGTAGTGCAGGGGCATCATCCAGCCGTGGAAATCCACCATGCGGGCACCGCACAGCGTGTGTTGTTCGTATAAAGGGGTTTGCTGAGCCATCTTTTCCTCATTGAATAAGCGGGGCCAGGATAAATAAGGCGAAGTCGTAAGCACGTAAGCCTCGGTTCCAGACGGCGACGCAAACGTTACCTTTCGCCTGAACTTATCATCGAACAGCGGGCATAACCATAAGCAAAAATGTTCCATCACATTAGCTTATGACCTAAAAGCCTGAAGCGGGCGGCAGGATATTACACTGGCACAGGCCTATTAGTTTGCGATAAACATCATAAAACAGACGATGGATACCCGATAAGCCAGCGCATTACGCGGCAAAGCGCGCAGATTTCAAGAGGGGGAAAATTCGGTGGATGAGAAAAAGTAATCCGAAAACAGGGGTGAAATTAGAATATTTCAAATGAGCGAGCACGTCCCTCTCCAGGGTCGGAGAGGGAAAGTGTGATCGAGTTAACGTAACCACTCTGGCAGATCGTTCAGGCCCATCGCCTGGCGAATAAGCTGCGGCTTAACCCCCGGCAGCGTGTCGGCGAGCTTCAGGCCGAGATCGCGCAGCAACTTTTTCGCCGGATGCGTACCGGCAAACAGCTCACGGAAGCCCTGCATACTCGCCAGCATCACTCCGGCGCTGTGTTTACGGCTACGTTCATAGCGACGCAGGTAGAGGTGCTGGCCGATATCTTTGCCCGCGCCGTGCAGGCGTTTCAGTTCGTTGACCAGCTCGGCGGCATCCATAAAGCCAAGGTTTACGCCCTGCCCCGCCAGCGGATGGATGGTATGCGCTGCATCACCCACCAGCGCCAGCCGATGTGCGGCAAACTGGCGTGCATAGCGCCCCGTCAGCGGAAACACCAGCCGCTCGCTCTCAACGTGGCAGAGACCGAGGCGGTTATCGAACGCCATGTCCAGCGCCTGGTTGAAGGTCTCTTCCGTCGCCTCCTGCATCCTTGCTGCTTCGAGCGGCGGCAGCGACCAGACAATGGAGCAGAGATGCGGATCGCTCAGCGGCAGGAAGGCCAGGATGCCGTCGCCGTGGAAGACCTGACGCGCCACCGCCTCGTGAGGCTCATCGGTGCGGATAGTGGCGACCAGCGCATGATGACGGTAGTCCCATGAGGTGAGCGCAATATCGGCTTTTTCGCGCAGCCAGGAGTTAGCCCCATCCGCGCCGATCACCAGCCGTGCCGTCAGCATGCCGCCATCCTTCAGGGTTAAAAAGGCTTCGTTTTCGCCCCAGGCGACCTGCTGTACGCCAGCGGGTGCCATGAGCGTGACGTCCTGACACTGCTGCGCTTTCTGCCACAGGGCCTGATGGATCACATCGTTTTCAATAATGTGCCCAAGGTGGCTGTAGCCCATGCTGCGGTCGTCAAAGGCGATGCGTCCAAAGCTGTCTTTGTCCCACACTTCCATGCCGTGATAGCAGCTGGCGCGGTTCGCTACGATGGATGACCAGACGCCAAGACGCGTTAGCAGCTTTTCACTGGCGGCGTTGATGGCCGAGACGCGGAGCGCAGGCGGCGCACTCTCCGGCAGCGGCTGAGGCGGGTTTTGCTCCAGCACCGCTACGCGCAGGCCGCTCCCCTGCAATCCGCAGGCTACCGCCAGACCAACCATACCGCCGCCAACAATTGCTACATCTACATTCTGCAAAATTCACTCCCAAAACTACTGCCTGGTAAAGCAGGCCGGCCTATCGGGCGACCCAGCCTAGCGTCCGTTGCGCCAGCACGTCGCGTGCTGGAGTAAAAAGTTCCATTGCCATCAGACCGGCGTTGCGACCCGCAACCAGCGGCGACCAGCGGTTAGCAAACAGCTGCACCAGCCCGTCCGTGACGCCGATTGTTGCCTCTTTGTCACTCTGGCGGCGCTGCTGATAGCCGTGCAGCACAGACCATGATCCGATGTCGGTATTCTCTGCCCGCGCATCAGCCAGCGTCTCGGCCAGGCTCATCACATCACGCATGCCGAGGTTGAACCCCTGCCCGGCGATGGGGTGCAGCGTCTGGGCAGCGTTGCCCACCAGCGCCACGCGGTGCGATACCGGCGATGAGGCGGTGGTTAACGCCAGCGGATAGGCGTTGCGGGTGCCCGTGTGGACAATGCGCCCAAGCCGCCAGCCGAACGCGCTTTGCAGCTCGTGGCAGAAGCGTTCATCGGACCAAGCCATCACTTCATCGCGCTTCTCCAGTGGATGACACCAGACCAGCGAGTAGCGCCCCTGCGACATAGGCAGCAGCGCCAGTGGGCCGTGCTCGGTGAAGCGCTCGAAGGCTCTCCCCTGACCAGCAACCGACGTTGTGACGTTGGCGATCACTGCCGCCTGATGATACGGCGTCTGCTGCCAGCCGATACCGCACTGCGCTGCCAGCGCCGAGCGCGAGCCATCCGCCGCCACCAGTAAATTTCCTTGCAGCGTTTTGCCGCTCTCCAGGGTCACGCTGACGCCCTCCTCGCTGCGGGTAAAGTCGCTGACCCGATCGGGGCAGTGCAGCGTGACGCCGGGCGCGCGGCGTAGCAGCGAAAACAGCCGCTGCCCCACCTCGTGCAACTCCACGACGTGCCCGAGCGCGTCGACACGGTAGTCCTGCGCCTCCAGCGTCACGAAGCCCGCATGACCGCGATCGCTCACGTGAACAGTGGTGATGGGCGTGGCGCACTGGGCAATATGCTGCCAGATGCCGATCCGCGCCAGATGCTGGCAGGTGCCCTCGGCCAGCGCAATGGCTCGCGCATCAAAGCCAGGATGCGCCTGCGCTTCCGGGGCAGTCGCTTCGATAAGGTGCACCGGCAGCGTGCCGTGCGTCAGGCGCGAAATGGCCAGCGCAAGCGTGGCGCCGGTCATCCCGCCGCCGACGATAATTACGCTCATGAATGTTTCGCCGCCGCCATCAGCGCCTCGATCTCATCGGCCTTCTTGACTACGCTGGCGGTCAGGTTCTCGTTGCCGTTTTCGGTGATAAGAATGTCATCTTCGATGCGGATACCAATGCCACGGTACTGTGGCGGCACGTCGGCATCCGGGGCGATATAGAGACCCGGTTCGACGGTCAGCACCATACCCGGCTCAAGCGTGCGTGAACGGTCAGGCCCGTAGACGCCGACGTCATGGACGTCCAGCCCCAGCCAGTGGCTCAGGCCGTGCATGAAGAAGGCGCGGTGGGCGTTGTCAGCCATTAGTTGCTCAACGTCCCCCTTCAGGATACCGAGCTTCACCAGCCCGGTGATCATGATCCGCACAACGTCGCTGGTAACGTCCTGAATGGAGGTGCCCGGACGGAACAGGGTCAGGGCAGCGTCGAGCGAGGCCAGCACGATGTCATAGATCTCGCGCTGGGCCGGGGTAAACTTGCCGTTAATCGGGAAGGTACGGGTAATATCCCCCGCGTAGCCACGATACTCGCACCCGGCATCAATCAGCACCAGATCACCGTCGCGCAGCTCGCTTTCGTTCTCGGTGTAGTGCAGGATGCAGCCGTTTTCCCCGCCGCCGACGATGGTGTTGTAAGACGCAAAGCGCGCCCCGTGACGGTTGAACTCGTGCAGGATCTCGCCTTCGAGCTGGTATTCGAACATGCCCGGACGGCAGGCCTGCATCGCCCGCGTGTGGGCCAGAGCGCTGATCTCACCTGCGCGGCGCAGGACGTCAATCTCTTCCGGGGATTTAAACAGGCGCATCTCATGGACGATGGGACGCCAGTCGGTAATGGAAGCCGGCGCGGTGAGATTCTGCCGGGATCCTTTACGCAGCTTATCCAGCGCGGTGAAGAGGATCGTATCCGCATAGGGATATTCGCCCTGGGCGTGGTAGACCACGTCAAGGCCGTTAAGCAGCTGGTAGAGCTGCTCGTCGATTTCACTGAATGCCAGCGCCCGATCCACGCCCAGCTTCTCTGGCGCGGCCTCCTGGCCCAGCCGACGGCCAAACCAGATCTCTGCGGTTTTATCCCGCAGGCGGTTAAACAGGACGCTGTGATTGTGGGTGTCATCGCTCTTGATCAGCACCAGCACCGCCTCGGGCTCGTTAAAGCCGGTGAAGTACCAGAAGTCGCTGTTTTGACGGTAGGGATATTCACTGTCGGCGCTGCGGGTCGCCTCCGGCGCGGAGAAGATCAGCGCCGCGCTGGCCGGGGCCATCTGCGCAAGCAGCGCCTGGCGGCGGCGAAGAAACTCAGACTGGGTCATGACACCTCCTTTTTAGCATTCAGTACGACGCTTAATGTAGCGTTGGCTTACGCACTTCCGGTGCGGTCGGCTGTGGACGAGTAAACGTATCATGGCAGAGCAGCGCCGCCACGCGAACATACTCCACGATCTCTTCGAGCGACATCTCCAGCTCTTCCTGGTCTTCGTCCTCCTCGTAGCCGAGCTGCGCGATGTTGCGCAGATCGTCGATAGCCTCGCCGGTATCGCCGGTGATTTTATCGAGCTTCGGCTGCGTGACGCCCAGCCCCAGCAGGAAGTGGTTCACCCAGCCCGCCATGGCGTCGGCCCGGTCAAACACGCTGACCTCGTCGCCGTCCGGCAGAAAGAGCTGGAACTGGAAGCCATCGTCTTCCAGCGCGTCGCTGGTGGCGGCGTGCATCTTACGCAGCGCCTCGGCCAGTTCATGACCAAACGCCAGACCTTCGTTGGTGAGATCGTGTAACAGCGGCTGCCACGAGCTATCGTTATTACCGCCGCAAAGCATCCCGCCGATCAGACCGTGCATCTCGGCTGGCGTTAAGCCAACACCCTGTTGGGTGAGTAACTGGTTCAATTCATTGTAACCAGGCATTTCGTTCTGTATTGACATGCGCATTCGTCGTCGTTGGGAGAAAGATTCATGGTATGCTACCACTTTGGACCCTGGTGATATAGCCGTCAGCTTTCGCCAAACATGCGTTTGCGACCTTTACGTATAGGTTTCTTTTTACGGCTATGTTAAGAGAATAGGCTAAGAGTTCAGGTTATGAGAATCTGCTTGAATCCTCTAACCGGGGTAGCTATAGTGTCGCCCCTTCGCAGCCAGGACTCGGTTGCCAAGGTAGAGCGCAGTCAAACAGCAGGAAGGTGTCATGTCTGCACAACCCGTCGATATCCAAATTTTTGGCCGTTCACTGCGCGTGAACTGTCCGCCTGAACAGCGGGACGCTCTCAATCAGGCTGCAGATGATCTGAATCAGCGGTTGCAAGATCTGAAAGTACGCACTAGAGTCACAAATACTGAGCAGCTAGTTTTCATCGCCGCGTTGAACATTAGCTACGAACTGGCTCAGGAAAAGGCGAAAACCCGCGACTACGCATCCAGCATGGAGCAGCGTATTCGACTGTTACAGCAGACCATCGAACAGGCATTGCTTGATCAGGGTCGCACAAACGAAAGACCGGGGCCTAAGTTTGAATAACACTTCAATGTCGACTATGGTAGAGTGACAGTGAAGAAAAAATTTCTCTGAGATGTTCGCAAGCGGGCCAGTCCCCTGAGCCGATATTTCATACCACAAGAATGTGGCGCTCCATGGTTGGTGAGCATGCTCGGTTCGTCCGAGAAGCCTTAAAACTATGACGACATATTCACCTTGAACCAAGGGTTCAAGGGTTACAGCCTGCGGCGGCATCTCGGAGATTCCCCTTCCTCTACCTGATACCATGACATCACTCGCGCTACCCGCTTCACCCCGACAGCTCATTCGCCAGCAAATCCGCCAGCGTCGCCGTGCGCTAAGCCACGACGAGCAGCGTCGCTACGCCCAACAGGCCGCTAACCGCATGATGGCGTTTCCGCCGATGGTATTGGCCCACACCGTGGCGCTGTTTCTCTCGTTTGACGGTGAGCTTGATACCCGTCCGCTGATCGAGCAGCTCTGGCGCAGCGGCAAACGCGTCTGCCTGCCGGTTTTGCACCCCTTCAGCCCCGGTAATCTGCTGTTTCTGCACTACCATCCCGAGAGCGAACTGGTGGTAAATCATCTGAAAATTTATGAGCCCAGGCTCGATCTGCGCGACGTCACGCCACTCGACACGCTGGACGTGTTGATCACGCCGCTGGTGGCTTTTGACAACCAGGGACAACGGCTGGGGATGGGCGGCGGCTTTTACGATCGCACGCTACAGAAGTGGCAGCAGCACGGCTTTACGCCGGTAGGCTATGCCCATGACTGCCAGCAGGTCGATGCCCTGCCGGTAGAAGAGTGGGATATTCCCTTGCCTGCGGTGGTGACGCCAACGCAGACATGGCAGTGGTAGGCCCGGCAGGCGCGCCGGGCAACACCGATTAGTAGAGCAGGCGCGCGCGGATGGTTCCGGCAATGCCTTTCATGCTCTGCAGCGCCTTCTGCGCCACCTCTTCTTCCGCTTCGATATCGATCACCACGTAGCCCATCTGCGGCGTTGTTTGCAGATACTGGGCGGCAATGTTCACTCCCTGCTCGGCAAAGATCTGGTTGATGGCGGTCAGCACGCCAGGGCGGTTCTCATGGATATGCAGCAGGCGACGACCGCCGTGCAGCGGCAGCGAGACTTCCGGGAAGTTCACGGCAGAGAGCGTCGAGCCGTTGTCTGAATATTTCGCCAGCTTGCCTGCCACTTCAAGACCGATGTTCTCCTGCGCTTCCTGTGTAGAGCCGCCGATGTGCGGGGTCAGAATGACGTTGTCGAACTCACACAGCGGGGACTCAAACGGATCGCTGTTGGTCGCTGGCTCGGTCGGGAAGACGTCGATGGCCGCCCCCGCCAGGTGCTTGTTACGCAGCGCGTCGCACAGGGCCGGAATATCGACAACCGTACCGCGTGCGGCGTTGATCAGCAGCGAGCCAGGCTTCATCAGGGCCAGCTCTTCAACGCCAATCATGTTCTTGGTCGAGGCATTTTCCGGCACGTGCAGGCTCACCACGTCGCTCATATTCAGCAGGTCAGAGAGGTGCTGAACCTGGGTAGCGTTGCCCAGCGGCAGCTTGTTTTCGATATCGTAGAAGAAGACGTTCATCCCCAACGACTCCGCCAGAATGCCCAGCTGGGTACCGATGTGGCCGTAGCCGATAATACCGAGCTTCTTGCCACGTGCTTCATAGGAGCCGGCGGCAAGCTTGTTCCACACGCCACGGTGCGCCTTGGCGTTGGCTTCCGGAATGCCACGCATTAGCAGCAGCAGCTCGCCGATCACCAGCTCCGCTACCGAGCGGGTATTGGAAAACGGCGCGTTGAATACCGGCACGCCGCGCTTAGCCGCCGCGTTAAGGTCAACCTGGTTGGTACCGATGCAGAAGCAGCCTACGGCAACCAGCTTCTCTGCGGCAGCGAAAATCTCTTCTGTCAGATGGGTACGGGAGCGCAGGCCGATGAAATGGGCATCACGGATCGACTCTTTCAGCTGGGCGCTGTCCAGCGCGCCTTTGTGGTACTCAATGTTGGTGTAACCCGCTGCACGAAGGCTATCTATTGCTTTCTGATGAACGCCTTCAACCAGCAAAAACTTAATTTTGTCTTTTTCCAGTGATACTTTTGCCATTTCCCCGACCCTGTTATTTTCTAAATCAGTGTGTGTTCGCTTTAGCCAACATATCAAAAAAAACTATTGCGGCAATATGAACGTTTGCGTCGGCGGTATGAAGAAAAGTCACGCAGCGAAGTTTGACAGAGGAAAATGCTAGCAAAGCGGCGAAACCGCGGCAGGATCAGCAGCCGCTGGCTGAAAACGTGACACAAGTCACCAAATTCAGCCAGGGGAAATTTTTTCTAAGGCGAGCGCGTCTCGCCGTCAGATCATTTTACGATGGTTTTCACGCCGTCGGCGGTACCGATCAGCGCCACATCCGCACCACGGTTGGCGAACAGACCCACGGTAACCACCCCTGGAATGCCATTAATCGCATTTTCCAGTGCCACAGGATCGATAATCTCCAGACCGTGCACGTCGAGAATGACGTTACCGTTGTCGGTCAGCACGCCCTGACGGTATTCAGGACGGCCGCCCAGCTTCACCAGCTGACGGGCAACGGCGCTGCGGGCCATGGGGATCACCTCTACCGGCAGCGGGAAGCTCCCCAGAATGGCGACCTCTTTTGACGCATCGGCAATACAGATAAACTTATCCGCCACGGAGGCGATGATCTTTTCGCGAGTCAGCGCCGCGCCGCCGCCTTTGATCATCTGCATCTGGCCGTTGATCTCGTCAGCACCGTCAACGTAGACGCCCAGACGATCGACCTCGTTGAGATCGAACACGGTGATGCCAAGGGATTTGAGCTTGTCGGTGGAGGCGTCAGAGCTGGAAACGGCCCCTTCAATCTGCCCCTTCATTGTGCCCAGCGCATCGATAAAGTGTGCAGCCGTTGAACCGGTGCCAACCCCAACAATGGTGCCTGCCTCAACGTACTTTAGCGCCGCCCAGCCTACTGCTTTTTTGAGTTCATCCTGCGTCATGATCGTTTGCCTGTGGTGTGGAGACTGAGCGCGCATTATAAGGCATCGATCGTTAAAATGTCCCTGTGATCAATGTCACAACTCCTAGTGAAAAATGCAGGCGCGCATTTCGTCTGTATCGAACCAAAATTTATGTCATAGTGCTGTTAATCACACTTTGGAGCACCTCTTAGCAATGAAACGTCCGGACTACAGAACATTACAGGCGCTTGATGCGGTCATTCGTGAACGCGGGTTTGAGCGCGCCGCGCAAAAGCTGTGTATTACCCAGTCCGCCGTCTCACAACGTATTAAACAGCTGGAAAATATGTTCGGTCAGCCGCTGCTGGTTCGTACCGTGCCGCCGCGTCCTACCGAACAGGGTCAAAAGCTGCTGGCGCTGCTGCGTCAGGTTGAGCTGTTAGAAGAGGAGTGGCTGGGGGATGAGCAGACCGGCTCCACGCCGCTGCTGCTCTCGCTGGCGGTCAACGCCGACAGCCTGGCGACCTGGCTGTTACCTGCCCTGGCGCCGGTATTGGTTGACTCACCAATCCGCCTTAATCTCCAGGTGGAAGATGAGACCCGTACCCAGGAGCGTCTGCGTCGGGGTGAAGTGGTCGGCGCGGTCAGTATCCAGTCCCAGGCCCTGCCGAGCTGCCTCGTGGATCGGCTCGGCGCACTCGACTATCTGTTTGTCGGTTCGAAAGCGTTTGCCGAACGCTACTTCCCCAACGGCGTTACCCGCTCGGCGCTGCTGAAGGCCCCGGCGGTAGCATTTGACCATCTCGACGACATGCACCAGGCCTTTTTGCAGCAGAATTTCGACCTGCCGCCGGGCAGCGTACCGTGCCACATCGTTAACTCGTCCGAAGCCTTTGTACAGTTGGCGCGCCAGGGAACGACCTGCTGCATGATCCCGCACCTGCAAATTGAACGCGAACTGGACAGCGGCGAGCTGATCGATCTGACGCCGGGCCTGTTCCAGCGGCGGATGCTCTTCTGGCACCGTTTCGCGCCGGAGAGCCGCATGATGCGCAACGTTACCGAAGCGCTGCTGGCCCACGGTCGCCGCGTGCTGCGTCAGGATTAAATCGGGAAGGTATCCGGCCAGGTTTGATCCCGGCCGGATAAGAGAAGGTTACTGCTGGGCTGGCTGCGTTGACTGAGCGGGTGTCGACTGCGCTGGCGTAGACTGAGAAGTCTGACCCGCCTGCGGTTGCAGTTCAAACACCACGTCAACCTGATCGTCGAACTGGATCGTTGGCTGCTCGTAGGTCTCCTGAGCCGACGCCGTTGCCGCGTCTGCCTTCATCATGCGTACCATCGGGGTAGGCTGATAGTTAGAGACGTGGTAGCGCACGCTGTACACCGGCCCCAGGGTGGACTTAAAGCCCGCCGCCAGCTGTCCGGCCTGACGCACGGCGTCATCGATCGCCGCTTTACGCGCCTTGTCTTTATAGGCTTCCGGTTGCGCAACGCCCAAGGTAACCGCACGGATCTCGTTCAGTCCGGCTTTCAGCGCGCCGTCCAGCAGCGAGTTAAGCTTATCCAGCTCGCGCAGCGTCACCTCTACCGTACGCACCGCCCGGTAGCCTTTCAAAATGCTTTTGCCATTCTGATAGTCATAGTCCGGCTGGGTACGCAGGTTAGCGGAGTTGATATCTTTCTTCGCCACGCCGTTCTGCTCAAGGAAGCTCAGGTATTGCGCAACGCGATCGTCGGCCTGCTTCTTCGCCGAGGCGGCATCTTTTGCTGCAACGTTAACTTCAATCGCCAGAGTGGCGATATCCGGCACGGCATCAACGCTCGCCGTACCCGAGGTCACAATATGCGGGCCGTTTGGCAGCTCATTTGCCTGAACCGACAGCGCACCTAATCCAACTAATGCCGCAAGGGCCATCACTTTGAACTTCACCGTAGCTTCTCCTTGTCTGAATATTCGCCGCGGACGCGGACGTTTGGCTGCAAGCTTAACGTTTTCGGCGCGGTTGTCCATCGGACTTAGCCTGGTAACGCTGAGCTACAGCACCTGCAAATGATGAATACCTTCCTTCGCCAGCTGAAACGCGATAAACCACATGATCACGCCAACGACGACGTTGATAATACGCTGCGCCCTGGCGGTGCGTAGGCGAGGCGCAAGCCAGGCTGCCAGCAGCGCCAGGCCGAAAAACCAGATAAACGAGGCGCTAATCGTCCCGAGCGCAAACCACCGCTTCGGCTCTGCCGCCAGCTGCCCACCTAAACTGCCGAGCACCACAAAGGTGTCGAGATAGACGTGAGGGTTGAGCCAGGTCACTGCCAGCATCGTGGCGATTATCCGCCAGCGCCCCTGTTTTAACACTTCTGCATTAGCCAGCTCAAGCTGTTGGCTAAAGGCCGTTTTTAGCGCGCCAAAGCCATACCAGAGCAGGAACGCAACGCCGCCCCAGGTGACCAGCGCCATGAGCCACGGCGACTGCATCAGCACCGCGCTGCCGCCGAAGATCCCGGCGCAGATCAGAACCAGATCGCTAAGGGCGCACAGCCCAGCCACCATCAATGGATACTGACGGCGGATCCCCTGATTCATCACAAACGCATTTTGCGGGCCCAGCGGCAGGATCATCGCCGCACCTAATGCAAGCCCTTGAAAATAATAACTTAACACCGTTATAGCCTCTACCTAATCTTCATGGCGGAGACTATACCGCGCCCTTATTATAAGCGGAAATTTAAAATTCTAATCAGTAATCAGTAGTGCTAATAAGAAGCAGGGCCAGCTATGCTGGCCCTGAAGAGGTTATTGCTGCTCGGCAGGCTCAGCGGCTTTCTCACGCTTGAAGTGCACGTCCATCTGCGGATATGGGAAACCAATGCCGTGGGCATCGAACGTCTTCTTGATGCGCTCCAGCACATCCCAGTAGACGTTTTGCAGATCGCCGCTGTTGCTCCAGGTGCGGATCACAAAGTTAACTGAGGATGCGCCCAGTTCGTTCATGCGCACGGTTCTTTCGCGATCTTTCAGAATACGATCGTCAGACTCGATAATCTCGGTGAGCAGCTGTTTCACCAGATCGATATCCGCATCGTAATCAACACCGATAATGAACTCGTTACGGCGAACCGGCTCGCGGGAGAAGTTAATGATGTTTCCGGCAATGATCTTGCCGTTGGGGATCACAATGTAGCGACCATCTGCGGAGCGCATGGTGGTAGAGAAGATCTGCACATGCAGAACGGTGCCCGCCACGCCGCCTAAATCCACATACTCACCGGCGCGGAAAGGACGGAAGGTCACCAGCAGTACGCCTGCGGCGAGGTTAGACAGCGAGCCCTGAAGCGCAAGGCCAATGGCCAGACCCGCGGCGCCCAGCACGGCAATCACCGATGCGGTCTGCACCCCTATCCGTCCCAGCGCGGCGATCAGGGTAAAGGCAATAATGCCGTAGCGCACCAGCGCAGAGAGAAAGTCAGCTACCGTTGGATCGATATGCCGGGCTACCATCACCCGATTGAGAGTCTTAGAAATGGCCTTGGCCACCACCATCCCGATAGTGAGGATGACAATCGCAGCAACGATGTTGACGGCATAGCTCAGCAGCAGCGCCTGGTTGCGCACCAGCCAGCCGCCGGCGTTATTTATGCTACCCAGCACATTAAGATCGTCCATTCACTGTTCCTTATGCTTACCTAAATGGGTTAAAAATCACGTAAAACGTGAAGCAGGTTTGCAAAGCGTAAACAAAAAACGACACCTATGCCAAATCCTAAACGCACCGGTCGCACAAAACGCCCGCAATAAGGTTAACTTTTCAGACTGTGTTCACCCTATACAGGCAAAAAAAATGGCCCCCCGTAGGGAGCCACTCACTTTTACACGCTTTAAATTACAGAACGTCGATCGCGTTCAGCTCTTTAAATGCCTGCTCCAGACGCGTCACCATGCTGGCCTGTGCGGCACGCAGCCATACGCGCGGATCGTAGTATTTCTTGTTCGGCTGGTCTTCGCCTTTCGGGTTGCCCAGCTGAGACTGCAGGTAAGCTTCGTTCTCTTTGTAGTACTTCAGGATACCTTCCCAGTTCGCCCACTGAGTATCGGTATCGATGTTCATTTTGATCACGCCGTAGCTTACGGAATCTTTGATCTCCTGAGCGGAAGAGCCGGAACCGCCGTGGAACACGAAGTTCAGGCTGTTGTGCGGCAGGTTATGTTTCTTAGAAACATACTCCTGAGAGTCGCGCAGGATGGTCGGGGTCAGCTTAACGTTGCCCGGCTTGTACACGCCGTGCACGTTACCGAAGGACGCCGCAATGGTGAAACGCGGGCTGATCGCGTTCAGCTTGGTGTACGCGTAGTCAACGTCTTCTGGCTGGGTGTACAGGGCAGAGGCGTCCATATGGCTGTTGTCCACGCCATCTTCTTCACCGCCGGTGCAGCCCAGTTCGATCTCCAGGGTCATGCCCATTTTGGACATGCGCTCCAGGTATTTAGAGCAGATCTCGATGTTCTCTTCCAGGGACTCTTCAGAGAGGTCGATCATGTGGGAAGAGAACAGCGGTTTACCGGTAGCGGCAAAGTGTTTTTCACCAGCGTCCAGCAGACCGTCGATCCACGGCAGCAGTTTCTTCGCGCAGTGGTCAGTGTGCAGGATCACCGGCACGCCGTAGTGCTCAGCCATCTGGTGAACGTGGTGCGCACCAGAGATAGCACCCAGAATAGCCGCCTGCTGGCCTTCGCCTTTAAAGCCTTTACCGGCGATAAACGCAGCACCACCGTTGGAGAACTGAACGATAACCGGCGCTTTTACCTTCGCAGCAGTTTCCAGAACGGCGTTGATGGAGTCGGTACCCACGCAGTTAACGGCTGGCAGAGCAAAGTTGTTCTCTTTAGCTACCTGGAATACTTTCTGAACGTCATCACCGGTGATCACGCCTGGTTTTACGAAATCAAAAATTTTAGACATGTTGTAAATCCTGTATTTACAGAAAACGGGTCTGAAATCAGGCGGAGCGATCCGCCTGCTCAGGCATTACTTCTTAGCGCGCTCTTCGAGCATCGCTACGGCTGGCAGCACTTTGCCTTCCACGAATTCAAGGAACGCGCCGCCACCGGTGGAGATGTAGGAGATTTTGTCAGCGATGCCGAACAGGTCGATCGCTGCCAGGGTATCACCGCCACCTGCGATAGAGAACGCGTCGCTGTCAGCGATGGCGTTGGCTACGATCTCAGTCCCTTTACGGAAGTTCGGGAACTCAAAAACGCCAACCGGGCCGTTCCACAGAATAGTTTTGGCGTTTTTCAGGATTTCAGCCAGTTTCTCAGCGGACACATCGCCCAGATCCAGAATCTGCTCTTCATCTTTGATGTCGTTAACAGATTTCAGGGTCGCGGTCGCGGTTTCGGAGAACTCGGTAGCAACGCGTACGTCAGTCGGGACCGGAATGTCGCAGGTCTGCAGCAGACGTTTCGCTTCGTCGACCAGGTCAGCTTCGTACAGGGATTTGCCCACGTTGTGGCCCTGAGCGGCGACGAAGGTGTTGGCGATACCGCCACCGACGATCAGCTGGTCAGCGATTTTAGACAGGGAGTCGAGCACGGTCAGCTTGGTGGAGACTTTAGAGCCGCCAACGATAGCCACCATCGGGCGAGCCGGCTCTTTCAGCGCTTTACCCAGCGCGTCCAGCTCTTCTGCCAGCAGCGGGCCTGCGCACGCCACGTCAGCAAATTTGCCGACGCCGTGGGTAGAGGCCTGTGCACGGTGTGCAGTACCAAATGCATCCATTACGAAGATGTCGCACAGGGCAGCATATTTTTTCGCCAGGGTTTCGTCGTCTTTCTTTTCGCCTTTGTTGAAGCGAACGTTTTCCAGAACGACCAGCTCACCGTCAGCCACTTCCACGCCGTCCAGGTAGTCTTTCACCAGACGTACCGGGCTAGAGAGTTTGTCTTTCAGGTAGTTAACAACCGGCAGCAGAGAGAATTCTTCGTTGTACTCGCCTTCGGTCGGACGACCCAGGTGAGAGGTGACCATCACTTTTGCACCCTGTTTCAGGGCCAGTTCGATAGTCGGCAGGGAGGCACGGATACGCGCATCGCTGGTTACTTTACCATCTTTAACCGGTACGTTCAGATCCGCACGGATAAAAACGCGTTTACCAGCTAGATCCAGATCGGTCATCTTAATTACAGACATGGTGAATCCTCTCGTTGATTCTTAAAGTTTTGCAGACGCAAGACGCGTCCTACCTAAAACCTTTCGCGGCCATCGCTAACGTCGTGTCGAGCATTCGGTTAGCGAAACCCCATTCATTATCACACCAGACCAGCGTTTTGATCAGATGTGCACCGCTGACCCGCGTCTGTGTGCCATCGACAATGGCACTGTGCGGATCGTGGTTAAAATCAGTTGAGACCAACGGTAATTCCGTATAGTCAACTATACCATGAAATGCTTCCCGTGACGCCTTTTGCAGCAAGTGGTTGACTTCGTAGGCATTTACCGGACTGTTTACCGTTACGCTGAGGTCGATTGCGGTGACATTGATTGTCGGTACGCGTACGGCAATCGCTTCAAATTTATCGTTAAATTTTGGAAAGAAGCGCGTAATGCCTGCCGCAAGCTTGGTATCAACCGGAATGATCGACTGGCTGGCAGCTCGCGTACGCCGCAGATCCGGATGGTAAGCGTCAATGACCTGCTGATCGTGCATCGCCGAGTGGATGGTGGTGACCGTCCCGGACTCAATGCCAAAGGCATCATCAAGCAACTTGATAATGGGAATAATGCAGTTGGTGGTGCAGGAGGCGTTAGAGACGATGCAATCGTCCGCACGCAGATCGTCCTGATTGACGCCGAAGACCACGGTGGCGTCGAGATCGCTGCTGCCCGGATGGGAAAAGAGCACCTTCTTTGCCCCGGCGGCCAGGTGCGCCTCGCCGTGCTGACGGTTGCCGTAGACGCCGGTGCAGTCCAGCACGACATCGACCTCAAGCTCGCGCCAGGGTAGCGCATCAAGGGTTGGCTCGTGTAGGAGACGGATCGCGTCATGGCCGACAAATAGCTGTCCGCCCTCGTGATGAACACGCTGGCTAAAGCGGCCGTGGCTGGTGTCATACTTCAACAGATGCGCAATGCCTGCGTCATCCGCCAGCTCGTTAATGGCCACTACGGCGATCTCCGCCCGGCGTCCGGATTCATACAAAGCACGAACCACGTTACGCCCGATGCGACCAAAGCCATTTATCGCGATGCGTAGGGTCATAAGTCTCCTGCAAAGCTATCCCTGAGTCGATGGCTGACAGAGTAATGCAGCGGCATAGTCAGGGAAACCTCGCCTGTCACAAACTGTGACTAAGTGGTTAAATGTCGAACGGAATTTCGACTGAAACGCTTCAGCTAGGGTAAGCGAAACGCGGAATAAAGGGAATCTGTCGCCGCGGGGTTAAGCTAGTTATCTGATCTGCGTCACACTTTACCGCCAACCTACGGCAGAATTATTCCATTGCCGGGATCCGTATTCCTTTATACGGAAAACTGCCATCGGTCGCGGTCTTTTCCTGATATACATCATTAAAACGAATTGCTGTCGCTCTTATGATCGCTGCCACTTTGGCGTTTACGAGGCCTATGACCATGACCCCCGGCACCTCTCCATCCAGCGCGCGTTTCTATGCCCTACGGCTGCTTCCCGGCGATGAGCTGCTCACTGCCCTGCGTGCATTTACCCAGCGTCACGCAATCCAGGCGGCATGGATTGCTGGCTGCACCGGCAGCCTGACGGACGTGGCGCTGCGCTTCGCCGCCCGTGACGAGACCACTTATCTCCATGGCACCTTCGAAGCGATCTCCCTTGGCGGCACGCTGGAGCTGGCCGGTGAGCATCTGCACCTCAGCGTGGCCGATGAGAATGGCGTGATGACCGGCGGGCACGTCATGCCTGGCTGTACGGTTCGCACCACGCTTGAACTGGTGATCGGCGAGCTGGCCACGCTCGCTTTCAGCCGCCAGCCCTGTGCTGCTTCGGGCTATGACGAGCTGGTTATCAACGCGCGCTAATCTTCCTAACTCTACGAGGTCACTATGGCACGTCGCCAACTCGCCAGCCAGACGCTGGCACTGATCGTTATCTCCATCGCCATCAATATGATCGGCGGCCAGCTGATTAGCCTGCTGAAGCTGCCGATCTTTCTCGACTCTATCGGCACGCTGATGAGCGCCGTGCTGCTGGGGCCGTTTATCGGCATGCTCACCGGCCTGCTGACCAATCTGCTCTGGGGGCTGCTCACCGATCCCATCGCCGCCGCCTTTGCCCCGGTGGCGATGGTGATTGGGCTGGTAGCCGGTTGGCTGGCCCGACTGGGCTGGTTCCGCACCCTGCCGAAGGTGATCGTCAGCGGCATCGTTATTACGCTCGCGGTCACGGTGGTGGCCGTACCGCTGCGTACCGCCCTGTTTGGCGGGGTGACCGGCAGCGGAGCCGATCTCTTTGTCGCCTGGATGCACTCCATGGGCCAGGATCTGCTTGAGTCCGTGGCGATCACCGTGCTTGGAGCTAACCTGGTGGATAAGATCCTCACGGCGATCGTGGTTTGGATCCTGCTGCGCCAGCTGCCCCTGCGCACCACCCGTCACTTCCCCACCATGGCCGCCGTGCGTTAAATGCACCCCTTTACGTCGCTCACGCTGTGGGGGCTCGCCGCATTCTCTACGCTGCTGATGCCCGCAGGCGTGGCGCTCACCGCCTGGAGTGCAGCCGCCTTTGCCAGCCTGCTGCTTTTTCGCGCTACCCGCAGGCGGGCGCGCTACGTCGTCTGGCTGATGTTTTCTCTGGGCGCAGGGCTCTGGCTGGTGCACGGCGGCTGGCTGACCGAATGGCTTAGCGGGCAGCCACGCGATCCTCGGCGCTGGGCGCAGGCCGTTACGCTCTGGCTGCGTATTCTGGCGATCGTCTCGACCGCCCAGCTCTGGATGCACTGTGTGCCGGTCCGGCAGTTTATTCGCGCGCTGTTTGCCAGCCGCCTGCCGCCGGGTCTCGCCTACCTGCTTTCAGGCCCTCTGCTGATCGTCGAGCAGCTTAAGCATCGGCTAGCCAGTATTCATGAAGCCCAGCGTGCCCGGGGCGTGCCGCTGGATGGGCGCTGGTATCAACGTCTGCGGGCGATCCCGGCCCTGGTACTGCCTCTGACCCAGGGCACGCTTAACGATCTCGCCGTGCGCGGCGCGGCGTTGGATATGCGGGCCTTTCGCCTGCATCGTACCCGCACCACGCTGTGGGCACCGAAGGACAGCGTCCTTCAACGTGCCGTGCGCTACGGCATGGTGGCGCTGATCGTCGCGGAGGCTGGCGTATGGCTATGGTTACGTTAGAGGGATTTTGCTATCAGCCGTTGCACGCCAGCGCCGCGCCGCGAACGTACGATTTTCATTATGCGCGGCCCGGCATGGTGGCGATTATCGGCGACAACGGCAGCGGAAAAAGCACTCTGGCGCAGCTGATGGCGGGCTGGTATCCGGACTTTCTTCCCGGCACCGTTAACGGCGCGGGTAGCCTGCTTGGACAGCCGATCGGCACGCTTTCACTTGCCGCGCAGGCGCAGACCATTCAGCTGGTGCAGCAGTCGCCCTATCTTCAGCTCTCGGGCTGCACCTTCAGCGTGGAGGAGGAGATTGCCTTTGGGCCGGAGAACCTCTGCCTGAGCGAGGAGGCGATCTTTGCCCGCATTGACGCGGCGCTGACCCTGACCGACTGCCAACCGCTGCGCCACCGTCACCCGGCGACGCTCTCCGGCGGGGAGACGCAACGCGTGGTGATTGCCTGCGCGCTGGCAATGCAGCCCAAAATCCTGCTGCTGGATGAGGCCTTCAGCCGCCTGACGCCCCAGGCCACGCAGCAGATGCTCGAACGCCTCGCCGCCTGGGCTACGGCACAGCAGGCGCTGATCGTGCTGTTCGAGCGCAGGCTTGAGCCGATGCGTCCTCTCTGCCAGCAGGCCTGGCAGCTCACAACCGAGGGATTAACGCCGCTATGCTGAAAGTAGAAAACGTCGATTTTCGCTGGCCAAAGGCGGAGCAGCGCTGTCTGCGCGGCGTGTCGCTCCACCTGGCGCCAGGCGAGTTCGTGGCCCTGATTGGCGATAACGGCGCGGGTAAATCCACGCTGCTGCGTATTATGGCCGGGCTGCTTGCCCCTGATGCGGGAAGCGTTTCAATCCAAAGCCATGCGCTATCGCGCCTTAAGGCACAGGAGCGGGCAAGGCTTACCGGCGTGCTGTTTCAGGAGGCGGAAAATCAGATCGTGCAGAGCGAAGTTTTTGCCGAGGTGGCGTATGGCCTGCGGTTGCAGAAGCTGCCCCAGGATGAGATCCAACGAAGAGTCGAAGAGGCGCTAACGCTGTGCCAGCTTGAGGAGGTAGCCGAGGCGCATCCGCTCGATCTCCACGTTGCCCAGCGCCGAATGGTCGCCGTGGCAAGCCTGGAGGCGCTGTCGCCGCCGATGCTGCTGCTTGATGAACCCAGCCGCGATTTTGACGATCGCTGGCTGGGTATATTCGAAAACTGGCTGGCACTTTGCCGCCAGCGTGGCACCACGGTGCTCGCCATCAGCCATGATTACGATTTTATCCGCCGCAACTTCCCGCGGATCGTGCGCCTGGCTGACGGCGGCATTGCCGAAGACAATTGCAGTCTGTAACCGCTCGTAGGCCCGGCCAGCACAGCGCCGCCGGGCGTTAACGGATTACAGCAGCTCTTTTGCCTTCGCCACCACGTTTTCCACGGTGAAGCCGAACTCTTCGAACAGCTGCTCTGCCGGAGCAGACTCACCGAAGGTGGTCATCCCGACGATAGCGCCGTTCAGGCCGGTATACTTGAACCAGAAGTCGGCGATACCCGCTTCGATGGCCACGCGCGCCGTAACTGCTTTCGGCAGCACGGACTCGCGGTACGCCGCATCCTGCTTGTCGAACGCGTCGGTAGACGGCATGGAGACCACGCGCGCCTTCACGCCTTCGGCAGTCAGCTGCTCCCATGCGGCAACAGCCAGCTCAACTTCAGAACCGGTGGCGATGAAAATCAGCTGCGGCTGACCGTCGCTGTCCTTCAGCACGTAGCCGCCGCGGGCGATGTCGGCCAGCTGCTGCTCGGTACGCTCCTGCTGAGCCAGGTTCTGACGGGAGAGGATCAGTGCGGTCGGGCCGTCGTGACGCTCTACGCCATACTTCCACGCCACCGCAGATTCAACCTGGTCACACGGACGCCATGTGCTCATGTTCGGCGTCAGGCGCAGGGAAGCCACCTGCTCTACCGGCTGGTGAGTCGGGCCGTCTTCACCCAGACCGATGGAGTCATGGGTATAGACCAGCACCTGACGCTGCTTCATCAGCGCAGCCATACGCACTGCGTTACGGGCATACTCCACAAACATCAGGAAGGTAGAGGTGTATGGCACGAAACCACCGTGCAGGGCGATACCGTTGGCAATGGCGGTCATGCCGAACTCGCGCACGCCGTAGTGAATGTAGTTTCCTGCTGCATCTTCGTTGATGGCTTTAGAGCCAGACCAGATGGTCAGGTTAGACGGTGCCAGGTCAGCGGAGCCGCCGAGGAATTCTGGCAGCAGCGGGCCAAAGGCTTCGATGGCGTTCTGAGACGCTTTACGGCTGGCAATTTTGGACGGGTCAGCCTGCAGCTTAGCGATGAACTCATTCGCTTTCGCGCTAAAGTCAGCTGGCATGTCGCCTTTCATGCGGCGAGTAAACTCGGCGGCTTCCTGCGGGAAGGCGTTGGCATAGGCAGCGAACTTCTCGTTCCACGCGTTCTCTTTCGCCGTGCCAACTTCTTTCGCATCCCACTGGGCGTAGATGTCAGACGGAATTTCGAACGGCGCGTGTTTCCAGCCCAGCTGCTCGCGGGTCAGAACGATTTCCGCGTCGCCCAGCGGTGCGCCGTGGGAGTCGTGGGTACCCGCCTTGTTCGGGGAGCCGAAGCCGATCACGGTTTTACACATCAGCAAGGACGGCTTGTCGGTAACGGACTGGGCTTCTTCAACGGCGCGTTTGATCGCGTCGGCATCGTGGCCATCTACGCCACGTACGACGTGCCAGCCGTAAGCCTCAAAGCGTGCTGCGGTATCGTCGGTGAACCAGCCTTCAACGTGGCCGTCGATAGAGATGCCGTTGTCGTCATAGAACGCCACCAGCTTGCCGAGCTTGAGGGTACCGGCCAGGGAGCACACTTCGTGAGAAATGCCTTCCATCATGCAGCCGTCGCCCATGAACGCGTAGGTGAAGTGGTCAACGATGTCGTGGCCAGGACGGTTGAACTGTGCCGCCAGGGTTTTCTCGGCAATCGCCATGCCTACGGCGTTGGCAATGCCCTGGCCCAGCGGGCCGGTGGTGGTTTCAACGCCAGCGGTGTAGCCCACTTCCGGGTGGCCCGGGGTTTTTGAGTGCAGCTGACGGAAGTTCTTCAGCTCCTCAATCGGCAGGTCATAGCCGGAGAGGTGCAGCAGGCTGTAAATCAGCATGGAGCCGTGGCCGTTGGACAGCACAAAACGGTCGCGGTTGGCCCAGGCTGGGTTAGCCGGGTTGTGGTTCAGGAAATCACGCCACAGGACTTCGGCGATGTCTGCCATACCCATCGGGGCACCCGGGTGACCGGATTTGGCTTTCTGTACTGCGTCCATGCTCAGCGCACGAATAGCATTGGCAAGCTCTTTACGTGAGGACATTTTGACTCCAGATCGGACTGTTAAAGGCCATGCCCGTAGCGACTTGACTACAGCGCAATATGGGCTACGCCGGAAAAAAGTGTCAACAATGTAACCCAAGCGGCTAGCCATGTACATGGACCATCCTTTTGCCATTTCAGAAATCTCTGGAAGCCGCTCGCAGGTTGCGCAAACACTCGCCCACGGCTTGCGATTTTCTTTATACTCAGGGAAGGTTCCCGCCTCCCTGCGTCGGGAAGACCATTAAAATTATCAATATATTGATGCGGAAGATAACCAATGAAAATTCGGCAAGCATTGCTCGCTCTGGGTGTGGCAGCGGCATTAACCGGCTGTCAGAACATGGATTCAAACGGTTTATTAAGCTCGGGCGCTGAGGCATTCCAGGCCTACTCACTTTCGGATGCACAGGTAAAAGCGTTGAGCGACGAATCCTGTAAAGAGCTGGACAGCAAAGCAACGCTTGCGCCTGCTAACAGTCCCTATCGCCAGCGACTGGATAAGATCGCCTCTGCGCTGGGCGACAACATCAACGGCCAGGCGGTAAATTACAACGTCTATATCACCAAAGACGTTAACGCCTTTGCGATGGCCAACGGTTGTATCCGCGTCTACAGCGGACTGATGGATATGATGAATGACAACGAGGTCGAAGCGGTGATCGGCCACGAAATGGGCCACGTTGCGCTCGGCCACGTGAAGCGCGGTATGCAGGTTGCCTTGGGCACCAACGCCGTACGCGTTGCCGCCGCCTCGGCGGGTGGCGTAGTGGGTAGCCTCTCCCAGTCGCAGCTCGGCGATCTTGGCGAGAAGCTGGTGAACGCACAGTTCTCCCAGCGCCAGGAGGCAGAAGCGGATGACTACTCCTACGATCTGCTGCGCAAACGCGGCATCAATCCGTCAGGCTTAGCCACCAGCTTCGAGAAGCTGGCCCAGCAGGAAGCGGGCCGTCAAAGCACAATGTTTGACGATCACCCGGCTTCCGAAGCCCGTGCACAGCACATTCGCGAACGTATGGAAGCAGACGGAATTAAGTAAATCTCAGCAGGCCGGGTAGTAGCTTCGCCTTACCCGGCCTGAATCACTTACGCTTCTTTCTTAGCAGCCTGGATGTAGAGCATCTCTAATGCCAGGGTCGCTGCGGCCAGGGCAGTAATGTCCGACTGGTCGTACGCCGGGGCGACTTCCACCAGATCCATCCCTACGATATTCAGATCTTTCAGGCCGCGTACCAGCTTAATTGCGCGATCGGAGGTCAAGCCACCAATCACCGGCGTACCGGTACCCGGCGCAAAGGCCGGATCCAGACAGTCGATATCAAACGTCAGATAGACCGGCATGTCGCCGACGATCTGCTTCACCTGAGCGATGATGTCGTCAACGGAACGATCGTTGACCTGGCAGGCGTCGAGCACGGTAAAACCGTTGTCCTTATCAAACTCGGTACGGATCCCGATCTGCACCGAGTGGTTCGGATCGATCAGGCCTTCTTTCGGCGCGGTATAGAACATAGTGCCGTGATCGAACTCGCAGCCGTTGGAGTAGGTGTCGGTGTGCGCATCAAAGTGCACCAGCGCCATCTTGCCGAAGTGTTTGGCGTGCGCGCGCAGCAGCGGCAGCGTGACAAAGTGGTCGCCGCCAAAAGAGAGCATACGCTTGCCAGCCGCCAGCAGACGCTCGGCGTGAGCCTGCAACTTCTCGCTCATCTCACGGGCATCGCCAAAGGCGTAGACCAGGTCACCGCAGTCAACCACGTTCAGGCGCTCGCGCATATCGAAGTCCCACGGGAAGCGGCAGTGCTCCCACGCCAGGTTGGTAGAAATCTGACGGATAGCGCCCGGGCCCTGACGGCTACCGGAGCGTCCGGACGTCGCCATATCAAACGGCACACCGGTAATAACCCAGTCAGCATCGCTGTCGTACGGCTGGAAATTCAGCGGCAGGCGTAAAAAACCAAATGCGTTAGATACCAGAGAGTTATCGTATTGATGACCTAAGGTGCTCATGGCTATGACCTCTTTTTCGTCGATAAAAAAACCCCTCCGCGTCGTTAGCCCGACGAGGAAGGGTTTGAATGGGGGGACTGCTTGTCTGGGGCGGATTATCGCCGTTAATCTGTACCGGTTCAAGTAAGTCCAAAATAATCTGCCCACGCCCCCTGCATTTACGTCTCTATCGACGATTATAGTTCACGCAGACGGGCAATGAGCGGCCCGGCCTCCTCAATCAACGTTTGCGTCGATGGGACGCAGAGGCACTCCAGCGAGACGGCGTGGTCATAGCCAGCGCGTTTTAACGCCCGGTAGATATCGTCCACCGGGAGATGGCCATACCCTGGAAACGCGCGGTTGGAGTCGGCAAAGTGGACGTGTTTGAGACGCGATCCCAGGGTAGCAATCGCCTCCGTAAAGTCGCGATCCTCAATGTTGGCGTGGAAAATATCCCACAGCACGCCGACGTTTTCTGGCGCATCGCTCAGAGTTAAAAACGTCATCATCTCCTCTGCGCTGTGCAGGTGCGCCATTTCGTACCGGTTAAGCGCTTCAACGATCAGCGTCACCCCACACCGCCTGGCCTGCTCAACGCAGGGCTGCATCGCCTCGGCCAGCTCATGCATATACTGCGTTTTGCTCAAGGTGCGGTCCGTTGCCCGCAGCGAGCCAATCGTAACATGGCTCCCCAGCTGGGCGGCGACATCAATATGCTCAGAGAGGCGCTGCCGGGTGCGCTCGATAATCGCCCTACCGCTGGCGAGCAGCGACAAACCGTCACGCTTGCGGGCCTGACCGGTCGCGATGGTGGTACAGCCCAGCCCGTAATGATCCAGCCGCTGTTTCAGCCTGGGGATGTTCATCCCTTCGTAATCATTAATACAGAGTTCGGCGGCGTCGAAACCGCTCTGCGCCAGCCATGCCAGGCCCTGCTCCAGCTCATTCGCGGTAAAAGGCGAAAAGAGCGTGTCGTACCGGCACGTTAGCGTCGCGCTAAATTTAATCATTTATCCACCCCGATAGCGTGACCGGAACGTGGGGGTTCCGGCCCGGCATATTACTTAGCGGCTTTACTTAAGATACGTCCGGCATTGCGCGGGAACTGCTCCGCCGCCTCTTTCACCGTCAGCTTGCCATGATCGATGTTCTCGATGGTGTTGCGCCACAGCTCAACGAATTTTGGGTTATCAAAATAGGGCGAGGTGGGAATGGCATGGGGCAGCGCCAGCGAGGATTTAATCCCGGCCACGGTGATATTGTCCTCCTGAATAACACCCTCCTCGCTCAGCTGCTGGTAGGCCTTTTTACTCAGCGGCGTGCCGCGCTCCAGCCCCATGGCCTTGACGCCCTGCGGATCGTTCATCAGGAAGTCGATCAGCTTCGCGGCCTCCGCCGGATACTTGGTCGATTTGCCGATGCTGAACATCATCGTTGGTTTAAAGAACAGCCCGGCATCTTTGGCTCCCGGCAGCATAAAGAAGGGCCCCAGCTCCAGCTTGTCGTAAGGCGCGGTCAGGTTGTTCTCATACATCACGGCGTTGGTGTTCCACATATAGACACCGCCCCACTTGCCCTGGATCCAGGGCCTCATTTCCCAGGTGTTGGTTTTGCCGTACGAGGTCAGCACCCGCATGGAGGGGAAAACGTGGCTATCCACCAGATCCTTATAGATCTGGAAAAAAGCCTCCCACTGCTGCGGGGTGTAGGTGAATTTACCCGTGCTCTCGTCGATGGCCGGGATGTTGTACTTCTGCACCATCCAGGACTGCACCAGCGTCAGCGACTCCATGTAGTCGAGAACCAGCGGGTATTTCTCTTTATCTTTTGCCGCGAACGCTTTTCCGGCCGCCATCAGCTCCGTCCAGCTCTGCGGATAGCTAACGCCCATCTCTTCCCACAGCTTTTTGTTGTAGTAGAAGCTGCGGGCGGTGACCGCCACCGGCAGACCGTTCAGCTTGCCGTTGACCGTGGTGCTGCTTAACGACTGCGGATCGTACTGTTGGAGATCGATCACCGCCTTTTGGCTATAGAGATCGTAGAAACCGTTGCCGTCCTTTGAGAAGAGCGGTAGCCAGTTCCAGTTGGTCTGGATCACATCCGGCTCGTTTCCTCCGGCTATCTGCACCGTCAGGCGCGACAGGTAGCCTTCCCACCCCGCATATTCCGCCTTCACCTTGATATCCGGATACTTCTCTTCAAACAGTTTGATGGCCTCCAGCGTGGCCTGGTGGCGGCTGTTACCGCCCCACCATGAGATACGGATCTCCGCGGCCTGGGCAGCCGTAAGACAGGAGCACGCCAGCAAAAACGATGCGGCAACGGGGGCGATAAGCTTATGCATGGGAGGCTCCTTGTTTAACCGTGGATCTGGCGTAAGACGTCTTCTGGGATTTCGGCCAGGTAGAGCGCTGGCTTGCCGTCTTTATCGGTACTGAACAAAACCGCTTTCTCATCGGGAGTAAACGACGGATGCGGGTGGGTCACCTGCCGATCGCCGTCCAACACCTGCCATGACGAGCCGTGGCGGGCAATTTTGTGGGCCTGCTTGTTCTTTAAATCAAACAGCCAAAGCCAGGGGTCGCTGGTATCGCCGTAGCCCGCGTTATCAGCGATATCAATGGGCACGCCAGAACCGTCCCCTACCGCCAGCGAACCGTTGTCGTTGCTCATGACGTGCGAGCAGGGCGGCATGGCCATCAGGCGCTCATCTTCACCGGTCTCACCGTCAATGCGGCAGAGATAGCGTACGGGGCTGTTTTTGACATAGGTGACATACATCAGGGCCGAACCATCCGGCACCCAGAACTCATGGGTGTAGCTCTCCCCCGGCGCGGGCTCCCGGGCCTTGCGGATGTTGCTGCCATCTTCATTCATCAGCCACATACGGGCGTCGACGCGATCGAGTGGCCCCTCGTGGCAGAAGGCCACGGTGTTATCATCGAACGGCCGGTAGATGGGGTGCCCCAGCCACTGGTTCTCCTCCAGCAACGTCTCCCGCTCCCCGGTGCGCAGATCGATGCGGATCACCCGGCAGCGCGGCTCTTCAGCATAGAACTCCTGAAAGACAGTCCAGTCGCTGATGGGCCGCCAGCTGTCGCGATGGATCTCTACTCCAACCAGCTTGTCGCAAGCGGAGTTCGCCACCCAGGTACCGTACCCTACCCACTCATCGGGAACGCGGTATACCGCTTCTTCCTGGAGCGTCTCCAGGGTGACGCGCATTAGATTGCGCTCGCCTTTAACGTAATAGAGATAGTTTTCATCGGGAGATAAAAAGCCGCCAAAGGTATTATCCCCTGCCCCTTCGGTTATTTGCGTGGCAATGCCGGTAGCCAGGTCGAGTAGATAATAATTACGATGGGTATCAAACTCGCCGGCAAAAATAAGTTTCTTTCCACCGTCAATAAAGCACTTCTGATAAAAGTAGTTGCGGTGGCAAATAACATCCGTTGGCGTAAAACGGGTAACCTTTGCACCGGTGTCTTCATCAATATAGCGCTCATAGTTCAGTTGCAGCGTTGTACCTTTAGCCATACCTTCCTCTCATTGATACCCAATCAGCCTGGCCGCCTTCGAGCAGGCTCACACTTTCTGGTCTACCCACGCAGCGATGTTTGACCTTTCACCGCGCCGCCTCTAGCATTCCCGCTCAACGTTGCTAGCGGGATGGGCGTAATGACAACCACGAAGCCTTATCTGTTAATGGAAATTAACTCCCCTGAAATATGGCGCTGGTCCTGTTTAGAAAAAACCGTAGAGATGGCGCTACGTTACGGCTTTCAGGGTCTCATTATTCATCAGCAGTCGTTATTAGCCCGCCTGGCCGCGCCGTCACCGCGCTGTAATAGCACCGAGTTAATTAACCTGAAACTGGCTCAGGAAAATGCGCTTATTTATCTGCAACGGGCCGGAGAATATTTGCAGCGCCGCGGCTTACAGTTTTGGTTACAGGGCGAAGCGACGCCCGATAGCCATGAATTAAAGGCAAAGTTCCCGGAGTTCTTTCTCTCTGAAAATAGCGCGAGCGAGTTTATTGACTATTTCTTTCAGCACAGCATTCCGCAGATCCTGGCCGCGCTGCCTGCCGTACGCGGTCTGCGCCTCTCGCTATCGACTCCTGACGTCAGCAGTGAGCGCTGGAAAACGTCATTAAAAACCTTGTACCAGGGCATCCGCCAGCTGGGACGTCAGCTGATCCTGCGTGATTACCAGGACAAAAGCTGGCCCCGGCAAATGCTGCGCGTCGCCCTGGAGGCGCTTCCTGATGATGTCCGCGCCTCGGTTAAGGCTACCGAGCTTGATTACCGCCCGGGCTTTGCCAATAACCCTAACCTGCTTAATATCCTCGACAACCGAAAATGGCTGGAGCTGGATCTCTGGGGCCTGGAGTATGGCTGGACCCTGCTGCCCTGCTATTTGCTGGAGGAGATCCAGCAGCGGCTCGCCTGGCTTGGCCAGCACGCCGACAGCGCGCCCGAGGCCATTACCGTACGCGTCGACTGGGAGTGGCTGCCCGATCTGGCGCTATCCGATTCGCTCAATGAGCTTAATCTGTCCGGCCTGTCCCGCCTGGTTAATGAGCCGGACGTGCCTCCCCGCCAGATTGTGAACCACTGGCTGCAGCAGCGTGCTGCGTCGTCTGTCTCTTCCCACGATCTCAGCGCGATCGGCGATATTATCGTTGCCAGCCACGAGTGGAGCTGTAAGACCCCGACTCTGCTGGGTCGCGTCTTGCAGAGCCATAGCCGCCTTCCAACGGATTTTGCCCATGCCCTGCATCTGCTTCACCTCGATACCCGCAGCGCCAACTGGACGCAGTCCTTTCAACCTCTGATGCCCAGCGACGATCCTGACCTGGGGTATCAGCAGCGCCAGCTGATCGAGCTGGAGATCCAGCGCAGTCGCTTTCTTGCCGACTACATGTACAGCCGCTCGCTTAAGCTTCTGCCCGACTGCCCGCTGGCGGATGAAACCCGGCAGGCCATCAGCGGCAGCGTTGCCCGGGCGCTGAAGTACACTCACCTCTACAGCGCGTTTACTCAGGCGCTCACGCTCAAGCTCTGGCTGCGTAAATATGGTGAGCAGGCGGAGATCCGCTCCCAGCTCAGTGCCGCCCTGCACGAATTCAGTCGTCACAACCGGGAGCTTACGGCGTGGTTTGAGCAGCACGGCGCACAGCATCCGCTTGCTTTCGAAACGCTGCTCAATCCGCAGCGCATCGCTACCCTGATTACCAGCCTGCAACACGATTAAGCGATGGTGTAAGCATGGCGGTACCACAGCGGGAAGTAAATTGCCGGAGCGAGTAGAAAAACGCACGGAAGCTGGATAACGGGAGAAAAAGCGAAGGCCATCACGACCCGGGAAGATTTCAGGTGATGCTGCTCACACTCTGGCTGTAGGGTTTTGTGATCGGGGAAAAGATTTTTGCCACTCAACAAAAAAGCCCAGCAGTGCCGGGCTTTAGTTTAGGTACGCAATATTCACTCTATGACGCGCTTTTCGGTGCTGCTCTCTGCTAACAGCCGATCCCAGTCGCTCGGTGGGTGGCCGCTGGATAACATTGCGCTGAATACCTTGTATGCATCACGTTTGTGATCGTAGGCGCGCCTGGTGGATTCATCGTTTACCCACGCCAGAATAATGGTTCTATGCTGCTCACTGAATCGAAAAAACAACCGGTACTGGCCAAGGAACTTGGCACGAAACCAGTGTTTATTCTCTTCCCCCAGCGTATCTCCTTGCCTGAACCTGGCGTCCATTGGGTTGCCGCAGATTTCCATGTTGATAACCTTCAAAATCGCGGCGAGCAATTTCGTGGCGGCTTTCTTTTGATAGTTATCTGGGTTCTTTTGCTTAAGCTCTTCTACCTGCGCCACCAGCGCTTCAAGTTGTGAATCAAAGCAGGGGTGGGTATACAACTTCCAACCATTAATTTCGGTCGTCTTTCCGTTCATTTGTCCACTTACTCTTCATCAGTAAGCGGAGCGTCGAGGTCGATATCCATATCAGCAGTTAAAGACTCCGCGCGCGCCAGAAGTGAAGCGCGTAACGGTTTAATGCGGCCTGGATTTTCTTGCATATCGTTCTCAAGAAATTGCAGGAAAGAGCCTATTACTGGATCTTCATTTTCCGCAGAATTTTTGCGACACATAAGCACCTGACCATCGGGAAGCACAGCATATTCTATCTCCTCCCCAGGTTTTAACTTCATCGCGTCTCTAACTGAAGCAGGGATAGTCGTCTGGCTGCGAGTGGTGAGTTTTGAAGACGCACGCAGAGACACTCCGGCTTGAGTTAAAAGGTTCATTTGGGTTTGCTCCGCTCTAACGAGTCAAGTTTACATAGCTACTACAACAATAAAAGATAGCGAGCATTGACGGTTTCCCGTGTTGCAAAGAGTAGCTCACCGGCAAAAGCAATGCAAGTGCATTGCAATGCATATGCATTACCAAAGATGAAAGCTAACCAGGAGTGAAAAACAGGCAGGAGATGCCCGGCAGCGCATTGGCCGCCGGGCAAACGAGATTACTCGTCTTCGAGATAGGTGTAGCCGTAAAGGCCAGCTTCGAACTCTTCGAGGAACTGCTGTTGCAGCGCATCGTCCAGCCCGGTCTGCTTCACCTGGTCGCGGAAATGGGTCAGCAGCGTGTTCGGATCGAGCTGCACGTACTCCAGCATATCCGCCACCGTATCCCCTTCATCGGAGAGCTCCACCTCGACGCTGCCGTCCGGGAAGACAAATACGTCAACCGCTTCGGTATCGCCAAACAGGTTATGCATGTTGCCGAGGATCTCCTGGTACGCGCCCACCATAAAGAAGCCCAGCAGCGGCGGGTTGTCAGCATCGTACTCCGGCATCGGCATGGTGGTGGCGATCCCGTCACCGTCCACGTAGTGATCGATCGCGCCGTCGGAGTCGCAGGTGATGTCCAGCAGCACCGCGCGACGTTCCGGGATCTTATCCAGTCCTTCCAGCGGCATCACCGGGAAGAGCTGATCGATACCCCATGCATCCGGCATCGACTGGAACAGCGAGAAGTTGACGTACATTTTGTCCGCCATCCGCTCCTGTAACTCATCGATAATCGGACGGTGCGCGCGGTTGCTCGGATCCAGCTGCTTCTGTACCTCGTGGCACATGTTCAGGTAGAGCTGCTCTGCCCAGGCGCGCTCCTGCAGGCTGAATGCGCCGGAGGAGTAGCCGATATGAATATCGTGCAGATCCATCTGGCTGTCGTGCAGCCACTCGCGCAGCGAGCGACGGGTACCGGGCTCGTGCATCTCCTGCCAGGTCTCCCACATGCTTTGCAGAGCGCGTGGCGCATTCTCAGCAGGCGGCGTCGCTTCGGTATATTCGTTGCGCTCCACGCCGATGATGTTCGACACCAGCACGGTATGGTGCGCGGTCACGGCGCGGCCCGACTCGGTGATCACCGTCGGGTGCGGCAGGCCGTTCTCTTCACAGGCGTCGCCAATGGCCCAGATGATGTTATTCGCATACTCGTTCAGGCCGTAGTTGACCGAGCAGTCAGACTGGGAGCGGGTGCCCTCATAGTCCACACCCAGGCCGCCGCCCACGTCAAAGCATTCGATATTCACGCCCAGCTTGTGCAGCTCAACGTAGAAACGGGCCGATTCACGCACGCCGGTGGCGATATCGCGAATGTTCGCCATCTGCGAACCGAGGTGGAAGTGCAGAAGCTGGATGCTGTCGAGGCGTCCGCGCTCACGAAGGATCTCTACCAGCTGCAGCACCTGCGTAGCCGCGAGGCCGAACTTGGATTTTTCGCCGCCGGAGGATTGCCACTTGCCGGAGCCCTGCGATGCCAGACGCGCACGCACGCCGAGGCGCGGCACCACGTTCAGGCGCTCAGCCTCTTCCAGCACGATGGCGACTTCAGACATCTTCTCGATGACCAGATAGACCTTATGGCCCATCTTCTCGCCGATCAGCGCCAGGCGAATGTATTCCCGGTCTTTATAGCCGTTACAGACGATAACGCTGCGGGTCATGCCCGCGTGCGCCAGAACCGCCATCAGCTCCGCTTTCGAACCGGCCTCAAGGCCCAGCGGCTCGCCGGAGTGGATCAGGGATTCAATAACGCGGCGGTGCTGGTTAACCTTGATCGGGTAGACCAGAAAGTAGTCGCCCTTATAGCCGTAGGACTCACGGGCACGCTTGAACGCGGCGTTAATTGAGCGCAGACGGTGCTGTAGGATCTGCGGAAAGCAGAACAGCGCAGGCAGGCGTTGCCCTTGGGCCTCACGGGCTTTTACCAGCTGAGCGAGGTCAACGCGCGCATCCGGTACGTCAGGATCGGGGCAGACGGTGATGTGGCCCAGTTCGTTGACGTCGTAGTAGTTATTGCCCCACCAGGCAATATTGTATGTGCGCAGCATTTTACTGGCTTCCTGGGAGCTCATCGCTACCTCCTGCATGGAACGTAGTACACCCTGTTCGCCCGCTGACGAAGGCGAAACCGAAGAAATGTCGTCAGACATAGCGAACCTCAAATTGTATTAGTAAGTGTAAAACAGTTGACTACTATCGCGATTAGGAACGGCGATAACAACCCATAAACAGCCCGGTTATCCAGCGTATTATGCTGAAGCGTGGGCCGTGCGACCGGTTTCTGGTTCATATCATTGTAAAACACGTATCCGAACTCTGTATGACAAGGTTCGGCGAAACCACGAGAAAACTCCTGAATTAACAAGAGCGCCCTTGTTCGGTGTCACCAGGCGTAACCGGCCCTGGAGTCCTGAGAAGCGCCGAAATGGGTATAACATCGGCAGGTTTGCAGAGTAGATTTGCGGGTAGCGGGAAATGCGTGCAGGCCAGAACGGCGCGGCAGATTTAGCAGTAAACAACGGTTCATTATTGGGTATCACCTCCACGCCAACCAGCTGGTTAGCGGCTGGTCAAGGCATACAAGCCGCGTGCGGCGTTTTATACCGATAACCGGGTGAAAATGCAAAATAAAAAAGCCCGTTTTGCCGTGCGCGTAGAGAAAGTGACAGCATCAATTTCACCCATAGTGCGATGAATATCAAAAAATGCTGGAAACAGGGTCAAGAAGTAACCTAAAATAGCCGTCCAGATGTTAATCCATCCATACTGATTAACTCTCAGACTTCCTGTGCCACTAACCTGCACGCCTCATAAAGGCCCATACAGGCATAGCGTTTGAGCTAACAAAATTTCCCCCAGGGTGAAGAGAACATGGCAAAACACCTTTTTACGTCCGAGTCAGTTTCCGAAGGGCATCCTGACAAAATCGCTGACCAGATTTCCGACGCGGTTCTGGATGCAATTCTTGAGCAGGATCCGAAAGCACGCGTGGCGTGTGAAACCTACGTTAAAACCGGCATGGTTTTAGTCGGCGGTGAGATCACCACCAGCGCATGGGTTGATATCGAAGAGATTACCCGTAACACCGTGCGTGAAATTGGCTATGTCCATTCGGATATGGGCTTTGACGCGAACTCCTGTGCGGTACTGAGCGCTATCGGTAAGCAGTCTCCGGATATCAACCAGGGCGTTGACCGTGCCGATCCGCTGGAGCAGGGTGCAGGCGACCAGGGCCTGATGTTTGGCTATGCCACTAACGAAACCGACGTGCTGATGCCAGCGCCGATCACCTACGCCCACCGTCTGGTGCAGCGTCAGGCTGAAGTGCGTAAAAACGGTACTCTGCCGTGGCTGCGCCCGGATGCAAAGAGCCAGGTGACCTTCCAGTACGATGACGGCAAAATTGTCGGCATCGACGCGGTAGTGCTCTCTACCCAGCATGCAGAAGATATCGACCAGAAATCGCTGCAGGAAGGCGTGATGGAAGAGATCATCAAGCCTATTCTGCCGGCAGAGTGGCTGAACACCTCTACCAAATTCTTTATCAACCCGACCGGCCGCTTTGTTATCGGTGGCCCGATGGGCGACTGCGGCCTGACCGGCCGTAAAATCATCGTGGATACCTACGGCGGCATGGCCCGTCACGGCGGCGGCGCGTTCTCCGGTAAAGATCCTTCCAAGGTTGACCGCTCTGCGGCCTACGCGGCGCGCTACGTAGCGAAAAATATCGTTGCTGCTGGCCTGGCGGACCGCTGTGAAATTCAGGTCTCCTACGCCATCGGCGTGGCCGAGCCGACCTCTATCATGGTGGAAACCTTCGGCACCGAGAAGATCGCCTCTGAGCAGCTGACTCTGCTGGTGCGCGAGTTCTTCGACCTGCGTCCGTATGGTCTGATCCAGATGCTGGATCTGCTGCACCCGATCTACAAAGAGACTGCCGCTTACGGTCACTTTGGTCGCGAACACTTCCCGTGGGAAAAAACCGACAAAGCTGCCGTACTGCGTGACGCCGCTGGCCTGAAATAAACCAGACGTCCCTCCTCTCCCCCAGGCCAGCCTCGTGCTGGCCTTTTTTATACCGCTCTATTGATAACGATTACACGCACTCATCGCGGGCCCATTTGGCCAAATTAGGCAAAATGCTGTTCGAGGCGGGTTTGTTACATAATATTTCGGTATAGTCTGACTCCCTTTACACAAGATTACGCTACTATTCATTAACTCTATGATTTGTCTTGTTACTTTCTAGTGACAATCTTTGAGCCTAGTGTAACCGATTACACTGGTGTGATTAGGTTCACATCTTTTTACGCAGCTCTAACCTAACCTTTATACCGTTAAAATTGATAACCCAACTGGAGGGCAGAATGCCTGACAATAAAAAATCGGGGCGCTCGAACAAGGCAATGACGTTCTTTGTCTGTTTTCTCGCCGCGCTGGCCGGACTGCTTTTCGGCCTTGATATCGGCGTTATTGCGGGCGCGCTGCCCTTTATCGCTGACGAGTTCCAGATTAGTTCACATATGCAAGAGTGGGTAGTGAGCTCCATGATGTTTGGTGCCGCTGTCGGTGCCGTCGGCAGCGGCTGGCTCTCCTTCAAGCTGGGCCGTAAAAAGAGCCTGATGATTGGCGCGATCCTGTTTGTGCTCGGCTCGCTCTTCTCCGCGGCTGCGCCCAACGTTGAAGTGCTGATCCTCTCCCGCGTGCTGCTGGGGCTGGCGGTCGGCGTGGCCTCTTACACTGCTCCGCTCTACCTCTCTGAGATCGCCCCGGAGAAGATCCGCGGCAGTATGATTTCGATGTACCAGCTGATGATCACCATCGGTATTCTGGGTGCCTACCTCTCCGATACCGCCTTTAGCTACAGCGGCGCATGGCGCTGGATGCTTGGCGTGATCATCATTCCGGCCATCCTGCTGCTGATTGGCGTCTTCTTCCTGCCGGATAGCCCGCGCTGGTTTGCCGCCAAACGCCGCTTCCACGATGCCGAGCGCGTGCTGCTGCGCCTGCGTGATACCAGCGCCGAAGCCAAGCACGAGCTGGATGAGATCCGTGAAAGCTTAAAGGTAAAACAGAGTGGCTGGGCGCTGTTTAAAGAGAACAGCAACTTCCGCCGCGCGGTATTCCTTGGCGTGCTGTTGCAGGTGATGCAGCAGTTCACCGGGATGAACGTCATCATGTACTACGCGCCGAAAATCTTTGAGCTGGCGGGTTACACTAATACCACTGAGCAGATGTGGGGTACGGTTATTGTTGGCCTGACCAACGTGCTGGCGACCTTTATCGCTATCGGACTGGTGGATCGCTGGGGCCGTAAGCCAACGCTGGTGCTGGGCTTCCTGGTGATGGCTGCCGGTATGGGTATTCTGGGTACCATGATGCACATCGGTATTCACTCGCCAACGGCGCAGTACTTTGCTGTCGCGATGCTGCTGATGTTTATCATTGGTTTCGCTATGAGCGCCGGTCCGCTGATCTGGGTACTGTGCTCTGAGATCCAGCCGCTGAAAGGGCGTGATTTCGGTATCACCTGCTCTACCGCGACCAACTGGATCGCCAATATGATTGTCGGCGCGACCTTCCTGACCATGCTCAACTCGCTGGGCAACGCCAACACCTTCTGGGTATACGGTGGACTGAACGTGCTGTTCATTGTCCTGACCCTGTGGCTGGTACCGGAAACCAAGCATGTCTCGCTGGAACACATCGAGCGTAACTTGATGAAAGGACGTAAGCTGCGCGAGATTGGCGCAAGCAACTAACCTAATGAGCTTCCTCTCGCCTGAGAGGAAGCTTTTTTACCTCACCCGCCGAGATTAACTTCCCCGATACGTTGAGTAGCCATACGGGCTTAACAGCAACGGAACGTGATAGTGCTCATCTGTTTTGCTGATGTGGAATTCAACCGGGATCTCCGGGAAAAAACTCTCCTGCTTTTTGCTGTCAAACCAGGGCTTGGTTTTAAACGTCACGCGGTAATCACCCGGTTTCGCTTCCTGCTCCGGCCATAGCGCTTTAATTCGACCATCTTTGTCGGTATAGCCGCTATTCAGTTTTTGCCATCCATCGTTGTTTTTCTGCTCCAGCACCACCTCAACGTTGGAGGCAGGTTTACCGCTTTGCTGATCGAGAATATGCACGCTCAGAATATTGTTGGCCGCCGCCATCGCAAGAGGAGATGCGGAAATAACAGCGAGCATCGCTGCGCTCAGGATGTACTTTTTCATGTGTTGCTCCAGTTCAAGTTGGTACCTGAAATGTATATGACCCGCGCGCTGTTAACCTGACAGGAGGATTACAATTTCGTCATCTTTGATGATATTTTTACCCCTCGCCTGCTGCTTATGACATAGTGAATCCATGAAGATTCTACTGATTGAAGATAATCAAAAAACCAGCGACTGGGTCAGTCAGGGATTGACCGAGGCGGGCTATGTCGTGGATACGGTAAGCGACGGCAGAGACGGACTACGCCTCGCGCTGCATGAGCCCTATTCGCTGATTATTTTAGATATTATGCTGCCGGGACTGGATGGCTGGCAGGTTCTGAAGGCAATAAGAACGGCGCATCAAACACCGGTTATTTGCCTTACCGCGCGGGATGCGGTCGAGGACAGAGTCAAAGGGCTGGAGTTGGGGGCCAATGATTATCTGGTTAAACCCTTCTCCTTTGCTGAGCTATTAGCCAGGGTACGCACCCAGCTGCGAAATAATCCCGTTGCCCATACGCATTTGAAATCTCACGGGCTGGAGATGGACTCCGTTAAGCAAAGCGTCTCCCGTGATGGGAAAACAATTGTGCTAACCCGCAAGGAGTTTCTCCTGCTGTGGCTGCTGGTTTCCAGGGTCGGCGAAATTATTCCCCGCGCGGTGATTGCCAGCGAGGTATGGGGAATTAATTTTGACAGTGAAACCAACACGGTTGATGTTGCCATTCGCCGCCTGCGGGCAAAAGTTGACGATCCTTTTACGACTAAATTGATCGGCACCGTCAGAGGCATGGGTTACAGATTCGGGGCAGATGAAGACAGTGAAACCTGAGTTATCAATGACGTTACGCCTGACGCTATCCTTTGTGCTGGTGATGGCGTTGGCCTGCACCGGCGTAAGCTGGACGTTATACCGGGCGCTAAGCCACGAATTAACGTGGCGGGATGATATCACCCTGATTAACCGCGCTGAGCAGATCAGGCAGCTGTTACTTGATGGTGCCAAAGCAGAAAATCTTCCGCTCTATTTTAACCGGATGATGGATACCCGTCAGGATATTCTGCTCATCCACTCCCCCGACGCGCGGAATATTTCCGTCAATCATACGGGCGTGGATCCCTCCCTGCTGGATGCCCTGCCATCGCTGAAAAAGCCTGATTTAGAGACGATCGCCAAACGCGATATCGCAGGCACACAGCTTTCAGCGGTGCGGATCGCCGCGCTCAGCTATGACCAGCCTGTGACTATTACCGTCGCCAGGCTGGCGTCAGAGCGACAATATATGCTTGAACAGTATCGCGATAACAGCATCATGATTTGCATTATCGCTATTCTGCTCTGCTCTGCGCTAAGCCCGCTTTTGATCAGAAACGGCCTGAAAGCTATTCATGCTCTGAGCCGGTTGACGGCGAATATAGACAGTCGCGGTCTTAGCCAGCCTCTGGATGAAAAGACCCTGCCTATTGAACTGAAGCCCTTGGGTAGCGCGTTGAATATTATGCGTCAGAAACTGGATAACGATTTTACCCGGCTTAATCAGTTTGCTGACGATCTGGCCCATGAATTACGTACGCCGGTCAATATTCTGCTTGGCCATAACCAGGTGGTGCTCAATAAAGAGCGCACCATTGATGAATATCAGCAGGCGCTGGCGAATAATATTGAAGAGCTTGAGGGGCTTTCCCGCTTAACTGAAAATATTCTTTTCCTCGCCCGCGCCGAGCATAATAATATTCTGCTTAAAAAAGAGCCTGTTTCTTCTGCTGAGGCGATAGGTAATCTTATCGATTTCCTGGAGTATGAGGCCGACGAAAAAAATATCACCTTCGTCACCGCATGCGAGGGCACGCTTCAGGCCGATCGGATACTGCTCCAGCGAGTACTGTTAAATCTGCTCAGCAATGCGGTGCGCTATTCGCCGGAAAATGCGGCGATCCGCATAAATACGTGGGCAAGAGAAAGTGAAACAGTTGTTGAAGTGATTAACCCCGGCCCCGAACTGGATGCGCCGGACAAGCTATTTAACCGTTTCTGGCGAGGCGATAATGCCCGCCACTCCTCCGGCTATGGGTTGGGGTTATCCATGGTGAAAGCGATTATGGAATTGCACGGAGGCTCGGCAGAGTACCGCTTTGCCGAGGGGGAGCATATCTTCTCCCTGCGTTTTCCTGCCTGAGCAACGGGTTCTGTTGCAGCCGCTTTTTTTAGCGATTATTCTCTGGCGTTATGAAAACACCCCGTATCCCCATCGCCCTCCAGCAGGCCGTTATGCGCAGCCTGCGGGACAAGCTTGCCCAGGCCAACCGCCACCTTGAACGTCACTATCCGGAACCCACGCTGGTCTATCAGCAGCGCGGCGCGGCGGCGGGTACGGCCTGGCTGGCCAGCTATGAGATCCGTTTGAATCCGGTGCTGCTGCTGGAGAACCAGCAGGCGTTTATTGACGAAGTTGTCCCGCACGAGCTGGCGCACCTGCTGGTGTGGAAGCATTTTGGCCGCGTTGCGCCGCACGGCAAAGAGTGGAAGTGGATGATGGAGAGCGTGCTCGGCGTCCCTGCCCGCCGCACCCACCAGTTTGAGCTGGCTTCGGTACGGCAGAACACGTGGCCCTACCGCTGCGCCTGCCAGCAGCATCAGCTGACCGTGCGCCGCCATAACCGCATCCTGCGCGGCGAAGCGGTCTACCGCTGCGTCCACTGCGGCGAGCCGCTGGTTGCCGAACCGGCATCGGCCTGAACAAGCAAACGCTTTTTTGAACTGACTGATTGCATCTGAGAACCGCATTCGCTAGGGTGCGACGATCTTATGCAATGGAGTTTGTCATGTCCCGCCCCTACCTTCTTACCCTTACCCTATTGGCCGCGAGCCTCTCCCATTCTGCGCTGGCCGAGGGTATTCACAGTTTCGCCCAGGCCAAGGCGGCAGGCGTAAAGATCAACGCCGACGCGCCGGGGGATTTCTACTGCGGCTGCACCATTATCTGGCAGGGCAAGAAAGGCGTCGTCGATCTCGCCTCCTGCGGCTATAAGGTGCGTAAAAATGCCAACCGCGCCAGCCGTATCGAGTGGGAGCACGTTGTGCCCGCCTGGCAGTTCGGCCACCAGCGCCAGTGCTGGCAGGACGGCGGACGTAAAAACTGTGCGAAGGATCCGGTCTATCGCCAGATGGAGAGCGACATGCACAACCTGCAGCCCGCCGTCGGCGAGGTCAACGGCGATCGCGGCAACTTTATGTACAGCCAGTGGAACGGCGGCGAGGGTCAGTACGGCCAGTGTGACATGAAGGTCGACTTCAAAGAGAAGCTGGCCGAGCCACCTGCCCGTGCCCGCGGGGCCATCGCCCGCATCTACTTCTATATGCGCGATCGCTATTCGCTGTCGCTCTCCCGCCAGCAAACGCAGCTGTTTGAGGCCTGGAACAAGATCTATCCCGTCACGCCCTGGGAGTGCGAGCGCGACAGGCGTATCAATAAGGTTCAAGGCAACCCCAATCCCTACGTGCAGCGCGCTTGTCAGGAGTGAAAGAGCTAACCTACACTAGCGCCATCTTGTTAACCGTGCGGCAGCCTTGCCGCACGCTCTATCCCGGACGATGTTTTCATGCGTAAACCCCGCATTTATCACCCTGAACTCCTCACCGTTGGCCAGCAGGTTGCGCTAAGCGACGATGCGGCCAACCACGTCGGTCGCGTGCTGCGCATGGGCACAGGCCAACCCCTGCAGCTCTTCGACGGCAGCAACCAGCTTTTTGAGGCTGAGATCGTGCGTGCCGATAAGAAAAGCGTGGTGGTGAACCTGATCGCCGGTGAAATCGACGATCGGGAGTCGCCGCTGCATATTCATCTTGGCCAGGTGATGTCCCGGGGCGAAAAGATGGAATTCACCATCCAGAAATCGATCGAACTGGGCGTAAGCCTCATTACGCCACTTTTTTCTGAGCGCTGCGGGGTTAAACTGGATCCTGAACGCCTGAATAAGAAGATCCAGCAGTGGCAGAAAATTGCGATTGCTGCCTGCGAGCAGTGTGGCCGCAACCGGATCCCGGAGATACGTCCGGCCATGGATCTGGAGGCCTGGTGCGCCGAGCCTGATGAGGGGCTGAAGCTGAACCTGCATCCGCGCGCCAGCGCCAGCATCAATACGCTGCCGCTCCCGGTTGAGCGCGTGCGGCTGCTGATTGGCCCGGAAGGCGGCCTGACGGCGAACGAGATCGCCATGACCGCAGACTATCAGTTTACTGATATCCTGTTAGGACCACGCGTTTTGCGCACTGAAACCACCGCGCTCACCGCCATTACCGCACTCCAGGTGCGTTTCGGTGATTTGGGGTAAGACTGGCTACAGGTTTAAACGGAGAAAGCGAATGATTAAGCTCGGCATTGTGATGGATCCCATCGCAAGCATTAACATCAAAAAAGACTCCAGCTTTGCCATGCTGCTGGAAGCCCAGCGTCGTGGCTATGAGCTGCACTATATGGAGATGGCGGATCTCTATCTGATCAACGGCCAGGCCCGTGCCCGCACGCGTACCCTGAGCGTCGAGCAGAACTATGACCAGTGGTATACGTTCAACGGCGAGCAGGATATCGAGCTGGCCGATCTTGACGTCGTGCTGATGCGTAAGGATCCGCCGTTTGATACCGAATTCGTCTACGCCACCTATATTCTGGAGCGCGCGGAAGAGAAAGGCACGCTGATCGTCAACAAGCCGCAGAGCCTGCGCGACTGCAACGAGAAGCTGTTCACCGCCTGGTTCCCGGAGCTGACCCCGGAAACGCTGGTGACCCGCAACAAAGCGCAGCTTAAGGCATTCTGGCAGAAGCACAGCGACATCATCCTGAAACCGCTGGACGGCATGGGCGGCGCGTCGATCTTCCGCGTGAAAGAGGGCGATCCAAACCTCGGGGTGATTACGGAAACGCTGACCGAGCACGGCACCCGTTACTGCATGGCGCAGAACTATCTGCCGGCGATCAAAGACGGCGACAAGCGCGTGCTGGTTGTCGATGGCGAACCCGTTCCCTACTGCCTGGCGCGTATTCCGCAGGGCGGCGAAACCCGTGGCAACCTGGCCGCAGGGGGTCGTGGTGAACCGCGTCCGCTCAGTGACAGCGACTGGGATATCGCCCGCCGCGTCGCGCCTACCCTGAAAGCCAAAGGGCTGATCTTTGTGGGTCTGGATATCATCGGCGATCGCCTGACGGAGATTAACGTCACCAGCCCGACCTGCATTCGTGAAATCGAAGCGGAGTTCCCGGTCTCCATTACCGGTATGCTGATGGACGCGATTGAAAAGCGTCTCGGCAACTAAATTCAGCACGCCCGTAACGGCCTGTTTGCAGGTGAAGGACCCGGATTTGCGATCCGCAGGGATAGCAAAGCGGGTGCTTTCACCGCATACTGGGTACTTGTCGCTTTTTGACCAGGAACAGAACCCTGACAATGAATTTACAGCATCACTTTTTGATTGCCATGCCTGCTCTCCAGGATCCTTTCTTCCGCCGTGCCGTGGTCTATATCTGCGAATATAACGAAGATGGCGCGATGGGGATCATCATCAATAAGCCGCTGGAGAACCTGAAGGTCGAAGGGGTACTGGACAAGCTCAAGATCAAGCCCGAAGGGCGTAATCCGGCGATCCGTCTGGATAAGCCGGTACTGCTTGGCGGCCCGCTGGCAGAAGATCGCGGCTTTATCCTGCATACGCCGCCAGCAAAATTCTCCTCAAGCATTCGCATCTCGGATAACACGGTGATCACCACCTCCCGGGACGTGCTGGAGACGCTCGGCACTGACGAGCAGCCTGCCGATGTGCTGGTGGCTCTCGGCTACGCCTCGTGGGAAAAAGGCCAGCTTGAGCAGGAGATCCTCGACAACGCCTGGCTCACCGCCCCGGCAGACCAGAATATCTTGTTCAAAACGCCTATCGCCGACCGCTGGCGCGATGCGGCAAAGCTGATCGGCATTGATATCTCCACCATGCCCGGTGTGGCGGGACACGCCTGATGAGCGGCACTCTGTTAGCCTTTGATTTCGGCACCAAAAGCATCGGCGTGGCGATTGGCCAGCGTATCACCGGCACCGCCCGTCCGCTGACGGCGCTGAAAGCGCAAAACGGCACCCCGGACTGGAACCTGATTGAGCGTCTGCTTAAAGAGTGGCAGCCGGATGAGGTGGTGGTCGGTCTGCCGCTAAACATGGACGGCAGCGAACAGCTGCTGACCGCCCGGGCGCGCAACTTTGCCAATAAGATCCACGGCCGCTTCGGGGTCCGCGTTGCCCTGCACGACGAGCGCCTGAGCACCGTTGAGGCGCGCTCAGGACTCTTCGCCCACGGCGGCTACCGGGCGCTGAACAAGGGCAGCGTTGACTCCGCCTCGGCGGTGATCATTCTCGAAAGCTATTTCGAACAGCACGTCTGATCTTAACCCTTCTCTGCCAGCCGCCCGGCGGCGACCCGCTGCTGACGGCTCTGGCTGAAGGTCTGCATCCCCGCATGCTGCCCGGTCTGCATCAGGCCGGGAAGCTGGTGGGTTTTGCCCTCGCGGATCAGGTTCGCCACCGCCGGGGTATTCACCAGTAGTTCAAACAGCGCCACGCGTCCGCCCTGCTTATCGGCTTCCAGCGTTTGTGCCAGCACCGCCTGCAGGCTGCCCGCCAGCTGGCTGCGCACCCAGACTTTCTCCTCGGCCGGAAAGGTATCGATTAGCCGCTCTACCGCCTGCGCCGCCCCCCGGGTGTGCAGCGTGGCCAGCACCAGATGCCCGGTCTCGGCGGCGGTGAGCGCCAGACGAATGGTCTCACTGTCCCGCAGCTCGCCGATTAAAATGACGTCCGGATCCTCTCGCAGCGCGGCGCGCAGGCCGTCGGCAAACGACGGGCAGTGCTGGCCTATCTCCCGCTGCTCGATCAGGCACTGTGCGCCCTGATGAACAAACTCCACCGGATCCTCCAGGGTGAGAATGTGCCCTGCCAGGCGGTGGTTGAGATAGTCGACCATTGCCGCAAGGGTCGTGGATTTACCGCTGCCGGTTGCGCCGGTGACCAGCACCAGCCCGCTGTCGCAGGCCAGGATCTGCTCCAGCGCAGGCGGCGTATCCAGGGCGTAGAGCTTTGGGCACGTAGCGGGCAGCAGGCGCAGCGCCAGCGAGATACCGTGATGGTGCATAAAGGCGCTGGCCCGCAGCCGCTGCTGGCTCGCCAGCGCAAGGGCAAAGTCTACCTGCCGGTTGGCCCACCACTCTCCCTGCTGCTCGTCCGTCAGCGTGTCGCGGAGGATCGCCTCGATATCCGGCGGCGGAAACGGAGCGTCTTCAAGCTTACCCTGCCTGCGCCAGCGCGGCGGCCAGGCGCTGCACAGGTGTAGATCCGAAACGTTATGCTTTACACTAAGGGCCACTATGTCTTCCATATCCATGATTAAGCCTCCGGAAAAGATGAACGATATCGCGCATAACCTGGCACAGGTCCGGGACAAAATCTCAGCCGCTGCGCTGCGCTGCGGCCGTGCTTCAGAAGATGTTGCTCTGCTTGCAGTCAGCAAAACCAAACCTGCGAGCGCCGTCGCAGAGGCTATCGACGCCGGACAGCGCGCTTTTGGCGAAAACTATGTTCAGGAGGGGGTGGATAAAATTCGCCACTTCCAGGAGCAGGGCGTCACCGGGCTGCAATGGCACTTTATTGGCCCCTTGCAGTCCAACAAAAGCCGCCTGGTGGCAGAGCATTTTGACTGGTGTCATACCGTCGATCGCCTGCGCATCGCCAGCCGTCTGAGCGACCAGCGTCCAGCGGGCATGCCTCCGCTTAACATCCTGATTCAAATCAATATTAGCGATGAGGAGAGTAAGTCCGGCATTCCTCTTGCCGAGCTGGATGCCCTCGCCGATCAGGTTGCCGAGCTGCCTGGCGTCTGCCTGCGCGGGCTGATGGCGATCCCCGCTCCCGTGTCAAATTATGAAAGGCAGTTTGCGGTGGCACAGCAAATGGCTGTAGCATTTGACGCGCTTAAATTGCGCTACCCAACGGTAGATACGCTCTCTCTGGGGATGAGCGACGATATGGAAGCCGCCATCGCGGCGGGCAGCACCCTGGTACGCATCGGCACCGCCATATTTGGTGCCCGTGACTATACAAAAAATTAAGGAAAACTGAGGAACGCCATGAAGACGTTGTCTTTCCTGCTCTCAACGGTAATTGAGCTTTACACGATGGTGCTGCTGTTACGGGTCTGGATGCAGTGGGCCCGCGTAGATTTTTATAACCCGTTCTCACAGTTTATCGTGAAGATCACCCAGCCGGTGGTGGGGCCGCTGCGCCGCATTATCCCGGCGATGGGCCCCCTCGACAGCGCCTCGTTGCTGCTGGCTTTTGTGCTGTGCGTGCTTAAGGCTATCGTGCTGTTTATGGTGGTGACCTTCCAGCCGATTATCTGGATTGCCGCCGTGCTGATCCTGCTGAAGACCATCGGCCAGCTGATCTTCTGGGTGCTGCTGCTGATGGCCATCATGAGCTGGGTCAGCCAGGGCCGCAGCCCAGTTGAGTTTGTGCTGATGCAGCTCGCCGAGCCGCTGCTGCGCCCTATCCGCCGACTGCTGCCGTCGATGGGCGGGATCGACTTCTCGCCGATGATCCTGGTGCTGCTGCTCTATGTAATCAATATGGGCATTGCCGAGCTGCTGCAGGGCACGGGGAATATGCTGCTACCGGGGCTGTGGATGGCGCTGTAAGCGCCATCGGTCGCGGTTTATATGAATCAGGATTTAACTATGCAAAAAGTTGTTCTTGCCACCGGCAACGCCGGTAAAGTGCGCGAGCTGGCCTCGCTGCTTAACGATTTTGGTCTCGACGTGGTGGCGCAAACCGAGCTGGGCGTGGAGTCCGCCGATGAAACCGGCCTGACCTTTATCGAGAACGCGATCATCAAAGCGCGTCACGCTGCGCAGGTTACCGGCCTGCCGGCGATTGCCGACGACTCCGGGCTGGCGGTTGACGCCCTCGGCGGCGCGCCGGGGATCTACTCCGCACGCTTTGCCGGGGCAGACGCCAGTGACCAGCAGAACCTGGAGAAGCTGCTGGTGGAGCTGCAGGACGTGCCGGACAGCGAGCGCCAGGCCCAGTTCCACTGCGTGCTGGTCTATATGCGCCACGCTGACGATCCAACTCCGCTGGTGTGCCACGGCAGCTGGCAGGGTACCATCGCCCGTGCGCCTGCGGGCAACGGCGGTTTTGGCTACGATCCTATCTTCGTTGTGCCGGAGGCAGGCAAAACCGCTGCCGAACTGAGCGCTGACGAGAAACGCGCCGTCTCCCATCGGGGACAGGCGCTGAAACTGTTACTGGAAGCCCTGCGTAATGGCTGATTTGCCACCTCTGAGCCTTTACATCCATATCCCCTGGTGCGTGCAGAAGTGTCCCTACTGCGACTTCAACTCGCACGCGCTAAAGGGCGAAGTCCCCCATGACGACTACGTTCAGCATCTGCTGAGCGATCTCGACGCTGATGCACCCTGGGCACAGGGGCGAGAGGTGCAGACGATCTTTATCGGCGGCGGAACGCCGAGCCTGCTCTCAGGCCCGGCGATGCAGACCCTGCTCGACGGCGTACGGGCGCGTCTTAATCTGGCCGCTGACGCGGAAATCACCATGGAAGCTAACCCCGGCACGGTGGAGGCCGACCGCTTTGTCGACTACCAGCGGGCGGGTGTTAACCGTATCTCCATTGGCGTGCAGAGCTTTAACGAAGCCAAGCTGACGCGGTTGGGGCGTATCCACGGTCCGGAGGAGGCGAAGCGCGCTGCCCGGCTGGCAACGGGTCTGGGGCTGCGCAGTTTTAACCTCGATCTGATGCACGGCCTGCCGGATCAGACGCTGGAAGAGGCGCTGGACGATCTGCGTCAGGCCATCGAGCTCAACCCACCGCATCTCTCCTGGTATCAGCTGACCATTGAGCCGGGCACGCTGTTCGGCTCACGTCCCCCGGTGCTACCGGATGACGATTCGCTGTGGGAGATCTTCGAGCAAGGGCACCAGCTGCTGACGGCGGCAGGCTATCAGCAGTATGAGACCTCGGCCTATGCGAAGCCGGGCTACCAGTGCCAGCATAACCTGAACTACTGGCGCTTCGGTGACTATCTCGGTATTGGCTGCGGCGCGCATGGCAAGGTGACCTTCGCGGATGGGCGCATTCTGCGTACCGCTAAAACGCGCCATCCGCGGGGCTATATGCAGGGAACCTACCGCGACCGGCAGCATGATGTGGACACCGCCGACAAGCCGTTTGAGTTCTTTATGAACCGCTTTCGCCTGCTGGAGCCTGCGCCACGTGGGGAGTTTACCCGCTACACCGGGCTGGATGAGTCGGCGATCCGTCCGCAGATCGCGCGCGCCCTGGCGCTGAACTATGTCACCGAGTCCGCTGAGGCATGGCAGATAACGGAGCACGGCAAGCTGTTTTTGAACTCGCTGCTGGAGCTGTTTCTCGCTGAATAGCCTGTGTGAGCTCGTACTGACATCAGCACGAGCTCACCGGCGAGCCCGATTACTTAAATCCCTTCTGCTCTTTAATCAGCTCGTACGCTTTTTGAATATCCTGCGCTTTCTGCTTCGCCATTTCCATCATCTCCGGCGGCAGCCCTTTTGCCACCAGCTTATCCGGATGGTGCTCGCTCATCAGCTTGCGGTAGGCGCGCTTGATGGTGGTAGCGTCATCGGTGGGCTTCACGCCCAGCACGTTGCAGGCATCCTCCAGGGTCGGCCCGCGTTGAGCCTGCTGCCAGCCGCCGTTTGACTGCTGCTGCCCGTTAAAGCCGCCGCCAAACTGCGCCCCACCCTGCATCATGCGCAGGAACTGGTCGAACTGGACGCGGGAGATCCCCAGCTCCTCGGCAATGACGTACAGCACCGTACGTTCGTTCGGATGCAGTGAACCGTCGGCAAACGCCGCCTGGATCTGAATTTCCAGAAACATCCTAATCAGATCGAAGCGGCCAAAACAGACGCTGCGGAACTGACGCATCTTTTCCCGCAGCGGATAGTTATCGGTTTTGCCGACGCGAAACGCCTGCTGGGCTAACGCACGTGAATCGCCATGCAGGTTGAGCCGGTCCATAAACAGGCTCGCCACCTGAATATCCGCCTCGGTAACGCGCCCCTTGGATTTGGTTAGATGCCCCATCACCTCAAAGGTGGTGGCAAAAAAGAGCGTCTGACGCTCGCGCTGGTTGGCAAAAAACGCCATTTTGCGGCCGCGCGCCTTGTCAAACATGTGCCCAATGAGTAAGCCGAGGACCACGCCCCAGAAACCGCCGCCCATCATTAATGCGATGGCGACGCCAATCACTTTTCCCCAATACTGCATATACTCCCCAAATGGTCATGCCGTCGGCTAAGATTTGCATTATCATACCCGTCATTCTATGCCGTGCACAGGCACAGCCTTCTCTACCAGGCTCGAAAGCGGGCAGGATTAACACTAGCGCTGTGCAGGTGAGTAAGTTAGTCTCTGAGCGCTTGCAAGCTGAAAAGCCACTGATGACGGAACAACAAATACAACGTATGAAAAAACGTATTCCCACCCTTCTGGCCACAATGATTGGCTCAGCCCTGTACAGTCAGCAGGGGCTGGCAGCCGATCTCGCCTCGCAATGTCTGCTGGGCGTCCCGAGCTATAACCGTCCTCTGGTAGAGGGCGAACCTAACCAGCTGCCCGTCACTATTAACGCCGATAACGCGAAGGGTGACTATCCTGAAGATGCCGTATTTACCGGCAACGTGGATGTTCAACAGGGTAACAGCCGTCTGAAAGCGGACGAGATGCAGCTTCACCAGCAGCAGCCGGAGGGCCAGCCCGAGCCGGTCCGTACCGTCGATGCGCTGGGCAACGTGCACTATGATGATAACCAGGTGATCCTGAAAGGGCCAAAAGCCTGGGCGAACCTGAATACCAAAGACACCAACGTCTGGAACGGTGACTACCAGCTGGTAGGACGCCAGGGGCGCGGCACCGCTGACCTGATGAAGCAGCGCGGTGAGAACCGCTATACCATTCTCGACAATGGGACCTTTACCTCCTGTCTGCCGGGGTCTAATACCTGGAGCGTGGTGGGTAGCGAAGTGATCCAGGATCGCGAGGAGCAGGTCGCCGAGATCTGGAACGCGCGCTTTAAGCTGGGTCCGGTTCCGGTGTTCTACAGCCCCTATTTGCAGCTGCCGATTGGCGACAAGCGCCGCTCCGGCTTCCTGATCCCGAACGCCAGATACAGCTCCAAGAACTACTTTGAATTTACGCTGCCGTACTACTGGAACATTGCGCCGAACTTTGACGCCACCATTACGCCGCACTATATGGACAAGCGGGGCAGCATTCAGTGGCAGAACGAATTCCGCTATCTGACTCAGGCGGGTATGGGCCTGATGGAGTTCGACTACCTGCCGTCGGATGACGTCTTCAAAGAAGACTATCCTACCGAGTCTGATAAGCACCGCTGGCTCTTCTACTGGCAGCACGCGGGCGTAATGGATCAGGTATGGCGCTTCAACGTCGACTATACCAAGGTCAGCGATCCGTACTACTTCAACGATTTTACGTCCACCTACGGCTCCAGTACCGACGGCTACGCCACGCAGAAATTCAGCGTGGGCTACGCGCTGGATAACTTTGACGCCACGGTGACGACCAAACAGTTCCAGGTCTTTGACGCCGAGCACAGCAACTCCTACGCCGCTCAGCCGCAGCTGGATGTTAACTACTACCAGAACGACGTCGGGCCGTTTGATACCCGTATCTACGGTCAGGCCGTGCACTTCTCGAATACCAATTCGGATCTGCCGGAAGCTACCCGTCTGCACCTGGAGCCGACGATTAGCCTGCCGCTCTCTAACCAGTGGGGCAGCCTCAATACCGAAGCGAAGCTGCTGGCGACCCACTATCAGCAGACTAACCTCGACTACTATAACGAAAACGCACTCGCAACAAACGGTACCGAGCTGAAAGATTCCGTCAACCGCGTGATGCCACAGTTTAAGGTGGACGGTAAGCTGGTCTTTGAGCGTGATATGAACTGGCTGGCAGGCTATAGCCAGACGCTGGAGCCGCGTGCCCAGTATCTCTACGTGCCCTACCGCGACCAGAGCCATATCAACAACTATGACTCGGCTCTGCTGCAGTTTGACTACGGCGGCCTGTTCCGCGACAGAACCTACGGCGGCCTCGACCGCATCGCGTCAGCGAACCAGGTGACCACCGGGATCACATCGCGTGTTTATGATCAGGAATCGGTTGAACGTTTTAACATTTCCGTGGGTCAAATCTACTACTTCACCGAGTCCCGTACCGGTGATGACAAAATCAAATGGGAAGAAGACGATCAGACCGGATCGGTGGTTTGGGCGGGTGATACCTACTGGCGAATGAGCGAACGCTGGGGCCTGCGCGGCGGCGTACAGTACGATACGCGCCTCGATAACGTGGCCAACGGCAACGCAACGCTGGAGTACCGTCGCGATGAGGATCGGCTCCTGCAGCTGAACTACCGCTACGCCAGCGAGGAGTATATTCAGGCGACGCTGCCAAACTACGCTTATGCCCCCCAGAGCAAAGACGGTATTTCTCAGGTGGGTGCGGTGGCAAGCTGGCCGATCGTCGATCGCTGGTCCGTTGTTGGAGCTTACTACTTCGACACCAAACAGAACAAAGCCGCCGATCAGATGCTGGGTTTGCAGTATAACTCCTGCTGCTACGCTATCCGCTTCGGCTATGAGCGTAAACTCAACGGTTGGGGACCTGCGCCGACCGAGAGCGTCTACGACAACGTCGTCGGCTTTAACATCGAGCTGCGTGGTCTGAGCTCGAACTACGGGCTGGGCACGCAGCAGATGCTGCGTTCGAACATTCTGCCTTACAGTAGCTCTTTGTAATCTAGTCGTTTAGTTATGAAGTTGATTTGCCACGTAATCCGCATTGCGGTTAATTGAAATGGAAAAAGTATGAAGAACTGGAAAACGCTGCTTCTCGGTATCGCCATGGTTGCGAATACCAGTTTCGCCGCGCCGCAGGTTGTCGATAAAGTCGCTGCCGTCGTGAATAACGGCGTTGTGCTGGAAAGCGACGTTGATGGTTTGATGCAATCCGTAAAGCTTAACGCCGGACAGGCGGGCCAGCAGCTTCCTGATGACGCCACGCTGCGTCATCAGATCCTGGAGCGGCTGATCATGGATCAAATCATTCTGCAGATGGGCACCAAGATGGGTGTCAAAGTCACCGATGAGCAGCTCGATCAGGCTATCGCCAATATCGCCAAGCAGAACAACATGTCGCTGGATCAGATGCGTAGCCGTCTGGCCTATGACGGTATGGACTACAACACCTATCGCAGCCAGATCCGCAAGGAGATGCTGATTTCCGAGGTGCGTAACAACGAGGTGCGCCGTCGTATCACCATTCTGCCGCAGGAAGTTGACTCTCTTGCCCAACAGGTGGGTAACCAGAACGACGCCAGCACCGAGCTGAATCTGAGCCACATTCTGATTCCGCTGCCGGAAAACCCTACCTCCGATCAGGTTAACGAGGCGGAGAGCCAGGCACGCTCGATCATTGAGCAGGCGCGCGGCGGGGATGACTTTGGCAAGCTGGCGATCACCTACTCTGCCGATCCGCAGGCGCTGAAGGGCGGCGAGATGGGCTGGGGCCGCATTCAGGAGCTGCCGTCTATCTTTGCCCAAGCGTTGAGCACGGCGAAAAAAGGCGACATCGTTGGTCCGATCCGCTCCGGCGTTGGTTTCCATATTCTGAAGGTCAACGATCTGCGCGGCCAGAGCAAAAGCGTCTCCGTGACCGAAGTGCACGCTCGCCATATCCTGCTGAAGCCGTCGCCGATCATGACCGACGACCAGGCGCGCCTGAAGCTGGAGCAGATCGCAGCGGATATTAAGAGCGGCAAAACCAGCTTTGCAGCGGCAGCGAAGTCCTTCTCTCAGGATCCCGGCTCGGCTAACCAGGGCGGCGATCTCGGCTGGGCGGCAGCAGATATCTTCGATCCGGCTTTCCGCGATGCGCTGATGAAGCTGAACAAAGGCCAGATGAGCGCGCCGGTTCACTCCTCGTTTGGCTGGCACCTGATCGAACTGCTGGACACGCGTAACGTCGATAAAACCGACGCCGCGCAGAAGGATCGTGCTTACCGCATGCTGATGAACCGCAAATTCTCTGAAGAAGCGGCCAGCTGGATGCAGGAGCAGCGCGCCAGCGCCTACGTCAAGATCCTGAGCAACTAATGAACGTTCAGCGCATCGTTATCACTCCCGGCGAACCCGCCGGGATTGGTCCAGAGCTGGTCGTCCAGCTGGCCCAGCGCGACTGGCCCATGGAGCTGGTGATCTGCGCCGACCCGCAGCTTTTAACCGACCGGGCGTCAACGCTCGGTCTGCCGCTGACGCTTCTCCCCTACGATGCCAACCAGCCCGCGCAGCCGCAGGAGGCACGCACCCTAACGGTGCTGCCCATAGCTTTGCGCGCGCCGGTTGTTGCAGGCCAGCTTAGCGTGGCCAACGGTGGCTACGTCGTTGATACCCTGGCCCGCGCCTGCGACGGCTGCCTGAGCGGCGAATTTGCTGCGCTGGTGACCGGCCCGGTGCATAAAGGGGTGATTAACGATGCTGGGGTGCCCTTTACCGGGCACACCGAATTTTTTGAAGCGCGTTCCGGCACCGCCAAAGTGGTGATGATGCTGGCGACCGAGGCGCTACGCGTGGCGCTGGCGACTACGCACCTGCCGCTGCGCGACGTAGCCGACGCCATTACCCCGGCGCTGCTGCGCGATGTCATCACTATTCTGTATCGCGATCTGCAAAACAAATTTGGTATTGCCCATCCGCACGTGCTGGTTTGTGGTTTGAATCCACACGCGGGCGAAGGCGGCCATATGGGCAGCGAAGAGATCGACATCATCATTCCGCTGCTTGATGAACTGCGCGCCGAGGGAATGAATCTCAGCGGTCCGCTGCCCGCCGATACCCTGTTCCAACCCAAATATCTCGATCGCGCCGATGCGGTGCTGGCGATGTATCACGATCAGGGCCTGCCCGTGCTAAAATACCAGGGCTTTGGCCGCGGTGTGAACATTACGCTCGGTTTACCCTTTATTCGCACATCCGTAGACCACGGCACCGCATTAGAACTCGCGGGCCAGGGGAAAGCCGATGTCGGCAGTTTTATTACGGCGCTTAATCTCGCCATCAAAATGATTACTAATACTCAATGAATAGCAGAGTCCATCAGGGGCACCTGGCCCGTAAACGTTTCGGGCAAAACTTCCTTAACGATAAATTTGTCATCGACAGCATTGTTTCAGCCATTAACCCACAGAAAGGCCAGGCCATGGTCGAAATCGGTCCCGGCCTCGCCGCGCTGACCGAGCCGGTAGGTGAACGCCTGGACGAGCTGACCGTCATCGAGCTGGATCGCGATCTGGCCGCGCGCCTACAAACGCATCCGTTCCTCGGGCCAAAACTGACCATCTATCAGCAGGATGCCATGACCATGAACTTTGGCGAGCTCTCCCAGACCCTGGGTCAGCCGCTGCGCGTCTTTGGTAACCTGCCCTATAACATCTCCACGCCGCTGATGTTCCACCTGTTTAGCTATACTGATGCCATCGCCGATATGCACTTCATGCTGCAAAAAGAGGTGGTGAATCGTCTGGTTGCAGGCCCGAACAGCAAAGCGTATGGTCGTTTAAGCGTGATGGCACAATACTATTGTCAGGTGATCCCGGTGCTGGAAGTGCCGCCGACAGCCTTTACGCCACCGCCTAAAGTCGACTCTGCGGTGGTGCGCCTGGTACCGCATACCACTATGCCGTACCCGGTTAAAGAGGTTCGCGTGCTGAGCCGCATCACTACCGAAGCGTTTAACCAGCGCCGTAAAACCATCCGCAACAGCCTCGGCAATCTGTTTACGCCAGAGGTTCTCACGTCGTTAGGTATTGACCCGGCGGTGCGGGCAGAGAACGTCTCTGTCGCCCAGTACTGCCAGCTGGCAAACTACCTGACGGATAACGCGCCGCCGAAGGAGAGTTAAGCCATGATCAATTCGCCCCGGGTATGTGTTCACGTACAGAGTGTCTATATCGAATCGCAGTCGGCACCTGATGAGCAGCGCTATGTTTTCGCCTATACGGTGACCATCCGCAATCTGGGACGCGCGTCCGTGCAGCTGCTAGGGCGCTATTGGCTTATCACCAACGGCAACGGCCGTGAAACTGAGGTACAGGGCGAAGGTGTGGTTGGCGTCCAGCCGCACATTGCGCCCGGCGAAGAGTACCAATACACCAGCGGGGCGGTTATCGAAACGCCGCTGGGTACCATGCAGGGCCACTATGAGATGATCGATGCCGAGGGCAATCCGTTCCGCATCGACATACCGGTCTTCCGACTTGCCGTTTCAACACTCATCCATTAATCCATGTCGACATATCTTATTGGCGACGTTCACGGTTGCTACGATGAACTGATCGCATTGTTAAAACAGGTCGCGTTTGATCCTAAAACCGACACCCTCTGGCTAACGGGCGATCTGGTTGCACGCGGCCCGGCATCCCTGCAGGTGCTGCGTTTCGTGAAATCATTGGGCGACAGCGTACGCGTTGTGCTGGGCAACCATGATCTGCACCTGCTGGCCGTATTTGCCGGCATCAGTAAAAATAAGCCGAAGGATCGCATTACGCCGCTGCTGGAAGCGCCGGATGCCGATGAGCTGCTGAACTGGCTGCGTCGCCAGCCACTGCTGCAGGTCGACGAAGAGAAAAAGCTGGTAATGGCCCATGCGGGGATCACCCCCCAGTGGGATCTGCCGACGGCGCAGGCCTGCGCACGCGATGCCGAAGCGGTGCTGGCCAGCGACTCCTATCCGCTGTTTTTAGATGCGATGTATGGCGACCTGCCCAATAACTGGAGCCAGGAGCTGAGCGGTCTCGCGCGCCTGCGCTTCATCACCAACGCCTTTACGCGGATGCGCTACTGCTTCCCGAACGGCCAGCTCGACATGTACTGCAAAGATATGCCGGATAACGCCCCTGCCCCGCTGAAGCCGTGGTTTGTGATCCCCGGTCCGGTGACGCAGGAGTACAGCGTGGTGTTTGGTCACTGGGCATCGCTGGAGGGGAAAGGCACACCGGAAGGCGTTTACGCCCTTGATACCGGCTGCTGCTGGGGTGGCGTGCTGACCTGTCTGCGTTGGGAAGATAAAGCCTACTTTACCCAGGCGTCGAGCCGCCATCTGGATCTGGGCGAAGGCGAGGTTGTCGCCTCTTAATGTTTTCCCCGGCGGCGCTGCGCTTGCCGGGGCTATACCTTCCGTAGGCCTGATAAGAGAAGCGCCATCAGGCGCTTCTCTCTGCTATACGTTAGCGGCGTTCCAGGATCTCAAAGCAGTAGCTATGGGAGTTCTGCGCGTCGGCATCGTGAAACTCGCTAAAGGTCGACTCCCAGTCGTCCGGCTCGTAGTCCGGGAAATGGGTATCGCCTTCCACTTCCGCATCGATATGCGTCAGGTAGAGACGCTGGGCCTTGGGCAAAAACTGCTCGTAGATGCGCCCGCCACCGATCACCATAATCTCTTCAGCATCGCCACAGGCGGCAATGGCGTCCTCAATGGAGCGAACCCACTGAACGCGATCGTCACTGCCCGGCTGGCTGCTAATGACGATGTTTTTACGCCCCGGCAGCGGACGCCCGATGGATTCCCAGGTCAGGCGGCCCATCACCACCGGCTTGTTTAAGGTATTGCGTTTAAACCAGGCGAGATCGGCAGGCAAATTCCACGGCATGGCGTTTTCCATACCAATTACGCGATCGACCGCTAACGCTGCAATCAGACTGATCATTGTATCTATCCCGGAGCTAAAAATTGTCGCCACTATACGGAAAGCACTGACGCTCGTCGACTGGCGGAAAGGTAAAGAGAACGAAAATTTTTCATTCTGCTGGCGGGCCCGCAGTTGCCTGTGGGCCGCCAGCGTAGATGATTAAACCGTTGGCTTAACCTGCGGCTCGTCGCTGGCATCGCCGGAGTGTTTACCCTCCTCCGTGCCCTGCCAGCCGTGCCGCTGGGTGTGGGAGAGATGCGCCCGATCCTCGGTGATGATCTCCGTCAGCATGGCGCTGGTGCGTTTGAACACCGCCGCCCGGGCCTGGGTATCATCTTCGCCCTGCGCCATCTCCTCTATCATGTCTGAATTATAGCGGCGAAATAGATCGGCGCGCTCCCGGGCCTCATACTCTCCCAGCCCCAGACTCTCCAGCGCCAGACGGCCGGTACGCAGCGCGCCTTCAAAGGTTTCACGCTCCGGCCGCTCGACGCCCGCCTGGCGCAGGCGGATAAAGTGATCGACGTCGCGGGCGCGGGCAACGATCTGCAGGTGCGGGAAGTGCTCTTTAGCCAGCTCGGTCAATTGCAGGTTGGCTTTGGGATCGTCAATGGCGTTGATCAGTACCTCGGCCTTGCCTGCCCCAGCGGACTCCAGCAGATCCACGCGGGTCGCATCGCCATAGAAGACCTTCATGCCAAACTTGCGCAGGGTTTCAATATGATCGGGATCGTGATCGAGAACGACCATTTTCACCCCGCTGGAGAGCAACAGACGACCGGCAATCTGACCAAAACGGCCGAAGCCCGCAATAATGACCCGCGGCTGCTCCTCATCAATCTCATCTGCTTCCTGCTGCTGACCGGTGGTTTTGTTATCAAGCCGGGTCAGAAGCACCAGCAGCAGCGGCGTTGCGGCCATTGAGAGCGCCACCGCCAGAGTCAGCGCTTTGGCCCACTCGGGATCCAGCACGCTAGCGCTTTGTGCCGTGCCAAACACCACGAAGGCAAATTCACTCCCCTGCCCCAGCAGAACCGCGAACCAGCGCCGCTGCCTGCTCGGCACTTTTAACGGGCGGGCAATCAGCCACAGCATCAGGGTTTTAATCACCAGGAAGCCCACCAGCAGGACGATAATGCGCAGCGGATGGGTTACGAGGGTACCGAAGTCGATAGACATGCCGACGCCGATAAAGAACAGCCCCAGTAGCAGGCCTTTAAACGGCTCGATATCGCTCTCCAGCGCATGGCGGTACTCGGAGCTCGCCAGCAGCACCCCGGCAAGGAACGCCCCCATCGCCATCGATAGCCCCGCCTCCTCAAGCAACAGCCCGAAGCCAAAGACCAGGAACAGTGCTACGGCGCTAAAGACTTCCCGCAGGCCGGAGCGAGCGACAAAGCGCAGCGCCGGACGCGCAACGTAGCGGCCAATCAGCACCACAATAGCCAGCGCGGCGACCACCTTCAGCGCTGAAAGAGCAAAGGCTCCCAGGGTGGTGGCCCCGCCGCTGGCCGCCAGTAGGGGGATCATCGCCACCAGCGGAATGGCGGCGATGTCCTGGAACAGCAGAACGGCAAAGGCGCTGCGCCCCATCTGGGAGACCATCAGGTTACGCTCGTTCATTGCCTGCATCGCGATCGCCGTTGAGGAGAGCCCCAGCGTCAGGCCGATCAGCACCGCTACCTGCCAGCGCAGACCGAGCGCCATACAGAACGCGCCCAGCAGCAGGCCGCAGACCAGCATCTGCAATGCGCCGCCACCAAATACCGAGGCACGCAGCTTCCACAGCCGCTGAGGATCCAACTCAAGGCCGATGACGAACAGCATCAGCACCACGCCGATTTCAGCAAAGTGCAGAATCGACTCGGCGTCGGTGACCAGGCGCAGCCCCCATGGTCCAATAATGCAGCCCGCAATCAGATAGCCGAGCACCGAGCCGAGTCCCAGCCGCACTGCAATCGGCACGATCAGCGCCGCCGATCCCAGATAGATCAGCGCTTGTATTAAGGTATGGCTATCCATGATTGACCTCCTGCCACTCCATCAGCCGCTGCTTGTAGTGACGCGCCTTAGCATTCAGGGTTTCATCATCGTTTACGAAGGTGTTATGCATCGAGAAAGGGGCCAACCATTTCATGCCGCAATAGATCGCCGTGGCCTGCAGGGGCTGCGCCAGCGCCTCAAAGCCGGGATGGGATCCAATATCGAAGTGGTGCTCGCCGCCGCCGGTGGTCACCGCCCACAGCAGATGTTTGCCATGCAGTGCAGTACCGCCCTCGCCGTAGGCCCAGCCGTGCGTAAGCACTTTATCCATCCACAGCTTGAGCAGCGGCGGGACGCTATACCACTGGAGAGGATGCTGCCAGACCACCAGATCCGCACGCGATATTGCCTCCTGTTCGGCGGCGATATCAATATTGAAGTCGGGATAGAGTTGGTAAAGCGAACGGACTTCTACGCCGTCGAGGGTGCCTGCCTGCTCAAGCATCCGCTTATTTGCGTGCGAATGCCGCGGATAGGGATGAGCATAAATAATCAGAATCATTCATTAACCTGTCTAAACTGCGCTGTAGTAATTGCAGTGAGTTTAGACAGTTAATCGGTGGGCTTACAGAAGAAAGATCCGCTTTGCTTACTCTTTTTCGATCAGCTGGGAGACATCGGCGGTTTTAATTTGTCGGCTGTAGCCCTGCTGGTCAACATAGCGGGTCATGCCGGTATCTTTATCAATTTCAGGCTTGCCCTGGGTGACGATCATCTCGCCGCTTTTGGTGGACATAATATAGTCGCTGGAGCAACCTACCAGCGAAAGTGATACTGCACCCAGAAACAGAACAGCAACAATCCTCTTCATACGGACTCCGTTTTTATAGTGAAGAGGAGAGTGTAACGAAGCAATATATTATTTAGTATCGAGAAACTATATTAAAATGCTAACGCCGAAGCGATTAGAAATATATTCATCGGGAAGATTATTTTTGAACGATATATTTAGAAAACTTATTTGATCAAGCCCGGCAATGTTATTTGCCGGGCTGCGTGCGGTATAGCTAAAGAAACAGGATTAGTTATCCAGTTCGCTCATATTTTTCAGCTGGTCGCGATTGATCTGCTCTGTTTGACCCGTTGCGGCATTTTTGTACGACACCATGCCGGTATCACTGTCAACTTTCGGTTTTCCGTCAGTCACAATGGTTTTGCCGTCGGTGGTTTTCACAGCCTGATTAGAGGAACAACCCGCTACGGTAAATAATGTTGCTGCGGCCAAAATAGACGTAATGAGAATGCGCTTTTGCATGGTGTTCTCCCTGCTTTTCGGTGAATTTCAATTATCTTCCTGACTAACTGTAGACTATTTATCTGATGTATCAGGGAAATACAGAACACTCTTAGGCAGCGAACGATAACCCGTTGCCGCACAGCCACCAGCAGCGCAGAAATGAAAAAACCCGCCGGAGCGGGTTTGGGTAACGTTTGCAGGCGCTTATTTAACGATCTGCGCGTGCATCTCCTGCACGGAGGTCACCTTCTCGGTAGCGTCCGCATTCAGCGCCATCGCCGTGGCGAAGCCGCCGTTCAGCGTGGTGTCGTAGTGCACCTTGTACTGCAGGGCGCTGCGACGGATCAGCTTGGAATCCTCAATCGCCTGACGACCCGCGGTGGTGTTGATGATGTAGGTGTACTCGCCATTCTTGATACGATCCTGAATGTGCGGACGACCCTCATGCACCTTGTTCACCAGACGCGGGTTAATACCGGCTTCACCCAGCACAATCGCCGTGCCGTGGGTAGCGTCCAGTTCAAAGCCGAACTTCAGCAGCTTGGCGGCCAGGTCAACGACGCGCTCTTTGTCGCCTTCGCGTACGGAGAGCAGCGCGCGACCCTGTTTCTTCATGGTCGAGTTACTGCCCAGCTGCGCCTTGGCAAAGGCCTCGGCAAAGGTGCGGCCTACGCCCATCACTTCACCGGTAGAGCGCATCTCTGGCCCTAACAGCGGATCCACGCCTGGGAACTTGTTGAACGGCAGCACCACCTCTTTCACCGAGTAGTACGGCGGGATAATCTCTTTGGTGACGCCCTGCTCGGTCAGGGATTTCCCTGCCATCACCCGCGCAGCCACCTTCGCCAGCGGCACGCCGGTGGCCTTGGAGACGAACGGCACGGTACGCGCCGCGCGTGGGTTAACCTCAATCAGGTAGACTTCGTTGTCCTTCACCGCGAACTGCACGTTCATCAGGCCACGCACCTGCAGCTCGAAGGCCAGCTTCTGCACCTGCTGACGCATTACGTCCTGGATCTCCTGGCTCAGGGTATAGGCCGGAAGCGAACAGGCTGAGTCACCGGAGTGTACGCCCGCCTGCTCGATATGCTCCATGATGCCGCCGATCAGCACCATCTCGCCGTCGCAGATGGCATCTACGTCAACCTCTACCGCGTCGTCGAGGAAGCGGTCCAGCAGCACCGGCGCGTCGTTAGAGACGCTTACCGCCGTCATAAAGTAGCGACGCAGGTCGATCTCGTCGTAGACAATCTCCATCGCCCGGCCGCCCAGCACGTAGGAAGGACGCACCACCAGCGGGTAGCCAATCTCTTTCGCCTTCTCAACTGCCTGCTCGATAGCGGTCACGGTGGCGTTCGCTGGCTGCTTCAGCTTCAGACGGTCTACCGCCTGCTGGAAGCGCTCGCGGTCTTCAGCACGGTCGATAGCATCCGGGCTGGTACCAATAACCGGCACGCCAGCGGCTTCCAGGGCACGGGCCAGCTTCAGCGGGGTTTGCCCGCCGTACTGGACGATAACGCCTTTCGGCTTCTCGATGCGCACGATCTCCAGCACGTCTTCCAGCGTGACCGGCTCGAAGTAGAGGCGATCCGAGGTGTCGTAGTCGGTGGAGACGGTTTCCGGGTTACAGTTGACCATGATGGTCTCGTAACCATCTTCGCGCAGCGCCAGCGAGGCGTGTACGCAGCAGTAGTCGAACTCAATGCCCTGACCGATACGGTTTGGCCCGCCGCCCAGCACCATGATTTTGTCACGATCCTGAGTCGGGTTCGCCTCGCACTCCTCCTCATAGGTGGAGTACATGTAGGCGGTATCGGTAGAAAACTCTGCGGCACAGGTATCCACACGCTTGTAGACCGGGTGCAGGTTGTACTGTTCGCGCAGCTTGCGGACTTCTGTTTCACGCACGCCCGCCAGCTTGGCCAGACGCGCATCGGCAAAGCCTTTGCGCTTCAGCTGGCGCAGGAAGTCAGCGTCGAGGCCGTTGATGCCCACTTCCGCCACCTTCTCTTCCAGGCGCACCAGCTCTTCAATTTGTACCAGGAACCAGCGGTCAACGTTGGTCAGGTTAAAGACGCCGTCAACCGACAGGCCCGCACGGAACGCATCCGCAATGTACCAAATACGCTCTGCGCCCGCGTCTTTCAGCTCGCGGCGGATTTTGGTCAGCGCTTCCGGATCGTCAAGGCTCACCTTCGGGTCAAAACCGGTTGCCCCCACTTCCAGGCCGCGCAGCGCTTTCTGCAGCGACTCCTGCTGGGTGCGGCCAATCGCCATCACTTCGCCCACGGACTTCATCTGGGTGGTCAGGCGGTCGTTGGCACCGACGAACTTCTCGAAGTTGAAGCGTGGAATTTTAGTGACGACGTAGTCGATAGAGGGTTCAAACGACGCTGGCGTACGGCCGCCGGTGATGTCGTTCATCAGCTCGTCGAGGGTGTAGCCCACCGCCAGCTTGGCCGCGACTTTGGCAATCGGGAAGCCGGTGGCTTTTGACGCCAGCGCCGAGGAGCGGGAGACGCGCGGGTTCATCTCGATAACGATCAAGCGACCGTTTTTCGGGTTCACCGAGAACTGGACGTTAGAGCCGCCGGTTTCCACGCCGATTTCACGCAGTACCGCCATCGAGGCGTTACGCATGATCTGATACTCTTTGTCGGTCAGGGTCTGGGCCGGGGCCACGGTGATGGAGTCACCGGTGTGGATACCCATGGCGTCAAAGTTTTCGATAGAACAGACGATGATGCAGTTATCGTTCTTATCGCGCACCACCTCCATCTCGTACTCTTTCCAGCCGATCAGCGACTCGTCAATCAGCAGCTCGTTGGTCGGGGAGAGATCCAGACCGCGGGCGCAGATCTCTTCGAACTCTTCGCGGTTATAGGCGATACCGCCGCCGGTGCCGCCCATGGTGAATGACGGACGAATGATGCACGGGTAGCCGACGTCAGCAGCAACTGCCAGCGCCTCTTCCATGTTATGCGCAATGCCGGAACGGGCGGTATCGAGGCCGATTTTCTTCATCGCGACATCGAAACGGCGGCGATCTTCGGCTTTATCAATCGCGTCGGCGGTTGCGCCGATCATGGTCACGCCGAACTCTTCCAGCACGCCCTGACGCTCAAGCTCCAGCGCGCAGTTCAGCGCCGTCTGGCCGCCCATGGTAGGCAGCACCGCATCCGGGCGCTCTTTTTCGATGATTTTGCGCACCACTTCCCAGTGGATAGGCTCAATGTAGGTTGCGTCCGCCATCTCCGGGTCGGTCATGATGGTCGCCGGGTTAGAGTTAACCAGGATGACGCGGTAACCCTCTTCACGCAGGGCTTTACAGGCCTGAGCACCGGAGTAGTCAAATTCGCAGGCCTGGCCGATAACAATCGGGCCAGCGCCAAGGATCAGGATGCTTTTAATGTCTGTACGTTTTGGCATGGTCTTCTCGGCTCCTGATTATTTGGCGGTAGAACGGTAGTGCTTAATCAATTCGATAAAGTGGTCGAACAGCGGCGCAGCATCGTGCGGACCGGGGCTGGCTTCAGGGTGCCCCTGGAAGCTGAACGCTGGCTTATCGGTACGATGAATACCCTGCAGGGTACCGTCGAACAGCGACGTATGCGTTACGCGCAGGTTAGCTGGCATGGTCGCCTCATCCACCGCAAAGCCGTGGTTTTGCGCCGTGATCATCACCGTGTTGTTATCAATATCTTTAACCGGATGGTTACCGCCGTGGTGACCAAACTTCATCTTCACGGTTTTGGCACCGCTCGCCAGGGCCAGCAGCTGATGGCCGAGGCAGATCCCAAACACCGGAATATCGGTGGCCAAGAAGGCCTGGATGGCGTCGATAGCGTAGTCGCACGGGGCCGGGTCACCGGGGCCGTTGGAGAGGAAAATGCCGTCCGGGTTCATCTTCAGGACCTCTTCCGCCGGGGTCTTCGCCGGAACGACCGTCAGGCGACAGCCTCTGTCCACCAGCATACGCAGGATGTTGCGCTTCGCGCCGTAGTCGTAAGCCACCACGTGGAACGGCAGCTCCTCTTCTTTTTTCGCTTCCGGCAGCTCACCGGCCAGCGTCCAGCTTCCCTGAGTCCAGCTATAGGATTCAGCGGTAGAGACCTCTTTCGCCAGGTCCATGCCGTTCAGACCGGGGAATGCTTTCGCTTTCTCCAGGGCCAGCGCCGCATCCGGGCTATCGCCAGCGATGATGCAGCCGTTCTGAGCACCCTTCTCACGCAGCAGGCGGGTCAGCTTACGGGTATCGATATCGGCAATGGCCACGATGTTATGGCGCTTGAGGTAAGAAGAGAGGTCTTCGGTATTGCGGTAGTTGCTGGCAATCAGCGGCAGGTCACGAATAATCAGGCCTTGAGCGTGAACCTGGGACGCTTCTTCATCGGCTTCGTTAGTGCCGACATTACCAATATGGGGATAAGTAAGAGTGACGATTTGGCGGGAATAGGAGGGATCAGTAAGGATTTCTTGATAACCGGTCATTGAAGTATTGAAAACGACTTCCCCAACCGCCGAACCTGTTGCCCCTATGGCCCGACCGTGAAACTGGGTTCCGTCTTCCAGAACCAATAGCGCTGACTTAATCAAAACACCCTCCAGAGAATATTCACTCACTTTATTTGCATATTAATTCATATTGAAGCCACAAATCAATGCAAATCTGCTTACCGGTGTATTTTTGGCAAACGGCGGCATTCTAGAGACAACCTTGATGAAAGTCTACCACCTAAGCCACTTTTTCTTATCTTTTTGCAACCCTGAGGGATAAGCTGCACATTAACATGCAAAAAAGCGAGCTAAATTGCAGAGGAAAACGCTTGCGCACATCTATCAATTTCACTTTTTTATACGCAGCGGTAAAAACAGGATTGAAGGAGGAGAATCTGGCGATTTTCACCAAAAACAGAGATAAGAAAGCGTATTACAGCCATTTAAAGTCATAAAACAGATTAAATGGATAAAATAAAGGGGCAATAAAATATTGCCCCATGCAATCAAAGCATTGCGATCACAATAACCACATCACGATGGGTAATAAATGCTACAGATTGTTGAGATCGAGCACGTCACGCATATCAAAAAGTCCGTTATTCTGTGTTTTAAGCCACAAAGCAGCCCGAACGGCACCGTTAGCGAACGTCATTCGGCTGGAGGCCTTATGGGTAATCTCAATCCGCTCGCCCACGTCGGCAAACATGGCGGTGTGCTCGCCAATGATGTCGCCTGCGCGAACGGTGGCAAAACCGATGGTGCCCGGCTGACGCTCACCGGTATAGCCTTCGCGACTGTAAACGGCGCACTCCTTCAAATCTTTATCCAGCGCGTGGGCGATCGCTTCACCCATGGCCAGCGCGGTACCTGACGGCGCATCAACCTTATGCCGATGATGCGCCTCAATAATTTCAATATCGGTGTAGTCGCCCATTACCTTCGCCGCTTTCTCCAGCAGCTTAAGCATGACGTTGACGCCAACGCTAAAGTTAGCGGCAAAAACAATGCCGATGGTCTCTGCCGCGTCGCTGATAGCCTGCTTACCTGCCTCGTCGAAGCCGGTAGTGCCAATGACCATGCCTTTGCCATGCTGGCGGCAGAAGGCCAGATGGGTCAGCGTGCCTTCCGGGCGGGTAAAGTCGATAAACACATCGAAATCGTCTTTCACCGCTTCAAGGCTGCTCTGCACCGTCACGCCTGATTTGCCCGCGCCCGCCAGCTCTCCGGCGTCGCTGCCCAGCAGGGACGATCCCTCCCGCTCCAGCGCCGCACCCAGCGTTACGCCATCCATGTTAAGCGCCGCCTGGATCAGCTGGCGGCCCATGCGCCCACCTGCGCCCGCAATGGCAACGCGAATTTGTGCTTCGTGCATAGTTGTGCTCTTTTGTTAATGAAATGCTATAAATCGCCTTCAGATTAACCAGCCCGCTAACGGGCCGCCAGCCGAAAACGCCGATAATTAGAATTTAATGATAAACGTCGGAAAGTATCAGCAAAAGACATGATTGCTGCCTGAGCGGCAGCAACAGGCTATGGCAGGAGATAACTGATGGTAAGCTGGCCTTTCTTCTGTTTTATGCTGCTAATCACCAGCTTATCAATATTTCGCAGGTTAGTAACATGCGTACCGCCGCACAGATAGGCAGGCAGATCGCCAAAGCGTACCTTACGGCGATCGCTTTCGACCTCCACGTGGCGCAGTAACCCGGCGCTGATCCATGCCTCAATGCTTGCCAGCAGCATCTCGCTGTCCGGCACGACAGCTCCCTCACCAGCAATAAACGTGACCTTCCCCTCGCCCGGCCAGTGATGCGCCTTGATCGGCTGCCAGCCGTGCCGCTCTGCCGCGTAGCCGATCAGATGGCCTGCGCTGTGCCAGCGCGAGTGCAGAGTACGGGTCTCTGCATCAACCAGAATCGTCGCTTCGCCTATGGCAAGCGGTTCCGGCAGGATATGTATCACGCTCTCTCCACGCTGGACGACGCTCTCAACACGGATGCCAGCGATCTCTCCTCTGTCGGCTGGCTGCCCTCCCCCCTGGGGATGAAACAGCGTCTTATCCAGCACGATGGCATAGCGGCCATCAGGCTCGTCGGTACAGCTGAGTACCTGGGCAGTGCCCTGAGTCGCATCGCTAGTGTAATAAAGTCGTTCAGTCATGGTTGTTCTCCTCTCTCTGAGAACAGTATATTCATAATCTCCGGGACGATAATTCCCTTTTCAATCACTGCACTTTTGCGTACCAGGCACAAATGAACCCACTTCTGCTTCCCGATCTTGCGACCTTTGTTACCATCATTGAACAGGGTAGCTTCTCCGCTGCGGCGCGTGCGAGCGGAGCAACGCCTTCGGCCATTAGCCGCTGCGTCTCGCGTCTTGAACAGGAGATGGGCTGTAAGCTGCTGCACCGCACTACCCGCAAGCTGGCCCTGACGGAGACAGGCAGAACCGTTTATGAGTATGCCCAGGAGATGCTGGAGGCCGCCAGGCAGGCGCTAGACTCTGGTGGCAGCCTGCAAACCGTCGCTCAGGGCAAGCTTACCCTGAGCGTACCGAAAGCCGTTGGGCGCTTCGTTATCCATCCCCTGATGCCTGAGTTTCTTGTCCGCTATCCGCTGATAGACGTCACCCTACGGCTAGAGGATCGCTATGTCGATTTAATTAACGACGGGGTGGATCTGGCGCTGCGCATCACCGACTCCCCGTCGCCGGGCCTGTACGGTAAAGCCCTGATGCCGGTGACCCACGCGATCTGCGCCACGCCCGAGTATTTACGCCAGCACGGAACGCCCGCGCATCCGCAGGATCTGCGTCGCCACAGCTGCATCTCTCTCGGCGAAACGCCTGCTGACGCACGCTGGAAATTTCGTCTGCGGGAAAAGATGGAGACCGTCCAGACGCGGGGACGCTATGCGGCAAACCATACCGGCGTGCGTCTGGACGCGGTTAAGCAGCATATCGGTATTGGCAGCCTGCCGCTGTTTACCGCCCGCGAGGCGCTGGAGAGGGGTGAGATTGTGCAGGTGCTGCCCGAATGGGAGTTTATCAGCACCTATTCTGGGGAGCTATGGCTACTGTGGACGCGAAATAAACATATGCCCGCAAAGATGCGGGCACTGATTAGCTATCTGACCGAAAAGATGCCCACCGGCATCGTTTAAGGATTACTGCACTTCGCGCACGTCAACGCGCAGCTCTTTCGGCACCTCGAAGACGATATTCTCTTCGCGGCCCTCAAGGGGAATGGCTTCCCCACCGCCCAGCGCTTGCAGGCGGGCGATGACGTTCTGTACCAGAATATCCGGCGCGGAGGCCCCGGCGGTAACCCCGACGCAGGCGACATTTGCCACCCACGCTTCCTGGATATCAGACGCGTCGTCGATCAGAAACGCCGCTTTCCCCATCCGCTGGGCAAGCTCCGCCAGCCGGTTAGAGTTAGAGGAGTTTTTCGATCCTACCACCAGCACCACGTCGGCCTGTTCGGCCAGCGCGCGCACCGCCTCCTGGCGATTGGTGGTGGCGTAGCAGATATCATCTTTACGCGGCCCGACAATTTTCGGGAAGCGGCTACGCAGGGCGTCGATGACGTCAGAGGTATCATCCACCGACAGGGTGGTTTGGGTCATAAACGACAGACGGGTTTCGTCTTTGACGTTAAGCGTCAGCACATCCTCCGGCGACTCCACCAGGTACATGCCCCCTTTCGGGTTGCTGTACTGGCCCATCGTGCCTTCCACTTCCGGATGGCCAGCGTGGCCGATGAGGATCGACTCTTCGCCACGGCGGCTGGCGCGCGCTACTTCCATATGCACCTTGGTCACCAGCGGACAGGTGGCGTCGAACACCGTCAGATCGCGGCTTTTGGCTTCGTTACGCACTGCCTGAGAAACGCCGTGGGCGGAGAAGATCAGGATCGCACCGTCCGGCACTTCGCTAATCTGCTCGATGAAGATCGCCCCGCGTTCGCGCAGGCTGTCGACAACGTAGCGGTTATGAACCACTTCGTGACGCACGTAGATCGGCGCGCCGTAGATTGCCAGCGCGTTCTCAACAATGCTGATAGCGCGGTCTACCCCAGCGCAGAAACCGCGCGGGTTGGCCAACAGGATCTGCATCTTATGCCTCCAGTGCCGGATCGACTTCCAGCACTTCAATATCAAAATGAACGGTACGATCGGCCAGCGGATGGTTGAAGTCAACGGTGATCGAATCGCCGTTAATCTCGCGGATCACGCCAGGCATTTCGCTGCCATCCATTGCGGTAAACAGCATGATTGCGCCCATTTCCGGTTCGCCCGCCTCCATAAACTCACGGCGTGAGAAGTACTGGATCAGATCCGGGCTGCTGATACCAAAGGCGGCATCTGGCTCCAGCGAAAAAGCACGCTTTTCACCGGCTTTCAGTCCCAGCAGATGCTGCTCCAGCCCTTCCGACAGCGAGCCGTCGCCGAGGCGAAACAGCGCCGGTTTGCCGTTGTTACGGGTAGATTCGGCAACGGAGCCATCATCAAGCTTCAGCGTGAAATGCACCAGCACCGCGCTGTTGCTCTGTACAGAGTTAGACATGCAGATATAGCCTTTCAATGTGTTTGCCCGGTGGCGCTACGCTTACCGGGCCTACAGGTTTTACGCTACGGTTACGCCGCTTTTCTCTTCGCTGCCGAAGGCAAAAAGCCCTCCAGCACGATCAACGCCGCCCCAATACAGATAGCCGTATCGGCGAGGTTAAAGGTCGCGAAGTGCCAGTCGCCGACGTAGAAGTCGATCATATCGACCACGAAGCCGTGCCACAGGCGGTCAAACAGATTGCCCAGCGCGCCGCCAATAATCAGCGCGTAGGCAATGTTGTTCAGCTTCTGCGAGGCTCTGGCGCGATACATCATCACCGCCAGCACCACGCAGATGCCGATGGCGATCCCTGCGAAGAACCAGCGCTGCCAGCCGCCTTTATCGGCGAGGAAGCTAAACGCCGCGCCGTAGTTGCGCGCATAGTGCAGATTAAACGACGGGAACAGCGAGACCGTCTCCCCCAGATTGAAATTCTGGAGGATCAGGAATTTACTGCCCAGATCGATAATCAGCACGACTACCACCAGCCACAGCCAGCGTAGCCCTGTTGAAAAGATCGGTTTACTCATCAGGCAAACTTACGTTTTTCGCCGTCACCGGCGACGTTAACCACACAGCGTCCGCAAATTTCTGCGTGTTCCGCCACCTTACCGACGTCGGTCGTGTAGTGCCAGCAGCGCTGACACTTCTCACCTTCGGCCTTGCTCAGCGTCACCTTCAGCCCTTTGAGCAGCTCGCTCTGCAGGGCGTCGGCCGGCGCGTGAGTATAGTCTTCAACCTTGGCACCGGAGGTCAACAGGATGAATCGCAATTCATCGCCCAGCGCCGTCAGCTTCGCTGCCAGCTCAGGCTCTGCATAGAGCGTCACCGCCGCTTCCAGCGAGCCGCCTACCTTCTTGTCGGCACGCGCCTGCTCGATAACTTTGTTCACCTCGCCGCGGACCTTCAGCAGCTCGCTCCAGTAAGCATCGTTCATGGCTTCCGTTTCGGCCAGGCCGAACAGGCCTTCATACCACTCACCGGTAAAGACATACTGCTCGCGCTCGCCCGGCAGGTAGCCCCAGATCTCATCGGCGGTAAAGGACATGATCGGTGCCATCCAGCGCACCAGTGCCTCGGCAATGTGGTACAACGCAGTCTGGCAGCTGCGACGAGCAACACTGTCGGCTTTCGCGGTGTACTGGCGATCCTTGATGATGTCGAGATAGAACGAGCCCATCTCGATAGAGCAGAAGCGCATCAGGCGCTGCACCACTTCATGGAAGTCGTAAGACTCGTACGCCTTGAGGATATCCTCCTGCGCGGCCTGGGCACAGCCTACCGCCCAACGATCCAGCACCACCATCTCTTCCGGTTTCACCATGTCTTTTGCCGGATCGAAACCGTTGAGGTTCGCCAGCAGGAAGCGCGCGGTGTTACGGATACGACGATAGCTGTCGGCGGCACGCTTGAGGATCTCATCCGATACCGCCATCTCGCCGGTGTAGTCCGTCGAGGCTACCCACAGACGCAGAATATCCGCGCCCAGCTTGTTCATGACGTCCTGCGGCGAGACGGTGTTGCCGATGGATTTCGACATCTTGCGTCCCTGACCGTCCACGGTGAACCCGTGGGTCAGCACCTGACGATACGGCGCTTTGCCTTTCATGGCGGTGGAGATCATTAGGGAGGACATGAACCAGCCGCGATGCTGGTCAGAACCTTCCAGATACATATCCGCCGCGTGACCGGCAAACTCAGGGCGCACGTCCACGACCGAGGAGTGGGTAGAGCCGGAGTCGAACCAGACGTCCAGGGTATCCGGCACCTTCACGTAGTTATCAGCATCGTCACCCATGATGTCGCGCGGGTCGAGATCCCACCACGCCTGGATGCCATCCTCTTCTACGCGTTTCGCGACCGCTTCGATCAGCTCCTGCGTGCGCGGATGCAGTTCTTCGGTATCCTTATGTACGAACAGCGACATCGGGACACCCCAGGTACGCTGACGAGAGATACACCAGTCAGGACGGTTGGCAACCATCGACTCGATACGTGCCTGGCCCCAGTCTGGGATCCACTGCACGCCTTTGATCTCTTTCAGAGACTGCTCGCGCAGGCCCTTCTGATCCATGCTGATAAACCACTGCGGCGTAGCGCGGAAGATGATCGGCGTTTTGTGACGCCAGCAGCACGGATAGCTGTGGACCAGCTTCTCCAGATGCAGCAGCGCGCCCTTCTCCGTCAGCAGTTCGGTGATGATGTTGTTCGCCTTGAAGACGTTAACGCCGTCCAGCGTCGGGTAGGTTCCCGGCAGATAGCAGCCGTCTGGGCCCACCGGATTTGCGGTTTCAAGGCCATATTTCTGACCGATCACGTAGTCGTCCGGGCCGTGGCCAGGGGCGGTATGCACCGCACCGGTACCGGCATCGAGGGTCACGTGGTCGCCAAGGATCGCCGGCACGTCGAAGCCCATAAACGGATGGGTAAAGCGCATCAGCTCCAGCTCGCTGCCTTTTACCGTGCCGAGGATGCTGTACTCTGCCACGCCGATGCGTTTCATCACGCTCTCGACCAGATCTTTGGCAAGGATCAGCGCCTGGCCATCGATCTGCACCAGCGCATACTCAAACTCAGGCGACAGGGAGATGGCGCGGTTCGCCGGCAGCGTCCACGGGGTGGTGGTCCAGATCACCAGCGAGATCGGACCGCTGACGCCCGGCAGGCCAAACTTGGCTTTTACTGCATCCTGATCGGCGGCCTGGAAAGCCACGTCGATGGACGGAGAGGTTTTGTCATAGTACTCCACCTCTGCCTCTGCCAGCGCGGAGCGGCAGTCAACGCACCAGTGCACCGGCTTCGCGCCTTTATGCAGGTGGCCGTTGCCGATGATCTTGCCCAGCGCACGGATGATGTTGGCTTCGGTTTTGAAATCCATGGTCAGGTACGGATGCGCCCAGTCACCCAGCACGCCCAGACGGATAAAGTCTTCGCGCTGGCCGTTAACCTGTGCGGCAGCGTACTCGCGGCACTTGGCACGGAACTCGGCGGCGGTGAACTTCTCGCCCGGCTTGCCGTACTCCTGCTCAACCTTCAGCTCAATCGGCAGACCGTGACAGTCCCAGCCCGGCACGTAAGGCGAATCGAAGCCCGTCAGCCCTTTGGACTTAACGATAATGTCTTTCAGAATCTTGTTAACCGAGTGACCGATATGAATGCTGCCATTCGCATAAGGAGGGCCATCATGCAGAATGAAGGTTTTTTTGCCTTTCTTCGCGGCACGGATGATGCCGTACAGGTCATCATCGTTCCAACGCGCCAGCATTCCCGGTTCGCGTTTGGCGAGATCGCCACGCATCGGGAACCCTGTTTCCGGCAAATTCAGGGTTGATTTAAAGTCACTCATCAGATTCTCGGTTCCGTAATTAAAAACGTGTTTAGCCATTACGCCAGGTTTGATAACCCAAATAACTCGCGGGCGGTTAACTCATCGTTGGCGATTTGCGCCTTTAGCTCATCCAGCGAGGCAAATCGCTTTTCGCTGCGGATCTTTTTTCGCAGCACTACTTCTATATGGCGGCCATAAAGGTCCATTACAACGTCCAGCAGGTGCACTTCCAACTGCTGGCGCACGCCTTTGACCGTGGGGCGGGTACCAATATTGGCCACGCCGGGCAGCGGTTTATCGCCCAGACCCATCACTTCTACCGCATAGACCCCTTTAACCGGGGAGACCTGACGGCGCAGAGGAACGTTCGCCGTCGGGAAGCCAATGGTGCGTCCCAGCGCGTCGCCGTGCACGACGCGACCGGAGATAGAGAACGGATGGCCTAGCAGGCTTTCGGCCAGCGGCAGGTCGTCATCCGCCAGCGCCTGGCGCACCGCCGTACTGCTGATACGCACGCCGTCTTCGCAGAAGGTTTGGGTGCTGGTGACGTCAAAGCCGTACTCCAGGCCAGCCTTCTGTAATAACAAGAAATCACCCTGCCGACCAGCACCAAAGCGGAAATCGTCGCCGACGGCAAGAAAGCGCACGCCCAGGCGATCCACCAGCAGGTCGCTGACAAAGTTTTGCGCTGTCAGGGCAGCAAAGCGGCGATCGAAGCGCACGCAGAGGACGTAGTCGACGCCGCACTCGGCCAGATAGCGCAGCTTTTCACGCAGGCGCGTCAGACGGGCCGGGGCTTTATCGCCCGCGAACAGCTCCAGCGGCTGCGGTTCAAAAATCATCACCACCACCGGCAGGCCGCGTTTGCGCCCTTCAGCGATCAGGCCGCGCAGCAACGACTGATGCCCCCGGTGCACGCCGTCGAAATTACCAATAGTCAGCACACACCCTTGCGGGGCCTGGCTGAGATTATGTGTGCCGCGTATCAGCTTCATGTCTGGCTCAAAACAGTGAAAATCGTCCGAGTATACCTTGTACAGCGTTTAAGGTTAACCGGCGATTGGCCTTGTAAAACAGAAAGCGCCAAGGATTTCATTGCGCTGTCTGCCTACCTAAAGAAAAAGTCGTGTTTCACAGTGAATTTTGTCATAGAAAGGCTGTATTCATGACCAGCAAGCTGGTAGAATCTTGCCCCATCACACGTAACGAGCGTCGCAACGTAGCGCCGCTTATTTGCACAAATCCATTGACAAAAGAAGGCTGAAAGGGCATATTCCTCGGCCTTTGAATTGTCCACATAGATCATATTTGGGAGTTGGACCTTGGCTAATATCAAATCAGCTAAGAAGCGCGCCGTTCAGTCTGAAAAGGCACGCAAGCACAACGCAAGCCGTCGCTCTATGATGCGTACTTTCATCAAGAAAGTATACGCAGCGATTGAAGCTGGCGACAAAGCAGCTGCACAGAAAGCATTTAACGAAATGCAACCGATCGTGGATCGTCAGGCCGCTAAAGGTCTGGTCCACAAAAACAAAGCAGCGCGCCATAAGGCTAACCTGACCGCGCAGATCAACAAACTGGCTTAATCGCCCGTCTGCTGAGCTTTGTTAAAAAAACCCGCCAAGGCGGGTTTTTTTACGTCTGGACTATGCCGCTGGCGTACTAAAACGTACTCTTAGCAGCAGATAGCCAATCACCGCCGACAGCAGCGAGCCGGTCAGAATGCCCAGCTTCGCCCAGTCCACCAGCTCAGGATCGATGCCGTCAAACGCCAGGTTAGTGATGAAGATGGACATCGTAAAGCCAATGCCGCACAGCACACCAATAGCCATGATCTGATTGAAGGCCGTTCCATGAGGCAGTTTCGCCAGCTTCATCCGCAGCGCCAGCCAGGTAAAGAGCGTAATGCCCAGCGGCTTGCCGATAAGCAGGCCGGCAATAATCCCCAGCGGCAGCATCGAGGCCAGCCCGCTCAGCGTCACACCCTGTAACGGCACGCCCGCGTTAGCAAAGGCGAACAGCGGCAGGATAAGCCAACCTACCCACGGATGAAGCACATGCTCCAGCTGGCGGGAGGGTGATACGCCCTCTTCTTTCGTTAAGGGGATAAAGAACCCGAGGATCACCCCGGCGATAGTGGCATGCACGCCTGACTTCAGTACCGCCGTCCAGAGAACCAGCCCCACCAGAATATAGAGGCCGGTGCGCCGAACGTTGAGGGCATTCATTATCGCCAGCACCACGACCGCCAGCGCGGCGACGCCCAGCGAGACCATCGACAGATCGCTGGTATAGAACAGGGCAATAATCACGATGGCACCCAGGTCATCGATAATCGCCAGCGCCATCAGGAAGATCTTCAGCGCAGGGGGAATACGACTGCCCAGCAGCGCCAGCACGCCCAGCGCAAAGGCGATATCGGTCGCGGTAGGGATCGCCCAGCCGTGACTCACCACGGGGTCATGCGCGTTAAACGCCAGGAAAATCAGTGCCGGGACCACCATCCCCCCTACTGCGGCGATGACCGGGAATATCGCCTGATGAAAACTGGCTAACGCCCCCTGGATTAGCTCGCGCTTTACCTCCAGCCCAATCAGCAGGAAGAAGACGGCCATCAGCGCATCGTTGATGAACAGCAGCATGTTCTTATTGATGTCGAGGGCACCGGCCCTGAACTGCACCGGCAGGTCGAGAAAGGCACGGTAGGCCTCTTGAGTCGCACCCAGATTGGCGCAAAGCATAGCCAGCAGGGCGGCAACGATCAGCGTCACGCCCCCGGACGCATCGCTGTTAATAAAGCGGCGCAAATGTTTCACAACGGCTCCTTCTGTTTAATTTACTCATCGTCTGAAACAGTTTAACCGTCTGGATCGCCAGGGGACAGAAATAATGAAAAAGCCTGGGCGCAAACCCAGGCTTTTTAAAACAAGACGGACGCGTGCGGTTAGCGCGTCAGGTCATCAAAGAACTTCTTTACGCCGTCGAAGAAGCTTTTAGAGCGCGGGCTGTTATGTTCACCCGTTGGGCCGCCGAAGCTCTCCTGAAGATCCTTCAGCAGCTGCTTCTGCTTCTCGTTGAGGCCCACCGGCGTCTCAACCACCACGCGGCACAGCAGGTCGCCCTGCGCGCCACCGCGCACCGACTTCACGCCTTTACCGCGCATGCGGAACAGCTTGCCGGTCTGGGTTTCGCTCGGGACCTTCAGGTTAACGCGGCCGTCCAGCGTCGGGACCTCAATCTCACCGCCCAGCGCCGCCATGGCAAAGTTGATCGGCACTTCACAGTAGAGGTTGTTGCCTTCACGCTCGAAAATCGGGTGCTGCTTCACCTGTACCTGAACGTACAGATCGCCTGCCGGTGCACCGTGCTCCCCTGCTTCGCCCTCGCCGGTGAGACGAATACGGTCGCCGGTATCGACGCCTGCCGGGATCTTCACGGACAGGGTTTTGCTCTTCTCAACGCGGCCGTGGCCGTGGCACTTGTTGCACGGATCTTTGATCAGCGTACCGCGTCCCTGACAGTGCGGACAGGTCTGCTGTACCGCAAAGAAGCCCTGGCGCATCTGCACCTGGCCGGAGCCGTGACAGGTCGGACAGGTCTGTGGCTGAGTACCGGCTTTCGCGCCGCTGCCGTGACAGATATCGCACTCTTCCAGCGTCGGGATACGGATCTCTTTAGTGACGCCGCGTACGGCCTCTTCCAGCGTCAGCTCCATGTTGTAGCGCAGGTCCGCCCCGCGCGACGCGCGCTGACGACCGCGACCGCCGCCAAAGATATCGCCAAATACATCGCCAAAGATATCGCTAAAGTCAGCGCCACCGCCGCCAAAACCGCCGCCGCCGCCCATGCCGCCCTGCTCAAACGCCGCGTGACCATACTGATCGTAGGCCGCACGCTTTTGCGCATCGGTCAGGACTTCATACGCTTCTTTAATCTCTTTAAATTTGGCTTCGGCCTCTTTATCGCCCTGGTTGCGGTCCGGGTGGAACTTCATCGCCAGACGCTTATAGGCCTTTTTGATTTCACGCTCTTCCGCACTTTTCGGAACGCCTAAAATCTCGTAATAGTCTTGCTTTGCCATTTGTTTATCTGCCCCTAACATGCGAGCACGGGCGGAGAGGAAACCTCTACGCCCGTGCTGGTTTTCTACCCTACATCAGGGCGATTATTTTTTGTCTTTAACTTCTTCGAACTCGGCGTCGACCACGTCGTCGTCTTTCGCGTTGTTCGCAGAAGCGTCAGCGCCACCCGCCTGCTGCTGGGCATGCTGCTGCTGAGCAATTTCCATCAGCTTCTGGGAAACCTGGGCCAGCGCCTGCATTTTCGCTTCAATATCGGCTTTGTCTTCACCTTTCAGTGAGGTTTCCAGCGCGCTCAGCGCAGACTCGATAGCAGTTTTGTCGTCAGCTGGCAGCTGATCGCCTGCTTCTGTAACCTGCTTACGGGTGCTGTGCAGCAGGTGGTCACCCTGGTTGCGGGTCTGTACCAGCTCTTCGAACTTACGGTCAGACTCGGCGTTAGCTTCCGCATCCTGAACCATTTTCTGGATCTCATCTTCGTTGAGGCCAGAAGAGGCTTTGATGGTGATCTTCTGCTCTTTACCGCTGTTTTTGTCTTTCGCAGAAACGTGCAGAATACCGTCGGCATCGATGTCGAAGGTCACTTCGATCTGCGGCATGCCGCGCGGTGCCGGGTTAATACCGTCGAGGTTGAACTGGCCCAGCGATTTGTTATCGCCTGCACGTTTACGCTCACCCTGCAGCACATGGATGGTTACCGCAGACTGATTGTCTTCCGCAGTAGAGAACACCTGGCTGTGCTTGGTCGGGATAGTGGTATTCTTGTTAATCAACGCGGTCATCACGCCGCCCATGGTTTCGATACCCAGGGAGAGCGGAGTCACGTCGAGCAGCAGAACGTCTTTCACATCACCGGTCAGCACGCCGCCCTGAACAGCAGCACCGATAGCCACGGCTTCGTCCGGGTTAACGTCTTTACGCGGCTCTTTGCCAAAGAACTCAGCAACTTTCTTCTGCACCATCGGCATACGGGTCTGGCCACCGACCAGGATCACGTCCTGCACGTCGGAGACGGAGAGGCCTGCATCCTGCAGCGCAACTTTCAGCGGCTCGATAGAACGGTTTACCAGGTCTTCTACCAGGCTTTCCAGTTTCGCACGGGTCACTTTGATGTTCATGTGTTTCGGACCGGTCGCGTCTGCGGTGATGTACGGCAGGTTCACGTCGGTCTGCTGGGCAGAGGAGAGCTCAATTTTCGCCTTCTCTGCGGCTTCTTTCAGGCGCTGCATCGCCAGCGGGTCGTTACGCAGGTCGATGCCCTGATCTTTCTTAAACTCTTCAACGAGGTAGTTGATCATACGGCTGTCGAAGTCTTCACCACCCAGGTGGGTATCACCGTTGGTTGCCAGCACTTCGAAGGTTTTCTCACCGTCAACTTCGTCGATTTCGATAATAGAGATATCGAAGGTACCGCCACCGAGGTCGTATACGGCGATAGTGCGGTTGCCAACTTCTTTATCCAGACCGTAGGCCAGTGCCGCTGCGGTCGGTTCGTTGATAATACGTTTCACTTCCAGACCGGCGATACGGCCAGCGTCTTTGGTTGCCTGGCGCTGAGCATCGTTGAAGTAAGCCGGTACGGTAATAACCGCTTCAGTCACTGGCTCACCCAGGTAATCTTCAGCCGTTTTCTTCATTTTTTTCAGCACTTCAGCAGAGATCTGCGGCGGTGCCATTTTTTGGCCTTTTACATCAATCCATGCATCGCCGTTGTCGGCTGCAATGATTTTGTACGGCATGATGGCTTCATCACGCTGTACTTCTTCGTCCTGGAAGCGGCGACCGATCAGGCGTTTAATCGCAAACAGGGTGTTTTGCGGGTTTGTCACTGCCTGACGTTTAGCCGGCTGGCCTACCAGAGTTTCACCATCCTGGGTATAGGCAATGATCGACGGCGTGGTGCGATCGCCTTCGGCGTTCTCCAGCACACGTGCAGTGGTGCCATCCATAATCGCTACACAAGAGTTGGTAGTACCCAGGTCGATACCAATAATTTTACCCATCTAAACGTCTCCACTAAAAATTTGTTCATCATGTGGTTGTGAATCTGTAATAAGGGCAAATGATGCGGTTTCAACTGCCCCGAACTGTTTTTTTTCAGACTCACCACTTCGGTTGACTACAAGATGGGGACGTAACGCAACGCATCAAGGGGCGCGAGAGAAAATTTTTTTGCCCGCCTGCCTGGATCACCGCAATGCATTCACCCCCGTGATTAAAATCAACGAATCATTCACTGAAAAACTGTAATAAAAAGAAAAGATTAGTTGCATGAACCTTTTTCTTTGCAGGGGTATTATAGGGAGTGACTAAAGATGGTTTAACCGAGTAAGAGAACATGATGAAAACCTTATTATCCCTTGCGACCTCCCTGGCGCTGGGCATGCTGCTGACCAGTACGGCGCAGGCCAACGATCATAAAGTGATGGGCGTGATTGCTATGCCAAGAAACGAGACCAGCGATTTGGCGCTAAAAATGCCGGTTTGCCGCGTCGTAAAGCGCATCCAGCTTACCGCCGATCACGGTGATATCGATCTGAGTGGCGCATCCGTCTACTTCAAAACCGCAAAAAGCGCCAGCCAGAGTCTGAGTGTGCCCTCCTCACTGAAAGAGGGGCAGACCACCGACTGGATCAATATCAATAGCGATAACGACAATAAGCGCTGCGTGGCAAAAATCACCTTCTCTGGTCATACGGTGAACTCCTCTGATATGGCAACGCTAAAAATCATCGGCGATGACTGATCCTCGCCGCTTCTTTTATGGGACATAACACACCATGAACGTCAGATACCTAAACGACGAAGATTTGGATTTTCTTCAGCATTGCCGCGAGGATCAGCTGGCCGAGCTGACGCGTCTGCTTACCCATAACGATAAGGGAAAGGCGCGGCTGTCAGGTACGCTACAGCATAACGAGTTGTTCAGAGCGATGGAGGGCCACCCCGAGCAGCACCGCTGCAACTGGCAGCTGATCGCCGGTGAGCTACAGCATTACGGTGGTGACAGCATTGCCAATAAGCTACGTGGGCACGGCAAGCTGTATCGCACCATTTTGCTGGACGTGGCGAAACGGTTAAAGCTCAAGGTAAACAAAGAGAGCTCTACCTTTGAGATTGAACAGGATCTGCTGGCGCACTTCCTGCGTAACGCCTGGCAGAAGATGGATGCCGATCAGCAGCAGGCGTTTCTACAGGAGGTTGAGGCAAAAGTCACTGAGCTTGAGGAGCTGCTGCCGTTGCTGCTTAAGGATCCGGCGCTGGCGAAAGGGGTTTCCCATCTGCTTGCCAGTCAGCTGACCCGCATTCTGCGTACCCATGCCGCCGTTAGCGTCATCGGTCACGGACTGGTGCGCGGCGCTGGCCTTGGCGGCCCGTTGGGCGCTGCCCTAAACGGTGTGAAAGCCGTAAGCGGTAGTGCCTATCGCGTCACCATTCCCGCCGTACTGCACATTGCCTGTCTGCGACGGATAACCGCCGTGGCACAGGCGTGATCCCCCTGCCGAAAATATATTTCATTTCACCCTGTTCAGATCATAGACAGGGTGATTGCCGCTCATTATGATGCCGCGCCCCGCCACCACTCTCTGCTGGCGGGGCCTTTACTTTCACCATTTTTATGATGATTTTTTTGAGGATTTATGGGCGACACTAAGTTGGCTAATCCGGCTCCGCTGGGCTTAATGGGCTTCGGCATGACCACTATTCTGCTTAACCTGCACAATATTGGCATGTTCCCGCTGGATGGCGTTATCCTGGCAATGGGCATCTTCTACGGTGGCATCGCGCAAATTTTTGCCGGGCTGCTGGAATATAAAAAAGGCAATACCTTTGGCTTAACCGCCTTTACCTCTTACGGCTCCTTCTGGCTCACGCTGGTGGCGATCCTGATTATGCCCAAAATGGGTCTGGCGGATGCCGCCAACGCGCATTTCCTCGGCGTCTACCTGGGGATCTGGGGCGTGTTTACCCTGTTTATGTTCTTCGGCACGCTGAAAGGCGCGCGTATGCTGCAGTTCGTGTTCCTGAGCCTGACAGTGCTGTTTGCGCTGCTGTGCGTTGGACACCTGGCGGATAACGAAAGCATCGTGCACGTGGCAGGCTGGATTGGCCTGGTCTGCGGCGCAAGCGCAATCTATCTGGCAATGGGTGAAGTGCTAAACGAGCAGTACGGTCGCACCGTGCTGCCGATTGGCGAAAGGATCTAATCCATCTGATGCTCCAGCGGTTTACGCAGGAGCATCGTTCATTTTTTCAGGAGAGTACCAGCGCGTCGAACGCCTCTTCGGATAAGCCGGTCAGCTGTATGATCTGTGCTCGTTCCATTCCCTGGTTCAGCATGGCCAGAGCAATGCGAATCGTGGCCTCCTGACGACCTTCAAGGACTCCTTTTCCGTGGCCTTCCTGTCTAAGTTGTTCTGCAATAGTCATTAGAATACCTTTATGTTGCGGGGCTTTGTTCGCCAGCAAACGAATCAGCGCACCATGATCTACCGTATTTCCAGCCTGAACAAGATAGTTAATGGCAGTCCTGAGCTGCTGTCCGGTAGTGTATCCCTCCAAAAGTAGGGAAACCAAATGCTCATGAAATACCATGAGATCCCGCGCACGAATATGCTTCTGCAAAAACTCAAGCAGCGCCACTCTGCGATGAGTCAGGATGCTATCGTCGGGAATGACCGTAACATCAACTAAGAGAAATTCTTGGGCGTAGAGCTGTTGTGCCAACGTGGGGTTTTCGAATGCATCCAGCCAGCACATCGAGAAAGGATACGGGCTTACGGCACCGTGGTAGAAAAGAATCGGGATCACCAGCGGTAATTTTTCATTCCCGGCATCCAGATGGCGTTGCATTGCGGCCAGTGCGTAACGCATAAGTCGAAAGGTCATTTGTTTGTCAGGGGTACTTTGGTGCTCCAGCAAAGCATAGACATAGCCCGCGCCATAACGGGTTTGCACTGACCAAAGCACATCGGAATGACGAGCCTGTAAGTTTTCCTCAATAAAACTGCCTGATTCAAGACGTAACGTTTTGAGATCGCAAAGCTTTAATAGGTGCTCGGGAAGATGAATTTCAAGGAAGTCACGCGCAGTTTCAGGATGGGTCAAAAATTGTTTGAACACAGCGTCGTGAGGGGCGGACGGCGAGATCCTTGCCATGTTTTTTCCTTTTACGTTGAGCCTGCCCGGAGTATTCACCTCATTCTGGCGCTTGTCAGAATGAGGTGAGCACCTTGCGAAGAGGCTCGGAAAAAACGCAGCTAGCGGAAAACTATAAGGATGTTTGCTTGAGTTCACCGCGCGGCAAGCTTTCTTGCGAGTTCATATCCTGCCGCAGCCAGATCCCTAATCCTAAGCCCACCAGCGCCAGCGCCAGCACGTACCAGGCGGGGGCCAGCGGAGAGACGCCCATCAGCAGGGTAACCGCAATCGGCGTCAGTCCGCCAAAGATGGCGTAAGAGACGTTGTAGGAGAAGGAGATCCCGGTAAAGCGCACCTCGGCCGGAAACGCCCGCACCATCACGTAGGGCACGGCGCCGACGACTCCCACACCCAGTCCCGCCAGGCCATAGAGCAGAGAGAGATGCTCCGGGTGCGTACCGGCAAAGTGATAGAAGATGCCGCTGGTGCAGGCCAGCAGAATGCTGCCCACGATAAAGGTTCTGCTCGCCCCGAAGCGATCCGCTGCCAGCCCGGCCAGCAGGCAGCCAATACAGAGCATTATGGTCGCCACGCTGTTGGCCTGCAGGGTCAGGGCCGGAGCAAGTCCATACTGCTTTTGCAGCCACACCGGCGACATCAGGATCACCACCACGATGCCGGCGGAGAGCAGCCAGGTGAGCAGCATTGAGATCGCCACCGCCTTTTTATGCTTTACCACCACCGCCTTCACCGGCAGCTCCTGGGCCAGGGCCTTACGCTGCTGCATCTCAAGGAAGATCGGCGTCTCCTGCAGCCAGCGGCGCAGGTACATCGCCACCAGGCCAAACGCACCGCCGAGCAGGAACGGAATACGCCAGCCAAATTCGTGCAGCATCTCCGGCGTCATGGTGCGGTTCACCACCGTGGCGACCACCGATCCCAGCAGGATGCCCACGGTCAGTCCCGCCGTCAGGGTACCGCAGGCGATACCGATCCGGCGGGCAGGCACGTGCTCAGCAACAAAGACCCATGCGCCCGGCACCTCGCCGCCAATCGCTGCGCCCTGTAAAAGACGCATCAGCAGCAGAAGCAGCGGCGCGGCAATGCCGATAGAGGCGTAGGTGGGCAGCAGGCCAATCGCCAGGGTGGGCACCGCCATCAGCAGAATACTCAGGGTAAACATCTTCTTACGCCCGACCAGATCGCCAAAGTGCGCCATGATTATGCCGCCCAGCGGCCGCGCCAGATAGCCTGCGGCAAAGATACCGAAGGTCTGAACCTGACGCAGCCACTCGGGAATATCCGCCGGGAAGAATAGCGCGCCGACGACGGCAGCAAAGAAGACGAAAATGATGAAATCGTAAAACTCCAGCGCGCCGCCAAGGGCAGCGAGCGAGAGCGTTTTATAATCCTGGCGATTCAGTGGGCGGGCGTTTTCAGACATAGCGAACCCTGTGCAAAGAGGGGTGGATGATTTTATTATTTACGGCATATGTAAACTTAAAATTACTATACCGTAAAAAAATCAGCACGCCACTCTCTCCCTCTCCTATTGCACAGCTTATGCCAGAAAAGCCGCTTATTTAGGAGATTGTTTCGCGTCGAGCGCTCTTAGGCCGAAAAGCTGCTACCACCTCGGGATGGGTTTCCACATAGGGCCCCTCCAGAAGCTGTAAACAATAAGGTACACTGGCAAAGATACCTGGCACAACGACTTTCCCGTCAGGCTCTTTAACACCTTCCAGCGTCTCCTGGATCGATTTCGGCTGGCCGGGAAGATTAAGGATCAGCGCCTGCTTGCGGATCACGCCCACCTGACGCGACAGGATCGCGGTAGGGACAAAGTGGAGACTGATCTGCCGCATCTGTTCGCCAAAGCCGGGCATCTGGCGATCGGCAACGGCCAGCGTCGCATCGGGCGTTACGTCGCGGCGCGCGGGGCCCGTGCCGCCGGTGGTCAGGACCAGGTGGCAGCTCATCTCATCCACCAGCTCGCACAGCGTCTGCTCGATGATCGCCTGCTCGTCCGGAATAAGACGGGTTTCAATCGTAAAGGGGGTGGCGAGGGCGGAGGCCAGCCAGGCTTCGAGGGCAGGAATACCCTTATCCTGATAGACCCCGTTAGAAGCGCGGTCAGAGACAGAGACTAAGCCGATGCGTAACGTATTCATAGTATTTCCGTTCAAACAATATCGATACGGGAATGATACACGCAGAGGGGAACAACAGACAGGATCGAAAAGCAGGAGCGTGACCGGAGACCCGGCCACGCAGCAGGATTACAGCAGATCGCCGATCATGGTTTCCAGTTTACCCTGGTCCACGGCAAACTTGCGGATACCGTCCGCCAGTTTGTCTACCGCCATCGGATCCTGGTTGTGTTCCCACAGGAACTCGGCTTCGGTGATGCGTTCCGGACGCGCTTTCACTTCACCGCTGAAGGAGAGCTTACGCTCAATCGTACCTTCGCTCTCTGCCAGCTCTTTCAGCAGCGCAGGGGCGATGGTCAGACGGTCACAGCCTGCCAGCTCAATGATTTCGCCAACGTTACGGAAGCTTGCGCCCATGACCACGGTCTCATAGCCGTGCTGCTTGTAGTATTCGTAGATTTCGGTAACGGAGACCACGCCCGGATCTTCTGCCGGAGCGTACTCTTTCTTGTCGGTATTGGATTTGTACCAGTCAAGAATACGGCCTACGAACGGCGAAATCAGGAACACGCCCGCTTCAGCACAGGCACGCGCCTGAGCGAAGGAGAACAGCAGGGTCAGGTTACAGTTGATGCCCTCTTTCTCCAGCTGCTCAGCGGCACGAATGCCCTGCCAGGTGGAGGCCAGCTTGATCAGGATGCGATCGTTGCTGATGCCCGCGTCGTTGTAGAGCTTGATCAGACGCTTGGCTTTGGCAATGGAGCCTTCGGTGTCATAGGAGAGACGCGCGTCTACTTCAGTAGAGATACGGCCCGGCACCAGTTTCAGGATCTCCAGACCGATGTTCACGGCCAGCTTGTCAGAGGCGTCAACGATCTGCTGCGCGCGGTCGCTGCTCTGGCTTTTCGCCCAGCTTACGGCATCGTCAATCAGCTTGCGGTATTCAGGGATCTGGGCTGCGTTAAGGATCAGAGAAGGGTTGGTTGTAGCATCCTGCGGCTGATACAGCTTCATTGCCGCGATATCTCCGGTGTCGGCCACCACGGTGGTGAACTGACGCAGGGAGGTCAATTTATCCGTCATAATCGTGTTTCTCTTTAAACAGCTTGTTAGGGGGATGTAACCGGTCTTCCCTGATGATATCACGCCGCACTGTCAGCGCAACCGCAGACAGTGCCCTATCCTGGAGTATGGTAGACTCAATCAACGACGCGTTGCGCCGCCGCAAATTGGCAGCGTTTACACTGGCCGATCGGCATGAACAAGAGGAATGTGAATGCCAGACTTTTTCCTGTTTATCAACGAAATACTCTGGGACTCGGTGATGATCTATCTGCTTATCGGAGCAGGGATCTGGTTTACCGTGCGCAGTGGATTTATTCAATTCCGCTACCTGCGCCACGTCGGCAAGAGTTTGAAAAATAGCGTGACGCCCCAGCCGGGCGGGCTGACCTCATTTCAGGCGCTCTGCACCAGCCTCGCGGCGCGCGCTGGCAACGGCAACCTGATGGGCGTGGCGCTGGCTATTTCCGCCGGTGGACCGGGTGCGGTGTTCTGGATGTGGGTCTCTGCGCTGATCGGGATGGCAACTACCTTTGCCGAATGTGCGCTGGCGCAGCTCTATAAAGATCGTGACGAACATAACCAGTTTCGCGGCGGCCCCGCCTGGTACATTACCCGTGGCCTGGGCATGCGCTGGTTGGGCATTATATTCGCCCTCTTTCTGCTGGTTTATGGGCTGATTTTCAATACCGTCCAGTCCAACACGGTGGCCCACGCCCTACGCTACGCCTGGGAGATACCCGAGCTGCTCAGCGGTGTGCTTTTAGCTGCCGCCGCGCTGCTGGCGATACGGCTCGGCATTCGCGGTGTTGCCCGCATCATGCAGTGGCTGGTCCCGGCTATGATTCTCGTGTGGGTACTTGCCAGCCTGCTGATCGGTGCCTGGCATGTTGATCAGCTGCCCGGCATCATCAACGCTATCTTCCGCGGCGCCTTCGGCTGGCACGAAGCTGCGGCAGGCGCGCTCGGCTATACCGTCAGCCAGGCCCTGACCAGCGGCTTTCAACGTGGCATCCTGTCGAACGAGGCGGGAATGGGCACCACGCCTAACGCTGCGGCCGCAGCGGCATCCTGGCCTCCCCATCCGGCCGCGCAGGGGATTGTGCAGATGATCGGCGTCTTTACCGATACCCTTATCGTCTGTACCGCCAGCGCGCTCATTGTCCTGCTGGCTAACGAGTCAGCAGCGGACACGCCCCTCAACGGCATTGAGCTGGTGCAGCAGGCGATGGTCTCTCTGACCGGCAGCTGGGCCGCCGGGTTCGTCGCGGTCATTACCGCTCTGTTTGCCTTTACCACCATCGTGGTGAACTACATCTATGCCGAAAATAACCTGATATTTTTGCGCCTGCACAGCAAGCGCAACCTCTGGCTGATGCGCGGCGGCACGCTGCTGATGGTGATAACCGGATCGCTGCTGAGCCTGCCGATGGTCTGGCAGATGGCGGACGTGATGATGGCGCTAATAGCGATTGTTAACCTCAGCGCCATCCTGCTGCTGTCGCCGGTGGTGCGGATTATCGCCAATGACTACCTGCGCCAGCGCAGGCTGGGCATACGGCCGGTGTTTAATCCCCAGCGCTACCCGGAGATCCAACGCCAGCTGGCTCCCGGCGCGTGGGACAATCTGCCGGACCGCTAGGCGAGCAATCGCAACTATCGATCAACGCAGGCGCTTTTTTTGCTAAAGTCCGTTTTTTGCGCCAGTCTGCGCATATTTCCCTGAGGAGTGGACATGCTGATTCTGATCTCACCGGCCAAGACGCTGGATTACCAAAGCCCGCTGGCCACCCAGCGCTATACGCAGCCGGTGCTGCTGGATCACGCCCAACAGCTGATTGACGTTGCCCGCCAGCTCTCCGCACCGCAAATCAAGACCCTAATGGGCATCAGCGATAAGCTGGCCGATCTCAATGCCACCCGTTTTCACGACTGGCAGCCGGACTTTACTCCCGACAACGCCCGTCAGGCTATCCTCGCCTTTAAGGGCGATGTCTATGCCGGTATGCAGGCTGAGACCTTCAGCGACGACGATTTTACCTTTGCCCAGCAGCATCTGCGGATGCTTTCAGGCCTCTACGGCGTGCTGCGCCCGCTCGATCTGATGCAGCCCTACCGTCTGGAGATGGGCATTCGCCTGCAGAACCCGAAAGGCGGCGACCTGTATCAGTTCTGGGGAGAGACCATCACCCACACGCTCAACGAGGCGCTGGCGGCGCAGGGTGATAACATTATCGTTAATCTGGCGTCGGATGAGTACTTCCGGGCGGTGAAGCCGAAACAGCTTGCTGGCGAGATCGTAAAACCGGTATTCCTCGATGAGAAAAACGGTGTCTTTAAGGTAATTAGCTTCTATGCCAAGAAAGCGCGCGGGCTGATGAGCCGCTACATCATTGAAAACCGCCTGACGACGCCGGAGCAGCTCAAGGCGTTTGACGTGGATGGCTACGTCTTTGATGAAGAGATGTCGAAAAAGAACGAGCTGGTCTTTAAGCGTAGCGAACGTTAAAAGCCGCGCCGCGAGCGCCAGGTGGCCCGCGACGCGGCCGTGATTAGTGGTGATGACGGTCCGGGCCGTGGCCGCGATGATGGCCGTTGTCGTGATGATCAAAGTCACGACGGTCCGGCCCATGCGGCTGCCAGCGGTTTTCGCGCCACTCGTAATGTTTTTTCCAGTAGCCGTGGTCACGCCAGTGGCCGCCGTCCCAGTAGTTGCCGCTGTTGTCGCGATCGCCAATCTGCAGTTTCACCGACGGCAGCAGGGTGAGTTCGGCCGCCTGGGCCGCCATTGGAGCAACGGCCAGCATAGAGAGGGCGAGGATCAGAGGTTTTAAAATAGGCTTCAACATGGGTAACTCCTTACTTCTTTTTTGGCCCGTTACGGGTTGATGTAAAGAGATTACGCAATCTGTTACCGCGTTGTTATTCTCTGCAATCCTAATCTGTAAGTGACCGCATTTATTGGGAATTTCTACTTTTTCTCTGCCATATTCCTGCACATTTTCTTCATATTTGGGCGTAAAAAAAGCCCGGTGGCGACGATGCCTTACCGGGCCTACAGAGACAACAACAATCTTTACGCTTTTTGCATCATCAGCGCGCGCAGGGCGGCAAAATCAGCAGGCAGGCTGTGGGAGAGCAGCGGCAGCTCGGCGCGCTCAGCCAGGGCGGCAGGCAGATCCAGCGTATCGCCAAGGATCGCCTCGACGCTCTCTTTGAATTTCGCCGGATGCGCGGTGCCAAGGAACAGGCCGTACTCGCCTGGATGCAGCTGGTCGCGCAGGGCACGGTAGGCCACTGCCGCGTGCGGCTCGGAGAGATACCCCTTCTCTTTCAGCTCCAGCATGGTGGCTTTGGTCACCTCGTCGTCGATGGCGGCATAGCCCAGCTCGTTCAGACGCCAGATCTTACGGCGGAACAGCTCCTCCACGCGCGGCCAGTTGTTCGGCTGGCTGACGTCCATGGCGTTGGAGAGCGTCGCCTGGGTCACATTCGGGCTCCACTCCCCTGCTTTCAGGAAGCGCGGCACGGTGTCGTTGGCGTTAGTGGCAGCAATAAAGCGCTTCACCGGCAGCCCCAGCGATTTCGCCAGCAGGCCGGCGGTGAGATCGCCAAAGTTTCCGCTCGGTACAGAGATCACCAGCTGGTTGCGCGCTTCCTGCGGCAGCTGCGCCACCGCCTCGAAGTAGTAGCAGATCTGCGCCAGCAGGCGGCTGATGTTGATGGAGTTTGCCGAGTTCAGCCCCAGAGCCTGCTTCAGCTCTTCATCATCAAAGGCCTGCTTAACCAGCGCCTGACAGGCGTCAAAATCGCCGTCGATCGCTACCGTCTCGATATTGCCCCCCAGCGTACAGAAGAGTTTCTCCTGCAGCGGGCTGATTTTGCCCTGCGGGTAGAGGATCACCACGCGGACATTTTTCAGGCCATAGAAGGCGTGCGCCACGGCTGCGCCGGTATCGCCGGAGGTCGCGGTCAGGATGGTGACCGGCTTGTCGCCGCTGATGTGGGTCAGCATCTGCGCCATAAAGCGGCCGCCAAAGTCTTTAAACGCCAGCGTCGGGCCGTGGAACAGCTCCAGGCAGCCGATGTCTTCTTCTACCTTGCTTACCGGGGCGGGGAAGGTAAAGGCCGCACGCACGCGCTCCTCCAGCAGCTCCTGCGGGATCTCATCGCCAATAAAGGCGGCAAGGATCTTTGCGCTACGGCTAACGAAATCCTGCTCCAGCATCTCGTCGATTTCGGTCAGGTTGAACTCGGGCAGATCGTGAGGGAAGAACAGCCCTTGCTGTTTACCCAGCCCCTGCGTTACCGCCTGGGCAAAGGAGACCTGCTCGTTATGATCTTTAAGGTTGTAGAGTTTCATTAATTATCCCAGTACGCGTGCGCCCGCTGTATCCAGCCGGCAAATATGAACGAAGCCTTCCTGATTCTGCAGATAGTGTTTACTCAACCAATCTGCGACGCGCTGCGCGGTGTCCGGCCGGTCGCAGAGCGCGAACAGCGTCGGCCCCGACCCGGAGATACCGCTCGCCAGCGCGCCAATCTCTGCCACCGCCTGACGCGCCTCTTTAAAGCCCGGCAGCAGGCGGGCACGGTATGGCTCGGCAATCACGTCTTTCATCAGCTTCGCGGCCAGCTGCGGCTGGCGAGAGTAGCAGGCGTGAATAAACCCGGCCAGATGGCGCCCATGGGCAATGCAGTCCTGACGGCGATACTGTGCGGGTAAAATCGCCCGTGCCTCTGCCGTGGAGACCTTGATCCCCGGATAGGCCAGCACCCACAGCCACTCATCAAAGCCTGGCACCTGCTGGCTGATAATGCCGTTCTCTTCGATCATCAGCTGCATGCCGCCGAGGAAACAGGGGGCCACGTTATCGTAATGAATGCTGCCGGAGATGCGCCCCTCCAGCTCGCCCATTAGCGCCAGCAGGCGCGTATCGTTCAGCGGCTTACCGCAGTGCTCGTTCATCGCCATCAGCGCGGCAACCACGGAGCAGGCGCTGGAGCCGAGACCCGAGCCAATCGGCATATTTTTTTCCAGCGTCATGGTCACCGGAATGGTTTTATTCAGCTCCTGGCAAAAACGCTCCCAGCACTGATAGACAATATTTTCCCGCGGCTCCGGGGGCAGCTTATCCGCAAAGCGCCCTAGATTATTCAGGCTAAAACGGTCGGCCGCCTCCACCGTGACCACGTCGCCCAGCAGGGAGCCATCCACCGGCGTTACCGCCGCCCCAAGCACGTCGAAGCCAACGCTCATATTGGCGCTGGAGGCCGGGGCATACACTTTCACCATGTTAAACTCCTAACTTCCATGAGAGGGTGCGCAGCAGATCGGCAAAAACGCCTGCCGCCGTCACATCGTTGCCCGCACCGTAACCGCGCAGCACCAGCGGCAGCGGTTGATAGTAGTGGCTGTAGAACGCCAGCGCGTTCTCACCGTTTTTCACTTTATAGAGCGGATCGTTGCCGTCTACCTCGGCGATCTTCACCCGGCAGACGCCATCCTCTTCGATATTCCCCACGTAGCGCAACACTTTGCCCTCATCGCGCGCTTTCGCCACCCGAGCGGCAAAGACGTCGTCAAGCTGCGGCAGGCGGGCCATAAAGCTGTTTACGTCACCGCTGTCGTCAAAGCCTGCCGGCAGCACCGGCTCGATAACGATATCCGTCAGCTCCAGCTCGCGCCCCGTCTCGCGGGCGAGGATCAGCAGTTTGCGCGCTACGTCCATGCCGGAGAGATCGTCCCGCGGATCCGGCTCGGTATAGCCCAGATCCCGTGCGATCCCGGTCGCTTCCGAAAGGCTCATGCCTTCGTCCAGCTTACCGAAAATAAAGGATAACGATCCGGAAAGGATCCCGGAAAAACGCTGCAATTCATCGCCCGCGTTAAGCAGGTTTTGCAGGTTTTCAATCACCGGCAGCCCTGCCCCAACGTTGGTGTCGTAGAGGAACTTGCGGCGCGATCCGGCGGCGGCATGGCGCAGCTGGTGGTAGTAGGCCATCGATGAGGTGTTGGCTTTCTTGTTCGGCGTGACCACGTGGAAGCCTTCGCGCAGGAAGTCGGCGTACTGATCGGCCACCGCCTGGTTGGAGGTACAGTCCACGATCACCGGGTTGAGCAGATGATACTCTTTGACCAGGCGGATCAGCCTGCCCAGGTTAAACGGCTCTTTCGCCTCCGCCAGCTCCGCCTGCCAGTTATCCAGGTTGAGGCCGTGCACATTAGTCAGCAGCGCCTTTGAATTGGCTACGCCGCAGACCCGCAGATCGATATGCTTGCCCTTCAGCCAGCTCTGCTGACGCTTGAGCTGCTCCAGCAGCGCGCCGCCGACGCCGCCGACGCCAATCACGAACACCTCAATCACCTGGTCGGTATTGAACAGCATCTGATGGGTGACGCGCACGCCGGTGGTGGCGTCGTCGTTGCTAACCACCACCGAGATGGAGCGTTCGGACGAGCCCTGAGCAATCGCCACGATGTTGATATTGGCGCGGGCCAGCGCGGCGAAGAATTTAGCCGAGATGCCGCGCAGGGTACGCATGCCGTCGCCGACCACCGAGATAATCGCCAGTCGCTCCATGACCGCCAGCGGCTCCAGCAGACCCTCTTTCAGCTCAAGGTAGAACTCATCCCCCAGCGTCCGGCGCGCACGGGCGCAGTCGGCCTGCGGCACGCAGAAGCTGATACTGTACTCGGACGAGGACTGGGTGATCAGCACCACCGAGATCCCGGCCCGTGACATAGTGGCAAATACCCGCGCCGCCATTCCGACCATGCCTTTCATACCGGGGCCGGAGACGCTGAACATCGCCATGTTATTGAGATTAGAGATGCCCTTCACCGGCAGGCCGTCGTCGTCAGAGGTCGGCCCGATCAACGTACCGGGCGCCTGCGGGTTACCGGTATTTTTAATCAGGCAAGGGATCTGGAACTGGGCGATAGGGGTAATGGTGCGTGGGTGCAGCACCTTCGCGCCGAAGTAGGAGAGCTCCATCGCCTCCTGGTAAGACATGGACTTCAGCAGTCGGGCATCGGGCACCTGACGCGGGTCGCAGGTGTAGACCCCGTCAACGTCGGTCCAGATTTCACAGCAGTCGGCACGCAGGCAGGCGGCCAGCACGGCAGCAGAGTAGTCAGAGCCGTTGCGCCCCAGCACCACCAGCTCGCCCTTCTCATTGCCCGCAGTGAAGCCAGCCATCAGGATCATATGGTCTGCGGGGATCTGGCTGGCGGCGATGCGGCGGGTGGATTCGGCGATATCTACGGTAGATTCGAGGTAGTGGCCCACGGCGAGCAGTTTTTCTACCGGATCGATCACCGAGACCTTATGTCCCCTGGCTTCCAGCAGCCCGGCCATAATCGCGATGGAGAGCTTCTCCCCCCGGCAGATAATGGCGGCGTTGATGCTGTCCGGGCACTGGCCCAGCAGGGCGATGCCATGGAGAACGTGTTTGATTTGCGCGAACTCGTGCTCAACCTGCTGTTTCAGCCGGGCAAGGGGGAAACCGGGCTGAACCTCGGCCAGGCCTGCAAGCAGGTCGGCAAAAATGTGCTCTGCGTCGCTGATGTTGGGTACGGCATCCTGGCCCCCGATGGTTTTCTCAATCATCGCCACCAGGTGATTGGTAATTTTGGCCGGGGCAGACAGCACGGTTGCAACCTGCCCCTGCCTGGCATTGCTCTCCAGAATCTCGGCAACACGCAGAAAACGTTCTGCATTTGCCACTGACGTACCGCCGAACTTCAACACTCGCATGGTATTACCCCTTGATTTTTGCTCGAAAAAAAAGCCCGCACTGTTCAGGTGCGGGCTTTTTTCTGTGTTTCCTGTACGCGTCAGCCCGCACCGTTACCTGTGGTAATGGTGGTGGTAATAATTGTCAGCGTGCTGATGCGATTCATGGATGTTGTGTGCTCTGTCATTTTTATCTGTCTGTCTTGTATAGCTATACGGTTAAAGGATATCCCTGCCTGAGTCAATGAATTTCTGCTTTTTGCCCTTTTCATCCTCTGCGCAGGTCGCGCTGCGCTGACCGCACTTTTCTCCGCACTCTCACCGGAGGAAAAAGCGATATCAGCATCTTTTACCATAACAAAAAGCGATGACAGCGTTTTACTCTGCGAGTTTTTTTTCGATATCGTGCAACAAACGGTGCAGCATGGCAGTGTCGCGCTGCGCAAACAGACCCAGCCGCTGCTCCAGCCAGTCGGCTAGTTTGACGTCATCCGCCACGCCCAGCGTCCCCAGCAGCGATCGCGCCCGCAGACGCAGCGCCTTGAGCTGCTCTTCACTCTGGATCACGACCGGTTCGTTGCGCTGTTGCATTAACGATGCTAACTGGTAACAGTAGACCATCACGGCCTGTCCAAGATTCAGCGACGGGTAATCGGCAACCATGGGTACGCCGGTGAGAACATCAGCCAGGGCTAACTCCTCATTGGTTAAACCTGAATCTTCCCGGCCAAATACCAGCGCGGCGCGCTCCATCCACTGGCTCTTCTCCTGCATTAGCGGCAGCAGTTCAGCAGGCGTGGCGTAGTAGTGGAACTTTGCCCGGCTGCGGGCGGTGGTAGCCACCGTAAAATCGATATCGGCCAGGGCATCGGCGAGCGTGGGGAAAAACCTTGCGTTATCAATAATATCGCCGGATCCATGAGCTACCCAGCGCGCCCCCTCCTGCCGGTGGGCTTCGCTGTCGACAATGCGCAGATCGCTAAAGCCCATGGTCTTCATGGCCCGGGCCGCCGCGCCAACGTTTTCAGGCCTGGCGGGTGAAACGAGTACTATTGATACATGCATGGGTTACTCTCTGGTGTGCCCGATGGCGGGCTAAAAAGGCAATCAACATCAAGTTATTACGCATCACAAATTTACAAAAACGTAACACGAATCACTGAATTTGCATCAGGAAATGCTTAAAAATTACTACACTGTTTACTGGGGTAATTAGCAGCCAGTATGTTAACAGAACAGGATTATCCCTATGTTACGCATGATAATCTGCCTGAAGAGCGCTATTCAGCGGTGGATTCAGCAAATTCATTAATTAACGCCTGTAACTATCTGTTTATTGAAAAGATGTTATAAACGCTAGTAATAAGATGCGATGATTTCATCAAACTGTTAACGTGCTACAATTGAACTTGATATATGTCAACCAACCGTAGTTTTATTGGGTGTCCGGTGCGTCTTAACCTGTTATGTTGCTGTTAAAATGGGTAGGATGACAACCGTTTTTGACACTGTCGGGTCCAAAGGGAGTGTGTGCCCACGACCAAGCTAATGATGTTGTTGACGTTGATGGAAAGTGCATCAAGAACGCCATTACGTACTTTAGTCATGTTACGCCGTTCATGTTAATTTGCGACATGCATCAGGCAGGTCAGGGACTTTTGTACTTCCTGTTTCGATTTAGTTGGCAATTTAGGTAGCAAACATGCAGACCCCGCACATTCTTATTGTTGAAGACGAGTTGGTAACACGCAACACGTTGAAGAGCATTTTCGAAGCAGAAGGATACGATGTCTTTGAAGCGACTGATGGCGCTGAAATGCATCAGATTCTTTCTGATAACGATATCAACCTGGTGATCATGGATATCAACCTGCCGGGCAAAAATGGCCTGCTGCTGGCGCGTGAACTGCGCGAACAGGCAGACGTCGCCCTGATGTTCCTGACAGGCCGTGATAACGAAGTCGATAAGATCCTCGGCCTCGAGATTGGCGCGGATGATTACATCACCAAACCGTTTAACCCACGCGAGCTGACCATCCGCGCGCGCAACCTCCTCTCCCGTACCATGAACCTGGGCACGGTGAGCGAAGAGCGCCGCAACGTCGACAGCTATAAATTCAACGGCTGGGAGCTGGATATCAACAGCCGCTCGTTGATTAGCCCGAACGGTGAGCAGTACAAGCTGCCGCGCAGCGAGTTTCGCGCCATGCTGCACTTCTGCGAAAACCCGGGCAAGATCCAGACCCGTGCCGATCTGCTGAAGAAGATGACCGGTCGCGAGCTGAAGCCGCACGATCGTACCGTTGACGTGACTATCCGCCGTATTCGTAAACACTTCGAATCAACGCCGGATACGCCGGAGATCATCGCCACCATTCACGGCGAAGGCTACCGCTTCTGCGGCGATCTGCAGGAGTAAGGCTTAGTCACTGTAATGCCGGGCGGCACTGCGTTTGCCCGGCCTACGGTCACACATTAATGCCACGGCATAATCGGCACGGCGCTTAATGCGTTCTTCGGCGACCCTTCTACGACCTTATCGGAGTAGGCAAGGTAGGCCAGCGTATTGCGCTTCGCGTCGTAGAAACGTACCACCTGGAGCTTCTTGAAGACCAGCGAGGTACGTTTCTGGAATACCACGTCTCCCTGCGCTTTCCCGCTCTTCACCTTCTCACTCAGCTCAATCGGCCCTACCTGCTGACAGGAGATCGCTGCGTCGGAGGTGTCCTCTGCCAGCCCTAACCCACCCTTGATACCGCCGGTTTTCGCCCGGCTGATATAGCATGTCACGTTTTTAACATCGGGATCGTCAAAGGCTTCAACCACAATTTTATGATCCGGTCCGAAGACTTTAAAGACCGTATCAACTGACCCAATCTCTTCAGCCTGCGCGGCCTGGCCTACGAGGCCCAGCGCCAAAAGTATTGCTAAGCACTTGTATTTCATATTGTTACCATATCTGAATATTACGTTATGTTACTATTTTGCCTGCTAAAATAAATACTTATAATTCAAGCAATTAAATTTTCTTTCAGCAATACCCACGAAAACCGCACGCTTACTCAAAAAAAACACTGAATGCTAAAATAGCAGGGAATGATATTATTCGCATAACCCTGCTATCGGGTACGACTGTTTTAAGGATGAGGACACTGTATGGATCAGGCTGGGATTATTCGCGATCTACTTGACTGGCTGGAAGATCACCTGCATCAACCGCTGGCCCTGAGTGATGTGGCGATCAAAGCAGGGTACTCCAAGTGGCATCTGCAAAGAATGTTTAAGGATGTCACCGGTCTGGCAATTGGGGCCTATATTCGCGCACGTCGACTCTCAAAGTCTGCCGTAGCACTGCGCCTGACCGCCCGTCCGATCCTCGATATTGCGCTCCAGTATCGTTTTGACTCCCAACAGACCTTCACCCGCGCATTCAAGAAACAGTTTGGCGTGACGCCTGCATTTTATCGCCGCTCTCCTGACTGGAACGCGTCGGGCATTCGCCCGCCGCTGCATTTGGGTGAATTCACCCTGCCAAAACATGAATTTATTACCCTGCCGGAAACGCCGCTGATGGGGATCACCCAGAGCTACAGCTGCTCGCTGGAAGAGATCTCCGTCTTCCGGCATGAGATGCGGATCCAGTTCTGGCGTGAGTTTTTAGGCACCTCGCCTACCCTTCCCGCTGAGCTATACGGTTTACATGAACCGCGTCCTAGCCTGGAGAAGGATGACGAGCAGGAGGTGCTCTACACCACAGCCGTTACCCCCGAGATGGCCAACGGCCATCTGCAAGGTGCTTTTCCTCTGGTGTTGCAGAGCGGAGAGTACGTGATGTTTACCTATGAAGGACCAGGCACCGGACTCCAGCAGTTTATCTTAACGGTCTACGGCACCTGTATGCCGATGCTCAACCTCACCCGCCGCAAAGGGCTGGATATCGAACGTTTCTTCCCACGTGACGAGGCCAGGAACCAGACGCCGCCAATGCAGATACGCTGCGAATATCTGATCCCTGTCCGGCGCTAACGCTGTAGCTCGTCCAGCGCGGGCGCATCAAGGTGCGAAACGTCACCCGCTGTCTCTACCACCCAGCCTGAGGCTAGCCACGGGCTCTGCTGGTAATCAATACGTGAGATAGAGCAGTTGCGCAGACGCAGACGACGCTCTGCCCAGGCTGGCAGGCCAAGGATAGTGCTGACCAGACAGCCCAGCGCCATACCGTGACTAACCAGCAGCGGGCGGCTGCCTTCCGGCAGTTCCAGGCAGGTGGCCAGCACCGCATGCATACGCTCGCTCAGCTCCTGCATCGACTCCCCGTCGGGAATGCGGCCATCGGACGTGCCGTTGACCAGCTGGCGACGCCACTGCTCCTCTTCCTCGGTCAGCGAATCGATAGGGCGCTGTTCCAGCACGCCCATATCCAGCTCGCGCAGGCGGGCATCCAGCGAAATCTCACACCCGCAGTAGTCGGCAATGATCTCCGCCGTGCGCTGCGTGCGCCCCAGATCGCTGGCGATAACGTGGGTGATCCCCAGCGCTTTCGCGCGCTCGGCCACCTGCTGTGCCTGCTGCTCCCCTTTGGCCGTCAGCGGACTGTCTGACTGGCCCTGAATACGACGCTCGGCGTTCCACTGCGTTTCACCGTGGCGAACAAGGTATACCTGTAACATGCTTTTTATCCGTTATACTGCGATGAAATTTTTTATATGAGTTGGTTAGATTATGCACCATGTTGTCTCAGCTACCACTAATCCCGCCAAAATTAAGGCTATTCTGCACGCGTTCAACGAGATTTTCGGCGAAGGATCCTGCCATATCGAGTCCGTGGCCGTCGAGAGCGGCGTACCGGAGCAGCCGCTTGGCAGCACAGAAACGCGGGCTGGCGCACGTAATCGCGTGGAGAATGCGCGTCAGGCGCGTCCTGATGCCGACTTCTGGGTGGCCATTGAAGCAGGGATAGATGAGGACAGTACCTTTAGCTGGGTGGTGATTGAGAGCCGGGCGCAGCGCGGCGAAGCGCGTTCCGCTACCCTGCCGCTGCCAGCGGCAATACTGAGCCGCGTGCGTGCCGGAGAGGCGCTCGGGCCGGTGATGTCAGAGGTCACCGGCATCGATGAGATTGGACGTAAAGAGGGGGCGATCGGCGTCTTTACCCACGGCGTGCTGACGCGGAGCAGCGTCTACCATCAGGCGGTGATCCTGGCCCTCAGCCCGTTTCACCATGCGGCGTACCGCTAGCCCTTCAGCAGCGCCTTCTCCAGCCACAGACGCAGTTCTGGCGGGGCGGCTTTCAGGCTGTTAGAGCCGCGGGTAATGGTGGCGATGCCGGTGCCCAGCTCGTTTTTAAGCTCCCGCTGGCTCATTTCACCGCGCAGAAGCTCCTCAATAATACGTACCCGCGTGCCCAGCGCTTCGCGCTCGTCAGGGGTCAGCATCAGATTAAGCAGCGGCAGGTGCAGATCCTGGTCGTAAGCGTGCTGGAGCAGTTCGACGAAGCGCAACCACTCCTGATGACGCTGTTCGGCTACTTCTGCTGAATAAGGGGATTGCTGGGTCATGTTAGGCTGCCATACTCGTTGACGAGTACAACAGCATAACACAAACCGCCGGTTCAGTAACGGCGGCCCCACTCCGTGGCGGTCAGCAGAGTCGGTTTCCCCTCCAGGAAGTAGCGGTAATAGGCATCATAGGCCAGCACGTTTTTCACGTAGCCCCGCGTCTCCGAGAAGGGAATGCTCTCCACAAACGCCACCGCGTCAATGCGTCCGGCGCTGTTGCCAAGCCAGGTCCGCACTCGCCCAGGCCCGGCGTTATAGGCTGCCGACGCAAAGATGCGGTTATTGCCGAACTGGTTATAGACGTATTGCAGATAGCTGGTGCCGATATCGATATTGGTTTGCGGATCCAGCAGCTGGGCAGGATCGCTGTAGCCTGGAATATTGAACATCTGCACCGTATGCGTTGCCGTACCCGGCATCACCTGCATCAGACCGCTTGCCCCAACCGGTGAGCGCGCCTTTGGATTCCAGGCGCTCTCCTGGCGAGCAATCGCCATCGCATAGCTCTGAGGAATATCCTTGCCGCTGGTATAGCGTTCAAAGAGATCGCGCCAGGCCAGCGGGAAGCGCTCCTGCAGCTGATCCCACAGCTTACCGGCGATGGTCGCCTGCACGCCCAGATCCCACCACTGACGATCGTAGGCGTAGCGCGCCAGCTGAGCCTGCTGTTGCGGCGTGCGGCTGCTGACCAGGTTGGCCCACTCGCTGCGTGCGGTGTTGTCGAGACCCCAGAACATAAGCTCCCGCACCCGCGCCATCTCTGGACTCTGCACCAGCTGCGGATCCGGCTCGCCCGACGCCTTGTCGATCTTCAGTTGATACTCTTCGCCAAGGCGCTGCGCGGCAACCATAGGATAGAAGCCGCGCTTCTGCATCAGATCGTGCAGGATGGTATTGCCTTCCTCTTCACGGCCACGCTCCAGCAGCAGATCCGCCTGCCAGTAACGCCACTCCTCTTTCTCTTTCGCTTCCATCGGCAGGCGGGCCAGCCAGGTATTAAGCCCCTGACGATCGCCTGTGCCTAACGCCAGGCGTACCCGGCGCTCTACCAGCGACGTTGACTGGGAGCGCATAATGGCGTCATCGCGCCAGCGCGCCTGCTCCTCGGTGACGTCGTTGCCCATCAGCCGCCAGACGACAATCTCCCGCAGCGCCTGGGTCTGCTCCTCATTAAGCTGCTGCGCCGAAGCCAGCGATGGGATCATCAGGCGTGCGTTTTCCACGTCCTGACGGGCGACGCTCTCAAATGCCTCCTGGGCCATCTGCCGGGTAAAGTCAGTCGCGCCGGTGGTGCGGGCGAAGGTCAGCACGCTGTTGGGATCGTTTGCCAGATCGACAATGGCGCTGGAGATGGTCTGGTATTCGCTGGGCATCTGGTTCGCCAGCAGGAGAACGAGGCGGGTATTGCCCGCCTTCATCGCCAGCCGAATGCGTTCCAGGAAGGCCAGCGGATCCTGCTTGCCGGAGGCGCGCCACGCCCCAAACAGCCTGTCGCAGGCATTGGGCTGACTCTTTCCGGTCAGCCACAGCGTTTTTGCCCCCTCCCACGCCGCGTCAGGCTGGGCGGTGTTCCATTTGGCATAGTAGTAGTTGCACTGCGCTTCGGTCGTTGCCGGTTTGTCCGGGCTAAACGCCAGCAGGCCGCGCCAGTCCTCACGGCGTGCCAGCTCGTTCACAAAGCGCGACTTCAGGTTGCGGGCGGGGGGCAGCGTCGGATTGGCCTGCACAAAGTTGCTCACCGCCATGGCTGGCTGGTTCATCAGATCGTCATTGATCTGGCGGTACTCCAGATAGGGATAGAGAGGATAGTCCTTGAGTTCCGGCATCAGCTGCGCCACGACGTCCATCTGCTTGTTGTCCCACGCCTGCTTGATTTGTGCATAGCGGTTTCGCTGCTCATCCAGTGAGTCAGCGCGTGCCAGGCCGCTTACCGACAGCATGCAGCAGCCGACGGCCAGCAGTCGCCAGGCGACAGGTTTTGCATTCACAGGCACTTTCTCCTTAGAAATAAATTTGTTGGCGCATAACCCCTTCATGCTAACCAGGCATAAGGTAATTCGCCACGCGCTGAACACTTTTTTACTTTTGGTCTGATTTAACACTCGTGACGCAGCTGGCTGGGATTGGACCACAAAAACCGCTACACTCCGCACTTGAGTACCATTCACATTACGATAAAAGAGGCGAAGTCCAACGTGGCTCAATTCGTTTATACCATGCATCGTGTCGGCAAAGTGGTTCCGCCGAAACGTCATATTCTGAAAAATATCTCGCTGAGCTTCTTCCCGGGCGCAAAAATTGGCGTCCTCGGTCTCAACGGTGCGGGTAAGTCCACCCTGCTGCGCATTATGGCCGGCATCGATACCGACATCGAAGGTGAAGCCCGCCCGCAGCCCGGTCTGAAAATCGGCTACCTGCCGCAGGAGCCGAAGCTGAACCCAGAGCACACCGTGCGTGAGTCCATCGAAGAAGCCGTGGCCGAGGTGGTTAACGCCCTGAAAGGCCTCGACGAGGTGTACGCCAAGTACGCAGAGCCGGACGCTGACTTCGATAAGCTCGCGGCCCAGCAGGGCAAGTATGAAGAGATCATCCAGGCCCACGACGGTCACAACCTGAACGTGCAGCTGGAGCGCGCCGCTGACGCCCTGCGCCTGCCAGACTGGGATGCCAAAGTCGACAAGCTCTCCGGGGGTGAACGTCGCCGCGTGGCGCTGTGCCGCCTGCTGCTGGAAAAACCAGACATGCTGCTGCTCGACGAACCAACCAACCACCTGGACGCCGAGTCCGTGGCCTGGCTGGAACGCTTCCTGCACGACTTCGAAGGCACCGTCGTGGCCATTACCCACGACCGTTACTTCCTCGATAACGTTGCCGGTTGGATCCTTGAGCTTGACCGTGGTGAAGGCATTCCGTGGGAGGGTAACTACTCCTCCTGGCTGGAGCAGAAAGATCAGCGCCTGGCCCAGGAAGCCTCTCAGGAAGCGGCCCGCCGTAAATCCATTGAGAAAGAGCTGGAGTGGGTGCGTCAGGGTGCCAAAGGCCGTCAGTCTAAGGGCAAAGCCCGTCTGGCCCGCTTTGAAGAGCTGAACAACACCGAATACCAGAAACGTAACGAAACCAACGAACTGTTTATTCCGCCTGGCGCACGTCTGGGGGATAAAGTCGTTGAGGTGAGCAACCTGCGTAAATCCTACGGCGACCGCGTGCTGATCGACGATCTGAGCTTCTCGGTACCGAAAGGGGCTATCGTCGGCATCATCGGCCCGAACGGCGCGGGTAAATCTACCCTGTTCCGCATGATGTCCGGTCAGGAACAGCCTGACAGCGGTACCATCACCCTGGGTGAAACCGTCAAGCTGGCCTCTGTGGATCAGTTCCGTGACGCCATGGATAACAGCAAAACCGTGTGGGAAGAGGTGTCCGGCGGGCTGGATATCATGAAGATCGGCAACACCGAGATGCCAAGCCGCGCCTACGTGGGCCGCTTTAACTTCAAAGGCGTCGATCAGGGCAAACGCGTAGGCGAACTGTCCGGCGGTGAACGTGGCCGTCTGCACCTGGCCAAGCTGCTGCAGGTTGGCGGTAACGTGCTGCTGCTCGATGAACCAACCAACGACCTGGATATCGAAACCCTGCGCGCGCTGGAAAACGCCATGCTGGAGTTCCCGGGCTGCGCGATGGTGATCTCGCACGACCGTTGGTTCCTCGACCGTATCGCTACCCACATTCTGGACTACCAGGACGAGGGTAAAGTGGAGTTCTTCGAAGGTAACTTCACCGAGTACGAAGAGTATAAGAAACGTACCCTCGGCGCGGATGCGCTGGAGCCGAAGCGTATCAAGTACAAACGTATCTCTAAGTAAGCACCTGGATGCCGGGTGGCGCTTGCGCTTACCCGGCCTACGGTTTTGCACGATTTGTAGGCCGGGTAAGGCGAAGCCGCCTCCCGGCAATGCGAGCGTCAACTGCGAGCAGCTTTATCCCTGCTCGCCCATCATCTCTTTCACCAGCTCCACGCAGCGCAGGAAACGCTCGTCGTAGTTTGACTCTTCGACGTGGATAAAGTCGATCCCATTGTCGTTAAGCATTGAGACCAGCATGCTCTGGAAGGTTTTGCGATCCACCGAGCTGCCGAGACTGCGCAGGCCGTCGGCGACCCACGGCGTGTTGTTCTCCAGCAGGATCACCAGGTCGAAGCGGTACTCGTCGATCAGCGCCTGCACGAACGGGTGCTCGCGCCCCTCATACTTTTTGCAGAACGCCTGAGTGGTCACGAAATCGGTATCGATAAAGGCCACCTTGTTGGCGTACTTCACCGCGAAGTCGATGTACTGGGCCTGCCCGAGGGCGATCTTGTCGTAGTCGGAGTACTGAAGTGCCATCTCATCGCCGCCAAGATGGGAGAAGACATAGTCACGCCCGTACTCCCAGGCGCTGGTGGTATTGAAGATGTTGGCGAGCTTATTCACCAGCGTCGACTTACCGCTCGACTCGCCGCCGAGGATGGCCACCGTGCGTACAAAGAACGGCTTCACCTCGGTAGGAATGTACTCCCAGTAGCGGAACGGGTTGGCGCGGATCTGCCCGCCGCTGATATTCATAAAGGTACGTTTGGGATCGATCAGCACCGTCTCGATATCGAGATGCTTCTCGTACTGCTCGGCATCGGCCTCTTCGGAGGTGTAGATCCAGTTGGGCTGGATCCCCTTCTCATCCATAAAGGCTTTGATGCCTTTACTCCACACGTCCCAGCCGTGCGGGTACGGCTCCATCCCCTCCTCGTTAAAGGCGTGGATACGAATATTTTTCTGGTATTTGAAGGTCTGTAGCAGCCAGCGCAGGCGGTCGGGCACCGTGGGCTGCTGGGACATGGCGCTCTCTTCGAACAGCGCCCGGTCGCGCGTCTCGTCGTAGCCCATGATGACATGCAGCTCGTCTACCTGGCTGCAGGCACGCTGCAGCAGGTAGATATGGCCGGTGTGCAGCGGGTAAAACTTGCCAAACACCACGCCGATATTTTTCTGCTGCCGGGGAAACGCCAGCCCGAGGAAGCGGTGCAGCGCCTCCAGCTTCTGCGCGCTGGGGCTTTTGATCTTGGCGTTGAGCAGCTGGCTTAGGTAGCCTTTGGTCATGCCGCTCGCCTCCGCCACCTGCTGTAACGTGCAGCCCTTCTGGCGGATGGCGGTTTTCAGATAGTCAAATGACGACATAAATTACGGTGCCTCCTGCAAAATCGTAGTGGTAATTATAAGTCGTCAAATACGCTTAGCGCATCGGCAAGTTTTTTCACGCCAAACACCTGCATCCCGGCCGGTGGTTTTTTCGGTACGTTGGCAGCAGGGACAATAGCCCGGCGGAAACCGTGCTTCGCCGCCTCGGAGATACGCTCCTGTCCGCTCGGCACCGGACGGATCTCGCCCGCCAGCCCTACCTCACCAAACACCACCAGATCGTCCGGCAGCGGCCGGTCGCGCAGGCTGGAGACCATCGCCAGCAGCAGCGCCAGGTCGGCACTGGTTTCGGTGACTTTTACCCCGCCGACGACGTTTACAAAGACATCCTGATCTGCCATCTGCAATCCGCCGTGGCGATGCAGCACCGCCAGCAGGATCGCCAGTCGGTTCTGCTCCAGACCCACTGCCACACGGCGTGGGTTAGCCATCATCGACTGATCCACCAGGGCCTGGATCTCAACCAGCAGCGGACGCGTGCCCTCCCAGACGACCATCACCGAGCTGCCAGAGGTGACTTCATCACCCCGGCTGAGGAAGATGGCGGACGGGTTGCTGACCTCGCGCAGACCCTGCTCGGTCATCGCGAAGACGCCAAGCTCGTTTACCGCACCGAAGCGGTTTTTGTGGCTGCGCAGGGTACGGAAGCGCGAGTCGGCGTCGCCGTCCAGCAGCACCGAACAGTCGATACAGTGCTCCAGCACCTTCGGCCCGGCCAGCGAGCCATCTTTGGTAACGTGACCGACCATCACGATAGCGACGCCGCGCGTCTTGGCGAAGCGCGTCAGGTAGGCCGCCGTCTCACGCACCTGGGCCACGCTGCCCGGCGACGACTGGATATCCGCCATGTGCATCACCTGGATCGAGTCGATCACCATCAGCTTCGGCAACTCTTCGTCAGCAATCATGCAGATCTGCTCGATGCTGGTTTCGGAGAGCATGTTCAGGTTCGTCGTCGGCAGACCCAGGCGATGGGCGCGCATCGCCACCTGCTGGAGTGACTCCTCCCCGGTGACGTACAGCGTCTTCATGTTTTCGGAGAGCTTGCACAGGGTTTGCAGCAGCAGCGTCGATTTACCTGCTCCTGGGTTACCGCCGATCAGGATCGCGCTGCCCGGCACGACGCCGCCGCCCAGCACGCGGTCAAACTCTTTGAAGCCGGTGGAGAAGCGCGGCAGCTCTTCCAGGCTGATCTCCGACAGCTTCTGCACCTTCGACACGCCTGCGTTACCGGCATAGCCGCTCAGCCGCTCGTTGCGCGCAACCGTCGGGGACGCCGCAACGCGCACCTCGGTGATGGTGTTCCAGGCTTGACAGGCGCTGCACTGCCCCTGCCAGCGCGGATAATCCGCACCGCATTCATTACAGACAAATGCGCGTTTTGGAGCTTTCGCCACGTTTACCTCGTTAGTTCTGGTTCAGGCTGCCCGACAGGATACAGAAAACGCCCATCAGGTCAGCGTGACGGATAGTGACTTCCGTCTTCTCATTCACTTTGGGTTTCGCGTGATAGGCGATCCCCAGCCCTGCCGCTTTGATCATCGGCAGATCGTTCGCACCGTCGCCGATCGCGACGGTTTGCGCCAGCGGGATATCGTACTCCTGCGCCAGGCGCAGCAGCGTGGCCGCCTTGTACTGCGCATCCACAATGTCACCCACCACGTGGCCGGTCAGCTTGCCGTCGACAATCTCCAGCTCGTTCGCCACGGCGGCGGTCAGGTGCAGCCTGTCGCGCAGGTAGTCGGCAAAGAAGGTAAAGCCGCCAGAGGCGATAGCCACCTTCCAGCCTAAGGCCTCTAACTTCAGCACCACCTGGGTCAGGCCCGGCATCAGCGGCAGGCCGTCACGCACCTGGTGCAGGATGCTGGCGTCCGCCCCCTGGAGGGTCCCGACGCGGCTGCGCAGGCTGGCGGTAAAGTCCAGCTCGCCGCGCATCGCCCGCTCGGTCACCTCGGCGACCCTCTCACCGGTGCCCGCCAGCTTGGCGATCTCATCGATGCACTCGATCTGGATCGCGGTAGAGTCCATGTCCATCACCAGCAGGCCCGGCGTGCGCAGGTGCGGGATCTTACCCAGCGGCGCAACGTCCAGACCGGCATCGTGCGCCAGGCGCGTCGCCCGCGGCGTCAGCGATCCGGCCAGGCGGATCACCTGGTAATCCTCGACGCACCAGGCCGCGACGATCACCATCGCCGCGCCAAGGGAGCGCTGATACGCCGTCAGGCGCTGTTTATCCAGGCTGCGGCCATAGAGCAGCCAGCCGCTGCGACCCGCGTGATAATCGAGCGGCATCACCTCGTCGCCGCTTAGAGAGAGCGGCAGCCCAGGCCACTGAGAGACGGCTTCGGGCAGGTCGCGCCAGGTTAAACTGTTAGACATTAAAGCTCCTGTAAAAACACGTGCGGCCAAACGCATCCGGGTAAAAATAACGCATGAGGCTACCCTGTAATCATCGCTTCTGGCAACATGCTAACCTCAAATTTTCATCAGGTAAGAATATGGCTCGCGCAAAACTGAGATTCCGGCTGCATCGCGCTGTGATTGTGCTCATCTGTCTCGCCCTGCTGGTGGCGCTGATGCAGGGGGCATCGTGGTTTAGCCAGAGCCACCAGCGGGCGCGTAACCCGCAGTTTGAAGAGCTGGCCCGCACCCTGGCGCACCAGGTGACCCTGAACCTCACGCCGCTGATGCGCAGCGAAACGCCGGACGAGAAGCGGATTAGCGCACTGCTGCGCCAGCTCACCGAAGGGAGCCGCATTCTTGACGCAGGCGTTTACGATGAGCAGGGCGATCTGATTGCGCGTTCAGGGGAGAGCGTCGACGTCCGCGACCGTCTGGCGCTGGACGGAAAAAAAGCCGGCGGCTACTTTAACCAGCAGATTGTTGAACCCATACAGGGGAAAAATGGCCCGCTCGGCTACCTGCGTCTGACGCTCGACACCCATACCCTACCGACCGAAGCAAAACAGGTCGATAATACCACAAATATCCTCCGCCTGATGCTGCTCCTGTCACTGGCGATTGGCGTAGTGCTGACCCGCACGCTGCTGCAGGGTAAGCGTACCCGCTGGCAGCAGTCGCCTTTCCTGCTCACCGCCAGCCGGTCGGTGCCGGAAGAGGAGGAGAGCGAGAAGCGCGAGCCGTAGGCCGGGTAGGCATACGCGTCGCTTTGTCGTTACTATGGGGGCAAATAAAGAAAAGGAAAGCTGCCATGTCCACATTACGTCTGCTTATCTCTGATTCGTACGATCCCTGGTTTAACCTGGCGGTAGAGGAGTCAATCTTTCGCCAGATGCCCGCTACCCAGCGCGTGCTGTTTCTGTGGCGCAACGCCGATACGGTGGTGATTGGCCGGGCGCAAAACCCGTGGAAAGAGTGCAATACCCGGCGCATGGAGGAGGATAACGTCCGCCTCGCCCGACGTAGCAGCGGCGGCGGCGCGGTGTTTCACGATCTCGGCAATACCTGCTTTACCTTTATGGCGGGCAAGCCGGAGTATGACAAAACCATCTCCACCCACATTGTGCTTAACGCCCTCAACGCGCTGGGCGTAGCGGCGGAAGCCTCGGGACGTAACGATCTGGTGGTCAAAACGCCGGAGGGCGACCGCAAGGTCTCCGGCTCGGCCTATCGCGAGACGCCGGATCGTGGCTTTCACCACGGAACGCTGCTGCTTAATGCCGATCTGAGCCGGCTGGCGAACTACCTCAACCCCGATAAGAAGAAGCTCCAGGCCAAGGGCATTACCTCAGTACGGGGCCGGGTGGCAAATCTGGTCGATCTGCTGCCGGGTATTACCCATGAGGCGATCTGCGCCGCGGTCACCGAGGCCTTTTTTGCCCACTACGGCGAGCATGTTGCGGCAGAGATCATATCGCCGGACAAGACGCCGGATCTGCCGAACTTTGCCGACACCTTTGCCCGCCAGAGCAGCTGGGAGTGGAACTTTGGTCAGGCCCCCTCGTTCAGCCATCTGCTGGATGAGCGCTTCACCTGGGGCGGCGTCGAGCTGCATTTCGACGTCGAGCGAGGACACATCACGCGCGCGCAGATCTTTACCGACAGCCTGAACCCAGCCCCGCTGGAGGCACTGGCAGCGCGTCTGCAGGGCTGCCCTTATCGTGCGGATAGTCTGCAGCAGGCGTGCGATGCGCTGTTAGGGGATTTTCCAGAGCAGGAGAGAGAGCTGCGGGAGCTAGCGGAATGGATGGGTAACGCGGTCAGATAACGGAAACGCCCGGTGGCGCTAGCGCTTACCGGGCCTACAAGTTTTGTAGGTCTGTGCAAGCGCCGCCGGGCAAGAGCAAACTTACTCTTTGTCGCCCAGCAGTACGGACTCCAGCGCGATCTTAATCATATCGTTGAAGGTCGTCTGACGTTCGGCAGCGGTGGTCTGCTCGTGGGTACGGATATGGTCAGAAACGGTGCAGATCGTCAGTGCTTTCGCACCGAACTCTGCCGCTACGCCGTAGATCCCTGCCGCTTCCATCTCCACGCCGAGAATGCCATATTTTTCCATCACGTCGAACATGCTCGGGTCCGGCGTATAGAAGAGATCGGCAGAGAAGATGTTGCCGACGCGCGCGTCAACGCCCAGTGCTTTAGCCGCGTCTACCGCGTTGCGCACCATGTCGAAGTCGGCAATCGCCGCGAAGTCATGATCCTTAAAGCGCAGACGGTTTACTTTGGAGTCGGTGCAGGCACCCATACCGATCACCACGTCACGCAGCTTAACGTCAGCACGTACCGCGCCGCAGGAGCCTACGCGGATGATCTTCTTCACGCCAAAATCGGTGATCAGCTCTTTGGTGTAGATAGAGCAGGACGGAATACCCATCCCGTGGCCCATCACGGAGATCTTACGGCCTTTGTAGGTGCCGGTGTAGCCCAGCATCCCGCGCACGTTGTTAACTTCGCGCACGTCTTCAAAGAAGGTTTCTGCGATATGTTTAGCACGCAGCGGATCGCCCGGCATCAGCACAACGTCAGCGAAATCGCCCATTTCGGCATTAATGTGAGGAGTTGCCATTTTCATTCCTTTTTATACATTTTTGCGCCGGATGGCGGCGATGCCTTATCCGGCCTACAGGATCCGTAAGCCCGGCAAGCGCAGCGCCGCCGGGCAAAAGCATTACAGCATGTTTTTGCCATATTCCATTGGCGACGTACCAAAGTACGATGCCAGCGTCTGGCCGATATCCGCGAAGGTGTCACGGTGGCCCAGCGAGCCAGGCTTGACGTTCGGGCCGTAGATCAGCACCGGGATATGCTCACGGGTGTGGTCTGTACCGGTCCAGGTCGGATCGCAACCGTGGTCGGCGGTGAGGATGATGATGTCACCCTCCTCCACCAGCGCTAACAGCTCCGGCAGACGACGGTCGAACAGCTCAAGGCCGCCCGCGTAGCCTGCTACATCACGGCGATGTCCCCAGGAGGAGTCGAAGTCAACGAAGTTGGTAAACACGATGGTGTTATCCCCCGCTTCCTTCATCTCTTTAACGGTGGCGTCAAACAGCGCGTCCAGGCCGGTGGCTTTCACTTTTTTAGTGATACCGACGTGGGCATAGATATCGGCGATTTTGCCTACCGATACCACCTGGCCATCTTTCTCTTCCACCAGCTTCTGCAGAACGGTCGGTGCCGGCGGCTCTACCGCCAGATCGTGACGGTTACCGGTACGCTGGAAGTTACCTGCCTTGTCGCCAACAAACGGACGCGCAATCACGCGGCCAATGTTGTAGCCGCCTTCGGTCAGCTCTTCACGGGCGATTTCGCATAGCTCGTAGAGCTTATCCAGGCCATAGGTCTCTTCATGGCAGGCGATCTGGAACACCGAGTCGGCAGAGGTATAGAAAATCGGCTTGCCGGTTTTCATATGCTCTTCACCGAGCTGATCCAGAATTACCGTCCCCGAGGAGTGGCAGTTGCCCAGATAGCCCGGCAGCCCGGCACGTGCTACCAACTTGTCGAGTAGCTCCTGTGGGAAGCTGTTCTCGGTGTCGGAAAAGTAGCCCCAGTCAAAGAGAACCGGCACGCCAGCGATCTCCCAGTGGCCCGACGGCGTATCTTTCCCGGAAGAGAGCTCATGCGCCCAGGCGTATGCGCCTGCGATCTCCGCATTACCGTCCATCCCCGCAGGAATGGTGCCGGTTGAGCCTTCATGCGCTTTCGCCAGGCCCAGACGGGTTAAATTAGGCAGGTTCAGCGGGCCCTGACGGCCGGTGTTAGCTTCACCTTTGGCACAGGCTTCGGCAATATGGCCGAGCGTATCAGAGCCTACATCGCCAAAACGGTCCGCATCTTCGGTAGCGCCGATGCCGAAAGAGTCCAGCACCATAATAAATGCACGTTTCATATTTTCTCCGTACTTAGTGCTTCAGAAAATGAGTGCTTCAAATAAAATCGATCAGATCAGTATACAGCTATTCAGTAATGCGACGATAGACGGTTGGCGTGGTTTTGGGAGCGTGATCGTCTAACGTGACGGCGGACTTCACGGCTTTCGCCGCTTCCTGCCAGCTGGCTTCGTCTTTGGCATGGATCACCGCCAGCGGTCGCTGCCCGTCAATGCTGTCACCCAGACGGGCCATATCGGTAAAGCCGACGCTGTAGTCGATGCTGTCGGAAGCCTGACGACGACCGCCGCCCATCGACACCACCGCCATGCCCAGCGCACGGGTATCCATTGCCGAGACAAAACCTTCGGTATCGGCGTAGACCGCCTTGCTGAGGGTCGCCGTCGGCAGGTATTTTGCGTAGTTTTCGACGAAGTCAGCGGGGCCTTTTTGCGCGGCCACCATGCGGCCAAAGACCTCTGCCGCTTTGCCGTTGTCCAGCACCGCCTGCAGCTGCTGGCGGGCATCGGCGTCGTCGCGGGCAAGCTTGCCGGAGATCAGCATCTCCACGCACAGCGCCATGGTGACGTCGAGCAGGCGCGGGTTGCGGTATTCACCGGTCAGGAACTGCACCGCCTCGCGCACTTCCACCGCGTTACCGGCGCTGGAGGCGAGGACCTGATTCATATCGGTCAGCAGAGCTGTGGTGCGCACGCCTGCGCCGTTAGCGACGCCAACGATGGCTTCGGCCAGCGCTTCAGACAGTTCGTAGGTAGGCATAAACGCCCCGCTGCCCACTTTCACATCCATGACCAGCGCATCCAGCCCTTCCGCCAGCTTTTTCGCCAGAATAGAGGCGGTGATCAGCGGAATAGAGTCCACCGTGGCGGTAATGTCGCGGGTGGCGTAAAAGCGCTTGTCCGCCGGGGCGAGGGAGCTGGTCTGGCCGATAATCGCGACGCCAACGTCCTTAATGATATCCCGGAAGCGGCTATCGCTCGGGAAGATGTCAAAGCCGGGAATGGCTTCCAGTTTGTCGAGGGTGCCGCCGGTGTGGCCCAGACCGCGTCCGGAGATCATCGGCACGTAGCCGCCACAGGCTGCCACCATCGGGCCAAGCATCAGTGAGGTTACATCGCCCACGCCGCCGGTAGAGTGCTTATCGACAATCGGGCCGTTCAGGCTGAGGCTTTTCCAGTCCAGCACCGTACCCGAGTCGCGCATCGCCATGGTCAGGGAGACGCGCTCCGGCATCGCCATGTCATGGAAGAAGATGGTCATCGCCAGCGCGGCGATCTGACCTTCTGAAATGGTGTTATCACGAATGCCGTTGATAAAAAAGCGGATCTCTTCGTCGCTGAGGGCATGGCCATCGCGTTTTTTTCGAATGATTTCTTGAGCGAGAAACAAGGTAACCCCCTGTGTATAGCATCAGAATTGGCGGGTGGCGCTACGCTTACCCGCCCTACGATCCAGTAGGCCTGATAAGCGAAGCGCCATCAGGCGAATCGACTCTTAATAGCTGCTTGCGCTTTTTCCGTCGCCATGGCCGAGGGCCTTCAGCAGGCTCGCCAGCAGGCTGGACGCGCCAAAGCGGTAGTGGCGTGAGTCAGCCCACTCGCCGCCGAACAGCTGGTCGGCAATGGCCAGGAACTGCGCGGCGTCTTCCGCCGTACGCACGCCGCCCGCCGGTTTGAAGCCTACGGTTTTCTCCACGCCCAGGTCGCGGATAGTTTCCAGCATAATACGCGCGCTCTCCGGGGTGGCGTTTACTGGCACCTTGCCGGTGGAGGTTTTAATAAAGTCAGCGCCTGCTTTGATAGCGATTTCGGAAGCCTTACGGATCAGGGCCTCCTCTTTCAGCTCGCCGGTTTCGATAATGACCTTCAGCAGCACGTTGGCTTCTGCACAGGCGGCTTTACAGGCCTGAACCAGATCGAAACCGATCTGCTCATTGCCGGCGATCAGCGCCCGGTACGGGAACACCACGTCCACTTCGTCCGCGCCGTAGGCGATGGCCGCGCGCGTCTCTGCCAGGGCGATCTCGACGTCGTCATTACCGTGCGGGAAGTTCGTCACCGTGGCAATGCGGATCTCCGGCGTGCCCTGCTCTTTCAGGGTTTTACGCGCAATCGGAATAAAGCGCGGGTAGATGCAGATGGCGGCGGTGTTACCTACCGGGGTTTTCGCCTGGTGACACAGAGCGATCACTTTCGCATCGGTGTCATCATCGTTCAGGGTAGTCAAATCCATCAGTTGCAATGCGCGCAGGCTGCTTGCAGTTAAATCAGTCATAACACTCTCCAGAAGCTGAAGACGGCATTTGCCGGTTCATTGTTTAACCGGGCGGGTCTGTTACTATTCTAACATCCTCCCGCCACGACACTTCGACGCACATCACAGTTAATGAAAACGTCATGCAAAGTTGCACCATATCAATGTGAGATACGTCACTGTTTAAGCCGTTCATTGCGGCAATGCCCGGAACGGCCGACATGTTAGAATTCTAACATAACAGCACCGTAAAACGCGACACATCGGCGGAATATCGCGCCAGGCGGGAGAGAAATGATAAAATTTTCACATAAACGTTTGATACGTATTATCAAGAAGCGTAGCAGCTATCTCATCCGGGGACTCCGGACGCAGCTCACAGAGTGTGGTAAAGACGCGGGCGGCCTGCTCGGGACGGTTAGGCTGCCCCTGGAAACCGTTGAGCGGCATATCCGGCGCATCGGTCTCCAGCAGTAAAGAGGAGAGGGGCAGGCGGGCGATAACATCGCGGGTCTTACTCGCCCGCGGATAGGTGATAGTGCCCCCGACGCCAATCCGGTAGCCCATCTCAACAAAGCGCTGGGCCTGTTGCAGGCTACCTGCAAAACCATGTACAACGCCGGTGCGCGGCAGGCTATGACGCTTGAGGTGCATCGCCAGCTTGTCATGGGTGCGCCGGGAGTGGAGGATCACTGGCAGATCGTGCTGCTTTGCTAGCCGCAGCTGTGCATCGAGCAGCTGCTCCTGCTTATCAAACTGCGGATCTTGCCGATAGAGATCCAGCCCAATCTCCCCTATCGCCACCAGTCGGGTAGGCCGTGCGGCGAGCTGCTCGGCCAATCTGTCAATACACGCTGGCGTATGGTTTTCTATCACGATCGGGTGAAGGCCCAGCGCGGCATAGACGGTGTCAAACCGCTCCGCCAGGGCCAGCACGCGGGAAAAATTGGCCGCTTCGGTGGCGGGCACGACAATCGCCTCAACGCCCGCTGCGCTGGCCTGAGCCAGACTCTGCGCCTCCTCGCCGGTAAAGGGCGGAAAGTCAAAGTGGCAGTGGGTATCGATAAAGCGTTGCGTCATGCCGAGTTCTCGTTATTGAAGGTCGTATCGTTGGCCTGCGGCGCATCGACCAGCGGGGTGGTCAGCACATCGTTTGCCACCACCGCAGGCGGCACGACCACCGTCGCCGGGGTGATAATTCTTGGCGCATGGCGCAGCAGCGGCGGCTCATCCACCAGCAGCTTACCCACGGTGGCAAGGAAGTAGCGGCCACACAGCCGCCCCATCTTGTAGTCATCGCGCAGCGCGGGCAGGCGACTGCCGAGGGCCATGCTCTTCAGCAGGCGCGGCGGGTAGATCTCAAAGATCCGCAGCTTGCCGGGAGGCTTCTCAATAAACTGCTGGATCGCATGATAGCTGTTCTCGTGGTGGTGAACGAGGTTAACGAAAGGCTGAAGGCTGCCCTCGCCCAGCCAGCGCTCCATGCGCTTAAACCACTGCGGCGTGTAGTACATCTGCGACGGCACGGTGCGGATCACCACGATGGTTTTCGCCCCCCGCTTTGCCGCCTCCTGCACCGGAATGGCATCGCTGATGCCGCCGTCGAGATAGTTAATCCCGTCCAGCATCACGCCGCTGCGGTAAAAACCGGGGATAGCGCTGGTAGCCCGGATCAGATCCATCCAGGTCTGGCTGGTTGGCGAAAAGTAGCCAGGGGTGTAGTCATCGCCCCGGCAGGCGCACATGTAGAACAGCTTGCCAACGTCAAACAGGCGGGCGGCAGTATCCATCGCCAGCGGCATATCCCTGGCCGTAGACTCCACTAGCCAGTCGAGATCGATCAGGTTGCCGCCGCGCACAAAGCGCACCGGATTGAAAAATTCACGGGAGGTGGTGTAGCGCATGATGACTTTGCGCGCGTAACCGGGCTGATTACAGAGGTAGGCCGAGATATTTTGTGCACCGGCGGAGGTGCCGAAGAAGAGCTCAAAGGGATTGAATTGCGCGCGCATAAATTCGTCCAGCACGCCGGCAGTGAAAATGCCTCGTTGACCGCCGCCTTCGCAAACTAAGGCAAGCCGCCCTGGGCGAAAGGAACTCAACGCCAACGGCGCTATATTGCCGAGCGTAACGGGAATTCGCTGCCCCACCCTGCTTTCCTTCCATTATTTTAGTTATGAGAAGCCTAACGCATTTTGGGACTGTCATAAACCGTGAAAGCCAGTCACAAGGACTGGCTTTACGATTAGCGGGAATTCACGGCTCGCTACGGACGCCGACGTCCCATGAACAGGCTGACCAGGAACAGAATGATCCCGACAACAAAAACAATTTTTGCTGCACCTGCTGCCGTACCGGCCAGGCCACCAAAGCCCAGAGCAGCGGCGATTAACGCGATAACCAGAAATATAATGCCCCAACGAAACATAAGATTCTCCTTTCCTTTACCATAGTTAACGTTACCGCTGTTAGTGAGCGCTCAGGCTACTCACCGGCGATACTTACTCGGTGTGATGCTCACGTCCCCCGTTACACTGCGGGGGATCGCATTATGAGATTACTTGTTAACTTTAAGATCGTTTTTCACACTTTTCACACCATCGACCGCTTTGGAGATGCTCTCCGCACGTTCGATTTGTGCCTGGGAGTCCACCGTACCGGACAGCTGGACCACACCATCGGTGGTTTCAACTTTCACTTTACGTGCCGGAACGATGTCATCAGCTAACAGCTTAGCTTTAATTTCGCTGGTGGTAGCAGTATCACCTGCATAGCCCTTCACAGAAGAGTCTTTGCCGTCACGCACGTGCAGCTTATCGCTCACGGACTTAACGCCCTCAACCTGTTTAGTGACTTTCACCGCTTCTTCAGCCTGCGCCTGGCTCTCAACGAAACCGCTCAGGGTGACAACAGCTTTGTCAGTCTTGACGGAGATGTCGGTGCTCTTAATGCTGTCGTGATCGACCAGCGCTGCTTTAACTTTGGCGGTGATCGCGCTGTCGTCCATGAAGTTACCGACTTTATTCATAGAGCTATCGATTTTTTCACCTGCGCTGTGCGCCGAAGATTGCGCTTTGTCAGTTGCGCTGGTCTCTGCCATGGCAGAACCGCTTGCAACAACAGAACCTAATACAACAGCCAGCAGGGTTTTAGAAATCTTCAGTCTTGTCATAGTCATCGATCTATTCCTTTCAGTTTGCCCACGTTTTGGGCTTTGAGCAGCCATCAAGGCCACTTTGCTGCTAAGGTGAATAACACCCTGTCGTACAGCGATTAATCATGTGACTAAAAAAGAGTGTGGGATGAAACGCTTTTATTCACGCATTGAACAGTGCATTCATCCACACGTCTGGTAATCACTTTGTTAAATATAGCCAACAATTTGAAAAGCGCTTGGGGGAGAAGATAAAAAACAGGCGATAAAAGCAAAAAGTGGGCTAATTAAGAACATTCCGCAAGGGACTAATAAGACAGGGAAAGTGACAGAGCACGGCGGCTGCCGTGCCCTGGAGAGCAGAGGTGATTAGTGTTCGCGCGTTTTACGGAACTGAACGTCAGGGTAACGCTCCTGGGTCAGGTTCAGGTTGACCATGGTCGGCGCGATGTAGGTCAGGTTATCCCCACCGTCCAGCGCCAGCTGGATCTCGTTTTTACGTTTGAACTCTTCGAATTTCTTCACGTCGCTGCACTCTACCCAGCGGGCGGTCGCCACGTTAACCGATTCGTAGATCGCTTCCACGTTGTATTCGCTCTTCAGGCGCGCAACCACCACGTCGAACTGCAGCACCCCGACCGCACCGACGATCAGATCGTTGTTGGCAATCGGACGGAACACCTGTACCGCACCCTCTTCCGAGAGCTGAACCAGCCCTTTGAGCAGCTGCTTCTGCTTCAGCGGATCGCGCAGGCGGATGCGACGGAACAGCTCAGGGGCAAAGTTCGGGATACCGGTGAACTTCATCATTTCGCCCTGGGTGAAGGTATCGCCGATCTGGATCGTGCCGTGGTTGTGCAGGCCGATGATATCCCCCGGATACGCCTCTTCAACGTGCGAACGGTCGCCCGCCATAAAGGTCAGCGCGTCAGAGATCACCACATCCTTGCCGATACGCACCTGGCGTAGCTTCATGCCTTTTTCATATTTCCCGGAAACGACGCGCAGGAACGCCACGCGGTCACGGTGTTTCGGATCCATGTTGGCCTGAATTTTAAAGACGAAGCCGGAGAACTTCTCCTCTTTAGCTTCCACTTCACGGGTATCGGTTTTACGCGGCATTGGCGTCGGTGCCCACTCGACCAGACCGTCCAGCATATGGTCAACGCCGAAGTTACCCAGCGCGGTACCAAAGAACACCGGGGTAATTTCACCGGCCAGGAAGAGATCTTTATCGAACTCGTGAGACGCGCCCTTCACCAGCTCAAGCTCGTCACGCAGCTGCGCGGCCAGCTCTTCACCTACCGCCACGTCGAGATCCGGATTATCCAGCCCCTTAACAATACGGACTTCCTGGATGGTGTGCCCTTTACCGGTCTGGTACAGGTAGGTTTCATCTTTATAAAGGTGGTAAACGCCTTTAAACAGCTTCCCACAGCCAATCGGCCAGGTAATCGGTGCGCAGGCAATCTTCAGCTCGCTCTCAACTTCGTCCATCACTTCCATCGGGTCACGGATGTCACGGTCGAGCTTGTTCATAAAGGTCAGGATCGGCGTATCGCGCAGACGGGTAACTTCCATCAGCTTGCGGGTACGATCCTCAACGCCTTTCGCGGCATCGATCACCATCAGGCAGCAGTCCACCGCCGTCAGGGTACGGTAGGTATCTTCAGAGAAGTCTTCGTGCCCCGGGGTATCCAGCAGGTTTACCAGGCAGTCGTGATAGGGGAACTGCATCACGGAGGTAGTGATCGAGATCCCACGCTGCTTTTCCATCTCCATCCAGTCGGATTTTGCGTGCTGGCTCGAGCCACGGCCTTTTACCGTACCGGCGGTCTGGATTGCCTGTCCGAACAGCAGCACTTTCTCAGTGATGGTGGTTTTACCGGCGTCCGGGTGAGAGATAATGGCAAAAGTACGGCGCTTGGCCACCTCTTGCAGATAAGGAGACAACGTCATAATTGAATCTTCTTAGTAAACGTGGCGCATCGCCACGCATGTTGAATACGAAAAATTGCGGCTATTTTACCCATCAATAGGGGGGAGGCAATCAGTGTTTACACAGGCGTTGCTCCAGTTCGCTCAACGAGGTCACGGTCCAGGTCGGGTTGATCCCCTCCGGCAGCGTGCGGTTGTGTGCATTGAGCCAGCAGGTGGCTAATCCGGCATTCATGCCACCCAGAATATCGGACTCGGCGGTATCGCCCACCATCAGCACACGGGAACGCGCGGGATTGCCCGCCTGCTCCAGCGCGTAATCAAAGATATGCGGATGCGGCTTCGCCACGCCAACCTGCTCGGAGATCACAATCAGGTCAAAATGGTCACGCAGGCCGGTGCGCTCCAGGCGAATTTGCTGTAGCGCGGTAAAGCCGTTGGTAATAATGCCCATCTTGCACTTGCCCTGCAGGGCGTTCAGCAGCGAGACCGCGCCCGGCAGCGGGGCGCAAATTTCGGCCATCGCGTTAACAAAGGCGCTGTTAAGATCGCCCGGCTGCACGCTGAGGCGGTCAGCCCAGCTCTGGAAACGCTGATGCTGAAGCTGCAAAGAGGTGATAGCGCCGTTCTGGTAATCCACCCACAGCGGCTTATTGATCGCCTGGTAGTCCTGAAAATCTTCAGCGGTAAAGGTCACGCTGTAGTCGAGAAACATCCGCTGTAGTCCGCTGAATGAGTCGAAGGTAAACAGCGTTTCGTCGGCATCAAAGAAGATCCAGTCCCAGTTCATTACATTACCTTTTCTATTAAAGCGGCAAAGCCATAATTACGGCGTCTTCGCGCCCGTCAGCGGTTGGATAGTAGTTGCGGCGAATTGTCGCCTCGTTAAAGCCCAGGCTCTCATAGAGGGCGATAGCCGCCGCGTTTGAGGCCCGCACCTCCAGCCACAGCGTCAGTACGTCACGTTTTTCCAGCTCGCTAATAAGATGCTCAAGCAGCGCACGCCCCAGTCCCCGGCGCTGAAACGCGGGATCGACCGCGATATTAAACAGCGTCGCTTCGTCAAGAACGACCTGGGTAATGGCAAACGCCGCCAGCGTCTCGTCAACCGTCAGGCCCAGGTTCAGGTAGCGTTCACCCTGATTACTGGCGAAGGTTTTTTCGCTCCAGGGAAAAGCATGGGCGCGTTGCTCAATGGCAAAAGCGTGGGTGAGGTCAGCCGTGCTGAGGGAAGAAATCGTGTTCATACTCGCAGATTTGTCGCCATAGGTCGGCTCGTGCCGCCGGGTTTGCCCGCAGTTCATCGAGCGCGGGAGAGTGGACGCGTGCGCCTTCCAGCGTCAGCGCCTCGTGAGTGCCCAGCAGCCAGCTGTTACAGCGGCTCTCCGGGGGCAGCATCGCCACGCGATCGGGGGTCAGCTGCAGCACCTGATCCGGGGTTATCGTCAGCGCCCGCAGGATATCGCCCACCAGCGGCTCGCTGAGCGCCGGGAGCGCGTTTGACACCATCACCAGACGGATATGCGCGGGCAGTGACACAGCGACTTCGCCCTGCAACGCCGCAGGCAGGCGCAAAGACCACTGGGTAATGCCCAGCTGCTGTAGCTGCCAGTCGCGTCGGGAAATCATAGCGGGTCACTCCTGTATGTCAGGCGCGCAAATATAGCAAATTCGTCGTATCTGCGCCAACAAACAACTATAATCCAGCGCTGAGTTTATTAAGGAGCTGTTTCATGTCTGCTTTAACCCCGGCAAGTGAAGTCTTGCTGCGTCACAGTGATGATTTCGAAGAGAGCCGCGTTCTGTTTGCCGGAGATATGCAGGACGACCTGCCCGCGCGTCTGGATACCGCTGAGAGCCGCGCCCATACCCAACAGTTTCACCACTGGCAGGTGCTGAGCCGCCAGCTGGGCGACAACGCCCGCTTTAGCCTCGTGGCTGAACAGGCCGACGTGGGCGACAGCGATACGCTGATCTATTACTGGCCGAAGAACAAGCCGGAAGCCCAGTTCCAGCTGATGAACATCCTCTCCCTGCTGCCGCTGGGCACCGATATTTTTGTCGTCGGCGAGAACCGCAGCGGCGTGCGCAGCGCCGAGCAGATGCTGGCGGAGTACTGCCCGCTGAACAAAGTGGACAGCGCGCGCCGCTGCGGCCTGTACCATGGTCGTCTGGAGAAGCAGCCTGCGTTTGATGCCGCCGCGTTTGGTGGGAGCTATACGCTGGACGACCTGACTATCCATACTCTGCCGGGCGTGTTCAGCCGTGATGGCCTCGACAGCGGCAGCCAGCTGCTGCTCTCTACCCTGACGCCGCACACCAAAGGCAAGGTGCTGGATATCGGCTGCGGCGCGGGCGTGCTCTCTGCGGTGCTGGCCAGCCACTCACCGAAGGTTCGCCTGACGCTCTGTGACGTCAGCGCCCCGGCGGTGGAAGCCAGCCGCGCGACCCTCGCCGCAAACGGCTTTGAGGGCGAGGTCTTTGCCAGCAACGTCTTCTCTGAGGTGACCGGACGTTACGATATGATCATCTCTAACCCGCCGTTCCACGATGGTTTGCAGACCAGCCTGGAGGCAGCGCAGACGCTGATCCGCGGCGCGGTACGCCATCTGAACAGCGGCGGCGAGCTGCGTATTGTGGCTAACGCCTTCCTGCCTTATCCGCAGGTGCTGGACGAAACCTTTGGCTTCCACGAAGTGCTGGCCCAGACCGGGCGGTTTAAGGTTTACCGTACGGTAATGACCCGCCAGGCGAAGCGTTAATCAGATTCGGCCAGCCCAGAGGCCCGGTAAGCGCAGCGCCACCGGGCGCTGCTGGCCGTTCGCGATGAATTTTGCAGCAGTTATTCTATCCCACACAATTAACTGTTGACGAACGGTATAAAACATCTAGAATGCGCCTCCGTGGTTACGATACTTTAAAAGTATCGATGGTCTGCGAAGGTGGCGGAATTGGTAGACGCGCTAGCTTCAGGTGTTAGTGTCCTTACGGATGTGGGGGTTCGAGTCCCCCCCCTCGCACCATAAATCACGATTGATATTGCTCGCACTGGGCGAAGGTGGCGGAATTGGTAGACGCGCTAGCTTCAGGTGTTAGTGTCCTTTGGATGTGGGGGTTCGAGTCCCCCCCCTCGCACCAACGAGGCGATATCAAAAGCAAAAAGTAAGATAGCTGTGCGAAGGTGGCGGAATTGGTAGACGCGCTAGCTTCAGGTGTTAGTGTCCTTTGGATGTGGGGGTTCGAGTCCCCCCCCTCGCACCACTTATCTTGCTCTCCCCGGTACGACTTCTCCTGTTTCACCCTATTTTCATATTCATTACCATCAGCATTATCCCGCCAGTCAGGCGATCCCGATATCACCACTCCCCACCCACTTGCCAGCCTGCGGTCACACTACTGCATGAACTTTCTACATCTGTTAATGACAGACATTCATGAAGGTGATAAATTGTGCGCCTCGGAAAATACATAACAATTTCTTAATCTTTTTTCGCGAATTTTTACTCACGCGTTATTTCTCATTTTGCCAACCATAACTTTTTATATATTGCAGATTAATAACGACATTACACATGACAGCACAATCCTGGCATAACCTCTGTAACAAGAAATATCAATTATCGCTGCGGTTATTCTTGTTTCTCAATGCCGTTTCGGCCCTCTTCTCATACCTGCTGCCGCTGAGCAGCGCCAAAGGCGTGACGCTGCCGCTCGGGCTGCTCTTCACCGCTAGCGTTGCGCTGCTGCTGTGGCATGGATGGCAAGCAGAGAAGAAAATAAATATACCGCTCATTTCGCTCGTATTTGGCAGCCTGTGGGCGTGGCATGTTAGCGTCAAATATTCCGTTATCGGCCACCAGGATCCGGCTTATCTTTTAATTGCGCTATTAAGCGTATTATTCATTGGAACTATCGCTTTCTCTAACAATATCAGCGCGTTTATCTTGCATTCCCTGCCGGTCAGCGTGGCCTGCCTCTGGCTTAGCGACGGTAACGCCTGGTTAAGGGTGCTCTACTGCTTCGCCCTGCCGGTCGTCGGCATCGCCATCCAGCATGTTATTCAGCGCCGTAATGAAAGCTTTGCCCAGGATCTCATGTACAGGCTGCTGGATGAGCGTAAAACCCTGAACGATTTAAGCATGCTCGATCCGCTGACCGGCCTCTATAACCGCCGCGGCCTGCAAAATAAGCTCGATAACCTGCTCGCCCATGATGACGGCAGACAGTTCGTGCTGCTGCTGGATATCGACCACTTTAAGGCCTACAACGATCACTACGGCCATATGATGGGTGACCAGGCGCTGATCCGTGTTTCTGCCGCTATCCGTGACGCCGTGCGCTCCCGGGATATCGTGGCCCGCTTCGGCGGCGAGGAGTTTATGATCCTGCTGAGCAACGTCGATCTGGAGCACGCCCGCACTACTGCCGAGCGCATTCGCCAGCAGGTTTTCGATCTCAAGATCCCGCATATGTTTAATGAGAGCGTGGCAACCAACGTCACGGTGAGCATCGGTATCGCCCCGCTGCTCGACGAAGATATTGAGGATGCGCTGGGCAAAGCGGATAAGGCGCTATATGAAGCGAAGCATTTAGGCCGCAACTCTATTCTGGTCAGCGGCGAGCTACAGATGGCGTAAACGCAAACAGACGGGCATTTAGCGACAAAAATGTTGCGCTTGCGTCTGCCTGTGGTTAGGATTGGCAATCATTATCATTTAGATTCCGGTCTAACCTCCTATGGCGCAACGTTCCGAACTGCTGGCAAACGATCTGATTTGGCGAACCCCGCTGTATAGCGCTGCGCCAACGCTTGCCAATGCTTTACGCGAAACCCTGTCCAGCCAGCGTCCGCACATGCTGGAGGTTATCCGTCTCGATGAGCCACCGCCGCACCAGGCGATGACTCTGGCGCAGTGGCAGCGCCCCGCCGCGCTGCGCACGCTGCTGGCCGACTACGCCGATCATATCTACCGTAACCAGCCGCATCTGCCTCGCGAAGGGAAACCGCTTCTCTCGCTGTGGGCGCAGTGGTATCTGGGCCTGCTGGTTCCGCCGCTGATGCTGGCCCTGCTGGCGCACGACACCGCGCTGGATCTCTCCCCGGAACATTTTCACGTTGAATTCCATGAAACGGGCCGCGCGGCCTGCTTCTGGGCCGACGTGCATGCCGATCGTTACACCACGCTGTTAGACGATCGTGGCCGCATCGAGAAGCTCATCGTCTCGGCAATGCTGCCGGTCGTTCAGGCGCTGGAAGCGACCGGCGAGATCAACGGCAAGCTTATCTGGAGCAATACGGGTTATCTCATCAACTGGTATCTGAATGAGATGAAGCCGCTGCTCGGCGATGCCAGAGTGAGCGCCCTGCGTCAGCTCTGCTTTTTCGATAAAACGCTGACAAACGGCATTGATAACCCACTCTGGCGCACCGTGGTGCTGCGTGAAGGCGTGCTGACGCGTCGTACCTGCTGTCAGCGCTACCGCCTGCCGGATGTCCAGCAGTGCGGCGACTGTACGCTTAAATAACTCTCACGCGACCTGCTGACTTTCACCCTCTGCGCGCTGTGACTCCTGCGCCTCCTGCTCCAGAAGCTGTTTCTCGTACACTTTGAAGAACGGGAAGTAGATCACGGCGGAGACCACGGCCAGCAGAACGACAAGGATGGCCGCCCGGTAGTCCCAGCCCAGCGCCCAGGCTGCACCAATCGGTGCCGGTGCAGTCCAGGGAACCACGGCAATCACCCGACCAATCAGATCCATTTTCATTGCGCCCCAGGCAATCACCGAGTTAACCAGCGGTGCGAGCAGGAAGGGGATAAAAAAGACCGGGTTCATGACGATAGGCGTGCCAAAGATAACCGGCTCGTTAATATTAAAGAAGCTGGGGACAATGCTAAGCCGCCCGATCGAGCGCAGGTGTACAGATCGGCTACGCAGATAGCAGATCACTAGCCCCATAGTCGCCCCGGAGCCCCCCACGACAATAAAGAACGTCCAGAACGCTTCCATAAAGATGTGCGGCAGCGGCGCGCCCTGCGCCAGTGCGGTCTGGTTCATCCCCAGGTTGGTTAACCAGAACATCTGCAACATGCCGGAGACGATAGCCGCCCCGTGAATGCCTGCGAACCACAGCAGGTGGCCAATCAGCACCGCCAGCAGAATGGCAGGCAGCGAGTCCGCGGCGGCCACCAGCGGCTTGAATAGCGCCATAATCGCCTGGGGGATCAGCACCGAGAACTCTGACTGAATAAACAGGCTCAGCGGGTAAAGCGTCAGCACCACGACCAATACCGGGATCAGCAGATCGAACGAGTTTTTAATCATCGGCGGCACCTGGTCCGGCAGACGGATCCCGATGTTATGCGCTTTTAGAAAGCGCATCAGCTCCACGCAGTAGATGGCGACCAGGATAGCGGTAAAGATCCCGGTGCCGCCGAGGCTATGCACCGGCAAGGCGCTATCGGTTTTTGGCGCGGCTACCAGCAGAAAGGCCATCAGCGAGAGCATGGCGCACATGAAGGGGTCGAGCTGGTGCGACTTTACATAGTGCTTGCCGAGGTTATAGGCGATGGCGGCACAGATGTAGATCGACATGATCCCCATGGTCATATCGAACGGGGTGAGGATCCGCCCCTCATACTGCTTGGCCAGATCGAGCCAGCCGCGGGCGAAGCCCCAGGTGGTATCCGGTGAAAATGGGGGATAGGCAAAAATAAGCAGGAAGGAGCCGACAATCATAAAGGGCATTGCCGAGATAAAACCATCACGAATTGCCATCACATGACGCTGAGCAGAGATGCGTCCGGCAATGGGGCTGACATAATTTTCAACAAAACGGAAGATCAGGTTAAACGCAGCGTGGTTGGCAGACATTTGGCTCTCCGGTCAGGCGAAAAATGGAATGGCAAAATGAGTATTAGCCTCCGATCTGCACTGTGCAACCGGTTACTGTAACCGGTTTCCGTGATTGTGAAGAGGATCGATAATCGGCCTGGCACCCCGTGCATAACCAGGATTTACCTCACAGTTAGGCCGATATCCGTCGTCGGGGTGAAGTAGGCTTATTCAGCGTTTTTTGCATCTGTATAAGAATGTCCGCAGCGTAGAGCAGTTCTGCATCGTTACGTACGCCCAATTTCGTCATAAGACTCAGCTTATAGGCACGAATGACCTTGATATTGCGCTTGAAGTAGCAGGCAATATCTACAATCGAGTACCCCTTTGTGGTACAAAAAATAATGTCACGCTCGGTCTGGCTCAGCACCTCGTCATCGCTGAAATACCAGAGATTGAGCTCGTTATCGTTTCGCTGCTGGTTCTCGTTGAGCCACTTCCACAGCTGCTGACGCATCACCTCTAGCGGCGCTGTTTTACTGAGAATGCCGTGCAGTGACGTAGGTGAAAAACGGCTTACCAGCCGCTCTTCCATCTCATTCCCGGCCAGCACAATACGCAGCCTATCGGGGTAGTTTTTTTCCATATGGTTTAGCGCTCTCAGACACTCTAGCCTTTCCGTTCTGATACCCGATAGCGAGTAAATAAGTGAAAAGAAAGGTGTCCACACTATGGCTCTGAGGAACGTCGCGTAATCCTTAAAAAAGTGAAACTGAAAATGTGCCGTCGCTGCGTGTGGAAATAGCTGACTTAGTCCAGTTTCGCTTATGGCACATCGCTCAATAATGGCAACGTGTTTGCTTTTTCCGCTTTTTTCCATTGCCCATCATCTCCGTAGGTTATATTTAAATTCAATATACTTGCGCCCTGACTACTATTAATCCACGCAAATAGCTCGGCATTACTGCGTAAACAGAGACGGCGCATGGCGCTATTTTTTTGTGCACTCACCGTTTTATTACTCTTTTTCAGCATGGCTGCAATTTGATTAATACCCCATCCTTTACCAAGAAGTCGTAATACCTGTCTTTCCGAATAGGTTAGAGAGACGGGAGGTATGTTTTCATCATGGATGTCGCCATCATGTGGGGATAACAGTACCTCGCTGATTTCGCCTGCGCGCCGACTGCCGCTACGGATGGCATTAATTATCCCGTCGAGAGGTTCCATGCTGGAAAGGAGCGTACTCTCCGAACGTAACAGCTGCTCTACCGCCATGGGATAGACCTGCAGTGGAACCATAAAAATCCAATGATTTTCAGTAAGATGCATCATCATCGCGGCGTACTCCCTGCAGGCGCTGCGCGCCTTGTGCAGATCGTTGGTGAGATCGACAAATACAACGCTTGCGCGCTGTAGCAGAGAGAACGTGACCTCCTGCCGGGTAGAGCAGCAGACAACTTCATACTCATGAAAAGCATCGTCCATAATAGCAACAAAACCGCGCTGTATTAGCGGCGCTTTGCTTATTATCACTGCGCACCTATATTTTTCTGGTAACATACCACCTCCGCTTTCATTCAAAAAACCAGGAGTTATTTATTCGCTCATTGAAATAATTTCCGTGAATAAAAAACGATCGAATAAACTTTTTGTACAGCTTTAGCACTGTAGACAAAGCACAGGATTAAGATTACGTGTAACCGTTTTATCGTGTCGACTGACGTCAGTCATCAGAGGGAGCATGTTTCTCCCTACCCTAATATTGCACATCTTTACTGGAAAAAATAATGGCTGACACCTTAAAAAAGTAAAATATAGAGTAAGCAAATTTAAATATATAGATAACGTGAATGTAAAATTGGGTTTGTTCGGGTCAATAGCGCGCCGTAACCGGATCAAATCGCCAGCATCAAGATAAATTGATTAATTAGCTAAATATTGATCTATCACAGCGCCGTTCGGGTAGCACGTTGTGTTAAAAATAGGTTTTCTATTTCACCCTATGGGTATTTCGCTACGCTAGCGAGGCATCTTATGCAAGCAGATCGGGATCAACAGCGGGCCGTAACGCGACTGTGCATTCAGTGCGGCCTTCTCCTGTTACAGCACGGTGCGGAGAGCGCGCTGGTGGAGGAGCTCTCTACCCGTCTTGGCCTCGCGCTAAGCATGGATAGCGTCGAGAGCGCCATCGCCGCGAACGCCATTGTGCTCACCACCATTCAGAACGGCCAATGCCTGACCTCGACGCGTAAAAACCGCGATCGAGGCATCAACATGCATGTGGTCACTGAGGTGCAGCACATCGTCATTATGACCGAGCATAAGCTGCTGGATGCGAGAGGCGTCGAGCGACGCTTTAACCAGATTAAGCCGCTGCGCTATTCGCGCTGGCTCGTCACGCTGGCGGTTGGCCTCTCCTGCGCCTGCTTCTGCAAACTGAATAACGGCGGCTGGGATGGGGCAGCCATCACCTTCTGTGCCAGCAGCGTCGCCATGTACGTGCGCCTGACGCTGGCCCAGCGGCATCTGCATCCGCAGATCAACTTCTGCCTGACGGCCTTTGTGGCTACCACCGTCTCAGGGCTGCTGCTTACCCTGCCCGCCTTCGCCCACACGTCAACGGTCGCGATGGCGGCCAGCGTCCTGCTGCTGGTTCCCGGCTTTCCGCTGATTAACGCCGTTGCCGACATGTTTAAAGGCCATATCAATACCGGACTGGCACGCTGGGCCATTGCCAGCCTGTTGACGCTGGCAACCTGTATCGGGGTGGTGATGGCCATGACGCTGTGGGGGCTACGCGGATGGGTGTAACTGATTTTCTGCTGGCGCTGGCGCAGGACATGATCCTCTCCGCTATTCCTGCCGTTGGCTTTGCCATGGTGTTCAACGTGCCGCAGCGTGCCCTGCCCTGGTGTGCGCTGCTGGGTGCCATTGGCCACGGCGCGCGAATGGTGATGATGACCAGCGGCATCAACATTGAATGGTCCACCTTTGTTGCTGCCATGCTGGTTGGCTGCATCGGCATCCGCTGGTCACGCTGGTATCTTGCCCATCCCAAGGTCTTTACCGTTGCGGCGGTGATCCCGATGTTTCCGGGCATCTCGGCCTATACGGCGATGATCTCCGCGGTGAAGATAGGCCATTTGGGCTACAGCGAAACGCTGATGATCCTGCTGCTGACCAACTTTCTCAAGGCCACCTCCATTGTGGCAGCGCTCTCTGTCGGTCTGTCAGTACCTGGATTGTGGCTCTACCGGAAGCGCCCCCGCGTTTGAGGTTTGTGTTCTGCCTGCGCCGTGGTAATAATCCCTGTTCCTGTTGCGGCCAAAAAGAGGCGGATGTGAAGCACGACGGCGTTTATTTACCGGAGAAACTGGACGAGTCTAGCCTGAAGGACAAAATCTTCACCAGTGCCATTGAGCTATTTGCCGAGTATGGTCTGAACGGTGCCCGCATGGAGCAGATCGCCGAGAAGGCGGGCACCACCAAACGGATGGTGGTTTACCATTTTAAGACCAAAGAGACCCTCTATTTGCAGGTGCTTGAGTATGTTTATACCCAGATCCGCGCCAGCGAAACGCGGCTTAACCTGACGCGCCTGCCACCGGTGGAGGCGATGGTTGAACTGGTAGAAAGCACCTTTGATTATCATGCTGCGCATCCCGATTTTATTCGCATTATCTGTATGGAGAACATGCAGCGCGGACGCTACATGCAGCAGTCAGAGTATCTGCGCAAGGTAAACCGCAGCGCGCTGGTCCTGCTGGAGGATATTTTACAGCGCGGCCAGCAAAAGCAGCTTTTCAGCCGCAGCGTGAATGCCCGCGACGTGCACCGTCTGATGAGCAGCTTCAGCTTCCACTACGTGGCGAACAGCTACACCTTTACGCTGCTGTTTGAAGAGGGTGCAGATAGCCAGGCCCAGCAGGCGCACTATCGTGCAATGGCGGTGCAGGTGGTGCTGCGCTATGTCTGTCCGTGATGGGGTGACTTGTCACAAAAATATAACTTGCAATTAAATCGTGCACTATCTATATTCATTGCATGAAGACGAAATCGACGGCTCCGGCAGATGCGCCGCTGGCCCTGAATAATCAGCTCTGCTTTGCGCTCTACTCCGCAAACCTGGCGCTGAATAAACTCTATCGGCAGCTGCTGGCGCCGTTAGGCCTCACCTACCCGCAGTATTTGGTCATGCTGGTACTGTGGGAGCGGGACGACATTACCGTGTCAGAGATTGGCGAGCAGCTGTTTCTCGACTCTGCCACCCTGACACCGCTGCTGAAACGCCTGGAGAGCGCCGGGCTGATTGTTCGCCAGCGCTCGCGTCAGGATGAACGCCAGGTCGCCGTCACTCTGACCGAATCGGGACGGGCGCTGCATGAGAAGGCGCTTGCTATTCCAGAGTCGGTACGCTGTGCCGCCGCCTGCGATACAGATTCACTGGCCGCCCTTCAGCACGAGCTGGAGACGCTGCGCCACCAGCTTCACAAGGCATAGACTTAACACAGTATAGCGCCGTCGTTGACGGCCTTATACGCAACATATAAATAGCGCGCTATTTTATAGCGCATATAGCGATAACAGCGAAAATAAGGAACCTGCCATGTCTTTAGAAAAAGTAGTTTACACCGCAAAAGCCAAAGCAACCGGTGGCCGTGACGGCCGTGCGACCTCCTCTGACGGCGTACTGGACGTGCAGCTGGGCGTACCGAAAGAGATGGGCGGCATGGGCGGCAACGTCACTAACCCAGAGCAGCTGTTTGCTGCGGGCTACTCCGCCTGCTTCCTCGGCGCGATGAAATTTGTTGCTGGCCGCGACAAAATCGCCATGCCCAAAGAGGCCTTTGTTGAAGGCGAAGTCGGCATCGGGCCGCTGCCAACCGGTTTTGGCATCGAAGCGAAGCTGAATATTCACCTGCCGGGTATGGATGCGGCCGAAGCGCAGAAGCTGGTCGACGCAGCGCATATCGTCTGCCCTTACTCTAACGCCACCCGCAACAACATCGATGTCACGCTGAACATTATCGCCTAATACGTTCGCGAGGCCGGGCGGCGCGACGCTTGCCTGGCCTATAAAAGCGCCCCCTCTCTGTGCTACTATGAGCACATATCACCCGCGGATCTTTCCGCTCTGTTTTTAGCTTGAGATAGCGCTATGTCTTCCAGAATCCTCTCCACCAATGTCATCGGTATCGACGCGTTTATGCACGATCACGCCCGCGTCCTGAGCCAGTCCCGTGACGGGACGGTGGCTGTTTTTGCTGATAACGCCCCGGCGTTTTATGCCCTGACGCCCGCGCGTCTGGCGCAGCTGCTGGAACTGGAAGCCCGATTGCAGCGCCCGGCCAGCGATATCGCGCTCGATCAGCAGTTTTTTAGCGAGCCGACCGACGCGCCCCCCAGCGTGCCGATGGGGAAATTCGCCATGTATGCAGGCTGGCAGCCGGATCCCGATTTTCAGCGCCTGGCCGCACTGTGGGGCATCGCCCTGAACCAGCCCGTGACCCACGAAGAGCTGGCCTCGTTTGTCACCTACTGGCAGGCCGAGGGTAAAGTTTTCCATCATATGCAGTGGCAGCAGAAGCTGGCCCGCAGCGTGCAGATTGGCCGCGGTAGCCTGACAGGCGCCGTTAAGCGCGATATCAACGCGGTTTCCGAGCCGGATAACCAGGTTCCCCCAGGTTTCAGAGGTTAATCATGAAAGACGTCGGCGAAATGATGAAGCGTTTGCAAAAGATGATGCCTGCCCACGTGAAGCCGGCGTTTACCACCGGTGAAGAGCTGCTGGCCTGGCAAAAAGAGCAGGGCGAGATCCGCTCGGCGGCGCTCGCCCGGGAAAATCGGGCGATGAAGATGCAGCGTACCTTCAACCGCTCCGGCATCCGTCCTCTGCATCAGAACTGCTCTTTTGATAACTATAAGGTTGAAAATGAGGGGCAGATGAACGCCCTGAGCAAGGCGCGCCAGTATGTCGAGGAGTTCGACGGCAACATTGCCAGCTTTGTCTTCTCCGGCAAGCCCGGCACCGGCAAAAACCATCTTGCGGCGGCGATCTGCAACGAGCTGCTGCTGCGCGGCAAGTCTGTACTGATCATTACCGTGGCCGACATCATGTCGGCCATGAAAGAGACCTTCAGCAGTCGGGAAACCAGCGAAGAGCAGCTGATCAACGATCTCAGCATGGTCGATCTGCTGGTGATCGACGAGATCGGCGTCCAGTCGGAGTCACGCTACGAGAAGGTGATCATCAACCAGATTGTCGATCGCCGCTCCTCCTCCAAGCGCCCGACCGGCATGCTGACCAACAACAACGTGGCGGACATGACCCGACTGCTTGGCGAACGGGTGATGGATCGCATGCGTCTTGGCAACAGCCTGTGGGTTAACTTTAACTGGGATAGCTACCGCAGCCGCGTTACCGGCAAAGAGTATTAAGAGCTTTCCTGGCGCGGCCTGGCGGGTCTCCCGGTATATACTGCCCAGGTCCATCCTAACGGGTTATGCCACATGAAATCAGCCAAACGTTTACTGTGCAGCGTCGCGATCGCCAGCGCCCTGCTCTCTTCCCTCTCCCACGCCGCCACCTGGCAGGAGCAGCTGAACAGCGCAGCTAGCCAGCTGAGCCAGAATTCCGGGTCAACCACGTCGACGCAGCAGAGCGGGACCTCGCTCTCCGCCCTTGGCGGCCTGCTGAACAGCGGTAACCAGGCGCTGAGCGCTGACACCATGAATAACGCCGCGGGCATCATGGGATACTGCGCCAAAAACAAGCTGGCCTCGGTGACCAGCGCGGAGAATATCAAAAGCCAGGTGCTGGAGAAGCTGGGCCTGAGTGCGCCGGAGCAGAAGGAAGATACTAACTTCCTGGAGGGCCTGCAGGGGATGCTCAACACCAAAGACGGTGAGCAGCTGAATCTGAATAATATCGGCAGCACGCCGCTGGCAGAGAAGGTGAAAACCAAGGCCTGCGACCTGGTGCTGAAGCAAGGCATGAACTTCCTCTCCTGATTATCACGCCTTAACGCGTCTGCCCATCCTGCAAGGCAGGCGCGCCTCCCTTACGAAATGAGACATCGCTCATAAAACCCCTCTCTCTAAACCTTTTCTTAATAGAATGTAGTGAGTGTGACGCTAGAATTGCAGCTATGTGAATTCGCCATTAAAGTGTTTTTCCTGCAACATTTCGGCTGCTGCTATTGAGGATCGACCGTTGTCTGAATTTCTCTCTCTTGTGCTGTTTATTGCCTCGATAGCTATCTACTCTCTGAAGGCAGGCCGCAATACCTGGTGGTTTACCGCGATCCTTGCCGTACTGGGCTGCTTTGTGGTGCTCAATATCGCGCTCTACGCCAGCGACTACTTCACCGGCGACGGCATTAACGACGCGGTGCTTTACACCATCACTAACAGCCTGACCGGTGCGGGCGTGAGCAAGTATATTCTGCCGGGCGCAGCACTGGTCATCGGCCTGCTGGCACTCTTTTTTGCCCTCGGCTGGATCCTGCGCCGTCGCCGCCATCACCCGCTGCACGTTGGCTATAGCCTGCTGGCGCTGCTGCTGGCCCTGGGTTCGGTCGATGCCAGCCCGGCTTTTCGACAGATCACCGAGCTGGTCAAGTCCCAGTCCAGGGCGGGCGATCCCGACTTCGCGGTCTGGTATAAAGAGCCCGCGAAAAGCATTCCGCAGCCCGCCCTTAACCTGGTCTATATCTACGGCGAGAGCCTGGAGCGCACCTACTTTGATAGCGCGGCCTTTCCTGGCCTGACGCCAGAGCTGGGCGCACTGAAAGATGAGGGGCTGGATTTCACCCATACCGCGCAGCTGCCGGGCACCGACTACACCATTGCCGGGATGGTCGCCTCCCAGTGCGGCATTCCGCTGTTTGCGCCCTTCGAGGGTAACGCCTCGGCCTCAATGTCGAGCTTCTTCCCGCACAACCTCTGTCTCGGCGATATCCTGAAGAACTCCGGCTACGAGAACCACTTTGTGCAGGGAGCCAACCTGCGCTTTGCCGGGAAAGATGTATTTTTAAAATCCCACGGCTTTGACCACCTTATTGGGGCGGAAGAGCTGAAAGGCCGTGTTGCCGATCCAACCTACCGCAACGACTGGGGCTTCTACGATGACACCGTCCTGGACGAGGTGTGGCAGCAGTATCAGCAGCTCTCCCAGAGCGGGAAACGCTTCTCGCTGTTTGCCCTGACCGTTGATACCCATCACCCGGACGGCTTTGTCTCCCGCAGCTGCGAGCGGAAAAGCTACGCCATCGACGGCAAAGCAAACCAGTCCTTTAGCGCAGTGACCTGTAGCCAGCAGCATATCGCCGCGCTGATCAACAAGATCAAAGCCTCGCCGTGGTTTAAAGATACGGTGATTGTGGTCTCCTCCGATCATCTGGCGATGAACAACACCGCGTGGAAGTACCTCAGCAAGCAGGATCGTAACAACCTCTTCTTTGTGCTGCGCGGCGACCAGCCTACCCAGGACGTTATCGGCCTGAAGCGTAACACCATGGATAACGGTGCCACGGTGCTGGATATTCTCGGCGGGGATAACTTCCTTGGGTTGGGACGCAGCAGCCTCTCGGGCCAGTCGCTCTCCCAGTCGTTCCTGAACATGAAAGAGAAGGTGCTGGCGTGGAAGCCGGATATCATCCGCCTGTGGAACTTCCCGACAGAGATGAAGGAGTTCACCGTCGAGCGCGACAAGGAGATGATTGCGTTTTCCGGTAGCCGTTTCCGCCTGCCGCTGCTGATCCGCGTCTCGGACCAGCGCGTAGAGCCGCTGCCAGAGAGCGAGTACTCTGCGCCGCTGCGCTTCCAGCTCGCCGACTTCGCGCCACGGGATAACTTTGTCTGGGTCGATCGCTGCTACAAGATGGCGCAGATGTGGGCCCAGCAGTTGGCGCTCTCCACCGACTGGTGCGTCTCGCAGGGTCAGCTGGGCGGTCAGCAAAGGGTACAGCACGTCGACAGCGCCCAGTGGCAAGGCAAAACCGCGTTTAAGGATACGGTCATCGACACCGCCCGCTATCAGCGCAACGTGGATATGCTCAAGGTGGTAGATAATGACGTTCGCTATAAGGCAGACAGCTTTATCTTTAACGTGGCGGGCGCGCCGGAAGAGGTGAAGCAGTTTAGCGGCATCTCTCGCCCGGAGAGCTGGGGGCGCTGGTCCAACGCGCAGCTGGGTGAAGAGGTGAAGATTGAGTACAACGCGCCGCTGCCGGAAAATTTCGATCTGGTTATCACGGCTAAAGCCTATGGCCCGAACGCCAACAAACCAATCCCGGTGCGGATAGGTGATAGTGAGCAGACACTAACTTTAGGCAATGAGGTCTCTACCACCACGCTGCGGTTCCATAACCCGTCGCATAGCAATACGCTGACGATTGTGCCGCCGGATCCGCAGTCTACCAACGAAGGGAATATTCTCGGCCACTCACCGCGCAGATTAGGAATTGGGATGGTGGAGATTAAGGTGGTAAAAACCGAGGGCTAGCTGTTTTGTGTGAGCAGCATGAGTAGGCCGGGTAAGCGCAGCGCCACCCGGCGTTATTACAACTTAGAAGGTTTCCCAGTTATCGCCCGCGTCGGCAACGGCCGGTTTGCGGGTCGCCAGCGGCGCTGAGGCTTTGGCGATGATAGCCTGGTCACGGGCCTCTTTACGCTGATCCTGCATAATACGGAACACCGCTACGGCCTGGGTCAGACGGCTCGCCTGCTCTTCCAGCGCCGCCGCGGCTGCGGCAGATTCCTGTACCAGCGAGGCGTTCTGCTGGGTAACGCGATCCATCTCGGCAACCGCCAGGCCCACCTGGTCGATACCGCGGCTCTGCTCGTCGGACGCAGAGGCGATTTCGCCCATGATGTCTGTTACGCGGGTCACCGCATTGACGATCTCGTCCATGGTCTCACCGGCGCTCTCAACCAGGGTTGAACCCAGCTCGACGCGGCCTACGGAGTCTTCGATCAGGCTCTTAATTTCGCGAGCGGCCTGGGCGCTGCGCTGGGCCAGGTTACGTACTTCACCTGCCACCACCGCAAAACCACGGCCCTGCTCACCGGCACGTGCCGCTTCTACCGCCGCGTTCAGCGCCAGGATGTTGGTCTGGAAAGCGATGCCGTCGATCACGCTGATGATGTCAGCGATTTTCTGCGAGCTGCCAGCGATGTCACGCATAGTCTGTACCACGTTATCCACCACTTTGCCGCCCTTCTGCGCGGTCTCAGAGGCGCTAAGTGCCAGATGGCTCGCCTGACGGGCGTTTTCGGCGTTCTGCTTCACGGTCGCGGTCAGCTCTTCCATGCTGGCAGCGGTCTCTTCCAGAGAAGCAGCCTGCTGCTCGGTACGGGAGGAGAGATCGTTGTTGCCCATCGCGATTTCGCTTGCGCCGCTGTAGATCTCGTTCGCACCGGTACGTACCGTACCCACGGTACGCATCAGCTCGCCCTGCATGTGACGCAGGCTTTCTGCCAGCTGGCCCATCTCGTTAGCACCGTGCACGTCGATCTTCTGCACCAGATCGCCGCCAGCGATATGGCGGATGCTCTCCACCAGACGGTTGAGCGGGGAGATCAGCACGTTTTTAATACCGAACCAGACGGCAACAATCACCGCCAGCACGGCCAGCAGCACGCCGATAATGATCCAGATCGCCAGGCTGTAGGAGTTGTTGTTGTCCTCGACGGCGAGGTCATAAAGATGGTCATTCTGCTTCAGGAACTCAACGTACTCTTTCTCGAATCCATCCTGGTAACCCTGGGTTGGCTGGTCAAAGAACTCGTTGATTTTGCCTGCGCCCAGCAGCTGGATAAGCTCAGCCAGCGCACCGTGATAGATATCATACTGGCGCTTGATCTCCTGGGTTACGGCATCGTTCTGACGCGGATCGTGCGGCAGAGCCTGATACTCGTTCCAGCGCTGCTCCGCCTGTTTCAGGGAGGCGCTGGCAATCTGCATCAGCTCGGCAACGGTGGTGCCGCTGCCGATGTTGTTCTGATCCATCATGTAGCGGATCCCGGCACGGTTAAGCGTGTTACGGGTCTGCAGCAGGGCAACCCAGCTGCCGTTGAGCGTAGACTGCTGCTCACGGATGGTTTGCAGAACGGTGAAGTTATCTTTGTCGTGTTTCAGCGCGCTGAAGAACAGTCCGCCGGAGGTGATTTGTAACAGGCCAAATAGTGCAAGGACCAGAAGTAAACTGGTCACAATTTTGATACGGTTTAACATGTTTTCTCATTCCTTTAGAGGGATAACAGTTTTTCGGCCTGGAACAGGAAAACTTTACCGAATAGTTGTGTGGTGTAGTCGTTGAAACGTGATCCTGAAGATGGGGCTAGTCTACTAAAGGAGAGCCAGTAGCAACCAAGCCTCTGCACTTGCTGACATTTTTAGGAGTGCACTTTTTTCTCGCGATGTTTAGACTTGAACAATCAGCAAGCAATGGAGATTGATGGTATGGAACCCATTCTTATCTACTCTACACAGAAAAAATTTAACGATAGTAGTTCAGACGATATGAGGTATGGCGATTTGCCGGATTCGTTTCTGCAAAACCACTTAAATTTGCGTGACGTATCCACAGTAGTCAATCCTTACACAATGGAGCTCATATCACCTTTCAACCATCCCCAGAATCGTTTTTACTTACCAACGCCCGGCAAAAAAATTAGTAAGCAAGAGTGTATAAGATTAATGTTCGATGATTTGAAGAAACTAGCGTTGCCTTTCTCTTTTTTAGGTCCTTACAATAGGATCATAAAAGAAATGTTTACTCATATGCAGACAACGAACGGTCATAGCTTCAATAATGCAACTTTAAATGCAGCGCTTAACCACAATATCATTTCTGATGACTCATCCAATAGCTCTCTGAAAAGAATCAAACAAATTTTAGACAAGAATATTGATTGGCAAACAAGGAAGTTGCCAGCTGAAGTAATACCACAAATAACATTAAACATTAAAGGTGGTGTTCTCCCAAAATTTACAGGGTTTAAAGATAACTTTAATGGTCTAGGTTTAGCTGTGCATGATACATACAGTACTGAAATTTACATTAATGAGCTTAACATTAATAATAGTGAATATAGTGCATCAATAAGATATAAAATCCAGGATCATTTCGGCTTAGATCAGAATGATATAAAAAGCTGGAAATTCAATCAGTTTTACTTTTTTAAAACATGGTTTGTATTACAAAGATCTAAGAGCTATGGATTTAAGCCATTCTTTACGAATATGGAAACAGTTGTGACAATCAAAGGGAAGAAAAATGCTTAAATTTAAATACTTGCTTTTCATCCTCGCCTTATTGGTTATTACCATTAGCTGCTTAAATCTCCCGAGAAAAGGTGAAATCATGGCCGTCGATCGTGAGTTGAACTTTGCTAACGTTGCGGTTAAGCATTTTCCCCTTACTGACAACGGGAAGGTAGATTGGTGGCGAGATCATAAACAGATCCTGAAGGAAAAATTCAGCATCCCTGTTCCGGCTAAAAACGGAGACTGGTATATCAGCGTTTGGAATTATGGCGACGGATTTAAGGCAAAACCAAATGGCGATATCAGAATTTTTAACGCTGATACCCAGGATATGCTGTGCTTCAACAATGATGACGGTAAATGCATCGACAAAGATCTACTGATGCGCATCGAGGGCAACAGGGATGGTAGTGTAGATATACAAGTCGGTGATAAAACGATAGCTATTAAGTCATAAATGCATAAGGCCCCATGTAAACTGGGGTCTTACTGAGCAAAGCCAAGGCTGGTTTGCGATTTAACCAGTGATCCACATCACACTCTTTTTCCCGTTCACGCCCCGTTAAAACCGCTTATCGCTCTCCTGCGACCGCTTACCCCTCACATTCAACCGCTCGACCACATATTGCCCGTTTTCTGCTCGCCGTTTGCCATGATCCTCAGGGAAAATTTATCAATTTAACGCCTCCTACTCCTGTAATCTTTTTCCTATAGCCAGGTCTGATATGGATAATAAAAAGCTACTCAAGCACATACCCTGGATGATCCTCGGGATCATCGGTGCTTTCTGTCTGGCGGTTGTCGCCTTACGGCGGGGTGAAAACGTAAGCGCCCTGTGGATCGTCGTCGCGTCGGTCTCCGTTTACCTCGTGGCTTATCGCTACTACAGCCTCTACATCGCGCAGAAGGTCATGAAGCTCGACCCGACCCGCGCCACCCCGGCGGTCATTAACAATGACGGCCTGAACTACGTCCCGACCAACCGTAACGTGCTGTTTGGTCACCACTTTGCCGCTATCGCCGGGGCAGGCCCGCTGGTCGGCCCGGTGCTGGCCGCACAGATGGGCTACCTGCCCGGTACGCTCTGGCTGCTGGCTGGCGTCGTGCTGGCCGGCGCGGTGCAGGACTTTATGGTGCTGTTTATCTCCTCCCGCCGTAACGGCGCTTCTCTCGGGGAGATGATCAAAGAGGAGATGGGTCCGGTGCCGGGCACTATCGCTCTCTTCGGCTGCTTCCTGATCATGATTATCATCCTCGCCGTACTGGCGCTGATCGTCGTTAAGGCGCTGGCGGAAAGCCCGTGGGGCGTCTTCACCGTCTGCTCCACCGTGCCAATCGCGCTGTTTATGGGGATCTACATGCGATTCCTGCGCCCGGGCCGCGTGGGCGAAGTGTCGGTGATTGGTATCGTGCTGCTGGTGGCCTCTATCTACTTCGGCGGCGTGATTGCGGCCGACCCGTACTGGGGCCCGGCGCTGACCTTTAAAGACACCACCATCACCTTCACCCTGATTGGCTATGCGTTTGTCTCCGCCCTGCTGCCGGTGTGGCTGATCCTCGCCCCGCGTGACTATCTGGCGACCTTCCTGAAGATTGGCGTTATCGTCGGCCTGGCCATTGGTATCGTGATCCTCAATCCAGAGCTGAAGATGCCCGCCATGACCCAGTACATTGACGGTACCGGTCCGCTGTGGAAAGGCGCGCTGTTCCCGTTCCTGTTTATCACCATCGCCTGTGGCGCCGTATCCGGCTTCCACGCGCTGATCGCCTCCGGCACGACGCCGAAGCTGCTGGCCTGTGAAACCGACGCCCGCTTTATTGGTTACGGCGCGATGCTGATGGAATCCTTCGTCGCGATTATGGCGCTGGTAGCGGCCTCAATTATCGAGCCGGGCCTCTACTTTGCCATGAACACCCCGCCTGCCGGTCTGGGTATCGTGATGCCGAACCTGCACGAGCTGGGCGGTGCGAACGCCCCGGCGATCATGGCGCAGCTGCAAGACGTTACTGCTCATGCCGCCGCTACGGTCAGCTCCTGGGGCTTTGTTATCACCCCTGAGCAGATCCTGCAAACCGCGAAGGATATCGGTGAACCGTCCGTGCTGAACCGCGCCGGCGGAGCGCCAACGCTGGCAGTCGGTATCGCCCACGTGTTCCACAAAATTCTGCCGTGGGCGGACATGGGCTTCTGGTATCACTTCGGCATTCTGTTCGAAGCGCTGTTTATCCTGACCGCGCTGGATGCCGGGACCCGCTCTGGCCGTTTTATGCTGCAAGATCTGCTGGGTAACTTCGTGCCGTTCCTGAAGAAAACCGACTCTCTGGTGGCGGGTATTATCGGTACCGCAGGCTGCGTGGGCCTCTGGGGCTACCTGCTCTATCAGGGCGTGGTGGATCCGCTGGGCGGCGTGAAGAGCCTGTGGCCGCTGTTTGGCATCTCTAACCAGATGCTGGCCGCCGTAGCGCTGGTGCTGGGTACCGTGGTGCTGGTTAAGATGCAGCGTACCAAGTACATCTGGGTGACCGTAGTACCGGCCGTCTGGCTGCTGATCTGTACCACCTGGGCGCTGGGGCTGAAGCTGTTCAGCGACAACCCGCAGATGGAAGGCTTCTTCTACATGGCGAACCAGTACAAAGCGCGTATTGCCGCCGGTAGCGAGCTGACCGCCCAGGAAGTGGCGAACATGAACCACATCGTCGTCAACAACTACACCAACGCCGGGCTGAGCATCCTCTTCCTGGTGGTGGTGTACAGCATCATCTTCTACGGCTTCAAAACCTGGATGAAGGCCCGCAACAGCACGATCCGTACGGATAAAGAGACGCCGTACGTGCCGGTGCCGGAAGGCGGCGTGAAGACCTCTTCACACCACTAATTAACGAAACGCCGGATGGTGCTGCGCTTATCCGGCCTACGTTTTTCGGCCCGGCAATCTTGCCGGGCTTTTGTAATATCAGGAACGCCACATGTTTGGTAACTTAGGTGAAGCAAAAAAGTATCTCGGCCAGGCCGCGAAAATGCTGATTGGAATTCCTGACTATGACAACTACGTTGAGCATATGAAGACCAATCACCCGGATAAGCCCTACATGACCTATAACGAGTTCTTCCGCGAGCGACAGGAAGCACGCTACGGCAGCGGCGGAAGCAGCTGCTGTTAGGAGACACTATGACACCCATTGCAGTAACGCTTCTTACCGGTTTTCTTGGCGCAGGCAAAACCACCCTGCTGCGCCACATCCTCAACGAACAGCACGGCTACAAAATTGCGGTCATTGAGAACGAGTTTGGCGAAGTCTCCGTTGACGATCAGCTGATTGGCGATCGCGCTACGCAGATCAAAACCCTGACCAACGGCTGCATCTGCTGCTCCCGCTCCAACGAACTGGAGAGCGCATTGCTGGATCTGCTCGACGGCCTCGACCGAGGCGATATCGCCTTTGACCGACTGGTGATCGAGTGCACCGGCATGGCCGATCCCGGCCCGATTATTCAGACCTTCTTCTCCCACGAGATCCTCTGCCAGCGCTACCTGCTGGACGGCGTCATTGCTCTGGTGGATGCGGTGCACGCCGACGGGCAGATGAACCAGTTCACCCTTGCCCAGTCCCAGGTAGGCTACGCCGACCGCATTCTGCTGACCAAAACCGACGTGGCGGGCAGCGCCGAGGCCCTGCGCGAGCGGCTACAGCGCATCAACGCCCGAGCACCGATCTATACCGTCACCCACGGTGACATCGACCTGGCGCTGCTGTTTAATACCAATGGTTTTATGCTGGAGGAGAACGTCGTGCCCGCGACGCCGCGCTTCCACTTTATGGCGGACAAGCAGAACGCTATTTCGTCTATTGTGGTGGAGCTGGACTACCCGGTAGAGATTGGCGCGGTCTCCCGGGTGATGGAGAACCTGCTGCTCAGCTTTGCCGAAAGGCTGCTGCGCTACAAGGGAATGCTGTGGATCGACGGCGAACCCAACCGCCTGCTGTTTCAGGGCGTACAACGCCTCTACAGCGCCGACTGGGACCGTCCCTGGGACGACGAGCCACCGCACAGCACGCTGGTGTTTATCGGCGTCCAGTTGCCGGAGGAGGAGATCCGAGCGGCCTTTGCTGAGTTAAAAACGCAGTGACTCGCGATATCTCGCAAACATTCTGGCGCTCGCCGCTGCTGCCATGGGTGGAGTTACGCTCCACCTGGCAGAGCCGCCAGGCATATAAGACGCACAGCCATGCCCAACTGTCGATCGGTGCCATCGTCGAGGGGCAAACCCGCTGCGTCTGTAATGACAAAACGTATCTGCTTTCGCCGGGAGATCTGATGATCATTCCCGCGCATGCCCCGCACAGCTGCAATCCGGTGGACGGGCAGCCTCGCAGTTACCATATGCTCTACATTGAAACGGATTTTCAGCCCGCGTCCCAGATTGTGCGGAGCGAATCCCTGTTCCGTCACTATCTGCAAGCCATTGAGAACCTCTCTTCTCAGGCAGTCGAGACGCTGCTCGCCGCACTTCCCGCTGAGCCCGCCCAACCTGCCACGCTGCGCCCTATCAGCCTGCAACTGCAGGAAACGCTGCTTGAGAACATGGTGGCTCCGCCCTCGTTGGATGCGCTGGCTCATCAGTTTTCCCTACGCAAAGAGACGCTGATCCGCACCTTTAAGCAGGATATGGGCCTGACGCCTATCACCTTTCTCAATAGCGCCCGGATTGAGTTTGCCAAAACGCGCCTGCGCGCCGGGGCGGATATTGCCGACGTTGGCTACCAAAGCGGCTTTGCCGATCAGAGCCACTTCCATAAGACCTTTGTCAGCTATACCGCAGCCACGCCGCGTCAGTACGCCACGGGCCGATCAATATCTGACAATAATTAATGCCCCGCACGCCGTAGGATGGCCTCAGGTTTACTCTCTGAGGCCGCTATGGATCTGTTACATACCCTGTTTCCCGCCGCGTTTGCCATGCTGGCGCTGTCACACTTTGTCGCCCTGCTCAGCCCCGGCCCGGACTTCTTTCTGCTGACGGGCTACGCTATCCGCTACCGCCTGCGCGGCAGCATCGGGCTGTGCGTTGGCATCGCCGCAGGCAACGCCGTCTACATTGCGCTGGCGATTATTGGCTGGAGTGAGCTACGGCGCTCACCCCTGCTGTTCTCCCTGATCGAAGTGGCCGGGGCGGCGTACCTGCTGTGGATAGGCAGCCAGCTTATTCGCAGCAGGCCGGGCAATCTCGCCCTACAAGGGGTCGATGCTGGCCGCCCGTCGCTGGTGAAGCAGGTGCTAATGGGACTGGCTTCGGCGCTGCTCAACCCGAAGAACGCCCTGTTCTACCTGGCGCTAATGGCCTCGCTGCTGGGGCCTAACGTTACGCTGCTCCAGCAGTCGGTAAGCGGCATCTGGATGGTCATCGTGGTGCTGGTGTGGGATCTGCTGGTGGTGATGCTGATTGGTTTGCCGCCAGTGCAAAAACGCCTCTCGGCGGCGGTGGTCGTTATCGAGCGGATCGCCGGTGCGGTGCTGATGGGGTTTGGGGTATGGATTTTAGCAACGTTGTTTTTTGCCGGACCCTAGGCCCGGCAAGTGTAAATCCTGCTGGCTACGGCATTACTCCACTTCACCCCGTCGCAGCCCTATATCCTTTAGCTGCTCATTGCTCATTTTTCGCAGGGTGCGCTGCGCCTGGCTCCGCAGATGCCATTTTTTTATCGCTCGCCAGAGGATGACAAAGCCGATAAAGGGTCTTTTACCTCTGTTTTCATGAAATTCCATTCTCTGCCTCCTCGCGTTGACTGAAGCTCTATTTTCAGCGAGAGAGGCATAAACAATACAGACTCACAAAACCATTTTGTTTTCCATACAGATGCGCTAAAACGGTATCTGAACAGCGTCATTAGCATAGATCTGTACTGATTTTTTAATCTGTATGGCAATGAATAAGGATACAGCATGGCACGGTATCAACGTCTGGCGGAGCTCTTAGCCGAGCGCATTGAGCAAGGCCTGTATCGCTATGGAGAAAAACTCCCGTCGGTGCGCAGCCTGAGCCAGGAGCATGGCGTGAGCATCAGTACCGTTCAGCAGGCATATCAGACCCTTGAAACGCGGCAGCTTATTACCCCGCAGCCGCGATCCGGCTACTTTGTTGCGCCGCGCAAGGTGCAGCCGCCTGTGCCGCCCATGTCGCGGCCGGTACAGCGTCCGGTAGAGATCACCCAGTGGGATCAGGTGATCGATATGCTCAAAGGCCACAAGGACAAAGAGATTATTCCTTTTAGCAGCGGCGCGCCGGATATCCAGCAGCCTAGCCTGCAACCGCTTTGGCGCGAGCTAAAACGCCTGGTACAGCATAACCTCGATGAGATCCTCGGCTATGACGCCCTGACCGGCCGCGTGGAGCTGCGGGAGCAGCTTGCCCGCCTGATGTTAGACGGCGGCTCGGTGGTGAGCGCGGAGGATATCATTATTACCAGCGGCAGCCAGAGCGGGCTTTCGCTTGCCCTGCTGGCGGTGTGCCGCCCTGGCGATATCATCGCTATTGAGTCCCCCACCTATTACGGCACCATGCAGCTTCTGCGCAGCCTGGGTTTCAAGGTCATTGAGATACCGACCGATCCAGAAACGGGTATGAGCGTGGAGGCGCTGGAGCTGGCGCTGGCCCAGTGGCCAATCAAGGGAATTATTACCGTGCCGAACTGTAATAACCCGCTTGGGTTTATTATGCCGGACGCGCGTAAGCGGGCGCTTCTTGCTCTTGCCCAGAGCCATGACATCGTCATTTTTGAAGATGACGTCTATGGCGAACTGGCGACTGACTACCCGCGCCCACGCACGATCCACTCCTGGGATATTGATGGCCGGGTCATGCTGTGCAGCTCCTTTACCAAAACCGTCGCGCCTGGCCTGCGCGTGGGCTGGATTGTGCCTGGGCGCTACCACGACCGGTTTTTGCAGATGAAGTACGCCATGGTCGGCAGCAACGTCCCGGTAACTCAGCTGGCGGCGGCCAGCTTTATCAAAGACGGACATTACCATCGTCATATCAGGCGGATGCGCCAGATCTATCAGCGTAATATGGAAATCTATACCTGCTGGGTGCGTGAGTATTTTCCGGAAGGGATCTGCATCACGCGTCCGAAGGGTGGGTTTATGCTGTGGGTGGAACTGCCCGAGCAGGTCGACATGGTCTGCGTGGCGCAACAGCTGTGCCGGCTGAAAATCCAGGTGGCACCGGGATCGCTGTTTTCAGCATCAGGGAAGTATCGCAACTGCGTGCGAATTAACTGCGCGTTACCGCCAAATGAGAAGCATCAGGCGGTGATGGAGAAACTGGGCAATGCGGTAAAGGTGGCAATGGAATAACCCCCTCCCTCGCGACAGGGGGCGTGGAAGTTACTTGCTGACGCTACTTACTCACCACTACCAGCTTCTGGTTCACAAACTCTTTGATCCCCAGATCCGACAGCTCGCGACCAAAGCCGGAGCGCTTAACGCCGCCGAACGGCAGTTCCGGTGCGGTATCGGTCAGGGAGTTGATGTAAACCATCCCAGTCTCGATACGTGACGCCAGGGCTTTTGCCCGATCGATATTCTGGCTAAAGATAGAGCCGCCCAGACCGTAGTTTGAGTCGTTCGCCAGCTGCACAACCTCATCATCATCTTTGACCACGTAAATCTGCGCCACCGGACCGAAGAACTCTTCAAAATAGGCCGGATTGTCGCGGGTGATGTGGGTCAGGATCGTTGGCTCGAAGAAGTTACCTTCGCGCTCAACGGGCTTACCGCCAAGATGCAGCTTCGCTCCGTTTTTCACCGCCTCGTTAACCTGCTTGGTCAGCGTTTCCAGCGCGTCTTTAGACGATAGCGGGCCTAAGGTCGTAGACTCATCCATCGGGTCACCGATCTTCACCTGGCGGAAGGCGTCGGTATATTTCTCCAGGAACTTATCTGCGATGGATTCCTGCACAATAAAGCGCTTCGCGGCTGTACAGACCTGACCGGCGTTTTGCAGACGCGCGGTGACGCCCACCTCAACGGCTTTATCCAGATCGCTGTCGTCCAGTACGACAAAGACGTCATTACCGCCCAGTTCAAGGGTCGCTTTCTTCAGCTTCTTGGCCGCCTGCGCTGCTACCGCGCTGCCTGCCGTTTCAGAGCCGGTCAGCGCTACGCCCTGAACGCGATCGTCAGCAATGATGTTGGACACCTGGTCCGAAGAGATAAACAGGTTGGTATACGCCCCCTCTGGCGCCCCCGCCTCTCGCACCAGCTGCTCGAAGATTTCCGCGCAGTGCGGCACGATGCTAGCATGTTTAACGATAATCGGGTTACCGGCAGCCAGGTTCGGGGCCAGAACGCGCATCAGCTGATAGTAAGGGAAGTTCCACGGTTCTACCGCCATCAGCACGCCGATGGGGTGATGCTCAACCCAGGCGTCGCCCAGATCGGAGTTGTATTTTACCGGCGCAAGGAAAGTATCGGCATTATCGGCATAGTAGCGCGCAATGCTCGCACACAATTTCACTTCTCCGCGGCTCTGCTCGATCAGTTTGCCCATCTCTTGGGTGGCAATTTTCGCCAGCTCCTCTGAACGTTCCTCCAGCAGATTGGCAAGCTTAAGCAGTATAGGTAGACGCTTCTCAATATCGCCCTTTGACCATGAGGAGTGGTATAGCGCATCCGCTTTTTTCAGCGTCGCCTCGATATCCGCATCAGTATGGGACGGATACTCTTTAACAAGCTGATTTGTGAATGGATTCACTGTCTGATAGGCCATCTCAAATACCTCCTGGTTAGCAGTAAAAGATGCTGATAAGGTTAATAAGGGTAGTTGAAATGTGTGATCGCGCATGGATTATCTGGCATAAACAGACGGTTCTGAGTCCTCTGCGAAGTAGAGAATAGCCCAGCATTTGCGCGATAGTACCTTCACCTTCTACGCTTAAACGCATGGATAAAATCACTGACTGTTCATCGGGAGAGATCATGAGCGAAGCCACTATTCGCGGTATGGACCATATCGGCATTACCGTACCGGACATCAAGCAGGCAACCACCTTCTTCTGTGCCGCCCTGGGCGCAGAGCTGCTCTATGAATCCGTCTCGCCTGGTCAGGAGATTGACCAGGACGCCCAGCAGCACACGCTGCGTCTTGCCCCTGGCACCCAGGTGAAAGCGGTCAGGATGCTGAAGCTGCACAACGGTCCGGGCATCGAGCTATTTGAGATGCAGGGGCCGGATCAGGACCAACCCCAGCGGGCCAGCGACTATGGTCTGCAACACTTTGCGGTCTATACCGATAATATCGAGCAGGCAACGCAGCGCTTCGAAGAGGCCGGCGGCAAGATGTTCACCGAGCCCAAGCCGCTTACCTTCCCTACCGAGTATGGCGACGGCAACCAGTTCTGCTACGGCAGCACGCCGTGGGGCGGCATCATTGAATTCATCTCCCGTCCCTCGCCGATGCCCTACGAGAAAGAGACCGCTTCGCGGCGCTGGAAACCCTGATCGGGATTTCTATTTAGTCGTCAGGGATCTATGATGAGTAGATGGATAAATTAGCCGAACTTAAACGCGCCAAGCGCCTGGCCCTGTCGCTGCTGCTGATCGCCGCGGCGACCTTTGCTACCACCCTGTTTCTGCCGCCCACCCGCCTGGTTGGCGCAGTGAAGGCCGTCGCCGAAGCGGCAATGGTAGGCGCGCTGGCCGACTGGTTTGCGGTGGTGGCGCTGTTCCGCCGCGTGCCGCTGCCCTTTATTTCCCGCCATACGGCGATCATCCCGCGTAATCAGGAGCGGATCGGCGATAATCTCGGCATCTTCGTGCAAGAGAAGTTTCTCGATACCCAGTCGCTGATCGCGCTGATTCGCCGTCACGAGCCTGCGCTGATGATCGGCTCCTGGTTCAGCCAGCCGGATAACGCCCGTCGGGTAGGTCAACACCTGTTGCAGGTGATGAGCGGCTTTCTCGATCTCACCGACGATGCCCGCATCCAGAACTTGCTCAAACGCGCCGTGCACAAGGCGATCGATAAGGTCGATCTCTCTGGCACCACCGCGCTGGTGCTGGAGAGCCTGACCAAAAACAACCGCCATCAGGTGCTGCTGGACTCGCTGATCGCCCAGCTTCTGATGCTGATCCAACGCCAGAGCACCCGCGACTTTATTGCCCACCACATCGTGCGCTGGCTGAAGACCGAGCATCCGCGTAAAGCGAAGCTGCTGCCCACCGAGTGGCTGGGGGAGCAGAGCGCGGAGATGGTCTCCAGCGCGGTGAACTCCCTGCTGGATGACATCAGCCATGACCAGGCCCACCAGATCCGCCAGGCCTTTGACAAAGCCACCCTGAAGCTTATCGATCGGCTGAAGCACGATCCGGAGATGGCCGCCCGGGCAGAGAGCACCAAGACCTACCTGAAAGAGGACGAAGCGTTTAACCGCTATCTGGGCGAGCTGTGGGGCGATCTGCGCAACTGGCTGAAGGCCGATATGGAGAGTGAAAACTCAAAAGTGCAGCTGCGCATCGCCGAGGCCGGACAGTGGTTTGGCGAAACGCTGGTGGCGGATAGCGCCCTGCGCGCCTCGTTTAATCAGCATCTTGAGCAGGCCGCTCAAAGTGTGGCCCCGGAGTTTGCCCAGTTCCTGACCCGCCACATCAGCGATACGGTCAAGAGCTGGGATGCAAAAGAGATGTCGCAGCAGATCGAGCTCAACATCGGCAAAGATCTGCAGTTTATCCGCGTCAACGGCACGCTGGTCGGCGGCACCATCGGGCTTATCCTGTGGCTCCTGTCACAGCTGCCGGGGCTGTTTGCCGGCTGATCAGGCGGGTGGCGGTATCACGTAACGCGTAGCCGCGAAGCGGTTGAGCAGCAGGTGAACCAGGAACACGAGCGTCAGGGTAATGAACAGCGACACGGTAACCGAGACGATACGGTAGAGATCGCTGAACACCAGATCCTGATTAGGGTGCATATTCTGGCCAAACATGATCCCAAGGGTGGTGATGCTGGCAAAGCCCACGCCCGCCCCCACCTTCTCCATGGTATGCAGCCGCGCACCCACCCCTAGCCCGAGACAGATCAGCGGCATCATCAGCAGCATATGGCTGCTGTGATCGTAGAGCACCAGCTGGATCAGCAGAATATAGACGCAGCCCAGCACCACGCCCGCGATTCGCCATATTGAGCTGAGCACTGCGCCACGGTAGCTCATCGGGAAGAGGCTGAGCACGCCCGCCATCAGCGCCGACAGCGAGTCGCTGAGGTTACACACCTGGAAGACGATAAAGATCACCGTTGCCACGATGCCGGAGAGCAGCGACTCATGGCGGATGCGGGCAGCGTCTTTCTCGATCACCGGTGGGCGCATACGCGGCTCGACGTCCGGGATCAGGTAGTGCAGCAGCGCGCTCAGGCAGACCGCCATCACGCAGGCCTCAATATTCGAAAAGAACAGCACGTGCCAGTCGTTAGTGGGATAGCTCATAAAGTTGAGCATCGTGCTCTGGCATACCACCCCCATCGAACCGAAGAGAAACAGCGGCCCCTGACTCATAAAGCGAAAGCGCACCACGTACAGGGCAAAGACCACCAGCGTCATGATCACCGGCCATTGCGACAGAAAGCCGATGATCAGCACCATCTCAATGCAGTTGATGACCGAGCTGAAGATAAACTGCCTCGCCACGTGGCCATTGAAGACCGGCACCAGCGACATCAGCATCAGCGGGTAGACCACAAAGAAGACGCCGTACTGAACGTTGTAGAAGCTCGAAATGCTTAACGCTAGCGTCCCCGCCAGCGCAATACGCAGCGTCTGGCGGAAATCGTTCGCCGAGTAGACGACCTTGTCGTGAGGCGAAAAAACGCGGGCCAGCGTACTAATAGACATAATGCAGCAAACTAACCAGGTGGATTTGCAGGCCGGAGAAGAAATGGGCAAACGGCCCTTCGCTGTTGTAGAGCTGAACGGTGGCGCGCGCCCCGGTTGGCAGCGGCTGCGCCAGCGGCTCATCCAGCACGACGTGGATACGCATTCGCTGGGCATCGCGCACCCAGCGGTTAGAGGTTTCCGGCTGGGATAGATCGCCGTTCACCGCCTCCTGGCCCGCCAGGATCCCAGCGTCGCGGGAGGTCACCCGAGCATGGAACACCTGGCCCGGCAGCGCATCAAAGACCACTGCGGCATCCGTCCCCGGTTTTGTATGGCGCAGGCTCTTCTCACGGAAGTCGGCCACGATATCGGTGTTATTGCTCACTAACGCCAGCGCTGCCGATCCGGCAGAGGCGTACCAGCCAGGGCTGAGCTGCAGGTTGCTGATGGTGCCATCCGCCTCGGCGCGGATCTGCGTCCAGCCCAGGTTAAGCTGCGCCTCTTCCAGCGCGTTCTGGTACTTCTGCAGGGTAACGTTATGCGCATCGTCCCGATCGCCGCGCTGAATGTGCAGCGCACGGATGTTTGCCTGTAGATTACTGACCGATTGCTCGCTGGACTGCCACGCGGTGCGAACCTTATCGAGATCCTGCTGGGAGACGTTCTGGGTGGTGCTCAGGCGCTGATAGCGATCGAAGGTGGCCTTGTCGTTGCGGGCTGTAAGCTGGGCGCTGGTCAGGCTCGCCTGCGAGGCGGCGATCTGCGCATCAAGCTGCTGGTTGGTCAGATGCGCCTGCCGCAGTGCAATCTGCGCCGCCTCCACGCGGTTGATAAACGGCGTACGATCCAGCTCAAACAGCAGATCGCCCTTCTTTACCTGGCTGTTGTTGTGCACATAGACCTGGGCGACATAGCCCGAGACGCGGGCGGAAACGGGCGACACCACGCGCATCACGGTGGAGTCCGGCGTCAGCGGGATCCAGATATCCGCAACGATAAAATAGACAAACATCAGCAGGAAAGAGGCAATACTGACCCTTACCCAGCGGGCGAATTTTTGTTCAGGCGTCATCATAATTATTATGTCTTACGGTGTTAATGCAGGTGATGCAGCGGCGCACCAGGCATGCCAGCGGCGTCGGTTGACAAAAGCGGGGTAAGCTAATGCTTATCAGGGAAACTATCAAGAAATGAACAGCTAAAGAGCATGGAATGCGAAAGGTAACAGCCCTGTCCCAGCGCTGTTACCATTATAAGTACGGGAACGAAGCGAATCTGAAACGCTATGCGTCGGAAGTAAAACGCATACCCGCGTAGGGCCTCTGCCTGCAGGCAGCCAGGCGCTGGGCTAAATCGCCCACGTGGATCTCCAGTTGATGCCCGTCTGGATCGAGAAAATAGCAGGAGTCGCCTTCGCTCCTGTTCTCTTTCCAAAATACCGTTTCGGCCTGCTCCAGCCTGGCAACAAAGGCAGGAAAATCCTGTGCGGCAATGCTGAAGGCGTAGTGGGTGTAGTCTTTTTCAGCGAATGCAACCTGCTGACGAGCCGCATCGACCGACAGGCACAGCCACAGATCGCCGCAGCTAAAGTACGCTCCGTTATCCCACTGCGCGTGGAGTTCGAGTCCCAGCACACGCTGGTAAAAGTCGACGCTGCGTCTTAGATCAACGACGGCTAGCGTGAGGTGGTTCAAACCTTTCAGCATACGCTTCCCCTTCTGTTTTACATCGAATCAGCAATGTAGTTCCGCAGCCACTGATGCCCTGGATCGCGGTGCACGCGCTCGTGCCACAGCATTAAAATTTCAAAGCCCGGTACCTCGACAGGGGGTTCAACAACGGTTAATCCTCCCACCGATTTAACCAGCCGCTCCGGCACCACGGCCACCAGATCGGTACTCGCCAATACCTTGAGCATAAACAGAAAATGCGGTACGGAAAGCACCACCCGGCGTGAGAGGCCATGCGTTGCCAGTACAGCGTCGGTTGCGCCACTAAAGCCACCGCCGTCCGGAGACACCATGACATGCTCAAGCTGGCAAAACTGCGCCAGCGTGGGTCGGCGCTTAAGCCTGGGGTGATCCTGGCGTCCGGCCAGCACGTAGCGCTCGGTAAACAGCGATCGCTGATGCAGCTCCGGCGGCGCGCTGTCACGGGTATGAAAAATGATGTCTCGCTCGCCCTGCTCTGCCTGCCGCACGCTCTGCCCTGGGCTGAGTTCATATATTGCTAGCCGAGTACCCGGTGCAGCGGTGCGCAGGCCGTTTAGCAGCGGCAGCACAATGGCGGTTTCGGTGTAATCGGTAGCGGCTACCCGCCAGGTGAGATTCGCCTTGGTGGGATCGAAAGCCTCCTCCGGCGCAATGGCACTTTGGAGCACCTCAAGCGCCTGCCGCAGCGGCTCACGCAGCGTATCCGCTCTGGCGGTAGGTATCATGCCGCGCGGCCCGGGAAGCAGAAGCGGATCGTTAAAGATCTCTCTGAGTCGGGCAAGCTGCACGCTGACGGAGGGTTGGGAAAGGTTCAGACGCTGCGCCGCCCGCGTCACGTTGTGTTCCGCCAGCAGTACATCAAGGGTCAGTAACAGGTTGAGATCCAGCTGGCCGATATTAATCATCGCTATACCAAAGATATTAACAATTAATTTCTACTATATCTGCTGCCCCTCTATTCTGCATTTCTTTCTTATTACTGGAATAGATCATGAACGTACTGATTGTTTACGCCCACCCGGAAGCCCGCTCGCTCAACGGATCGCTAAGAGATTTCGCCGTAACGCATCTGCAGCGTACCGGCCACGAGGTGCAAGTTTCAGACCTGTATGCCATGCAGTGGAAAGCGCACCTTGACGCAGACGACACCACTGCCGAGCTGACGGGCGAACGTTTTGATGCGTCGGTAGACTCGAAATATGCTTATGAGAACGGTGTGCAAAGCGCAGACATTGCCCGCGAGCAGGAGAAGCTGCGCTGGGCAGATGCGGTGATATTCCAGTTCCCGCTATGGTGGTTCTCTATGCCCGCCATTATGAAGGGCTGGGTCGATCGCGTTTACGCCTGTGGATTTGCCTACGGCGTGGGCGAGCACAGCGACAGCCACTGGGGCGACCGCTACGGCGAAGGTAGCTTCGTCGGCAAACGGGCCATGCTGTTAGTGACCACCGGCGGCTGGGACTCACACTACAGTCCGCGCGGTATTAACGGCCCCATCGACGACATTCTGTTTCCGATCCAACACGGCATCCTTTACTACCCCGGCTTTACCGTCCTGCCACCGATGGTGATCTACCGCGCCGGACGCATCAACGAAGAGAGCTTCGCTAACCACGCCGACGCGCTAGCCCAGCGGCTGGACAGCCTGTGGGACAGTGCGCCGATAGCGTTTCGCCAGCAAAACGCCGGAGAGTATACCATTCCGGCGCTTACGCTAAGAGACGATATACTCCCTGGTGAAACGGGATTCGGGATCCACATTCGCAGGCGCTAAAACGCCAACGCTACTCATCAAAGTACCAGTAGCCCTGGTTAATCAGCGCGGTCAGCTCCGCCACGCATACCGGGTTACCCAGCGCCGCACCTAGCTCGTTTTTACCGAGGGTGGTGTAGCGACAGAGCGCATCCGCCGCTGCGGGATCGGACATCTCCAGCGGCTCGCTGTTGATGAAGACGCTGCCGCCGACGTTCAGCACCCGCAGGCCGCTCAGGCGGGTCAGGCTCTCTCCCCCCAGCAGCGCGTCCAACACCTCATCCTGTTCATAAGGCGGTTCGGCGGGCGCGATATCCAGCTCGTGGCGCGGCGTGGTTACAAAGCTGCCAAACCACTGTTTAAACGTCTCGGGCTGCCGGATCATATCGATCATCATCGTGCGTAGACGATCGAGTTCGTAGGTCTCCACCCGGCCCGGATGATCGCGGCAGGTGAGATCGGGATCGCTGTAATGCTCGCTGCCAAGATCGTTTTCCAGCGCGTAATCGGCAAAGCTGCTGAGCAGATCCCTGCCGTTGGGTCCCCGGAAGCCGACAGAGTAGTTCAGCGCGGTGGTATGGGTGATGCCGTCATGTGGGAAGCCGGGCGGGATGTAGAGAATATCGCCCGGCGCAAGATCTTCATCGATAATCGGCGTGAAGGGATCAACGTGCAGCAGCGCCGGATGCGGACAGAACTGACGCATCGGCAGCTTGTCGCCCACTCGCCAGCGGCGGCTGCCCATCCCCTGAATGATAAAGACATCGTACTGATCGATATGCGGGCCCACGCCGCCGCCAGGGACCGAGAAGGAGATCATCAGATCGTCTAAGCGCCAGTCCGGCAGCACGCGAAACGGACGAACAAGCTCGGCGGAGGGCATATGCCAATGGTTGACGGCCTGCGCCAGCAGCGACCAGCCGGTTTCGCCCAGGTGATCAAAGTGCTCAAACGGGCCGTTGCTGGCCTGCCACTGGCCGTTGTGATAGCTGACCAGACGACTGTCGACTTCTGGCTCCATTGCCAGCCCTGCCAGCTCGTCGGGGCTGATAGGATCAACGAAGTTGCGCAGCGCGTTTTTTAAAACAACCGGTTGTTTTTGCCAGTACTTTTCAAGAAATTCCGGCCAGTTGAGATCGAGTTGGTAAGCCATGGGTTCACACCAGAGAGAGGAAACGTCCCTGATTATAAAGAGGCTGCTACCGACGCTGCCTTGTCATGGGTCAAGAGAGTGGCGAACCCACAATTTCTAAACATTGATTTGAGTTTTTCTAAATAGCCAGCCGCAATATACTGTATATAATTACAGTCATTCTCTTTTCGGCGCACTGCCTCTTTCTTGCTAAGGAGCCGTTACCATGGCAGATGAACATTGTCTTGATGAACATGGTCTTGTAGAACCCGTTACCCAACGCCGTTTAACCGTCAGCTATGCGACACGCTTTCATGACCATGTTCATGTGCCCGCCATCGCCATAAAAGGCCAGTGGCTGGAAGAGGCCGGTTTCCCAACCGGTACGGAGATGGATGTTCGGGTGCTGAACGGGTGCATCGTGCTGATCGCTAAACCCGTTGAAGAGGAGCTGATGCAATCAGTGCGGAAAATCAGCAAGCTCTCCCCACGAAAGCAGCGCCAGGTGCAGGACTACATTGACCTGGTCGCCGCAAAGAGACGGGTGAATTAAGCGTCCTGCAGCTGTTCGCGTATAGCGGGTTTGCAGCGTGCCTGTAGATCCTGCGTGAAAGCCGCGCTCAACGTGGCTGGGCCAAGAATACGAATGTCGGGCAGCCAGTAGCGTAACCAGCGAAACAGCGTGTCCTGGTCGCTGATCGCCGTCGCAATGGTAATGCTGCCGTCCTTATGTTCCTTCAACAGACGCTGGGCGGGGAAAAGCGGGCGGCGCGTGACGAAAGTGGCCGCATGGGCAGAGACGTGCAGCGTCACTTCGGTTCTTTTACCGAAGCGGATGCCGGGGGTCGTCTCAAGCTCTTCAACGACGTCAGCCTCCAGCTCAAATGTTGTTTGAGTCGTGGCAAACTCTGCAATGCGCGCCAGCTCAAATGATTTCAGGCAGCCCTGCTCTACTGCGGCCAGATACCAGAGGCCATAGTGGTTAATGAGCCGATACGGTTGCAGACGACGGTTTTTTTCGCGGTAAAAGCAGGTGACTTCCGTGCGGGAGGTGATCGAATTATCGAGGCTATTCATGAGATCGCCATACTGCTGATTCTCCCGGCTGCAGGCACCGTGAATAGCAATATTGTCGGCGTTGTTCATGCGCTTACGCAGAGACTGGCCGTCATGATGCGGGAACAAATGTGCAACGCCGGCAAAGCTGGCAAACTCTGCCAGGTGACCAGTATGGAGCGACGGCAGCAGATTCGCCGTTAGCTTAAAGCGTCCGTTAGATACTTCGTCTAACACGTGAGCCAGCCTGGCGAGATCCCGGTAGGCGGTTCGCTCCGCAATGCCAAACCGTTCGCACAGCCAGTTTTTATCGATGGTGACACCCTGGTAGAGCGCACCAAACGTTTCACACAGGCGCTCAATAAGCAGGTCGTATTTTGTACTGCCGTTATCCTTCATTGATTTACGTCCCGGAAGAAAAGTGCCTCGAAAGAGGCTAGGGTCATAATAATTAACGGCAGCCGCCTTGAAAACTATAATGATTTTTTTAAATGAGTATTTACTCGCTATAAAAATCGCACTTTTTATTGATGGCGTATTGCATATATAACTAACTCTAATAATTTCTTATCACTCTTTAACGATACTCAACTGGTAAAAAGGATTGCCAGCACTATACTTAACCAAAATTAACAAAAATATATTTACCACCCTATTGTCATTAAAAATTGCTCATGCAAAGGCATGAGTGAAAATATAACTTATTGGATATACGCTTAAATTTCTTAAAGTTTATCGATTACCGCTTCGGTAAACAGCGCTGCCCATTATAAAAACGTTATTCGGTTACGGATCACAAAAAATAAAAATGCAGGAGAGAGCGGGATGCCAATATTTGACAGCTTCTGGCAAGCGGGTTATGAGGGTGCCGATCACCGAAACGGTCAGGGTATGCCGCTCTCAATGAACGACGTTACCGGGCACAATGCCAGAGTGCTAAGCGATTATATTTTATTAAAGAAGTTAAATATTGCAACGGTACGAGAGAGCGTAGGCTGGCGTCTTGTTGAGACCGCTTACGGATATGATTTTTCATCCGTTGCCGAAAAGATGCAGGCTGCAAACGAGGTCGGAATACAAATTTGCTGGACGATCTGCCACTACGGCTGGCCAGACGAAACCGATATTTTTTCACCCGATTTTGTGCCCCGCTTTGCACGTTTCTGTGGTGCGCTGGCGCAATTTTTAGCGCCATGGTACGTCTCTTCGCCCGTTTACTCGCCGGTCAATGAGATCTCGTTTACCAGCTGGGCCCTCTCGGTAGGGTTTTTCCGCTGCTCAGCGCCGCCGGGCATCGTCACTGGCGAAGAGAGCAAGCGTCAGCTGGTACGCGCAACCATAGCAGCCTGCGAGGCGATCAGGGCTGCCGATCCGCGTGCTCGCATGTTGCACTGCGATCCCATTATTCACCTGGTCGCGCCGGACCAGAGCCCGGAGTCGCTGGCCGCGACAGCAGGCCACTACAACTCACAGTATCAAACTTGGGACATGCTCTCAGGCAGAACAGAACCGGAGCTGGGCGGTGCGCCCCGTTATCTCGATATTATTGGAGCGAACTACTACCACGATAACCAATGGGAGAGCGGCAGCAATGCACGCCTATGCTGGCACCTTGGCGATCCCAGGCGTGTCCGCCTCAGCCAGATGTTAGAAACGCTTTATCGTCGCTATGAGCGCCCGATCCTGCTGGCTGAAACCAGCCACGTTGGCAGCGGACGCGGTGCATGGATAAGCCAGATAGCGACAGAGGTAGCCCAGGCGCAGCTGGCAGGCGTCGAGCTACATGGGGTATGTCTTTATCCCGCCATCGACCGGCCCGACTGGGAGGATTTGAGCCGTTGGCATCGCAGCGGACTATGGGAACTTGACCATCAGGGCACGGACCCACTGGCACGCATACTTGATCCTGTTTATGCCGCAGCCTTGCAAAAGGCGCAGCACACACTGGGTCTGTTCCATTCCCGACTATGCGATCTGAATGACGCTAAGAATAGTAGCGACCCTATGAAAAAACTGTATATCTTTAGCCATCTGCGCTGGGACTTTGTCTTTCAGCGCCCGCAGCATCTCCTGACCCGGCTGGCGAAACATTACCAGATCTACTTTATTGAAGAGCCAACGTTCGCGCCTCCGCCTGCCAGCCTGAGCATGACGCATCCTGCGCCCAATGTGACCGTAATAAAACCACATACGCCGCTCCAGGTGCATGGCTTCCACGACAGTCAGATTGCGTATCTCCAGCCGCTGCTGGCGGATATCGTCGATGAAAATGAAGCGCCGCTGGTCTGGTTCTATACGCCGATGGCGCTGCCGCTGCTGGCGGTCTTTAATCCCTCTCTGGTGATCTACGACTGTATGGATGAGCTGGCCGCGTTTGAGAATGCGCCCAGACAGCTTTTACAGCGCGAATCCGCCCTGCTTAATCGGGCCGATATCGTGTTTACCGGCGGCCCCAGCCTCTATGCAGCAAAGTCGGGACGGCATGAAAATATTCACTGCTTTACCAGCAGCGTAGACGCCATTCACTTTGAGCAGGCGCTCGATCGCAACAACTACCATCCGCTTATCCAGGATCTGCCGCACCCGCGCTTAGGGTACTGTGGCGTCATTGATGAGCGCATGGATCTCGATCTGGTGGCTGCGATTGCCGATGCCCATCCGGAGTGGCAGGTGATCATGGTCGGGCCGGTCGTCAAAATCGATCCGGCCTCCCTGCCCCAGCGTCCTAATATCCACTATCTTGGTATGCAGCCTTACCAGGCCCTGCCTCAGTTTTTGGCCGGGTGGGATGTCTGCCTGATGCCGTTCGCCCTCAACGCCTCAACGCGCTACATCAGCCCGACCAAGGTGCTTGAGTATATGGCCGCCCTGCTGCCGGTGGTGAGCACGGCGATTACCGATGTGGTCGAGCCCTATAAGCATGTCGTGGCCATCGGCTACGATCGTGCCGGCTTTGTACGCGCCTGTGAAAAAATGCTCGCACTAACGCCCGAAGCCAGGCAGACAATGCAGCGTGAGATGAAGCGGATCGTTGACAGCACCTCCTGGGACGTCACGGCACAGGCAATGCATGGCCTGATGGAGAAAGAGCTGGCAAAATCCGCCCCACAGCGCGTCGCCACGCCTGCCACACAGGCAGCAAATGACGCGGCGCGGAAAAACATGGCGCTTAAGCCGAAACCCTCGCGCAGCGAAAACGTCATCCCTGCCCGCTGCCTGATCCTGGGCGGCGGTCCAACGGGTCTGAGCGCGGCGTATCACTATGGCTCTCAGGCGGTGCTGCTGGAGCGCAACGAGAGCGTCGGCGGCTGGTGCCGCTCGATTGAAGACGGCGGTTTTACCTTCGACTACGCCGGGCACATCATGTTCTCGAACGATCCCTATGTGCTGGAGCTGTATGACATGCTGCTGGGTGACAACCTGCACTGGCAGATGCGCGAGGCCTGGATCTACACCGACGGCGTCTACACGCGCTATCCTTTCCAGGGCGCGCTGTATGGCCTGCCGACCGATACCATCAAAGAGTGTATTCTCGGTGCCATTGAAGCCAAGTACAGTAACACAGCTGATATACCGCCAGAGAACTTCGAACGCTTTATCTACCAGGTGTGGGGCGCAGGTATCGCCAGGCATTTTGCTATTCCCTATAACCAGAAGCTGTGGACCGTACCGCTCTCTGAAATGGAGACCTCCTGGCTTGGTGGGCGCGTGCCGCTACCGGATCTCGCCCAGATCGTTGAAGGCGCGGTAGAGCCGGTCGGCAAACCGATGGGTCCCAACGCCCGCTTCGGCTACCCGCTGAAAGGTGGCTTCCAGGCGCTGATGTCGGCGTTTCTGCCGCACATCAAAGGCGTGGTAGAGACCAACAGCGAGATCACCCATATTCTGGCGAATCAGCATATTGCCGTTCTCGCCGATGGCAGGCAGTTCCATTATGAGCAGCTGATTAGCACCATGCCGCTTCCCGAGCTTATTCGCATCATTGGCGACGAGGCTCCGGATGAAGTGATCGCTGCGGCGAACGGGCTGCACCATGTCTCGGTACGCTGTGTGAACCTTGGCATTGGTCGGGCAGATCTCACCGATAAACACTGGATCTACTTTGCCGGTGAAACCATTTTCCACCGCATCTTTGTGCAGGGTAATACCAGCCCAGAGTGTAATCCGCCGGGCGGCTGTGGCCTGACCTGCGAGATCACCTACTCCGAGCATAAACCGCTACCGGTTGATGGTCAGGCGCTGATAGACCGCTGCATTGCCGAGTGTATTGAGGTCGGCATCTTTACGGCGGAAGATGAGGTGCTGGTGGCTAATCAGCTGGATATTCCCTATGCCTACGTGGTGTACGATCATGAGCGGTCGAAAAACGTTGAGACGGTGCGTCAGTGGCTGCTGACTCAGGATATCGTGCTGGCGGGTCGCTACAGTGAGTGGGAGTACTACAACTCCGATCATGCGTTTATTGCCGGGAAGAATGCCGCTGAGAAGGTGAAAAACAGCGTCAGCCGACGTGGGGCGGGAGCGTAAACCGATAAATAAAAAACCCGGAACATTCGCTTCCGGGTTTTTTTCACTTACCGACGATTACGGCGCTTTTTTAGCGGTCTCGTTCTCAATCGGCGGCACTGAACCCAGATCGGTACCGGTAACCGGGTTAACCGACGGGTCAGATGCGGTACGCAGCTTCATCGCGTCCAGGTTCGCCTGCTGCGGCCCCGGCAGCACAACGCTAGGTAAGCCATCGCCACCGTCAACGGCAGGCTGTGGGTTAGTCACGTAGTCGAAGTTCTCATCTGAGTTCCAGCTACCGCGTACTTCACCACCTTCAGACATATCGAAGTAGGTGTGAGCGTACTGTTCGATCGGCGGCAGTTTTCCTGGCGGGAAGTTGTTGCGGATCGAGTAGAGCGCTTTTTCAAAGGAGATCTGGTGCGCTACTTCACGGGTCATCAGGAAGCCCAGCGCATCTTTCACACCTGGATCGTCGGTCATGTTGATTAGACGTTCGTAGATGATTTTTGCACGCGCTTCAGCGGCAATGTTAGAGCGCAGGTCAGCGGTCACTTCACCGATGGTATCGATATAGGCCGCGGTCCACGGCACACCTGCCGAGTTAGTCAGTGACGGACCACCGCCATACAGCAGCGCAGTCAGATGACTGTCGTTACCGTTACCGGTGATTTTACGATAGAGGTCGGCTTCTTGCTCTGTGCCTTCTGCCAGATCGCCTTTCGCACCCTTGTTGAGCATCCCAACCAGAGAGCCGATAATTTCGAGGTGGCTTAGCTCTTCAGTTGCGATGTCCATCAGCATATCTTTGCGGCCCGGATCGTCATCGCCGAGCCCCTGAGTAAAGTAACGGCAGGCTGCTGCCAGTTCACCCTGTGGTCCACCAAACTGCTCAAGCAGAAGGTTAGCTAAACCGGGATTCGGCTCAGCAACGCGTACTGTGTACTGTAATTGCTTTACATGTCTGAACATAGGCTCACTCCAGTGATTATTTATTTTTTCAGCATCTTCACAACTACTGAATGATTAATAAATAAATGCTTAAATATGAAAACGTTAGATTTTCATATAAAGTCGTCGTGCAGGTTATAAGGATAGCTCATGAGGGAAAATCGGCGGGAATATTAAATTATCTTCCTGGTTTTAAGAGTTATCCTAGCCCAGCATTGACAGAGCAAATAAAATCATAGGAAATAATCATTTACATAAATATTTATTTTTCTTTTCAAGGTATTGATGTGTTTGATTTAACAGATACGCGCGCTTGAAAAGGAGCCTCAGGCAGGCTGATGTTATCCCCTGTATTGATCTCTTCAGCTCCAGGCAAGCACAGCTTGCCCCACCTCCCAGTGCAGTGGCAGGTCAGGATCCGCTCGGGGTTAACATCTTGGATATAGTGTCGTAAAGGTAGTAGAGCCCACGGCATAGCATGCCGTAGATGCATCCCACCTACCAGAGCATGAACAGTATTTATCCCCGTGAGCTTTTTGCAGTGTTCGATAATATTTCTCAAGCCTTTATGGCCGCAGCCGGTGAATATCACCAGACCCTTTTTGGATTTATATATCAGGACGCCTTCATCGTTGAGTGCGTCTGGCTCTACTTTCTCACCTCTCACATACCCGTAAGATTTAGCTGATTCTATCTCGCCCGACCAGATAAACCTCTGGCTTATCTCGTAAGGCTCTTTGGTGAAATGAAAGTTACATTGAACTGGAGGTAGCTGGGTCGATATCTTCTTGATCTCTATAAAGTGATTAAAAACCATTACCCCTGCGTATTTTTGGTCGTAAACACCTGGGTGGCACAGCACCTTTGGTAGCTTTTGAAGATGCCTTAGCCCACCGCAGTGATCGTAATGCCCGTGGGATAGTACAACCCAGTCAATGCCATCAAGCGACACGCCCATTTTTTTAGCGTTGTGCATAAACGAGGCATCTGGCCCGGTATCAAAAAGTATCCTCGTTTCACCATCTTCAATCAACAGGCTTAGCCCTGGCCGACAGGCTAGCCCATCAGCATGTTTTGCTTTTCGGTTTTCAAGTAACACGGTTATTTTCAGCATATGTTTGAACCTCCTTGTTCAGTTAAAAGTATACTCGCCCTTTATCAATCCGGCCGCATAGCTTCATGCAACTTATTGGTTTCGCAGTTATAAAAACAGCCGATGGATAAACATTGTCCACGTTAGGCGGATGAGTGCAATGGTTTGAGGGAGGTTTTGCGGGTTTAAATGATGACTGGGTTACGCGTACGCAAGCGATGAAAAGGATTGATGGCTACTGATATTCCTTCGCGTATAACCACTCGCCCGCCCGGGCTGACTCCGCAAACATTTTCACCGTTAACGGTTCTGTGGTTTGCCTGATTGGCTTCTTGGTAAACCACTTGCGGAAAAACCATTCTATTTCCCACGGATAGTAGGCAGAGAAATCAATAACCGACACGTCCACTTCGTATTTTTTACTATATTTATCAATAGCAAATGAGAGATCGTCAAACTCAGTATAAGCCTGTAGCGCATCATCAAGCTGCAAAGGGATCATCTTACCCGTCAGCGTTCCCATTACGGGTAGCTCGTCCCGAAAGAGATCTAGTACCTCGCTATCCGTTACCATGACGTGTCTCCTTTTCTCGCTATCAACTAGTCATATAACCACTTACCGGCTTTTGCTGACTCGACCAGCATGCCGATAGTGAAAGCGGGCACGGGAACAGGCTCCCTTTTCTTAAACAGGTTCCATGAAAAAGGGATATCGGGATAGTAAGTTTTGATGTTGAAGTTGCCTCGTTCTACGTGCAGTTCACTGAAAAACGTATCCATGAGCTCGCTGGCATCGAGATCTTCAAGATCCAAATCGGCATCGAGATCGCTTTCAAGCGTTAGCTCTACCGGCTCAAAGCTAAATAAATAGACGCCAGCATAGGGGCGTATAAGTTCATAAACGCGCTGCTCAATGTTGTCTACCATAAGCTATCGTTGCCTCGCACTGTTCCTGAGTCTTCTTATTAACTTAACTACTATAAGATAGAGAACAACAGTTATCGCTATGACCGAGACAACATCAATATAAAAATAGACATCGTCTATCTCTTCAGCACCCACTTTACCGTACCCGTAAAGCAGATTGGCGAGCTTATCGGCTAAGGCGTCGTTAACCCAGTAGTAGGGATCGCCCAGAGTACGGCCTACAGCAATAAAGATCGCAAGGAACAGAAAGACGTTGAGAAGCCGGATAGCCCAACGATTACGAGCAGATTTTATCACTGCCGATCGCCTCCATTACATTATCGACAAGGGTGTTAAATGCCTCATGACGTCTATGCTCATACATTGGGCTGAACTAAAGGCTCGGGCATTTACCGTTAGTTGTTCAGCAGCTTTGATAGCTCGACCTCACCGGTAGTAGCGTTGGCGTAAAGATAAAATATATCGCTGTTAAACTCCTCTGGCTTTATCCAGGTTTCCGCCGCCTCTGAATCTATTCTCTGCCTGGTGTATCCCAATTTTTTTAGATATACCCGTAATGGTTCAACGTTTGATGCTCCCTTAAAGATAATCGTGTTGGTTGGCGCATACCCATCACCGGGCTGTGATTTAAAGTAGTAATCGCCGGATATCCGGGGGGCTTTCTCGATCTCTTTGTCCGTCAGCGTGTGGTAACTGAAGAAGTCGTTCTCAGTATAAGTCGTCGTCTCATCAATACCTGATGCAATCAACCAGACGAACAGCCATCCGAGGATGAGTACCGTGATGATGGCTGCGCTAATCCACCTTAATATTGTCAGCATCATTATTTCATTCCCTTGCAAGAAGTTAATACATATTATCAGAGGTTCTTGCCGAAACTAACAAACACTCAAGCATATAAATAAAATTAATTACAATTTAGTTATTGCCATGATTTTCTATAAACTTCAGATTATAGTCAAAAGATTAGCGGGAATTTTACCAGTGAGCAATAAAATTAGGATATCCAATGCTGAATTTAATGTCCTACAAGTGATGGCAGAAAAAGACATTGATTGGATCTGGATGATATTGGACCGTACACTTGCTGTGAGGGGAATTCCCGGATTTAGCAACGTTGCGAACATCGTAACGAGCCTGGTGAATAATGGAATGGTTGATATCGTTTACAGCGAAGAAAACGCTAAGCCTCGGTATCGTGTATCAGTTCAAGGACATCAGTTTCTAAGTAAACAGGAAGCACAGTAGAGCCAATGGCTACCTCACTTGAAGCAAACAGGATGACTAGCGCAGATGTCTATGGTCTATATGCGCAATTATGCTAAACAATACTGAGTTAAACATTCTTAAGCTGTTAGCTTCCAGAAATGACGTAAACTGGAACTGGTATAATCTTGATCGCGCCATGGCAATGCGAAACATGGAGGGTATCGGTAATGTTGCTCAGCTGGTGAAGAATTTATCCGAAGCTGGATTAGTTGACGTCATCCTTAGAGCCCCGGTAGGTATGGATCACGATAAGGTATCAGAGCGCGGGTATCGACTACTGGAAGAGCTTGAGCACCAGGACTTATCCCATGTCGATATGCTAAAGTAGCTGTTGACTACTCTGCTTCAGAGTTCATTAATGGGATATTCACTATTCCTTCCCATAGAACAGTGTGAGTAAATTTTTCTTTATGATGTCATCTTGTGGGATTCGGTTATCGAACATTTTAGAGAGTCAATTGCTGGAAGCTTGTGCCTTCATCTGTCGATTCAAAGCTTCAGGGGTTAACGGGGGATCTTGCCGATGTAGCATTGCATGGCAGTTGGGGCAGACGGGGATGAGATCGGTTTTAGGGTCAACCCGGTAGTCCTCTTTTATCTCTGATAAGGGGACAAGATGGTGCACATGAATAAAGCCTTTCGCGATTTCACCGTACACCTTGGTCATGTCGATACCGCATACCTTGCACTGATAGCCATGCCACTCTAGTGCTGCCTGTCGGGCCTTGCGGTCACGTTCGTAGCGGTTAACGGTTACCTGAATGGCGGCTCCTTCGATGTAGGTAGCTTCCTGCTGGATCTCATCGGGGAAGAGGTTTGGTTCGATAGATCGTTTTTTATGGACGACCTGAAAGCCTTGGTCGGTGAGCAGCCTAACGCACTTTGATTTTATCCCGCCGCTGAAGTCTGCTGGGATGAAAGTAAGGCCAGTGAGTGCAGATGCAGCGATGCCGACGATGGCTTTTGGTGGGTAACGGCGGTCGTTGATAATGACGTCGTAGTCTCGGGAGTTAGAAAAGGCGTAATTAACTCCCGCATCGTAGGCGTGGGCTGCGGCTATGATGGCTTCGCGGGAGAGGCTGTTGGGGAGTTTGTTAATGGGGCACCTGTTGAACAATGATTATGTGCAAAGGCCGGACTCGAAACGACATCTAATAAACTGATATAAATTTAGTTTCCTAAGCAGCATAATTAGTCATACTCGCATTTGTGCCCAAAGATAAAAATCTGTGCCAAAAATAGCCCTTGCTAATGGGTAAAGTCATATCTGTTGAAAAGCAATATGACTATCAAAGCAAGGCTTAAGCTGGTATTAAATCTTTTATCATAGATATTGAATTACTAACAACATTGATCACTTTCCGCTATGAGCGAAAGTGGAATTTATTTGATTTGGTTTACGACGCTCTGTCATAATACAGACCTAAAAATGCCGCCTAAAGCTGGCAATGAATTTTTTTTGAGAGAGGACGAAGTTGCCGTAAGATCTACGGTAAACCGAATTGAAATCACTCGCGAATCATTTGGTTTCTCAGGCCTTGGAACATCATCCATGGCATACACAATGACATTACGATCGGCATAAGAGATATCAAATCGCTTATCCAGCTTTGCAGAAAAATCACTACCCAAAGCATTAGCCAAATTTTTCCAAAGCTTCAACGTCAACACAGGTGAATGGCTTACTTCCATTTCAATCAAATTCGCAAGATCAATCAACCCGAGTCCACCGGTCAAAGGTTGTAATAGCAATGACGTAACATAGCCATTTCCTTTCTTAGGATTCATCAACTGCTCAAGCGAAAAGGTATGAATACGAGTTGATTGCATAGATGCCTTCACTTCTAGACATCCATGCTCCCATGAAAAATCAAAGCGATCGAATGGATCTTCGTGCCAACTAGCCATAGCGCCCACAATATTGCCGCTATTTGCGATTACGTAGAGTTCAGCCCATAAACCCAAAACATCTTTCCCATTTGGTTTAGAAAGGGCCCTAAAAAGATCCACGAGTTTCTGAATACAAGTATTAAGTTCTCGCGTACCAGAATTAATAGGAAGCTCCTCGATCGCAGCGCTGAAACAACGCACGAATATCTCATGTAGATCCGTTACGGTACCATCACAAGAAACAAGGGCAAACTGATCTTGTATCACCTTATCATCGGTATGAATTCTGCAGGTAGCATGAAATTGCGCGTTCAAATACCTGAACTGCATACTAGGGATGTACTGTGCCTCACTGGCATCATGCAATAAAAAAATGGGGGAGCCATCAGAACCTTTTGCGAGAAAATCTTTTCGGTGTGTAGATAAGGGGATCGCCGTAAAACTCGTCTCTGACGTTGCACAAGGCAGATTTAAGAAATTATCGAAAATACTCATACTAACGACGCGCCTCGATTAGTAAATCCGTTCTCAACTTGCTTGGCACATGTAATGCAAACCAAGTGACCTCCTTAATATCAGCGCTACCAGAGTCACGCAGCGTCGTACCTAAGTTAAATCGACGTAACTGGATAGAGACACGTTCATTGGAGCAAAAACTCCTGTCATTAACAGTGTCTGCACTTTGGCTGAAATACTGATTGATTGGTGCAAAGCGGTTCTTAGCTTCTACGCCACGTCCAGAGGATCGTGTTCGATAACCTGCAACTAAGTTGTTCATAAGAAATACATCAGCCTTGAGATCTGGACTCTTCCTGAGAAGTGCAGCTATCGCGAGCAACATCGCGCTATGTTCCTCAGCATCAAAGGGATCTTTAACTTTTACCTCAAGCAGAAAATCTTCAAGTACCGCTTTTAACGGGATGGGGTTAAACATGAAGTGCGGTGATAAATTTTTACCGCCTCTGAATTGAGAAAACTCTGCCGCGTTGATAGGATCACCATACTCAGTAGCCCATTTGCTTACCACGAAAGAAAGCAGCTCTTTATTGTTTAAAGCAGCATTATCATCCCTTTGCAGAACATCAGGCACCATCCAGCCATTAGCAGGGATACGGCGCGTATCTAGTCCTACTACATTAGCACGAGTAGCCTTAAGCATCGATGTGAGCACAAAATCTCGGCGCCAGTCAGAAAGAGGTTTGCCCCGTGAATTCTCTAAGGCCTCTCGAACAAACTCCTCATGCTCTACATACTCAGTGAAAGCCTCGCTCACATTCTTCTGAACAAATACACGACAGAGCCCCAAATATGCTTTCTTGTATCCGAAAAACCGTGCTCGCTGCTGCAGAGTATCTGCTGCAGGCGAAGTCCCTAAGGGGCGTGGCATATAGGTCACGCAAAGGCCTTCGACTGTATAACCTCGATCTAGCTTAGCGCCGCCCACTAGAATCCAGTATGGCGTGGCTTTCCAGTCAATGTTTTTCTCCGCGTCCTTAGTTCCATTGACCACGACGTGATTCATTTCACTGAATACCTCATCAACCATTGCGGTAAGTAAGTCACTCAATGGTTTTATTTTTGGATATGTATTTTTAAGAGAATCATATTCAGCTTGAAACAACTGAGCTACAGCATCGATTTTATTAATATATTGCTGCTCAACAAATGACTTTAGCGTCTTTAAGGACCTATCAAGCCACTCCATGTAATGAGTATGGGATTTAGTCGCCATCGCAGGATGAATCATCATTGAGCGATTTCTATCTTTTTTTCGTTCACGAGTTAACGCGTGATGAGCACATGCTAATAAGAAATAACGTAAGGCACTCAGTAAACTTTTAGGTGCCGATTTCAATATATTAGTGGGTCCGGGTACTTCCTCTGATGGAATGTCTCTAACGAGGGAAGTATTCTTCCCGAAGAAAGATTTTCCACCTGTATAAGCCTCACCTGGTGTCACCAGTTCTGCAAACGAAGCATTCAGCAAATCAGTTTGCGCCAGTAGAAGATTAGCCTGTGGGGTAGCCGTGTACTGCAGATATGAGTGATGCGGGAGTTCGTCACGAAGCTTACAAATTTTTTCGTAGGTCGTACTCATTTCTGAAGGTGCAACTTTTCCGCTACGAATCTTAGCCGACTGCGTATTTAAGCTTGCTTGGTCGCTCTCATCATCAATAATCAAAGATGGGACATCTGAAACTGGCAACTTTTTAACTAAGGTAGCTAAGTTTTCGAGATGGCCACCATGTTTGAGCACTGTAACTAAGATGGCTTTTTTTGTGGGTTTCCTCTTCCAAGCAAAAAGCTTATCTTCAATCTGCCTTTTAGCATTCACAGTAGGATTAGAATAGTGATACCAGTTCTCTCCGTCATCGATACCAAGGTCTTTCTTCAAGCGATTTTCCGATTGATCACGAAGATTATTCTTTGTACCTGCTAATACAATGACAAGTCCGTAGCCATTATCTCGTGCCAGAGAAATTACTGTTTCGAACGACATTGTTTTGCCGCTTTGCACATAACCCACTACTAACCCTGTTTCTCGCCCTGCGGGCTCTGTCGGGGGTAAGCAACGACCAAGAATTCGTTGTGCTTCTTGAAGCACAGAATTCATACCATCAGCTAAATCCTCATAGCTAGGACCATTAGGATCATTGGATTTGCTTCGAAGAAAATCCTCAGTAATTTCTTTTTTTTCCGGCACCCAACGTAAAGGAGGTTGAAGAGTTTTTAGAATTTCGATAGAGGTTGCCATATTTTATTTCTCTAACGAGGTTCTCAATAGAGCCCCTCTCATCAAGTAGTTGAAATGATAAAGAAAACTCTCTGGTGATTCTCCTGTAACATCCTGGGTTAAGATCAAAGCAATGCATATCGCTGTTGAAATACGTAGTAATACTTCAACGTTCTCATTGTTCACTCCCAAAAATTCAACGGAAAAGGGATGAGCCAATGAAAGATCAACAGTCAACCGCCGAATGTCATCACCCGAGTCAGTGGACTGCTGAGTAATTGCGACTGAAACCCAATCCTCTGTTACAGGATCCACGGAGGTTCTCAAAGTTATTACCCATTGATAATTGCCATCATTAACTTCGACAATACGCTCAGATGCTTGGAGTGCTCCTGCAACGAGTTCGGACGGCAAAGCATTTGCATCTGTAGGATATTGATTAGCCTCAATCAACAGCGGAGCAACTTCTTTTTCGACGTAGTTTGCAACAGCGGCAGTCGCTGCAACAGCTCGCGTCTCAATACTTTTTCGCGAAGGAAGTGCCCGATAATTTTCGGCTTGGGCGAGTAAGTTAAGTGGAGGCTCTTCGATTTGAGCTTTCAAATATTCCAGAAAAATATCTTCGTACTCTTCCCAGCGAAAGCCATCTTTCGTATGGCTAACTTCAAATCCTTCAACATGCAGTTCACCAAACAATCGTTGATAAGGGTAACTGTTAGTTTGTTTGAATACATAGCTAGGCCGATAGCTCTCATCCAGGCTACCTTCTATTAATCTGTCACGCCGGAATAAAGCAAAACCGGCCAGTGGTGTCGAACCAACTTCCCGTAACGCGGCAAAACCTTTGATACGCTGGTTTCCGCCAAAATCCAGATCAATATCTTTCCGCCATTCAACAGGCACTACCTCATCACCCTGCGCTTGTACCCCGGGAGATGTATAAGCAACTGCTGTGAGTATATTAGGAAGTTGATATGAAAGCGGTGAACCATTTAAGTAGAGTGACAGTCTCCCATCCCTTAGAAACATTCGATAAATGCTGGCTAAGTGGTCACGAATCTTGCCGACCGTTCGTCCTTGCGGCATGTGATGTAGACCTCGAAGAGTCACCACTGTGTAATGCGATAATGGGTCGACCTTACGAACTTCAGTATTCAAACTTTCAATCTTGTTTTCGACAATGTTTCGAATATCGAAGTATATTGTGCGCTCTATTGATTCGCCAATTGCTTTGGTACGGACACTCCATTTCTCTGCAAACCAGCATGCCGCGCTCTTCATCCCCATACCGAACTCAGAAAGCCCACTACGATCTTCAGGAACTTGAGCAGCCCGAAATGCTCTAGGAAAATCTACCTCTGATATTCCGGCAGCATTATCACTAATAACAATAATGCCGGGGCCAGAAGTATCTATTTTTACATCCACCTTCAGTTGAAATTTACCACCATGCAATAATTGCAATTGATCGTTGTTGGCGATCAAGCTCTGAATTGCGTTGTCGACGAACTCGGCCATGGCAAACCATGGTTTGTAATTTAGGTGACGTAGCACCGAGAGCATCGTTACTTCAGGGCGGATTTCAATAGCTGATAATTGGCTAGAGTTCTGACTATCCGTCATGCATCGACCTTTTCATTGCTAATTTTACTGTCGCCAGTTGCCGGAAGTTGTTCTATAAAATCTCCCAACAGAGCACGGGCAACACGCTCAACGACCGTCGAGTTCACCGCATTCCCAAGTGCATGAAATGCCTTAGTAGGCGTAGATGGTAGCGCCTTCAATTCGTCTAAACTCTGCAGACGGGCACACTCTTCCGGAGTCATGTAACGCCGCTGCCATGCGATGATGGGCACTTGTGTGTCCGTCATCGCAATTAGGCTAGGAGCTGTGTTGCGGCGTTTCACCCTTACGCCTGATGCGCGGAATTGCAGAACGTATTCCCACAAATCGCGCTTCCCTCCCTTGACATTCCATTCTAATTTTTGAAGGCTCGAAGGAAACTTCAAGATATCTTTCCTCCAAGAATCAATCCATTCCTTATTGTCAGCATAGAATTGGCGGTTCTGGCGAATGAAATCTACCTTCCACTTGGGAAACTTACGCTGAGGAGTACGAGCATGGCTAGGCAACGCCAACCACCGTTCTTCGAGAGTGCGCAGGTAGCCGATCTTGCGTCCGTGACTCCCTGCAAAACCTTTAAGGCCGTCTATACCATAGTCTTCTTTTAAAGCGTAGGGCGTATTCTCTTCGTATGGGTATGTCGCTCCCCACTCCATTGACCATAAAGGATAAGAAGGCAATTCAACATCTGCTGGGCAGCGTTTCAAAAAATCTGCCCAGACATTAAGACAATCTAGAACCTGCGTAGAAAGTGGCTTCGCATTAGCGGGATGATCATCTAGGATGTTGTCAATGGATGTCTCTGCCGGATTTCTTTGAGGCCAAGAAAAATCTTTTAGAGGCTTTCGTGAGCCGATGATGTATACGCGCTCCCGAATCTGTGGTATCCCAAAATGATGTGGCGAGAAGCGTTCCGCGGCAATGTGATACCCCAGTCCTTTTGGACCTAATCCTAAGATCTCCTGAATAACTTTCCAAGTTCGACCTTCATCATGTTTGAGCAAATTTGGTACATTTTCAAGAATGAAGAAGCTCGGCTTCTTCTGCTCAAGTATTGCTACTACATTGAAAAACAAGTCACCTTGTTTCGTGCACTCAAACCCAAGCTGTTCCCCGGCCTTGGAGAATGGCTGGCAGGGAAAACCCGCAGTTAGGACATCATGTATAGGCACATCACTGGGAGATATCAGAGTGATATCTCCTTCAGGACGAAGGTTGAAATTAATTTGGTATAGATCCTGCAAATGCTTTTGCCACTCAGCTGCAAAAACACATTGCCCACCGAGCCTATTTAAGGCAAGGTGAAATCCGCCCAAGCCGGCGAACAAGTCGATAAATTTGAACGATGGTGACTTCATATTTGTTAGCCAAATTCTAGTTGATGGAAGCAGCCATCGGGTTATCCTATTACAGCTAAAATCGTACTACGATGCAGCTTTTCTATACAGTAATTTATTTCTATAAACATGAGCGCCTCACTCGATTAAAGCAGGTGTTGCTGCACCGCTAAGGTTACATTGAGCGTCGTTGTAAAAAGAACCACCACATCTCTTCGAATCAACGCGAAGCATATGAAGAGATACCGCTACCTTCGCATAACTGTATGCAATTACAGTAGACAGTTCAAGTAAACCTCTAACTTTTAGTGTGCCATCAGATAACGCTCAATGATATGTATGATAATTTTCATTTAATGGCGAATAGAAAGCAAGCATTCCCTAGGTCAGGACATAGTTACAACTGAGCTTCGTTTCGGAATTTTAAGCACTTATACAGGTAAGATTTCATGATGCTTCTTGTCGAAGTGAGAGTTAAAGTAAGCCAGCACTAGACAGTTAAATGCTGTATAGACTTAATCATGAGAGCCCAGTGGAACGACCTCACGGGTTAGACTTCCTGTGTGCTGTATACTTGTGACGAGGATTAAATTTGCCGTTAAGAGGAAGGGCCCCTATCTGCTTCAGCAATACAAGATACTGTCTTTTTTGGTAGCAACCGCATCGGCAATCTCATGCGCAGAGTCGATTAAACCACCCTATAAGCAATGGGTAAAACGGCGGAAAGCTTATCTAACGCGAATTCCAGCCACAAAAAAAGCCACCCTAAGGTAGCTCGTTTTTGCATCGCTTGGTGCCGAAGGCCGGACTCGAACCGGCACGTATTTCTACGGTTGATTTTGAATCAACTGCGTCTACCGATTTCGCCACTCCGGCACTGAAGGGGATGTACAGATAGCGGTTGCATTATACCCGTTGCGGATCGGCATGCAAGCTCCCCTTCCCGCCTCCAGCGCTAACCGCATAAAAAACCACCGCCCCCTTCCCTTCTTTCCCTCCTCAAGCTCCCTCGCAAAAACCTGCAACACAATCCGAGGTTTACATTATCCCCTGTTTGTTATTTGATTCTGTTATTGGCTGGGGTTATCCCATCAACAGACATCAGGATGCAGGCATGCGCTTCTATCAGGTCGATCCCACGCTGGAGAACTACTGGCGCGGCGTGATCCTCTTCGGCAACAACTTTGCCACCTACAAGTTCGCCTTGGCCCATGCCCTGTACGATGTCGATCGCAGCGATACCCTGGTGAAGCTCGATGACCTGGCCGTGCCCTTCAGCAGGCATATCTGCGAGCACCTGAAAAATGCCCCTCGGCAGATCCTCAACGACAAGAAACCCGGCAAGCTGATTACCGCCTGCCTGCAATACAACCTCGGCGAGATAGACGAGGATGAGCTGCATCGAATGACGGTTCGCTACGGCTTCTCGGTGGTGCTGGATGCCTTCCACAACGTCAACGGCGGGCCGCTGGAGAAGCAGTTCTTCATCAACGAACGGCGAGAGCACAAGGGCATCCGTCTGACGGATGAGTTCTATCGCCTGACGGAAACGCAGCAGTTCTGTAACCTGGTGCATGAAACCGACGCCCGCTGGCGGCTGGTTGAGAAGGCCTGGGAGATGGATCTGCCTCCGCAGCTGCTGGACGTCCATTACGATGCCGGGAGTGAAACTCTCTTTACCCAGCTCAACAGCTACCGCATCTCGCTCACCAGCTGCCGCAACAGCCTGAACGGCTATCAGAAGGGGCACTGCTTCTACTGCAACGCGCCGATAAGCCTGGAGTCCGGGCATCCGCTGCTGGCCGATGTGGATCACTTTATCCCGCTGGTGGCCCAGAGGCAGATGCCAGGCATGAACCTCAACGGCGTCTGGAACCTGGTCCTGGCCTGCCAGTCCTGCAACCGGGGGGAGAATGGCAAGATGGCGCAAGTTCCGGCCCTCGATCTGCTGTATCGTCTCCATGCCCGCAACGAGTATTTTATTAACAGCAGGCTGCCGCTGCATGAGGCGATCATTAACCAGACCGGCAAGAGCGAGCCGGTGCGCCGCACGTTCTTAAACGATATCTGGAACGCCGCCCTCGCCTGCCGGTTCCGTATCTGGCAGCCGGATGCCGCCGGAGAGGTGATGTTCAGATGACAATCACGTATTACCAGCGCAACGCGCAGACGTTTTTCGACGCGACGGTGGGAGTAGATATGTCCTCCCTCTACGCATCCTTCCTGAACCGGGTTGTTCCCGGTGGACGGGTGCTGGATGCGGGCTGTGGTTCCGGGCGCGACGCTAAAGCGTTCAGCGCGCTGGGCTATCAGGTGGAGGCGTTCGACGCTTCGGCGGAGATGGTGAGGCTTGCCGCGGCCTATACCGGCCTGCCGGTCAGGCAGATGACGTTCAACATGCTGGAGGCCGAGGAGCGCTACGACGGGATCTGGTGCTGCGCCTCGCTGCTGCATCTTCCTCAGGCCGAGCTGCCCGAGGCGATGCGTCGTCTCGCCCGCGCCCTGAAGCCTGGCGGCATCTGGTATCTGTCGTTTAAATACGGTGTCGGCGAGCGGGAGAAAGCGGGACGGCATTTTACCGACCTGAACGAGGCCGAACTTGAGGCGCTGGTAGCGGCCCTGCCGCAGGTAGGTATCGTCGAGCAGTGGACGACGCAGGACAAACGCCCCGAGCGCGATGAGGTCTGGCTGAACGCGCTGCTGCGTAAGCATCTGTCTGAATAGACTACCATCCCGCACCTTCCGCCCATGCGTCCCCCTACCCCATGCTCTACACTTCCTAATCAACGCTGAACCTGAGGAAACCACAATGAGCACAATAAAAAGCTATGCCGCAAAAGAAGCTGGGAGCGAACTGGAGCTGTACGAATACGATCCCGGCGAACTGCAGGCGGGAGACGTTGAGGTCCAGGTAGATTACTGCGGTATCTGCCACTCTGACCTGTCGATGATCGACAACGAGTGGGGCATGTCCCAATATCCGCTGATCGCCGGGCACGAGGTGATTGGTCGCGTGGTAGCCCTGGGCAGCGCGGCGCAGGATAAAGGTCTGAAGGTGGGCCAGCGTGTGGGTATCGGCTGGACGGCGCGCAGCTGTGGCCACTGCGATGCCTGTATCAGCGGTAACCAGATCAACTGTCTGGAAGGCGCGACGCCGACCATCCTTAACCACGGCGGCTTTGCTGATAAGCTGCGCGCCGACTGGCAGTGGGTGATCCCGCTTCCGGACAGCATCGATATTGAATCCGCTGGGCCAATGCTCTGCGGCGGCATCACGGTGTTTAAACCACTGCTGATGCACAACATCACCGCCACCAGCCGCGTCGGGGTGATCGGTATCGGCGGTCTGGGTCATATCGCCATTAAGCTGCTGCACGCTATGGGCTGTGAAGTGACAGCGTTCAGCTCTAACCCGGCGAAAGAGCAGGAAGTATTAGGGTTCGGGGCGGATAAGGTGGTGAACAGCCGCGATCCAGAGGCGTTGAAAGCCCTGGCGGGTCAGTTCGATCTGATCATCAACACCGTTAACGTCGACCTGAACTGGCAGCCCTACTTCGAGGCGCTGGCCCACGGCGGAAACTTCCACACCGTCGGCGCAGTGCTGAAGCCGCTTCCGGTTCCGGCCTTTACCCTGATTGGTGGCGACCGCAGCATCTCCGGTTCCGCCACCGGGACGCCGTACGAGCTGCGCAAGCTGCTGCGCTTTGCCGGTCGCAGCAAGGTCGCACCGCAGACCGAGCTGTTCCCGATGTCACAGATCAACGAAGCCCTGCAGCACGTTCGTGACGGCAAGGCCCGCTATCGCGTGGTATTGAAGGCAGATTTTTAAATAGTAAACGCCCGGCAGCGTGAGCTTGCCGGGCCTACTGTTATACCTTCACTAAAGCAGCAAAAACCTCGGCGACGGCCACCGCGCCCGGATCGGTTACGCCGGTCAGGCTGTCGCTGTTAACGTACGATGAACGCCCCGCCCCTGCTTTCTCCATCTTAGCCGTGCTCTCTGCCCCCTCTTGAGCAGCCGCAACCGCAGCGCTGAGATCCTGGCTCTGCAACGCCTCCAGCGCAGGCTGTAGCGCGTCGATCAGCGTCCGGTCCCCCAGATCCGCTCCACCGTAGTGCTTCATCTGCTTAAGGCCCTTCAGCAGCGCATCGGCGATGTTAGCTCCGTCGTGGATCGCCTGCCCCGCAGCGGTGAAGAATATGGACATCAGCACCCCGCTGGAGCCGCCCATCACCGTCGCCAGGCGCTCGCCGATGAGCTGGAAGAGCTGAGCGCTGTTGTCCAGCGGCAGCTTACCCTGCTCAAGCTGCTGGGCGATATCCCGTGCGCCCTCGGCAAAGGTCGAGCCGGTATCACCGTCGCCTACTTTGGCATCCAGGGCGTTGAGTCGGTTCTCAAGGCTAATCAGCGTCTCGGTGGCGGCGTTAACGATGGCGCGAACCTCCGGGTTGTCAGAGGGCTGGGTCTCGATGCCGGTGTTAATCGCGTTGTGCTTAACCGTACGCACCGGGGCAAAGGCCACCGGTTTTTGCCAGCCGACGGTCTCGACGTCTGCATTGAGGGCGCGCTCGAACTCGTCGTTGAGGCGCAGCAGCGAGAGCGAGAAGCCTTTCATATCCAGGGAGCTGACCAGCGGCGCAGGGCCGATGAGGTAGGCAATCTGGTCCTTGAGCGCAGAGTGCGCCAGCTCTTTGGTGAGGAGAGCCATCTCCAGCGCCGAGACGCCGCCAAGGTTGTTGATCAGCACCGCCACGCGATCGTTACCCGCTTTTGCCTTCAGCGGCTCAACGAGGGTGTCGATGAGGGTTTTGCTGTTGTGGGTGTCGACAATACTGGCCCCTGGCTCGCCGTGGATGCCGAGGCCCAACTCGACCTTGCCGCGCTGGATGCGGTTCTCCTCCTCTTCGCCGCTGCCCGGCAGGTTGCAGCTCTCCATCGCCAGCCCGAGGCTCCAGACGCTGTCGCTGGCCTGCTGGGCTATCGCCCGCACCTCGCCGAGGGATTTACCCTGCTCGGCGGCGTAGCCCGCAATCTTATGCACCAGCGCCGTGCCGGCGATGCCGCGCGGCTGCTTGTTATCCGGCAGAGCGATATCGTCGGCGACGATCACCATCTCCACCTTCAGGCCGTGGCGTTTGGCTTTCTCCGCCGCGAGGCCGAAGTTGAGGCGGTCCCCGGTGTAGTTTTTGACGATCAGCAGGCAGCCGCGATCGCCGGTGACGGCAACGATGGCGTTAAGCACCGCGTCGACGCTGGGGGAGGCGAATACGTCCCCGCAGACGGCAGCGGTGAGCATGCCTTTGCCAACGAAGCCCGCGTGGGCGGGCTCGTGGCCGGAACCACCGCCGGAGATGACCGCCACGCGGCCCTTGTCCCAGTCGCCGCGCGCCACGATGCGGATAGCGGGATCGATATCGAAACGCACCAGGTTAGCGTGCGGCGCGGAGATAATTAAGCCTTCGATGGCATCATTGACCAGCTGCTTGCGGTCGTTGAAGAAAAATTTGGACATAGCTTCCCGAGCGGTTAATTAATCGTAAGGAAAGCATAGACGGTGTGACGAAGCGCAAAGTATGAAAGCGGAGTTTTCCCCGCCCAAAAAAAGAGCGGGGAGGAGGCAGAGTTACGCCCGGCGCATCATCAGCCAGACGCTGATAGCGAGGAACAGGGCGCTCGGCAGCAGCGCGCCGATAATCGGCGGGATGCCGTATACCAACGTCAACGGGCCGAAGATCTGGTCCAGCACGTAGAAGACGAAGCCGAAGCTGATCCCGGTGACCACGCGCACGCCCATCGGCACGCTGCGCAGCGGACCAAAGATGAACGACAGGGCCATCAGCATCATTACCGCTACCGACATCGGCTGGAAGATCTTACTCCACATGTTGAGCTGGTAGCGCCCGGAGTCCTGCCCGGTTGACTTCAGGTACTTCACATAGTCACGCAGGCCGCTGATAGAGAGGGCATCCGGCTCCAGAGCCACCACGCCAAGCTTGTCCGGCGTCAGGTTGGTCTTCCAGGTGCCGCTCACGGTCTGGGAGCCGGTGATCTGCTTGGGATCTTGCAGGTTGGACTCGTCTACCTGCGACAGTTTCCAGAGCTTCTGCTGCTCGTCAAAGGCCGCGTGTGCCGCGTAGCGCACCGACTGCAAACGACGCTGATCGTTGAAGCTGTAGATGCTTACGCCGTTCAGCTCGTTGGTGCCGGAGACCTGCTGGATGTAGACAAAACTGTTGCCGTCTTTGGCCCACAGCCCCTGCTGGGTAGAGAGCATCGCGCCGCCGTAAATGGCCTGGGCCCGATAGGTACGCGCCATCTGCTCGCCCTGCGGCGCCACCCACTCACCGATGGCCATAGTCAGCAGCACCAGCGGGATCGCCGTCTTCATGACCGACAGCGCTACCTGGAAGCGAGTAAAGCCGGAGGCCTGCATCACCACCAGCTCGCTGCGCTGGGCCAGCATCCCCAGGCCCAGCAGCGCGCCCAGCAGGGCCGCCATCGGGAAGAAGACCTGAATATCTTTCGGCACGCTGAGCAGGGTGTACATCCCCGCGCCCATCGCGTCATAGCTCCCCTGCCCGGCACGCTTGAGCTGATCGACAAACTTGATGATGCCAGAGAGCGACACCAGCATGAACAGCGTCATCATGATGGTGGTGAAGATAGTTTTACCGATATAGCGATCGAGTACGCCAAAAGCCTGCATTATAACGCTCCTTTACGCACAAAGCGGGCGCGTATGCGGCGCATCGGCACCGTGTCCCACAGGTTCAGCACCACCGCCAGCGCCAGATAGAGCAGGTTCACTGCCCACATCCAGATCATCGGATCGAGCTTGCCCTTGCCGCCGTTGGACTTCAGCGAGGTCTGCACCAGGAAGAACACCAGGTAGAGCAGCATCGCGGGCAGCATCGACAGTACGCGGCCCTGGCGCGGGTTCACCACGCTGAGCGGCACCACCATCAGCGCCATCACGAACACGGCGAAGATGAGGGTTAAGCGCCAGTGCAGCTCTGCGCTTGCCCGCGGCGTGTCGGTGCGCATCAGGGTACGCATGTCCATCTGCTCGGTATCGTCCGGATCCAGCGCCACCGCCTGATGGCCAACAATCGCCTGGTAGTCCTGGAAGTCGGTAATGCGGAAGTCGCGCAGCAGCGCGGTGCCTTCAAAGCGCGTTCCCTTGGTGAGCGTGACCACCTGCGAACCGTCTTTGCGCTGCGAGAGCTGGCCGGAGTCAGCCACCACCACCGATGGGCGCGCGTTGCCTTTAGGACGCAGCTGCGCGAGGAAGACGTCGTGGAAGCTGCTGCCGCTGACGCTCTCGATAAACAGCACCGAGTTGCCGTCGGTGGCCTGCTGGAACTGACCCTGCGCCAGCGCCGCCATGCCAGGGTTGGCTTTGGCTTCCGCCAGCACCTCATCCTGATGGCGCGAGGACCACGGCCCGGCCCACATCACGTTAACGGCAGCCAGAATGCCGGTAAAGATCACCAGCACCATCGCGGCCTTCACCAGCACGGCCTTGCTCAGGCCGCAGGCGTGCATCACCGTGATCTCACTGTCGGTGTAGAGCTTGCCAAAGGTCATCAGCAGCCCGAGGAACAGGCTAAGCGGCAGGATTAACTGCGCCATTTCAGGTACGCCCAGCCCCAATAAGGAGAGCACCAGATTTGTCGGGATATCACCGTCAACGGCTGCACCGAGGATCCGCACCAGCTTCTGACAGAAGAAGATCAGCAGCAGGATGAATAGGATCGCAAGTTGACTTTTTAGCGTCTCCCGAACCAGATATCTTATGATTATCACTATAAATACGCCCGTAAAAACCCGTCTTTTTGCAGGAAAATCGCTTGTTTCATGGCTTAAACGTCATTTATTCTCTTGAGTCGTCGAAAGCATCGCTAAGATGTATGAAACTTAGCGGATGCACGTTTCAGGATATGTTCTGACGTGTCGAACTAAGATTAACACGAAGTCACCGCAACAGCGGACATGAGTTACGAAAGCTTGCAATTCTATCCGTAGCCCCGGCTGTTGTCTTTAAGATTCAGGAGCGTAGTGCATGGAGTTCAGTGTAAAAAGCGGTAGCCCGGAGAAACAGCGGAGTGCCTGCATCGTGGTTGGCGTGTTTGAACCGCGCCGGCTCTCCCCTATCGCCGAGCAGCTCGATAAGATCAGCGACGGCTACATCAGCGCGCTGCTGCGCCGTGGAGAGCTAGAAGGCAAGCCGGGACAGACGTTGTTGCTGCACCATGTTCCTAACGTCCTGTCAGAGCGCATTTTACTGATTGGCTGCGGCAAAGAGCGTGAGCTGGACGAGCGCCAGTACAAGCAGGTTATTCAGAAAACGATAAATACGCTGAATGATACTGGCTCGATGGAAGCGGTCTGCTTCCTGACCGAACTGCACGTTAAAGGGCGTAATACCTACTGGAAAGTGCGCCAGGCCGTCGAGACGGCAAAAGAGACCCTCTACAGCTTCGATCAGTTGAAAACCAACAAATCCGAGCCGCGTCGTCCGCTGCGCAAAATGGTCTTCAACGTGCCGACCCGCCGGGAGCTGACCAGCGGCGAGCGTGCCATTCAGCACGGTCTGGCGATCGCCTGCGGCATCAAAGCGGCAAAAGATCTCAGCAACATGCCGCCGAATATCTGTAACGCAGGCTACCTCGCCTCGCAGGCGCGTCAGCTGGCGGACTCCAACAGCGAGAACATCACCACCCGGGTGATCGGCGAGCAGCAGATGCGCGAGCTGGGAATGCACTCCTACCTGGCGGTAGGCCAGGGCTCGCAGAACGAATCTCTGATGTCGGTCATTGAGTACAAAGGCAGCAGCGATGCCGAGGCGCGTCCGATTGTGCTGGTGGGCAAAGGGCTGACCTTTGACTCCGGCGGCATCTCCATCAAGCCTGCCGAGGGCATGGATGAGATGAAGTATGACATGTGCGGCGCGGCGGCGGTGTACGGCGTGATGCGCATGGTCGCCGAGCTGAAGCTGCCGCTGAACGTGGTGGGCGTGCTGGCGGGCTGTGAAAACATGCCCGGCGGTCGCGCCTTCCGTCCCGGCGACGTCCTGACCACCATGTCCGGCCAGACCGTGGAAGTGCTGAATACCGATGCCGAAGGGCGTCTGGTGCTGTGCGACGTCTTAACCTACGTAGAGCGCTTCGATCCCGAGCTGGTGATCGACATTGCTACCCTGACTGGCGCATGCGTGATTGCCCTTGGCCATCACATCACCGGCCTGATGTCGAACCACAACCCGCTGGCCCACGAGCTGATCGGCGCGTCCGAGCAGGCAGGGGATCGCGCGTGGCGTCTGCCGATGAGCGATGAGTACTACGAGCAGCTGGAGTCGAACTTTGCTGATATGGCAAACATCGGCGGGCGTCCCGGTGGGGCGATCACCGCGGGCTGCTTCCTGTCGCGCTTTACCCGGAAATACAACTGGGCGCACCTCGACATCGCCGGTACCGCATGGCGCTCCGGCAAAGCCAAAGGCGCAACCGGTCGTCCTGTCGCCCTGCTGTCGCAGTTCCTGCTGAACCGCGCCGGTTTTAACGGCGAAGAGTAAGCGTAATACAGCAGTAAATCGTAGGCCGGGTAAGCGTAGCGCCACCCGGCTTCGCATTTAAAGTGACCACAAGAAGCCCCATATATGAAGAATGCAACGTTCTACCTTCTGGACAATGACACGCAGCAGGATGGCTTAAGCGCCGTTGAACTACTGGTGTGTGAGATTGCCGCAGAACGTTGGCGCGCAGGTAAACGCGTTCTGATCGCCTGCGAAGATGAGCGGCAGGCGGTACGCCTCGACGAAGCCCTGTGGGCGCGTCCGGCCGAGAGCTTTGTGCCGCATAATCTGGCGGGCGAAGGTCCGCGCGGCGGTGCGCCGGTGGAGATTGCCTGGCCGCAAAAGCGCAACAGCAGCCCGCGCGATCTGCTGATCAGCCTGCGGGTGAACTTTGCAGATTTTGCCACCGCTTTCACAGAAGTGGTAGACTTCGTTCCTCACGAAGAAACTCTGAAACAACTGGCTCGCGAACGCTATAAGGCCTATCGCCTGGCTGGTTTCAACCTGAACACGGCAACCTGGAAATAATGGAAAAGACATATAACCCCCAAGATATCGAACAGCCGCTTTACGAGCACTGGGAGCAGCAGGGCTACTTCAAACCGAATGGCGATGAGAGCCAGGAGAGCTTCTGCATCATGATCCCGCCGCCGAACGTGACCGGCAGTTTGCATATGGGCCACGCCTTCCAGCAGACCATCATGGATACCATGATCCGCTACCAGCGCATGCAGGGCAAAAACACCCTGTGGCAGGCCGGGACCGACCATGCGGGCATTGCGACCCAGATGGTGGTTGAGCGTAAGATTGCCGCTGAAGAGGGGAAAACCCGCCACGACTACGGTCGCGATGCCTTCATCGACAAAATTTGGCAGTGGAAGGCCGAGTCCGGCGGCACCATCACCCGTCAGATGCGCCGTCTCGGCAACTCCGTGGACTGGGAGCGCGAGCGCTTCACCATGGACGAGGGCCTCTCCAACGCCGTGAAAGAGGTGTTCGTTCGCCTCTATAAAGAAGATCTGATCTACCGTGGCAAGCGCCTGGTAAACTGGGATCCGAAGCTGCGCACCGCGATTTCCGACCTGGAAGTTGAGAACCGCGAATCGAAAGGGTCCATGTGGCACATTCGCTACCCGCTGGCCGACGGCGCAACAACCGCCGACGGTAAAGATTACCTGGTGGTCGCCACTACCCGTCCGGAGACCCTGCTGGGGGATACCGGCGTCGCGGTAAACCCGGAAGATCCGCGTTATAAAGATCTGATCGGTAAATTCGTGGTGCTGCCGCTGGTTAACCGTCGCATTCCGATTGTGGGCGACGAGCACGCCGACATGGAGAAGGGCACCGGCTGCGTGAAGATCACCCCGGCGCACGACTTTAACGACTATGAAGTCGGTCGTCGTCACGCCCTGCCGATGATCAACATCCTGACCTTTGACGGCGATATCCGTGAAAGCGCAGAGGTGTACGACACCAAAGGCAACGAAACCGACGTCTACTCCAGCGAGATCCCGGCTGAGTTCCAGAAGCTGGAGCGCTTTGCCGCCCGTAAAGCGGTAGTGGCTGCCGTTGACGCCCTTGGCCTGCTGGAAGAGATCAAGCCTCACGACCTGACCGTACCGTACGGCGACCGTGGCGGCGTAGTGATCGAGCCGATGCTGACCGACCAGTGGTACGTCCGTGCCGACGTGCTGGCAAAACCGGCGGTGGAAGCGGTTGAGAACGGTGACATCCAGTTCGTACCGAAGCAGTACGAGAACATGTACTTCTCCTGGATGCGCGATATTCAGGACTGGTGTATCTCCCGTCAGCTGTGGTGGGGCCATCGTATCCCGGCATGGTACGACAACGAAGGCAACGTCTTTGTTGGCCGTACGGAAGAGGAAGTGCGCCAGGAGAACAACCTGAGTGCCGATGTGGCGCTGCGCCAGGACGAAGACGTGCTGGACACCTGGTTCTCCTCCGCGCTGTGGACCTTCTCTACCCTCGGCTGGCCGGAGAACACCGACGCCCTGCGTCAGTTCCACCCGACCAGCGTGATGGTTTCCGGCTTCGACATCATCTTCTTCTGGATCGCCCGCATGATCATGATGACCATGCACTTCATCAAAGATGAAGACGGCAAGCCGCAGATCCCGTTCAAGACCATCTATATGACCGGTCTGATCCGCGACGACGAAGGCCAGAAGATGTCCAAATCCAAGGGCAACGTGATCGATCCGCTGGATATGGTAGACGGTATCTCCCTGGCGGACCTGCTGGAGAAGCGTACCGGCAACATGATGCAGCCGCAGCTGGCCGAGAAAATTGCCAAGCGCACCGAGAAGCAGTTCCCGAACGGTATTGAGCCGCACGGCACTGACGCCCTGCGCTTTACCCTGGCGGCGCTGGCCTCTACCGGCCGCGACATCAACTGGGACATGAAGCGCCTGGAAGGCTACCGCAACTTCTGTAACAAGCTGTGGAACGCCAGCCGCTTTGTGCTGATGAACACCGAAGAGCAGGATTGCGGCTTCAACGGTGGCGAGATGACCCTCTCCCTGGCGGATCGCTGGATCCGTGCCGAGTTCAACCAGACGGTGAAAGCCTTCCGTGAAGCGCTGGACAGCTACCGCTTCGATATCGCCGCGGGCATCCTGTATGAGTTCACCTGGAACCAGTTCTGTGACTGGTATCTGGAGCTGACCAAGCCGGTGATGAACGGTGGCTCTGAAGCCGAATTGCGCGGCACGCGCAACACGCTGGTGACGGTGCTGGAAGGTCTGCTGCGCCTGGCGCACCCGATCATTCCGTTCATTACCGAAACCATCTGGCAGCGCGTGAAGGTGCTTACCGGTAACAACTCCCTTTCTCATCAAAACGAAAGCATCATGCTGCAACCGTTCCCGGCCTTCGATGCCGCCCAGGTTGATGAAGCCGCGGTAGCGGATACCGAGTGGCTGAAGCAGGCGATTGTCGCGGTGCGTAACATCCGCGCCGAGATGAACCTCTCTCCGGCTAAGCCGCTGGAGCTGCTGCTGCGCGGCTGCAGCAGCGATGCGGTACGTCGTGTGAACGATAACCGCAGCTTCCTGCAGACCCTGGCGCGTCTGGAGAGCATCACCCTGCTGCCTGCCGATGATAAAGGCCCGGTCTCCGTGACCAAGATCATCGACGGCGCAGAGCTGCTGATCCCGATGGCTGGCCTGATCGACAAGGCTGCCGAGCTGGAGCGTCTGGCAAAAGAGATCGTCAAAGTGGACGTTGAAATTGGTCGTATCGAGAGCAAACTGGGTAACGAAGGCTTTGTGGCGCGCGCGCCGGAAGCGGTCGTTGCCAAAGAGCGTGAGCGTCTGACCGCCCTGGCCGAAGCGAAAGTTAAACTCGCCGAACAGCAGAACGTCATCAGCGCGCTGTAATCGCGTTCGCCCCTTACCTCTCCGGTAAGGGGCACTTATCAACGAAGAGCCTCACCATGAATGTTGCAACCGCCACTCAACTGCACATGCGCCGTATCACGCCTGAAGACAACGCGGCTATTGCCGCCGTTATTCGCCAGGTGTCAGCGGAGTATGGCCTGACCGCCGACAAGGGCTACACCGTTGCCGATCCCAACCTTGACGAGCTGTATGCGCTCTACAGCCAGCCGGGCCACGCCTACTGGGTGATTGAGCAGGACGGCCAGGTGGTGGGCGGCGGCGGCATCGCGCCGCTCCAGTGCAGCGAACCCGATATCTGTGAATTGCAGAAGATGTACTTCCTGCCCGTGGTACGCGGCAAAGGGATGGCGAAAAAGCTGGCGCTCGCCGCGCTGGATCACGCCCGTACGCAGGGGTTTACCCGCTGCTATCTGGAGACCACCGCGTTTCTGAAAGAGGCGATTGGCCTCTATGAGCATCTGGGCTTTGAACACATCGACGGGCCGCTGGGCTGTACCGGACACGTCGACTGTGAAGTGCGGATGTTAAAAGCGCTGGCCTGAAATCAGACCGGTACACCGCTGTGAAAACGAAACTCGCTGTCGGGGGTGGCAATCAGCGCCGCCTCCACCTCGCCAAAAAAGCGCACCCTGGGCGTGATATCCTGCGGTGAGATCTGCTGGGCCAGCGTCAGGTAGTCCTCGTAGTGCCGCGCCTCGGATCGCAGCAGCGACAGATAGAACTTCTGCAAATCCTCTTCAAGATAGGGTGCCAGGGCGGCAAAGCGCTCGCAGGAGCGGGCCTCGATATATGCCCCGCAGATCAGTTTATCAATCAGCGTTAGCGGCTCGTGGGTCCGTACCTCTTTTAGCATCCCTTTGGCGTAGCGGCTGGCGGTGATCTTAACGTAGGGAATGTTCCGCACCGTCATCGTCTCGCGCACCTGCCAGAAGTGGTGCAGCTCCTCTTTAATCAGCAGCACCATGCTGTCGATCAGCAGGCGGCCCCAGGGATCGTTGGTCTGCGGCATCACACCTTTGCCAATCTGCCGGTGCAGGGCGACAAAATCCGGCTCTGGCCCCTCGCGGAAGGTAAAGGCCTCATAAGGTTTAAGCCACTCAAGCAGCGTATCGCCGCCGGTCTTGTCCGCTACGTACTTGCGGACCAGCAGCATCGCCGTCTGGGCGGCCTTCAGCTCGCACACCATATGATCGGTTAGCAGCAGGGGCAGGTTTGCCGGATCGCGGGCTTTGTCGATCCACGCCTGAGGCGTTGGGCAGTGCAGGAAGGTGTGTATCGGAGAGAGTATCTGGGCGTAGTCCATGGAGTTCCTTGCAGTGCGGCAGCGGGCGCTACCGCACGAACAATCAAAGCCTGTTCTTAGCGACGTAAAGACTTAGTGACGAGTACCGTTATCGTCTTCGTCGACGTAATCTTCGTCGTCTTCGTCATCACCCTCTTCGCCGTTAGGATCTTCGTAGTAGGTGCCCCAGCCGTCGTACTCAACCTCAAACTTCTCTGCCAGGGTCATCAGCTGCTCAACCTGAGCGTCGATCAGATCGGCATTCAGGGCGCACTCGCTCAGAATGTCGCAGCAGATCACGGTGTCACCCTCTTCTACTTCCAGCTCTTCCGGCTCGGTCACTTCATAACCCATTTTGAACGCCTCTACCGCCACTTTCTCCAGCGTTTCAAAATCATCGGCGGAGAGGTGATGCTCGATAGTGTAGAGCGCATCAGGATCGCTACCGTCCTCCAGCAGCTCTTCAATGATCAGACGGGTCTCTTCACGCTGCTCTTCCAGATGTTCCTGGTTTGCCATAGGTTGTTCCTCATAATGTGCGGCAGATACTCTTATTTTCACATACCGTTGCCAATGCCTCCACTCCTGACGGAAAAGATTTGTTGAACAGGGTTGCAAATGAATATTTAGACATATAAAGTGAATTTTAATTCAATTATTGGCTTGAGCCATGTGAGGGAAACATGTCTGCGTTCTACCAGAAACACTTTTTAAAACTGCTCGACTTTACCCCTGCCGAAATTCACGCCCTGCTCCAGCTCGCCGCCCAGCTCAAAAAAGATAAAAAACAAGGCACTGAAGTACAGAAGCTGACTGGAAAAAACATCGCGCTCATCTTCGAAAAAGACTCTACCCGTACCCGATGCTCTTTCGAAGTTGCCGCCTACGACCAGGGCGCTCGCGTCACCTATTTGGGGCCAAGCGGAAGTCAGATCGGGCATAAAGAGTCAATTAAGGATACCGCCCGCGTTTTGGGTCGCATGTATGATGGCATTCAGTATCGCGGCCACGGCCAGGAAATCGTCGAGGCGCTGGCCGAATTTGCCGGCGTGCCGGTGTGGAATGGCCTGACCAACGAGTTTCATCCGACCCAGCTGCTGGCGGATCTGCTGACCATGCAGGAGCACCTGCCGGGCAAAGCCTTTAACGAGATGACGCTGGTTTACGCGGGCGACGCGCGCAACAACATGGGCAACTCTATGCTGGAGGCCGCCGCGCTGGTGGGGCTGGATCTGCGTCTGGTGGCCCCTGAAGCGTGCTGGCCGGAAGCGAGCCTGGTGGCCGAGTGTAGCGCCCTGGCGCAGCAGAACGGCGGCAGCATTACCCTGACGGAGAACATTGCCGAGGGGGTAAAAGGCGCGGACTTTATCTATACCGATGTGTGGGTATCGATGGGCGAAGCCAAAGAGAAGTGGGCCGAGCGTATCGCGCTGCTGCGCGACTATCAGGTTAACAGCCAGATGCTGGCCCTGACCGGCAACCCGCAGGTGAAGTTCCTGCACTGCCTGCCCGCCTTCCACGACGACCAGACCGTCCTCGGCAAACAGATGGCGGAGACCTATGGTCTGCACGGCGGCATGGAGGTGACCGACGAGGTGTTTGAGTCGCCGAACAGTATCGTGTTCGACCAGGCGGAAAACCGGATGCACACCATCAAAGCGGTCATGGTCGCCACCCTCGCCGAGTAAAACTTTCGTTGCCGTAGGCCGGGCAAGCGCTAACGCCGCCCGGCGTTTACATGGCTTATTACGCCACCAGCAGCTTAACCACCACTTTACGCACCTGGGCCGGATTGCCCACCGCGCACAGCGGCTTATGCACCTCGCCCGGATAGAAGACCACGAAATCCCCTTCGCTCAGCACCACGGTCTTCTCCTGCTCGCCTTCCGGCAGAAACGCGATGTCCTTATCCGCCAGCCAGTCGGTGTCCGGCGTGCCGGCTGGCAGGGTGCTGTAGGTCATTCCTTCCTGACCTTTCAGTACGATCTGGATATCCAGATAGCGGGCGTGATACTCCGCACGGCGTTTGGCAAACGGCTCGGTCATATCTTCTGAGAGCAGGAAGAAGAGCCGCGAGCCGTCGATATCGTGCTTGCCCGTCGGCGTCGCGTCGTTAACGTGCTGTTTGACGTACTCAATGGCCTCGGCCAGCTCCTGCGGCAGCCAGGACTGAAGGTTGTGAATGTTGCCTGTGATCATGGGTAACCTCTCGATATAAAACATTGTTTCATTTTTAACTTTTATACGAGAATTTTGCCTACCCTACCACCCCTTTTTAGCGAACCCTTGCGATAGCGCATATTTATTGGTAAAGAAGTTAACCTTTTGTTAAAAGCCAGGGCAATATTATGCACTCTCGTCGCATAAGTGCCGCTTTATATTTAACCAGCTGTACATTATGCTGCTGAAAAAACAGTGTTAATAAAAAAAACCGCCACAGGATCACACATTACTTCCCAACGCATTTTCAATTATTTTCGCATATTTATTTTATCATTCTTTGATCGTAGAAATAAAAAAACAGAAAAATGAATAATCATGCACACGCTTAAATTAAGTTATTTAATTTCAAATAGATAGAATCATTGGCGTGGTGCGCATCCGTACATACCATTAACAAAATAAAATATTGCCACGTATTAATGCGTAGCGATGCATTGCGTTAATTCAATAAAAAGCGGATTCTCTGAACCATCTCAAATAAACCAAATTGGGTTATCCCATCCCTATTCCCACGTGAGCGGCATCACATAATTAATGCAACAGGTATCTATTATAGCCACGAAATCCAGCGAAGCTCGTGCGCTATGAAATAACGCATTTCATAGCGTTCCCCCTCTTATTGCCGGAAAACGTAAGGAACCGTTATGGAAAAACACTACGTCGGATCGGAAGTGGGTCAGTTACGCAGCGTAATGCTGCACCGTCCTAATCTGAGCCTGAAAAGACTGACGCCCTCTAATTGTCAGGAGCTGTTATTTGATGATGTATTATCCGTCGAGCGCGCAGGTGAAGAGCACGATATTTTCGCCACTACCCTGCGTGAGCAGGGCGTTGAGGTGCTACTACTGACCGATCTCTTAACCCAGACGCTGGATACGCCAGACGCCAAGGAGTGGTTGCTGCAAACCCAGGTCTCTGACTACCGCCTGGGGCCCGCTTTTGCCAGCGATGTACGCGGCTGGCTGGCGGATATGCCCCATCGCGAGCTGGCCCGACGGTTAAGCGGCGGGCTGACCTACGGTGAAATACCGGCTTCGATTAACAATATGGTTGTCGATATTCATACCGCGAATGACTTTATTATGAAGCCGCTGCCTAACCATCTCTTTACCCGCGATACCTCCTGCTGGATATATAACGGCGTCTCCATCAATCCTATGGCAAAACCGGCCCGCCAGCGTGAGACCAATAATCTGCGGGCCATCTATCGCTGGCATCCGCTGTTTATTAATGGCGACTTTATTAAATATTTCGGTGACGAAGACATTAATTACGACCACGCCACCCTGGAGGGGGGCGATGTATTAGTCATTGGCCGGGGCACGGTATTAATCGGCCTGTCTGAACGCACCACGCCGCAGGGGGTCGAGTTCCTTGCCTCCGCCCTGTTCACCCACCGCCAGGCCGAACGCGTTATTGCCGTCGAGCTGCCGAAACACCGCTCCTGTATGCATCTCGATACGGTGATGACCCACGTCGATATCGACACCTTCTCCGTCTACCCGGAAGTGGTTCGCCCGGACGTGCAGTGCTGGATGCTCACGCCCAATGGCCACGGTGGGATTGCCCGTCGCCAGGAGACGACCCTGCTGCGCGCACTGGAGAAAGCGCTGGGCGTCACGCAGATCCAGCTGATCACCACCGGCGGCGACGCCTTTGAGGCCGAGCGCGAGCAGTGGAACGACGCCAATAACGTACTGACCCTGCGCCCCGGCGTGGTGATCGGCTACGAGCGCAACGTCTGGACCAACGAGAAGTATGACAAGGCGGGGATCACCGTTCTGCCTATTCCAGGCGATGAACTGGGACGCGGACGCGGCGGCGCACGCTGCATGAGCTGTCCGCTGGAACGCGACGCGATTTAAGGCAAGGAGCAGAGAATGAAAACGGAGATGAAACCGACCCTCGTGGTCGCCCTTGGCGGCAACGCCCTGCTAAAACGCGGCGAGCCGCTGGAGGCCGCAATCCAGCGTAAAAATATCGATCTGGCTGCCGAGACGATTGCTCAGCTTACCCAGCGCTGGCGGGTGGTGCTGGTGCACGGCAACGGTCCGCAGGTGGGGCTGCTGGCGCTACAGAACAGCGCCTATACCGGCGTTACGCCCTATCCGCTGGATGTGCTGGGGGCCGAGAGTCAGGGCATGATTGGCTACATGCTGCAACAGTCACTGAAAAACCGGCTGCCGAAATGCGAGGTCAGCGTCCTGCTGACTCAGGTGGCGGTGGATCCCGCCGATCCTGCCCTCGCCAATCCCACGAAATACATTGGGCCGGTGTATGACCAGCCGCAGGCCGATGCGCTGGCCGCCGAAAAAGGGTGGTGCTTTAAAGCCGACGGCAGCTATTTCCGCCGCGTGGTTCCCTCCCCGCAGCCGATGCGCATCGTCGAGCGCGATGCAATCGAGGCGCTTCTCCAGCGCGGCCATCTGGTGATCTGCAACGGCGGTGGCGGTGTGCCGGTGGTTGAGCAGGCTGACGGCTTCCACGGTATTGAAGCGGTGATTGATAAAGACCTCTCTGCGGCGCTGCTGGCCCGCCAGCTGGAGGCCGACGCGCTGCTGATCCTCACCGATGCCGACGCGGTCTATCTCAACTGGGGTACGCCAGAACAGCGCCCGCTCGCCGAGGCCACACCACAGCAGCTGAGCGGGCTTACCTTCGACGCCGGTTCGATGGGGCCAAAAATCGCCGCCTGCTGCCGCTTTGTGAAGACCTGCAATGGCATGGCCGGGATAGGCTCCCTGGCGGATGGCCCGGCCATTCTGCTCGGCGAGCGAGGAACCCTGATCCGCAACGATCCCCTTCAATAAATAGATTAAGGATGACGTATGAAAATCGCTTTGAAAAACCGCAACTTCCTCAAGCTGCTGGATTTTACCCCCGATGAGATCCACTTCCTGATCGATATGGCGATGGAGTTGAAAGCCGCGAAAAAAGCGGGCTGTGAAAAGCAGACCCTGAGCGGCAAAAACATTGCGCTGATCTTTGAGAAAAGCTCTACCCGTACCCGCTGCGCCTTTGAGGTGGCCGCCTTTGATCAGGGTGCGCAGGTGACCTACATCGGACCGAGCGGATCGCAGATCGGCCATAAGGAGTCCATGAAGGACACTGCGCGCGTGCTCGGTCGCATGTACGATGGCATTGAGTATCGCGGCTATGGCCAGGCGATCGTTGAGGAGCTGGGAGAGTTCGCGGGCGTGCCGGTATGGAACGGGCTGACCAACGAGTTTCACCCCACGCAGATCCTGGCCGATCTGATGACCATGTTGGAGCACGCGCCGGGTAAACGCCTCTCCGAGCTGCGCTTTGCCTACCTGGGCGATGCGCGTAACAACATGGGCAACAGCCTAATGGTTGGCGCAGCCAAAATGGGCATGGATATCCGGCTGGTGGCGCCAAAAGCGTTCTGGCCGGAAGAGGCGCTGGTGGCGCAGTGCCAGGAGATTGCGTGGGAGACCGGGGCAAAAATCACCCTGACCGAGAACGTTTCCGAGGGTGTCGCCGGCGTTGATTTCCTCTACACCGACGTCTGGGTCTCGATGGGTGAGCCAAAAGAGGCGTGGGGCGAGCGCGTCAGCCTGATGAAGCCTTATCAGGTCAACCAGCAGGTCATAGAGGCCACCGGCAATCCGCAGGTGAAGTTTATGCACTGCCTGCCCGCGTTCCATAACGAGCACACCACCGTGGGACGCGAAATCGAGCTGGCCTATGGTCTGAAGGGGCTGGAGGTCACCGAAGAGGTGTTCGAATCCGCCCACTCTATTGTGTTCGATGAAGCAGAGAACCGGATGCACACCATCAAAGCCGTGATGGTGGCGACCCTCGGCGAGTAACCACTCCGGGCGTCGCGGCATCTGCGACGCCCAAACAGGGAGAACACCCTATGCGCAGATTTAAATTCCCCTCTGCTTACACCATTCTGTTTATCCTGATCGCGCTGGTTGCCGCGCTGAGCTGGATTGTCCCGGCCGGGCACTATCAGATGGTCATGAACGAGACGCTGGGCAAAGAGGTCCCCGTCGCAGGCACCTATGCGCACGTTGCGGCCCAACCGCAGGGGATCGTGTCCGTTATTATGGCCCCCATCAGCGGCCTGTACGATCCCGATACCGGTCAGGCGGGCGCAATTGACGTTGCGCTATTTGTGCTGATCATCGGCGGCTTTCTGGGGATCGTCAATAAAACCGGGGCCATCGACGCCGGGATCGAACGCGTCACGCAGAAGCTCAGCGGCCGCGAAGAGTGGATGATTCCGATCCTGATGGGGCTGTTTGCCGCAGGCGGTACGATCTACGGCATGGCAGAAGAGTCGCTGCCGTTCTACACCCTGCTGGTGCCGGTCATGATGGCGGCACGCTTCGATCCACTGGTCGCCGCCTCTACGGTGCTGCTGGGGGCAGGCATCGGCACGCTCGGCTCCACGATAAACCCCTTCGCCACGGTGATTGCCGCCAACGCGGCGGGCATTCCGTTTACCACTGGCATCTGGCTGCGCGTGGCGCTGCTGGTGGCGGGCTGGCTTATCTGCGTCGCGTGGGTCATGCGCTATGCGCGTCAGGTACGGCAGAATCCCAGCAAATCCGTCGTGGCGGATAAGCAGGACGAGAACATCGCCCACTTCCTGGGGGGCAAGCGCCAGCAGGATCTGGCCTTCACCGGCACGCGCAAGCTGATCCTGGTTATCTTCGCCCTCGCGTTTGCGGTGATGATCTACGGCGTGGCGGTGCTGGGCTGGTGGATGGGGCAGATCTCCGGTGTCTTTCTGGCGGCGGCCATTATTACCGGGCTGCTGGCCCGCATGAGCGAGGAGGAGCTGACCTCCACCTTTATTGACGGCGCGCGGGATCTGCTTGGCGTGGCGTTAATTATCGGTATTGCCCGCGGCATCGTGGTGGTGATGGACAAGGGCATGATTACCCATACCATCCTGCACAGCGCCGAGGGGCTGGTGGGCGGCCTCTCCAGCATGGTGTTTATTAACGTGATGTACTGGCTGGAGGTAGTGCTCTCTTTTCTGGTGCCCTCCTCCTCGGGGCTGGCGGTGCTGACCATGCCGATCATGGCGCCGCTGGCAGATTTTGCCCGCGTCGATCGCGATCTGGTGGTCACTACCTACCAGGCCGCGTCCGGCATTGTCAATCTGGTTACCCCCACCTCGGCGGTGGTGATGGGCGGGCTGGCGATTGCCCGCGTGCCTTACGTCCGCTATCTGAAGTGGGTTGCGCCGCTGCTGCTAATGCTGACCGTGCTGATCTGCCTGATATTGAGCCTCGGCGCGCTGCTTTAACCACCACAGGGAGGAAAGAGTATGAAGGACTATCGCGACTGCTCCACCAGAGAACAGCAGCAGTTGGCCGCCTGTCGACGACTGGTGACCGAGAAGAGCTATCTGTCGCAGGAGGCGATCCGCCGGGACCTCCAGCGGCACGGCTTTGACGGCATCAGCCAGTCCACGGTATCGCGCCTGCTGAAGCTGCTGGGGATTATCAAGATCCGCAATGCCAAGGGGCAGCGGATCTATGCCCTCAATCCGCAGCTGCGCCCGGCACCGGATGCCACCCGCTGCCTCTCCGATATGGTGCTTAACGTCGAGCATAATCGCGAGTTTATTCTTATTCATACCGCTGCGGGATACGGGCGAGCGGTAGCCCGCATCCTTGACTACCACGCGCTGCCGGAGATCCTTGGCGTAGTGGCAGGCAGCAGCATCGTCTGGGTCGCCCCGCGTGACGTGCAGCGTACCGCCCAGGTGCGCAACCGCGTTAACCATCTACTAAAAATGCATATATATGCAAAATAACCGTTTACTTCTGATAAATAGCGCATCGATCCCTTGATTCGCATTATGAGCTGAGTATAATCGCCGACAATTTGCCGGGAGGAAGCATGGTCAAGTCCGTTCGACACACTGTCTCACCGCGCCTGAAAGAGGGCGCTGGCCTGCCGTTTTTCTTCCCAATGCTCACCTATTTCTATAGCCCCTCTTTTGAGGGGCTTTTTTTTGCGCAGACGTCAGGAGATAACCATGGCTAATCCGCTCTATCAGAAACATATCATTTCCATAAACGATCTCAGCCGCGAAGAACTGGAACTGGTGCTGGAGACCGCTGCCAGCCTGAAGGCTAACCCGCAGCCGGAGCTGCTGAAGCACAAGGTGATCGCCAGCTGCTTCTTTGAGGCTTCTACCCGCACCCGCCTGTCGTTTGAGACCGCGATGCACCGCCTGGGCGCAAGCGTGGTCGGCTTCTCCGACAGCAGCAACACCTCGCTGGGTAAAAAAGGCGAGACCCTGGCGGACACCATCTCCGTGATCGGCACCTACGTTGACGCCATTGTGATGCGCCACCCGCAGGAGGGCGCGGCGCGGCTGGCCACCGAGTTCTCCGGCGGTATTCCGGTATTGAACGCGGGCGACGGCGCAAACCAGCACCCGACCCAGACCCTGCTCGATCTCTTTACCATTCAGGAGACCCAGGGCCGACTGGAGAACCTCAATATCGCGATGGTGGGCGACCTCAAGTATGGCCGCACCGTCCACTCGCTGGCCCAGGCGCTGGCGAAGTTCAACGGCAACCGCTTCCTGTTTATCGCCCCCGATGCGCTGGCGATGCCGCAGTACATCCTCGATATGCTGGATGAGCGCGGGATCGCCTGGAGCCAGCACGCCACCATCGAAGAGGTGATCCCGGAGGTGGATATCCTTTACATGACCCGCGTGCAGAAAGAGCGTCTGGATCCGTCCGAGTATGCCAACGTGAAGGCGCAGTTTGTCCTGCGCGCCAGTGACCTGCACAGCGCCCGCAGCAATATGAAGGTGCTGCACCCGCTGCCGCGCGTCGATGAAATTGCTACCGACGTGGATAAGACGCCGCACGCCTGGTACTTCCAGCAGGCGGGCAACGGCATCTATGCTCGTCAGGCGCTGCTGGCGCTGGTGCTTAACCGCGATTTGGCCTAACAAAGGGGGGGGAAACAAGATGACACACGACAACAAACTGCAGGTCGAAGCGATTAAACGCGGCACGGTGATCGACCATATCCCGGCGCAGGTGGGCTTTAAGCTGCTGACCCTGTTTAAGCTGACCGAAACCGATCAGCGGATCACCATTGGCCTGAATCTGCCCTCAGGTGAGATGGGCCGCAAGGATCTGATCAAGATCGAAAACACCTTCCTCACCGACGAACAGGTTAACCAGCTGGCGCTCTATGCCCCACAGGCGACGGTGAACCGCATCGACGACTATGAGGTGGTAGGCAAGTCGCGGCCTAACCTGCCGTCGCGCATCGAGGCGGTGCTGATCTGCCCCAACAGCAACTGCATCAGCCACGCCGAGCCGGTATTCTCCAGCTTTGCAGTGAAGCAGCGCACCAACGACATTGCCCTGAAGTGCAAATACTGCGAGAAAGAGTTTTCTCACACGGTGGTGCTGTCACACACCCGTTAATTCAGATTGGTCATCGCCTCCGCGCTGCCTATAATGGCGCGGAACCTCAATACCATTCGCTTTCAGGAGAAATCATGACAAAAATCATCGCGACGGAAAATGCACCGGCAGCCATTGGTCCTTACGTTCAGGCGGTCGATCTCGGCAATATGATCCTTACGTCTGGCCAGATCCCGGTCGATCCAAAAACCGGCAGCGTGCCGGAGGATATCGCCGCTCAGGCGCGCCAGTCGCTGGATAACGTTAAGGCTATCGTGGAAGCCGCTGGCCTGAAGGTAGGCGATATTGTTAAAACCACGGTGTTCGTGAAAGATCTCAACGATTTCGCCACCGTTAACGCAACCTACGAAGCGTTCTTTAACGAGCACCAGGCTGCCTTCCCGGCGCGCTCCTGCGTAGAAGTCGCCCGCCTGCCGAAAGACGTGAAGATCGAGATCGAAGCGATCGCCGTACGTCGTTAATCGACCGTGCAACGCCGGGTAGCACCGTGATGCCCGGCGGTAAGCGGCCTGCTTCGTCAGGGAGGATGTTAATGGCAAAACCACGTTTTACCGATGAGCAAATCGCCGCTTTTCTCGATCAGGCTAAACGCGGCACACCCGACCACGAACTGTGCGAAAAATATGGCTTTAGCCACAGCACGCTGCGGCGCTGGCAGGCGTTACACGCTGAAGGCATCCGAGGCGAGTTAAAGCAGGCAGAATCCTCCGCAGGGCTCGTCTTTCTGGCTGCTATCGCTGCCGCTCTGTTACTCACCCTTGCCTTCTCGAAAGCGGTTGGCGCGCTGGTGATGCCCCTCTTTATCCTCTACTGCCTCTACTATATCCGCCGCTATCGCAGCATCTCGGCAAAGCATATTAAAGCGGAAAACACCTCTCTCGCGCGCACGGGATTAGGGTCAAATAACGCGTTTTACCAGTTTTGCTGGCTCGCCCTGATTCTTCTTGGCTGCGCCTGTGGATACGGCCTCGTACAGCTGCTCTGAAGACGATCGCTTACTGCCGCTCATACCGACGGCTGTAGAACCCTTTGACCAGCTGGGTTAACGCCATATACCCCGCCAGAATCGCAATCAGCCACGGGAAGTAACTCAGCGGCAGAGCCTGAAGCTGCAAATAGCTCGCCAGCGGTGAGAAGGGCAGCGCGATCCCGATGACCATCACCAGCAGCGTCATGAGCATCAGCGGCCAGGCGGCACGGCTCTGGATAAACGGGATCCGCCGGGTACGGATCATATGCACAATCAGGGTTTGCGACAGCAGCCCGACGACAAACCAACCAGACTGAAACAGCCCCTGCTCTGCTGGCGTATTGGCGTGAAAGACAAACCACATCAGGCAGAAGGTCAGAATGTCGAAAATAGAGCTGATCGGGCCAAAGAACAGCATGAAGCGCCCAAGATCGGCGGGGTTCCACCGCTGCGGCTTGCGGATCTGCTCCTCATCCACGTTATCAAACGGGATCGCCACCTGAGAAAGATCGTACATCAGGTTCTGTACCAGCAGATGCAGGGGCAGCATCGGCAAAAAGGGCAGAAATGCGCTGGCGACCAGAACGCTAAAGACGTTGCCAAAGTTAGAGCTGGCGGTAATTTTTATGTACTTCAGCATGTTGGCAAAGGTACGGCGGCCTTCAATCACCCCGGCTTCCAGCACCATCAGGCTCTTCTCCAGCAGGATGATGTCTGCGGCTTCACGCGCGATATCTACCGCGCCATCCACGGAGATGCCGATATCCGCCGCCCGCAGCGCCGGAGCATCATTAATGCCGTCCCCCATAAAGCCCACCACGTGCCCCTCGCGGCGCAGAAGCGAGACGATGCGCTCCTTGTGCAGCGGCGTCAGGCGAGCAAACAGCGTGGTACGCTGCGCCAGCTGAGCCAGCTCGTCATCGGAGAGCGTTTCAATGTCGCTGCCCGTGACCGCCTCGCCCGCCTCCAGCCCTACTTCGTGGCATACCTTCGCCGCCACCAGCTCGCTGTCGCCGGTGAGGATTTTTACGCTAATGCCGCTGGCCTTCAGCGCTTTTAGCGCCGGGGCGGTAGTCTCCTTCGGTGGATCGAGGAAGGCAATGTAGCCTTCGAGGATCAGATCGGACTCGTCGATGCGCTGGTAGTCCCCTTCCCGTGCCGGCAGGATCTTACCGGCAACGGCGACCACGCGTAGCCCCTGGCGGTTGAGATTATCGGTCACGCGTCTGATGCGGCGCAGCATGGTCTCATCTAGCGGAACGATATCGTCGTGGTAGCGCACCTGAGTACAGACGCTGAGGATCTCCTGCAATGCGCCCTTACAGATCAGCTGGTGCACGTCGGCCTGCTCGCTGACTACGACCGACATCCGGCGGCGCTCGAAATCAAACGGGATCTCATCCACCTTTTGCCAGCGGTTTGAGAGCGTGCGGGCAGACGCTTCATCAGTGCCTTCCAGCACCGCGACATCGAGCAGATTTTTTAAACCGGTCTGGTAGTGGCTGTTTAGCCAGGCATTGTGCAGAACGCGCGTGCTCGTGTTGCCGGAGATATCGGTGTGGTGCTCCAGCACAATTTTATCCTGGGTTAGCGTGCCGGTTTTGTCGGTACAGATGATGTCCATTGCGCCAAAGTTCTGGATAGCATCAAGATGCTTCACGATCACTTTCTGCTTTGACAGCTTCACCGCGCCCCGCGCCAGGGTTGAGGTCACGATCATCGGCAGCATCTCAGGGGTTAACCCCACGGCAACCGAGAGTGCAAACAGCGCCGCCTCCCACCAGTCGCCTTTGGTGTAGCCGTTGATCAGCAGCACAATTGGCGTCATCACCATCATAAAGCGGATCAGCAGCAGGCTGACGCGGCTGATGCCTTTTTGAAAGGCGTTTGGCTCGCTCTCCTGCTCGCTCACGCGCCCGGCGAGCTGCCCAAACCAGGTATCGCCCCCGGTAGCAATAACCAACGCCTGCGCGCTCCCACTGACTACCGTGGTGCCCATAAAGCACAGCGTATCGCACTCCAGCGGATTACCTTGTTGCGGGTGACGGCTGGACGCCACTTTCTCCACCGGCAGCGACTCACCGGTAAGCGACGACTGGGCGACAAAGAGATCCCGCGCCTGAAAAATGCGTAAGTCTGCCGGGATCATGTCCCCGGCTGAGAGTTTAATGATATCGCCAACCACCAGCCGATCGAGTGGCAGCTCAAGCCACGCGCTCTCGCCCTTCTCGTTAATAACGCGCAGAACCGTGGCGGTGTTGCTGACCATCGCCTTGAGCGCATCGGCCGCTCTGGTGGAGCGCGCCTCCTGAACAAAATTCAGCAGGGTAGCGATCCCGACCATCAGCGCGATAACGCCCGCGGCAAAGAGATCTTCCGTAGCATAGGAGACAATGCCAAGCGCGGTAAGCAGCAGGTTAAAGGGGTTGCGATAGCATAGCCACAGGTGCACCCACCATGGTGCAGGCGTCTCTGACGGAAGCGCGTTGTCACCATGAGCGGCGCGGCTCTTTTCTACTTCCCCCGCATTCAACCCCTCAGGATGGGAGTGAAATTCCTGCCACAGCGCGTGCTTCTCCAGCGCCGCCGCGCGCAGGCACTGCGCCGTCAGGGTTGGCGGAATGGCTGCGCCAGCCACATTTTTCGCATTTGGCAACGGATCGCGCTGCACCAGACGGCGCGGCAGATGACGGTTCAGCCGCAGACGCAGCCAGCGAGTAATATTGATAAGCATGATATGTCCCCCACGCTCGCCGCAGCGAGCGCAGTTCAGCCATCAGGCGTGGCAAAGCCGTACCTGACAGGCACTGAAAAATTTATGCAGGAACGTTCAGGACGCTACTGCCCTACGCATCCGGTAAGGCAATAACGTGAGGCTTACCGGAAAAAAGGGGTTCTCCATCGAGGGAGAGGGGTGGGATCGGGATCCATGTCGCCTCCGGTAAGGTAAAGAGTAAAGTTGGTATAGGGTAGATTGATATCGCCACACTTTTTATGGCTATTCGGGCGGTACGATACGCTCTGATAATTAAACGTTCGTTAAACCAGCGTGCCCTGGCGGCGCACCGCCTGCCAGCTCAGCAGGGGCTTTTTTCTCTGAAATATTTACATTTCCTCGCAGCGCCCGTCCTCTGTACGCTCCCCTTTTTACCTTGTTCTGCGTCAATAAAATCGCAAACTTGTTTGATGCAAATCACTATATGTAGCACTTAAAATGCCGTCCCGGCGCTACATATTGTATTAATCGCCTATTATTCCAACAACGCCGTGGATAACCGTTTAACTATGGAGAGAACATGACCCCGCATGTGATGAAGCGAGATGGCTGTAAGGTACAGTTCAAATCAGAGCGTATTCAGGAAGCTATTCTGCGCGCCGCCGCTGCGGCGGGCGTTGATGATGCCGACTATTGCGCTACCGTCGCAGAGGTGGTCAGACAGCAGATGCAGGCGCGATCGCAGGTAGACATCAGCGAGATCCAGACTGCAGTGGAAAACCAGCTGATGGCTGGCCCCTATAAGCAGCTGGCGCGGGCCTATATTGAGTATCGCCACGACCGCGATATCGCCCGCGAGAAGCGCGGCCGCCTGAATCAGGAGATCCGCGGCCTGGTAGAGCAGACCAACTCCGCCCTGCTCAATGAGAACGCCAACAAAGACAGCAAGGTGATCCCGACCCAGCGCGATCTGCTGGCGGGCATCGTTGCCAAGCACTACGCCCGTCAGCACCTGCTGCCGCGCGACGTGGTGCTGGCCCACGAGCGCGGGGATATCCACTACCACGATCTCGACTACTCCCCCTTCTTCCCGATGTTTAACTGCATGCTAATCGACCTCAAGGGGATGCTGACCCAGGGCTTCAAGATGGGCAACGCCGAGATCGAACCGCCAAAGTCTATCTCTACCGCCACGGCGGTTACCGCGCAGATCATCGCCCAGGTGGCGAGCCACATCTACGGCGGCACCACCATCAACCGTATTGATGAGGTACTGGCTCCCTTCGTGACCGCTAGCTTCGACAAGCACCGCAAAACGGCGGAGGAGTGGCAGATCCCTGACGCCGACGGCTACGCCCGCTCGCGCACCGAGAAAGAGTGCTACGACGCCTTCCAGTCGCTGGAGTACGAGGTCAATACCCTGCACACCGCCAACGGCCAGACGCCGTTCGTGACCTTTGGTTTTGGGCTGGGCACCAGCTGGGAATCACGCCTGATCCAGCAGTCAATTCTACGCAACCGCATTGCCGGTCTCGGTAAAAACCGCAAAACGGCGGTGTTCCCGAAGCTGGTATTCGCTATCCGCGACGGGCTGAACCATAAGCCTGGCGACGCTAACTACGATATCAAGCAGCTGGCGCTGGAGTGCGCGAGCAAGCGTATGTACCCGGATATCCTCAACTACGATCAGGTGGTGAAGGTGACCGGCTCCTTTAAAACCCCGATGGGCTGCCGCAGCTTCCTTGGCGTGTATGAAGATGAGAACGGGGAGCAGATCCACGACGGGCGCAACAACCTCGGCGTCATCAGCCTGAACCTGCCGCGCATCGCCCTGGAGGCGAAAGGCAACGAGGCGGCGTTCTGGACGCTGCTCGACGAGCGCCTGATGCTGGCCCGCAAGGCATTGATGACCCGCATTGCGCGTCTGGAAGGGGTGAAGGCCCGCGTTGCACCGATCCTCTATATGGAAGGCGCCTGCGGCGTGCGGCTGAAGGCCGACGATGAGGTGTCATCGATCTTTAAGAACGGCCGCGCCTCGATTTCGCTGGGCTATATCGGCATTCACGAAACCATTAACGCCCTGTTTGGCGACACGCACATGTACGACAGCGAGATGCTGCGTGCAAAAGGCATCGCCATCGTCGAGCGGATGCGCCAGGCGGTAGACCAGTGGAAAGACGAGACCGGGTACGGCTTCAGTCTATACAGCACGCCGAGCGAAAACCTCTGCGACCGCTTCTGCCGTCTCGATACCGCCGAGTTCGGCGTGGTGCCGGGCGTCACCGACAAGGGCTACTACACCAACAGCTTCCACCTCGACGTGGAGAAGAAGGTTAATCCTTACGACAAGATTGATTTCGAAGCACCCTACCCACCGTTAGCCAGCGGCGGCTTTATCTGTTACGGCGAGTACCCAAACATCCAGCACAACCTGAAGGCGCTGGAGGATGTCTGGGATTACAGCTATCAGCACGTGCCCTACTACGGCACCAATACGCCGATCGATGAGTGCTACGAGTGCGGCTTTACCGGCGAGTTCGAGTGCACCAGCAAAGGCTTTACCTGCCCGAAATGCGGCAACCACGACGCCGCCCGCGTCTCGGTCACCCGCCGCGTCTGCGGCTATTTAGGCAGCCCGGATGCCCGGCCATTTAACGCCGGCAAGCAGGAAGAGGTGAAGCGCCGCGTCAAGCATTTGGGCAACGGGCAGATTGGGTAATGCAGTATCACCAATATTACCCTGTCGACATCGTTAACGGCCCCGGCACGCGCTGTACGCTATTCGTTTCGGGGTGCGTGCACGAGTGTCCCGGCTGCTATAACAAAAGCACCTGGCGGCTCAACTCGGGCAAGCCCTTTACCGCCGAGATGGAAGACCGGATTATTAACGATCTCAACGATACGCGGATCAAACGTCAGGGCATTTCGCTCTCCGGCGGCGATCCGCTCCATCCGCAAAACGTGCCGGATATTCTCCGGCTGGTGCAGCGCATCCGTGCCGAATGCCCCGGAAAGGATATCTGGGTCTGGACCGGCTACAAGCTGGACGAGCTAAGCCGTGACCAGCTGGCCGTCGTCGATCTGATTAACGTGCTTATTGACGGTAAGTTTGTTCAGGATCTGAAAGATCCCATGCTGATCTGGCGCGGCAGCAGCAATCAGGTTGTTCACTACCTGCGCTAGTCTGGCGCAGGCTTTTATTAAATCATTTCCCCTCATTGCCGATAACTTTTCTGTCTCGTTTATCCAACGCAGATGTAGTCACCTCCCTTGGGGGCACTGTTCTCCTGCCTTCTACACAGCATATTTTTTTCGGAGATGATGATGAATAGCATAGAAAAAATAAGCGCCGTCAGTGCGCAGGGTGATTCGCATTTATCTAACGGCGATAATCCCTCTACTCTGCTAAATAACAGCAAATTAGCAGAGATTAATAGCGATAATAATACGACAAATTCTGACGACAGCAGCACGAAGATAACGCTCACGTCTAAAACGCAGGATGAGATCGATAAACAGCAGCAGATAAAAAAAGAGGAGATAAAGAAGACCGACTATACAATGGAATTAACCGGTATTCCGCTGTATGGCGGCCGTCTCATCTCAGTCACTCAATACCCAAACGGCAGCGAAGAGATTATTGACACCCTGTCCGGGCAGCGAATAACGCGACAGGATCTTCAGCAGACTATTTCCCCGGCGGAGGTGAAGGTGGTAGAGGCCTATAATAATCCTGATAGCGTGGGGGAATAAAACAGGTCAGGCGGGAGGTGACTCCCGCCGTTAAGCAATGAGAAAACGATTAGCGGAACTTCTGGTGATAGGTATTGCGGGTGGTTTTGAACCCTTCTGCCGCCGCCTGCGCCTCTTTGACCTTACCGGCATTGGCCAGCTGCAACGCCCCGTCGATCTGGCCGACCAGAATATCAAACCCGTGACGATAGTCTTTCATCTCCGGGCTGTCCGGCGCTTTGTCTTCCATTTTCGGCGGCGTCGCCTTCTGCGCGTCCAGCGCGGCGGTGCGCATCTTGGTTAATGCGTCCTTCATTTCCGCCGCATCATCCGTTTTCTGTACCACTTTCAAATTATCGTTGAGGGTCTCCATATCCTCTTCCAGATCTGCCGCAAACGCGGCAGAAGAGGCCAGAACGAGAGAGGAGACTGCTAACATCGCTAACAACGTTTTCCGCATTGCTCATGTCCTTTTATTATTGTCAAAATGGCTTACTGACCGGCGATCTTCATCTCCGGCAGCAGCACAGAACCACACTGTATATTGCTGCGTGTTTCAATATCGTCACCAATGGTCACCATATTGCGCCACATCTCTTTGAGGTTACCGGCGATAGTAATTTCGCTCACCGGATACTGAATTTCACCGTTCTCGACCCAGAAGCCCGCTGCGCCGCGAGAGTAGTCGCCGGTAATTCCGCTCACGCCCTGGCCCATCAGCTCGGTGACCACCAGCCCGGTGCCCATCTCTTTCAGCATTTGCTCAAAGTTAAGGCCCTGGCCCTTAATACGCCAGTTATGGATACCGCCCGCGTGACCGGTGCTTTTCAGCCCCAGCTTGCGTGCGGAGTAGCTGGTCAGCAGCCACTGGGTCAGGATGCCATCCTTGATGATGTCCCGACGTTCGGTGCGCACGCCTTCGCTGTCGAACGGCGTTGAGGCCAACCCTTTCAGCAGGTGCGGATGCTCCTCGATGGTCAGCCACTCCGGAAGGATCTGCTTGCCGAGGGAGTCCAGCAGGAAGGTGGATTTACGGTAAACCGCGCCGCCGGCAATCGCCCCGACGAGGTGACCAAACAGCCCGGTAGCGACTTCGTTAGCGAAGATCACCGGGGCTTTCATGGTGGAGAGCTTGCGCGGCGCGAGGCGTGCCAGGGTGCGTCTGGCGCACTCGTCTCCCACCCACTCCGGCGACTTAAGATCGCCCAGCGCACGGCCCATGGTGTAGGCGTAGTCGCGCTCCATGTCACCGTTCTCTTCAGCAATCACGCAGCTGGAGAGCGAGTGGCGGCTGGAGCAGTAGCTTTGCAGCATGCCGTGGCTGTTGCCGAAAACTTTAATTCCGTAGTGGCTGTTGAAGCTGCCGCCTTCGGTGTTGGTGATGCGCTTGTCCGCCTTCAGCGATGCCTGCTCGGCACGGGCGGCCAGCTCAATGGCCTGATCCGGCGTGATCTCCGCCGGGTGGAAGAGATCCAGATCCGGAGCCTCAAACGCCAGCAGCTCGCGGTCCGCCACGCCGGCAAACGGATCCGGCGAGGTGTAGCGGGCGATATCCAGCGCCGCCTGTACGGTACGGGCGATAGCGTCCGGACTCAGGTCGGTGGACGAGGCGCTGCCCTTGCGGTTTTGATGATAAACGGTGATGCCCAGTGCGCCATCGCTATTGAATTCAACGTTCTCCACCTCACCGTAGCGGGTGCTGACGCTAATACCGGTAGTCTTCGATACCGCCACTTCTGCGCCGTCTGATTTACCTGCGGCTAAGCCCAGGGCGGTGGAGACGGCTTCTTCCAGTGCTTTGCGTTGCTCTGCAACTTGTGTGATTACTTTCATCGCCAATGCCATAATGTAAGGGGAGTTTTAAAGAAGTCTAACAGAGAACCCATTCTCAGTGTGCTCCCAGGGTGTTAGTATTAGCCTCTTTTTTAAGGAGCCTGAGATGACCAAGCAGCCCGATGACTGGCTCGACGACGTACCCGGTGATGATATCAACGATGAAGATGATGAGATCATCTGGGTCAGTAAAAGTGAAATTAAGCGCGATGCGGAAGAGTTAAAACGCCTCGGCGCAGAGATGGTAGACCTGGGCAAGAACGCCCTCGATAAGATCCCGCTGGATGACGATCTGCGCGCGGCCATTGAGCTGGCGCAGCGCATCAAGAAAGAGGGCCGCCGCCGCCAGATGCAGCTGATTGGCAAACTGCTGCGCCAGCGCGATGTCGAGCCGATTCGCCAGGCGCTGGACAAGCTGAAAAACCGCCATAACCAGCAGGTGGCGTTCTTCCACAAGCTGGAGCACATTCGCGATCGCCTGATCGCCGAGGGTGACGACGCGGTGCCAGAGGTGTTAAACCTGTGGCCCAACGCTGACCGTCAGCAGCTGCGCTCGCTGATCCGTAACGCGCAGAAAGAGCGCGACGGCAACAAGCCGCCGAAGTCCGCGCGTCTGATCTTCCAGTATCTGCGCGAGCTGTCGGAAGCCGAAGAGTAGTTTGTAAAATGCCCGGTAAGCGTTAGCGCCACCGGGCAATTCCCCTATTTCTTCTCTAACCTGTCCAGCAGCTTCTGGTGGATGCCACCGAAGCCGCCGTTGCTCATCACCAGAATGTGATCTCCCGGCTGGGCGGTTTTCACGATCATATCCGTCAGGGCATCGACATCCACATGCCAATGGGCAGGCTGCACGCAGGCCTCTGCCACTTCCGATACCTGCCAGGGAATATGCTGCGGTTGCAGCAGGAAGACCTCATCGGCCCGGCCCAGCGACGGGGCCAGATCGTCCTTGCACAGCCCCATCTTCATGGTATTCGAGCGCGGCTCCAGCACCGCAATAATACGCGCCGTGCCGCCGACCTTGCCGCGCAGCGCGGCGAGGGTAGCCAGAATCGCGGTCGGATGGTGGGCAAAGTCGTCGTAGACGCTGACGCCGTTGGCGGTGCCGCGCAGCTCCAGACGGCGACGGGCGTTGACGAACGTGCCGAGGGCGTTAGCCGCATCCGCAGGCGTGACGCCGACGTGGCGGGCGGCGGCAATCGCCATCAGGCCGTTATGCATATTGTGCTCGCCAACCAGATCCCACTTCACCTGGCCGACGCGCTCGCCGTCCAGCAGCACTTCCCACTGCGAGGCGTCGTTAGTGAGCTTTTTCGCCTGCCAGTGGCCCTGCTCGCCCACCTGCTCCTGCTCGCTCCAACAGCCCATCGCCATCACCTGCTTCAGGTTGATGTCGTTCTCCGGCAGGATGATCTTGCCCTGCCCCGGCACGATCCGCACCAGGTGGTGGAACTGCTTCTGAATCGCCTTCAGATCGTCAAAGATGTCGGCGTGATCGAACTCAAGGTTGTTGAGGATCAGCGTGCGCGGCGCGTAGTGCACGAACTTGGAGCGCTTATCAAAGAAGGCGCAGTCATACTCGTCGGCCTCAATCACGAAGAACGGACTCTCGCCCAGGCGCGCGGAGACGTCGAAGTTGCCCGGCACGCCGCCGATCACAAAGCCAGGCTTGTAGCCGCAGGCTTCGAGGATCCAGGTCGCCATGCCCGCCGTGGTGGTTTTACCGTGGGTACCGGCCACCGCCAGCACCCAGCGGTCGCGCAGCACAAAGTCGTGCAGCCACTGCGGGCCGGACATATAAGGGATGCTCTTCTCCAGCACCGCCTCAACGCACGGATTACCTCGCGTCATGGCGTTACCAATAATCACCAGATCCGGAGCCGGATCGAGCTGGCTGGCGTCGTAACCCTGAATTAAAGAGATGCCCTGCTTCTCCAGCAGGGTGCTCATCGGCGGATACACATTGGCGTCCGATCCCGTTACTTCATGACCTAAAGCACGTGCCAGCAGCGCCAGCCCGCCCATGAAGGTTCCACAAATTCCTAAAATATGAATGCGCATACGTCGGTCCTTATTTTAACTGGCGCCTATTTTACTCACATGTCCGGCCCAGAGAAACGCATTTAAGCGGAATCTCACTCTGGCTGGCGCGATTCACCTGTGCGCATTAATTCGGATCTTTGTTAGTATTGTTACAGTCGCTTTACTCCACATTAATTGCAGGGAAAGTGTTATGAAAACGTTAGGTGAATTTATCGTTGAGAAGCAGCATGATTTCTCCCATGCCACCGGGGAACTGACCTCGCTGCTGTCGGCGATAAAGCTGGGCGCCAAAATCATCCACCGCGATATTAATAAAGCGGGGCTGGTCGATATTCTGGGGGCCAGCGGGGCCGAAAACGTGCAGGGCGAGGTGCAGCAAAAACTTGATCTGTTCGCGAATGAAAAACTGAAGGCGGCGCTGCGTGCGCGCAATATCGTGGCCGGTATCGCCTCAGAAGAAGAAGATGAGATCGTTGTTTTTGATGGCTACGAGCACGCGAAATACGTGGTTCTGATGGATCCGCTGGATGGCTCCTCCAACATTGACGTTAACGTCTCCGTTGGCACCATCTTCTCTATCTACCACCGCGTCACGCCGGTAGGCACCCCGGTCACCGTGGAAGATTTCCTGCAGCCGGGCAACAAACAGGTCGCTGCGGGCTACGTGCTCTACGGCTCCTCAACCATTATGGTTTACACCACCGGCTGCGGCGTGCACGCCTTCACCTACGATCCTTCCCTTGGCGTCTTTGCCCTCTGCCAGGAGCGCATGCAGTTCCCTGAGCTGGGTAACACCTACTCCATTAACGAAGGCAACTACATGAAGTTCCCGCAGGGCGTGAAGAAGTACCTCAAGTTCTGCCAGGAAGAGGATAAGCTTAGCCACCGTCCCTACACCTCACGCTATATCGGCTCGCTGGTGGCGGACTTCCACCGCAACCTGGTGAAAGGCGGGATCTACCTCTACCCAAGCACCGCGACTCACCCGGAAGGCAAGCTGCGCCTGCTGTACGAGTGCAACCCGATGGCCTTCCTGGCCGAGCAGGCGGGCGGCAAGGCGAGCGACGGTAAAGAGCGTATTCTGGATATTATTCCGGAGTCGCTGCACCAGCGCCGTCCGTTCTTCGTCGGCACCAACACGATGGTTGAGGACGTAGAGCGCTTTATGCGCGAGTACCCGGACGCCTAACCCGCAGTCACGTTACCCTCTCCGCCCGGAGAGGGTAAATTGTTTTAGCCTGCGGCCTGCAGGCGGAATGAGGCCATAGCGGCCACCAGCTCGCGGGACTGCTGCTCCAGGGAGTGGGTCGCGGCAGAGGACTGCTGCACCAGCGCGGCATTCTGCTGGGCGGTTTCATCCATCTGGTTCACCGCGATATTCACCTGCTCAATACCCCGACTCTGCTCGTGGGACGCATTCGCAATCTCCCGCATCAGCTTCGTCATGCGCGTCACTTCGCTGGCGATCTCATCCATCGTCTCACCGGCCTGCATTGCCAGATTGCTACCCTCCCCGACGTGAGTCTGCGAGTCGGTGATCAGGGTGCGGATCTCTTTCGCCGCGTCGGCGCTGCGGCTCGCGAGATTACGGACTTCGCCCGCTACCACGGCAAAGCCACGGCCCTGTTCCCCTGCCCGCGCCGCTTCTACCGAGGCGTTAAGGGCCAGAATGTTGGTCTGGAAAGCAATGCCGTCGATAACGCTAAGAATATCGGCGATGCGCGCCGAGCTGCCGGAGATATCCTGCATCTTCTCGATCACGTAGCAGACCATTTCGCTGCCGCGATCGGCAGTATCAGAGACCGTCTTCGCCAGCTGGTGTGCCTGCTCGGCGTTGGCGGCGTTCTGCTTCACCGTGGCGGTGATCTGCTCCATGCTGGCGGCAGTCTGTTCAAGGGAGGAGGCGGTAGATTCGGTGCGCTGGGCCAGATCGACGTTGCCTGCGGTTAACTCCCGGCTGCCGGTATCAATCTGCGCGCTGGCATCGCGAACGCGGGTCACCGAGCTCACCAACGAATGACGCATGTTCTCAATGGCGGCGTTGAGGCGGGAGAACTCTTTGCTGGTCATCTCAGCCTGCGCGGGCGTCAGGTTGCCCGCCGCCACCTGCTCCAGCTGCTGGATAGAGACGCTAAGCGGCTTAAGCAGCATATGGCGCAGCGCCAGCCACGCCAGGGCAATGATGCCGGCGGTCACCAGCGCGGCGATGACGATCAGCGCCATCACCCGTTTTTTGCTCGCCTGCACCGCGTTTACTTCCGCCTTACCGCGTGCTTCGCCCCAGTTCAGAAACGCCTGCATATCGTTATCAAACTGGCGCGATACCGGCACCAGCTGGTTCTCCAGCAGTGAATAGTAGTCGTCTGCACTCTGCTGGTTGAGCGCCGTCAGCATCGGGACGATGCCCTGGGTGTTGTATGCCTGATAGCTTTTGGCGACCGCCGCCAGCAGGGCCTGGCCGCTCGCGTCCTCTACGCCCGCGCCGATGGTCTCCTGCAACTCTTTCTGGGCCTGCGCCACTTCGCTATTGATGTTTTTTACCGACTTGCCTGCGTCGTCTAACAACCCGACCTCCATCATGCGCACTGCCTGTCCGGCTTCGTTGCGCGCGCGCAGGATCAGGGTGTAGCCCTCGTTCAGGCGCGCCATCTGCTCACCCTGAAGGTGATTAATGCGCTGTAGCGAGGAGGAACTTTGGGTCAGGGCATAAATACCGATGCCGCTGACCAGAAGGAGAAGTAACGTCATTACGGCCAGCAGAGAGAGCAGGCCTGTGCGAATCGAAAGCGTTCTAAGCATGATGGCGATCCCGGTAGCAGAGAGACTTCGTAGCGTGAATAGTGCTGATTCGAACAGTTATCGACCGCTACCGGGAAAGCTTTAGCTATTTTTTAACCATATCAAAAAGTTATGACTTCGTTGCCGGGATGCTCACTCGCGTTACCGGAGAGTTCTGCCGGTTCTCCCACAGCACCGTCAGGCCGCGTTGCAGGGCGATAAAGATAAACAGCAGAATGCCGATGGCGATCTTTGTCCACCACGAGCTGAGCGTGCCGTCGAAGTTAATGTAGGTCTGGATCAGCCCCTGGATCGCCACGCCAAACAGCGTGCCTAACACCGTCCCCACGCCGCCGCTGAGCAGCGTGCCGCCAATCACCACCGAGGCGATAGCGTCCAGCTCTACCCCAACTCCCGCCAGGGCATAGCCTGCCTGGGTATAGACAGAGAAGACAATGCCCGCCAGCGTCGCCAGCCCGGTTGAGAGCATATAGATGCGGATCGTGGTGCTGCGAGTTGAGATGCCCATCAGGTTGGCCGAGGTAGCGCTGCCACCGATGGCATAGACCTGATTACCAAAGCGCGTGCGGTGGGCGAGGAAGATGCCTATCACCACCACGCCCAGCATCAGCAGCCCCATCGCGCTCAGGCGACCGCCGCCGGGAATTTTCCACGCCAGGCTGGAGAGGGTGTCGTAGATCGGGTGGTTAATGGGAATCGACTCTTCAGAGACCAGGTAGCTGACGCCGCGCAGGAAGAACATCCCGGCGAGGGTGATGATAAACGCCGGGATCTTCAGGGCGTCGATCAGCAGGCCCATAAAGGCACCGAAGGCGCAGCCCATCGCCAGCACCAGCGGGAAGGCTAGCAGAGGTGAGATCCCCCAGAAGCCTATCGCCTTCGCCAGAAAGACGCCGGTAAAGGCGATCACTGACCCCACCGAGAGGTCAATGCCGCCGGAGAGGATCACGAAGGTCATGCCAACGGCGATAATCCCCAGAAAGGCGTTATCGGTCAAAATGTTGCAGATAACCCGCGTCGAGGCGAAGCCCGGAAACTGGGTCAGGCAGTAGAGATAGCCGAGCACGAACACGCCGAGCGTGATCATCAGCGGCAGGTTACGTTTTATCATGACCACGGCTCCTCTTAATCAGATCGATAAAGCGCGGCGACTGCACAATCAGCACGCACATCACGACGATGGCCTTCACGACCTGGTTCAGCTCCGGCGGGAAGCCCGAGAGTAAAATGCCGGTGTTCATTCCCTGGATAATTAGCGCCCCGACAATCGACAGCAGCAGGTTAAAGCGCCCGCCCATCAGCGAGCCACCGCCAATCACCACCGCGAGGATGGCATCCAGCTCCAGCCACAGCCCGGCGTTGTTGGCATCCGCCCCGCGAATGTCCGCCGTGACGATGATGCCCGCAATGGCGGCGCAGACGCCGCTCAGGACGTAGGTCAGCATTACCATTAGGCGGGTATTCACCCCGGCGTTCTTCGCCGCGCGGATGTTGATCCCCACCGCTTCAATAAACATGCCCAGCGCCGTCTTGCGGGTAAAGAGCCAAAACACCACCAGCGTTACCAGAGCGATAATCACCGGGGTCGGGAAAAGCAGCAGCGAGCCGCTGCCGAGCCAGGAGAGGCTGGGGGCGTTAAAGGTGACGATCTGCCCGGAGGTGATCAGCTGTGCTACTCCGCGCCCGGCGACCATCAAGATCAGGGTGGCAACAAAGGGCTGGATCTTGAGGATAGCCACCAGCACGCCGTTCCACAGCCCGGCCAGCACGCCGCTGCCGATTGCCGCCAGCAGCACAATCGGCAGGCTGTGCCCGGCTACGGTCATCGACGCCGCCGTTGCCCCGGCAATTGCCATAATGGCCCCTACGGAGAGGTCGATCCCACCGGTGGCGATCACCAGCGTCATGCCGATTGCCAGCAGCGCCACGGGTGCAGCGCGGTTAAGAATATCAATAGGGCTGCCGAACAGCCGCCCATCCTGCAGAACGATCTGGAAAAAATGCGGCGCAACCAGGCTGTCGACCAGCAGCACCAGGATCAGCGCCACCAGCTGCGGCATACCCGTCGGCCAGCTTATTCGCCGCTTCGGCTGGCCGGTTTGCGGAAGGGAACGGGGCATCACACTCTACTCCTTATGCCGCGATGGCATTCATGATCGCTGGAACTGAAAGTTCCGCGAGCGGGATCTCTGCCACCTGCTTGCGGTCGCGCATGATGATCACCCGATCGGCATAGCCAACCAGCTCCTCCAGCTCGGAGGAGATCACCAGCAGCGCTAAGCCGTCGGCGCACAGGGTTTCAATAAGCCGGATGATTTCGGCATGCGCCCCTACGTCGATGCCGCGCGTCGGCTCGTCGAGGATCAGGAACTGGGGTTTGGTCAGCAGCCAGCGGGAGAGCAGTACCTTCTGCTGGTTGCCGCCGGAGAGAAACTCAATCGGCTGCTCGGCGCTGGGGGTGCGAATACCCAGCTGACGAATAAAGCGCTCGGCGATCTCGTTCTGCTCCCGGCGGGGAATGGGCCGCAGCCAACCGCGCTGGGCCTGCAGGGCGAGAATGATATTCTCCCGCACCGAGGCCGCAGCAATAATCCCGTCGGTTTTGCGATCCTCGGGACAGAAGCCGATCCCCAGGCTCGACGCCTGATGTGGCGAGCGCAGAGTCTGCGGCTTGCCTTTGATGAGCGCCTTGCCGCTGTCGGCGGGCTTGATGCCGAAGATCACCTCGGCGGTTTCGGTCCGCCCGGAGCCTAACAGCCCGGCGAGGCCGACGATCTCACCGGGACGCACTTCAAAACTAAAGGGGGCGATGGTTCCCTTCTTGCCAAAATCAGTGAAGGCGGCCACCGGCTTGTCGCTGAGCAGCGTCCGGCCCGCCCGTTGCAGGGCGTTGCTCTCCAGCTCGCGCCCCAGCATCATTTTCACCAGTTCGATCTGCGGCAGCTCGCGGGTTTCGCGGCAGCCGACAAAGCCGCCGTTGCGCAGAACGGTGATGCGGTCGCTGACCTCATACACCTGATCGAGGAAATGGGTGACGAAGATCAGGCTTACCCCCTGGGCGCGCAGCTGGCGCATCAGGGTGAAGAGCATCTCCACTTCCTGGGTATCGAGGCTGGCGGTAGGCTCATCAAGGATCAACACCTTCGCCGAGAGGTCGATGGCGCGACAGATAGCCACAATCTGCTGCATCGCTACCGAAAAACGGTTCAGCGGCTCGCGCACGTCAAGCGAGAAGCCGTAGGAAGCCATCAGCGCCGTGGCGCGGCGCTCCATCTCTTTACGCTGCAGGAAACCAAAGCGCCGCGGCTCGCGGCCGATAAACAGGTTATCTGCCACCGACATGTTCGGCAGCAGGTTAACCTCCTGATAGACCGTCCCAATGCCCAACTGCTGGGCATGGGCGGTGTTTTTAGGCGAGATCGCCTGGCCTTCGAGGCGGATAACGCCGCGATCGGCATGGTAGACGCCGGTCAACGCCTTGATGAGCGTTGATTTACCGGCCCCGTTCTCACCGAGGAGGGCCATAATTTCGCCCCGGCGCAGGCTAAAGTTGACGTTATCAAGCGCCTTTACGCCGGGGAAAAATTTACTTAACCCTTCGGTACTCAGAATTTCCTGGTGTTGGTCGGTGGTCATGATGGCCTCCCCGAAACGAACCTGATACGACTTGATGCCACAGCACCCTGTAGGCCGGATAAGACGCCTGCGTCGCCATCCGGCGCGGCATTGCCTGATGGCGCTACGCTTATCAGGCCTACAAAACCATGTTTACCATGGCCCATGAAGCTCAGGCTCAGTAACCCATATTTTTCTTCTTCTCGAGCTCTTCTTTCGCCGTATCCGGCAGGTAGAGCGTCGATTTGGTCATGGTCATCTTCTCAGGCTGGGTGCCATCTTTTTTGAATTTCTCCAGCGCGTCGAAGGCCGGGCCAGCCATGTTTGGCGTCAGCTCAACGCTGGCGTTGGCTTCGCCTTCAATCATCGCTTTAAAGATATCCGGCACGCCGTCGATGGAGCCGGTCAGAATATCTTTGCCCGGCTTCAGGCCTGCCTCTTTGATAGCCTGAATAGCGCCGATGGCCATATCGTCGTTATGGGCATAAACCATGCAGATGTTCTTGCCGTTGTTCTCGGCTTTGATAAAGCTCTCCATGACCTCTTTCCCTTTACTGCGGGTAAAGTCGCCGGACTGGGAGCGGATAATTTTGATATTTGGTGCTTTAGCAATGGCGTCAGCGAACCCTTTTTTACGGTCAATCGCTACGCTCGCTCCTACCGTGCCCTGTAGCTCGACAACGTTACACTTCTTATCGCCGACGGTTTTGATCAGCCACTCGCCGATCAGCTGGCCTTCCAACACGTTATTGGCGGTCACCGTGGTCATGTAGAGCGACTTATCTTTCACATCAATAGAGCGGTCGAGGAGGATCACCGGGATCTCGGCATCTTTAGCCTCTTTCAGCACCGGCTCCCAGCCGGTCGCTACTACGGGAGCAATAAAGATGGCATCCACCCCCTGGGCGATGAAGGAGCGCACCGCCTTGATCTGGTTCTCCTGTTTTTGCTGACCGTCGGCGACTTTCAGCGTAATACCGCGTTTTTCAGCTTCGCTTTTCGCAACGTTGGTTTCAGCGGCTCGCCAGCCGGACTCGGAGCCGACCTGTGAAAAACCGACGGTTAACGGGGCTGCCATCGCCATAGACGACATGGCTGCTGAGACTGCTGTGACCAGAAGTAAGCGCTTCCACATAATAACGTCCTCGTAGGGGTGATTATTGTTTGGCTAAAAGATGTTCGCGAAGAGACTATAGCGAATGAAAGATGTTACGAATTGCGTTACATCACACTTCAAAAAAGTAAATAAAACGTTAATCACAAGTTTGTAATCGCTTTCATTTTGCTATGAAAAATGCGGCTGAGGTTATGTACTTTTCAGTCATGTGAATGGTCTGAGAAACGCGCGATTGGTACGGGGAAAGCGAAAACAGGCGAAGACTTTCAGCGTGAGTTGGCTATAATACCCGGCACTTGTTTGCCACACATTTTAAAGGAAACAAACATGAGCTTACTGAACGTACCGGCGGGTAAAGATCTGCCAGAAGACATCTACGTAGTTATCGAGATCCCGGCAAACGCCGATCCGATCAAATACGAAATCGACAAAGACACGGGCGCGCTGTTCGTTGACCGCTTCATGTCTACCGCGATGTTCTATCCGTGCAACTACGGCTACATCAACCACACCCTCTCCCTGGACGGTGACCCGGTTGACGTGCTGGTCCCGACCCCGTACCCGCTGCAGCCGGGTTCAGTGGTTCGCTGCCGTCCGGTTGGCGTGCTGAAGATGACCGACGAAGCGGGCGAAGATGCCAAGCTGGTTGCGGTTCCGCACACCAAGCTGAGCAAAGAGTACGATCACATCAAAGACGTGAACGACCTGCCGGAACTGCTGAAAGCGCAGATCACCCACTTCTTCGAGCACTACAAAGATCTCGAGAAAGGCAAATGGGTTAAGGTTGACGGCTGGGATAACGCCGAAGCGGCGAAAGCTGAAATCGTGGCCTCTTTCGAGCGCGCTGCGAAGAAGTAATATTTGCCCGCAGTATAAACAGAAACACCGCCCTAACGGCGGTGTTTTTTTATGGATAAAACAGCGCCACCCGAAGGTGGCGCTGCTGTTAGTCCCGATCCCTGTCTAACCAGTTCCCGGTCTCTATCCGCGTGTGATCATCCACCGATAGCTGGTACACGTACATCCATGCACTGCCGTACGGTGTCTGAATCAATTGACGCTTGTACTCCCCGCCAGCGGTGCGGAGCTGATCCAGCTCGGCCAGGGTCTCGGCGTCAATACGGTAAACTTCACCCAGCACATGGCCCGGACCGGGCACCGCACCAGGGTAGTGCCCCAGACTGTATAGTTGATAATTCTCAACGCTGTGATCGCCCAGCCATTGAGCGTTAGTCATCCAATGACTGTTACCTTGCTTGCGTCGTAAACTGCCGTAAACAAATATTCGCATTGCTAAAACTCAAACTGATAGAGCAGATCTAGTGCCTGGTCTACGCCAGACACCGCTTCCAGATATAGCTTAGGCATTAGGCGATAGCGTAACGTAAGCGTCGCCAGAGAGTCAAAAATACCCACGCCATACTTCACCTGCAATCCCGGCAGAACATAGCCACTGACCACCACCTGGGAGGAGTCGCCTACGCCCTGCGTGTCCAATGCCAGATTGCTAACGCCAAAGGTCTCGCCGATTCGACCCACAACCTGTCCGCTCTGGGCAACGCCCAAGCCCACCAGCGCCGACGTCATCGCTGCGCTGTCGCTCTGTGTGCTCTCCAGCCCCTGGCCGCGAAGCAGATAGGAGAGTGCTTCCTGCTGCGACATCGCCGGGTCAGAGAAGATCTCCGCCTTCGGTTCGTCGGCAGTTCCGGTCACACGTACGCCAGCTATAACGTCGTTTTCAGTGGATTCCGGGTTACGGATCGCTTCGATGTTAAGCAAAGGTTGATCCGGCGGACCCGAGAACAATAACTCACCTTTGCGCACAATCAAATCCTGACCGTACGCGTGGAAGCGACCTTCGGGAATATTAATCTGCCCGTTTAAACCAAGTCCTTGTTTATCCTGAGCAACTTTAAGATCGCCCGTTAAGCGTGCTTTTAAGCCAAACGCGTCCAGACGCACGTTATTGCCCACGTGAACGGTTAAATTACTGTTGATCGGGATGCCTGCGGTCTGTGGCTCCTCCGGCTGCAGCTGGTTGTTAAGCATCACTTCGTCGCTGGAGACCCCTACCGCGCTCTCCGGTACGTCGTGAACCACGATGCGCGCCCATGGCACGTCAATGCTGCCGTCGAGAGTGAAGAGCTGCGGCGTGGCCTCAAATACCACGTCCGGGGAGGCATCAAGACGGACCATCGGCGGGACGGTAATGCGTACCCGGCTGCCCTTCGCCGCAATCCGTGCGCGCCAGTTGTCGATCTGGCTCCAGTCGGCGTTACCGCTCAGGTTAATCTCGCCCTGCCGCGTGCGGACTACCCCTTGCAGCGTCGAGCTTTGACCGTTGAAGTTCATCGCCACCTGGCTAGGCTGCATCTCAAACGGCATAAAGTTGGCGTCGATATCCACGCCGTTCAGCCCCATCTGGCCAAACAGCTGCGGACTCTGCACGTTGCCCGCCAGCCGCAGGTTCGCGTTGAGCGTACCCGCTGCCTTCTCGCCTCGGGAGAAGATGGCGTTGATCATCGCGATGGAGAAGTTGCGGATATTGACCGTGCCGCCGAGGTTACGCTGCCCCTGAGGATCGGTGACCTGCACCTGGCCGTCAAACTGACCGTTATTGGTCAGGCGCATCATCCAGCCGAGATCGGCGCGGTTATCACGCAGCCTGGCATTGAGGTTAAGCGTATCGAACGCCACCCGCAGCGGCGCATCGTTGACGGTCTGCGTCACCCGCACGTTGCGTCCGGCCAGGGTCACTTCACCCTGCGGCAGCCCCGGTTTGGTGGTATCCCAGCTGACATCCGCCCGGCCGCTGAACGATCCGCTGGCCTGGGTGGTATCTGGCATAAAGGGTTTCAGCATCGCCAGGTCGAAGCGGTTCAGGTTAACCACCGCCCGCCCCTCTGCGCCTGCGTCCACGGTCTGAGGTACGCACAGCTCCGCATTAGGGTTCGTCCAGCAGTGCGGCCCAATGCTTACCTTCTGCTCCTCGCCACGGTAGTCGAGGGCGATGGCGCGATTCAGCGACCACGGCCCGACCGGGGTAGCAAAACGCGTATCGCTCAGGGTGCCTTTCCAGCGCTGGTTAGCGCGATCAAAGCTGCCCGCCAGGCGGAGCTGGCCGGACACCGGCTCGCCCTGCGCCCGCAGGTTCAGCTCATGCTGCTTCTCGCTGCCTTTGGCATCCAGGGTGACCAGGCTCAGGTTAACGCCCGGCTGCACGATGCGCTCCACGCGGGCGGTGAGGTTACCGGCGATCTGATCGGTGGACTTTATGTCGCCCTCAACGCGCACGCGGGCGATAGAGAGCTCCTGCCAGCGCAGGTTGTTGGCGGTGATATCCGCCTGCACCTGCGGCGCATCCACTGTGCCCCGTACTTTGACTAACCCCTTCGCCGTGCCGCCCAGGCCCGGCAGCGCGTTATCCAACCCCGGTGCGTCGATGTTGGCGTCGAGATTCAGCGCCTTCACGCCCAGCTCGCCTTTGACGTCGGCGCTGTTACGCCCCAGCTCAAGGTGCAGGCCCGGTACGGTCCACTGCATATAGCTGTTGCCCTTGAGCGAACCGTTGACGTTAACTTTGTTGTTCTTGACGTTGCCGGTGATTTTCATCTCCGGCACTTCCATCTGCCAGCTGCCGCCGTAGAGGCTGCCGCGGGTTTTAATCAGGCCGTTGAGCTTCGACGGCCAGTCGGGCACCTCTTTGGCCGTATTGATGCCGTTAAGCGTCAGCTCCCCACGCCAGCTGATGGCCTGCTGCCAGTCGAGCAGCGCCTTCAGCTCGGTTTTACCCTCCAGCGCGGCGATGGTCAGCTTGTCGAGATTGATCTGCTGCTCGTTGCCTTTCGCGTCCAGCGTGATGGTCGCAGGCGGAACCTGCTGCCCTTTTACCGCCGTGCGGAACGAGAGGGTGTAGTCGGTCATCTTACCGCTCAGCTTCAGCCGCAGGTCGTCAGCCTGGTACTGCCGTTCGCCGGTAAAGGGCCAGTAGAGCTGCTCGCTAATGATGTCCAGGTTCAGAGGCAGCCCGGCCTCTGCCAGCTGCGTCTTCGCCCGCAGCACCATGTCCACTGGGCCAGAAAGGTTAACCCCCACGTCAAGCGTCTCGCGCAGTGCGCCGCCGATCTTGAGCTTCATCTTCTCGCCCTTCAGGGGATCGACGTTCAGCGTGCTGTTGAGGGTGATATCGACCGGCCAAGTGTTGCTCAGCTGCGCCGTGCCGGTGGCGTTAACCGTGCCCTGATTTGAGTCGATATCAAGGGTGTCGAGCCGGGTGTTGCCGTCGATGCTACTCACCTTCAGCAGCAGGTTGCGCACCACAATGTCGGTATCACCGGTAAGGCGCAGCTGCTCACCGCGAAACTCTTCAATATTGAGGTTGAGCGGTAGATGAACGTCGGTCATCTCCGGCAGCACCGGCTTAGAGAAGAGATCCTTCAGCGTTTCACCCAGAGGCTTCTCCTCGGGCTTCGGCTGCTCGATCTTCGGCTCGACGATCTGCTCCTGAGCCACGTCGGCCACCTTCGGCAGGGCAATCAGCAGCCCCTGTAAGGAGGTGGGCTTAACGGTCAGGTTTTTCTCCTGCCAGTTCAGGCCGGTGGAGAAATCCATCACCGAAACGGTGGTGTTATCGATCTTGATATTGACGTTGTTCAGCGCCACTCGGCTGAGGGTAATCGGATAGGGGGTAGAGAGATCGAGCGGCCCGCTATCCTCCTCCTCCACCTGAGCGGCAGGCGGCATCTTGGTGCTATCTACCGTCACGTTAATGTCTTTTAGCGACAGATCGTTAACGCACAGGCTGCTGTCCCGCAGGCAGGCAAGCTTGACCGCAAGGTGGATCTCGCCGGCGTTAACCGCCACGCCGGGCTGGTCATAGCGAATATTACGCAGGGTCAGGTCGCGCCAGCCGCCGGTAACCTGGCCAATCTCCAGCCCCGGCACCCAGCGGTTCGCGGCCTTAAACAGAATATGCAGCCCGCTGGTGGTGCCCACCAGGAACGCCACCGCCCCCAGTAGCAGCACAATAAACACTACCACTCCGAGGCTTATCTTCTTCCATAAACTCATAATTCAGGCCCCAGACCGATGTAGAACTGTAGATCGTGTTTATCGTCGTCGGCGATGGGCACGGCAAAATCAAGCTTTATCGGCCCGACCGGCGACTGCCAGCGCACGCCCACGCCTGCGCCGGTTTTAAAGTCGCTGCGACGAATGTCGCTCACCGCCTCGCCGCTGTCGATGAAGGTCGCGCCCCACCACTTGCCGGTAACGTTGTACTGATACTCCAGCGAGCCGGTTGCCAGCTTCGAGGCCCCCTTCAGCTTGCCTTCGCTATCCTCTGGTGAAATCGATTTGTATTTATAGCCACGGATGCTGCGATCGCCCCCGGCGAAGAAGCGCAGATCTGGCGGCACGCGGTCGAAGTCGCCGGTTTCGATCCAGCCCAGATTGCCGCGTACGACAAAGCGGTGGCGATCGTAGAGGGTACGGATCCAGACGTTCTGCGCCTGCAGTACCGAGAAGTCGACGTCGGAACCCCAGGCGGTGTTGGAGTAGTCGATGGAGTAGCGCTGGGAGTCGCCCCAGGTCGGCATCAGGCCGCCGCGGGAGCGGGTCCGGCTAATCATCACGCCAGGGTAAAGCAGCATGGTGGTGTTGGTCACGCTGCCCTGGGTAAAGTGATCCAGACTCCAGCGCAGGTTAATGGCGCGCTGCCAGCCGCTAGAGAGATCCCAGTAGCGGGAGAGCGCCAGAGTAGTAGAATCCGCCTCGGTATCGTTAAGATCGGTACGCTTAAAGCCGCCCTGCACCAGGTAGTACTGCTCCAGCGGGTTTTTCAGCAGCGGCATCTTGTAGCTAAAGTCGAGCTGCTGCTCAGGGGCGGAGATGCTGGTAGAGGTAGTAAAGCTGTGGCCGTAGGAGTTGATCCACGGCTTGCGCCAGGTGGCCTTCACGCGCGGACCCACGTCGGTGGAGTAGCCCACCCCGGTCTCTATCGTATTCTGCGTCCGCGGCGAGACCACGCCATGCAGCGGCAGCACCTTGGTTTTACGGGATTTTTCAAACTCTGGGGCAACAATCACCGAGTTAAACCAGCCGGTGGCGGAGAGACGGCGGTTCAGCTCCGCCAGATCCTTGGTTTGATACTCATCGCCCTCTTTAAAGGGCACCAGGTTTTGCAGATATTCGTCGCGGATCTGTGAGCCTTCAAACGTCACCTTGCCGAAGCGGTAGCGCTGCCCGCTGTCGTAATCGATATCCCAGAATGCCTGATGACGGTCGAGGGCAATGCCGAGCTGGCTTTTGTTGAAGGCGCTATCGAAGTAGCCTTTGCGCAGCGCCACGCTGGTGAGGCCCTTCTTAAAGCTGTCGTAGTCGTTGTGGTTCAGCACGGTGCCGATCGCCGGACGGGTTTTTAGCAGATCGAGGTAATCACTGTCGGTGCGCGCTCCGCCGCGCAGGATCACATCCGTCCCCCCTACGCGCACAGGCGTGCCGGGCGAGACGCGGGCGATTAGCACCTGACGGCCCTTCGCCGGCGGCGGACGCAGTTCAAAATCGATGGTCGGCTCATAGTAGCCCAGCGCTTTTAATCCATCGCGGATAGCATCATCAACGCGAGCGCGGAAACGCTGGTCCGCCGTTACTTCATCACTCTCAATGGTCGAAAGCTGGGCGCGAACGTTTTTTTGCAGCGCGCCCGATAACCCCTCCACCTGTAAACGGACGTTTGCCGCTAAGGCCGTCCCGCTTACCAGCAGCAGGGTAGTGAAACCTATCAGTCGGATGTGTGGCACGTTCTCTCCTGAATATCAGGCTCCCTGAGGTAAGGAAACCGAAATGCCGCTCCCCGGCTTAACAAATAACCCAACATAATGGGTTGAAAAATGGCTGGCTAGCCCAATATTTCTTAATGTTTAAATCTAGCCGTATTTGCAGCATTTATTGTGTTCAATTCAACGCTGCGTTACAACCTCGATCACACATCTGTTCCTGGGAGGCCACACCGTGAGTCTATTTGATAAGAAGCGCCTTGTTACTCAAGCGGATGCATTGCCAGGACGCAATACACCTATGCCGGTTGCCAGTTTGCATGCCGTTAACGAGCACTCAATGACTAACGTCCCCGAGGGAATGGAGACCGCGCTGTTTGCGATGGGCTGCTTCTGGGGCGTAGAGCGCCTGTTCTGGGTGTTGCCCGGCGTCTACAGCACCGCCGCAGGCTACGCGGGCGGCTATACGCCGAATCCGACCTACCGCGAAGTATGTTCCGGCCAGACCGGCCACGCTGAAGCCGTGCGCGTGGTGTATGACCCGAGCGTGATTAGCTACGAGCAGCTGTTGCAGGTCTTCTGGGAGAACCACGATCCAGCCCAGGGCATGCGTCAGGGCAATGACCATGGCACCCAGTACCGCTCAGCGATTTATCCGCTGACGCCGGAGCAGGAAACGGCTGCGAAAGCGAGCCTGGCCCGCTTCCAGGCGGCGATGCGCGCTGCCGGGGACGATCGCACCGTGACCACCGAGATCAAAACCGCTGGCCCGTTCTACTATGCCGAGGACGATCACCAGCAGTATCTGCACAAGAACCCGTACGGGTACTGCGGGATCGGTGGGATTGGGGTGTGTCTGCCGCCGCAGACGGTCTAGCGGAGTAATTGTGCCACGCAGGTGCGTGGCACAATTGTATTTTGTCAAATACGCGTTACATATCTAATGACGACTCCGTTTCAAAATACTTCTTTTAAATTTAAGCATGATTCAGTTTCATAATGCTTCTTTTATATTTAACATAGTCTAAGAACTGTTTCCCTTTGTCCTTACCCCATACCACGTCATCGTATGCGTTGTGCACCTTACGTCCAAAGCTCATCCCAAAATTAGCGATGCCAAAAGCAGTCGAGATAAATGATAAATCTTCTGCCACCTGGGGATTTTTCTCCCTGACTGCCGCACTGGCAATGCTAAATCCAGTACTTGAAAGATTTAATATAGCATTGATGGACTCATAAATTAATTTTGTGTTACTCAGACCACTATCAACATTTTCAGCTGTAGAGAAAATGTTTATTTCTACACCAGAGACCTCTTCAAGAACCTCTTCTACCGCTACTACAACATCAAATTTTTCAATCCTTGGCGAAATAGCTTCAACGACCTCGGTTATAGTATGAGTGGTGCTTTTTAATTCACCGGCTTCATTAATAAGTGAAACGGGTTTATTAACAGCTTCCCAGAGATGTTCCGCCCCCCGGGGGGCTAAGTGCTTCATAGCTCTAACAAGGCGATCCACTGGAGAGTATGTTGATGTGACAACATGGATAATACCGAAAGCAAAAGAGGCTTTTTCTAATTTAACAGCTGCTTGAGGATTATTTTCACCTACCATATAGGCGCTATAGTTTGTTATAGCTGATGCGATTTTCGTACCATAAGTTAACGTATATTTAGTCATCATTCCTACTTTTGATGCTACCGATGCAGCGGTTTCTTCTGTAAACACATATTTAAGAAGAGAAGCAATACCAGCAATAAACCATTTAAAAATCCCATGACCACTTGGATCGGTAAAATTCACTGGATCGTTCTCACAATAAGCATAAGGGTTAATCCCTCCAACCCCGAATGGACTTTCGTTGTCCGGACAGTTAAAGCGCATTAGTATGGGATTATAGGCACGATAGCCATTGCCCAGATGTGATACTCCAGTCAGGGGATCCTGCCGCTCGCCGTTATAGCCGGGAAACGTGCTATTAGCCGAATTATTACCGCTGCCAAATGCAGAGTAAAGATTAACCTGCTGATTACTGCCGTCGTAAGCCAGCTGTGTACTATTATTTTGATTCACACCAAGAAGTTGTATAGCCATAATTTAAACTCCTATTAAGAGATAAACATGCCGACAGAACATCGCACTAATACTAATAAAATTCATAGCGTTTCCTCGCTTACGGCAGAATAGCCTGACAGGCCAGATATATATCTATCCTGCTGCTGCTGAGTCTGGTTTATCTGGTTTACTAGCAGAGAGCCTCGATAATATAGATAACGCGTTTCATCGTTTATTGACTGAAATACGAGATTATTAAAGCCATCATAACGATAGTTTGATTGAGCACCCTCAGTTGTTTCGATGCTAAAAAGTCGACCGAGTGCATCATAGGCTAACAAACGGCCCGCCTCGTCATACTGTAACCGACCATCGTCATAATATGAAAGATTGATAATCGATGGATAAGCCGGATTTCCTTGGTGCTCAATTGATGTAAGCTGGGTAGGGTCCTTTTCATTTTTATAATTAAACGTTGCAACATCTTGAGTGCCGTAACTATCTATAGTAGTGCATTTTATAATATTATTTAGGCAGTCATATTCAAACACTTGAGAGGTAAACTCTTGACCATAACCATCTTTAGGCAGTGAACTACCGCTGCAATCATGCCGATGAAGCCTGTTACGTGGATCGTAATAGTAGCTATTATCGCAAAGTACCGTTCCCCCCTTCTCGATTTTTACACCATAGACTTGGTTGTTTTCATAATAGTGAGTTGTAATAATAATAACGTCGCCACTGTCGGGCGTAAGCGTGCGCACCTGCTCGCGACCATAATCATCATAAGTAATTTTTGTTTCAAGCTTGCCAGAGCCATTAACCGCTTCGGCAGTTTGCGTCCAGAGTCTTCCAAAGTCATCATAATGTAACGTTGTAGTCACTACGGGATCGCTAATCTTCTCAGGTTTCGCAACCTGTGAATCGGAAAGATAGTAGTCAACCCAAAGCTGATTACCTGAAATGTCAGTATACCTTACAGGTTTATTCATGACGCTCCAGTAATAGGAGGGTTTTTTACTACCAATATCATTAATAAATGTTTCCGTTTCAGCCTGCCCTGTACTGTACCAGGTATAAGAGTTGGTCTGCTGCCCCGTCTCCTTAACGGTGTCTATTAATCCACGCTGTTTGAAGTAGGCATAGCTTTGATCTATCGTCTGGTCCTCAAAAGTGGCACTGATGTTTGTTAAGGCATTTTCCAGTAGTGGATCGTAGGTATAGGTGAATACGCGATTCGCATTATCAGTTACCGTCGATGGATCATTAGCATTGGTTTTGTAGGTATAAATCTCTGTTCGCCCACCGACGGTAGAATTTTTCACCCGTCCCAAACCGTCAATTTCACGTGAGCCGACGTTATAACTATTACCGTCTTTATCGGTTGCGGCTTTAGTGATTGCAATAGCCATGCTAAATTGTGGCGCATAGGTAGTGCTTACGGCTGTGCCATCAGCATAGGTTGCGGTTTTGGTATGATCAAAATCATCGTATTCATAAGAAACAGGATGGCCCATTTGATCTATTTCCTGACGACAACGTCTGAGACCATCATAATAAATATGTTTACTGGCATATTCATTATCATTTGCATCATAAAAGGTAACAGTTTCAGGCAACGACAGATTGTTGAGTTGGACAACCCGCCGCTCCGATACACCTTTTGCTGATTGCAATTCTTTATAATACTTCATCTCAACTGGTGAAAACTTTAAAATTCGTGACAAATAAACAGAGTTATCAGGATCGTTGCTATCTGAGTAAAACTCATGGCCACAAGGGTAGCCCCAGTCATTGAAAAGAGTTCTAATGTTAATTGCGGTCTTCTGTAAAGCCCCATTATTATTGAGATAACTATCAGTTATTTTTTCATAATAAATACGACCTAACAAGTCATACTCCCGCGTTAATACGGTACTGAAATCTTCATTTATCTGCTCTGACGCACTTTTCTCAATGGATATTACACGGCCACTACTATCATAATTGAGACGCGTCTCAGTATTATCATTGTGGTTAATAAAAATTGTATTCAAGGCAGATGCATTACCTGATGAGTCGAGGACCATAGTATAAGCTACACTGACCGATCTTTCGTACTCCGTATTACCCTTATGGGTAATCATCTTATCGAAGCGCCCTGCACTGTCGTAGTAGTATTCATGCGGTGTGCCAAGCAGATCGTTCAGCGACATTATTTTACCTGAATAATATGAGCGAGTCATTGTACCGTTTTGTGTCAGACCGTCAAATGTTGTTATGGTCATATTACTTTCAATTACTTTATCACCATCTGGATCGCCATACGCTGTTGTTAAGTTATAATCGTGAGCCTGGCTCAGCATATAGGGGGTCGTGCCTTTATCGTCCGTATAATAGTTAGTTGTGTTTTTCAGCGAAACGTGACCATATTTAAATGAAGTTTTATCATCTGAATAGTATTCCGTATCCAGCGCAGTCAACGGCTGCTTGCCACTGTCGGTTAATTTCACCAGTGACTCTTTGACTTTAACAATGCTGGTTGTCATAGGCCTATCGTCCAACGCAGCGAGCGAGCCGTAACGATAATAATTTGCTCTAATAGGTACATCGTCATAGTCCGAAGGTGCAGGCGTAACTTTTTTACTTTTAACAAGATTAGCAAAACCATTGGGATCGGCCGGACAGCCGGTATAACCATCGGCGCTATCCGCTTCACCGTCCGCGCTGTAAAACACATAATCCGTCTGCGTACCATCGGGATCGATCTGCTGGGTAAGATTACCGAAATCGTCGTACTGGTACTGTGTGAGTTCGTTACGTGAGCCGCTGCTGTCGCGCCACGTTAACGTTTGAGTTAGCGGAAATTGATACTGAGCAGGCAGTTCGTCAAAAGTAGTATTAGGGTTATCTTCCTGCCATGCATCGGCATAGTACTTGGTTTCGGCAGAGTAGTAAGTATCGCCCTGTGCCACCTCTACTTTGCTCAAAAGATGGAAATTGTTATAGGTATAGGTTGTGACAATCTCCTGCCCATCGCTATCTTTTTGCGTCAAGATAGTAGAGTAGGAATACTTCTGTCCAATCAGAGTAAGAGAGTAGTCAGTCGAAGGATCCCAGCTACCGCCCTGTGGGGCGTCATATCCCAGGTAGTTAGGGAAGCCCTGAGTCGAATCTGGTGTATATGTTGTGACCATATCCGGCTGACCAAAGCCAGGCGAGATAACCAGTTCCGTTACCGCAGGTAACGCATCCTGTCCTGACTCAGTGGGAAAGAGCATTAGCCCATCCGTTAGCCCATTATTATAGGTGACAGTTTTTAATAAGCCGGTAATTGACTGAGTTTCAAATAGCGTCAAAAGACCATTACCCATACCGATATCAGTATAATTATATTGCCAATCACCTTCAGGCAGCCCAGAGTGGGAAATATTAGTGAGGTAGCCATTCTCTTTAGTTAGCGTAAGCTTATATTCTTCAGTAGACCCTGGATAGAAGGTTAACGTATCATAATCATGATCGAATTTTAAAAGAGTGGTATTGCTGTCATCGCTAATAGAGCCAAGTACCCAACCCCGAGAGGTAGACACCCAGTCAAAGTTTAAAGAATATCCCAGCGGAGTATACATTTTAATTGGAACAAATTGTCCCTCATTAAACTCGCTTAAATCAGTTACGCTGCCATCATGCTCCGTTACCCGATAACCGGGGCTTCCATCCGATATGGTTGTCTGGATAAAATCAAAGGTGCGCATTTTATTTTGTTCAATAATAGGTGAATTCATTGACATATTCACCTTATAACTTTCACCTGAAGCCAGTGAAAGTTGCGCATTAGAAGCATCAAATATGGTCAGCGAAAGGGTTATACCTATCCCCAAATCAAAATAATCAACGTCGGTAGTAGCAGAGTAGCTTATAGAAAAATTGAACTCTGGCCCCATGGCATTATTACCAATAAGTTGTCCCAGAGAGTGTTGAAAGCTAAACAGACGGGTACGTGGATCCACGTCCTCAGACGAGGCGCTAACAAAATTAGGCGTTTGGGAATAGTAGTTCGCACTCATAGTGATACCTCAGCAATAATTCGATTATTAATAAGGAGAGTCAGCCTGGCTTTTATAAATTTAGTTACTTTGCCTTTTTAATAAAGCCCCTTTTTTGGCGTGCGATGACTGATATTTGGGCTAATTAAATCACTAACCGTACGGCGTCTTTACTGTTTAAACCTTGTACTGACGATGCTGGCAGGCATCCCCCTGCTTACGCTATACTAGGCTTTGGATCGCAGGTCCACTCGCTGTGGATCGGCGTTTAACCTGATGTATTACATGGATTTTCAACCTTCCCTTCTTGAGGATCTGGCCGATGGCTGGATAAGATATGTTAAACAGTATTCTACTGATACTTTGTCTGATTGCCGTAAGTGCGTTCTTCTCGCTGTCGGAGATTTCGCTTGCGGCCTCCCGTAAAATCAAACTTAAGCTGCTGGCCGACGATGGCAATATCAATGCCCAGCGCATCCTGAAAATGCAGGAGAGCCCCGGCACCTTCTTTACCGTCGTGCAGATTGGCCTTAACGCCGTCGCCATTCTCGGTGGTATTGTCGGCGACGCGGCCTTTTCTCCGGCCTTTTACAGTGTGCTGGTCAACGTGGTGTCGCCCGAGCTGGCGGATCGACTCAGCTTTATTATCTCCTTCACGCTTGTCACGGGATTGTTCATTCTCTTTGCCGACCTGACCCCGAAACGCATCGGTATGATTGCGCCCGAAGCCGTGGCTTTGCGCATCATCAACCCGATGCGCTTCTGTCTGTTCATCTTCCGTCCGCTGGTGTGGTTCTTTAACGGGCTGGCTAACGTCATCTTCCGCATCTTTAAGCTGCCGATGGAGCGTAAGGACGATCTTACCTCCGATGATATCTACGCGGTATTTGAGGCCGGTGCGCTAGCGGGCGTGCTGCGTAAGCAGGAGCACGAGCTGATTGAAAACGTGTTTGAGCTGGAGTCACGTACCGTGCCGTCGTCGATGACCTCGCGCGAAAACGTGATCTGGTTCGATCTGCACGAAGATGAGCAGAGCCTGAAGAGCAAGGTGGCGGAGCATCCGCACTCTAAGTTCCTCGTCTGTAATCAGGATATCGATCATATCGTGGGCTACGTCGACTCAAAAGATCTGCTTAATCGCGTGCTGGCCAACCAGAGCCTGGCGCTGAACAGCGGCGTGCAGATCCGTAATACGCTGATCGTGCCGGATACCCTGACCCTCTCCGAGGCGCTGGAGAGCTTCAAGGCCGCCGGGGAAGACTTCGCGGTGATCATGAACGAGTATGCGCTGGTGGTCGGTATCATCACCCTGAATGACGTGATGACCACCCTGATGGGTGATTTGGTTGGTCAGGGACAGGAGGACCAGATTGTGGCGCGCGACGAGAACTCCTGGCTTATCGATGGCGGTACGCCTATCGATGACGTGATGCGCGTGCTGGATATCGACGAGTTCCCGCAGTCCGGCAACTACGAAACCATCGGCGGCTTTATGATGTTTATGCTGCGAAAAATCCCGAAACGCACCGATTCGGTGAAATACTCGGGCTATAAGTTTGAGGTGGTGGATATCGATAACTACCGTATCGACCAGCTGCTGGTGACCCGCCTTGACAGCAAGCCCACTACGCTGATGCCGAAACTGCCGGACGCTGAAAACCAAAGCGCGGCGTAAGGTGCTGTAGGCCGGGTCAGGCAAAGCCGCCACCCGGCATAGCTGCAACGCCTGACGGCGCTACGCTTGTCAGGCCTACGGCATTTAAAACATCAACGGCCCCTTTAGGGGCCGTCTTATTATGTTACGGAACTACTGCATCGCACGTTGCTTACGCCATGTCGGTTTGCAGTCGCATAACCTGGCGATTGACTTCAGACATCACAGAATAGTGCTGCTTGTCTTTCACTTTTGGGACCAGGATCTTACCCTTGTCGAACTCAAAAGCGCCTACGTCCTTGATATACAACCGTCCACGGAACAGGATCTTCACGTACTTCGCTACCTGGAGCGGATTGTAACGTTGGAAAATTTTCATTCTTCTTTCTCTCCTGCTGAATCTTACGCCCAAGCGACGCCACAATTGGCTCGACTTTAATGAACGCAAATTTTGTTGCCCAGTGACTATAGACCACAAACTCATTGATACCCAGTATGCATAAGTTTATTTACCGTTTGATTACAATTAATCAGAATTTTCTACCCCAGGCACCGAGCACGACAGTATAAGGCATGGTTTTTGCGCAAATGTGTGCGTCCGCCCGCAAACTGGCACCCCATTTGCGAGAAAAGAAGATTAATTGCACTTATCATTAAGGGCAGAGACCAAGTGGTCGGATCACCTGCACTGAATAAGGGAAACATGATGACGTTACGCAACACTCTGGCTGTAACCTGCCTGCTGCTGCCGCTGGTGGCCTCGGCTCACCGTTTTGAAGAGAATCAGCGCGTGCCTCCGGTTGGCGTGGCCGATCGGGGAGAGCTGGTCTTCGATAACAATAAGTTTAGCTATAAAAAATGGAATAGCGCGCAGCTGACCGGAAAAGTTCGTGTGGTGATGCACATTGCTGGCCGTACCTCGGCGAAAGAGAAAAATGCGGCGCTGATCGAAGCGATCAAATCGGCGAATCTGCCGCACGACAGGTATCAGACCACCACTATTATCAATACTGATGATGCTATCCCTGGCTCGGCGATGTTTGTGCGCAGCAGCATTGAGAGCAACAAGCAGCTCTACCCCTGGTCGCAGTTTATCGTCGACAGTGATGGCGTGACGCGAAAGGCGTGGCAGCTGGAGGAAGAAGGCTCCGCCGTCGTGGTGCTAGATAGAGAGGGTCGGGTACATTACGCCAAAGATGGCGCACTGACCCAGCAGGAGTCGCAGCAGGTGATCGCCCTGCTGCGTAAGCTGCTGGAGAGCTAAAGACTAAAAGATAGAGACGCGGAAACCGGGGTTGAGGAAGGATTCACGCGGCGTGTAGTCCAGCGTTTTTCCCTGCCAGTCATGGACGTGCGCCCCGGCAGCCACCGCTATCGCATGACCTGCGGCGGTATCCCAGATGCTGGTTGGCCCAAAGCGCGGATAGAGCTGCGCCTCGCCCTCTGCCACCAGGCAGAACTTGAGCGACGAGCCGATCGCCGTAGTCTGGTGTTCTCCCATCTGCTCCAGATACTCTTTCAGCTCGGTATCATTCGCGGCATGCGAGCGGCTGATAACCACGCGTGGCGGGCGTGCTTCACGCACCTGGATCGGATTACGAATGTTGTTCTCCTCTTTCCACGCCTTACCTTCTGCCGCGCTGTACATCACTTTCAGTACCGGCGCATAGACCACGCCCAGCACCGGCTTCCCCTCTTCGATCAGCGCGATGTTAACGGTAAACTCACCGTTGCGCTTGATGAACTCTTTGGTGCCGTCCAGCGGATCCACCAGCCAATAACGCTGCCAGTGCTGGCGAACCTCCCAGGCCGGAGGATCCTCTTCTGAGAGCACCGGGATATCCGGAGTAAGCGCTTGCAAACCTTTGACTATCACCTTGTGAGCGGCAATATCCGCCGCGGTCACCGGTGAATCGTCGGTTTTACGGTTCACATCTATCGGGCTGTTCCCGTCGTAAACCTGCATGATAGCTTCACCCGCTTCCCGTGCGAGCTGACAAATTGCGTCTAACATTCTCCACCTCTCTGTGTCAGTGGTTTTAACTCGTTGTTTTACTTATACCCTATCACGGCCAGAACTGCCATCTGTGACCACACCTGCGGTTTTATTGCTCACTTTCATGGCAAGATTCACAAATCTGTAAGCAACCAGATGTAAATACATTCTCTTTTGTGGATTAGATCTAAAAGGACGCTCTGATGATTAAGTTTAGTGCAACGTTCCTGGCCATGCTGACGGCGGTCGGGGCCCAGGCCGCCACCGTGGATCTCCGCCTGCTGGAAACCACCGATCTGCATAGCAACATGATGGACTTTGATTACTACAAGGATACGCCAACGGAGAAGTTCGGCCTGGTACGCACCGCTACGCTGATTAATGCCGCCCGTCAGGAAGTTGCCAACAGCATGCTGGTGGATAACGGCGACGTGATTCAGGGCAGCCCGCTGGGAGACTATATGGCGGCAAAAGGGTTAAGCCCGAACGAGGTGCATCCCGTTTACCAAGCGATGAACAGCCTCGATTATGCGGTAGGTAACCTCGGCAACCATGAGTTTAATTACGGGCTGGATTATCTGCATCGTGCGCTGGCGGGTGCGAAATTCCCCTACGTGAACGCCAATATTATTGACGTGAAAACCCAGCAGCCGCTGTTTACCCCCTACCTGATCAAAGAGACCACGGTTAAGGATAAAGAGGGCAAACCTCAGACCCTACGTATTGGCTATATCGGCTTTGTGCCGCCGCAGATCATGACCTGGGATAAAGCGAACCTCAGCGGCAAGGTAACGGTGAACGATATTACCGAGACCGCGCGCAAGTATGTTCCAGAGATGCGCAGCAAAGGCGCGGACGTAGTGGTAGTAATCGCTCACTCCGGGCTGTCGGCTGAGCCTTATAAGGCGCTGGCAGAGAACTCGGTTTACTACCTTAGCGAAGTACCCGGCGTTGACGCGATCCTCTTCGGTCACGCCCACGCGGTATTCCCTGGCAAAGATTTTGCCGCGATTAAAGGCGCAGATATCGCCAACGGCACCCTTAACGGCGTGCCTGCGGTGATGCCAGGCATGTGGGGCGATCATCTTGGCGTAGTCGATTTAGTATTGAATAACGATAGCGGCACGTGGAAGGTCACGCACTCGCGCGCCGAGGCCCGCCCTATTTACGACGCGGCGGCGAAGAAATCGCTGGCAGCGGAGGACAGCAAGCTGGTATCAGTTCTTAAAGCATCCCATGACGCCACCCGCGAGTTTGTCAGCAAACCTATCGGTCAGTCTGCCGATAACATGTATAGCTATCTCTCCCTGGTACAGGACGATCCCACCGTGCAGGTGGTCAATATGGCGCAGAAGGCCTACGTTGAGCACTATATTCAGGGCGATCCGGATCTGGCTTCGCTGCCGGTGCTCTCCGCTGCCGCGCCCTTTAAAGCAGGCGGGCGCAAGAACGATCCGGCCAGCTTTGTTGAGGTCGAGAAGGGCCAGCTGACCTTCCGTAACGCCGCCGATCTCTATCTTTACCCAAATACGCTGGTGGTGGTGAAGGCAAGCGGCAAAGAGGTGAAGGAGTGGCTGGAGTGCTCGGCCGGGCAGTTTAACCAGATCGATCCCCACAGCAGCAAGCCGCAGTCGCTGATTAACTGGGACACCTTCCGCACCTATAACTTCGACGTGATTGACGGCGTTAACTACCAGGTCGATGTGACCCAGCCCGCGCGCTATGACGGTGAGTGCCAGAGCCTGAATCCGCAGGCGGAGCGCATTAAAAAGCTGACCTTCAACGGCAAACCCATTGATCCCAACGCCACCTTCCTGGTAGCGACCAATAACTATCGCGCCTACGGTGGCAAATTTGCCGGGACCGGCGACAGCCACATTGCTTTTGCTTCGCCGGATGAGAACCGCGCCGTGCTGGCAGCCTGGATCAGCGCTGAGTCAGCCCGCACGAAAGCGATTCACCCGGCGGCAGACAACAACTGGCGACTTGCACCGATCCACAGCGATACGGCGCTGGATATTCGCTTTGAGACCTCCCCCTCCGCTAAGGCAGCGGCGTTTATTAAAGAGAAGGCCCAGTACCCGATGACCCAGGTGGGCAGCGACGACATTGGATTCGCCATTTACAAAGTTAATCTAAACGCGAAGTAACCCGTAGGCCCGGCAAGCGTGAGCGCCGCCGGGCGTTTTCCTCCCCCTACGCCGCCCGCTCGTCGCGCCTCGCCAGCACCGCCGGCAGGTTCAGCTCTATCCAGTCGGCGAGCGCGGCCACCTTCTCGCTCACCTCTTCACCCAGCGGCGTCAGGCTGTACTCAACGTGTGGCGGCACTACCGGATACGCCACCCGGTTAATAAACCCGTCCTGCTCCAGCCACTGCAGGGTTTGCGCCAGCATCTTTTCGCTAACGCCGCCCATCTTACGGCGCAGATCGCTAAAGCGATGCGTACCGTCGCGCAGGGCCACCATCACCAACACGCCCCAGCGGCTGGTCAGGTGTTTAAGCACATCTCGGGAGGGACACTGCTCGGCGAACAGGTTTCCTTCGCGCAGCCGTTCACTCAGCGTCTGAGGCGTATTTGCCATTTTCATACTTACCTTTTTGTACGTACTTACTAAAAGTTAGTTAGAGTGCTAGTGTGCCATAACTCACTACCGACAAGAAGGAAAATCACATGATCGCAATGACCGGCGCAACCGGCCACCTGGGCCAGCTGACCCTTACCGAACTGCTGAAAACCGTTCCCGCCAACCAGCTGGTGGCCATTGTGCGTAACCCGGCAAAAGCCGAAGCCCTGGCTCAGCAGGGCGTCATCGTGCGTCAGGCCGAGTATGGCGACCAGGCAGCACTCACCGCCGCCCTTGAAGGCGTTGATAAGCTGCTGCTGATCTCCTCCAGCGAAGTGGGCCAGCGCGCGGTTCAGCACCGCAACGTTATCGATGCGGCGAAAGCGGCAGGCGTAAAATTCATTGCCTACACCAGCCTGCTGCATGCCGATCGCTCTCCGCTGGGCCTGCACGTTGAGCACGTAGAAACCGAGCAGTATCTGGCGGCCTCCGGCATCCCTTACGCCCTGCTGCGTAACGGCTGGTATAGCGAAAACTATCTGGCCAGCGCCCCGGCGGCGTTAGAGCACGGCGTCTTTATTGGCTCCGCCGGCGAGGGCAAAATCGCCTCCGCCACCCGGGGTGACTATGCAGCAGCGGCGGCCAAGGTGATGAGCAGCGAAGGCCATGCGGGCAAGGTGTATGAGCTGGCGGGGGACGAGGCCTGGTCCCTCAGCGAACTGGCGGCAGCGCTCAGCAAGCAGAGCGGCAAACCGGTGGTTTATCAGAACCTGAGCGAAGCCGATTTTGCTGCCGCGCTGAAAGATGCAGGCCTGCCGGAGGCGTTTGCTAACCTACTGGCGGACTCCGACGCGGGTGCGGCAAAAGGCGGCCTGTTTGACGACAGCCGCACGCTGAGCACGCTGATTGGCCGCCCGACCACGCCGATCCACGACAGCATCCGCGACATCGTCTGACCTAATAGAACCGTTAATTTTTGTGGCATCCCACCGGGTCATTCCTGATAATGAAGTGATGACCCGCGTGGAGAGAGCCAGTGCAAGGCGTACCGGAACAGTTTAGCGATGAAAAAGATAGCGCCCGCTTTCGCCATCTGGCGCAGTTTCCGGGCGTGGAGCTTTATCACGCCCATATCTCCCGCTATGTCTTTGAGCCGCATACGCATGAAGCTTTCGGCATCGGTACGATAGAGAGCGGCGCGGAGCGCTTTCGCTATCGTGGCGCGCAGCATGTTGCCTCGGCCCGCTCGGTAGTCACCATGAATCCCGAGGAGCTACACACCGGCGAGGCAGCCACCGCTGACGGCTGGCGCTACCGCATGATCTATATTGAGCCGGATCGGCTTGAACAGATCACCGGGATCCGCCACTGGTGGTTCGCTGAGGCGACCCGCTACGATCCGCTCCGCTCCCAGCAGATTTTTACGCTTATCCACCATCTCTGGCAGAGCGACGATCCTCTTGCTCAGCAAGGCCTGATGCTGGATCTCATCGACGCCTTCAGGCCGCTGGCGCACCATGCGCCAGTGCCAGCAGAGGGAGCGCACCGCTTTGAGCGCGTACGCGACTACCTGCACGACAACTATATGCACTCCCTGACCCTCGACGAGCTGGCGCAGGTGGTCTCTCTGAGCCCCTATCACTTCCAGCGTCAGTTCAAAGCTCATTTTCACGTCACGCCGCACCAGATGCTGATGGCAATCCGCCTCTGGCGGGCTAAAATTTTCCTCACCCAAGGGATGCCCGCCGCTGACGTTGCTGCTACCACCGGGCTGACCGATCAGTCACACCTCACCCGCGCGTTCACCCGCCGCTACGGCATCACGCCGGTGCGCTACCAGAAACAGGTGGTCCGGCGCTAATGCGCAATCTCATACAATACGCCCGCCCGCTGCCTCTCTACACTGCCTGCTGGTTCAAATGAGGTAGATAGAGAAATGATTAGCGGCGTACTGTATGCCCTGCTTGCAGGTTTAATGTGGGGACTGATTTTTGTTGGGCCATTGATTGTGCCGGAGTACCCGGCGCTGTTGCTGTCGATGGGGCGCTATCTGGCGCTAGGGCTTATCGCCCTGCCGCTGGCATGGCTGGGCCGTCAGCGTTTGAAAAAGCTGGCCCGCCGGGACTGGCTCAAAGCGCTAGAGCTGACCATGATGGGCAATCTGATCTATTACGCCTGCCTGGTGAGTGCCATTCAGCGTACCGGTGCGCCTGTCTCAACCATGATTATCGGCACGCTGCCCGTGGTGATCCCGGTCTTCGCTAACCTGCTCTACAGCCATCGCGATGGCAAGCTGGCCTGGTCGAAGATGGTTCCCTCCCTGGTGTGTATCGCTATTGGCCTGGCGTGCGTGAACATCGCCGAACTGCGTCACGGTGTGGCAGATGTGGACGGATGGCGCTACGTCTCCGGTATTCTGCTGGCCGTCCTCGCCGTGGTGTGCTGGGCCTGGTATGCCCTGCGTAATGCCTGCTGGCTGCGGGAAAATCCGGACAAAAACCCGATGATGTGGGCCACCGCGCAGGCGTTGGTTACCCTGCCCGTCTCGCTGATTGGCTACGTCGCGGTATGCGGCTGGTTAAGACTGGATCAACCTGAATTTACCCTGCCGTTTGGACCCCGGCCCTGGATTTTTGTCGGATTAATCGTGGCGATCGCCGTGCTCTGTTCGTGGGTGGGCGCACTGTGCTGGAACGTGGCCAGCCAGAAGCTGCCGACGGTCATCTTAGGGCCGCTGATCGTCTTTGAAAGCCTGGCAGGAATGCTCTATACCTTCCTGCTGCGCCAGAGCCTGCCGCCCGTGCTGACCGCATCCGGTATTCTGCTGCTGGTGGTGGGGGTGACGCTGGCCGTGAGGGGAAAACCAGTCCACTAGGCCGGGCAAACGCAGTGCCGCCCGGCATATTATTAGAACGTTAGCGACTGCCTTCACGAGCAATTTTAAACACGGCGACCGCCTCGCTCAGGCGGGCGGACTGCTCTTCCAGCGCCGCGGCAGCGGCGGCAGACTCCTGCACCAGCGAGGCGTTCTGCTGGGTCACGCGGTCCATCTCTGCGACTGCCTGGCCAACCTGATCGATACCACGGCTCTGCTCATCAGAGGCAGAGGCAATTTCACCCATGATGTCGGTCACGCGGGTGACGGCGCTAACAATCTCTGCCATGGTCTCCCCGGCCTGATTCACCAGCGCAGAGCCTGCATCGACGCGGTCGCCAGAATCATCAATCAGGCCTTTAATCTCCTTCGCTGCCTGGGCGCTGCGCTGGGCAAGGGTACGTACCTCCCCGGCGACGACGGCAAAGCCTCGGCCCTGCTCGCCAGCACGGGCCGCTTCTACCGCCGCGTTCAGTGCCAGAATGTTGGTCTGGAAGGCGATACCGTCAATCACGTTGGTGATCTGGGCAATCTTGTGGGAGCTGGTGGCGATCTCATCCATCGTCCGCACCACGCTCTCCACGACGCTGCCGCCTTTCTTCGCGGTAGAGGAGGCATCCAGCGCCAGACGGGAGGCCTGACGGGCGTTGTCGGCATTCTGCTTCACGGTCGCCGTCAGCTGCTCCATGCTGGTCGCCGTCTCCTCCAGAGAGGCCGCCTGCTGTTCGGTACGGGAAGAGAGATCGTTGCTGCCGGTGGAGATCTCGCTCGCCCCGGTATAGATCACGTCAGCCCCGCCGCGCACCACGCCAACCGTGTTCGCCAGCGCCGTCTGCATCTCCTTCACGTTATGCGCCAGCAGCGCCATTTCGTTTTTGCCTTCGGCGGCAATTGGCCGGGTCAGATCGCCTGCGGCGATAGCGCGGATGTGACCAAGCACTTCATCCAGCGGCTGGAGCAGCACACGGCGCATCGCAATCCAGCTGGTAATAATTACGGCGATCACCACCAGCATAATCGTAGAGAGGATCCACAGAATACGTTTGTAGTCGCTCTCGTTATCTTTAACGCCTTTACTGGCCAGATCCGCCTGCGCCTGACGCCATTCACGGTAGACCGCCTGCATGGCTTTCTGCTTCTGCTCGGCGTTCTGTTTGAACATTCCGGCCAGATCGCCCTGTGCCAGCAGGGTGTTCATCTTGGCCAGGGTTGTAGAGTAGTTGCGATACTGCTCTTCCAGACGGTCAGCCATGTGCTCATCCATTCCCGGCGTTTCCGGCAGCGCATAGTATTTGTCGTAATGGTCCTTCGCCTCGGCCAGCAGGTTTTTCGCTATGGTGACCAACTCGCTGAGCTGCCCGCCGTTAATCTGGCTTGCCTCGCTGCTTTGCAGACGCAGCATGCCCCGGTTGAGGGTCACGCGGGCCTGGTTGAGGCTGATCCATGCATCGGTAAACTCGGCGACGTTCTGGCTGGAGAGCTGGGAAACATTGAAATTATCTTTATCGTTATTGAGCGCGGTAATGAACACGCTGGCTGAGATCAGCTGCATGAGGCCTAGCGCCAGCAGGACTGAAATCAACAGGGTAATGACTTTCATACGTTTAAACATGTATTGCCTTTTAGGGTGCAGGATATTGTCTGGCCTGTATCTATCGGCAGGCGTGGCCGTTTCTTGAACATAATTGTGAAGTACGTCTCATTTTTGCCCCTGCCGCTAAAGGGTTATAGCGCTGCTTTAAAGATGCATTTAAAATGCATCTTATTATTTACACATCGAGGTAACTGCTATGGCCTTTCGCGACCAATCTTTAGGTGAGCTGGCGCTCTCTATCCCTCGGGCCTCGGCCCTGTTCCGGCAGTACGGTATGGATTACTGCTGCGGCGGTAAGCAGACGCTGGGCCGCGCAGCCCAGCGCAAAGAGCTGAACGTTGAAGAAATCGAGGCGGCGCTGGCGAAGCTGGCCGAGCAGCCGGTGGACAAAGAGTGGCGCGTGGCCCCGCTGGCCGAGATTATCGATCATATCATTGTCCGCTATCACGACCGGCACCGTGAGCAGCTGCCGGAGCTGATCCTACAGGCTACCAAGGTTGAGCGCGTTCATGCTGATAAGCCCAACGTACCGCGCGGGCTGACCAAATACCTGACCATGCTGCATGAGGAGCTCTCTAACCACATGATGAAAGAGGAGCGGATCCTCTTCCCGATGATCAAACAGGGTCAGGGCAGCCATGCGGCGGGGCCGGTAAGCGTAATGGAGAGCGAGCACGATGAGGCGGGTGAGCTGCTGGAGGTGATCAAGCACACCACCCATAACGTGACGCCGCCGCCGGAGGCATGCACAACGTGGAAGGCAATGTATAACGGAATTAACGAGCTGATTGACGATCTGATGGAGCACATCAGCCTGGAGAATAACGTGCTCTTCCCGCGTGCGTTAAACGGCGAGTAAAAAAAGCCCGGCAGCGCTACGCTTGCCGGGCCTACAGACTGTCTTACTTGCGGAAACTCTCTACGCGCTTCTTGCCAACCAGCAGCCAGAACGCGCCCAGCACCACAAACCACAGCGGCGTAACCATCAGCGCCTGACGGGTATCCTCTTCCAGAGTCAACAGCACCAGCACAAAGGCAAAGAACGCCATGCACACCCAGCACATGACCTTGCCCAGCGGCATCTTGTAGATGGACTTCGCGTGCAGCTCCGGACGGCGCTTACGGTAGACCAGGTACGAGCAGAGAATAATGGTCCAGACGAACATGAACAGGATCGCTGACACGGTAGTGATCATGGTGAAGGCTTCAATCACGCTCGGGTTAACGTAGAGGATCACCACGCCGCCTAACAGGCAGATGCAGGAGAAGGTCAGCCCGGTTGCCGGTACAGAACGCTTCGACAGCTTGCCGAAGCTCTTCGGTGCCACACCGTCCTGGGCCAGGCCAAACAGCATCCGGCTGGTGGAGAAGACGCCGCTGTTAGCCGAAGAGGCCGCCGAGGTCAGCACCACAAAGTTGATGATGCTCGCCGCCGCGGGCAGACCCACCAGCACAAACAGCTCCACGAACGGGCTTTTGTTCGGTACTACGGAGCTCCACGGCGTCACGGACATGATCACAATCAGCGCGAAGACGTAGAACATAATGATGCGGATAGGGATAGAGTTAATCGCGCGCGGCAGCGATTTCTCTGGATCTTTGGTCTCGGCCGCCGTGGTGCCTACCAGCTCGATACCGACAAAGGCAAAGACCGCAATCTGGAAGCCAGCAAAGAAGCCGCTCAGCCCTTTCGGGAACCAGCCGCCGTCATCCCACAGGTGAGTAAAGGAGGCCTCAACCCCGGTTGGCGACTGGAAGTTCATCATTACCATTACCACGCCAACGATAATCAGCGACACGATGGCAACGATTTTGATCATTGCAAACCAGAACTCCATCTCGCCGAACAGCTTCACCGTCGCCAGGTTAAGGCTCAGCAGCAGCACGATCACCGCCAGCGAAGCCACCCAGTCCGACAGGCCGGGGAACCAGAACTGGGCGTAGGCGGTGATTGCCACCACGTCCGCCATACCGGTCACTACCCAGCAGAACCAGTAGGTCCAGCCGGTAAAGTAGCCCGCCCATGGGCCGAGCAGATCGGCGGCAAAGTCGCTGAACGACTTGTACTCAAGGTTCGACAGCAGCAGCTCGCCCATGGCGCGCATCACGAAAAAGAGCATAAAGCCGATGATCATATAAACAAATATGATCGACGGGCCGGCAAGACTGATTGTTTTACCCGATCCCATAAACAGCCCGGTACCGATGGCACCCCCAATGGCAATAAGCTGAATATGACGGTTAGTGAGATGACGCTGGAGCGATTGCTCGGTCGGTGCCTGTTCATCGGCGGCGACCTTGATCTGATCTACCATGTGTTTATTTCCTGTACCTGTCTGTGTTGTTGAGGCTCTTCTGGCCTTTCATTGCTGACGCGCGGGGCGCCTGAATGTGGACTCATCGATATTAGGTAAGAATCGGAGGGATGAATACTGCGATTTAAAAGCAATGTTACACTTATGTTAAAAATGAGTGTGATATCACACCCCTACCTTGATTTGGCTCACAAAAATACACGCAAAAAAAGCATTTGCAAGATTAAGTATCGACATTTGTGTAAAGGGTGGAGGATATGTGGGTGTGTCGCTTCCTCCCCCCGCCTGGGGAGAGGAATCGTTTAGCGGCGTTACAGGATTTCCAGCAGCTCGACTTCAAACACCAGGGTGCTGAACGGTGGGATCGACGCGCCTGCGCCACGCTCGCCGTAGGCCAGGTTCTGTGGAATGGTCAGCTCCCACTTAGAGCCTACCGGCATCAGGGTCAGCGCTTCGATCCAGCCTGGGATCACGCCGTTAACCGGGAACTCGGCCGGCTCGCCACGGGCTACGGAGCTGTCAAAGACTGAACCGTCCGTCAGCTTACCGGTGTAGTGCACGCGCACGCGGTCGGTACGCGCCGGGATAGCGCCTTCGCCCTGCTTGATCACGCGGAACTGTAGGCCAGACTCGGTGCTGTTCACGCCTTCACGCTCGCGGTTCTCGTCCAGATACTTCACGCCCTCTTCAGCCATCGCGGCAAAGCGCTCGCGACGCACCGCATCGGCACGCTCGTGAATTTCACGCAGCGCACGATGAACAACATCCACCGGCACAGCAGGCTGTTTACCTGCCAGCGCGTCGGCAATACCGGCAACCAGCGCTTCCGGCAGCAGGCCCTGGAGGCCAGACTCGCTCAGCTGCTGGCCTACCTGCAGGCCGATACCGTAACTTGCCTGTGCTTCGATAGTGTCAAACGTCGGGGTTGTCATGGGTTTTCCTTTCATCGTATTAAAAGTAGCGGGCAGCATAGCAGCCACGCCGCACCGGGTAAAACTTTGTCGCAGGGAGGGTGACAAATCGCAGCGAAAAAGAAACAATAGAGAGGGGTAAGATTATTCCCGATCCCAGGTCACGAAAGAGCGCTTTACTACGCGAGTCAGGCAGTTAGCAATCTATACTCAGTGATACAGGAAAATAACGACGCGGAGCAGGAGGAAAGCCATGCCCGGGCGATTTGCACTGAAACCCACTCTGGCGAAAATCTGGTACGCGCCGGATAACTTTCGCATTATGGATCCGCTGCCCCCTGCGCACCGTCGCGGCATCATTATTGCGGCTCTGCTTGTCGTCATCGGTCTTTTGCTGCCTTCTGGCGACAACGTCGATGATGCGCCCGTCAGGCGCGACGCGCAGCTGGATATTGCCCCTTCCCAGCCGTCTACCAACGTCCAGCCGCAGCTCGCGCCCACGGTGAGCGATCCTCAGCTGGTTGCACCGGTGGCCCCGGAGCCGATTCAGGAGCAGGAGCAGCCGGAAGAGACGCAGCCGACGACAACACAGAATAATGTCGTGCAGCCCTTCCAGGAGTCAGGGGGAATCGATCAGCAGTGGCGGACCTATCGCATCGCATCTGGTCAAACCCTGGCGCAGCTGTTCCGCGATCATAATCTGCCGGCAACGGATGTTTACGCGATGGCGCAGGTCGAGGGTAACGGCAAGCCGCTCAGCACGCTGCAAACCGGTCAGGTGGTGAAGATCCGCCAGAACGCCAGCGGGGTGGTTACCGGCCTGACGATTGAAACCGGCGATGGCGACGTGCTGTTTACCCGCCAGGCGAACGGCAGCTTTATCCGCGCGCGATAATGCATCTTTCGCTCCCCGGTGGCGCTAACGCTTACCGGGGCTACCTCTCTTGTAGGCCGGATAAGCGAAGCGCCATCCGGCGTTTTCCCGATTCATGCTTTGGGTTTATTAACCCACCAGATACCCGAGCAGACCAGTACCAGCGCAATGGCGTATTTCATCTCCAGGATGTTCTCCCCGAGGAAGATGGCCGACAGCACCGTGCCCGCCACCGGAACGACAAAGTTAAACGGCGCAATCATGCTGACGCGGTTGTACTTCAGCAGCACGCTCCACAGAGCGAAGGCGATGGACGAGAGCAGCGTCAGATAGCCGAGCAGCGCCGCCGCCTTCATGCTATGCACCGCCAGCGTGCCGCCGGTAAGATAGCCCCCTAGTACCAATACCCCACCGCCAAACGCCAGCTGCCAGCCGGTCATCACCGTTGGATCGACGGTTTGTGAGATGCGTTTGCCATACAGCATCGAGGCCGAGAGTATAAACGCCGCCAGCACCACAAAGCCGTCCCCCATTAGGCTAAAGCTGAAATCCATCAGCGAAGGGTTAACGTTCACCAGCATCACCCCGGCAAAGCCCAGCACGCAGCCGATGCTCTTGTTGTAGCTGAGCCTGTCGTTTTTATAGATAAGGTGGGCCAGCAGCACGCTGAAGAAGGTGCCCGTGGCATTCATGATCGAGCCTTTCACGCCGGTGGTAAACGCGAGGCCGATATAAAAGAAGATGTATTGAATCGAGGTTTGCGTCAGGCCGAGAAAAGCGATCTGACCATACTGACGCTGGCTGAGTCGGGCGATAGGTTTGCGCTGCGCCATTGCAAACAGCAGCAGCAGCAGACCAGCAAACAGAAAGCGATAGCCAGCAAAGACGATCTTCGAGGGGATATCGTCGGTGGCGATAGCAAAAAGCTCATAGCCGCTCTTGATGGCGGGGTAGGAGCTCCCCCAGAGCAGGCAGCAGAGCGTAGCCCCGGCGTAAGCGACGTTTCGACGGGCAAAAACCGGTACCGAAGAGACTGTTTCCATTTCCTCACCAAAATTAAAATCGTGTTTTGATTTATTATCGGGGAAGGGGTGAGGAATTGATACCCAGCACCGTTGGGAGTGTCGGCGGGGTCGCAAAAAGCAAAACGCCTGCACGAGGCAGGCGTTTCGGTGTTATCTCAAACGAGAGTCGCAGATTACTCAGCAACCACGTTGATGATAACTTTAGCAAACACTTCGCTGTGAACCTGGAAGTCCACTTCGTGCTCACCGGTGGTACGCAGAACGCCGTTCGGCAGACGAACTTCGCTCTTAGCCACGTCAACGCCAGCTGCAGTTACAGCGTCAGCGATGTCGCGAGTACCGATGGAACCGAACAGTTTACCTTCGTCGCCTGCTTTAGACGCGATGGTAACGGTGCCCAGTGCGTTGATTTTCTCAGCGCGAGCTTCAGCAGCGGTCAGAACGTCAGCCAGTTTAGCTTCCAGTTCAGCACGGCGTGCTTCGAAGAATTCAACGTTTTTCTTGGTAGCAGGAACAGCTTTGCCCTGCGGTACCAGGAAGTTACGAGCGTAGCCCGCTTTAACGTTAACCTGGTCGCCCAGGCTACCGAGGTTTGCTACTTTATCAAGCAGAATAACTTGCATTACCTTATCCTCTCAAAGTCGTATTAATGGACCGTGCCCGATTACTGATGACGATCAGTGTACGGCAGCAGGGACAGGTAGCGAGCGCGTTTGATAGCGCGAGCCAGCTGACGCTGGTATTTTGCACGGGTACCGGTGATACGGCTTGGGACAATCTTACCGCTTTCGGTGATGTAGTTTTTCAGCGTTGCGATATCTTTATAGTCGATCTCTTGAACGCCTTCCGCGGTGAAACGGCAGAACTTGCGACGACGGAAATAACGTGCCATTTGGCTAGTCTCCAGAATCTATCAATTCAATCTGCTCGGCATGCAGAACCAGTTTGCTCAGGCCATTCTTTGCCTTGTGGCAGCTAATGAACCCCTGCACGGTAACTGCGCTACCGACCGTTATACTGTGAGTAATGGCTTGGTTCTCTTGCCCGCTGATTATTACAGGCATTTGACACCACGCCTGCCGGTGAAAACCGGCTTCCTCCTGCACAGAGCGGTGCTCAAGCACGAACTGGCAGTGAGGTATTCCTGATGGGCTGACCTTGCGAAGGGGCATCCTGCACACGGTGCCGGACAACACCAGACGGTTGGTCATCAGAAATTACTCTTCAGAATCCCCAGCATCTTCAGCATCTGCGGTTTCGTTAGCGAAATCATCGCGACGCTCACGGCGCTCGTCTTTCGCTTTAACCATCGGAGATGCTTCAGTAACAGCGTTTTTGGTACGCATAACCATGCTGCGGATAACGGCATCGTTGAAGCGGAAGTTAGTTTCCAGCTCATCGATCGCTTCCTGCGGCGCTTCAACGTTCAGCAGAACGTAGTGTGCTTTGTGCAGTTTATTGATCGGATAAGCCAGCTGACGGCGGCCCCAGTCTTCCAGACGGTGGATCGTGCCTTCTGCTGCAGTGATAGCACCAGTGTAACGCTCGATCATGCCCGGAACCTGTTCGCTCTGGTCAGGATGGACCATAAAAACGATTTCGTAATGACGCATCGAATTGCTCCTTACGGATTATTCAGCCTCCTGTCAGGGTCAGCCGCGGCCCATGGAAGCAAGGAACGTGTTTGAAAGGCGGCTGAAAAATTGACGCGTAATCATACTTGCGAAGCCTGACGAACTCAAGGTGATTGCACAAATAATTCGCACAAAGCGTGAAGTGCCCTTTTTCGGCGGGGCTAAGCTTGGTCAATCAGCATTGCGGTAAATTTTTGCACAACTGCAGCAGAAACGATCGCGGTGAGTTTGCCCGCCGGGACGTACACTTTATATAAGCCCGAACGCGAGTGAGGAGCGGCTCCTCTACGATCGCGCATCAGTGAGCCGTTGATGAGTGAGTTGGGGTGCAGCATGATGAAAAATATTGCTTTTCTACTTCTTACGACACTATTGCTGAGCGCGAGCGCAACGGCAGCTATTTATGTCGACCCCCATCCTGAACGGAATATGGATGACGTGATGAGCTTAGGCGTAGTATATATAAACCACAATCACGCCACCGACAGTGAAGCTGGCCAGCCCCCCACGCAAGAGAGTGAGGCACACGCTGCAAAGGACTAACACCGAACACCGCTCCACGACGCTGAGTCGTATCCCGCGAGGCGTCTGGGTTCTGGGCGGCGTCAGCCTGCTTATGGATGTCTCATCGGAGATGATCCACAGCCTGCTGCCCCTGTTTATGGCGACCACGCTGGGTGCCAGCGTCATTATCATTGGCATCATCGAAGGCCTCGCCGAAGCCACTGCGCTGATGATCAAAGTCTTTTCCGGCGTGCTCAGCGACTACCTTGGCAAGCGCAAAGGGCTGGCTATGCTCGGCTATGGCCTCGGCGCACTGAGCAAACCGCTCTTCGCCCTTGCTGGCTCCTCGGGCATGGTACTTACCGCACGCATGATCGACCGCGTCGGGAAAGGCATTCGCGGCGCGCCACGGGATGCGCTGGTGGCGGACGTCACGCCGCCTGAGATCCGCGGCGCGGCCTACGGGCTACGCCAATCGCTGGATACCGTTGGCGCATTTCTCGGGCCGCTGCTGGCGGTGGCGCTGATGTTTCTCTGGCACAACGATTTTCACGCCATCTTCTGGGTGGCCGTCATTCCAGGCGTCATGTCCATCGCCCTACTCTGGTTTGGCCTGAGCGAGCCCAAAAATCCCATTGCCCATAAGCGCACCAACCCGCTGCGCCGGGAGAACTTAAAGAAGCTCAGCGCTGCCTACTGGTGGGTCGTCGGCTTAGGGGCTATCTTTACCCTTGCCCGCTTTAGCGAGGCGTTTCTTGTTTTGCGCGCCAATGAGATGGGGATCCCGCTGTTTGCTATTCCGCTGGTGATGGTGGCCATGAACCTCGTATACAGCGTGACGGCCTATCCGTTTGGCAAGCTGTCCGATCGCATGAGCCATAGCGGCCTGTTGCAGGCTGGGCTGCTGGTGCTGATTGCCGCAGACATTGCCCTGGCGCTTAGCCAGCACTGGGGAACGCTGCTGCTTGGCGTCGGCCTCTGGGGGATCCATATGGGCATGACCCAGGGCCTGCTGGCCGCGATGATCGCCCATACCGCTCCGCAGGCGCTGCGCGGAACCGCCTTCGGCATGTTCAATCTGATTAGCGGCATCGCGATGCTGCTCGCCAGCACGGGCGCGGGTATCCTGTGGGAGACCCTGGGCTCCGCCTCGACCTTTTACGCCGGGGCAATTATCTGCGTGATTACGCTGCTGGGTATGCGGCTAACCCCCGCAGCATACCAGCAGCGTTAAGCGTTACTTCTCACCGATTTTACTGCTGACCATAGTAGGCGTGTGCGCCGTGCTTGCGCATGAAGTGTTTATCCATCAGATAGCTATCTATGGGCTTCAGATCCGGATTGATGCCGCGCGCGATCCACGCCATCCGCGCCACCTCTTCCATCACGACCGCGTTGTGCACCGCATCGTGCGCATCTTTGCCCCAGGCAAAGGGGCCATGCTGATAAACCACCACGCCCGGAGTATGCAGCGGCTCGGCCTCCTTAAGCGTTTCGATGATCACCCTGCCGGTGTTCAGCTCATACTCGCCCCGCACCTCCTCCTCGGTTAGCGCCCGCGTGCAGGGAATATCCCCCAGGAAGTAGTCTGCATGGGTGGTGCCCAGCGCCGGGATCGCCAGTCCGGCCTGCGCCCAGGCGGTGGCGTGCGTGGAGTGGGTATGAACTACTCCGCCGAGGGAGGGATAGCGACGATAGAGCGCCAGATGGGTCGCGGTATCGGAAGAGGGTCGCAGTCTGCCCTCCACGACTTCACCTTGCAGATCCACTATCACGATGTCATCCGCCTTCAGCGCGTCGTAAGCCACACCGCTGGGCTTGATGGCCACCAGCCCGCGCGCCCGGTCAATGGCGCTGACGTTGCCCCAGGTAAAGGTCACCAGGCCGTAGCGCGGCAGATCCAAATTGGCCTCTAAAACCTGCTGTTTAAGCTGCTGCATGGTCATCCTCCAGCAGTCCGGCCCGCGCCATGCGCTCGCAAACCCACGCCCGCGCCTTCGCCACCTCCTGAAGCGGATCGGCCGCCGTCTCGCTCCACATCTCGATCAGATAAGGCCCGCAGTAGCCGCTCTCTTTCAGCGTGCGGAAGCAGCGTTCAAAATCCACCACGCCGGTGCCGAAGGGAACGTTTTTAAAGACGCCGGGTTGCGTATCCTTCACGTGCACCGCCACGATATGCCCGCTGCCCGCCCGCAGCTCCATCTGCACGTCGTTGTCCCATGCCGAGAGGTTGCCGATATCCGGATAGAGCTGGAACCACGGGTTATTCAGGTAGTGGGTATAGCCAAGCGCTTTGCTGATAGAGTTCATCAGCGGGTAGTCCATGATCTCCATTGCCAGCGTGACCTGCGCACGGCTGGCCATCTCGACGCTCTCCTTGAGACCATCGCGGAAACGGCGGCGCGTCTCGTCGTTGGCCTGCTGATAGTAAACGTCATACCCGGCCAGCTGGATCACGCGGATACCGACGTCCTGCGCCAGCTGAATGGCGCGACGCATGATCTCCAGCCCCTGGGCGCGCACCGCATCATCTTCACTGCCCAGCGGAAAGCGGCGATGGGCGCTCAGGCACATGGAAGGAACCCGCACCCCGGTGTCGGCAACCGCCTTCACCAGCGCCAGCCGCTCATCACGGCTCCACGCCAGCCGAGCCAGCCGGGCATCGGTTTCATCGATCGACATCTCAACAAAGTCGAAGCCCAGCGTTTTCGCCAGGGTAAGGCGCTCGTGCCAGCACTCCCCGGCAGGGAGCGCTTTTTCATAGATGCCAAGCGGCACGGTTTTCGACAGCATAGCCGCTCCTTAGCTCCACAGCTGGGCGATAGAACGTTTAAACTGCCGCGCGGCATGCACCGGATCGGCGGCATCGCGGATGCTGCGCCCGGCGATAAACACGTGGATAGGGATCCCTTTAAACAGCGGCAGATCCTCCAGCGCCAGCCCGCCGGTGACGGTGACCTTAAAGCCCATGTCCGCCAGACGCTTGATCGCGCTGATATCCGCCTCGCCCCAGGCAACGCCCGCCGCCTGAGCATCGCGGCTGCGGTGGTAGACCACCTGCTGAATGCCCGCTTCCCGCCAGGCCTGCGCCTGCTCCCACGTCCAGAAGCCGGTCAGCTCTATCTGCACATCGCCGTTAAACTCGTGGGCGACGTCGAGCGCGCCTTTGGCAGTGTTGATATCCGCACAGCAGATCACCGTGACCCAGTCGGCATTGGCCTCAAAGCACATGCGCGAGAGGATCTTCCCGGCGTCGGCTATTTTAGCGTCGGCCAGCACAATTTTATGCGGATAGAGCGCCTTAAGATCGCGCACCGCGCGTACCCCTTCCCCTACGCAGAGGATGGTACCCACTTCAATAATGTCTACCTCTTCGGCAATCAGCCGCGTGGTGGCGTAAGCATCGGCGAGGGTCTGGTTATCCAGCGCGACCTGTAACATTGGTAATGGCATCGTCGTCTTCCTTTTAAGCTGCCGCCGCAGTGGCGTTATCAATTAAATCAAGAACCTCCTGCTCGGTACGGCAGGCGCGTAAGCGGTCAAAATTGGCCTCATCGTCAAACAGATTAACAATCTGCATGATGCCGACCTCCTGATGGGTATTGGCATCGACGGCAGCCATGGTGATCAGGATATCGACCGGGTCGTTATCTTCGTGGTTAAACGCCAGCGGCTTCTTCAGCGTCACCAGTGCAAAACCGGTTTTTTTGACGCCCTCCTCCGGGCGGCCGTGGGGCATTGCCAGCCCCGGGGCGATCACAAAGTACGGGCCAAACTGCTCGACGCCGTCGAGAATGGCCTGGTAGTAGCGCGGCTCCACCACGTCGGCAGCCACCAGCAGGTCAACGCCAATTTTTACGGCGTCTTGCCAGGTTTCAGCCTCTGCCTGCAAGCAAATAGAGTGGTTCTGTGCCAGCGAATCACGTAGTTTCATCGGGTGTCCTTACTTCACATCCTGCGGGAAATGTTCTTTGATCACCTCCAGCAGCTTCGGGCCAAAATCAGCAGGTGAGAGCATGTTGCGTACGCCAACCACATACTTGTTGCCGGAGACGGAAATTTCACCGGCGATATGGGTGGAGGCAATGATGATGTCCGCGCCGTTGAGTTCACTTTTATATTCCCCAACTGCGCAGCTGTTCACCGTGTGATCGATATTTGACTGGGTTAAAAACTGATCCACCTTCATTTTCATGATCATGGAGCTGCCTTGCCCATTACCACATACAGCCAGAATACGTACGGTCATAACCAAAACTCCTTATAAAGCAGACTGTTCTGCCAGTTGTTTTTCTGCATCTTCTTCAGCACGCAGCGAGCGTCCTGCGAAGAACATATACGCCAGCGCGATAAGCAAAATGACGGCCATAAAGGCGATCCCGATTGAGAAGAAGCCCTGCATCATTGGCGGTGCCAGAATTGACCAGTCCGCCATGCCCATCCAGGCGCTCATACCGGTAAGCTTCACCGCCCACACGCAGCCGAAGATTTCAATCATCCCCATCACCAGGCAGATTTTTAGCGCCGCGCGCCAGCCGCCAAAGTGGTTAGCAAAGACGCCAATCGTGGCGTTAGAGAAGAACATTGGAATGAAGCCTGGGATGATCAGGATGGACGAGCCGCAGCCCACCAGGATGCCAACCGCGATCAACTGGCCGATAGTGCCCCACATAAAGCCCCACACCACCGCGTTCGGCGCGAAGCTATAGATTGCCGCACAGTCAATCGCCAGCACTGCGCCAGGGATCAGCCGCTGGGAGATGCCGTTAAATGCCTCAGAGAGCTCGGCGACAAACATGCGCACGCCCTGAGTGATGATGAAGATGGCAACCGCGAACGAGAAACCGGTTTGCAGGATATAGATAGTCCAGTGGGTTTTACCCGCCATCGCCTGAACCACGTCGATGCCGAAGGAGAGCAGGATCGCGCCAAAGAAAATCGTCATCACAATGGCCGTCGAGACGATGTTGTCATGGAAAATATTCAGCCAGCCCGGCAGCTTAAGATCCTCGACGCTCTCCTCTTTTTTGCCCAAATACGGGGCAACTTTGTAGGCAATCCAGGAGGCAAACTGCTGCTGATGACCGATGGAGAAACCACAGCCGTCGGTGACCTCCTGGGTCGGCTTATACATCATGTTCGAGGTGATCCCCCAGTAGAGAGAGACCAGCACGGCGGTAGAGATAATGGTGGTCCACATCGGATAGCCGAAGATATAGAACGAAACCGCGATCAGCCCCGCCTGCTGAAACATGATGTGGCCGGTAAGCATAATGGTGCGAATGCCGGTGATGCGCCGGAACAGGACGTAAATAATGTTTAGCGCCAGCGCCAGCAGCACCGCATAGCCCACCCAGCTGTAGGCATCGCCCATGCGGTCGATGGTGGCCATCATAGAGGCGTAGGTATCAGAGATAGCGCCATTGATACCGTAGACCTCTGACATTTTGGCTACGACCGGTTTAAAGGTGCTGGTAAGGATCCCGGATCCGGCCTGTAGCAGCATAAAACCGATGATCGTTTTGATCGTGCCCTTAATAATAACGCTCACGCTTTTACGCAGCAGGATATAACCCAGACAGGTGACAATACCCAGCAGCAGCGGGGCGTTGGTCATGACCTGGTTAAAGAACACGGTAAAGAGGGTGTAAAGGGTCTCCATAACGCTCTCCAGAGAGTGAATGCAGTGAATCTTGCGACCCACCACAGGATGTGCCCACTACTCTACCCATCAAAAATAATCACAAAAAGATTGAATGTGATTATTTGTGATGCATCGCGCAATTTATTTCCCTACATTACATACGGTAATAGATGTATGCAATTAATAGATATTAATATCAAACACTTAAATAAATAACAGTGCGTTTAAATCAAGGTGATGGCCATAACAGCATTCCCTAATGTATTTTTTAAGCCACATTTTCTCGTTGCATTGCTGATAAAACGGTGACAGCATAAATCAAAAGCAATCACAAAATGATTTATATTGACTATCCGTAAGGAGCAGCATGATGAGTAAAGTGGAGACCATTACCCGTGAATCCTGGATCCTGAGCACCTTTCCAGAGTGGGGAAGCTGGCTGAATGAAGAGATTGAACAGGAGCGCGTCGCTCCCGGCACCTTTGCTATGTGGTGGCTGGGCTGTACCGGGATCTGGCTCAAATCAGAGGGCAGCACCAACGTCTGCGTCGATCTCTGGTGCGGTACGGGTAAGCAGAGCCACGGCAATCCGCTGATGAAAAACGGCCATCAGATGCAGCGCATGGCGGGCGTGAAGAAGCTTCAGCCTAACCTGCGCACCACGCCGTTTGTGCTGGATCCTTTTGCTATCCGTGAGATCGACGCCGTGCTGGCCACCCACGATCACAACGATCATATTGACGTTAACGTCGCCGCCGCCGTGATGCAGAACTGCGCCAGCGACGTGCCCTTTATCGGACCGCAAACCTGCGTCGATCTGTGGGTCGGCTGGGGCGTGCCGCGGGAGCGTTGCATCGTGGTGAAGCCCGGTGACGTAGTGAAGGTGAAGGATATCGAGATCCACGCCCTGGATGCCTTCGACCGCACGGCGCTGATCACCCTGCCGGCGGATCAGAAAGCCGCAGGCGTGCTGCCTGACGGGATGGATCTGCGCGCCGTAAACTACCTATTCAAAACGCCCGGCGGCTCCCTGTACCACAGCGGGGACTCCCACTACTCCAACTACTATGCGAAGCACGGCAACGAGCATCAGATAGACGTCGCGCTAGGCTCCTACGGCGAGAACCCGCGCGGCATTACCGATAAGATGACCAGCGCCGATATCCTGCGCATGGCGGAGGCGCTGAACACTAAAGTGGTCATTCCGTTCCACCACGATATCTGGTCAAACTTCCAGGCCGATCCACAGGAGATCCGCGTCCTGTGGGAGATGAAAAAAGATCGCCTGAAGTATGGCTTTAAGCCGTTTATCTGGCAGCCGGGCGGCAAGTTCACCTGGCCGCTGGACAAGGACAATCTGGAATTCCACTTCCCACGTGGGTTTGATGACTGCTTTACCTGCGAGCCTGACCTGCCGTTTAAATCCTTCCTGTAAAACGCAGAACGTGCCGGCTAAGCCCGGCACTTTTTACCTGTAGGCTTAGTAATTCACGACTATTTCAAATAATATCGTAAAAAATCATGTTTAATCGGCATAGCTCATGACGGAAGCGCAACGACACCAAATTTTACTTGAACAGCTGGCGCAGACCGGGTTTGTGACCGTAGAGCAGGTCATTGACCGGCTTAGCGTCTCCCCCGCCACGGCGCGTCGCGACATTAATAAGCTTGATGAGAGCGGCAGGCTGAAAAAGGTCCGTAACGGCGCAGAGGCCATCGTTAACCAGCAGCGACCGCGCTGGTCGCCAATGAACATCCATCAGGCGCAGCATCTTGATGAGAAGATGCGTATCGCTAAAGCAGCCGCGCTGCTGGTGAACGCGGGCGAAAGCGTGGTGATCAACTGCGGCTCAACGGCCTTTTTGCTGGGCCGTGAAATGTGCGGCAGGCCGGTGCAGATCATCACTAACTATCTGCCGCTGGCTAACTACCTGATCGATCAGGAGCACGAGAGCGTGGTGATCATGGGCGGGCAGTACAACAAGAGCCAGTCCATCACCCTGAGCCCACAGGGCAGCGAAAACAGCCTCTATGCCGGGCACTGGATGTTTACCAGCGGCATCGGCCTGACCGCCGACGGCCTCTATAAAACCGACATGCTGACGGCAATGGCCGAGCAAAAGATGCTTAACGTGGTGGGCAAGCTGGTGGTGCTGGTAGACAGCAGCAAGGTTGGCGAGCGCGCCGGGATGCTCTTTAGCCGCGCTGACCAGATCGATATTGTGATCACCGGGAAGCAGGCCAGCCCGGAGATTGTTAAGCAGCTTGAGGCGCAGGGCGTTAAGGTGATGCGCGTCTAAAGATGCGCCTTAAAGAAGCCTACCGCCGCTTCCAGCGCCGCTGGGGTGATCCGATGGCGAACGCCCGCCTCCCAGCGGCAGGTCAGATGTCGATCCAGGCCTGCATCCTGTAGCGCCCTGTGTAAGCGGTGCGATTCAGCCGCCGGGACGACGTCATCGTCTTCGCCGTGCCACAGCAGCAGCGGGCGGGAAGCAAGCTGTGCCAGCCGATCCGCCACGTCCCACGCAGCCAGCGGGGCGATAATGTCGTGAAGCTCGGCAGCCGTCTCTGCCTGCGGCGGGAACAGCGTTCGGGCAAGCGAGGTAAAGTAGCCGGAGCCCATCAGGCTGGCGACGCACACCAGCTCCGGGTGCTGTGACATCAGGCCAAGCGCCGTCATGCCACCCATTGACGCCCCGCCCACTGCCAGACGCCCCTCGGCAATCCAGCCTTCATGCGCCAGCGCATCCCGCAGCGCCGGAAACTCATGAAAGTTGCTCTGCAGGATCTGCCAGAACTGCCCCAGCCGCGCCTGCTCGTCACCGTTAAAGCGTGCCCCGTGATCGCGCGCATCGGGCATCACAACCCGAAAACCCGCCTGCGCCAGCGCAACGGCAAAGTAGCTATAGACCAGCTTCGATGAACAAAAGCCGTGATAAAAGACCACGGTGGGCAGCGGTACGGCGCGTTTTCCGGCGGGAGCCGCGTGCAGGATCTCAATGCCTGCCAGCTGGCGCGTTTCAAGTTCAATCATGGCGATCTCCTGATAAAGCCCTTGGTATGCCACGTCCCCCTGCGCTACGCAAGCGGCTGCCGCTGCGCGTACAAGAAAACAGTGAGAAGTACATTACGCTTTCGCATTATTTACAGCGGAAAATAGCGTGAGAGCTAACAAAATGGGAACATTCTCCATAAGGTTATTAAAGGAAGCACTACACTATCGCTAACGGGACAGGGCTAACGGGAAACGAGAAAACGCTATGCATCGACTCACACCACTTTTTTTAGCACTGAGCCTCAGCGGCTGTAGCATGCTGCAAAATACGCCGCATCCTGCCCCGCCGGTGAGCGACCAGCCGCAGGAGATCAGCCGCAACCAGACGGCAGGTCTGCAAAAGATGGAAACCATTAGCGTGATGGTGCGTGGATCGCCGATGGACGTCGAGTCGGAAATCAAAGCCAAAGCAGCGGCCATGAAGGCGGACTACTATGTCATTCTTTTAGATGATGAAACGGTCGTCCCCGGCCAACGATACGGACAGGCCATTTTGTATCGTCAGTAATGGCGCATTGTTTTTTAAAGGATATTTACACTGCTTTGCGTCCGTAGACTTTTTCGCACTTACAATCATTCAGGGTCGGTCAGGAATAGGTAAAAGGAGCGGATTTATGAAACGATCTCTTGCTTTAACGTCGCTGCTGCTTTCCGTCGGTTTGGTGAGCACCACCGCGCAGTCTGCAGAGTTTGCCAGCGCCGATTGTGTGACTGGTCTGAATGAGATTGGCCTTATTTCCGTGAGCAACGTCTCCGGCAGCGTACAGGATGTAGAGCGTGCCATTGCCCTGAAAGCCGACGAACAGGGCGCCTCCTGGTACCGCATCATCAAAATGGATGAGGTACAGAGCGCCAATAGCTGGCAGGCGCAGGCGATCCTCTACGCCTAAGCCCGTTCGGCTTGATCACGTTCTGAACTAAGCCCCCTAAAAACAGTGGCTACTCATTTTGTTGCTTTTTAATTACCATATTGTGAGTGTGCCAATACATTTTAGTAACATTTTGTTACACAGATCCGCTAAATATTAGCGCGTAACTGCCGTTGAACGAGCCACACTTCTCGGGCAACGGACACTCTATGAACGCTCTTATTCGACGTGCTGGTTTAGGCACAAAGCTTTCGTTGCTGACGGGCATCAGCGTCGCGGCACTTTTTCTGCTGTTTACCTCTCTGATGAGCCACAAGGCAAGCCAGCAGCTTGAAGCGCTGGCGACTGAAGATCTGCATAACCAGGCTACCGGCGTGGCCGATATGGTTGAAATGTTTAGCAGCAGCCTCAGTGACGAAGTCGAGCGCTATACCCGTCAGTTCAGCACCTTTATTCCCCAGCCGGTCTCTCTCGATGCAACGCAAACCCGCACCATCAACGGCCTCACCGTTCCCCTGCTGAAGGGCGGCGAGACGGAGCTGCACGAAAATAACGCCATACCGGACGACTTCTTCCAGCGCACCGGCTCGATTGCGACCCTGTTCGTGCGCAACGGCGACAGCTTTGTGCGCGTCGCAACCTCCCTGCGTAAAGAAGACGGCGAACGCGCTATCGGCACTCAGCTGGACAGCGCCAGCCCGGCCCTGGCTCCCGTCCTGCGCGGTGATATCTATCGCGGCCTCGCCCTGCTGTTTGGCAAGCGCTACATCACCCAGTATCAACCGATGAAGGACGCCAGCGGTAAAACCATTGCCATCCTGTTCGTTGGCGTAGATATCACCCGCTCCTGGGACATCATGCGGGACAAGATCCTCCAGCGCCGACTGGGCGAGAGCGGGCATTTCTTCGTTCTGAACCGCAGCGCCGGTAAAAACTACGGCACCTGGCTGTTCCACGCCAGCGAAGAGGGACAGCGTCCGCAGTGGGGCGAGGATGCTGAACAACAGCTGTTGACCCTGGCCTCCGGCACGCTGGAGCGTAAAACTCAGGATGGCCGCACCCTGCTGGTCTCCTGGACCGCCCTGCCGGGCTGGAACTGGACGATCGTCGGCGAAGTCGATAAGGCCGTGCTGCTGCAGGATGTGACCCGTCTGCGCAACCAGTTTCTGATTGCCGGCGTGCTGGTCTCCCTGCTCTTTGCCGCGCTGTTTGTGATCATTACTCGCCGCTGGCTGACCCGCCCGCTGCGCGAGGTCACGGCCCTTGCCCAGACCTACGCCTCCGGGGATCTGCGCGCCTCCCTCACCTCTACGCGCCAGGATGAAGTAGGTCAGTTGATCCATGCTATCAATGGCATCGGCAACGGTCTGCAGAACATGGTGCATCAGGTTCGCGAGGCGGCAGGCGATATTCACTTCGCCACCAACGCCCTGGCGGCGGACAGCAGCGAAATCAGCGATCAGATCAACAAGCAGGCGAGCAGCGTGGAGGAGACCTCTGCCAGCATGGAGCAGCTTGCCGCCACCGTGCAGCAAAACGCGGCCAGCATGGAGCAGACGCAACATCTGGTAAACGAAACCTCACAGGCGGTGCAGAGCGGCGGGCAGACGGTAGGCCGGGCGGTAGCGACCATGAGCGATATCCGCAGCGCCTCACAGCGTATTGCGGATATCACTCAGGTGATTGAATCCATTGCCTTCCAGACTAACATTCTCGCCCTTAACGCTGCGGTTGAGGCCGCCCGCGCCGGTGAGCATGGGAAAGGCTTTGCGGTGGTGGCCCAGGAGGTTCGCGCCCTTGCGGCCCGCAGCGCCAACGCCGTAAAAGAGATTGAGACGTTGATTGCCGATACGCTGCAAAAGGTCACCGAAGGACACACGCTCTCTGAGCAGACGCGTCAGGCCATGACATCGATCATCGACCACATGGACAATATAAACCAGCTGGTGACGGAGATTAACCACGCCTCCCGCGAGCAGTCGGCAGGGATTAACCAGGTGAACCTGGCGATGACCCACATTGGCGATGCGACGCACGTCAACGCTGAACGCGTTTCCCGCAGCGAAGAGACAGCCCAGACCCTACGCGAAAAAGGCGCGCACCTGAAGCAGCTGGTTAGCCTGTTCCGCCTCTAACCTACCCCACCCGTGGCGCGCAGCAGCAGATCGTTTTGCACCTGAGCGCTAAGCAGCGCGCCGCCACGGGTATCCAGCATAGCTTGACACCACGCCTGGGCAACAGGCGGTGAGGCGTAACGCAGCATCTGCGCCCCGGCGGCCAGCAGGTAGAGCTGCTGGGTAATCTCCCGGGCCTGCGCCTCCTGCGGTCGATGCAGCCGCTGCTGCAGCCGTCGCCAGGCACGATCGAAGTGGCGATCCTGACCTTTCACCTCACCAAAGGTGTCACTCAGGAGCTCCATCACGCCGGGCTGCTTGCCGAGCACCCGCATCACGTCCAGACACATGATATTGCCCGATCCCTCCCAGATACTGTTAACCGGCATCTCCCGATAGAGGCGCGGCAGCTCGTTATCCTCACAGTAACCCGTGCCGCCGAGTACCTCCATCGCCTCGGCGACAAAGGGGATCCCCGCCTTGCACACCGCGTACTTCGCCACTGGCGTAAACAGGCGCGCCCACAGCGTCTCCTGCACGCTCTCCCGGCTCTCCCACGCTCGCGCCAGGCGGAAAAGAAACGCCGTCTGCCCCTCTAGCTGCAGCGCCATACGAGAGAGCACGTCACGCATCAGAGGCTGATCGACCAGGTGCTTACCAAACGCCTGCCGCTGATGGGCATGGTAGAGCGCAACGGAGAAGGCCCGGCGCATCAGGCCGTGGCTGCCCAGGGCGCAGTCGAGACGCGTCAGGCCGCCCATCCTGAGGATCTGCCGGACGCCATCCCCCTCCTCGCCCAGCAGCCAAGCGGTGGCGTCTAAAAACTCTACCTCGCTGCTGGCGTTGGAGCGGTTGCCGAGTTTATCTTTCAGGCGCTCAAGGCGCAGGGCGTTGCGCGTACCGTCGGGCAGAAAGCGCGGTACAAAGAAGCAGGAGAGTCCGCCTTTTGCCTGAGCCAGTACCAGATGGGCATCGCTCTGCGGTACGGAGAAAAACCACTTGTGACCCACCAGCCGATAGGCCTCACCGCTGCCTTTGCGTTCCAGCGGCTCTGCCCGGGTGGTGTTGCTGAGCACGTCCGAGCCGCCCTGCTTCTCCGTCATTCCCATGCCGATCAGCACCCCGCGCTTCTGCCCGCCGGGGGCCAGATGGGCGTCATAGCGATCGCTCAGCAACGGTTTGTGCCAGCCCTGAAACATCGCGGGCAGCGCCTGCTGGAGCAGCGGCGTGGCGGCAAAGGTCATGGTGACCGGGCAGAGGGTGCCCGCTTCCACCTGGGCGTGGAGGACAAAGCGCGCCGCGCGGGCGACAAACGCCCCGGCGCGGGCCTCCTCTTCCCAGGCGAGGTTGTGAACGCGGTTGGCGCACAGCCCCTGCATCAGCAGATGCCACGCGGGATGAAAGCGCACGTCGTCGAGGCGCTCACCGGTGGGATCGTAGCGCAGCAGCTCCGGCGGATTGGCGTTCGCCAGCCGGCCCAGCTCCAGCGACTCCGCTGTGCCGAGCTGCTGCCCGATGCTGGCCAGCAGCTCGGCATCCCAGCCAGCGCCCTCACGGGCTACGGCGTCGCGTAGCGAGGCATCAGAAAGAAAAAGGTTGCTGTTGTTGAGCGGAATGGGTTGATTGAAAACGGTGTGGGTTTGCCAGCGCATACTCTCTCCCCTGTTCAATGGCGTTGCCATTCAGTATGCACAGGGAGAATTTTTCGGCCGCAGCAGGGGTCACAAAAAACCACCCCGCAGGGTGGTTAGGTCAACGGTGAAGCTTAGCCGCGCTGGCGAACCGCTTCAAACAGGCAGATGCCCGTCGCGACGGAGACGTTCAGGGAGGAGACGCTGCCCGCCATCGGGATGCTGATCAGCTCGTCGCAGTGCTCGCGGGTCAGGCGACGCATGCCTTCGCCCTCTGCGCCCATCACCAGCGCCATCGGGCCGGTCATTTTGCTCTGGAACAGGGTGTGATCCGCTTCGCCCGCGGTGCCGACGATCCAGATGTTCTCTTCCTGCAGCAGACGCATGGTGCGCGCCAGGTTGGTCACGCGGATCAGCGGCACGTTCTCTGCTGCGCCGCTAGCCACTTTTTTCGCGGTAGCGTTAAGCTGGGCCGAGCGATCTTTCGGGACGATCACCGCATGGACGCCAGCGGCGTCGGCGCTGCGCAGGCAGGCCCCGAGGTTATGCGGATCGGTTACGCCGTCAAGGATCAGGAAAAAGGGCCGATCGAGGCTGGCGATCAGATCCGGCAGATCGTTCTCCTGATACTGACGTCCCGGTTTCACCCGTGCAATGATCCCCTGGTGCACCGCGCCTTCGCTTTTTTCATCCATAAACTGGCGGCTCGCCACCTGGATAGTCACACCCTGGGCTTCCAGGGCATGGATCAGCGACATCAGACGTTTATCTTCACGTCCTTTCAGAATATAAACGTCCTGAAAGCGCTCCGGGGCGCGTTCCAGCAGTGCCTGCACCGCGTGGATGCCATAAATCATTTCACTCATGAAGGGTACTCGATCGAGGTTAAAAGGGTCTTTCCGCCCCATTATAACCCACGACGCCCCCCAACGTCCCTTCCCGTTACGCCCTGACCTTCACCAGCGCATGCTTTTCCGACGGATGGGCGGGCAGAATGGCGTCCAGCAGATAGCGCGTGTACTCGTGCTGCGGACGGGCGAAGAGATCCAGACACGGCCCCTCCTCCACGATGCGTCCCTGATACATCACCCCCACCCGATCGGCAATATGGCGCACAACGTTAAGATCGTGGGAGATAAACAGGTAGGCCAGGCCATACTCCCGTTGCAGATCCATCAGCAGGTTGAGGATTTGCGACTGGATAGAGACGTCCAGGGCCGATACCGGCTCGTCGCAGATAATCAGCTTTGGCCGCAGGATCAGCGCCCGGGCAATGCCGATGCGCTGGCGCTGGCCGCCGGAAAACTCGTGGGGATAGCGCCCGGCGTCGTGCGCCCCTAGCCCTACCTGCGTCAGCATAGCGGCAACCGCCTTTTTGCGCAGCGCTGCATCCTTTTCGCCGTGAATAATCAGCGGCTCCTCAATGGAGTAACCCACCGTGCGTTTAGGATCCAGCGTCGAGAGCGGATCCTGAAAAATCATCTGGATCGATCGCCGCATCTCCCGCCACTGGCGGGGGTTAAGATCGCGCAGCGAATGCCCGGCAAACTCTACCCGCCCGCCGGAGGCCGGGGTCAAGCCCAGAATCGAGCGGCCGGTGGTGCTCTTACCGCTGCCGGACTCACCCACCAGGGCGTAGGTCTCTCCGGCGTTGAGGGTAAAGCTCACGTCCTGCACCGCGTGGACGGTATGCCCGCGGCGGGAAAAGGTTTTCGACAGATGCTCTACGGTTAACAGGGGCTGGCTCATACATTGACTCCCGTCTCTTCGGCCCGCCAGCAGCGCACCTGGTGCGTGCGGCTGTCGATAGCGCGCAGCGCGGGCGGCTGGCTGCGGCAGGTTTCCGTCGCCAGCGGGCAGCGATCGGCAAAGGTGCAGCCCACCGGCAGGGCGTTAAGGGGCGGCACGCTGCCGCGGATCTCTGCCAGCCGGGTTTTCGGGGCGCGATCCTGCGATGGCCGCGCGGCCAGCAGCGCCTGGGTATAGGGGTGACGCGGGCGATGGAACAGCGTGCTGACGTCGCACTCCTCCACCACCTGCCCGGCGTAGAGCACCACCACCCGCTGGCACAGCTGCGCCACCACGCTGAGATCGTGGGTGATAATCACGATCCCCATCGCCGACTGCTGCTTGATCTCCTCCAGCACGCGCAGAATTTGCGCCTGGATCGTGGCATCGAGGGCGGTGGTCGGCTCATCGGCAATCAGCAGCGAGGGGGCGCTGGCGATAGCAATGGCGATCATCACCCGCTGACGCATGCCGCCGGAGAGCTCGTGAGGATAGGCATTCGCGCAGCGCGCCGGATCGGCGATCCCCACCTGTGCCAGCAGGCTAAGGATCTTCTCCCGCCGTGCGGAACGATCCAGCGACGTATGCAGCTTCAGGCTCTCGTCGATCTGAAAACCAATGGTAAAGACCGGGTTCAGGCTAGAGAGCGGATCCTGAAAGATCATCGCCATATCGCGCCCGCAGCGCTGGCGCTTCGCTCTTGTGGAGAGCGTATCCAGCCGCGCGCCGTTGAGGGTCACCTCGCCGACGGTGTGGCTGGTGCGCGGAGAGAGCAGGCCCATCAGCGCCTGAGCAGTTACGCTTTTACCGCAGCCGGACTCGCCGATAATGCCCAGCGTCTCCTGCTGATGAAGCGTAAAGGAGACCCCGCGCACCGGGGAGACGACGCCCTGCGGCGTGGCAAAGTTGACCCGCAGATTATTCACGCTAAGCAGTGGCGGTGGATTAACCATGCTGTTCTCCCTTTTTCAGCAGGCGCAGCACGCGCCTGGGCAGCGGCCTGAGGCCCGGTTCGGCGCTGTCGCGTAGATCGTCACCGACAATATTCAGGGCCAGAATCAGCAGCACGATGGCGATGCCGGGGAAGAAGGTCATCCACCAGGCCGTGAAGATCACCGCTTTGCCCTCCAGCAGCAGGTTGCCGAGGCTCGGCGTCGGGGCAGGCACGCCGGATCCGAGAAAGCTCAGCGCCGCCTCGGTCAGGATGGCCACCGAAAAGACCCACGTTACCTGCACAATCAGCGGGGAGATGACGTTGGGCAGCAGATGCAGCCAGACGATCCGTCCTGAGGTCGCCCCCTGGGCGCGCAGCGCTTCGATAAAGTTTTTCTCTTTCACCACCATCGCCGCGCCGCGGATCACCCGGGCAATAGAGGGGACGTAGACCAGCGACAGGGCCAGCACCACGTTCGCTACGTTGGGGCCGAGCACGCCGACGATGGCAATCGCCAGCAGCAGCGACGGAAAGGCAAACAGCCCGTCGCAGACGCGCATCAGGATGCGATCCAGCGACCGATACCAGGCGCACAGCAGGCCAATGACCATGCCAACCGCCCCGGCAATCAGCGCCACCGCCGCACCGACGCTCAGCGAGACCCGCACCGCCAGCGCCACGCGCACGAAGAGATCCCGACCAAAGTTATCCGTACCGAACCAGTGGACGGTGCTGGGCGCTTTCAGGCGGCTCAGCGGATCGATGCTGTAGGCATCCCACGGGCTAAACAGGCTGCCGCAGAACGAGAGCAGCACAATGGCGGCCAGCACGCCGCACCACAGCAGCAGCTTGTGATCCTTCATGAGCGCTCCCCTCCCTCAACGGACAGGCGCGGATCGACCACGTAGCTCAGCACGTCCACCGCCAGGTTAATCAGCACGTAGCAGACGGTGATCAGCAGCACGACGCCCTGGATCACGGTGAAGTCACGCCGCTCGATGGAGTCGACGATCAGCGAGCCAACGCCGGGAATACCAAACACGCTCTCAATGACGATGGTCCCGGTGACCAGCGAGGCGAAGGACTCCCCACAGATGGTCAGGACCGGGATCAGGGCGTTCTTCAGGGTATGGCGCAGCAGCACCGTGCGCTCCGGCACCCCTTTCGCCCGGGCGGTGTTGATGAAGTTCTCCTGCAACACGTCGAGCATCACGGCGCGGGTCATGCGGGAGATCAGCGCCGCGATGCGAAACCCCAGCGCGATGGCGGGCAACGTCAGATACCAGACGTTTTGCAGCCAGTCGTCATTGGTGGAGCGGTAACCCACGACCGGGAACCAGCGCAGCTGCACGGCGAAAAAGAAGATCAGAAACAGGCCGAGCAGAAAGCCCGGCACCGACATGCCAAAGGTCGCGAGGGCGCGGATCGCCCGATCGGCAAAGCGCCCGTGCTGCCAGGCGCTGATGACTCCGCTCGCCAGCCCAAGCACCAGCGCAATCGCCTGAGCATAGAGCGCCAGGGCCAGCGTCGGAGCCAGATGCTGCAAAAACAGCTCGCTGACGCTGGCGTTAAGAAACAGCGAGTGGCCCAGATCGCCAGAGAGCACCGCGCCGAACCAGCGAACAAACTGCACCAGCAGCGGCCTGTCGAGTCCCATCTGCTGGCGCAGAGTAGCGATATCCTGCGGGCTGGCGTCGTTGCCGAGGATCACCATAACCGGATCGCCCGGCGCGAGATGCACCAGGCAGAAGACCACCAGCGAGACGACGAACAGCACCGGCAGCAGCGCCATGATCCGGTGAAACAGAAACCACTTCATAGGCTGTCACTCCCCTCAGGGCTGGCTGACGGTCACGTTCCACAGCACCGGACCAATCAGGTCGTGGTACCCCTTCACGTTTTTCTTGATGGCAACCGGCTCCGGTGTGGCGTGGCCCAGCACAATCACCGGCAGATACTGCCAGCTGAGCACGTTGAGCTTATCCACCAGCGGCCTGGCCTCTTTCAGCGATGGAGCCTGCTTGATCGCATCCAGCACGCCGTCAATCTCCGGGCTGTTACTCAGCCCCGGGAACTTGGCCCGCGAGTCGAGGAACGGATACTGGTGCAGCACCTGGCGCATCGAGAACTCCAGCGCGCAGAGATCGAAGTTTTTCGGATCCTGGCGGCGCTGCAGCACGGTGGGCCAGTCGTAGACGTCGAGGCGCGACTTAACGCCGATCTGCTTCAGCACCTGCTGGGCGACAATCGCCAGGTTATAGAGCTCGGCATACTCTTTGGTGGCGATGATCACCACCTCTTCGCCGTTATAGCCGGACGCCTTCACCAGCTGGCGGGCCTCATCGAGCTTATGCTGGTTCCAGAACGGCTTGCCCGCCTCGCTGTACCAGTCGACCTGATTAGGGAAGCCCAGAGAGGGATCCTCTTTGAAGAAGCGCGGATCGCTGTAGCCTGCCAGCAGCGTCTGGTGAACGTCGAGGGCAAGGTTAAACGCCTGGCGCAGCTTGACGTTGGCAAAGGGCCCCTGCTGCTTGTTGAAGAGGTAGGTGATGAGCGACCCACCGCTCTCCGGCTGGGCCAGAGTGAGATCCGGCGCGCTGGTCAGCGCATCGATATTGTCTTTCGGCAGGTTGAAGACGATGTCGTACTCGCCGGTCATCGCCCCCGCCAGCCGGGTTGACTCATCGGTAATGTAGCGGAACCAGATATCCTTCACGTTGGCCTGCTTCTGGCCGGAGAGGCCGCTGGCTGGCTCGCTGCGGGCGGCGTAGCCGTCGTAGCGGGTCAGGTGCAGGTACTCGCCCTGCTTAAACTCCGCCAGCTTATACGGCCCAGTGCCAATCAGCTCGCTTACCGGTTTTTTGCTGCTGTTCGCTGCGTCAATCAGGCGTTTAGGCATGATGGCCGCGATGTTCTTTACGTCGGCCAGCACGTTGAGCGTAATCAGCGACGGCTCGGGAAGCGTCAGGCGCACGGTCTTATCATCAACCTTGCTGAAGACCGCGCCGGGGAGGTTAGCTTTCCCCTGAGTGGAAACCGCCAGCCAGCGACTCATCGAGGCGACCACGTCATCCGCCGTCAGCGGCTGCCCGTCGTGGAAGCGCACACCGTCCCGCAGCACAAAGGTGTAAGTTTTGCGATCGTCGCTCAGGGTATAGGACGCCACCAGATCCGGCACCGGCTCAAACTTATCGTTGATGGTAAACAGCTCTTCAAAGATGTGGCGATCCACATCTGAGGTGGCGTTGTTAGTGGTTAAGTAAGGATCCAGCGTACCGGGCCGGTTGCCATAGGCGATATTCAGCGTGGCGTTGCGGTTCACGGTTTCAGCCAGCGCGCTTCCCCAAGGTAAAGAGGCCGCCAGCAACAGTGCGGCGGCAGAGAACACGTTTTTCATTCAGCAGCGGCTCCGGTCAGGGTTCTGTCGGCGTGTGGGCTAGTTTTGCGCCCGGCAAATTCGTCTTTCGCCTCCTGCAACAGCGCTGGCTCGGTCAGCAGGCGCAGACCCGCGTTAGCCAGCACCACCGCGCCGGTCACCAGCGCGTCGTAGCCTTGCTCGGAGTTAGCGGCTTCGCGGAAGGCGACGGTGTGGCCAATCAGATCGTCCGGACCAATCTTGATCGACGGATGCGCAGTCGGCACGGCGTGGCTGATATCCCCCACGTCGGTGGAGCCTTTGCCCTCTTTCTGACGCAGATCGACCTGTTCACCCACGGCGGTAAACTCCTCAAGGAAGAGGTTGTTCAGCGTCTGGTTGATATTGAAGTCACGCGGGCCAACCTGGTGCTCAATTTTTACCGTGGTGCCGGTGGCGATGGCGACGCCCTCGGCAATGGCGCGGATGCGCGGCTCCAGAGCTTCCACCGCCTCACGGGTTTCCGCCCGAATGTAGTAGTGCGCAGAGGCATACTCTGGGATCACGTTCGGGGCCTGGCCGCCGTTGGTGATGATGCCGTGCACGCGGACGCCGTCCGGCAGCTGCTGACGCAGCACGCTGATACCGTTATAGAGCAGCACCAGCGCGTCGAGGGCGTTGTCGCCTTTATGCGGTGAGCTGCCCGCATGCGAAGGCTTGCCATAGAAGTGGAAATAGAGATGGTTGTTCGCTAAGAATGGCCCGGTCAGCTGGGTTTTGCCGCCGGGGTGCACCATCATCGCCACGTCCACGTCCTTTAGGAAACCGTGCTCAACGAAGCGCGCCTTGACGTTGCCGTTTGGCCCGCCCTTGCCGCGCAGGCCGCCCTCTTCGGCAGGGGTGCCGAGCACCACCACCCTGCCGCCGGTCTGGGCCAGGGTCTCACTCAGGGCGATCGCCGCCGCGATGCTGGTCACGCCAATGATGTTATGCCCGCAGGCGTGGCCGATGTCGATCAGGGCATCGTACTCTGCCAGATAGGCGATGGTCGGCCCCGGTTTGCCGCTCTCTTTCACCGCATAGAATGCCGTTTCGTGTCCGGCCACGTTCGAGGTTACCTCGAAGCCGTTTTTCGCCAGCAGCGCCGTCAGCAGGCCGTTGGCGTAGTACTCGTTATTCCCGGTCTCCGGATGGGCATGAATATCTTTCGAGATCGCAATATATTCGTCGCGGTGTTGGTGAATACTCTGTTCCAGCCGGGCTTTTAATTCGCTAATGCTCATTGCTTCCACCTTATGTTGATGACAGTCGATTCATTCCCGACACCGGGAACCACGGATCCACTAAAAATGGCGCTTTGCCTCCTGGCGGACGCGGTGCAGAACGTGCTGCTTGATCTCGCTATACAGCGGGTGCGCCGCCAGGTTTTCGATATCGCGCTCGCGGCCAAACGGCAGGGTCAGCTCTTCGACGATTTTTCCCGGCTTGGCCGACATGATCAGAATGCGGTCGGCGAGGAACAGCGCCTCCTCCACGTCGTGGGTGACGAAGAGCAGCGTGGTCTCAGTTGCCAGCCAGGCGTTGCGCAGCAGCTCCTGCATCATTAGGCGCGTCTGGGCGTCAAGCGCACCAAACGGCTCATCGAGCAGCAGCACCTCTGGGCCAGGCAGCCAGGCGCGAGCCAGCGCCACGCGCTGCTTCATACCGCCGGAGAGCTGCCAGGGGGCGTGGTTCTCGAAGCCCCTCAGCCCAACGCGCGTTAGCCACTCTCGCGCCTGGGCGTTAACCTTGTCGCGGTTATGCTTGCCCAGGCGTGGGCCAAAGGTGACGTTGTCCAGCACCGACAGCCACGGAAACAGGTTCGGCTGCTGGAAGATCATTCCCCGCGATGGGCCGGGCTGGCGCACCGGCTCTCCGCCGCACAGCACGCGCCCGCTGTCGGGCTGGTTAAAGCCCGCCACCAGGTTGAGGATGGTGGATTTACCGCAGCCCGACGGCCCCAGCAGCACCACAAACTCACCCTTCTGTAGGGAGAGGGAGATATCCTCAAGCACGGTAAAAGGGTGCGGTTTCGCCGCAAATTGGAGAGATACGTTCTCCAGCGCAATCTGTACAGCCATTATTCTTTCCCCGCCCACGGCACAAACAGGCGTTGCAGGCCCAAAAGAAGAAGATCCAGCAGATAGCCAATTCCGCCGAGCAGCAGAATGCCCAGCATCACAATGTCGGTACGCAGGTAGGAGCTGGCGTTGATCACCATCCAGCCGAGGCCCGAGCTGGCAGCCACCATCTCCGCCGCGATAAGCGAGGTCCAGCCGATGCCAATGGAGAGCCTGACGGTAGTGAACAGATCGGGCAGCGCGTCCGGCAGCACCACCCGCAGAAAGATCTGCCCCCTGGTGGCGCCCAGCGTCTGGGCGACGCGAATGCGTGACCGGCCGATGCGCTCAACCGCTGCGCTGGCCCCCACCACCACGCTCAGGAAGGTGGCGATGAAGATCAGAAAGAACTTCGACGCTTCGCCGATGCCCAGCCACACCACCGCCAGCGGGATCAGAGCAATCTTCGGCAGCGGGCGCAGAAACTGAACGAAGGGGTTCAGCACTGCCGACAGGCCGTTGGAGAGGCCCATCAGCAGCCCGAGCGGGATACCCACCACAATCGCCACGGTAAAGGCGCTTAGCGCCCTCGCCAGGCTTACCATGACGTGCTCCCAGAGCGGCACCTGACGGTAGCCGTCCGCCAGCAGCTCTTCCGTGGTTAACCCGATATCGGTTAACGACGGCAGCAGAAGCGGATCCACCCACTGCCGAGTAGCCGCCACCTGCCAAATCACAAAAAAGATCGCCACCGATGCAACGCTGATGGCGATGTGCTGACTCAATCTCATTGCGTAGCTACCGCCGCTTTACGAATATATTCGGAGTTGATGGCCTGATCCCAGCTGGCGGGAATATCACGCTTGCGGATCTCACCGATGCCGGCGAGGAAGCTGGAGGTTTTGCTCAGCGCCTTGCCGATACCGCTGTCGGTAGTCTGAGTGCCGTTGCCCAACCAGGCGGCGGTGCCCTGCTCGGCCAGGGTCGGATACTCCAGGCCGCCGAGGGTGTTAGCCGCGGTCGTTACCGGGGCACCGACCTCTTTTGCCACAATGGCTGCAGCCCGCTCAGGATCCTTCTTGAACTCGTCGACCTTCTCCTGATGCACGCGCAGGAAGGCGCTAACGGTTTCCGGATACTGCTCGGCGAAGGCCTTACGCACCACGTAGTTGTTGTAGATCAGGTAGCCATCTTTCTGCAGATCTTTGGTGGCGAAGACTTGATGGCCGCCGGACGACTCCAGCTCCTGGGCAAAGGGGGCCCAGACGTAGCCTGCGTCAATATCGCCCCGCTTCCACGCGGCGACCATCTCGGCCGGACGCAGCGGCAGCAGGGTAATTTTGCTGCGGTCGAGCTTATTGACGCTGATCGCCGCCTCCAGCGCGTACTGTGCGGTGGAGTTAGGCGGGTAAGCCACGCGTTTGCCTTCGATATCCTTAATGTTATTAATGCCGTCTTTGCCAATTAGGCGCTCGTAGCTAGCAATCACCCCGGAGACGCCAATAATCTCTACCGGTAATTTACGCACGACGCCAGCGGTGGCCGGGCTGGATCCAAAATTAGCAATATCGATGGCGTTGCTGGCGAAATAGCTCAGCGCATCCGCACCGGAGGCAAATTGCACCCATTTCACTTTGCTGTTTAACGCTTTATCCAGCGAGCCGTCGGCTTTCGCCAGCATTAATACCTGTGAACCGCCGCTGTAGGCGACACGCACTTCTTCCGGTGAGGCGCCCCAGGTCATATTTGTCCACAAGCTACCCGCTGCCAGTAATAAGCAGAGACTTTTTTTCATTTTATTTATCCTGTTAGAGAGTGAAGAGATTAACGATATTTCTGCCAGAGGGCCGAACATCGCTCCGCCAGCGCCTGGGCAGGATCGATGGCGTGGGCAAGAAAGGGGGAGTCAATGGCGTCGAGCGCCACTGGGACTTCGGTGCAGGCAAGAATGAGCGTTTCCGCGCCCCGCTCAACCAGCGCCTGGGCCTGAAGAGAGAGCAGCTCGCCGCCCTCGCGCAGCGCACCGCGCTTTACCGCGTAGCAGCCGGGAACAAACCAGCTCTCCAGCTCCTGCTCAGTAGGCAGAACCGGGGTAACGTTAAGGCGTTCCAGCCCCTGTTGAAACCAACCCGCCGCCAGCGTGCCGTGAGTCGCGATGACCCCGACGCGCGTCGGCGCACGCTCGGCAACACGCTCAAGGGTCGCCTCAACGATATGCAGGATCGGCGCGTCGCTGGCGCGGCTCAGGGCGTCATACCAGTGATGGGCCGTATTGCAGGGAATGGCAATATGGCTTGCCCCGGCGGCGTTGAGCTTTTCGATGCCGTTCAGTAGCTGAGGCAGCGGCGACGGGCCAAGCCCGGCCAGCGCCTTCTGCCGATCGGCAATCTGGGGAACGTTCCAGGCGACGACCGGGATCTGCTGCTGATCGCGGGTCGCAGGCGTGGCGGCCAGCAGCTTCGCCATAAAATCCACTGTCGCCAGCGGCCCCATGCCGCCGAGAACGCCTAACAAAAACGGTTTCATCCTTCCAGCACCTGCCGATAACCAAACAGCCCGGCAGAGCCGCCGGTGTGGATGAATACTACGTTCTCATCTTTGCGGAAATGGCCCTTGCGGATCAGATCCACCAGCCCGGCAAAGCCTTTGCCAGAGTAGACCGGATCCAGCAGAATACCCTCGTGACGCGCCAGCAGGCGCAGCGCCTCTAGCATGCCTTCGGTCGGCAGCCCGTAGCCTTCGCCAACGTAGTCGCTGTTAGCCACGACGGCATTGCGCGGCAGCTCGCCTGGCACATTCAGCAGCTCAAGCGTGCGGGAGGCCAGATTCCAGACGTTCTCCTCCTGCTTCACCTTTGGCGCACGCACGCTAATGCCGAGCACCGGAACGTGGCTATGGGTGGCGTGGAACCCTGCTACCAGTCCGGCCTGGGTGCCGGTACTGCCGGTGGCGTGGACCACATGGTCAATACGCAGGCGCAACTGGGAAGATTGATAGAGAAGCTCTTCGGCGCAGGCAACGTAGCCCAGCGCCCCGATGGGGTTAGAGCCGCCGCCGGGGATCACGTAGGGGCGATGGCCTTTATCGCGCAGTTCGCTGGCATAGCTCTCCATGGCCTGCTGCATGTCGGTGCCACCCGGCAGATGGGCGACGATCTCACCGCCGAGCAGCTCATCCAGCAGCACGTTGCCGGAGCGCTGATAATCCTCACCGAAGTCGGTGACCCGCTTCTCCAGCAGCACTTTCGCTGGCAGACCCAGCTTCGCCGCGCCAGCGATGGTCTGGCGTACATGGTTAGACTGGGTAGCACCCTGGGTAATAATCACGTCAGCGTTCTGCTGCTGTGCATCCGCCAGCAAAAACTCAAGCTTACGGGTCTTATTTCCGCCGGTCGCAAGGCCTGTTGCATCGTCGCGTTTAATCCATATTTTCGGCCCGCCCAGCAGTGCGGAGATAGTCTCTAAAGGCTCAAGCGGCGTCGGAAAATGGCCCAGGGAGAGGCGGGGGAAACGTGCCAGATGCATAATAGCTCCTTGCGAATTAACGCATCAGATATTTAACAATTATGCAGCTACTATACACAGGCGGGCTTTTAGGCTAAGGACAAATAAAAAATATCGATTGCCAGAAATTAGCTAACGGCAGAAATAAAAAATCCCCTTTACGCATAAAGGGGATTAATAAGGTTACTCAGCGGTTTTCTTTTTTGCCGCGCGCTTTGCTTTGGTGGCGGCGGCAATTTTTTGCGTTTTCGCAGAGGGCGCTTTTGCCGACGGCGCTTTCTCTTTCTTCACCTTCGGCTGTGCGCCGTCGGTCGCTTTTCCTTTACCTTTGCCCTTCTCGCGGCGGAACTCGCTGTCCGGCTCAAAGTTACCTTTTTTACCGACCTGGCGACGACGGCCGCTGGGTTTTCCCGGCGCGCCTTTTTTAGCACGCTCACGTTCGGTCTTGCCGACGTTGCGCGGAGCACGCTCGCTGGAGATCAGCGCAAAGTCGATCTTGCGATCGTCCATGTTTACCGCTTCGACGCGCACTTCAACGCGATCGCCCAGCCGGTAGGTCTGGCCGCTGGATTCGCCAATCAGGCGCTGACCAACCTGGTCGAAACGGTAGTAGTCGTTATCCAGCGAGGAGACGTGAACCAGACCGTCGATAAACAGCTCGTTAAGGCGCACGAAGAAGCCGAAGCCGGTGACGCTGGCGATCACGCCCTGGAAGTTGCTGCCCACGTGATCCTGCATGAAGTCGCACTTCAGCCAGTCGGCAACGTCGCGAGTTGCTTCGTCGGCACGGCGTTCGGCCATCGAGCAGTGCTGACCCAGCTGTAATACCGCTTCCATCGGATAGTGCCAGCCGCCCGACGGGGTGCTGTTACCCTCAAGCCCCTGCTCTTTGGCGACCAGGTACTTAATGGCGCGGTGCAGAGAGAGGTCCGGGTAGCGGCGGATCGGCGAGGTAAAGTGGGCATACGATTGCAGCGCAAGACCAAAGTGGCCCCGGTTTTCCGGATCGTAAATCGCCTGCTTCATGGAGCGCAGCAGCATGGTCTGCAGCATCTCATGGTCAGGACGATCGGCGATGGACTCCAGCAGCGCGGCATAGTCTCGCGGCTCCGGCTTGTTACCGCCAGGCAGCTCCAGACCCAGTTCGGCCAATACCGAGCGGAACGAGGTGATGGCTTCGGTGGTCGGACGGTCGTGAATACGGAACAGCGCTGGCTCATTCGCCTTCTCAACAAAGCGGGCTGCAGAGATGTTGGCGAGGATCATGCACTCTTCAATCAGCTTGTGAGCGTCGTTACGCTCGGTCAGCTCAATACGCTCGATACGGCGCTCGGCGTTGAAGATAAACTTCGCCTCTTCGCTCTCAAACGAGATACCGCCGCGCTCTTCCCGCGCCTGGCTCAACGTTTTGTAGAGGGTATGCAGCTCTTCAATGTGTTTCACCAGCGGCGCGTACTGCTCACGCAGCTCCTGGTCTCCCTCCAGCATATGCCATACCTTGTTATAGGTCAGACGTGCATGGGAGCTCATCACCGCTTCGTAGAATTTGTAGCCGGTCAGACGTCCCTTGGTGGAGATGGTCATCTCACAAACCATACAGAGACGGTCAACCTGCGGGTTGAGGGAGCAGAGGCCGTTGGAGAGCACTTCCGGCAGCATCGGTACAACCTGCGACGGGAAGTAGACCGAGGTACCCCGGCTGCGTGCTTCGTCATCCAGGGCGGTGCCCGGACGAACGTAGTAGCTTACGTCGGCAATGGCTACCCACAGACGCCAGCCGCCGCCGCGTTTTTTCTCGCAGTAGACTGCATCGTCAAAGTCACGGGCGTCTTCACCGTCGATAGTGACCAGCGGCAGGTTACGCAGATCGACCCGCCCGGCTTTCGCTGACTCCGGGACTTCTTCTTTCAGGCCGCTGACTTCCTGCTCAACGGCAGGTGGCCAGATGTAGGGGATCTCATGGGTACGCAGGGCCATATCAACCGCCATGCTGGTGCCCATGTTATCGCCAAGGACCTCAACAATTTTACCAATAGCTTTGGTGCGTCGCGTCGGGCGCTGGGTGAGTTCAACCACCACCACGAAGCCCATCCGCGCGCCCATAATCTCTTCCGGCGGGATAAGGATGTCGAAGCTCATGCGGCTGTCGTCCGGCACCACAAAGCCTACGCCCGCGTCGGTAAAGTAGCGACCCACGATCTGGCCGGTTTTCGGGACCAGCACGCGTACGATACGCGCTTCACGACGGCCTTTACGATCTGCACCAAGCGGCTGAGCCAGCACCTGGTCGCCGTGAATGCAGGTTTTCATCTGCTCGCTGGAGAGATAAAGATCGTCTTTGCGGCCTTCGACGCGCAGGAAGCCGTAGCCGTCGCGGTGGCCAATAACTATCCCCTTGAGCAGGTCAAGGCGTTCCGGCAGGGCGTAACACTGGCGGCGGGTAAAGACCAGCTGCCCGTCACGCTCCATAGCGCGCAGGCGGCGGCGCAGCCCTTCTAGCTGCTCTTCGCCTTCAATATTGAGTTCCTGCGCCAGCTCTTCACGGTTAGCGGGTTTTTCGCGTTTTGATAAGTGATCGAGAATGAACTCGCGGCTAGGAATAGGGTTCGCGTACTTCTCAGCTTCGCGCTCCTGGAAAGGATCATGTGACATAGCGGTTCCTCCGTTGTCAGCTCTGGCAGAGCGTTCTCTTACTCCACCATTAATAATTTATACAGCGGTTGATTATCTTCAACCAAATCGGCCAGCGTGTAGTGATCAAGTTCCATCAGAAAACTGTTCACGGCCTTAGAGAGTGCCTGCTTCAAACGGCAGGCAGGGGTAATATGGCAAAATGCGCTGCTGCAGTTCACCAGCGTGAGCGGTTCCAGCTCACGCACGACGTCACCAATGCGGATGGTATTAGCAGGCCTGCCCAGGCGAATGCCGCCGTTTTTCCCTCGAACAGCCGCGACGTAGCCCGCCCGGCTTAGCTGGTTGATTATTTTGACCATGTGGTTGCGGGAAACCCCGTACACTGCCGTCACTTCAGAAATATTGGTCATTCGCCCTTCCGGTAGCGACGCCATATAGATCAGGGCACGCAATCCGTAATCGGTGAAACTCGTTAACTGCACATCAACCTCAGGATAAAGGGAAAAACGGGGGATACCAGTTGGTATTAACATTATTGATGATAAACCAGCCAGAGAGTAAGCAGCTAATTTATTTGAATAGAAGAAGTGAAAAGAGGGCAAGCAAGCCCGGCAAGCAGAGTGCCGCCGGGCAAAGTCACATCACATTACGCGTCAAACGGATCGCGCAGGATCATGGTTTCGCTGCGGTCAGGGCCGGTAGAGATAATATCAATCGGCACTTCGGTCAGCTCTTCGATGCGCTTGATGTAGTCCAGCGCCGCCTGCGGCAGGCCGCTGCGCTCTTTCACACCGAAGGTGGTTTCAGACCAGCCCGGCATGGTTTCGTAGATCGGCTCGATACCTTCCCAGTCGTCAGCGGCCAGCGGCGTGGTGGTCACTTCGCGGCCGTCCGGCAGACGGTAAGCCACGCAGATTTTCACCTCTTTCAGGCCATCCAGCACGTCCAGCTTGGTCAGGCAGAAGCCGGACAGGGAGTTGATCTGCACTGCACGACGGATCGCAACGATATCCAGCCAGCCGGTACGACGACGACGACCGGTGGTCGCGCCAAACTCGTTACCCTGCTTGCAGAGGAACTCGCCGATGTCGTCAAACAGCTCGGTTGGGAACGGACCCGCGCCTACACGGGTAGAGTAGGCTTTGATGATCCCCAGCACGTAGTCCACGTAGCGCGGACCCAGGCCGGAGCCGGTCGCCACGCCACCGGCGGTGGTGTTGGAGGAGGTCACGTACGGATAGGTACCGTGGTCAATATCCAGCAGCGTACCCTGCGCACCTTCGAACATGACGAAATCGCCACGCTTGCGCGCCTGGTCCAGCAGATCGGAAACGTCCACCACCATGCCGGTCAGGATGTCGGCAATCGCCATCACATCGTCCAGCACTTTCTGGTAGTCAACGGCGTCGGCTTTGTAGAAGTTCACCAGCTGGAAGTTGTGATACTCCATCACTTCCTTCAGCTTGGTTGCAAAGGTCTCTTTGTCGAACAGATCGCCAACGCGCAGGCCGCGACGGGCCACTTTATCTTCGTAAGCCGGGCCGATACCACGACCGGTAGTGCCGATCGCTTTCGCGCCGCGCGCTTTTTCACGCGCCACGTCCAGCGCCACGTGATAGTCGAGGATCAGCGGGCAAGCTTCAGAGAGCAGCAGACGTTCGCGTACCGGAATACCACGCTCTTCCAGGCCTTTCATCTCTTTCATCAGCGCAGCAGGAGAGAGCACCACACCGTTACCGATGATGCTGGTCACATTGTCACGCAGAATGCCTGATGGAATAAGATGGAGGACGGTTTTTTCACCGTTGATTACGAGAGTGTGGCCTGCATTGTGACCGCCCTGATAGCGAACCACATATTTAGCACGTTCAGTAAGGAGATCGACGATCTTACCTTTGCCTTCGTCACCCCATTGGGTGCCCAGTACGACGACGTTGTTACCCATTTTTCAAAATCACCGTTTGCTTAAAAAAGGATTCTACCATCGCTTTTTCTGATAATCAGCACTTTTTGTCGGCAAATTTCGGCCAATCTGCGTGCTATTTCTCTAGCCAATCGTTTTCCTCAACATATAGTAGATCACGACCCCGGCAACCACTAATCCTCCGCCGAAACGGCGTAACATGTTATCCGGCAGCAGAGCCAGCGAGGCGATCATGCGTCGCCACAGGCGCGGATAGAGCATCGGTCCCAGCCCTTCCAGCACCAAAACGAGTGCCAGCGCCAGCCAAATGGTGGAGTTCATTATGCGTCCTTCAAAAGAAAACCACCGTCTCCGGAGGATGACGGTGGTTTAGTTAGCGTAATTACAGCTGCAGGCTTAGCGCGTAACCGTTCCTGGCGTTTTCATATAGCGGAAGAAGTCGCTATCCGGGCTGAGAACCATCACATCCTGATTGCTCTGGAAGCTGCTCTCATAGGCACGCAGGCTACGGATAAAGGCGTAGAAGTCCGGATCCTGGCTGAATGCATCGGCAAACAGCTTAGCCGCTTCCGCATCGCCTTCACCGCGCAAGATGCGCCCCTGACGCTCGGCTTCTGCCAGCGTTTTAGTCACTTCGTAATCAGACGTCGCGCGCAGTTTTTCTGCCGCTTCCTGGCCCTGTGAACGGTGACGACGGGCAACCGCTTCACGCTCGGCACGCATACGGTTGTAGATCGCCTCAGAGACTTCACTCGGCAGGTTGATCTGCTTGATGCGTACATCCACCACTTCGATACCCAGCGCAGCCATACTGTTCGGGTTCACGACCGGCACCTTGCCGTTCGTCTCCGCCGTGATGCGCTTAGCCGCTTTGGCAATTTCATCGTCAGCGGCTGGTGTAGCCACTTCATCTTCCGTGCCAGCAGAGCCAGAGTTCAGCGCGTCACGCACTTCCAGGGTCAGACGACCGCGGGAGTCGGTTACGATGTCCTTCACGTCGAGACGGCCGATTTCAGAACGCAGACGGTCAGAGAACTTACGTTTCAGCAGCACTTCGGCTTGGGAGACGTCACCGCCGCCGGTTGCCAGATAGTAGCGGCTGAAGTCGCTGATGCGCCATTTGATATAGGAGTCAACGATCAGGTCTTTCTTCTCTTTGGTCACAAAGCGATCGGCCTGGTTGTCCATGGTCTGGATACGCGCGTCCAGCGTTTTAACCGCCTCAATAAACGGCAGCTTAAAGTGCAGGCCTGGCGTAAAGACCAGGGGTTTGTTCTCATCGTCACGCAGCACTTTACCGAAGCGCAGCGTGATGCCGCGTTCGCCCTCTTTCACAACAAAGATTGAGGTGTAGAGCACTACCAGCACGATGATAATTATCGCAATTACAGACTTACGCATCGTTATTCCCCCTGACGCTGGTAGTCGTTACGCTGTGCGTTAGCACGGCGTTGGTCCATGATGTCACCCTGGCCAGCAGACGGTGCGTTACTGGTGCTCGCGCTGGTGTTCGACGCAGGCGGCAGGCGCAGCAGGTTATTCGCCCCGCTGGTATCGCTCTTTGCCGCAGGCGCGCCGCCTTTCAGCATCTGATCCAACGGCAGAACCATCAGGTTACCGCCCTTGTCGTTAACCAGCACCTTGCGGGTGTGGCTCAGCACTTTTTCCATGGTTTCAATATAGAGACGCTCGCGGGTAATTTCCGGGGCCGCTTTATACTCCGGCAGGAGCTTAGCAAAGCGCGCCACTTCACCCTGCGCTTCCAGAACGGTCTGGGTACGGTAAGCACGCGCTTCCTCAAGGATACGCTGCGCCTGGCCGTTAGCACGCGGCTGAACTTCGTTGGCGTAGGCTTCCGCTTCACGAATAGACTGCTGCTCGTTCTCACGGGCGGCAATGGCATCGTCAAACGCGGCCTGTACGGCTTCCGGCGGACGAGCGGCCTGGAAGTTGACGTCCAGCAGGGTAATACCCATGTTGTACGGGCGAATCGTCTCTTCCAGCTCGCGCTGGGTATCGCTACGAATCACGGTACGGCCTTCGGTCAGGATACGGTCCATGGTGTATTTGCCGATCACGCCACGCAGGGCGCTGTCGGTGGCCTGACGCAGGCTGTCGTCAGCGCTGGTCACGCTAAACAGGTAGCGCTCAGGATCGGTTACGCGATACTGAACGTTCATCTCAACGCGCACCACGTTCTCGTCAGAGGTCAGCATCACGCCGGAGGCCGCCAGTTCACGAACCGACTCCACGTTGACCGCCGTCACGCTATCAATAAAGGTCGGCTTCCAGTTCAGGCCTGGCTCCACCAGATGGCTAAATTTGCCGAAACGGGTCACGACGCCGCGCTCCGCCTCTTTGATGGTGTAGAAGCCGCTGGCCGCCCAGAAGATGACGAGCGCAACCGCAACGATGGTCACAATGCGTCCACCCATACGGCTGCGCGGGCCTGGCGCAGCGCCACCACCGCCGGAGCCGGTTCCTTTGCCACCGCCAAAGCCGCCCAGTTTCTTGCTCAGCTTGCGAAAGATATCATCTAAATCAGGAGGCCCCTGATCGCGACCGCCTTTATTTCCATTTCCCCCAGAGTTGCCGCCTTGATTATTGCTGCTTCCCCACGGGTCGCGGTCTTGTCCGTTGTTACCGGGCTGGTTCCACGCCATGTATGTGCTCCATATTTGTTATTCGTTATCCCCTGGAGGGGAAATGTCTTCAGGCAAGCCGCCAGGTCAGACTACGTAGTCAACCAATGCAGGTTCTTGTTTACAGAGGCGACGCCAGTCAACGATCGGCATACGTACTTGCAGACCCAGACTGCCGTCCTCCTCCATCCACTCTTTTTCTATCGCCTGAAGCTGATAAAACCGGCTTCTTAACCGCCCTTCCTGCGGAGGCAGATGCAGCGTGTGCTGGGCAACCTCCCCGGAAAGACGCTCGGTTAGCGCCTGAAATAACAGTGGTACACCCGCTCCGGTTTGCGCTGACAGCCAAACCCGAATCGGTCTGTTTTCATCGTCCCTGTCGATACGCGGTTCGAACTCGTCCAGCATATCGATCTTGTTCATGACCAGCAGGGTCGGGATCTCGTGAGCATCAATCTCTTCGAGCACGGTATTCACCGCATCAATATTTTCCTGTAGACGGAGGTCGGCGGCATCGATCACGTGCAGCAGCAGCGTAGCCTCGCGCGTCTCCTGCAGGGTCGCCTTAAACGCAGCAACCAGATCGTGCGGCAGGTGGCGAATAAACCCTACCGTATCTGCCAGCACCGTCTCGCCGACGTCAGCGACGTTAATTCGGCGCAGGGTCGGATCCAGGGTGGCAAACAGCTGGTCCGCAGCGTAGACCTGCGCTTCGGTGATCTGGTTAAACAGCGTCGATTTACCGGCGTTGGTGTAGCCTACCAGCGATACCGTAGGGATATCCGCTTTCGCGCGCGACCGACGCCCCTGCTCGCGCTGTTTGCTAACGCGCTCAAGGCGCGAGAGGATCAGAGTGATACGGTTACGCAGTAAACGACGGTCGGTTTCGAGCTGGGTTTCACCCGGACCACGCAAACCGATCCCGCCCTTCTGACGCTCAAGGTGGGTCCAGCCGCGCACGAGGCGCGTTGCCAGATGGCGCAGCTGCGCCAGCTCAACCTGCAATTTCCCCTCATGGGTACGTGCACGTTGCGCAAAAATGTCTAAAATGAGTCCGGTGCGGTCGATAACGCGACACTCGCACAGCCTCTCCAGGTTTCGTTCCTGGGCTGGGGTTAGGGCATGATCAAAGAGCACAACCGATGCACCCGATGCTTTAACGGCGTCCGCTATTTCAACTGCCTTACCTTCACCAACAAAATATTTTGGGTGCGGTGCTTTACGGCTACCGGTAATCACCTGCATTGCGTCGACGCCAGCTGAAGAGACCAGGGATTCAAACTCCTGGAGATCTTCCATATCTTTGTCTTGCGAAAAATAGATGTGTACCAGCACCGCCTGCTCACCGGCATCATAACGGTCAAACAAGCGTAAACCCTCTTAGAATACCAGCGGGGAACACCTGGCTCCCCGACATGGAAAACAGCAAAAAACCTTATTCGGTCTCTTCGCTGTCCTGTTGTGATGCAGAAGAACCCTGCGCGTTGCTGCTATGGTGATAGTTACTGGTGCCGCCACCGGTGTTGTTACTGTGATGAGAAACCGGACGCGACGGGACAACAGTAGAAATTGCGTGCTTATAGACCATCTGACTGACCGTGTTTTTCAACAGGATCACGAACTGATCGAAAGACTCAATTTGACCTTGCAGCTTAATGCCATTCACCAAATAAATAGAAACCGGAACGCGTTCCCGACGCAGCGCGTTCAGAAACGGGTCTTGTAAAGATTGCCCCTTAGCCATTCTATCTTTTCCTTATATGCTTGTTTTGTACTTTGAACCCGAAGGCCCTGAAAACTGCGTAAAATTTTGCGCACGATCCGATGTAATTGTACACATTCAGTCTGCGTTAGCACCAATAACCTGTAATACTTCATTTCGCGCCTGTTCTGGCTTTTCACTGTCGAGCCAGTGAACGCCCTCCCAACCGCGAAGCCAGGTTATCTGGCGTTTCGCTAACTGTCTCGTCGCGCAAACACCTCGATAAACCATTTCATCATATGAGATCTCGCCTTCAAGATAGGACCACATCTGGCGATATCCCACACAACGAACGGAAGGCATGTCCGTATGCAAATCTCCACGAGCAAAAAGCGCCCGCACTTCTGCTTCAAAACCTGAAGCCAACATCTGATGAAAACGCTGCTCAATTCGTTGATGGAGCAGTTCACGGCTCGCCGGGGCGATGGCGAACTGATGCACCTGATACGGCAGAGCTTCTCCTGACGTTTGCGTCAGTTCCGTTAAAGTTTTACCCGAAATGAAAAAAACTTCCAGTGCCCGGGAAAGCCTTTGCGGGTCGTTGGGATGAATTCGTGCACTCGCTAGCGGATCTACCTCTGCCAGCTGCTTGTGCAGCGCTTCCCACCCCTGCTCTGCCGCCATCTGTTCAATTTTAGCTCTTACTGCGGGATCCGCCGAGGGCAATGGCGATAAGCCCTCCAGCAGCGCCTTAAAGTAGAGCATGGTTCCCCCCACTAACAGGGGGATCCGACCTGCGGCGGTAATCTCCGCCATCTCGGCCAGCGCGTCGCGGCGAAAATCAGCCGCGGAGTAAGCCTGCGCCGGATCGAGAATATCCAGTAACCGATGGGGCGCTGCCGCCTGCTCCTGGGCGTCTGGCTTCGCCGTGCCAATGTCCATCCCCTGATAAATAAGGGCAGAATCGACGCTAATCAACTCTACTGGCAAAACTTTACGCAGCGCGATGGCCAGCGCCGTTTTCCCGGAGGCGGTTGGCCCCATTAAAAAAATTGCCTTAGGCAGGCTCGCCTTAGCTATATCAGTACTTACGTCAGTCATCTTTCAGGGCTTTCATCGCCGGGGTGATATCAACACATTGTAACAAACCGCCCGGCGGCGCGTTTACCAGATGCGGGCAAAGCCGCTCAACGTCAGCTAACAGCGCCACGGCCTGCGCGATATTCCACTGGGGACGTTCGCTGGCCAGCCGGCGGGCAATCCACTGGGCGCTCTCTGCTACGCTGAAGGTCGTCTGCTGCGCCAGGTAGCCTATCAGTTCAGGAATCAAGATTTGTAAATTTTGTTGCCGTAAGGGTAAAGGCACTGCGCGAATGGTCACATGATGCGCATCTGACTGAAACTCAATGCCCATTTCACTCAGCATGGTGGCCGCCCGCGTTAACACGGCCCGCTCTTCAGCCGAAACCTTGAGCCGCACCGGGATCAGCAGCGGCTGGCTGCACGGCGTGCCCTCCACCGGTAACAGCTGCGCCTGCTTGAGCCAGCGTTCGGCCACCATCAGCGACAGCACACAGAGCTGGCCTTCACGATCCAGCAGCGCACAGTTGTCATTAACGATGGTCAGTACGCGACCAAAGCTCTGGCTACGTGAGGCAGGCAGCGGTGCGGCGGTTTTCGGCGCGGCGGGTGCGGATGCAGCGTCCGGCGTCTCCAGCAGCTTGCGGTAGAGTGCCCCCTGCTGCTTTTGATACCCCGGCTGGGCGTTGGGCCAGCCTGCGCCACCTGCGCTGCTCGATCCACCGCCCTGACTTCCCGACCCGCCGCCCTGGCTGCGCGGCTGCGCGGCTGGTTCAGCGTAGCGCGGGGCAGCCGGTTCACGCGCGGTGGGCGGCTGGGCAAACTGGTTTTTCCCGGCGGCGATGCGGTTTTCCGGCACCTGACGCGGCGCGGGTTCGTCCGCCAGCGCCAGCGGCGCAGCGAGCTGCTGCTGCAATACGCTGGCTACGCCCTGGTAGATAAAGTCATGCACCAGCCGTGACTGGTGGAAGCGCACCTCGTGCTTGGCGGGATGAACGTTAACGTCCACCTGATGCGGATCGATCTCCAGATAGAGCACAAACGCAGGCTGCTGATCCGCGCCCAGCTTGTCTTCACAAGCCTGGCGAATAGCATGGTTGATCAGCCGGTCACGCATCATACGGCCGTTGACGTAGCTGTACTGGATCTCAGCCAGCGCCGCCGTGGTGGCTTTCGGATCGGCAACCCAGCCGCGCATGGCTAAATCGCCGTGCTGCCACTCAATCGCCAGCGCCTGCTCCATAAACGGCAGACCGCAGATGGCCCCCAGGCGGCGTTCCTGCTGCCCACCCGGCGGCACGGCGCGGTACTGGCGCACCATCTTACCGTTGTGGTTCAGGGTGATCGTGACGTCGAAGCGCGCCAGCGCGATGCGGCGGATCACCTCATCAATATGGCCGAATTCCGTCTTTTCCGTGCGCATAAACTTGCGGCGCGCAGGGGTGTTATAGAAGAGATCGAGTACTTCAAGCGTCGTGCCGGGGGGATGGGCGGCGGGCTTCACCGTTACCGCCATCTCCCGCCCTTCGGCATAGGCCTGCCACGCCTCCGGCTGATCGGCGGTGCGGGAGGTCAGCGTCAGTCGCGAGACCGAGCTGATACTGGCCAGCGCCTCGCCGCGAAAGCCCAGGCTGACAATGGCCTCCAGATCGTCCAGCGAGGCAATCTTGCTGGTGGCATGACGCGCGAGGGCCAACGCCAGCTCATCTTTACCGATGCCGCTGCCGTTATCCCGAATGCGGATCAGCTTCGCTCCGCCGCGCTCAATGTCGATATCGATGCGGGTCGCGCCCGCATCAAGGCTGTTCTCAACCAGCTCTTTCACCACCGACGCAGGGCGCTCTACCACTTCGCCAGCGGCGATCTGGTTCGCTAGCTGCGGCGGCAAGACCTGAATCGGCATGAAATCTCCTTAGTTAAAAAGGCCGCTCCCCGGCGATCCGGCGCTGGCGGTCTGTGCTGCACCACCCTGCGGCGCGGACTGCATCGGATGCGCCTGGAAGTAGCTTTGCAGACCAGCGTAGATGGCTTCCGCCAGCTGCTGCTGATAGTCATCGCTGTCCAGCAGGCGCTCTTCGCTGCGGTTGCTGATAAAGCCGGTCTCCACCAGCACCGACGGAATATCCGGCGAGCGCAGCACGCCAAGGCTGGCATGTTCTGGGCGGCGCTTGTGCAGCGAGCCGATACGCGACAGTTGGGTGAGCATATTGGTCGCCACATCATACCCGACGCGCTGGGAATGACCGAACTGCAAATCGAGAACCGCCTGGCTTAGGTAGGGATCGGACTGGCTGTTTGCCAGCACGTCACCCGCCCCGCCCAGCAGCTCAGACTGCTTCTCGTGCTGCTCCAGCCAGCTCGCCATTTCGCTGTTGGCGCGGCGGTTAGAGAGTACCCACACCGAGGCACCGGTGGCGTCACGGTTTGGCGCGGCATCAGCGTGAATAGAGACGAGGAAATTGGCGTTTTGTTTCCGTGCCACGTCCGAGCGTCCCATTACCGAGATAAAGTAGTCCCCGTCGCGGGTCAGCACGCCCTTAAACATCGGATCGCTGTTCAACAGGGCACGCAGCTTACGCGCCACGGAGAGCGTGATGTTTTTCTCACGCGTGCCGCCGGGGCCGATAGCGCCAGGATCCTGGCCGCCGTGTCCGGCATCAATGGCGATGATCACCTTGTCACCCGAGGCAGAGCTGGCGCGCATGGCCGGACGCGTCACGGTGTTGCTGTTAGTGACGCTGGTCACCCGATCATTTTCATTTTTAAACGGGTTACGGGCAGGCTCTGCTGGCCGTGGCGCAACTGCAACTGCTGGCGTCTCAACGCGTTTCGCGACAACCGGCGGCGGAGGCGGAGGCGGCGCGTCGGCATCAATGGTAAACACCACCTTGTAGTTCGCGCCGTTCTGCTGTTTTACCGCCCGGGCTTTGCCGTTTTCAGTGAGATCGACCACCAGCCGCAGCGACTGGTTATCTTTCGGCGTCCCGGAACGAATGCTCTTTACCAGATTATTGCCGCTGAACTGCAGCGGCAGGCCCTGAATCACACCGGTCTGTTTGATATCCAGCGCTACGCTGCGTTTGCCCTCCTGGGAAAACGCGTACTCCGGATCGCCCATAAAACTCAGCGTGATACGGGCCTGGTCATCGCCATTGGAGACCTGAATATCCGACAGACTTGCGGCGGTAGCCTGCGCGCTTAGCGCGACAAGCGCGGCCAGGGCCCAGCATTTTACGCGACTGATCATCCCGTCATCCTGTAGTTACAAGTGCATAGTTACAAATGCATAGTTACAAACGCACAGTTACAAACGCGTCAGTAAAGACTCACCCGCAGAGGAGACAGCGGCAATGCGCGCCTCTCGCCCCTGGGCCTGGTATTCTAAATGGATTTCGATATCCGGCTCGGGCAGCACGCCCGAACCCTGCTGCGGCCACTCGACGAGGCAGATGGCATCGTTGGCAAAATAGTCACGAATGCCCATAAATTCCAGCTCTTCAGGATCGGCGAGGCGGTAGAGGTCAAAGTGGTACACCATCAGCTTATCGAGGGTATAGGGTTCAACCAGCGTATAGGTTGGGCTTTTGACGTTCCCCTGATGGCCCAGCGCCTGCAGGAAGCCCCTGCTTAGGGTGGTTTTACCCGCACCTAAATCACCGTACAGGTAGATGACGGTTGCGCCGTTGCAGGCCTGCGCGACGCGCTCGCCCAGCGTTAAGGTTGCCTGCTCGTCGGGCAGAGGGATCACTCGATTAATCATGGTCTACGTCAATCACATCCGGGTTAATAACACGCATCAGCGCAGAAAAAAGATCGGTTGCCAACATCCCACGGGTGCCGTAACGCGCCGCGCGATAGTCAGCTGCCGCGCCGTGCGCCACACAGCCCACGCAGGCGGCTTCATACAGGGAAAACGACTGCCCCAGCATGGCACCAATGATGCCAGAGAGCACGTCTCCCATCCCTCCGCTGCCCATCCCGGCGTTGCCAGCATCCACGATGCCAATATCGTCGTCTGCGCTGGCGACGATGGTGCCCGAGCCTTTCAGCACGACCACGCCACCGTAACGTTTTACCAGACGCTGAGCAGAAAGTAAGCGATCGCTTTCAATTTCTGCCACGCTACAGTTAAGCAAACGTGCAGCTTCGCCAGGGTGCGGAGTGATAACGCGATTGTGACGTTTATCGGGATTGATTGCCAGAAGGTTCAGCGCGTCCGCATCCCACAGCATGGGTTTGCGAAAATTCTCAATTTTTTGCAGCGCCTTTTTGCCCCACGGCTGCTGGCCGAGACCGGGACCGATCACCACCACGTCCGCCCACTCAAGGCTCTCTTCCAATAGCTTTTCCGTAAGCTCGTGCACCATCAGCTCCGGACGGGCGGCGATCAGCGGGGCAATATTCTCGACGCGCGTCAGGACGCGCACCAGCCCTGCCCCTGCCCGCAGCGCCGCTTCGCCGGTCATGCGTATCGCCCCGGCGGTGCCGTGGTCGCCTCCGACAATCACCAGCCGACCATTATCGCCTTTATGGGATGTGGGACGACGCGGCGGCAGCCACTGCGCAAGCTGGGAGGCCTCCAGACGGTGAATCGCTGTCTCCTGAGCTGCGAGCCAGCCCTCCAGCCCCAGGGCGTGGTGGTGAAGGGTGCCGGTGACGTCCCGCGCTTTTCCGGTGAGCAGCCCAGGCTTCAAGGCGATAAAGGTCACCGTATGCGCAGCGTTGATTACTGCGCCGGGGGTTGTCCCGGTCTGGGCATGTAGCCCGGAGGGGATATCCAGAGCGATAACCGGGGCGGCATGGTCATTAGCACGCGTAATAAGGCTTGCGGCTGGCTCGCGCGGGGCGTCGGTCAAACCGGTGCCCAGCAGGCCGTCGATAATCAGATCGATCCCTTCTGGCCAAGCGCTGTCCGCAGCATGGATCTCACCGGCCGCGTTCAGCCAGGCGGTACGCGCCTGCTCCGCCTCTTCCGGCAGGGGCTTATCGCTCTCCAGCGCCAGCAGCGTCACCTCCATACCCGCCGCCTTTGCCAGCCGCGCCACCACGTAGCCGTCGCCGCCGTTATTACCGTGGCCGCAGAGGATCAGCCAGCGGCGTGATTGCGGATACGCAGCGCACGCGACGCTGAACGCCGCCTCCCCGGCTCGCTGCATCAGCTCAAACAGCGTAATCCCCAGGCTATCCGCCGCCTCTTTTTCTGCCTCGCGCAGCGCCTGCGCAGGCCAGACAGAGTGTGGTATAGTGGTACGGTTATTATTCAGTCTACTTTTCAACGTATGGTCCGTCATGTCACAGCCCCTCGATCTCAATCAGCTAGCGCAAAACATTAAGCAGTGGGGCACCGAACTGGGGTTTCAACAGGTCGGCATTACCGATACCGATCTCAGCGCCAGCGAACCCAAACTCCAGGCATGGCTCGATAAGCAGTACCATGGCGAAATGGCATGGATGGCACGCCATGGCATGATGCGCGCCCGGCCGCATGAGCTGTTACCCGGCACATTGCGGGTGATCAGCGTGCGCATGAACTATCTGCCGGCCAATGCCGCCTTTGCCAGCACGCTAAAAAATCCTGCGCTCGGTTACGTTAGCCGTTACGCGCTGGGTCGTGATTACCACAAGCTCCTGCGCAACCGCCTCAAAAAACTGGGTGAAACTATCCAGCAGCACTGCGTTTCGCTGAATTTTAGACCCTTTGTCGACTCCGCGCCGCTGCTTGAGCGTCCGCTGGCGGAAAAAGCCGGACTGGGATGGACAGGTAAGCACTCACTTATCCTCAATCAAGAGGCTGGCTCGTTCTTTTTCCTCGGCGAGCTGCTTATCGACCTGCCGTTGCCCATCGACCAGCCGGTTGAAGAGAAGTGTGGTAAATGCGTGGCCTGCATGACCATCTGCCCGACCGGGGCCATCGTTGAGCCCTACACCGTTGACGCCCGCCGCTGCATCTCCTACCTGACGATTGAACTGGAGGGATCGATTCCTCCCGAGTTCCGGCCGCTGATTGGCAACCGTATCTACGGCTGCGATGACTGCCAGCTTATCTGCCCGTGGAACCGTTTTTCCCAGCTCACTGACGAAGAGGATTTTAGCCCGCGTAAGGCGCTGCACGCCCCAGAGTTAATCGCGCTGTTTGGCTGGAGCGAAGCGCATTTTCTCAAGGTCACAGAGGGATCGGCTATTCGCCGTATCGGTCATCTACGCTGGCTGCGTAATGTTGCAGTGGCGCTGGGTAACGCGCCCTGGGACGAGGCAAATATTCAGGCGCTGGAGCAACGCCGAGGTGAGCACCCACTTCTTGAGGAGCACATAGAATGGGCGATTGCGCAGCAGATAGAGAAGCGAAACGCCTGTGTGGTAGAGGTACAGCTTCCGCAGAAGTTGAGGCTAGTCAGGGTGGTTGAAAAAGGGCTGCCGCGCGACGCCTGAGCTTTCCACAGGGTGTGCATAAAAATAAAAAAGTATTGCGATTCAATACGGAGAAATTCGTCAAGCGATCGCATTAACATTTTGAAATAATATTTTATCCATATAATTCAGATAGTTATAAAAATATTATTTACATTGTTAACATTTATGCGCAAGAAGGGATGGTGGTATCCTTGTGGATAACTCTGTTTACAAGAATATGTCAAAACCGAAATAAAACGATGCCAGCAGGCGTTTGCGCTGTGGATAATTTATTCAGAAGAGAAAATTTGGAGCGGGAAAC
>NZ_BBMZ01000001.1 GCF_000759795.1 Pseudescherichia vulneris NBRC 102420
TTCCAGAGTCAAGCGTTTATTTTCGCTTTTCTCTGCCGAAGTGCCCGGAGGCGCCTCGCTGACCGGCCGGCTTACTCGCCGTTGTTCCGTGTCAGTGGAGGCGCATTATAGGGAGTTATTCCGGGCTGACAAGTCTTAAATCGAAAAAACTTATCGATAGCCTAATTTTTAGGCGAAACGGTGATACAAAGCACAATTTCGCCTGGTTTATAAACAAAAACGAACCCCGCAGGGGCTCGTTTTACGCTTTTCACGCTCTACTGCACATTACTGCACGGCGGCAATGCGGTCGTCTTTCACCACCAGCTGTACCGTTTTGCCTGGAATCAGCTCCCCAGAGAGGATCTGCTGCGCCAGCGGGTTCTCGATCTGCTGCTGGATAGCGCGTTTCAGCGGACGTGCCCCGTATACCGGATCGTAACCGTTAGCGCTCAGCAGCTTCAGCGCCTCATCTGACATCTGCACGGCATAACCGCGCTCTTCCAGACGTTTATAAAGACGCTGCAGCTGGATCTGGGCAATCGAGGCAATATGTTTCTCACCCAGCGGATGGAATACCACGACCTCGTCGATACGGTTGATGAACTCCGGACGGAAGCTATGGCTCACCACGCCCATGACGATCTCTTTCATATGGCCGTAGTCCAGCTCACCGAAGCGCTCCTGAATCAGATCGGAACCCAGGTTCGAGGTCATAATCACTACGGTGTTGCGGAAGTCGACCGTTCTCCCCTGCCCGTCCGTCAGGCGTCCGTCATCCAGCACCTGTAAAAGAATGTTGAATACGTCCGGATGCGCTTTCTCTATTTCATCCAGCAGGATAACGGAATAGGGACGACGACGAACCGCCTCGGTCAGATACCCGCCCTCTTCATAGCCGACGTATCCCGGAGGTGCACCCACCAGCCGCGACACGGAATGTTTCTCCATAAACTCGGACATGTCGATACGTACCATGGCATCGTCACTGTCGAACATAAAGTTAGCCAGCGTCTTGCACAGCTCTGTCTTCCCTACCCCGGTTGGCCCAAGGAACAGGAAAGAGCCAATCGGACGGTTCGGATCGGACAGCCCCGCCCGGCTGCGACGGATAGCGTTCGAGACGGCCTCAACGGCTTCGTTCTGGCCAATCACACGGCTATGCAGCTGCTGCTCCATACGCAGCAGTTTTTCGCGTTCGCCTTCCATCATGCGGGCCACCGGAATACCGGTCCAGCGTGCCAGCACCTCGGCGATCTCGGTATCGGTCACTTTGTTACGCAGCAGACGCATGGTTTTGCCTTCCGACTGCGTTGCCTGCTCAAGCTGTTTCTCCAGCTCAGGGATTTTCCCGTACTGCAGCTCGGACATGCGGGCCAGGTCGCCAACGCGGCGAGCCTGCTCAATGGCAATCTTCGCCTGCTCCAGCTCGGCCTTAATGGTCTGCGTTCCGGAGAGCGAGGCTTTCTCCGCCTTCCACTCCTCTTCCAGCACTGAGTACTGGCGCTCTTTATCAGCCAGTTCGCCGTTGAGCATCTCCAGACGCTTAATGCTGGCGTCATCAGACTCTTTCATCAGCGCCTGCTGCTCCAGCTTGAGCTGGATAATGCGCCGGTCCAGACGGTCCAGCTCTTCCGGCTTGGAGTCGATCTGCATCCGAATGCTGGATGCGGCCTCATCGATCAGGTCGATAGCTTTATCCGGCAGCTGGCGGTCGGCAATGTAGCGATGGGACAGCGTCGCCGCCGCCACGATGGCCGGGTCGGTGATCTGCACATGGTGATGCAGCTCATAGCGCTCTTTCAGCCCACGCAGGATAGCGATGGTATCTTCAACCGACGGCTCGGCAACGAACACTTTCTGGAAGCGTCGCTCCAGCGCCGCATCTTTCTCAATATACTGACGGTACTCATCCAGCGTGGTTGCACCGACGCAGTGCAGCTCGCCGCGGGCGAGAGCCGGTTTCAGCATGTTCCCGGCGTCCATTGCGCCATCGGCCTTACCTGCGCCCACCATCGTATGCAGCTCATCAATAAACAGGATGACGTTACCCTCCTGCTTTGACAGGTCGCTCAGCACGCCTTTTAAGCGCTCTTCGAACTCACCGCGATATTTAGCCCCTGCCACCAGCGCCCCCATATCCAGCGCCAGCACCCGACGGCCCTTCAGCCCTTCCGGCACTTCGCCGTTAACAATACGCTGCGCCAGCCCTTCAACAATGGCGGTTTTACCCACGCCCGGCTCGCCGATCAGCACCGGGTTATTTTTGGTACGACGTTGCAGTACCTGGATAGTACGGCGGATCTCTTCGTCGCGGCCAATCACCGGGTCGAGCTTGCCCTGTTCGGCACGCTCGGTAAGATCGACGGTAAATTTCTTCAAGGCCTGACGCTGGTCTTCGGCCCCTTGATCGTTCACGCCTTCTCCTCCGCGCATCTGTTCAATTGCCTGGGTCACGTTGTTGGTATTCGCCCCCGCTGCTTTCAGCAGATCGGCGAGCGTGCCGCGCGACTCCAGCGCCGCCAGAACAAACAGCTCTGACGAAATAAAGTTATCGTTACGTTTCTGCGCCAGCTTGTCGCAAAGGTTAAGCACCCGCACCAGATCCTGGGACGGCTGAACGTCGCCGCCGGTACCCTCTACCTGCGGCAGACGGCTGAGCGCCTGGTCAATGGCGGTGCGGAGCTGACCGGCGTTGACACCGGCAGAGGTAAGTAACGGACGTACCGAGCCCCCCTCCTGTGTCAGCAAGGCGCTCATAAGATGAAGTGGTTCGATAAATTGATGGTCTTGCCCCAGCGCGAGTGACTGAGCGTCGGCAAGAGCAAGCTGGAATTTATTAGTAAGACGATCCAGACGCATAACTCCTCCCATAATACAGGTCAAATTTGCTACTGGAGATTAAATGAGGTCATCCCTCAATTATTCAAGGTTAATGATCTAAATTATGTACAAAGAATATTACACGTACTGGATCGTCTTGATTCTTTAGGTTATATCAGCCAAATGAAACTTGCCAGACGCCCGGTGGTTTTGTCGCGGCGATAAGAGAAGAATTCACTTTGTTCACTGAAGGTGCACCGGTCGCCACCGTAGACGGCGTCTACGCCGACGCGTGCCAGCCGCTGACGAGCAAGCTGATAGATATTAGCAAAATATTTTTCGCCTGCCGCACGAAATGCCGCTGAAGCGTTCGAATCTTCGGCAATAAAGGCGTCGCGCACTTCCGGGCCAACTTCAAAGGCATCAGGGCCGATAGCGGGTCCTAGCCAGGCAATGATGTTTTCCGGCTTATCTGCAAAACGGGCCACCGTCTCTTCCAGTACGCCTGCACACAGCCCACGCCAGCCCGCATGCGCGGCAGCGACTTCAGTTCCCGCACGATTACAGAACAGCACCGGCAGGCAGTCGGCGGTCATCACGGCGCACACCGTGCCGGGAGTATTGCTGTATGAGGCATCTGCGCGTTTAGAGGCATAAGGCTCGCCGGAAAGCGTAAGCACCGTTTTGCCGTGCACCTGCTCCAGCCAGACGGGCTTAGAGGGCAAACCGGCTGCGGCAAACAGCCGGCGACGGTTCTCCTCGACATGCTCAAGGTTGTCACCGCAGTGTGCGCCCAGGTTCAGGGAGTCCCATGGGGCAAGGCTCACACCGCCGTTGCGGGTCGAACTACAGGCCGCGACGCCTTCAGGCAGCGGCCACTGCGGAACAATCAGCGATGTCATAGCCAGTCAACGTCCTCTTTATGGGTTTCGAAATCGGCGCGCATGGCGTCGATCAGGTCGATCATATCCTGTGGGATCGGCGCATGCCACTCCATCTCGATACCGGTAATCGGGTGATAGAGACGCAGCATGGTGGCGTGCAGCGCCTGGCGATCGAACTGGCGCAGCGCGGTGATGAACTCATCAGATGCGCCCTTCGGCGGACGCGGACGGCCACCGTAGAGCTGATCGCCCACCAGCGGATGGGTAATGTGCGCCATGTGAACACGGATCTGGTGGGTACGGCCTGTCTCAAGACGCAGGCGCAGACGCGTATGCACACGGAAGTGCTCCATGATGCGATAGTGGGTCACCGCCGGCTTGCCCATCGGATGCACCGACATGTGGGTACGCTTGGTCGGGTGGCGGCTAATGGGCTCTTCCACCGTACCACCCGCCGTCATATGGCCAATGGCAACGGCTTCATACTCACGGGTGATCTCGCGCAGCTGCAGGGACTCCACCAGTCGGGTCTGGGCCGGTACGGTCTTAGCAACGACCATCAGGCCAGTGGTGTCTTTATCCAGACGGTGGACGATACCGGCGCGCGGCACGTCAACAATCGGCGGATAGTAGTGCAGCAGCGCATTCAGCACGGTGCCGTCAGGGTTACCTGCGCCCGGATGCACCACGAAGTCGCGCGGCTTGTTGATCACCAGAATATCGTCATCTTCATAGACGATGTTGAGTGGGATATCCTGCGCTTCAAAGCGCGCCTCTTCTTCGATCTCCGCATCGATGGCGACGCGCTCGCCGCCCAACACTTTCTCTTTGGGTTTGTCGCAAATCTTGCCGTTGACCTGCACGCGCTGGTCAAGGATCCACTCTTTTATGCGCGAACGTGAATAATCCGGGAACATTTCGGCCAATGCCTGATCTAAGCGTTGACCGAGTTGATTTTCGGACACCGTTGCGGTGAGTTGTACTAGTTGTGCCATAGACAGCTTCTTCGTTAACCTTGGGTTTTTACGGCTTTGCCGTTTAATATAGTGTGCTATTGTAGCTGGTCTTAATCGGGAGCAGGAACAGAGAATCCTCCCGCATAAACATTTTGAGGAAAGTCAAAACGTCATGACGCGCATGAAATATCTGGTGGCAGCCGCCACGTTGAGCCTGGCTTTGGTGGGTTGCTCCAGTTCAAAGGAAGAGGTGCCTGATAATCCGCCTAATGAAATCTATGCGACTGCTCAGCAAAAGTTGCAGGACGGTAACTGGAAACAGGCAATAACGCAACTGGAAGCGCTGGATAACCGTTATCCGTTTGGCCCTTACTCGCAGCAGGTTCAGCTGGATCTGATCTACGCCTACTATAAAAATGCCGATCTGCCGCTGGCCCAGGCCGCGATCGATCGCTTTGTCCGTCTGAACCCGACTCACCCGAACATCGATTACGTGATGTATATGCGCGGCCTGACCGACATGGCGCTGGACGACAGTGCATTACAGGGTTTCTTCGGCGTCGATCGTAGCGATCGCGATCCTCAGCACGCCCGCGATGCGTTTAATGACTTCTCGAAGCTGGTACGTGGCTATCCGAACAGCCAGTACGTTACCGATGCCACCAAACGACTGGTCTTCCTGAAGGATCGTCTGGCGAAGTATGAATACTCCGTGGCGGAATACTACACCGAACGCGGCGCGTGGGTGGCGGTGGTTAACCGCGTAGAAGGCATGCTGCGTGACTTCCCTGACACGCAGGCGACGCGTAACGCCCTGCCGCTGATGGAAAATGCCTATCGCCAGATGCAGATGAACGCTCAGGCGGATAAAGTCGCGAAGATTATCGCGTCCAACAGCAGCAGTACCTGATAGTCAAAAACCGATCGTTAAAAACACCAACGGCAGCTCTCGGGCTGCCGTTTTTTTATGCGGTTTCGGCTGCCCCTAAAGAAGTAGGCGGCAACGTAACTTATCAACTATGGCTCTCCTTCTCCTATCCAGCAAGTAAAATCTCATCTCTTCCTGTCCTATCTCACAAAATGTCGGCATTGACAAAAAGTGACAAAAATACGTGATTTACATCACACTTTTTGACCTTCAGAAAGGTATGCTGAGATCACCTGGACGGAAAGACAAGAGGTAACATTTATGACAGTGAACATTACCAGTAAACAAATGGAAATTACTCCGGCAATTCGCCAGCATGTCGCAGACCGTCTCGCCAAGCTAGAAAAATGGCAAACTCATCTGATTAATCCCCATATCATCCTCTCGAAGGAGCCGCAGGGTTTTGTTGCTGACGCAACCATTAATACCCCTAACGGCCAGCTGGTCGCCAGTGGCCGACACGATGATATGTATACCGCTATCAACGACTTGATTAACAAGCTGGAACGGCAGCTCAATAAAGTGCAGCACAAAGGTGAAGCCCGTCGCGCCGCCACGTCGGTGAAAGACGCCACCTTCGTTGAAGAAGAAGAAGAGTAATCCTTTACGAAGAGTAGTCCTTTACATTGAGTGTCTCACCCACGCGCCTTCGGGCGCGTTTTTTATTGACAGGGTGAAAACAGTACGGTTACTTTACCTGTAGACACAGACAGGACTATCCCATGAAACAGACGCCGTTTTTCTTCGCACGCTTTTTTACCTTCCCCTGAATGGGAGGCGTTTCGTCGTGTAAGAGTATGTGCGAAGACGAACAGCAAGGCCTCCCAAACCGGGGGGCCTTTTTTTATGGCTGATAGACAGATAACGATAACGACTAAGGCAACACTATGACACCGGAAAACCCGCTGCTGGATCTGCGTAAAAAGATAAGCGCCCTGGATGAGCAACTGCTGGCGCTGCTGGCCGAGCGTCGCCAGCTCGCCGTTGAGGTGGGCAAAGCCAAGCTGACCTCCCACCGTCCGGTGCGCGATATCGACCGCGAACGCGATCTGCTGGAGCACCTGATCCAGCTGGGCAAAACGCACCATCTTGATGCGCATTACATTACCCGTCTGTTCCAGCTGATTATTGAAGATTCCGTTCTGACCCAGCAGGCCCTGCTCCAGCAGCATCTCAATCAAACCAACCCGCACTCGGCGCGAATTGCCTTTCTCGGCCCCAAAGGCTCCTATTCGCACCTGGCCGCACGTCAGTACGCGGCGCGCCACTTCGAGCAGTTTATTGAGAGCGGCTGCGCAAAGTTCCACGATATCTTTCAGCAGGTAGAGACTGGCCAGGCCGACTATGCCGTCGTGCCGCTGGAGAACACCAGCTCCGGGGCGATCAACGATGTCTACGATCTGCTCCAGCACACCAGCCTGGCGATCGTCGGGGAGATGACCGTACCGATCGATCACTGCGTGCTGGTTTCGGGTACGACCGACCTGAGCAAAATCGAAACGGTCTACAGCCATCCACAGCCCTTCCAACAGTGCAGCCAGTTTTTAAACCGCTATCCGCAGTGGAAAATTGAGTATACCGAGAGCACCTCGGCGGCAATGGAGAGAGTGGCCCAGGCGAATTCGCCTCATGTAGCGGCGCTGGGCAGCGAGGCGGGCGGTGCACTCTATGGCCTACAGGTGCTGGAGCGTAACCTGGCAAACCAGACGCAAAACATCACTCGCTTTATTGTGCTGGCGCGTAAACCGATTAACGTCTCCGATCAGGTACCGGCTAAAACGACGCTGCTGATGGCCACGGGCCAGCAGGCCGGGGCGCTGGTTGAGGCGCTGCTGGTGCTGCGTAACCATAACCTGATTATGACTAAGCTGGAGTCACGCCCCATTCACGGCAACCCGTGGGAAGAGATGTTCTATCTGGATATCCAGGCCAACCTGGAGTCTGCATCCATGCAGAAAGCCCTGCGCGAGCTCGGGGAGATCACCCGCTCGTTGAAAGTGCTGGGCTGCTATCCTGGCGAGAACGTTGTCCCGGTCGATCCGGCTTAACGCTCAATAAAGGGGGATTTCTTCACGCCTGCCACGCTTACCGGCAGGGTGAAGATAGCCCCGGAGAGCGGAAACTTCGCCAGCTCGTCCTGCTTCATATTCTCCCGGGTGGTGGTGATAAACAGCGTCTTCATATCTTCACCGCCAAAGCACACCATCGTCGGGCAGCGCACCGGCAGGCGATACTCTTCTAGCTGTTCGCCCTCAGGGGAGAAACGCGCGATGCGCCAGCCGTCGTACAGCGCGCTCCAGTAACAGCCCTCGATGTCCGTGGCCGCGCCGTCCGGCTGCCCCTCCTCTTTTTTAAAGGTGCGGAACACCTCACGCTTGCCGGGCTCGCCCTGCTCATCCAGCGGCGTGCGGTAGATCACCTCCTGCGGCGTGTCGGAGGTGTACATCCACTTCCCGTCCGGGCTAAACGCTAATCCGTTGGCCCCAAGGATATCGCACTGGATTACCTTCGGGGTCAGATCGTTATCGACCCGCACCAGCAGCGCGCCGTTGTAATCCTGCGGTGCCCAGAATGTGCCAGCGTAAAAACGACCAGCATGATCGGTCCCACCGTCGTTAAAGCGCGCCAGCTCCGGATTAGAGGGGTTATCACACACTTTATGAGTCAGCAGGCCGCGTTTGTCCGCCAGCCAGATGGCACTACGCATCGCAACGATGAAACCGCCCTTCTCGCGCAGGGCAAAGCAGCCCACCTCTTCCGGAAACCGCAGGACGGTATGCTCAGCGGACGCCAGATGATAGCGGTGGATCTCTCCCTCCAGAATATCGGCCCAGTACAGCGCCTGTTCCGATTCGCTCCAGACAGGACATTCCGGCAGATGACCGGTGTAATCAAATAGCAGTTGCGGCTCAGCCATAGAGACTCCCATACAGTAAAAAGGCCAGCGGGTAACCCACTGGCCTTAAAGTATATACAGCTTTTAACCTATTGACGGTTGTCGTTTGCCTGACGTAGCAGGACCCGACTCTCGCTCTGGAAGCGCTGGGCGTAGTCGCCAAACCAGTGCTCAACCTTGCGGAAGCTATCGATAAACGCCTGCTTGTTGCCCTGCTCCAGCAGCTCAATCGCTTCGCCAAAGCGCTGGTAGTAGCGCTTGATCAGCGCCAGATTGCTTTCCGAGGCCATAATGATGTCCGCATAGAGCTGTGGATCCTGGGCAAACAGCCGCCCGACCATTGCCAGCTCCAGACGGTAGATGGGCGAGGAGAGCGCCAGCAGCTGCTCCAGCTGCACGTTCTCTTCCGCCAGATGCAACCCGTAGGCGAAGGTAGCGAAGTGGCGCAGCGCCTGAATAAACGCCATGTTCTGATCGTGCTCAACGGCACTGATACGGTGCAAACGGGCACCCCAGACCTGAATCTGCTCCAGCAGCCACTGGTAGGCTTCCGGCTTGCGTCCGTCGCAGTAGACCACCACCTGCTTCGCCAGGCTGCCGCTGTCCGGGCCGAACATCGGATGCAATCCTAAGACGGGTCCTTTATGCACGCTCAGCATGGCCTGCAGCGGCCCGCTTTTCACCGAGGCCAGATCGACAAGGATGCAATCCTCCGGCAGCGGCGGCAGGGAGGCGATCACCTGCTCAGTAACATGAATCGGCACGCTGACGATCACCATTCCGGCGTCGGCGACAATATTGCCCGCCTGCGCCCAGTCATCCTTCTCCAAGATACGTACCTGGTAGCCGGAGAGGGTCAGCATCTTCTCAAACAGCCGGCCCATTTGGCCGCCGCCGCCCACAATCACTACCGGACGCAGCGTCGGACAGAGGGTTTTGAACCCTTTATCGTTCTCGCTGGAGTAGGATTCACGCATTACGCGCCTGAGCACGTCCTCAATCAGATCCGGCGGTACGCCAAGTGACTCGGCCTCCTGACGGCGAGAAGCCAGCATAGCGGCCTCGCGCTCGGGCACGTAGATCGGCAGGCCATATTTACTCTTAACCTCGCCGACCTCGGCCACCAGATCCAGACGCTTCGCCAGCAGGGCCAGCAGCGCCTTATCTACTTCATCAATTTGATCGCGCAGGGCGGTCAATTCAGCAACCATAACAACCTCTTAAGCCAGACGTGCTGCCAGATGCCCACGCAGATGTTGGTTAATCTCACGCAGCAGCGCGTCAGTCGTCTCCCAGCTGATGCAGGCATCGGTCACGGAGACGCCATGTTTCATATCGCCGCGCGGCTGCTCGGACGATTGATTACCCTCATGAATATTACTCTCGATCATCAGGCCAATGATCGATCGGTTACCATCTTTGATTTGCGCCACAACGGATTCAGCGACCGCAGGCTGGCGACGGTAATCTTTATTCGAGTTACCGTGGCTGCAGTCTACCATCAGGGCGGGCTTCAGGCCTGCCTGCATCATCTCTTTCTCGCACTGCGCCACGTCAGCCGGGCTGTAGTTCGGCGCTTTGCCGCCGCGCAGGATCACGTGTCCATCCGGGTTGCCCTGGGTTTGCAGCAGGCACACCTGACCCGCCTGGTTGATACCGACAAAACGGTGCGGCATTGCCGCCGCGCGCATGGCGTTGATCGCCGTCGCCAGGCTACCGTCGGTGCCGTTCTTAAAGCCGACCGGCATGGAGAGGCCGGAGGCCATTTCACGGTGGGTCTGGGACTCGGTAGTGCGTGCGCCGATGGCCGACCAGCTAAAGAGATCGCCCAGGTACTGCGGGCTGTTGGGATCCAGCGCTTCGGTTGCCAGCGGCAGGCCCATGCTGACCAGCTCCACCAGCAGGCTACGGGCAATTTTCAGCCCGGTTTCGACATCAAACGAACCATCCATATGTGGATCGTTAATCAACCCTTTCCAGCCAACGGTGGTACGGGGTTTTTCAAAATAGACGCGCATGACCAGGTAGAGGCTATCGCTGACCTCCTCGGCAAGGGCTTTAAAGCGGTGAGCGTACTCAATGGCCGCCTGCGGATCGTGAATGGAGCACGGCCCGCACACTACCAGCAAACGCGGATCGCGCCCGGCAATGATATCGGAGATAGTCTGACGCGATTGCGAGATCTGCGCCTCCTGCTCTGCCGTCAGCGGAAACTCCGCCTTCAGGCGTTCCGGAGTGATTAAAACCTGCTCGTCGGCGATATGGACATTATTCAGCGCGTCTTTTTGCATGATGGCGATCCTGGTCGTTCGTTGCGATAGTCTTTAGCGATAGTGTTCTCAGCAGAGAGTAACCTAACAGTATCACAACCGGTAAAGATTTCAATCCATAATACGTACATAATTGTTTACATTACCCCTTAAAATGCAATTTAATTGCGCTTTTTATGTAAACAAAAATGCACACCGAGCAACCTGACGGCAACCAGGCTACGCTTTAATAACAGAAAAAGGAGCACGATAATGAAACCTGGAATGTACGCACTCTTAGCCATTCTGCTGTCTGGCTGCTCGGTTGAACCCTATACACACGCTCCCACATGGACCGGCACCGACTGGTACAGCACCGGGAAAGACGACGCCCTCTCTGGCGCGGTGGTCAAAGAGAACAGCGTCCTGGCTGCTCTGCACAATGACGCCAACGTCGATCGAAACCGCTATTTACAAGGCTATAAGGCAGGCCTGAAAAGGATTTGTCACGACGATTTTCTCTATGCCTGGGGTCGTGCGGGTAAAATCTATCCAGCCGGCTGCGACACGCAGGAGAGCGCCGCCCAGCTGCGTAGCGCCTGGCAAGCAGGTATGGACGAAGGCACCCGCGACGCCGTTCTCAATTAACTGCCGAAATATTATTCAATCTGTGAATAAGTCGAGATCACCCCTGGTCTATCCAGGGTAATATAACCACGATCTTAACAGGGGATATGCAGGTAAACGCTGTTTTTCTGCTACGTGTAATTATCAGCCGTCGTTGCGGGGAAATAATGATGAATAGGGATCTTTCACGGCCAACTTTTAAGCGTACCCTACGTAGAATCAATATTATTAACGTGATTATTACGATGACGCTGGTTTGGTTTCTTATCTCCGTCACGTCGGTACTGACGTTAAAGCAGTATGCCCTACGTAACTTAGAGCTGACGGGCGCGACCATGAGCCGCAATCTGGAGTTTGCCCTCGCCCGCCATGATGCGGCCGCCGCTGCCGATACGCTCTCTACGCTTGGCCAGCGGGGGCTCTATAGCGCGGCCGAGGTACGCGATGCAAAACAGCATGTCGTGGCAGGCTGGTCTTCGATGCCGAAGAGCAGCTATGACAAAGCCAGCGATCTCATCCGCCGGGGACTGCTTCCCGAACCGGTTAGGCAGCCGATCGTGCACGACGGTACACAGATCGGCGAGCTGCATCTGACGGCCCAGGCCAGCCTGATTGGCCACTTTATTCTGCTCTCCCTCGGCGTCCTGACCGGATCTATCCTCTTTGCCTCCGCCGTGGCGCTCGCCATCAGTCGCTATCTGCATAACGGCGTGTTCAACGCTCTGCAAAATATCACTGACGTGGTGCATGACGTGCGGACCTACCGCAACTTTTCTCGTCGCGTCGCCGACGAGCGTATTGACGAGTTTCATCGCTTTGGTCAGGACTTTAACAGCCTGCTGGATGAGATGGAGGAGTGGCAGCTGAGCTTACAGGCGCGCAATGCCCTGCTCCTGCGTACCGCCCTGCACGATCCGCTGACCGGACTGGCTAACCGTGCCGCGTTTCGCAACGCCATCGCTGCCCTGATGAAGGATGACGCCGCCCAACGCTGCTCGGCGCTGCTGTTTCTTGATGGTGATAACTTCAAGTACATTAACGACACATGGGGGCACGCCGTCGGCGACAGCGTCCTGATTGAGGTGGCGAAAAGGTTATCCGCCTTTGGCGGCAAGCAGCATATGGCCTACCGTCTCGGCGGAGATGAGTTTGCCATGATCCTGACCGGCGTGCATACCGAACATGAGGTAAAGCGTCTCACAGGCGCGCTGGTCCAGCAGTTCTATCATCCTTTCGATCTGCATAACGGCTCTACCACCATGATGACCCTCAGCATTGGCTATGCGCTGGCATGGGAGCACGCCAGCGCCGAAAGCCTGCTGGAGCTGGCGGACAAAAATATGTACAAGGTCAAGCAGCGCCAATCAAAGACGCCCTGACTCCTGTTCCGGCTGCAATGGTGCAGCGCTGGCCCGACGCCAGCGCACAATATCGACAGCAATAAACAGCAGCAGGCTGATGCCCAGTACCGGTAGCGCCAGCCCAATCAGTAGGGCAAGGATCAGGGTAATTATCCGTTCTCCCCTGCCGAGCGCCAGCCAGCTCTGCATCAGCGTTTGCACTGGGCTCATGCCGCCCTGCGCCGGACGGCGGATCCACCACAGCCGATAGCCCACCACGATGCTCACGCACAGCGCACTGCCAAACAGGATCAGCGCCAGCTGGTTTGGCAGGCCGAACAGCACACCCATATGGAAATCGACGCCCCAGCGGGTCAGCTTCGCCATCAGCGGGAAGTCAGCAAAGCGCGTCTGGTCGATCGCGGTCATGGTGTGACCATCGATCGCTACGGCATCAACCTGCGTGGGCCAGGCCCGGTCGATCTCCGTGACCGTCCACGCCTGGTCTGCACTGCGCGGCGGGCGGATCTCAAGACGGGAAGCATTGATGCCGGTCTGGCGGGCTACCTGCAATACCTCATCATACTGCACGCTGTCGGCATCGCTCTCCGCCATCGGCATCGTCATTCCCTCATGGTGCTCATGATGGGCATGATGTTCCGCATGGGGATCGGCTGGCTGGGCGGCTCCGTGCAGTTGGGTATTCACCTGCGGCGTCATCCAGCCCAGCGCCGCGCGCATTTTATCAACGTTACCTCCCGCCCACTGAGACCAGGTCAAACCGGTCGCGGAGAAGAGCAGCATGCCTGCCAGCAGCACCCAGCCCAGGCTCACGTGCAGGCGACGGCTGTTCTGCACCCGATTGTTAATCCGTCGTTTGGGCCGGGTGAACCACCACAGCGCAATGCCGCCGAGGGCAGCAATCCACATCCATGACGCCGCCAGCTCGCTATAGAGTCGCCCGACATCGCCGAGCAGCAGGGAACGGTGCAGATAATCGATAGTCTGGCGCAGAGGCAGAATGCCACTGGTGCCATAGACGGTCATATCGCCTTTTACCGCCAGGGTCACGGGATCGATAAAGATAGCCCGGTTCTCCGAGACGCCAAGCTGCGGATCGGCAAACATTACCCGCGTCGTCTCCCCGTTGATAAGCCCAGGGCGGACAGCGTGCAGACGCAGCGTTCCGCCGGTCACCCGCTCGGCCACCGCGATCTGCTCGGCCAGCGGCTGATGCTCACCGGTAACGGTGCCGTAGAGCGCATCGTGATAGAGCGCGTTCTCCAGCTGTGGCGTGGCCACATAGAGCGTCCCGCTGAGGGCGGCGATAAAGATAAACGGGCCAACAAAGAGACCGATATAGAAATGGAGGCGTCGCAGCAGGTTTACCCATGCCGCGCGCGAAGTGCAGGTAGTCATACTTTTCCTTTTTTTAGGTAAAAAGTTGCTGGTACGCCGGGGCGTACAGGAAATTTTTAGAGGGAAAAAGCAGACAGGCGCGGCGGCGCGCGGGTATCGGGGCAGAGCCAGGGGAAGAAGTGCCAGTGGCAGACGGTGGGCCGCGGTGGCGTTATGCGCAGCCTGAGCAGCACGCCACAGAGCAGAACGATAAGCGCAAGGATCACGCCTGGCACATGCGCTAGCAGCACGCAGTAGCCGCATGCCTCGGCATGGTCGACCGGCATGCTTTGCGATGCGGGCGAATGTTCAGGCATCGCATGATGCTCCGGCATGACGTGATGCTCAGGCATCATCGACATCTCGTGGTGCATGCCAGGCATCGCGCTCATGGGATCTTTTTGCAGCGCAACGGAGATCAGTGGTGCAATCACGATCAGCAGGATCGCAAACAGCGCGGTCAATGCCGCTGCGCGTTTCCATGTTGAGTGATGCATCAGGTTAGCCACTAGCCCTCCGGTCGAGAGCAGACATTGTAAAGGATTTATAACGCAGGAGTTAACAGATCGCGCGCGCAGGTATAAAAAAAGGGGCCAGCCCACAGGCCAGCCCCTTTTTATCAGGATGTCGCGAAAGCGAATCTTAGTTAAGACGCTCTTTGATACGAGCAGACTTACCGGTACGCTCACGCAGGTAGTACAGTTTAGCTTTACGTACAGCACCACGACGTTTAACAGCAATGCTGTCAACTACCGGAGAGTGAGTCTGGAAGACACGCTCAACGCCTTCGCCGTTGGAAATTTTGCGAACAGTGAATGCAGAGTGCAGACCGCGGTTACGAATAGCGATAACCACGCCCTCGAATGCCTGCAGACGTTTTTTGGAACCTTCAACAACCCATACTTTCACTTCCACGGTATCACCCGGACGGAAGGAAGGTACGTCCTGCTTCATCTGCTCTTGTTCAATTTGCTTAATGATGTTGCTCATAATTTAATCTCTTATCCTGGGTAAACTGATATTTGGAGGCTTACGCCATCCCATCATGTATTTGCTGCTGTTGTGCGTGCTCTTTTCGGAACTCCGCCAGCAGCTTTGCTTGCTCTTCAGTCAGAGCCAGGTTTTCCAGAAGTTCAGGTCTTCTAAGCCAGGTGCGGCCCAGCGACTGCTTCAGACGCCAGCGACGTATCTCGGCATGGTTACCCGACAGCAGAACTGCCGGCACCTCCATGCCTTCTAACACCTCAGGACGGGTATAGTGTGGACAGTCCAGCAACCCATCGGCAAAGGAATCTTCCGTTGCCGAAGCTTCATGCCCCAGTACGCCTGGAATAAACCGGGCAACCGAGTCAATCAGCGTCATTGCTGGTAACTCACCACCGCTGAGCACGTAATCGCCGATAGACCACTCTTCGTCGACTTCGGTTTGGATCACACGCTCATCGACCCCTTCGTAGCGCCCGCACACCAGAATCATTTTCTGATTCGTTGCCAGTTCGCTCACGCCCGCTTGATCAAGCTTGCGTCCCTGAGGTGACAGATAGATCACCTTTGCGCCCTCACCCGCCGCGGCTTTCGCTGCGTGGATGGCATCCCGCAAGGGTTGAACCATCATAAGCATCCCCGGTCCGCCGCCGTAAGGACGATCGTCCACGGTACGGTGCCGGTCATGAGCGAAGTCACGCGGACTCCAGCTCTGGATGCTCAGCAGGCCATTTTTAACGGCCCGGCCAGTTACCCCGTAATCGGTAATGGCGCGAAACATGTCAGGAAACAGGCTAACTATACCAATGAACACAAGCCAATCCCCATCGTGCCGTGCCTACCGTTTATCCGGAGGTTTAAAAACCAGGATCCCAATCTACTTCGATTGTACGAGTAGTGAGATCGACATTCTTGATAACCTGTCCATCGAGGAACGGAACCAGCCGCTCCTTGATACCAAACGCATCTTTCAGGTTTGCCTTAATGACGAGAACGTCATTTGACCCGGTTTCCATCATGTCGATGACTTTCCCCAGGGCATAGCCTTCTGTGGTTACTACCTGGCAGCCCATAAGGTCTTTCCAGTAGTAGTCACCCTCAGAAAGCGGCGGCAACTGCGACGAATCCACGACAATTTCACAATTAGTCAGCGCATTCGCGGCATCACGGTCATCAATGCCTTTCAGCTTAATGACGATGTCCTGATTGTGGTGACGCCAGCTTTCCAGCTCGACCATCTGCCACTTACCGGCCTTCTGGATAAACCAGGGCTGGTAATCAAAAATGCTTTCAGCGTCTTCAGTGGAGGAAAACACTCTGAGCCAACCACGGATCCCGTAGCAAGAACCCATTTTTCCCAATACGATCGGTTCAACAGGTGCTTTAATGCTCATCATGACCACCGTGACAGATTAAGCTGCTTTGTTTGCTTCTTTGATCAGCGTAGCAACGCGATCGGAAACGGTAGCGCCCTGGCCAACCCAGTGAGCGATGCGATCCAGATCCAGGCGGGTGCCTTCTTCTTTTTCGCTAGCGATCGGGTTGAAGAAACCAACGCGCTCAATGAAGCGACCGTTGCGTGCATTACGGCTGTCAGTAACAACAACCTGGTAGAACGGACGCTTTTTTGCGCCGTGACGAGCTAAACGAATAGTTACCATAACATCCTCTTGTGTGAATAAAACAACAGGCCCCGTCGAGGAACGGAGCCCGGTGTCATATTAAAAGCCCGAAAATTTTACTCGTTTCGGGGCAAAAAGCAATCTCTAAAGCGACTAACGCTTTGGAAAACCGGATGGCGGCATCATCCCTTTCATGCTACGCATCATTTTTGCCATCCCGCCTTTCTTCATCTTTTTCATCATGCGCTGCATGTCATCGAACTGCTTCAGCAGACGGTTTACGTCCTGCACCTGCATGCCGCAGCCTGCCGCGATACGACGCTTGCGGGAGCCTTTGATGATGTCCGGGTTGGCGCGCTCTTTCAGCGTCATCGAGTTGATGATCGCTTCCATACGCACCAGAACCTTGTCGTCCATCTGGGATTTCACGTTGTCCGGCAGCTGGCCCATGCCCGGCAGCTTGCCCATCAGGCTGGCCATGCCGCCCATGTTCTTCATCTGCTTGAGCTGCTCAAGGAAGTCGGTGAGGTCAAAGCCGTCGCCCTTCTTCAGCTTGTTCGCCAGCTTCTCTGCCTGCGCGCGGTCTACCTTGCTCTCGATATCTTCGATCAGCGACAGCACGTCGCCCATGCCGAGGATACGGGAGGCAATACGATCCGGGTGGAACGGCTCCAGCGCGTCGGTTTTTTCACCCACGCCGAGGAACTTGATCGGCTTGCCGGTGATATGACGAATAGAGAGGGCCGCACCGCCGCGGGCGTCGCCGTCAACCTTAGTCAGCACTACGCCGGTCAGCGGCAGCGCTTCGTTGAACGCCTTCGCCGTATTGGCGGCGTCCTGGCCGGTCATGGCATCGACGACGAACAGCGTCTCTACCGGGTTAATGGCGGCGTGGACGTGTTTGATCTCGTCCATCATTGCTTCGTCAACGTGCAGACGACCGGCGGTATCCACCAGCAGCACGTCGTAGAACTTCAGCTTCGCCTCTTTCAGCGCCGCGTTAACGATATCAACCGGCTTCTGGGCAACGTCGGACGGGAAGAAATCGACGCCGACCTGCTGGGCCAGCGTCTCAAGCTGCTTGATCGCCGCCGGGCGATAGACGTCGGCGGAAACCACCAGCACCTTCTTCTTGTGCTTCTCGCGCAGGAACTTACCCAGCTTACCGACGCTGGTGGTTTTACCCGCACCCTGCAGGCCTGCCATCAGCACGACCGCAGGCGGCTGTGCGGCCAGGTTAAGTACCTGGTTCTCTTCGCCCATCGCCGCAACCAGCTCGCCGCGTACGATTTTGACGAACTCCTGACCCGGGGTCAGGCTCTTGTTCACTTCATGACCAACCGATTTTTCTTTTACGCGGTTAATGAACTCGCGTACAACCGGCAGGGCGACGTCCGCTTCCAGCAGTGCCATTCGCACTTCGCGCAGCGTCTCTTTGATGTTCTCTTCGGTGAGGCGTCCACGGCCACTGATATTGCGCAACGAGCGCGACAGACGATCGGTTAAATTATCAAACATTGTCTTTCACCTGGGGTGGAAACGGTTGGCCGCCTGAGCGACACATAAATACGATTTTGCGGCAGTATAACATGAAGCCGCTGTTGTTGTGATGTCAGGGTAGTGATGCAACGGTTGTGATGCAACGGTTGGAGGCAAGGTCACGTAACGCTATACTGCCTCTCTTCTATCTACTGCAACTGTCGACATTACTATGCCCGTTTTTGCCCTGCTTGCGCTTATTGCTTACTCTGTCAGCCTTGCGCTGATTATTCCCGGCCTGCTGCAAAAAAACAGCGGCTGGCGGCGGATGGCTATCATCTCCGCGGTCATTGCCCTGGTAAGCCATGCACTGGCGTTGGAGGCGCGCATTTTTCCCGACGGCGATACGGGACAAAACCTAAGCCTGCTCAACGTCGGCTCGCTGGTCAGCCTGATGATCTGTACGGTGATGACCATCGTGGCGTCAAAGAATCGCGGCTGGCTGCTGCTGCCTATCGTCTACGCCTTCGCCCTGATCAACCTGGCCTTCGCTACCTTTGTGCCCAACGAATTCGTCACTCACCTTGAGGCGACGCCGGGCATGATGGTGCACATTGGCCTGTCGCTGTTTGCCTATGCGACGCTGATCATTGCCGCCATGTACGCCCTGCAGCTGGCGTGGATCGATTACCAGCTGAAGAACAAGCGTCTGGCCTTCAGCAGCGAGATGCCGCCGCTGATGAGCATTGAGCGTAAGATGTTTCACATCACCCAGATCGGCGTGGTGCTGCTGACGCTGACGCTCTGCACAGGCCTGTTCTACATGCGTAATCTGTTCAGCATGGAGAACATCGATAAGGCGGTGCTCTCCATCGTTGCCTGGTTTGTCTATATCGTTCTGCTGTGGGGGCACTATCATAAAGGATGGCGCGGTCGCCCGGTGGTCTGGTTTAACGTCGCGGGCGCAGGTCTTCTCACGCTGGCCTACTTTGGTAGCCGCGTTATTCAGCAATTTGCTGGCTAAGCACAAACGTAAAGTACGTAAGGAACTCTCTTGGAACACATCTCCACCACCACGCTGATTATCACGCTGATCGTCATGGTGGTGATCTCCGCCTACTTCTCCGGCTCCGAAACCGGCATGATGACGCTGAACCGCTACCGGCTGCGTCACATGGCGAAGCAGGGCAACCGCGCAGCAAAGCGCGTAGAAAAATTGCTGCGCAAACCCGACCGTCTCATCAGCCTGGTGCTGATCGGTAACAACCTGGTTAACATCCTCGCCTCCGCGCTCGGCACCATCGTCGGCATGCGCCTCTACGGCAACGCCGGGGTGGCGATTGCCACCGGGGTGCTGACCTTTGTGGTGCTGGTCTTTGCCGAGGTGCTGCCGAAAACCATCGCCGCGCTCTACCCGGAAAAGGTCGCCTTCCCCAGCAGCGTTCTGCTCGGGCCGCTGCAGATCGTCATGATGCCGCTGGTGTGGCTGCTCAATACCGTGACCCGCCTGCTGATGCGCATGGTGGGTATCAAGGCCGACGTGGTGGTGAGCAGTGCGCTGAGCAAAGAGGAGCTGCGCACTATCGTCCATGAATCCCGCTCGCAGATGTCGCGTCGTAATCAGGACATGCTGCTGTCGGTGCTGGATCTGGAGAAGGTCAGCGTTAACGACATCATGGTGCCGCGCAATGAGATTGTCGGTATCGACATCAATGACGACTGGAAGTCCATTGTTCGCCAGCTGACCCACTCCCCGCACGGGCGCATCGTGCTGTACCGCGAATCGCTAGACGACACCATCAGCATGCTGCGGGTGCGCGAAGCCTACCGCCTGATGACCGAAAAGCAGGAGTTTACCAAAGAGATGCTGCTGCGCGCGGCGGATGAGATCTACTACATCCCCGAAGGCACGCCCCTCAGCGTCCAGCTGGTGAAATTCCAACGTAATAAGAAAAAGGTTGGCCTGGTGGTCGACGAGTACGGTGACGTGCAGGGCCTGCTGACGGTAGAGGATATTCTCGAAGAGATCGTCGGCGACTTTACCACCTCAATGTCCCCTACCCTTGCAGAAGAGGTCACCCCACAGAACGACGGGTCGGTGATCATTGACGGCACCGCCAACGTGCGCGAGCTCAATAAAGCCTTTAACTGGCAGCTGCCGGAAGAGGAAGCGCGCACCATCAACGGCATGCTGCTGGAGGCGTTAGAGGAGATCCCTGCTGCGGGAACGCGGGTACGTATTGCCCAGTACGACATCGATATTCTCGACGTACAGGACAACATGATTAAGCAGGTGAAGGTGTTGCCGGTTAAACCGCTGCGGGAGAGCGTAACAGAGTAATAGGCCGGGCAAACGCAGTGCCGCCCGGCATAGCAGCCTCAGCACAGTAACGCCCGGTGGCGCTTCGCTTACCGGGCCTACAAATTACACCGTGCTGATTAGGCCTTCGCTTTCGCGACGGTGACCATCGCGGCGCGCAGGGTGCGGCCGTTCAGGGTGTAGCCTTTCTGCATCACAGCCAGCACGTTGCCTGCCGCGACCTCTTCAGATTCAACCATGGCAATCGCCTGGTGAACGTTCGGATCCAGCGGCACGTTGGTGTCGGCAACCACGTCAACGCCGAACTTGCGCACCACGTCCAGCATCGACTTCATGGTCAGCTCGATACCTTCCACCATCGGTGCCAGCTCTGGGTTAGCTTTATCCGCCACTTCCAGCGCGCGATCCAGGCTGTCGATCACCGGCAGCAGTTCATTGATAAACTTCTCCAGCGCAAACTTGTGCGCCTTCTCAATGTCCAGCTCGGTGCGGCGACGCAGGTTTTCCATCTCGGCTTTGATACGCAGGACACCGTCACGCTCGCGATTCTGCGCCTCGACTAACTGCGCTTCGAGGTTCGCAATTTTTTCATCGCGCGGATCCACCTGCTCAACAGAAGCGTCAGACTCTACTGCCTCAACCTCTTCATGCTGCTCCGTGATAATTTCTTCCGGGGCTTGCCCCTCAGGCGTTTTCTGTTCTTTACTACTCATGAATTTCTCCGCGTTTTTTTGCATTTATCTCGCTAACTTCGCTTATTATGGGGATCAGTTTTCCGGTTTCAAGAGAAGCCTTAAGATTGTCACCCTTCATTTGGCAAAAGGACTCCAGATAATGAGTACTCATTTCACCTGTATTGGGATCGTCGGCCACCCGCGTCACCCTACGGCGCTGACCACACATGAGATGCTCTGGCGCTGGCTGTCTGGCCGGGGATATGACGTCATCGTTGAGCAGCAGATCGCTCAGGAGCTAAAACTGACCAACGTGCGCACCGGCACGCTGGCGGAGATTGGCCAGCAGGCCGATCTGGCGGTGGTGGTCGGCGGCGACGGCAATATGCTCGGCGCGGCCCGCACCCTGGCGCGTTACGATATTAAGGTTATCGGTATTAACCGTGGCAACCTCGGCTTTCTGACCGATCTCGATCCGGATAACGCCCAGCAGCAGCTGGCGGACGTGCTTGAAGGGCACTACATCAGCGAAAAGCGCTTTTTGCTGGAGGCCCAGGTGTGCCAGCACGACTGCCAGAAGCGGATCAGCACCGCCATCAATGAGGTGGTTCTGCATCCGGGCAAGGTGGCGCATATGATCGAGTTTGAGGTCTATATCGATGAGGTGTTTGCCTTCTCCCAGCGCTCGGACGGCCTGATCATCTCTACCCCCACCGGCTCCACGGCCTACTCGCTCTCGGCGGGCGGCCCGATCCTCACCCCGTCGCTGGACGCCATTACCCTGGTGCCGATGTTCCCGCATACGCTGTCGGCTCGCCCGCTGGTGATCAACAGCAGCAGCACGATCCGCCTGCGCTTCTCGCATCGGCGTAGCGATCTGGAGATCAGCTGCGACAGCCAGATTGCGCTGCCGATCCAGGAGGGTGAAGATGTGTTAATCCGCCGCTGTGACTACCATCTCAACCTGATCCACCCGAAGGATTATAGCTATTTTAATACCCTAAGCTCCAAGCTGGGCTGGTCAAAAAAATTGTTCTGAAAACGGCGGCGGGTGCTTTACTGGATATAAAACCTGTTTATACTGTACGAAAACACAGTTATGGTTTTTCATACAGGAAAAGCGGCTATGCTGGCACAACTGACCATCAGTAATTTTGCAATTGTTCGCGAGCTGGAAATTGATTTTCACAGCGGCATGACCGCCATTACTGGCGAAACCGGCGCGGGTAAATCCATTGCCATCGATGCCCTCGGGCTGTGCCTTGGCGGGCGTGCAGACGCCGACATGGTTCGCACCGACGCCGCACGCGCCGATCTCTGCGCCCGCTTTTCCCTGAAAGACACCCCTGCTGCCCAGCGCTGGCTGGAAGCGAACCAGCTTGAAGATGGCCGTGAGTGCCTGCTGCGTCGCGTCATCAGCAGCGACGGCCGCTCCCGTGGCTTTATCAACGGCACGGCGGTGCCCCTCTCCCAGCTGCGTGAGCTGGGCCAGCTTCTCATTCAGATCCACGGCCAGCACGCGCACCAGCTGCTGACCAAGTCCGATCACCAGAAAACCCTGCTCGATGGCTATGCCGGGGAGTATGCTCTTACCCAGCAGATGGCAGAGCACTACCGCCTGTGGAACCACAGCTGCCGCGAGCTGGCCCAGCATCAGCAGCAGAGCCAGGAGCGCAGCGCCCGCGCCGAGCTGCTGCACTACCAGCTGAAAGAGCTGAACGACTTCAGTCCGCAGCCGGGCGAGTTTGAGCGCATCGACGAAGAGTACAAGCGTCTCGCTAACAGCGGCCAGCTGCTGAGCACCAGCCAGAACGCTCTGACGCTGCTCGCCGACAGCGACGACGCCAACCTCCAGAGCCAGCTCTACACCGCCCGTCAGATGGTGACCGAGCTGGTGGGCATGGACAGCAAGCTCTCCAGCGTGCTCGATATGCTGGAAGAGGCCGCCATTCAGCTGAGCGAAGCCAGCGACGAGCTGCGCCACTACTGCGACCGCCTCGACCTCGATCCGAACCGCCTCTACGAGCTGGAGCAGCGCATCGCCAAGCAGATTTCGCTGGCGCGCAAACATCACGTCACCCCGGAAGAGTTGCCGGCGCACTATCAGGCGCTGCTTGATGAGCAGCAGCAGCTTGACGATCAGGCCGACTCTCAGGAGACGCTCTCCCTGGCGGTGCAGAAGCACCATCAGCAGGCGCTGGCGACCGCGCAGCTGCTGCATGCGCAGCGCATGAAGTATGCCCAGGAGCTGAGCGGGCTGATCACCGAGAGCATGCACGCCCTGTCGATGCCGCACGGTCGTTTCCATATCGACGTTAGCTTTGACGAGCGTCACCTGACGCTGGAAGGGGCTGACCGCATTGAGTTCCGCGTAACCACCAACCCGGGCCAACCGATGCAGGCGATTTCGAAAGTGGCCTCCGGCGGTGAGCTGTCGCGTATCGCCCTGGCGATCCAGGTGATTACCGCCCGTAAGATGGAAACCCCGGCGCTGATTTTCGATGAGGTTGACGTGGGGATCAGCGGCCCGACCGCAGCGGTAGTCGGCAAACTGCTGCGCCAGCTGGGGGAATCCACCCAGGTGATGTGCGTAACGCACCTGCCGCAGGTGGCGGGCTGTGGTCACCACCACTTCTACGTCAGCAAAGAGACCGACGGTGCCATGACCGAAACCCACATGCAGCCGCTGGATAAAAAGGCACGGCTGCAGGAGCTGGCGCGCCTGCTGGGCGGCAGCGAGGTCACCCGGAACACGCTGGCTAATGCGAAAGAACTGCTCGCAGCCTAAACTTTTCAGCTAATTCTGGGTCATAGTGAGACATAAAATCGCCGCTGGATCCGATAGCAGAGGTTTCAAACTCGCTAAAGGTCTATTATTATCGGCATATTACAAATGAGCCGCGTACTACCAGGCCCGAAAAGGAACCAAATCACTATGCGCTGTAAAACGCTGACTGCTGCCGCAGCGGTTCTTCTGATGATGACTGCTGGCTGTTCCACTCTGGAGAAAGTGGTTTACCGCCCAGATATCAACCAGGGGAACTATCTGGCACCTAACGACATCTCTAAAATTCGTATCGGCATGACGCAACAGCAGGTTGCCTATGCGCTGGGTACTCCGATGATGAGCGATCCGTTTGGTACTAACACCTGGTTCTACGTGTTCCGCCAGCAGCCAGGCCATGAAGATGTCACGCAGCAGACGCTGACCCTGACCTTTAACAGTAACGGCGTGCTGACCAACATCGATAACAAACCGGCCCTGTCCAACTAGGTCCCGTCAGGTAAACAAACAAAAAGCGCTCAATGAGCGCTTTTTTGTTGGAGCACGTTTTTTATTTGAGCACGTCGCTATTCGTCGTCCGCTTTTTCCGCACGCTTGCGCCGCAGCTCTTTCGGATCGGCAATCAGCGGGCGGTAGATCTCCACCCTGTCACCGTCCTGCACGGCGTCGGCAAGCTTCACCGGACGACTGAAGATACCCACCTTGTTTTTCGCAAGATCGATATCGGAACGCAGCTCCAGCAGACCCGAGGCGTTAATCGCCTCCTCCACCGTTGCCCCCTCGCTCAGCGTCACGCGCTGCAGGTACTGCTTCTCCGGCAGGGCATAGGCCACTTCAACGCGAATGTCACCCGGCACTGTAAACCTCTTTGGCGCGATGGGTAAACGCCTGCACCATGTTTGAGGCCAGCTCTTTGAACACGTGACCAAACGCCAGCTCGATCAGCTTGTTGGTGAATTCGAAGTCCAGATTGAACTCAATACGGCAGGCATCGGGACTCAGCGGCGTAAACCGCCAGCCGCCCATCAGCTGCTTAAAGGGACCATCCACCAGCTGCATCAGAATGCTTTGGTTATTGGTAAGGGTGTTACGGGTAGTGAACGTCTTGCTGATGCCTGCCTTCGAGACATCAACGGCAGCCGTCATCTGCGTCGGGCTTGCTTCCAGAACCCGGCTGCCGGTACAGCCTGGCAAAAATTCCGGGTAGGACTTTACGTCGTTCACTAATTGATACATCTGCTCTGCGCTGTAAGGCACTAAAGCAGTTCGGCTTATCTGCGGCATAGCGTTATCCTGAGGTCTACACCTCATAAATAATAACATTTCCTGTCCAGGAAAGGAAAACGCAAAGGCAAACTCATGCTAATATAACGCGTTACACCTCGCAGGATAGATGGGGTATTTTTCAACAGCTGATTACCGACGATTTACGATACTTATGACAAAGAAAAAAGCACATAAACCGGGTTCCGCTACCATTGCGCTCAACAAGCGCGCCCGTCACGAATATTTTATCGAAGAAGAGTTCGAAGCGGGCGTCTCCCTTCAGGGTTGGGAAGTGAAGTCCCTGCGCGCCGGGAAGGCCAACATCAGCGACAGCTATGTGATCCTCATTGAGGGTGAAGCCTACCTGTTCGGCGCCAACTTTACGCCGCTGAGCGTCGCCTCCAGCCATGTCGTCTGCGACCCTACCCGCAACCGTAAGCTGCTGCTCAACCAGCGCGAGCTCGACACGCTCTATGGCCGCGTAAACCGCGAAGGCTATACCGTTGTCGCCCTCTCTATGTACTGGAAAAATGCCTGGTGCAAAGTGAAGATTGGCGTCGCGCGCGGTAAGAAACAGCACGACAAACGCTCCGATGTGAAAGAGCGCGAGTGGCAGGTCGATAAAGCCCGTATTATGAAAAACGCCGGGCGCTAAACTGCAACATCTCAAGCACCTCCCTCTCCGCTGGGGAGAGGGTGTGCCTGCCTTCTGTAAGATTGCCTAGCGCTCGCGCAGCGCCTCGTTGACCTTGTTCAGCGGCTTGATCAGGTAGTCCATCACCGATTTCTGTCCGGTTTTAATCTCTACGTTTGCCACCATACCCGGCAGGATTGGGAAGCGCTGACCACTCTTGTTTTGCAGTTCGGCGCTCTTGGTGCGCACATAGACGCGGTAGTAGAACTGGTCCCGGCGTACCTCATCCTGAAGCGTATCCGGCGACACCACCTCCACCAGACCGGTAAGATTCCCGTAGATCGAGGAGTCGTAGGCGGTGACCTTGACCGTCGCGGGCAGGCCCGGACGGATGTAGGCGATATCCCGTGGGTTAATCCGGGTCTCGACTAAAAGCTGATCCTCCAGCGGGACGATCTCCATCAGCTTGCCCCCCGGTTGCAGGACGCCGCCGACGGTGGTGACCTGAATATCCTTGACGATGCCGCGCACCGGCGAGAAGAGCGTCGCCCTATCCACCTGATCCGCTTTACCGCTCATCGCCTGGATCTGCGCGTCGAGATCGGCGTTGTTTTTTACCTGCTCCTCGCGGGCGCGCACCGCAAACTGGTTGCGCGCCTCGTCGATCTTACCCTGTAGCTCGGTAGCCTGCCGCTGAAGGCGGATCACCTCTACCTCACTTGCCGCGCCCTTGGCCACCAGCGGCTGGGTCATGCGCAGCTCTGACATCACCAGCTGATAGGTTTTTTGCAGGTTTGCCACCGTCTCGTTCAGATTGCGCCGCCGGGATTCGTACAGCTGCCGCTCACGCGCCACCAGCTCCGGCTCGCGCATCGACTCCTCGCTAAAGCGCAGCGGCTCTCCGGTCAGCTCCGAGCGCAGACGCTCGCTGGACGCGCGCAGCGCCCGCACCCTGGCCGCCGACTCACCGTAGTTAGACTGAAAGCGAGTGGGATCGAGCCGGGCAAGCATCTGCCCGCGCTCAACGATATCCCCCTCGCGCACCAGCATCGCGCTGACAATGCCGCCGTCGAGGCTCTCGATCACCTGAGCATGGGTTGACGGCGTGATCTTGCCCGTTCCCACCGTCACCTCATCCAGAATCGCCCACCACGCCCACACCACGAAGATCAGCAGCCCCGCCAACGTCAGCCAGATCACCGACGAGTAGAACCGCCCCTGACGGGCGAGATCGTCCTGCATACTCAGTTGACTCATCGCTCGCTCCTCAGGCTATCGATGCCACGTTGCTGTTGCGCGCCGCCTGCTGAAGCAGCGTGTCGCGCGGCCCGTCGGCAATCACCTTGCCGTTCTCCATCACCACAATTCTGTCGACCAGATTCAGCAGCGCCGGGCGGTGGGTCACCAGCACCAGCGTGCGTCCGGTGAGCCACTGCTGAAGCTGGCGAATGACCCACGCCTCCAGCTGTTCATCCATTGATGCCGTGGGTTCATCAAGCAGTACGATCTGCGGGTTGCGCACAATCAGGCGGCTGAGCAGCACCATCTGGCGCTGGCCGCCGGAGAGGCCACGTCCGCCCTCGTTAATCAGCCGGTCGAGGCTGGCGGCATCCTGCTGCACCATGCCAATCGCGCCGCTGATGCGCAGGGCCTGGATTAGCTCCGCCTCGGTAGCATGCGGATGGCCCAGCATCAGGTTCTGCCGCAGCGTGCCGAAAAAGAGGCGTGAGTCCTGGGAGAGGTAGCCCACCTGACGGCGAACATCCATGGGATCGATGTGCGCCATATCGACGCCGTCGATGATCACTTTACCCTTGCTGGCCTGCGCCTGACCTGACAGCAGCTTCAGCAGGGTCGATTTACCCGCCCCGGTCTTGCCGAGGATCGCCACCCGCTCGCCGGGCTTTATCTCCAGACCGTCGATCTGCGCCGCCTGATCGCCCTTCTCGGGATCGTAGCTGTACTGCACCTTCTGCACCTGATAGTGACCGGCCAGCACCGGGCAGTGGGCCATTTTCTGATCGGCGCTCTTATCCAGCGGCTTCTTGAGCAGATCGTCGAGGCCGTTCATCGCCATTTTGGCGTGTTGCCAGCGGGAGAAGACCATGGTCAGCTGCATCAGCGGCGCGATGGTGCGCGACGAGAGCAGGCTACAGGCCACCAGCGTACCGGTCGTAATGTTCCCCTCCATCACCAGATAGCAGCCGAAAACCAGCATCCCGGCATAGGTGATCTGCTGAACGGTAGAGGCCCAGCCGCTCAGCCGTGCACCCCAGACGCGCTGCTTCATGCCGATGTTGGCCCCCACGGCATGGGTGTGCTCCCACTGGCGCTGGAAGTACGGCTCGGCCTGCAGGGCCTTGATATCTTCGACGCCCTCAATGGACTCCACCAGCACCGCGTTGCGGATCGCACTCTCCCGCATCCCCTCTTTCGCCAGCTTGGCCATCGGCCACTGGACGAGGATCCCAGGGATCACGATCAGCGGAATGGCGATCAGCGGAATGATCACCAGCGGGCCGCCCACCAGCGCCATGATGCCGAGGAACAGCAGGACAAAAGGAATATCCATCGCCGCGCCGACGGTGGTCGAGGTGAGCAGCTCGCGCACCTGGTCAATCTCACGCAGCTGGGAGATAAACGAGCCGGTGGATTTTGGCCGGGAGTCGTTCTTGATCGCCATCGCGCGGGCAAAAAAGAGCGAGGAGACGTTGAGATCGATATGCTTGCCCATAATGTCAGAGACATGGGTACGCGCCAGGCGGATCATAAACTCCAGCAGGGCGGCAAACAGCACGCCGATAAACAGCACCCACAGGGTGGGGATCGACTGAGCGGGAATAACCCGGTCATAGACCTGCATCGAGAAGAGGATCCCCGCCAGAGCCAGCACGTTGCCCAGCACCGAAGCCAGGGCGATCTCGGAGAGCTTGCGCTTGGCATGGCGGAAGTGCCGCCAGAACCAGTGCTCCTCCCAGGGACGGGTAAAGTCGTCGATGCGGGAGTCGCGCCCACGGGCGGCAATACCGAGCATCACCACCTCCGGCTTAACGCGGGTGAGCAGCGTCTCCAGCGCCTCCTCGCGCACCAGATCGCCCCCCTCGCTCAGCCAGTAGGCCACCAGCCCGTCGGCATCAATAGACTCCAGCAGCATCAGTTCGCCGGACTCTAGCTGCACAATGACCGGCAGGTTTTGCGCATTCCAGCGCATCTTCTCCAGCTCTACTACGCGCACCTGGAGTCCCATCAGGCCGCTTAATCTCTCCAGCCGCGCGTTAAGCGGCAAACTCTCAAACCAGCGCATCTGCTGGCGTACGGCAGGCGCATCCGCCGGCAGGCCAAACCGCCCCGCCGCCCGCACCATGACATTGATCCAGCTATCAGTATCCGGCTGTTGCATAACTACTCCTTGGCCGTTAGCGCTTAAAGTGATGGCAGGGTATCGCCGATAGTGCGGCTACGCTCAATGCCTAACATATCTAATAGATTATCTGCGGCGGCCGCATAGCGTACCGCGGCATCCCAGGCGTCGTAGCGAGCGGTAATCGACGCGGTATCGGCCTGAAACACGTCCTGCTCAATGCTAAGCAGATCGTTAAGGCTGCGCTTGCTCAGGCGGTACTCGTCGCGATAGACCCCCCGGGCGCGATCGGCGCTCTGGTACTGGGCATCCCCTGCCTGCTGGCGCTGCTGCGCCCCGGTAAGGTCGGCCCACGCGGTGGCGGCGCGCTGGTTAATATCCAGCTTGCTGGCCTCCACCTGCGCCCGGGCGCTAGCCCTGTCCCCCTCGGCCGCATCAACGCGAGCACCGACGGCACCGCCCTGATAGATTGGGGCATCCACCACCAGCTGAACCTGATCGTCCCAGTAGCTGTCGTTATCGTTCTGATAGCGCGTCCGCCCCGCCTGCACCGAGACCGTCGGCCAGTGCTGAGCCTGGGCCTGACGAATGCGGTCGTCCGCCGCCAGCTGCCTCGCCTGAGCGCTGCGCACCGCATTGCTGCGTTCGTAGGGGAGAGAATTAAGGGTGATTTTCTGCTTCATCAGATCTTCAGGCAGATCGGGGAGCGTGTCCGACTTCACGCCGGTGAGCACGCTCAACGCCGCCTGAGCCGAGCGGGTCTGGGCCTCGTACTGGGCGAGCGAGGCGTTCAGCCCGGCGATGCGCGTCTGGGCCTGCAACACGTCGGACTGGGAGCTTAATCCGGCCTCGGCGCGCAGATCGGCCATCTCCTGCACGCTCTGCAGTGAGACAATATTTTTGCGTGCTGCTTCGGCCAGCGCCTGGTAGCGCTTGACCTGCAGGTAGGTTTGCAGCGTCTCCATGCCGACCTCATTGAGGGAGTTATAGAGATCGTAGCGGTAGGCATCGGAAAGATTATGCTGCTCATCAATGCTGCCGCCGGTTTTGCCAAAGTCGTAGATCAGCTGCTTGAGGCTGACGCCGCCGGAGCCGTTGTTGTTGAGGGAGCCTGCCGAGTCGTTGCGGTGCGAACGCCCCACGTTACCCTGCAGCGAAACCTGTGGAAACCAGGCGCTCTCCGCCTCGTCCAGATTCGCTTTTCCTACGTGTATCTGCGCCGCCGCCTGGGCAATTTTGGGGTTGCGAGCGAAGGCGCGTAAAATTGCTTCTTTGATTGTCAGCTGCGCCTGGAGCTGTTCTCCGGGGGCGGCCTGCCAGTTAAACTGCTCTTCTCCGTATGCTGTGCTCATCACGCTCGCTCCGAGCGCGGCCAGCAGAACTAAATACAATGCCTTTGCTTTCATCTATCCACCCTGACTTTCCCTGGTGATCTTTTTTTATCTTTTATGCCTCATCCCTGAGGCATAAATGACAGGGATAACGCTATACCATATTGACGTGCAGCCCTTGCTGGACCAGCACATCGCCTAACGTCGTGTTTTGAGCACTGTTGTGATAGACATCGAACTGCATCCCGTCGACTTCGCGCTGACCGCTGACAGCCCAGATGTCGTTCGCCCCATGCACCAGGTTCACCTGGTCACCGTTACTGCCTTTAATCACCAGATCGTCTTCCGGCTTATCGGTTACCGTCAGCGCTTCGTTCAGATCGAGCGTCAGGCTGTTAGTACCCGATTTACCGAGGTCGATGATCTCGACGTTGTGGACACGGCTCGCGGTATCAATAAGGTTAAGGATCATATTGACGCCATCCAGCACCAGGGTATCGGTGCCCGCGCCACCGTTGATATCAATAAAGCCCAGCGTCGAAAGGTGGATCGTGTCGCTGCCGGCGCTGCCCTGCACGCTCTCCCCGCTCTGCTGCGTCCCATCGGCCAGGGTGATGCTCAGGCCGCCAATGGTGAAGGCCTCGTCAGCCGTGCCGCCTGATGCACTAGCGTCAGAGGCATTTTCTTCACTGTTAGGGGTGGCCGCTACACGACTCACGGCGGCATGCGTTGCGCTATTCTCCTCCGTGGTCTGCTGGGTAGTATCGCTGCTCTCTACCGCACTGGCTGCCAGCAGCGAGAAGCTGGTGGCTTCTGCCGCAAGAGTTTGCGTCCCGACTGGCGGCGTGGTGGTGGGGTTACTGCCGTTGAGGCCAACGTTCAGGTATCCCACGTTCCCTGCCACGTCTGCGGCATAGAGATTGATGACCGTGCCAAGCGACAAAATCTTCGCTAAATCAAGCCCTACATCAAGCGTAGTTGACCATCTGCCGTCGGCACCGGTTATTGCCGTCGCCTGCGCAAGGTTGAGCAGGTTGAGGTGCACCAGCGCGCCCTGACCGAGGTTGTTGGAGGTCCCGCTGATGGTCAGCTTCGCTGAGCCAAGCAGGCCAGTGAGCACACCCCCAATAACACCTAACAGGTTGGTAATCGGCGTAATTGCCAGCGTTGGCTGGGTCAGCTTGACGCTAACGTCCGCCTCGGTTGCCGTGGTGTTACCCACCCGGTCGGTTACCGCTACGCCGACCTTCAGCGCCCCGGTAGCAAGGTTTTGCAGCAACGAGTTGCTAACCGTCGCCGTCCAGTTGCCCGCTGCATCAACGAGGGCGTTAATCGGCGTTCCGCCAAGGGTAACGACAACAGACGCTCCCGCCGGTACACCGCCGATTTTACCGCCGATGACCTGGCCCGACGCCGCCTCGTTGATGTTGAGGTAGCCATCATTACCAAACAGCGAGGTCAGCGAGATGGTCGGCAGGTTGTGGGTGATCACATCCACCAGCGAGGTAGCAGCAGCGTTCTTGCCTGCCGGGTTGACCAGGCTGGCGTTGACCGTCAGCGTCCCATCCAGCAGCGCCGCGAGGTCGGTTTTCGGCACCGATACAGACCAGTTGCCGTTGGCCGCCACCGTTGACTGGTAGGTTTTACCGCCAAGGGAGACGTTGACCAGCGAACCGGCCGCGTTAGTACTGGTCCCGGTGATGACCTGCGCGCTGAGGATCTCAGCCGCGTTCAGCCCGTTGCCGCCAAACAGGGTATTGATCAGCAGCGAAGGTGCCTGCTGGATCGCCACCGTCAGATCCTGTGCGGTGTTGGCAACGTTACCCGCCACGTCGCGGGCGGTGGCGGTGACCTGCAACACGCCGTCAGCCAGCCCTTGCAGCGAGAGGGTTGGTACCGGCAGCTGCCAGGTTCCGTTCGCCCCGACGGTGGTGGTCAGGCTTAATGGCCCGATTTTAACGTCGATAAGCGTACCAGCGGCCAGGTTAGAACTGGTCCCCGACAGCAGCGGCGTGGAGAGGAGATCGCCCAGATCCAGCGTGCCGTTACCAAACAGCGTGTTGAGGCCCAGCGTCGGCAGGTTCTGCACGATGGCATTCACCACCTGGTTGCCGGTGACCACGTTGCCGACGGTATCCACTACGCTGGCAGTTACGCTCAGCGCGCCGTTGACCACGCTACCCGCTAAGGCCCCTGCCGGTACCGTCACCGACCAGACCCCGTCAACCACGTTGCCGGTGAAAGGCTGGCCTGCCACGTTGACGGTGACAAGGCCCGATGCGAGCCCTGCCGCCGTCCCGCTGATGGTCTGAGCGACGCTCAGGTCGGCAAGGTTGATGTAGCCATCGTTGCCGAACAGGGAGTTGATTACGACCGTCGGCAGGTTAGCCAGGCCTACCCGCACCTCCACCGGCGCGGCGATCTGGGCGCTGTTGCCGTCCGGAGTGACGATCGTCACCTGCGGCTGGAAGGCACCGTCCAGCAGGCCGGTCAGATCGGATGGCGCCAGATTGATTGAGAACAAGCCGCCCGCCCCGACCGAGCCGAGGAAGGTTTTACCTGCCACCTGTACCTCGACGCGGGAGCCGACCGGCGCGTTACCCACCACGCCGCTGATGGTCTGACTCAGCAGCGAGTCCGCGACGTTGAGTACGTTGTCGGTAAATACCGCCAGGCTATTAAGCACCGGTGCCACCAGGTCCACCCGAATGCTAGCCGTCTGGCTTGCCGGGTTGCCGTACTGGTCGAAGGCGCTAACGGTCACCGGCACATCCCCCGTGCCGATACCCTGTAGCAGAGCCTGCACCGCCGCCGGCAGGTTCACGGCCCAGCGACCGCTGCCATCGACGTTGGTGGTAAAGGCCTCGGCGTTACCGATCTGGATAGTCAATTGCTGTCCGGCGAGGCGGGTTGCGGTGCCGCTCAGGGCGGAACCCAGCAGCTCAGGAATACTCAACACGCCGTCGCTAAACAGCGGATCGAGCCCAATGGTCGGCAGCGCCCGCGCCACGTTAAAGCTGGCGCTGGTATTAATGACGTTGCCAAAGGCGTCGGTGATGGCAAGACCCACGTTCGCCTGGCCGTCCGGCAGGGTGTTAAGCAGCGTCTCCGGCAGTACCGCAGACCAGGCCCCGGTGACGGTATCCACAACCGCATTGATCGCCTGACCACCAAAGTTGACCACCATGCCCGTGACGTTCGCCGCGTTGTCGAGCGTCCCGCTCAGGGTCTGGGCAACGCCGCTCTCTACGCTGTTAAGCACGTTGTCCGCCGTCATCAGGATCTCGCCCACGACCGGCAGGTCGGTCAGTGCCAGGCCTACGTCAACAATCTCCTGACGGGTATTACCGTTGGCGTCGATGACGTCAAACTGCAGCGCCAGGGTGTCGGTCAGCAGCCCCCGCAACAGCTCCGGCGGCAGGTTGACGGAGAAGCGACCGTCCGGCCCGACCAGTAGATCGTTAATGGTCACGTCCGTGCCCACCAGCGTCAGGTTAACTCGCGCCCCGCGATAGTCGCCTTCGACCCGGCCCGTCAGGGTCTGGGTAACCAGCGACTCGGCCACGTTCAGAATGCCATCGCCAAAGAAGAGCGAGTCAAAGAGCAGGCCCAGAGTAGGATTGAGCGCAACGTTCAGCGCAACGTTGTTAGTAGAAACGTTGCCAGCGCTGTCCCGCGAAGAGATGCTGATCACCTGCGGACCATCGGCCAGCGTGGTCAGATCGATATTCGGGAAGTCATAGCGCCAGTTACCCTGCGCATCGACCTGCCCGGTCCAGCTGATCGGTCCAAGCTGGATGGTCACCTCGTTACCCGGATCGCCCGTCCCCTGCAGCAGCAGTCCTGTCGCCGCGCTGGCGGTATTGAGCACCGCCGGCACGCCCAGGGCGTCAACGTAGAGCAGCGGCGCGCTGGCATCGACCGTTACCGTCTGGGTGGTGCTTTGCGGGTTGCCTGCCGCATCGGTAATGCTGGCAGTCAGCGGATAGGTGCCGTCGGTCAGTCCTGCGACGTCGCTCTGCGGAACGGTAACTGCCCATTCGCCTTGAGGATTGACCGTTGCATAGTAGGTTTTGCCGTTGAGCGTCACCTGGACATCGCGGCCCGGCTCGCTGGCGGTCCCGCTGATGGTCTGGCTCAGGCCCTTCTCATCAGTATTGACAACGTTGTCACTGGCAAAGTTGTTCAGCGTGATGGTTGGCACAACGGTATCGACAACAAACGGCTGGGATGACGTGAAGCCCGGCGTGGTTACGCTCTCGACGCTGAGCGTATGCGGGCCGTCACCCAGCGCCGCGCGCGGCACGTTGAAGGCCCAGCTGCCGTCCGGGGCGATAGTCGCGTTTCCAATGAACTGTCCATCAAGCAGAATGTTCACCAGCCCGGTCACGTTAACGGCCCGGCCAGCGATCGGCAGGGTATCGCCCGTAAGTTCGCTGGCATTAACAAGGTTATCGCCTGCGATCACGTCCAGGGTCAGGAAGGCTGGCGGCGGGGTCAGATCGACCGCCAGCGTGCCGCCGTCGATTGACACCAGGTTGCCCGCGCGATCCGTGGCCTGAACGGTGATGGTGCCCGCCGTCAGCCCTGCCATATCCGCTGGCGTAAGCTGCAACGTCCAGCTGCCGTCCGCTTGAATAGTGGTATTGAAGGTGCTTCCGTTAGGGAAGGTCACCAGCAACGGTTGCCCGGCTTCCAGGTTAGTTGAGGTCCCGGCGATGGTCTGCACCGTCTGGCTCTCTTCGTAGGTCAGGACATTATCGCCAGCAAACGGCGTGGTGACCGTCAGCGTCGGCACATCGATCAGGATAGTGACCGGGGCGCTGGTGCTGTTGGCGTTGCCCGCGCCGTCGGTTACCGTGACCTGCACGCTTTGATCCCCTCGCGCCACGCCCGCCCAATCGGCGTCGGTCAGCGTCAGAGACCAGGTCGTACCGTTTACCGGCACGTTAGTAAAGAGCTTGCCGCCCACCGTCACGTCAACGCGGCTTCCCACCGGGTAAGTCGTGGTAAAGCTACCAGCGATGGTATTGGTGCCGCTCGCCTCATCCACGCTGACCACGTTATCGCCAAACAGCGGCGTAGTGATGGTCACGTTTGGCGGGGTCAGCGCCACCTGGTACGGTACCGGGACGGTAGCGCTGTTGCCGTACTGATCCTCGGCATAGATCACCAGCTGGTGCGGCCCCTGGGCCAGCGACTGCAGCGAGCCTGCCGGCAGGTTAATGGTCCATGTGCCATCTTCCAGCACGTTAGCCGTATACGGCGTACCGTTCACATCAACCCGAATGGTCACAAACTGGTTAGGCCCGAGCACCTGGGTAGATCCGGTGATCTGCGCCGCGCCCGCCGCTTCGTTGATATTGAGAATGTTATCGCCAAACAGGTTATTAGCAACCGGCACAGGTAGCGCGGTACGCACCTGGAAGCTGCCCGGATCGGTATCGATATTGCCTGCCCGATCGCGGACGGTCACCTCAAAGGTCGGCGTGGTGTTGTTAGCCAGGGTTTGCAGATCGGTAGCAGGCAGGGTGATGATCCAATCGCCATTCTCCTGCACCGGACCGTTATAGATCTGGCCGGTGCTCAACGTGACGCTAACCGTCTGCCCCGGCCCGGTGACGCCGGTATTGCCGCGCAGCACCTGATCGCTTTGCGATTCGGTGAAGTTCAGTGTGCCATCGCCAAACGGGGTCACAAACTGCGCCTGCGGCAGGGCATCAACAATCGCTTCAAAGCTGCCCTGCCCGGAGATCTGGTTCCCGGCGATATCGGTGACGGTAATGTTTACGTTCAGCACACCGTCCGGCAGCGCCTGCAATTGTGCGGCGGTCAGGGGCAGCGTCCAGGTGGCGCCTGTTACCGTCGCCACGAGTGCCGGACCGCTGTTGATGCTCACCAGCACGCTGCCCACCTGACCAGCAGGCACGCCCGTCGATCCGGTCAGCGCCGAGTCAGTCAGCGTCTCGGCGGCGCTCAGGAAGCCATCCGTAAAGGCGGTATCCAGCGTCGGCGGCGTCAGCGCATCGGTACGAACGGTAAAGTTCTGTGCTGGCGAGGTAGCGACGTTGCCCGCCCGGTCGGTAACGATCACCGTCATGGTATGGGTCGCGTCAGTAAAGGCATTCAGCTGCTGTGGTGTTAACGGCACCGTCCAGTTGCCGTTAACGTCTACGGTACCGACAAACTCCTGTAGGCCATCAATGACGATCCTCACCTGCTGGTTTGGCCCGGCCTGGCCGGTTGAGCCGGTAATCTGCGCCCCGGTATTGGCCTCCTCCTGGTTGAGGTAGCCATCACCAAACAGCGCTGGCGGCAGCTCTGCCGCAGGCCCAAAGCGCACGACGTCGAGACTGGTGCTGGCCGTGGCCGGGTTACCAAATGCATCAAGCGCCGTTACCGTAACAGGCAAGATGCCATTCCCGGCCAGTTCACCGCCTGCTACGGTTACGGCCCAGGTGGTGCCGGTAACGGTGCCAAAGAAGTTTTGCGTACCAATAGTGACGGTGACCTGATTGCCGGTTGGCACACCGCTAACCGTCCCGGTGAGGGTCGTGCCCGCAGCCAGCTCTGCCGAACTGACGATGTTATCGCCAAAGGCGGCATTGAGCGTAATGGCCGGTGCATTCTGGGTATTGACGTTAATCGACACCGGCACAGATTGACTGTTGCCCTGCGGATCGGTGACGCTGAAGCCCAGCTGTGAGGTTCCCTGCGGCAGCGATTGCAGATCCCCTGCCGGAATAGTCATGCTCCAGCCACCGTCACCGTCAATGACCGCCGCAATGGTTTTGCCGTTAATGGGCAGCAGCACCGTCAGGCCCGGCGTACCGGTTCCGGTGATGATTTGATCCAGCTGCGACTCAGCGATGTTGACCCGGTTATCCTCCAGGAAAGAGCCTGCTGTCTGCACGGTGAGCAGCGGCCGCGTCAGATCGACGCCAACGGTATGCGTAGCCTGGGCACTATTCTGCGCCGCATCTACCGCCGTGGCGGTAACGGTATAGGTGGTACCATCAGCGAGAGTCTGTACCACCGACTGTGGCACGATAAACTGCCAGCTGCCGTTGCTGCCTACGGTCGCGCTGTAGGGTGCGCCAGCGAAGGTGGCGCTGATCACCGTACCCGCTGCCAGATTGCTCGACGAGCCACTAACGATCAGATCACGACCCTGCTCCTGAATATTGACGATGTCATCCTGCGCCACGACGTTCACGGTCAGCGTCGGCTGAGAAGCCGGGGTGGCGGCGAAGGTTACGTTCTGCGCCCCCGTCGCCACGTTGCCAGCGCGATCGGTCACCTGCACGCTGATGGTTTGCGCCCCGTCAGCCACTGCCGCCAGCGCCGTAGGCGGAATATCCAGCGTCCAGCTGCCGTCGGCAGCGACCTGAGCGGTATAGCTCTGACCGCTCAGGATCACCGTAACGGTCTGTCCCTCTTCTACCCGCGTGGTGGTGCCGCCGATCGTCAGCGGGCTCTGCGCCTCCAGTGCGTTGACAAAGTTGTCTGCCGACACGGTATTCACCGCAATCAGCGGGGCATTCAGCGGCGAGGCATCAAGGATGAAACTGCCCGGGGTAGTAGTAGTATTCCCTGCTGGATCGGTGATCCTTGCTGAGATCGCCACCGGCCCGTCGGCAACGTTTGCCAGCGCCCCGGCTGGCAGAGTAATGCTCCAGGTCCCGTTCGGCTGCAGGATCGCATCGTAGTTCTGGCCGTTAACCAGCACGATCACCGCCTGCACGTTCTGGGCATCGTATGGCCCACCGGTACCGCTGATCACAATGGCCCCGCTGGCTTCGCTGCCGTTGATGGTGTTATCCACCGTCACGTCATTGATCGTCAGCAACGGCGCTACGGTATCAACGTTCAGCGGTGCGGTCTGGGTATTCTGGTTGCCCGCCGCATCCGCGACGGTGACCGTCACCGTATGCGATCCCTGCCCCAGCCCACTGATTTGCGCTGGCGTCAGCGGCAGCGTCCAGTTGCCGTTGGCATCCACCGTCCCGGTTAGTGGCGCGTTGTTGTCCAGCTGGACGGTGACGGTCTGGCCTGCGCCACGGCTGCCGGTCGTGCCGGTTAACGCTCCGCCTGCCGCAGCCTCAACGATATTGATAGTGCCATCGCCAAACGGCGTGTTGATTGTTGCCAGCGGCAGCTGCTGAGTAATGATCACGAACTGCTGCTCGCTGGACAGCGGTGCGCCGTTAACATCGACCGACGAGACGGTCACGGTTGCCGTACCATCGCTGATAAGCGCGGCAGCGGCATTCGGTACGTTCACGGTCCAGAAACCGCCGCCGTTCACTATGCCCTGATACTGCTGCCCGTTAAGGGTAACGGTGACCGGCGTACCTTCAGGAATGCGCACCGACGAACCGCTGATGGTGATCCCGTCGCTGATATCCGCCAGGCTGATGGCGTTGTCCCCTTCTACCGGGTTGATCAGCAGCGCGCTGGCGGTGGAGTCAACGGCAAAACCGACGTTCAGCGGCGCAGAGGCGTTGCCCGCGCTGTCCGTGACCGTCACCGTAAGCTGCTGTGGACCGTCGCCGAGGCCGCTGAGGGCCGTAGCCGGAACCTGTACCGCCCAGCTGCCGTCGGCGTTAACCACGCCGCTGAGCGGCTGGCCGTTAACGGTAAGGGCCACCGTTGCGCCTGGTTCGGCAGGCACGGTGCGGCCCGTGAGGGTAAAGCCGTTTGCCAGTTCGGCAGGATCGAGCACGTTATCACGGGTAACCGGATCGACCACCACGTTCGGCGGCGTCCCGTCCAGGCTAACGCCCCGGGTAATGATCGTTGCGTTACCGGCCGCATCGGTCACGGTCACGGTATAGGCGACCTGCCCGTCAGGCAGCGCAGCCAGCGCACCGGCAGGCAGGGTCACCACCCAGCTACCCGGCGTGGCACCCGGCAGCGCCGTGTAGCCTGCACCGTTGATGTTTACGGTCACCTGGGCGGCATCCGGTGAGATAATATTGATAGCCTGGTTGCTCTGCACTTCCGTACCGTTAAGCGTATCCGTACCGTTGATCGGCTGAACGGTTACCTCCGGCGGCACTTTATCTACGTTGAACGGGATGGTCTGGGAAGCGTCGTTGCCTGCGGCATCGGTAACGGTCACGTCAAACGATGCCGGGCCGTCCGGCAGGGTCGTCATCGCCCCGGCTGGCAGGACAAGCGACCAGCTGCCATCGGCGGCAACGGTACCGGTGTACTGCTGCCCGTTGAGCGTCGCCACAACCGTCTGCCCTGCACCGGTGACGCCGGTATTGCCGGTCACGAACTGATCACGCTCGGATTCAGTAAGGTTCACCACCCCATCACCAAACGGCGTATTGACCACCGCCTGCGGCAGATCGTTAACGATCACCGTAAAGGTATGACTGTCGATGACAACACCGTTAGGGCCGGTTGCGGTAGCGGTCACCACGGCAGCGCCGTCGTTCAGTGCCAGCAGATCGGCAGAGCCGATTGTCACCTGCCACGCACCGTTGGCGGCAATCGCACCGACATAGTTTTGCCCGTTCAGCGTGACGGTTACTACGGTACCGACCGGCAGCCCGGCGCTGTTGCCGTTGATCACCAGATCGCTGCTCGCCTCATCAAAATTCAGGTAGTCATCGCTGGAGATAATGCTGATCGCCACCGCATCAACGGTGGTATCAACGGTAAAGCTATGCTCAACCGAGGTGTTCTGACCGTAAGTGTCGGTTACGCTGACGGTTAGCGTGTTGGTGCCGTCTGCAAGCTTTTGCAGCTCCACGGCAGGCAGGGTCACGCGCCAGCTGCCACCCGCATCCACGGTGCCCTGATAGCTGCCCGAACCGAGCGTCACGGTAATCACGCTACCCGGCTCGGCATTGGTCACCGTTCCCTGAAGGATCTGATCGACCTTGATCTCTGCCGCATCCAGATCGTTACCGTCGGTCAGCGCCTGGACGTTAAGCGCAGGTAAGGCGGTTTTCACATCGATATTTTGCGTCACGGTCTGGGTGTTACCGGCCGCATCGGTCAGCGTCGCCGTCAGCGGATAGCTACCCTGGCTCAGCTGCTGCAG